>NZ_JBWBQF010000001.1:7070000-7147500 GCF_056278815.1 Pseudomonas sp. TE3644 | reverse complement strand
GTACGTCCAGCGTTCTGCAATAGATAGGTGCGTATGGCAATCGCCAAGGCCTTCGCCGCTTCGGCTGGCTGACTCTTGGCCTCGCGCTGCAGCACCCGGGCTACGTATTCCTCGCGATCAAGACGAGCGATCAGTCGTGGCTGCCCTGCGTCCTGTTGAAGGTAGAGGTCACCACTGCTGTCGATATCCAGATCATTGCCGTTGTTGAACACCGCGCGGTAATGCCCTTGCAGTGCCCCCTCCGGTGCCTGGGCTCCGGTTGTTGTGATAACAGCCTTCAAGGGATAGCGGGCAAACAGGTCGACTTCCACGCAACGGCCAGCGTCTTTCGGCCAAGGTGCGGGCAGGAAGCGGCCGAGCACATCCGCGTAATGACGCAGCACCATCTGGCTGGTACCACGCCCGCCCACCCAAATGGGTGTTCCGTCTTGTAGCCAGCCAGCAAAACCACCCTGCCGCGCCTTGGCGTCACCATCGGCCAACCAGCTCCAGGTCTTGATACGCAGACGCCCGCCCAACGTACCGACCGCCTGGCCGTCAGCGGCGTCGAGCACCACATCCAGCAGTAACTGCCGTGCCTGCTGCTGGGCGGGCAACGTGCGCAGCGCACCAAGCAACTGCGCTACCGGCACACGAGTCTGCGGCTGCAACTGATCGAGGCTGACCAGCCATGACGGCGCATTGCGGGACTGCCAATAAGCGCGCCACTGCCCGGCGTCGATTTTCAGCCGGCGCGGTTCGAAATACAGGCCGCAGGAATGCACCAGCGCAGGGTCGCGAGCAATGCTGCCCCCTGGTGTACAGCAGTAAACCTCGTCTCGGTCTTCCCCTTGGCAGTAGTAGGTCGGCTCATGCTGATCGGTATCCACCAACCAGGCATAGACGAACAGCTTCCACAGACTGCCCAGGGGCGTTTCCAGGTCAGCCGGCAGCGGCGCCCGGCTGATCGCCTGGGTGGTGTTGAACTGCACCAACTCGTAGCTCTGGCCATGCTGCCAAGCCAGGCGCAGCGGTGCTTCCTGTGCCTGACAGAGAACAGGAAGCGCCAAGGCCACCAACCACAATAGGTAACGGGTCATGTTACTTGACCGTGACCTGGCCCAGCGCCGGCTTATTCTCTTGCGCCTGGTGCTGTGGTGAATACAACTGGGTGTAGCGCACGGGCGGCAGGTTGAACTGGCCCTTCTGCGAGAAACGAATCAGGTGGCGGAATCGCAGCTCACCGCTGAGGCTGTCGACAGCGATACCGTACGCCAATTGACCCGGCTCAAAGCGCGCCTTCTCCAGCGGAGCAGCATCGGCTGCGCCCTGCCCCATCAGCTTGATGCCCCAGGTAGTGCGCTCCACATCAGCCCCCGGCGGCAGCGGAACCTCGAGCATGCCGAAATTCAACGGGGCACCCTTGGTGCTGACGGTCACTTCATCCAGATACAGACTGTCGCTGGCCAACGGTTTGTTGCCAACGGCTTCCAGCTTGAACGTAAACGCTTCATCCCCAGGGACCAAACGCAGCAAGCGGCGCTTGACCACCACAGGCAGATCGCCGGGCGTAGCCTGCTTGGTGGCGAACGTCAGCAACGCACGCGCAGGGCGCTCGCTGCTACCGGTCAGGCTCAATACGGCCGGAACGCCGCTGCCCTGCCACTGCCAATAACCGTTGCCGGTGGCGCCCTTCCCGGCTTGCCAATCGGCAGCCGGGGCCAAGGTGGAGCCTTTGTCTGTCTGTTGCAGGTTATGCGCAAGCCAGGTTAGCGCCAGCGCACGCTCCAGCGTGGATTGCTGCGGCAACAGGCGCTGCAACAGATCCCGCGCCTGATCGGCATTGACCGGTTTCAAGGACAGGTCCAGTGCCGCCGCAAAGGGCTGCGCGCTGGTGGCGACGCGTTGACGGGCATCATCCAGTTGGCGTGTGAAGGCTTCCGGTTGCGCAACCTTGGCTTGCTGCGCCAGCCCGGCAACCAGCACCCTGGCGCTGGCCAGCCCAAGGGCAGAGTCCGGCGCCGACATGATCACGCTGTCCTCGCCATCATCCAGCAAGCTGGCGTTGGTGCCCGGGCCGGCCTTGGCCAGGTCATCCATAAGACCGCTGAGCAATGTGTTGACCGGCAGTTGCATCTCCCGCGCAAAGGACAGGATCAACGCACGCTGCAACAACGGCGTCATCGCTGCCCGCTTGCCGTACACATCCATGACGCGTTGCCAGTGATCAGGCGGCAGCACCAGCCCCAGCGCCTTGCTGGCATGCCAATCGGCATAGTAGGCATAAGCGGTCAGGAACGCATCGGGCGCAGCATCCTCGCCCCACCACGTGAAAGCCGCTTGCGGGCCGGCCATCTGGATCAGACGCAGACGGCTGTTCTGCATGATCAGGCGCAGACGATCACGCACGCTGGCATCACTGCTGAACGTGGGGTAAACGATGCTCAACGGCAGCAGCTGACTGGCCGTCTGCTCCACACCGCCCCACGGGTATTCGAGCAAGTCGTCGAGGCTGGCACGGAACAGAGCCTGCGGGCTGTCGTCCAGGCGCAGGCGGATGTTGCTTGCGTCCGCCGGCAGCGCCAGGGGGATGTCGCCTGCGGCCACATCCAGCGCCTGGGTGTGCACGGTCTGCCAACCATCAGCGACGGTGGTGATACGCACGGCCAGCGCGTCCTGGGTTTTGCCATCCTGTTGCAGTTCGGCTGTCAGGTCCTTGCTGCCCGAGGGTGCCGGGGCAGACGCTGGCAGCGGGACGTAGTTGATGCCTTTATTCAGGGTCAGCGGAAGACGCTGGTCCTGGCCGTTGCCGTGGACAACCAGCTCAACCTTGACCGGCTGTTCGGCATCGCTGAAGGCAAACAGCCCCAGGTCGGGTTGGTCGCCCGCGCGGAACCGGGTAGGCCCACTCCACTTCAGGTACAGCGGTTTAGCCGAGCGCACGAACTGCTTCTTCTGGCCTACCTGACCTTCATCAGCCATCGCTCGCGCGGTGATGCGCCAGCGCGTCAGCGAATCGGGCATGCGGAAGGTGAACCGCGCCTTGCCGCTGGCATCGCTGACCAACTCGGGCTGCCAGGCTGCGGTATCCACGTCTTCGCGACGTGGCCGCTCCAGCACCTTGACCCCGCGCTCGCTGCGGTTGGCCTTGCCCGGGGCGGTAGGGCTGCCGGGCAAGGCCACGTCATAACTGATAAAGGAAAGGCTGGCGCTGGTCCGCACATTGTTGCGGCGCGGGTGATAGAAGAACTGGTCGATGCCCGGGGCTATTTCCGGTTGCAGGGCATAGACCATTTCATCGACGACACTGACTGTCAGATGCGCAGGAACAGGCTTGCCAGCGAATTGAGTGCTCAGGTCGACCGTCACGGTATCACCCGGCTGGTACTGCTCCTTGTCCGTGGCGATGGCAATGTCGATCTGCGGCGCGACGACCTTGATACCGGCATTCTGGAAGCTGTACTCCCCGCCCTTGGTGTAGAGCACCGAGAACGTCAGGTTGGGCGCAAAGGCATCTTTGACGGGTATGTGCACGCGGTACTGCGTGGGGCTGATGGTGTCGATTTTCAGCCAGTCGCCGCCCTTGGTCAGCAAGGCGGTGGCTTCGACCTTGTCACGCTCCAGCGACAGCAGTGCATCGCTGACCGGCTCAGGGAAGGTGATCAGCGCCAGGGCTTCGTCGCCTGCCTTGTATTCGGGCTTGTCCAGCACGATCTCGACGGTACCCGGCACGGCCTTGACGCCATCACCGGTCACCGAATGGCCGGTGGCACCAAGAACGCGCTGGTGCTCGTCGATCACGTTGAGGTTATAGGTACCCGGGCGGTCGAAGGCCACGCTGAATCCACTGTCACCTGCCGCCAGCTTGCCGCCACCGGTGCTCTGGTCTTCAAGGCGGACCCACGTGTAGGCGCTTGGCTTGATGGAGGTGGGTTGTTCGCTCTTGTACGTGAACGCAACCTTGTCGCCGACTGCACTGAAACGCTCGGGCGCTGCCAGCTGGTACTGGGCCGCGCCGCGCTCGATAAGGATTTCCTTGGTGGTCTTGACCCGGTACGCGGCGCCGTCGCTGGCAAACACAGTGAGCATGTAGCGGCTGGGCTTCTCGGCCGCCGGCAATTCGATGCTCGCGTAGCCCTTGGCATCGGTGGTCAGTTCGGTACTGGTCAGCTCGATGGGGAACTGCCCCAGGTACTGCAGTTCGTTTTCCACCATCGACAGTTGCTGGGCGCGCAGGCTCAGGGTCAGGCGCGCGTTGGCCACCGGCTTGCCATCGGGGTACATCAATAGCAGCTTGCCCTTGATCGGCTCGTTGGTGCGGAAATCCTGCTTGGCCAGATCCAGGGAGATTTCAAAGTGCGGCTTTATATACTCGGCCACACGGAAGGCGCTGCTGTAGGTCTGGTCACGATAGGTGAAGCGCAGCTCGTAGCCACCGGCGACGGCATTGTCCGGCAACTGGAAACGCCCCTGGGTACCGGCCTTGGCATCCAGGTTCAGATCCATGCCTTGCAAGGTGGTGCCGGTCGCGTCGATGACGCTGACGTGCACCGCACCAGCCGTCGGCGACACCGAATCCCGGGCGTTCTTGAACTCCCGCCCAACGATTTTCATCGATACCCAGTCACCCGGGCGGTACAACGGCCGGTCGGTGAAGGCATAGAGTTTGGTGTCGTAGATTTCGCTGTCGTAATAGAAGTTCTCGGAGACGAACACACCGCCTTCGGCGTCTTCACCAATCACGTACGAGCGCTCTGGGCTGGCGTGCTGGAGGCGCAGCAAGCCATCGGCATCGGTTTCGCCGCTGCTCATCACGCCCAGGCCATCGGTCCACAGCACCTTGACCTTGGCCACCGCGCTACCTTCATGCTTGCGTGCCGCCCACACCAGCAACTCGTCACCGGCTATCTTGCTGACCGCCACGGTGTTGGACACGAATACCACGGTAGTCGCGCGGTACTTGCCGATCAACGCTTCCACCAGATACAACCCCGGCTTGAGCTTGCCCAGCGGGATGTAGACATTGCCTGGCGACACGCTGATGAATTCGCTGGACGAGCCGGCCAGATCAACCCCCTTGGGCGGTTGGATCGGCTTGGCCTGCCACAACGGATAGCGGAACTGAGTCACCAGCGGCAGGCCGGGAATGGGCGCGTACTGGGGCTGGGCGTCGTACTGGGTGGGGTTGGCAATGACGTTGCCCATCTTCAATTCGGGCACCTGGTCGGTGACTTCCTTGCGCGATTCATAGGAAAACGCACGCTGCATCACCCGCCGGGATTTGCGGTACCAGTTGTCCCACAGGTAGGCCAGGGTGTTGGATAGCCCCTCACCTTTGAACTGACCTTCGCTGACCACGCGGTGCAGGTTCTTCTGCCGCTTGAGAAACTCCAGGGGCTGGTCGATGCGGTACACGCGGATGTCCGCGCCACCGTATGGTTCCATGCGGAACCGGCGGTAGTCGCGACCTGGCGCCTCCAGGCGCACCATGGCCTGTTCATCGGTAGCGAAGCTGCTGTCGGCCAGCAGGAAGAAACTCTCCCCCGCCAACGGCGCATAGTCGCTGGCCGGCACCGAGTCCTCGGCGCGAGCCAGACCCAATGGCGCCAGCAGGCACAAAAGCCAAAGGCACACGCGCACCATCAGGGCAGTCCTCATCGCAGGAAATTGAGCCGATACACACCGATGAAATTCGGGTTGGCTGCGTCGGGTATCCATCGGGTGTCCTTCCATGTCATGAGTTGCTGCACGCTTGCCGAGCGCATGCCGTTGTCGGTGGGGGTGGTGGTGCCGGTGTGATAGGCGATGTTGCGGCCCATCCAGATCATCAGGTGCTGGTCGTCGCCCTGGTCGAAGAACATCAGGTCGCCGGGGCGCGCCTGGTTCAGGTCGCGACTGACCAGGTGGCTGTTGAACTGGATCAGCTTGATGGCATTGACGTAAGGGCCGACCTTGCCGCCGCCCTGCTGCCACTGTTGCGCCAAGCCGCGCTGGGCATCGGTGAGGGCCGACTCGGGCGGCAGGTAGCGGTTGGACAAGCCGTTGGCGCGCAGCCATTTGTCATCGTGAACCTTGAGTGCCTCGTTGGCGGCGAAGCGCACCAGGCCCGCGCAATCCTGCTGGTACCAGCGCGGGCTGGGGCCTTGGGTCAGTTGCTCCTCGGCGATGCGCACGAACCAGGCGCGGAACACCTGTGACTGCTGCGCATCCAGGCCAGGCGTGGGCGCAGCCAGCAGGCGGGCGCTGAACAACAGTGCCAGCAGGGTCAGGCTGATGACCCTCACAGTGCGCGCCACTGCAAGGGCAGCCATTGCCACAGGCCGTCAGGTTCGCTGCCCTTGGGCAGAGTCAGGGCATACTTACCGTAGCCGGCGAGCTTCTGCAGCCTGGGAATAAGATGGGTCTGGGCCGCGTTGCGGAATACCGGTTCCATATCTTGAGGCAGGCTGTCGAAGGTTTCCTGCTGCATCAGCTGCGCCAGTGAATCGGGCCCCAGGTAGATGGGCATCAGCGCATCCTTGGGGGCAATATCGGCCAGCGGCGCGACGTGTTTGTCGAGCGCGGCCATGGCCTTGTCCACCAGTTTGTCGTCCAGGGAGAACAGCAAGGTCGAGCCGTGCCGTGCCAGGCTGACCTTGAAGAAACCCTTGCCGGTGATGCTGTCCGGCTTCTCGGCGTCGCGATTGCGGTACTGGCCGAAATTGGAGCTGACCAGACGCTGCCATTGATGGCCCTGGGGCGCAGTCAGCTCGGTGACCGGGAACTGGCCGCCTGGCACCTTGCTTTCCCAGGCCCCCACACTATTGCCGAACAGCCGACCCAGGTCCGCGTCCAGCTTGTTGCCATCGGCGGTATCGAGGCCAGCCACCAGCAGCGGCGTATAGAGATGCGAATCCGGGTACCAGCACAGGCCGGCAGCACCGCTCATGTGCCCAGTCAGGGCCTTGGCCGTCTGCTCGTCGGCGCCCAGCCTGACCAACAGCGGTTGCTGCTGGTCGGTAGCCAGGGGCAGCGCCACGCAGGCGCTGGCACCCACGGGCATGGCTTGCCAAACCGGGTTGAAATCCAGGTCCGGCGAATTGTCGGTTTCGCGCAGGGCCAGGTAGCTGTGCCAGCCCTTGTCATCCATGTCCAGGCGGATACCGCCAAAGGTAGGGATAAACCGCTGGTAGCCCATGGCAAGGACGCTGGCATTGATGGCAATGCGTTGTTTGAGCCCAGCTTCCATCGGTAGCAAGCCGAACGCCTCGGGGAACAATTGGCTGCCACCCAGCAGCGCAGCCAAGGCCTGGCTGGACACAGCGCCCGGGGCCACGTCGGCAGTGGCGTCGTGGTCGTAGAGCTTGTCAGGGTTGGACAGCACCACCAGCTTGTCGCCACGCGAAGCAAACAATAGCGACTTGCTGGCGTTGTAGGCCAGACGGTAGAGCGGCACGGTATCGGCCCCCACTTTCAGCTCGCCGACCTTGCTCAACTGCTGGTCATCCAGCGCCACCTGAGCCAGGGGCTCGAGCAGCCTGGCCAGCCCGCCACGGTCCATCACCAGCACGAAGTCCTTGAGACGGCCATCGGCACCGCGCCACAAGGCGACACTGGCCGGCTGGTCGAACAGCGCTTCGATCAAATCATCCTGCAGCTTGAGGTCGTGCTCATAGATGATGCGCCGCAGACTGCCGATCAGGCCCAGGCGATCGCCGTGGGTCTCGTAATAGAAGACGAAATCCTCGGTCAGGGTTTCGCGCAGGAACGGCACACTCAACAGGTCACGAGGTAATTGGCTGAGTGAGCGGGTTTCCAGCAGCGCATCGGGATGGCTCAAGCCAAGCGGGTCCATGGCCAGCGCCTGCTCCACCGGTTTGGGCTTGTGCAGGTACAAACCCAGGCCGCCCGCCGCCACTGCCACCAGACAGAGCCCAAGGGCCAGCAGCGTGTTGCGACGCTTGCCGGTGGAAGGTGCGGGGCCTGGTGCAGGCGCGGCCGGTACAGCTGTGTTTTCGCTCATGTTCGCAAAGCCCGATTCATCCATGCGGTGCAGGGTTCAGTAAGTGAAGGTCTTGACCAGCAGCAGGTCGCCGATGGCACGCAAGGGCACGACGAAGCTCTCGCGCTTTTCGTTGACAGTGTTTTCGTTGAGCACCAGGTTAATCTGCGAGGTGATGACCTCGTTCTGGTTGCCGCGCTCCTCAAAGTTATAGCCGCCATTACTGTAGTTGCCCCAGTAGTTGACGTAGACCAGATAGGTGCCGTGCATCGGCGCGGTCATGGTGAACATTTCCGGGCCTGGGCCGTCGACGCTGTCGGTGTCCAGGCCACCGCCGTTGCTCAGTACCGGGTTGGCATAGAACGCATGCTGGCCGTCGGGGGTGATGATGTGCAGATCAAGTTCGGCCTTGGGGTCGTCCCAGGCCAGGAAGATGCGGATACGGGCGGGCGTGCGCTGGTCATTGGCTTCATAGAACTGCACGCGCTTGAGCGACTTGCCCTCGCTGCTGCGCACTTCAACGCCATTGGAGCCGGCACCAAAGGCATAGGGGCGTGCGAATCGACCTTCTTCATCGGTATACAGGCCAAGCGCGTTGCCGTTGACCGATAGCGTATGCGGCTGACGCATCGGCGAGGTGGCCTTGATCTGCCCTTCGATCATGCTGCGATTGCGCTGGATACCACGGTCGATGGGCGGCGTGGGATAGGCCACGCGCGGGTTCTCGGTACGGTCGAGCAGACCGAAGTAGCGCCAGCCACCCACCGGGCTGTCGAGGGTCGCCGTGGTATCGGCCAGGGCGCTGGACGCCCAGAGAAAGGCGCTCAACCAGAGAAGAAATCGCATGTGTGCTTCCTGCAATGCATGGTGGTGGGTGTCAGTTCCTGCGACACCTTTTATAGCCCGTTTTCGAGGCGGGCGAAGCGTAACCACTCGCCTCGCCTTTCACAATCCAATTACCACTTCAAGATGTCGACCAGTGCTCATCGCCGGTCGAGAATTCGTTTGCCTTGCCGGGCGCCGATGGCGCTGGCCTGGCCATCGCGTTGTTTGCCGGTACGCGCCTCGCTGATCAGGCCCGGAATCAGTACCCCCTCGGGCAGGTGCTTCCAGAAACGGCTGGGCAGATGCCCCTGCATGGCGCGGGTATTGAGCCGGGCGGGGTTGAAGATATGGCTGTAATAGGTCAGCCACAGCTCACCGTGCGGATCGTCGACCTGCTGGGCCATCTGCTGCCAGACGGGCGGGCACTGGCGCTGGTAGTGAAGGTCTTGCCCGTCGTAATAGACGCCATCGCGGGGCGTGGCGATCAACCAGCGGTGGCGCCCCATGCGCCCAATGAAATGGCTGCTGGCGCTTTCCAGGATGTCATGGGCCGGCTCGTGCCAGGCCACGTACTCGGGCTGACCATCGCCAGCATCGTCATTAGCCAAGGCCACGAAGCGAACAAAGGCATGCAGATGATGAGCCTCGCGGGACACCTGCTTGATGCGCCGATGCAGTTCGCTGCCCAGACGATCACCCGGCAGCATGGCCGTGCGATCCCCATGGCTGACACGCCACAGCACTTCATAAAGCAGGCTCCAGCGCTGATCACCCCGGTACCTGGCAGCCGCTTCCAGTTGCTCGGCCAGCGCCAGGGGTACTCGCGCTTGATAGGGGCCAAGCTCTGCGGGGAGCGTGTGATCAGTGGCAAATAGATCCGCCACCTCCCAACTCACCTGACTGGGGTCTACCTGATGGCTCAATAACCAGCGTGCCTGCTGGCGCCAGGTGCCGAACAAGTCGTCGCAATCAAGGCTGATCATCCCCACAGCCCCATCTGCTGGGGCGCGGGGCGGTCGCGCAGCTGCTCGCGCAGTAAAAGGCTGCTGCTCTCGGCCTGCTGCGGATGGTAGTCACTGGTGATCAGGAAGGGCTTGGCCTTGGCCAGCACGCAGCGCAGGCGCGTGAGGTCTTCGTACCGGATGCGCCGTTGACGACGCAGTTCGACCAGCCGCTGCGTGGTGCGGATGCCGATACCGGGAATACGCGCAATCAATGCCGGCTCGGCGCGATTGAGGTCCAGCGGGAACACATCGCGATGCTCCAGGGCCCAGGCCAGCTTGGGATCGATGTCCAGCGCCAGATGCCCCGGCCCCTGGAACAGCTCGCCAGCCTTGAAGCCGTAGCTGCGCAGCAGAAAGTCCGCCTGGTACAGCCGATGTTCACGCATCAGCGGCGGCGCTGCCAGGGGCACGCTTTTCGGGCTGTTGGGGATGGGGCTGAAGGCCGAGTAGTACACGCGTTTGAGCTTGAAGTTACCGTACAGGCTTTCGGCACTGTGCAGGATGGTGCTGTCGTCGGTGTCGTCGGCGCCCACGATCATCTGCGTGCTTTGCCCGGCTGGGGCGAAGCTGGGGGCCTTGGGCTCATCGGCCACGGCCTGCCGGCCGATGTGGATGGTGTTCATCGCCTGGCGGATGGAACCCACTTGTTTCTCCGGCGCCAGCGTCTGCAGGCTGGCGTCGGTAGGCAGTTCGATATTGACGCTGAGACGATCGGCGTAGCGGCCCGCTTCCTCGATCAACAGCGGATCCGCTTCGGGGATGGTCTTGAGGTGGATATAGCCGCGGAACTGGTGCTCTTCACGCAGCAGCTTGGCGACGCGGATCAGTTGCTCCATGGTGTAGTCGGCGGAACGGATGATGCCGGAGCTCAGGAACAGGCCGCTGATGCAATTGCGCCGGTAGAAATCGAGGGTCAGCGTGACCACTTCCTCAGGCGTGAACCGAGCACGCGGGACATCGCTGGAGCGACGATTGACACAGTATTGGCAGTCGAACAGGCAGAAATTGGTAAGCAGAATTTTCAGCAGCGACACGCACCGCCCGTCGGGTGTGTAGCTGTGGCAGATACCCATGCCGTCAGTCGCCCCCAGCCCGGCCTTGCCTTCGGAGCTGCGCTTGGGCGCAGCGCTGCTGGCACACGAGGCGTCGTACTTGGCGGCGTCGGCGAGGATGCTGAGTTTCTCGATCAGCTGCATGGGATTCTCGATACTGTTTTTATGTACAGTACAGAGGCACAGGCTGCTTCACAACACCTTTGCGACCACCGGCCCGAGTGCGATTCGCGTAGCCGCTGCCGACAGGCTGCGCTGGCCATCGCGTACACTGAAGATGTTCAGTTGGCGGCAGCGGCTACAGACTGCTTTGCAACAGTGTTTTGCACCCGTTGATTTGCCCGACGCGCCCCGCTCTGCTAGTGTCGCGCGGTTTCAACTCCTGTCGAGAGAGCCGCCATGGCCCGCAAGAAAGCTTCCGTGGATTTCGAGCAATCGCTTGCCGATCTGCAAACGCTGGTCGAACGCCTGGAAACCGGTGAATTGTCGCTGGAAGATTCCCTGGCCGCCTTCGAACAAGGCATCGGCCTGACCCGCGACTGCCAGGCTGCCCTGGCCCAGGCCGAGCAGAAGGTGCAAATCCTGCTCGAACGCGACGGAGAGCTGACGCAAGAGCCCTTTGACGCGGAACAACCCGAATGATCAGCACCTACCAGGCCGCCTGCCAGGCGCGTGTGGATACTGCCTTGGGCACATTGTTTGTCGCCCCGGTGCCCGAAATGGCACGTCTTTACGAAGCCATGCGCTACAGCGTGATGAACGGCGGCAAACGCGTGCGCCCGCTGCTGGTCTACGCGGCCTGCGAGGCTTTAGGCGCGCCGGCCGAACAGGCCAATGGCGCCGCCTGCGCCGTGGAACTGATACACGCCTACTCGCTGGTGCACGACGATCTGCCGGCCATGGACGACGACGACCTGCGCCGCGGCCAGCCAACCACCCACAAAGCGTTCGATGAAGCCTGCGCGATCCTGGCCGGCGACGGCTTGCAGAGCCTGGCCTTCAGCGCCCTACTGGATGAGCGCCTGAGCCCGCAGAACGAAGCCGTGCGCCTGCAGATGGCCATGGCCCTGGCCCAGGCCGCAGGCCCCGGCGGCATGGTCGGTGGCCAGGCCATCGACTTGGGTTCGGTCGGCAAAAAGCTCGACCAGAGCGCGCTGGAACTGATGCACCGACACAAGACCGGCGCCCTGATCGAAGCCAGCGTGCAGCTGGGTGCCCTGGCCAGCGGCCGTGCCACTGCCGAACAGCGCCAGGCGCTGAAGACTTATGCACAGGCCATCGGCCTGGCGTTCCAGGTCCAGGATGACATTCTGGACGTGGAGAGCGACACCCAGACCCTGGGCAAACGCCAGGGCGCCGACATTGCCCGCGACAAGCCCACCTACCCGGCCCTGCTGGGCCTGGACCTGGCCAAGGCCTACGCCGTGCAGTTGCGCGACCAGGCGCTGGAAGCACTGCAGCCGTTCGACGAAGCCGCCGAACCCCTGCGCCAGCTGGCCCGCTACATTGTCGAACGTCGCAGTTAAACAGCGGCGCTGACAGCCCGATGCGTCATCGCGTGGGCAGCCAGCGCTGCATAGGTTAAACTGCCGCCACTTCATATTTATAACGATTCGCCTGATGCCAACGACGTTTCAAGAGATTCCCCGCGAACGCCCGCTGACGCCCCTGCTGGACCGTGCCGACACGCCGGCCGGCCTGCGCCGACTGGGTGAAGCCGAGCTGGAAACCCTGGCCGATGAATTGCGCCAGGAGTTGCTCTATACCGTTGGCCAGACCGGCGGGCACTTCGGTGCCGGCCTGGGCGTCATCGAGCTGACGATTGCGCTGCATTACGTCTTCGACACGCCGGACGACCGCCTGGTGTGGGACGTGGGCCATCAGGCCTACCCGCACAAGATCCTGACCGGTCGCCGCGAGCGCATGGCCAGCCTGCGCCAGAAGGACGGCCTGGCCGCCTTCCCGCGCCGCAGCGAGAGCGAGTACGACACCTTTGGCGTCGGCCACTCCAGCACCTCCATCAGTGCCGCCCTGGGCATGGCCGTTGCCGCGCGCCTGCAGAACAGTGGGCGCAAGGCCATTGCCGTGATCGGCGACGGCGCACTGACCGCCGGCATGGCGTTCGAGGCGCTGAACCATGCGCCCGAGGTCAACGCCGACATGCTGGTGATCCTCAACGACAACGACATGTCGATTTCGCGCAACGTCGGCGGGCTGTCCAACTACCTGGCCAAGATCCTCTCCAGCCGTACCTACGCCAGCATGCGTGAAGGCAGCAAGAAAGTGCTGTCGCGCCTGCCGGGTGCCTGGGAGATCGCCCGCCGTACCGAAGAGTATGCCAAGGGCATGCTGGTACCGGGCACGCTGTTCGAAGAGCTGGGCTGGAACTACATCGGCCCGATCGACGGTCACGACCTGCCGACCCTGGTGGCCACCCTGCGCAACATGCGCGACCTCAAGGGCCCGCAGTTCCTGCATGTGGTCACCAAGAAGGGCAAGGGCTTTGCCCCGGCCGAAGTCGATCCGATCGGCTATCACGCCATTACCAAGCTCGAGCCGTTGAACGCGCCCGCCGCACCGAAAAAAGCCACGGGGCCGAAGTACTCCGCGGTGTTCGGCCAGTGGCTGTGCGACATGGCCGCCGCTGATCAGCGCCTGGTGGGTATCACCCCGGCGATGAAGGAAGGCTCGGACCTGGTCGACTTCAGCGAACGCTACCCCGAGCGCTATTTCGACGTGGCCATCGCCGAGCAGCACGCGGTGACCCTGGCCGCCGGCATGGCGTGCGAAGGCGCCAAGCCGGTGGTGGCGATCTACTCCACCTTCCTGCAGCGCGCCTACGACCAGTTGGTGCATGACGTGGCGGTGCAGAACCTCGACGTACTGTTCGCCATCGACCGTGCAGGCCTGGTGGGTGAAGACGGCCCTACCCATGCGGGCAGCTACGATCTGTCGTACCTGCGCTGCATCCCGGGCATGGTCATCATGACCCCGAGCGACGAGAACGAACTGCGCAAGATGCTCACCACCGGGCACCTGTACGAAGGCCCGGCCGCCGTGCGCTACCCGCGTGGCACCGGCCCGAACGCGGCCATCGACAGCGACCTTGCGCCGCTTGAAATCGGCAAGGGCGTGATTCGTCGCGAAGGCAGCAAGGCCGCCCTGCTGGTGTTCGGCGTGCAATTGGCCGAAGCCTTGAAGGTGGGCGAGAAGCTGGATGCCACCGTGGTCGACATGCGTTTCGTGAAGCCGCTGGATGAAGCGCTGGTGCGCGACATTGCCAGCCGCCACGAGCTGCTGGTGACCCTCGAGGAAAACAGCATCATGGGCGGCGCTGGCGCTGCGGTGAGCGAGTTCCTGGCACGTGAAAACCTGCTCAAGCCGATGCTGCACCTGGGCTTGCCCGATGTGTACGTGGAACACGCCAAGCCGGCGCAGATGCTGGCCGAGTGTGGACTGGATGAGGCCGGAATCGAAGCGGCCATCACCAAGCGCCTGGCCGCACTCAACCTGGCATAACCTGTAGCCGCTGCCGCCAGGCTGCGCTGGCCCTGATGTTCACTGGAGATTTTCAGCGAGGCATAGGGCCAGCGCAGCCTGACGGCAGCGGCTACGGGTTGATGCGCTCGCAGAGCCGACTCAGCGCCTCGATCAGCTGCCCACTCGGGCGCTCGACCCCCGGATCACCTAGTACCACCCTCCCCCTGATCGGCCACTTGCCCCAGGCATTTGCCTGCGCCTGAGTGGGCACCACGATCACCTGCGGATCACGCTGCAACACCGATTCCAGGCTCACCTGCGGCGCCGGCAGCGCCAGCTCGGCGAAAACATTGCGCCCACCGCAGACGCTCAACGCGTCACTGATGATCTGCCCGCCACCCACCGTGTACAGCGGCACGTCCCACACCTGGTAGAACACTCGCAAAGGCACCGGTCGCCGGTAGCGTTCGCGCAACGCCGCCAGCCGTTGGCGAAAGTCGCTGGCCAGCGCACGACCGCGGGCAGCCTGCCCCAGTGGCTGGGCGATCTGTTCGATCTGCGCGGCAAGGTCTTCCAGGGAATGGGGTTCGGCCACCAGGGTCGCAATCTTCAGGCGCTGGAGCTGCGCGCGCTGGGCAGGGCTGACACTGCCCGGCCACAGCAGTATCAAATCAGGATCGAGCGCCAGCAACTGCTCCAGATCCAATTGCCCGTAATGCCCCACTGACGGCAAAGCCTCAAGGCCAGGCGGCCTCGGCCCTGCGTCGAGCACGCCAACCAGGCGATCCTGACCACCCACTTCGACGGCAATTTCAGTCAGCGACGGCGCCAGACTGACCACCCGCTGTGCAGCGCCGGCCGTGGTGCACAGCGCCAGCAACAGACAGGCGAGCAGCCTGGCCATCAGGCCAACTGACGCGGAATGCGATAAAGACTGAGCAGCAACACACTCGAGAACGCCAACAGGCACAACGGCACCGCTTCCAGCCCGAACAGCACGGACAGCGCCGCGATCCAGGCCGGCAGTGCGGCAAACACGAACGCCAGGCGCCGCGTGGCCGCCAGGGCGATCCAGGCGGCAGGCTCCTGTGGGGTATCGAGGGCTTGCTGGGTGGCGATCAGCCTGCGCTTGTAGGCGCCGAAGCGTGGCAGGCTGAGAAACATCGAGGCGACACCGGCGATAAACATCGGCATCGCCAACACGGGCATCAGGTCGTCACTGGTACCGAAGGCCCAGCTCATGACGAACAACGGCAGCAGGGTGAAGGCCACCTGCTGCCACCAGGCTACCGCCAGGCGGCGGCGCACCTGCGATCGGGTCACGCCCGGTCGGCCTCACTCTGGTGTTCGTTGCCCATCATGTGGCCCAGCTTGCCGGCCTTGGTGGCCAGGTAATGCTTGTTGTGCGGGTTGTGACCGGTGTGCAGCGGTACGCGCTCGGCCACCACGATGTTCATGTTGGTCAGCGCCTTGACCTTGCGCGGGTTGTTGGTCATCAGGCGCAACGACTTCACGCCCAAGTGTTCCAGCATCGGCAGGCACATCGCGTAGTCACGCTGGTCGGCGGCGAAGCCCAGGCGCTCGTTGGCCTCGACGGTGTCGGCACCACCGTCCTGCAGCTCGTAGGCGCGGATCTTGTTCAGCAGGCCAATGCCACGGCCCTCCTGACGCAGGTACAACAGCACGCCACGGCCTTCACGGGCGATGGCTTGCAGGGCGGCTTCCAGTTGCGAGCCGCAGTCGCAGCGCTGGCTGAACAGGGCATCACCGGTCAGGCACTCGGAGTGCAGGCGGCCCAGCACCGGCTCGCCGTCGGCGACGTCGCCCAGGCTGAGCACGACGTGTTCGCGACCGGTGCTCTCATCGAGGAAACCGTGCATGGTGAATTGCGCAAAAGGCGTTGGCAGCTTGGAAGCGGCGACAAAAACGACGGGCACCGTGTGCTCCTATCAACTATCTGACATGAATATTAACCAAGGCCTGCATTGTAACAGCAGCTTAGTTGCGACGCTTAGGCTGAATTATGAGGGATAAAGATCGGGAAGTTTGATGGCTTATTGCGCAAAGGGATAAGGCTGCTTCCACTGCTCGAACACTGGGCGCAATTCACCCTTGGGTACCAACTCGCCCATGCGCCGGTCAAACAGCGCCAGCAGGGCCCGACCACGGGGATTGTCGGCAAACCCGACGAACAAGGGCAACTCGGCAATGTGCGTGACTTTGAACTGGGCCGGGTTGCTGGCGTCCTTGAGCACACCTTCGATTTCGGTTTGCGCATCGATGTAGTAATCGGCGCGATCGTGACTCAGCATCGACAGGATTCCGGTTCGCCGCTGAACTTCATTGTACTGCCTGATCTTTGGCAGAAAGCGCTCGAAACTGTAGCCCCGCACCCAGGCCAGGCGGTAATTGCCCAGGTTGTCGCGGGTGGGGGACGGCCGGTTGGCCAGGCCCAGGGCGTAGATGTGGTCGGTGTCGTAGTGCCAACGGGGGTAAAGGGTGTTGGCGACCTCGTCGTGGTACGAGCCCACCCAGGCGTCAGCTTCGGCGCGCTGTACCAGCCCGACCGCGCGCATGTACGGCACGGTGCGAACTTGCACGCGCACGCCAGCCGGTTCGAACACCTTGCGCAGGATATCCCACGCAAGGCCGGTGCCGTCGGCGTTGGTGTAATCGCTCCATGCCTCGCTGGCCACCAGGATAGGCGAAGGCGGCGTTGCGCTATCCGCCCAGGTGCGGGTCGCGAGCAGCAGCCCGAGCACCATCATCAGCATCCATCTGGCCATGCCCACGCTCCCTGTCATACCGCGTCAACCGTCAAAAGTGATGCCAGCCCCACACCACTACCTGCATCGCCAGCCAGGCAAACACCCCTGCCAACACGTCATCGAGCATGATGCCGACGCCACCATGCACATGCCGATCAATCCAGCGGATCGGCCATGGCTTGAGTATGTCGAAGAACCGGAACATCAGGAAACCGACCAGTATCCATTCCCAACCCTCGGGCACCAGCCACAAGGTTATCCACATGCCGACCATTTCGTCCCAGACGATACCTTCATGATCGTGCACGCCGAGGTCATCCGCCACCTTGCCGCACAGCCAGAAGCCGAACAGCATGGTGATACCCAGCATCAGCCAGTAGCCCCAGTCAGGCAGCATCTGCCACAAGGGGATGAACGGTATGGCAACCAGCGAGCCCCAGGTGCCAGGGGCCTTGGGCATGGTGCCGGAACCGAAGCCGAATGCCAGGAAATGCCAGGGGTTGCGCCAGACCGACGGCGGCACGTTTTCTGCCGGGACCTGCTTGGGGTGGTCTGTCACGGTGTCTCCCGAAAATGTTGATAGCCCCGCACAACCGGGGTGATGTCGGCGCCTTGCGCGTTCAGCAGGCGTACGCCCTGCCCTTCGCGCACCCGGCCCAGCACATGAATGCCCCAACCGTCTGCGCGCAACGCCGCCAAGTGTTCGGCCGGCAGGCTGAACACCAGTACGTAGTCGTCACCGCCGGTGAGTGCTGCGGTCTGCGCCGCGTCTCGGCCCAGCAGGCCGAGCAGTGCATTCGACAGTGGCAGCGCGTCCAGTTCAATGTCCAGGCCTACACCGGAAGCCGACGCGATATGCCCGCAATCGGCCAGAAGGCCGTCGGAAATATCCATCGCCGCTGTAGCCTTGCCACGCAACGCCTGGCCCAGGCCGAACTGCGGTGATGGCGACCAGTAGTGCGCCAGCAACGGTGCACCGATGGTTTCGTCGGCCTGCGCCTGGCCCAGCACCAGCGGCAAGGCCCCGGCGGCGTCGCCCAGTACGCCACCCACGCACAACAGATCGCCCGGCCGTGCGCCGGAACGCAGCAGTGCTTGCCCGGCGGGCACACCGCCGAACACGGTCATGGTCAGGCTCAAGGGTCCGCGCGTGGTGTCGCCACCGATCAGGCTGAGGCCGCAGTGGCGTGCCATGCGGTTCAGGCCTTCGGCAAAAGGTTGCAGCCAGCCTTCGGCCACCGACGGCAAGGTCAGGGCAAGGGTAAAGCCAATGGGGGATGCGCCCATGGCAGCCAGGTCACTGGCGGCCACTGCCAGCGCGCGCTGGCCGAGCAGGAAAGGGTCGGCGGGGTCGGGGAAATGCACCCCGGCCACCAGGGTATCGGTCGACACGGCCAACTGCTGGCCGGCTGGCAAGGCCAGCAGGGCGCAGTCGTCGCCAATGCCGAGCGCCACCCCATCGCCCGCCTGCGCACAGGGCGCAGCGGCGAAGTAGTGTCGGATCAGCTCAAACTCGCCCATGGTCTGCAAGCGCGTGAATCAGCGCTTGAATGCCTTCACTTCGGCGGCGCGAACATTCGGCGCTACCTTGTCCAGCACACCGTTGACGAACTTGTGGCCGTCGGTGGAACCGAAGACCTTGGCCAGCTCGATACCTTCGTTGATCACCACGCGGTACGGCACGTCGACGCGCTTGAGCAGCTCCCAGGTGGACAGGCGCAGCACGGCCAGTTCAACCGGGTCCAGCTCTTCCAGGGCCAGGTCCATGCACGGCTTGAGCACGGCATCGATCTCGGTCTTGCTGGCAGGCACGCCGTGCAGGATCTCGCGGAAGTAGGCACCGTCGACGTCGGTGAAGTCGTTGTCGACGCGGAACTGCGCTTCGATCTCGTTCAGCGAGTGGCTTGCCATGTGCCATTGGTACAGGGCTTGGGTGGCCAGCTTGCGGGCTTCGCGACGCTTCATGCTTTTGGAAGGTTTGCCAGCATCCGCAGGTTTTGGATCGCGCGGGTTGAAACGATCGCTTTCGTCGGAAATCACTTGGCCTCCAACTGCGACAGCAGGCTGACCATTTCCAGGGCGGACAGGGCAGCTTCAGCGCCCTTGTTGCCAGCCTTGGTGCCGGAACGCTCGATGGCTTGCTCGATGGAATCGACGGTCAGTACGCCGAAGGCAACCGGTACGCCGAACTCCATGGACACCTGGGACAGGCCCTTGGTGCATTCGCCAGCCACGTATTCGAAGTGCGGGGTGCCGCCACGAATGACCGCGCCCAGGGCGATGATCGCGTCGTACTCACCCTGCTGGGCGACTTTCTGCGCAACCAGCGGGATTTCAAAGGCGCCAGGGGCACGAATGATGGTGATGTCGCTTTCGCTGATGCCGTGGCGAACCAGGGCGTCAACCGCGCCGCTCACCAGGCTTTCGACGACGAAGCTGTTGAAACGGCCAACCACCAGGGCATAGCGACCTTTGGGGGCAATGAAGGTACCTTCGATGGTCTTCAGGGTCATTCGGTGAGTCTCGTCTTAAAGAGCAAGGACGCCAAGGGCGTCCTATGGGGTAATGGGTCACGAACAAGAACGTGCGGGGTCACCTGAAAAACCATAGCGCTGGCCTGGCAATCTGGCGACCCTGAAACCGTGTTTATTCGGAGGGCACGTATTCTACTACTTCCAGGTCGAATCCGGATATCGCATTGAACTTCATTGGCGAACTCATCAGGCGCATTTTACGCACGCCCAGGTCGCGAAGGATCTGCGAACCGGCACCGACGATGCTGTAGGTGGTCGGTTTTTTCACTGGCGCGCTCTCGGCGGTTTCGCGGATATGCGCCAGCAGCACGTCGCCGTCCACCGGGTTGCCAAGCAACAGCACCACACCACTGCCAGCCTCGGAAACCGCGCTCATGGCGGCCCGCAGGCTCCATCTGCCGGGCTGCTTGACCATCAACAGGTCGCGCAATGGGTCCATGTTGTGCACCCGCACCAGGGTCGGTTCCTCGGCGCAGATGGTGCCCAGGGTCAGCGCCATGTGCACGTCGCCTTCCACGGCATCGCGGTAGGTGACCAGGTTGAATTGACCCAGTTCGCTGTCCAGCGGCTGCTCGGCAATCCGCTGAACGGTACGTTCGTGGATCATCCGGTAGTGAATCAGGTCGGCGATGGTGCCAATCTTGATGTTGTGTTCGGCCGCGAAGGTTTCCAGTTCCGCGCGACGGGACATGGTGCCGTCGTCGTTCATCACTTCGCAGATCACGCCGCTGGGCTCGAACCCGGCCATGCGCGCCAGGTCGCAGGCCGCCTCGGTATGGCCGGCGCGGGCCAAGGTGCCACCGGCCTGGGCCATCAGCGGGAAGATGTGGCCGGGGCTGACGATGTCTTCAGCCTTGGCGTCCTTGGCGGCCGCGGCCTGCACGGTGCGGGCGCGGTCGGCGGCGGAGATGCCGGTGGTCACGCCTTCGGCGGCTTCGATGGACACGGTGAACTTGGTGCCGAAGCCCGAACCGTTGCGCGGTGCCATCAGCGGCAACTTCAGCAGCTCGCAGCGCTCACGGGTCATGGGCATGCAGATCAGGCCGCGGGCGTGCTTGGCCATGAAGTTGATGTGCTCGGCCTGGCAGCACTCGGCGGCCATGATCAGGTCGCCTTCGTTTTCACGGTCTTCGTCATCCATCAGGATGACCATCTTGCCCTGGCGGATGTCTTCCACCAGTTCTTCGATTGTGTTGAGCGCCACGCGGCACCCCCTATATCAGGACTTGAGGTAGCCGTTGGCGGCCAGGAAGCTCTCGGTGATGCCACCGGCGGACGGCTCGGCCGCCTTGTCGCCCAGCAGCAGGCGCTCCAGGTAACGGGCCAGCAGGTCCACTTCCAGGTTGACCTTACGGCCGGCACGGTAGTCGGCCATGATGGTTTCGGCCAGGGTGTGCGGGACGATGGTCAGTTCGAACTCGGCGCCGTCCACGGCGTTCACGGTCAGGCTGGTGCCGTCGACGGTGATCGAGCCTTTGTGGGCGATGTACTTGGCCAGCTCCTTGGGCGCGCGCACGCGGAACTGGATGGCGCGGGCGTTTTCCTCGCGCGAAACGATTTCGCCGACACCGTCGACGTGGCCGCTGACCAGGTGGCCGCCCAGGCGCGAGCTTGGGGTCAGGGCCTTTTCCAGGTTGACGCGGCTGCCGGCCTTGAGCTCGTGGAACGCGGTGCAGTCCAGGGTCTCGCGGCTGACGTCGGCCCAGAAGCCGTCGCCCGGCAGTTCCACTGCAGTCAGGCACACGCCGTTGACGGCGATGCTGTCGCCCAGTTTGACGTCGGCGAGGTCCAGCTTGCCGGTTTCTACGTAAACACGTACGTCACCGCCCTTGGGGGTCAACGAACGGATGCTGCCGATGGATTCGATAATGCCGGTGAACATGGGTCCTCCTACGGAACCGGGCCTGCGCTGGGCGCGAGGTGCAAATTATACGCTTGCCGTCGGGGCAGGTATTGCGATGACTCGCCAGTCATCCCCAACGGCACGCATTTCAATGATTTTCAGCCGAGGTGCCTCGGCCATGCGCGCCAGCGGCCAGTCCAGCAAGGGCCGCGCAGTGGAGCCCAGGAACTGGCCGGCAATGAACAGTTGGTACTCGTCCACCAGGCCTTGGCGAGCGAAGGCGCCGGCCAGGGTGGGGCCGGCTTCCACGAGGATTTCGCTGGTACCGCGGGCGGCCAGCAGCTGGAGCAATTGCGCCAGGTCCACGTGACCATCGACGGCGGCCACCATCAGCAGCTCATGGCCCTGCTGCTGATACACGCTGGCCTCCGCGCCCTGGGCACAGGTCACCACCAGCGCGGGGCCGGCCTGGAAAAACGGTGCATCCAGCGGCACCCGCAGGCGGCCGTCGATCAGCACGCGCAACGGCGGACGGCTGAGCGCCAGCGCCGTGGTTTCGGGGTCCAGGCCCAATTGCTCGGCGCGCACGGTCATGCGCGCACCATCGGCCAGCACGCTGTCGGCGCCAGTCAATACCACGCTGGACCGCGCCCGCAGGCGCTGCACGGCCGAGCGCGCTGCCGGGCCGGTGATCCACTGGCTTTCGCCACTGGCCATGGCTGTGCGACCGTCCAGGCTCATGGCCAGCTTGACCCGCACGAACGGCACGCCGTGCTCCATGCGCTTGAGGAAGCCAGGGTTCAAGGCCCGGGATTCGGCCTCCAGCACCCCGCTAAGCACCTGGATACCGACATCGGCCAGGCGCTTGAGGCCTCGACCGGCGACTTCGGGGTTGGGGTCTTGCATGGCCGCCACCACCCGCGCCAGCCCGGCATTCACCAGGGCATCGGCGCACGGCGGGGTGCGGCCATGATGGCTGCACGGTTCAAGGGTCACGTAAGCAGTAGCGCCGCGCGCCAGCTCGCCCGCCTGGCGCAGGGCATGCACCTCGGCGTGGGGTTCGCCGGCGCGCACATGCCAGCCTTCGCCCACTACCTGACCGTCGCGCACAATCACGCAACCCACCCGCGGGTTGGGATGCGTGGTGTACAGGCCGCGGCGCGCCAGCTCGATGGCGCGCGCCATGTAATGAGCGTCGAGGACCGCTTGCTCGCTGGGCATGCTCACTCCTTGGCCGGCTCGCGGGCCAGGCGGTCGATTTCCTCGCGGAATTCGTCCAGGTCCTGGAAGCGGCGGTACACCGAGGCGAAACGAATGTAGGCGACTTCATCGAGCTTCTGCAGCTCGGCCATCACCAGCTCGCCGACAACCAGCGACTTGACCTCGCGCTCACCGGTGGCGCGCAGCTTGTGCTTGATGTGGGCCAGGGCCGCTTCCAGGCGCTCGACGCTGACCGGGCGTTTTTCCAGCGCCCGCTGCATGCCGGCGCGCAGTTTTTCTTCGTCGAAGGGCTGGCGACTGCCGTCCTGTTTGATCAGGCGCGGCAAAACCAGTTCGGCGGTTTCGAAGGTGGTGAAACGCTCACCGCAGGCCAGGCATTCGCGACGGCGGCGCACTTGCTCGCCCTCGGCGACCAGTCGCGAGTCGATGACCTTGGTGTCGTTGGCACCGCAGAAGGGACAGTGCATGGTGGCAGGCAACAAAAAATGGGAGGGCCATGGTAGCGCATCCCACTGGCAAGACAAGCCAAAGCCTTTGCGGTATACAGTGGATAATTATTGCGATGGATCTGCCAATGCCCCTACGCCCCCTGATTTTGCTGAGCCTGGTCGCCCTGCTGGCGGCTTGCAGCAGCGACAAGCCCAAGCCTGTGGCGCCCGTGGCGCCAGCCCCCAAACCCGCCGCCATCGGTGCAGAACCGCTGGGCCCGCTGCCTGCGTTCCAACGTGAGCTGACCGGCACCGTGCTGGGCGCACCCGCCAATGCCGAGGTTGAACTGGCGTTGCTGGCGGTGGATGAGCGCAGCCGTCCGCAAAAATTGCTGGCCAGCACCAAGCTGATCGGTACCGGCAAAGCCCTGCCGTTCCAATTGCGCTTCAACCCCGAGGCCTTCCCACAGGGCCTGCGCGTTGAACTGCGTGGCCGCGCCAGCCAGTCCGGGCAGCTGATCCTGCATTTGCCGGCCGTACCGGTCAGCCAGCCCACTACCCAGGCGCTTGGCCAATTGCAGCTGCTGCAGGCGCCATGAAGGCCCTGCAACAAGCCCTGGGCGAACTGCTGGGTGACGCACAGTTGGTGCCCACGACGTTGCCGGGCACCGACCTGCGCCTGTGGCTGATCGACGGCGACAACATGGACCGCGCCTTCAGCCCCGAGGAAACCCGGCGCATCCTGCACGAGCCGCCCTACTGGAGTTTCTGCTGGGCCAGTGGCCTGGCCATGGCCCGCTACCTGGCCGAACAGCCGCAGTGGGTGGAAGGCAAGCGCGTGCTGGACTTTGGCGCCGGCTCCGGCGTTGCGGCCATTGCCGCTGCCAAAGCGGGTGCCGCCGAGGTCGTGGCCTGCGACCTGGACCCGCTGGCGCTGGATGCCTGCCGCGCCAACGCCGAGCTCAACGGCGTCAGCCTGAGTTATTCGGCCGACTTCTTCGCCGAGGACGATCGCTTCGACCTGATCCTGGTCGCCGACGTGCTGTATGACCGTGCCAACCTGCCATTGCTGGACCAGTTTCTCAGCCGCGGCCGCGAGGCACTGGTCGCCGATTCCCGGGTCCGCGACTTCAGCCACCCGGTGTATCGCCAGCTGGCACGCTTGCAGGCCTGCACCTTGCCCGACCTGGCCGAGCCCCACGAATTCCGCAACGTCAGCCTCTACCACGCCCAGCGCGGCTGAGGCGCTTTCGGCCAGCGGCGCCAGCCTTTATAGTGCAACCATTACCGCTTTTTTCGAGATGCACGATGAGCCAGCCCACGCCGTATATTTTCGATGTCACCACTGCCAGCTTCCAGCAAGACGTAATCGACAAGTCCTTCGACCAGCCCGTACTGGTGGACTTCTGGGCCGACTGGTGCGCGCCCTGCAAGGTGCTGATGCCGCTGCTGGAAAAGATCGCCGAGAGCTACCAGGGCGAGCTGTTGCTGGCCAAGGTCAACTGCGATGTGGAACAGGACATCGTCGCCCACTTCGGCATTCGCAGCCTGCCGACCGTGGTGCTGTTCAAGGACGGCAAGCCGGTGGACGGTTTCGCTGAAGCGCGTCCGGAGTCCGAGATCCGCGCCATGCTGGAGCCGCACGTGCACATGCCCGAAGCGCCAGTTGCCGATCCGTTCGAAGCCGCCCAGGCGCTGTTCAACGAAGGCCAGTTCGCCAAGGCCGAGGAGATCCTGCGGGTGCTGCTGGGCGAGGACAACACCAACGCCCGTGCGCTGATTCTGTACGCGCGCTGCCTGGCCGAGCGCAACGAGCTGACCGAAGCCCAGGCCGTGCTGGAAGCGGTGAAGGGCGATGAGCACAAGGCTGCACTGGCCGGCGCCAAGGCCCAGCTGACCTTCCTGCGCCAGGCGGCTGACCTGCCGGATGCCGCCGACCTGAAATCGCGCATCGCGCAGAACCCCAACGACGACGAAGCCGTGTTCCAACTGGCCATCCAGCAGTTGTCGCGCCAGCAATACGAGGCGGCCCTGGATGCCCTGTTGAAGCTGTTCACCCGCAACCGCAGCTTCAACGAAGGCGTGGCGCACAAGACGCTGCTGCAGGTATTCGAGCTGCTGGGCAATGACCATCCGCTGGTCACCACCTACCGTCGCAAGTTGTTTGCCGCCCTCTACTGAGTCAATCGACCCAGCAATACAGCGGCGCGTCGGCGCCGCTTTCCACGCGCACTTCCTGGCAGTGGCGCAGGCGCACCAGCAGGCGCTTGCCCGCCGCCGTGCTGCCCGCCAGCCCTTCAAGCTGCCCCAGCAGTTCCGGGCCGCTGATCTGCCCCGCTTGTTGAACCAGCTGTAGCGTCGACTGCCACAGGGCGTCGTTCTGCGCGGCGGGTTTTGCCGTGGGCGCCGGTGTGGCCGGGGTTTCGGCCTGCACGTTCAATTGCGCGCCCAGGTGCTGCCAGTCGGCGGCGTCCATCTCGATGGTCAAGTCCACCGGCCAGGCGCCGATGGTTCCGCGAATTCGTAGCATGGTGAGTCCTCGTCTGCGAAGGGCCATGTTCCCACACCTCCCCGAACACTGAACACCGTAGCCGCTGCCGCAGGCTGCGCTGGCCGGCATGAACCTTAAAGATCTCCAGTGTGGTTCAGGGCCAGCGCAGCCTGGCGGCAGCGGCTACGGGTTTGCGTTCGAGTGGTGCGCAAAATTTCATCTGGGCCTTTATGGTGCTGGCACTTTAAAGTTGTTATAACGTTACAATTATTCATCTTTCATCAGGATTTTTTCATGCGCCGACTTCTGCTTGCCCTGCCCTTCGCGCTGCTGCCTCTGGCCGTTGCCCACGCCGACGACACCACGGTCAAACACGGCAGCCTGGACACGCATGAACACGGCACCGCCCGCGTCAACGCCGCGCTGGACGATCAGACCCTGGCGCTGGAACTGCAGACCCCGGCCATGAACATCGTCGGCTTCGAACACCTGGCCACCACCGACGCCGACAAGGCCGCCGTGGCCAAGGCGCGCGCCTTGCTGGAAAAGCCCCTGGCACTGTTCAACCTGCCGGCCGCCGCCGGTTGCAGCGTGGCCAGCCAGCACTTGCAGAGCCCCTTGTTCGGCGATGCGATGCCTGCCGACGATGACGACGATGATCACGACCACGACGAACACGCGGCCGGCGAAGAGCATCACCACAGCGAAATCCACGCTACCTACGAATTCACCTGCACCTCGCCGGACAAGCTCAAGGCCCTGGACCTGTCGCAGGTATTCAAGACCTTCCCGGCCACCCACAAGGTCGTGGTACAACTGATCGCGCCAGCCGGCCAGAAAGGCCTGGATGCTACCCCGGACAACAGCACGCTGAGCTTCTGATGACCAGCACCGCCCTTATCGAACTGCGCGACCTGCACTTTGCCTGGCCGCGCCAGCCCGCCCTGCTGGATATCCCGGCGTTCCGCCTGGAAGCCGGCGAAACCCTGTTCCTCAAGGGCCCCAGCGGCAGTGGCAAGACCACCCTGCTGGGCCTGCTGGGGGGCGTGCAGAAACCCGTCAGCGGCAGCGTCCAGGTATTGGGACATGAGCTTGGCCAGATGAGCCAGGGCCGCCGCGATCGTTTTCGCGTCGATCACACCGGCTATATCTTCCAGCAGTTCAACCTGCTGCCGTTCCTGTCGGTGCGCGAAAACGTCGAGCTGCCCTGCCACTTCTCGCGCCAGCGCGCCGAGCGGGCCAAACAGCGCCACGGCAGTGTCGACCAGGCCGCAGCCACCTTGCTGGCGCACCTGGGGCTGACCGATCCGGCCTTGTTGCAACGCCGTGCCGACACCCTGTCGATTGGCCAACAACAACGGGTGGCCGCTGCCCGCGCGCTGATCGGCCAGCCGGAACTGGTGATCGCCGACGAGCCCACCTCGGCCCTCGACTATGACGCCCGCGAAGCCTTCATTCGCCTGCTGTTCGCCGAATGCCGCGAGGCCGGCTCCAGCCTGCTGTTCGTCAGCCACGATCAAAGCCTGGCGCCGTTGTTCGACCGCAGCCTGTCACTGGCCGAACTCAACCGGGCCGCGCGCCCTGCCGTACCAGGGGAAGTCTGATGTACCTGTTCCGTCTAGCCGTGGCCAGCCTGGCCAACCGGCGCTTTACCGCCTTCCTCACCGCCTTCGCCATCGCCCTGTCGGTGTGCCTGCTGCTGGCCGTGGAGCGCGTGCGCACCGAGGCGCGCACCAGCTTCGCCAGCACCATCAGCGGCACCGACCTGATTGTCGGCGCCCGCTCCGGCTCGGTGAACCTGCTGCTGTACTCGGTGTTCCGCATCGGCAACGCCACCAACAACATCCGCTGGGACAGCTTCGAGCACTACGCCCACGACCCGCGGGTGAAGTGGGCCATCCCCATGTCGCTGGGTGATTCGCACCGCGGCTACCGGGTACTGGGCACCGACCAGTCCTACTTCGAGCATTACCAGTACGGCCATCACCAGCCGCTGGAAATGTCGGCCGGGCGCTTCTTCGCCACCGATCCGTTCGAAGTGGTACTGGGCGCCGAAGTGGCCGAGGCCCTGCATTACAAACTGGGTGACAGCCTGGTGCTGGCCCATGGCACCGCCGCCATCAGCCTGGTCAAGCACGACGACAAGCCGTTCACCGTGGTTGGCATCCTCAAGCGCACCGGTACGCCGGTGGACCGCACGCTGCACATCAGCCTGGGCGGCATGGAGGCCATTCACATTGACTGGCACAACGGCGTGCCCGCCCGTGGCGCCGGGCGCATCAGCGCTGACCAGGCACGTAACATGGACCTCACGCCCACGGCGATCACGGCCATGATGCTGGGGCTCAACAACAAGATCTCGACCTTTGCCCTGCAGCGTGAAATCAACGACTTCGTCGGCGAGCCGCTGCTGGCCATCCTGCCCGGCGTGGCCCTGCAGGAACTGTGGGGGCTGATGGGCACGGCCGAGAAAGCCTTGTTCGTGGTGTCGCTGTTCGTGGTGCTGACCGGCCTGATCGGCATGCTCACGGCTATCCTGACCAGCCTCAACGAGCGGCGCCGGGAGATGGCCATCCTGCGCTCGGTGGGCGCCCGGCCTTGGCATATCGCCAGCCTGCTGATCCTGGAGGCGTTCTCCCTGGCCCTGTGCGGCATCGTCGCTGGCGTGGCGCTGCTGTATGCCGGCATCGCCGCAGCGCAGGGCTATGTGCAGGCCAACTACGGCCTGTATTTGCCATTGTCGGCACCCACCGCCTATGAATGGTCGCTGCTGGGGATTATCCTCGCCGCAGCCCTGGTCATGGGCGCCGTACCGGCCTGGCGCGCGTATCGGCAGTCACTGGCCGATGGCTTGTCCATTCACCTGTGAGCCGTCCCGATATGAAAGCCGCCCTGTTGTTCCTGCTGATGATCGCCGCCCCCAGCCTATGGGCGGCGCAACCTCGCGAGCTGACCTGGGCGGAAATGATTCCGCCCGACGCGCCCAAGGTCGCCCCGCAGATGACACCGATGCACGACCTGTCGAAGATGGGCACCGACATGGAGTCGGCGCCAGCGGTGAAGCAGCAGCAACCCGACGCGCCGGTGGTCAAGGCGCTGGACGGCCAGAACGTGAAGATGCCCGGTTTCATTGTGCCGCTGGAAGTCAGCGACGATGGGCGCACCACCGACTTCCTGCTGGTGCCGTACTACGGCGCCTGCATCCACGTGCCGCCGCCACCGTCGAACCAGATCGTGCACGTGACCAGCCAGGTCGGGGTCAAGCTCGACGACCTGTACCAGGCGTTCTGGGTGGAAGGCACCATGCGGGTGAAAAGGTCTGACAGCGAGCTGGCTGATGCGGGCTATCAGATGGAAGCCGACAAGATCTACATCTACGAGCTGCCGGAGTGATCGGCAGCCGTTAAATGACAGTTTTATTGAGCTGAGTCAAAACACCTGCTCCAGAGCCTTCCTACCATGGGCCAAGCCTTTGTCCCCTTGCCCATGGAAGACCCGATGAACTCGAAACTCCTGGGAGCCTCGCTGCTCAGCCTGGCCCTCGTCACTCCCTTCGCCCACGCTCACCAAGCCGGTGATTTCATCGTCCGCGCGGGCGCCATCGAAACCGCGCCCAACGAAGACAGCGGCAACCTGAAGCTGGACGGCGCCAAGGTTTCCGGCACCAAGGCCACCCTGAGCAACGACACCCAGCTGGGCCTGACCTTCGCCTACATGCTGACTGACCATGTGGGCCTGGAACTGCTGGCGGCCACGCCGTTCCAGCACAAGGTGGGCGTCAAGGGCGTCAGCTCTGCCACCGGCGTGTCCGGCCTGGACGGCAAACTGGCTGATATCAAGCAACTGCCACCGACCCTGTCGCTGCAGTACTACCCCATGGAAGCCAGCTCCAAGTTCCAGCCCTATGCCGGCGTAGGCCTTAACTACACCTGGTTCTACGGTGAAGACCTGACCAGCGAGCGCAAGTCGGAAGGCTTCAGCAACCTGAACCTGAAAAACTCGTGGGGCTGGGCAGCGCAGATTGGCGCGGACTACATGCTGACGGACCACATCATGGTCAACGCCGCCGTGTGGTACGTGGACATCGACACCCAGGCCAGCGTCGACGGCCCGACCGCCCTGGGCGTGGGCCGCACCAAGGTCAATGTGGACGTTGATCCGTGGGTTTACATGGTGGGTGTGGGTTACAAGTTCTAAGCCTGTAGCCGCTGCCGCCAGGCTGCGCTGTCCCTCGTTCACACTGGGTATCTGCAGTGAACTCAGGGGCCAGCGCAGCCTGGCGGCAGCGGCTACGGTGTTTTACAGGCCCAGCAAGTTGCGCAGGCCGGTGGCCATGGGGGTGATTTCAGGCAGGGTAAAGCGCTGCAGCAGGCGTGCATTGTTGGCCCGCGAATGCTTGATGTCCCCCGGGCGCGCTTCGCCATAACTGACCTCGGGCAAGCTGCCCAACACCGACTTCAACTCGGCCAGCAACTGGTTGAGGCTCATGGCCTGGTTAAGGCCGACGTTCACCGCGCCCTCCTCCACGCCTGGCGCTTCCAGTGCCTGCATCAGCACCGCCACCAGATCACCTACATAGATGAAGTCGCGGGTCTGCTCGCCGTCGCCATACAGGCTGATCGGCAGACCGGCCTGGGCGCGCTCGCAGAAGATGCTGATCACACCCGAATACGGCGACGATGGATCCTGGCGTGGACCGAATACGTTGAAGAAGCGGAAGATCGCCGGCTCCAGGCCATGCTGACGGCGGTAGAAGTCCAGGTAGTACTCGCTGGCCAGCTTGTCCGACGCGTAAGGGGTCAGCGGTGCCTTGGGCGTGTCTTCGGCAATCGCTTCGCCTTCACCATTGTTGCCGTACACCGCAGCACTGGAGGCAAACACCACGCGCTTGATGCCGGCGATGCGCATGGCCTCGCAGACATTCAGGGTGCCTACGAAGTTGGCCTGGTGGGTCTTGACCGGGTCGTCCACTGACGCCTGCACCGAGGCCACGGCGGCCAAATGCACCACGGCCTTGCAGCCTTGGGCAGCGCGAGCCACCAAGGCAGCATCGGCGACGTCGCCCTCGATCAATTCAACCCGCGGATTGTCCAGCGGCAGGTTGGAACGCTTGCCCATGGAAAGGTCATCGAGGACCCGGACGGCATGGCCCTTTTCCAGCAGGGCATCCACCAGGTTGGAGCCGATGAAACCGGCGCCCCCGGTGATCAGTACAGGTGCATCAGCCATGTCGGTAATATCTGTCCAGTAGGCTTGGGAGCCCGGAGCGCCAGGCGCGGGGCTTGATCCCGAAGGTATGAAGGATTTTCTTGCAGGCCAGCACCGCGTGCTGCGGCTCGTCGGCGGCGTCGGGCCGCGCGGCGTGGGCCTGGGCGGTCGGTGCTTCGATGGCCAGCTTGTGCAGCGTGGCCGCCTCGCTGATGATCGCCTGGCCCAGCGCCAGCGGCGTAGTGGCCTCGTTGCCGGCGTAGTGGTAGGTGCCCCACAGGGGCGCCTCACAGTCCAGTTGCTTGAGCACCGAGATGATCACCCGGGCCGCATCGTCCACGGGCGTGGGATTGCCGCGACGGTCATCGGCCAGCAGGATTTCCTGCGGCTGCTCGGCCCGCGTGAGGAAACGCCCCAGCACGCCGTCGGCGCTGTCATCCAGCAACCAGCCGAAACGCAGCAGCACATGCTGCGGGCAGGTGGCGCGCACGCTCTGCTCGATGCGCCACAGCGCCTGGCCACGCAGGCCCAGGGGCACGGGTTCGTCTTTCTCGCTGTAGGCAGTGGCACGCGAGCCATCGAACACCCGATAGCTGGACGGCTGCACCAGCACAATCTGATGGTGCTGGCACAGTTCGGCCAGGCGTTCCACGGAGCGCTCCTGCTGGGCCAGCCGGGTCTCACTGACGCTTTCGGCCTGGAACCAGTCGAAATAGTAGGCAAGGTTGATCAGTGCATCGGGGCGGGTGTCATCGAGCAACTGGGTGAGGCTCGCCGCATCCCAACCGCTTTCCGGCGGGCGGGGAGCGAGGAAGCCGATGTCTTCCTCCGCCCCGAGACGAATCAGCGCTTGCCCAAGGGCATTACCGCCGCCCAACAGCATAAGGCGCATTCGCATAGAGTCAGCAGGTCCGGTCCGGTTAAGTCTGTGAGCCAGGGATCGACCGCGGCCAGGGCCACGTGGCGATCGGTCAAGAGGCTTATGTTATTGCATTTTGCGGGTTTGTGCTGCGGGGATCAATCGGCAGCGTCCATGGGGCATTGGACATTAGCCTTAGTTTCATCATGGGATCCAGACCTGCCTTTATGATGGTCGGCTGCGGCCGCTCGCCTGTCTGAAGCATGCCCGCTGCGAATGAATGGATTTGCTCATGAAACTGCGTCACCTGCTCACCACCTGCACCACCACCCTGCTGCTGGCCGCCACCCAAATGGCCAGCGCCACCACAATGAAAGTCAGCACCGACGCCTTCGCCGAAGGCGGCAAGGTCAACGTCAGCGCCGCAGACACCCCGGCCGAATGCGGGACGGGCAAGCGTCATAACCCACAGGTGTCGTGGAGCGACCTGCCGGCCGGAACGCAGTCGATGGCGGTGTTGATTCTGGATGTGGACGGCCATAACGGCCTGGGCGTCAGTCACTGGGTGACCTACAACATCCCGGCGCAGCGTGGTGGCATCAAGGAAGGTGAAGCGCTGGTCAGCGTGCCGGGCATCACCGTGGGCAAGAACATCGCCGGCACTGCGGACTTCCGCGGTTTTTGCCCGGCGCCGGGTGATCAGCCGCATCACTATGTGCTGACCGTGATTGCTACGGATCTCAAGCCCGGGTCGTTGCCCGAGGGGCTGACGCGCGAGGAGCTGATGGCACGCCTGAGTGGCCATGCACTGGCCGGCCGCAATGTGGTGGGCCTGTACGGCCACTAAGGTATTGCGCAAGGCATAATGGTCGTTTACGGACAGCCAAGGAGCCCGCCATGCATGGCGTTACCGATATCCAATCGCTGCAGGCCCTGATCGATACGGGCGTGACTGTGCAATACCTGATGTTCTGGGGCCACACGCCGCGCCTTGCCGATGAGGTCGACCGCAGTTGCTTCAGCCAGTGGTACCCCTCACCGTTCGAAGTGGGTGGCGAGCGTTACGCCACGGCCGAGCATTACATGATGGTGGCCAAGGCCAGGCTGTTTGGTGACCTGGCCATTGTGCCGCGCATTCTCGCAGCCGCCACGCCCGCCGTGGCCAAACAGCTAGGGCGCGAGGTGCAGGGTTATGACGAGGCTGTGTGGCTTGCGCAGCGGTTCGATATCGTGGTGCGGGGTAACCTGGCCAAATTCCAGCAGAACCCTGAGTGCGGGGAGTTCCTTGCCGGCACCCTCGATCAGGTGCTGGTGGAAGCCAGCCCTGTGGACCGGATCTGGGGGATCGGCCTGGCGGCGGATGACCCTGCGGCGCGGGTGCCCGCGCAATGGCAGGGCCTGAACCTGCTGGGCTTCGCCCTGATGCAGGTGCGCGAACACGTGTAGCCGCTGCCGCCAGGCTGCGCTGGCCGGTGCGCCCCCTGGAGATCTTCAGCGAGGCAGAGGGCGAGCGCAGCCTTCGGCAGCGGCTACGTCGCGGAAATAAAAAGCCCCCGCATGGCGGGGGCTTTTGGCTGAAGCGCGATCAGGCTGCGATCAGAACGGGATATCGTCATCGAAGCTGTCGAAATCCGGAGCCGGTTGCGGCGCGGCCTGTTGTGGGGCCGGACGCGACTGCTGGGGTGCGGACTGCTGAGGACGTGGAGCCTGCTGACGCGGTGCCGACTGCTGGTAGCCGCCGTTGTCGCCCTGGTTCTGGTCGCCCTGTGGACGGCCGCCCAGCAGCTGCATGGTGCCCTGCATGTCGACGATGATTTCAGTGGTGTAACGCTTGATGCCGTCTTTTTCCCACTCGCGAGTCTGCAGCTTGCCTTCGATGTAGACCTGCGAGCCTTTACGCAGGTACTGACCGGCGATTTCGGCAACCTTGCCGAACATCGAGACGCGGTGCCATTCGGTGCGCTCGACCCGCTGATTGGTTTGCTTGTCGGTCCACTGCTCGCTGGTCGCCAGGCTCAGGTTGGTGACTGCGTTGCCGTTTGGCAGGTAGCGGACTTCAGGATCCTGACCGCAAGTACCGACCAAAATGACTTTGTTAACCCCACGGGCCATAACGTTCTCCTAGGCTTGGCACGTCTCTGGGGCCGGGTTTACCAGGCGCTCCAGGGATGCACGATCCAAAATTTCTGTGTCCAATTTGATATAGATGGCGGCTTCGTCGGCCACCACCACTGCATCTGTTACACCCGGCACGGCCTTGAGGCGCTCGACCAGACCGGCTTCGCGTATCGCCTCGGGCGACAATGGCAAGCGCAGGCTGGTCACATACGGTGGTTCGCGCATAGTAACAGCTATGGCCAACCAAATCGCCAACAGCCCGGCGCAGCCGATGAATACCACATTCAATCCGCCATGCTGGAACAACCAGCCGCCGAGGATACCGCCCAGCGCCGCCCCCAGGAACTGGCTGGTGGAGTACACGCCCATGGCCGTGCCCTTCCCGCCTGCCGGCGACACCTTGCTGATCAGCGACGGCAAGGACGCTTCCAGCAGGTTGAACGCGGTGAAGAACACCACGATGCCGACCACCAGCTCCGTCAGGGTGTTACCCGATACCCAGAAGTACAGCTCGGTGAGCATCAGGGTGGCAACCGCCCCTATGAGGACGCGTTTCATCTTGCGCTTTTTTTCACCATAAATGATGAACGGAATCATCCCGAAAAAAGATACCAGCAAGGCGGTCAGGTACACCCACCAGTGCTGCTCTTTCGGCAGGCCGGCACGCTCCACCAGCGCCAGGGGCAACGCCACGAAGCTGGCCATCAGGATCGCGTGCAGCACGAAGATGCCCACGTCCAGGCGCAGCAGGTCGGGATGCTTGAGCGTCGGCACCAGTGCCTGGCGCGCCACGCCCGATTCGCGGTGGGTGAAGTGGCTCGACGCCTTGGGCACCACGAAGGCCACCAGGGCAATGCCCACCAACGCCATCACCGCAGTGACGATGAACAGCCCGGACAGGCCGAACACGCGCGTCACCAGTGGGCCCACCACCATGGCCACGGCGAATGAAACGCCGATGCTCATGCCGATGGTAGCCATCGCCTTGGTGCGATGCTGCTCGCGCGTAAGGTCCGACAGCAATGCCATCACCGCTGCGGAAATCGCCCCCGCGCCCTGCAGGACACGTCCGGCAATCACGCCCCAGATCGAGTCGGCATGGGCCGCCAGCAGGCTGCCGAGGGCAAAGATCACCAGGCCCACATAAATCACCGGGCGGCGGCCAATGCGGTCGGAAATGATGCCGAACGGAATTTGCAGGAAAGCCTGGGTCAGGCCATAGGCGCCAATGGCCAGGCCGATCAGGGCCGGGCTGGCACCGGCCAGGTCCATGCCATAGGTGGCCAGTACCGGCAACACCATGAACATGCCCAGCATACGGAACGCGAACACCAGGGCCAGACCGCCAGCCGCGCGGGTCTCGCTGCCACTCATGCGTTCGCTGTGGAGATCGTGCATGGAAAAACCTCGTGTGAACCGGCGGCGATTCTACCAGTCCCACGGATAGAGGGGGTATATGGCGACGCTTTGCCGCGCAGTTGTCATGTATGACGTCAGGGATGTCATCCGATAGTGTGCATCCATCCAGTATTTAGCCTTATACTCCTGTGTTTACGCCCGCCGTGCGAGGCCACTCTTGGACAAGATCCTGATTCGTGGGGCTCGAACCCACAACCTGAAGAACATCGACCTGACCCTGCCACGGGACAAGCTGATCGTGATCACCGGGCTGTCCGGCTCGGGCAAGTCATCCCTGGCGTTCGACACCCTGTACGCCGAAGGTCAACGCCGCTATGTGGAGTCGCTGTCGGCCTACGCCCGGCAGTTTCTGTCGATGATGGAAAAGCCCGACGTCGACACCATCGAAGGCCTGTCGCCGGCCATTTCCATCGAGCAGAAATCGACCTCCCACAACCCGCGCTCCACCGTCGGTACCATCACCGAGATCTACGACTACCTGCGCCTGCTGTATGCCCGCGTGGGTACGCCGCGGTGCCCGGACCACGACATCCCGCTGGAAGCCCAGACCGTCAGCCAGATGGTCGACCTGGTACTGGCCCAGCCCGAAGGCAGTAAATTAATGCTGCTGGCGCCGGTGATCCGCGAGCGCAAGGGCGAACACCTGGCGATCTTCGAAGAGCTGCGCGCCCAGGGTTTCGTGCGGGCACGCATCAACGGTCGCCTGCACGAGCTGGACGAACTGCCCAAGCTGGACAAGCAGAAGAAGCACACCATCGAAGTGGTGGTGGACCGCTTCAAGGTCCGCGAAGACCTGCAGCAACGCCTGGCCGAATCGTTCGAGACCGCGCTGAAGCTGGCCGACGGTATTGCCCTGGTCGCCTCCATGGACGACGAACCGTTCGAGGAGATGATCTTCTCCGCGCGCTTCGCCTGCCCGATCTGCGGCCACGCCATCAGCGAGCTGGAACCCAAGCTGTTCTCCTTCAACAACCCCGCCGGCGCCTGCCCGACCTGCGACGGCCTGGGCGTGAAGCAGTTCTTCGACGCCAAGCGCCTGGTCAACGGCGAGCTGACCTTGGCCGAGGGCGCGATACGTGGTTGGGACCGGCGCAACGTCTACTACTTCCAGATGCTGGGGTCGCTGGCCTCGCACTACAAGTTCAGCCTGGAAAAACCGTTCAACCAGTTGCCGGCCGACAAGCAGAAGATCCTGCTGCACGGCAGTGGCACCCAGGACGTCGATTTCAAGTACCTCAACGACCGTGGCGACATCGTCAAGCGCTCGCACCCGTTCGAAGGCATTGTGCCGAACCTGGAGCGCCGCTACCGCGAGACCGAATCAGCTACCGTGCGCGAGGAGCTGGCCAAGTTCCTCAGCACCCAGCCGTGCCCTGACTGCCGTGGCACGCGCCTGCGCCGTGAAGCGCGGCATGTGTGGGTGGGCGAGAAGACGCTGCCGGCCGTTACCGGCCTGCCGATTGGCGATGCCACCGACTATTTCGATGGCCTGAAGCTGACTGGCCGCCGTGGCGAGATCGCCGACAAGATCCTCAAGGAAATCCGCGAGCGCCTGCAGTTCCTGGTCAACGTGGGCCTGGACTACCTGACCCTGGACCGCAGCGCCGACACCCTGTCGGGTGGCGAAGCGCAGCGTATCCGCCTGGCCAGCCAGATCGGTGCCGGCCTGGTGGGGGTGATGTACATCCTCGACGAGCCGTCCATTGGCCTGCACCAACGCGACAACGACCGCCTGCTGGGCACCCTCAAGCACCTGCGCGACATCGGCAACACGGTGATCGTGGTAGAGCACGACGAGGACGCTATTCGCCTGGCCGACTACGTGGTAGACATCGGCCCGGGCGCCGGCGTGCACGGTGGCAGCATCGTGGCTGAAGGTACCGCCCAGGAGGTCATGGACCACCCTGATTCGCTGACCGGCAAATACCTGTCGGGCCGGGTCAAGATCGTGGTGCCGGCCAAGCGCACGCCGCGCAACAAGAAGCTGCAGCTGACCCTCAAGGGCGCACGCGGCAACAACCTGCGCAACGTCGACCTGGAAATCCCGATCGGCCTGCTGACCTGCGTCACTGGCGTGTCCGGCTCGGGTAAATCGACGCTGATCAACAACACGCTGTTCCCGCTCAGCGCCACAGCCCTGAATGGTGCCACCACCCTGGAAGCCGCTGCGCACGATAGCTGTGACGGCTTGCAGCACCTGGACAAGGTGGTGGACATCGACCAGAGCCCTATCGGCCGTACGCCGCGCTCCAACCCGGCGACCTACACCGGGCTGTTCACACCGATCCGTGAGTTGTTTGCCGGCGTGCCGGAGTCCCGTTCGCGTGGCTATGGCCCGGGGCGCTTCTCGTTCAACGTCAAGGGTGGCCGCTGCGAGGCCTGCCAGGGCGACGGCCTGATCAAGGTGGAGATGCACTTCCTGCCGGACATCTATGTGCCGTGCGACGTGTGCAAGAGCAAGCGCTACAACCGTGAGACGCTGGAGATCAAGTACAAGGGCAAGAGCATCCACGAGGTGCTGGAGATGACCATCGAGGAAGCTCGCGAGTTCTTCGATGCCGTGCCGGCCCTGGCGCGCAAGCTGCAGACGCTGATGGACGTGGGGCTTTCCTACATCAAGCTGGGTCAGTCGGCGACAACGTTGTCGGGCGGTGAAGCACAACGGGTCAAGCTGTCCCGGGAGCTGTCCAAGCGCGATACCGGCAAAACCTTGTACATTCTCGACGAGCCGACCACGGGCCTGCACTTTGCCGACATCCAGCAACTGCTGGACGTGCTGCACCGCCTGCGTGACCACGGCAACACCGTGGTGGTGATCGAGCACAACCTGGACGTGATCAAGACGGCTGACTGGATCGTCGACCTGGGGCCGGAGGGTGGCTCCAAGGGCGGCATGATCATCGGCTGCGGTACGCCGGAAGAAGTGGCGGAAATGGAACAGTCCTACACGGGCCACTACCTCAAGCCGTTGCTTACGCGCGATCGCGCCTGACGGTGTAGCCGCTGCCGCCAGGCTGCGCTGGCCCTCTGCCTCGCTGGAGATCTTCGGTGAGGCTGATGGCCATAGCCTGAAGGCAGCGGCTACGGTGATCGGTGTCCAGATAACAAAAAGCCCCGCCATCGTGAGATGGCGGGGCTTTTTGCATGCCGCGTTGCTTAGAACTGCGACTGCAGGTAGTTCTGCAAACCGATCGACTTGATCAGGCCCAACTGCTTCTCCAGCCAGTAGGTGTGATCTTCCTCGGTATCGGAGAGCTGAACGCGCAGGATATCGCGAGTGACGTAATCCTTGTGCTGTTCGCACAGGGCAATGCCCTTGCACAGCGCTGCGCGCACTTTGTATTCCAGGCGCAGGTCAGCTTCGAACATGCTGGGTACGTCAGTGCCGATGTCCAGGTCATCAGGGCGCATCCGTGGCGTGCCTTCGAGCATCAGAATACGGCGCATCAGCGCATCGGCATGACCTGCCTCTTCTTCCATCTCGTGGTTGATACGCTCGAACAGCTTGCTGAAGCCCCAGTCCTCGTACATCCGCGAATGGATGAAATACTGATCACGCGCGGCCAGCTCGCCGGTCAGCAGCGTGTTCAGATAATCGATTACGTCCGGGTGCCCTTGCATCGCCCTACATCTCCTTGCTTGAAAGTAGATAGTTTGAACCAAGGCAGGCTGAACGTCACGGCAAGAAAGGTAAAAAACCGCAAAAAAGCAGAGAAAAGTAGATGATTGGCAGCGAAAAACCGCCCAAATGAGGGCGGTTCTCCTTAGCATTTCGAGTTAGCCGCGTTTTGCCTCCAACGCGCGGGCAACACCTTCACCATAGGCTTGATCGGCCTGGTAGAAGTACGGCAACTGACGCTCGATCACGTCGCCGGAAACGCTACTCATTGCATTGGCAATGTTGTCGATGAGCAAGGCTTTCTGTGCTTCGTTCATCAGGCGGAACAAAGCGCCGGCCTGGCTGAAGTAGTCACCATCGGTACGGTGATCGTAGCGGTCTGCCGCGCCGCTCAAGGCCAGCGAAGGTTCCGCGTACTGTGGTGCCTGCTTGGGCGCGTCGCCGTAGCTGTTGGGCTCGTAGTTGGGCGCTGCGCCGCCGTTGCTGCCAAACGCCATGGAGCCGTCACGCTGATACGAATGGACTGGGCTGCGCGGAGCATTGACGGGCAACTGCTGGTGGTTGGTGCCCACGCGGTAGCGGTGCGCATCCGCGTAAGCGAACACACGGCCTTGCAGCATGCGGTCTGGCGACAGGCCGACACCTGGCACCATGTTGCTCGGGCCGAACGCCGCTTGCTCAACTTCAGCGAAGTAGTTCTGCGGGTTGCGGTTGAGCTCCAGCAGGCCCACCTCGATCAGCGGGAATTCCTTCTGCGACCAGGTCTTGGTCACGTCGAACGGGTTCTCGCGGTGAGCGTTGGCCTGGGCCTCAGTCATCACCTGGATGCAGACACGCCATTGCGGGTAGTCACCACGCTCGATGGCCTCGAACAGGTCACGCTGGGCGTAATCCGGGTCGGTGCCGGCAATGCGTGCTGCGTCTGCCGGGGCGAGGTTCTTGATGCCCTGGACGCTCTTGTAGTGCCATTTGACCCAGTGACGCTCACCCTTGGCATTGATCAGGCTGTAGGTGTGGCTGCCGAAACCGTGCATGAAGCGGTAGCCGTCCGGGATGCCGCGGTCGGAGAACAGGATAGTGACCTGGTGCAGCGCTTCTGGCGAGTGCGACCAGAAATCCCACATGGCCTGGGCACTTTTCAGGTTGCTCTGGGGCAGACGCTTTTGGGTGTGGATAAAGTCGGGGAACTTAAGCGGGTCGCGAATGAAGAACACCGGGGTGTTGTTGCCGACGATGTCCCAGTTGCCTTCCTCGGTGTAGAACTTGAGGGCGAAACCACGTGGGTCGCGCTCGGTGTCAGCCGAACCACGCTCACCACCAACGGTGGAAAAACGCAGGAAGGTAGGCGTTTGCTTGCCGACTTCAGAGAACAGTTTGGCGTAGGTCAGATCGGTGATGTCTTTGGTGACCGTGAACGTGCCGTACGCACCCGAGCCCTTGGCGTGGACGCGGCGCTCAGGAATGTTCTCGCGGTTGAAGTGAGCGAGCTTTTCGATCAGGTGGAAGTCGTCCAGCAGCAAAGGCCCACGTGGCCCGGCGGAACGGGAATTCTGGTTGTCGGCAACGGGTGCGCCGCTGGCGGTGGTGAGGGTCTTGCTCTGGCTCATGGTATGTCTTCCTCTGTCAGACCTTATGGGACCGGGCTAATGGCTGGTGGTCAGTATCAGTAAAAGGCGGGAAGACATCTAATTTATAGATCTGTTGTGCTCGATAGATTTTTACAATGTAGTAGCCGCTGACGATAGGCTGCCGATGCAGATAATGCGGGCATAAAAAAACCGGGCACTAGGCCCGGTCTTTTCGTACAGCTTGTTCGTCTTACTCAGCAGCTTCTACAACGCCGCCAACAGGACGATCAACCAGCTCGACATACGCCATAGGAGCGTTGTCGCCAGCGCGGAAACCGCACTTCAGGATGCGCAGGTAACCGCCTTCACGGTTAGCGTAACGCTTGCCCAGAGTGTTGAACAGCTTACCAACCATTTCTTTCGAACGAGTACGGTCGAAAGCCAGACGGCGGTTTGCAACGCTGTCTACCTTGGCCAGGGTGATCAGCGGCTCGGCAACGCGGCGCAGTTCCTTGGCTTTCGGCAGGGTAGTTTTGATCAGCTCGTGCTCGAACAGCGACACCGCCATGTTCTGGAACATAGCCTTGCGGTGAGAGCTGGTACGGCTCAGGTGACGTCCACTTTTACGATGACGCATGGTTCATTCCTTACCAAACTTACGTTCGGTGATTACGACGATCAGGCAGTCGCCTTGTCGTCCTTCTTAAGACTTGCAGGCGGCCAGGTGTCGAGGCGCATGCCGAGAGACAAACCACGGGAGGCCAAAACGTCCTTGATTTCAGTCAAGGATTTCTTGCCCAGGTTCGGAGTCTTCAACAGTTCTACTTCGGTGCGCTGAATCAGGTCGCCGATGTAGTAAATGTTCTCCGCCTTAAGGCAGTTGGCCGAACGCACGGTCAGTTCCAGATCGTCAACCGGACGAAGCAGAATCGGATCAATCTCGTCTTCCGGCTCGACTTCAGGCAGCTCTGTTTCACCTTTGAGGTCGACGAACGCAGCCAGCTGCTGTTGCAGGATGGTTGCAGCACGACGGATAGCCTCTTCAGGGTCCAGAGTACCGTTGGTTTCCAGATCAATTACCAGCTTGTCCAGGTTGGTACGCTGTTCGACACGGGCGTTTTCCACCACGTATGCGATACGGCGAACCGGGCTGAACGAAGAGTCGAGCTGCAAGCGACCAATGCTGCGGCTTTCGTCTTCATCGCTCTGACGCGAATCGGCCGGTTCATAACCACGACCACGAGCTACTACGAGCTTCATGTTCAAGGCGCCGTTAGACGCCAGGTTGGCGATTACGTGATCGGGGTTAACGATCTCGACATCATGATCCAGCTGAATATCGGCAGCGGTAACCACCCCCGAACCCTTCTTCGACAAGGTCAGCGTAACTTCGTCACGACCGTGCAGCTTGATAGCCAGACCTTTCAGGTTCAACAGGATTTCGATTACGTCTTCCTGTACACCTTCGATGGCGCTGTACTCGTGGAGCACACCGTCAATCTCGGCCTCGACTACTGCACAGCCGGGCATTGAGGACAACAGGATGCGGCGCAGCGCGTTGCCCAGGGTATGGCCAAAACCACGCTCGAGAGGCTCGAGCGTAATTTTAGCGCGGGTTGGACTGACGACCTGCACATCAATGTGGCGGGGCGTCAGGAACTCATTTACCGAAATCTGCATGGATGCACCTATTTTCTAGCCCTTACTTGGAGTAGAGCTCGACAATCAGGCTTTCGTTGATGTCGGCGGACAGATCACTGCGAGCAGGAACGTTCTTGAAAACGCCCGATTTCTTCTCAGTGTCAACGTCTACCCACTCAACGCGGCCACGCTGGGCGCACAGCTCAAGGGCCTGAACGATGCGCAGTTGGTTCTTCGATTTCTCGCGAACAGCAACCACGTCACCCTGACGAACCTGGTAGGACGGTACGTTTACAGTCTTGCCATTAACGCTGATCGCTTTGTGCGAAACCAGCTGGCGGGACTCGGCACGGGTAGCACCGAAGCCCATACGGTAAACGACGTTGTCCAGACGGCATTCGAGCAGTTGCAGCAGGTTCTCACCAGTAGCGCCTTTCTTGCCGGCCGCTTCTTTGTAGTAACCGCTGAACTGACGCTCGAGAACGCCGTAGATACGACGGACCTTCTGCTTTTCACGCAGTTGGGTGCCGTAGTCGGATTGGCGACCGCGGCGCTGGCCGTGGATACCTGGGGCTGCTTCGATATTGCACTTCGATTCCAGAGCGCGAACGCCACTTTTCAGGAACAGGTCAGTGCCTTCACGACGAGCCAGTTTGCATTTTGGACCAATGTAACGAGCCATTATCTATCGTCTCCTGAATTACACGCGGCGCTTCTTCGGCGGACGGCACCCGTTATGCGGGATTGGCGTCACGTCGGTGATGCTGGCGATCTTGTAGCCGCAGCCGTTCAAAGCACGGACAGCGGATTCACGACCTGGACCTGGACCTTTGACGTTTACGTCGAGGTTTTTCAGGCCATATTCCAGCGCAGCTTGACCAGCACGTTCAGCAGCTACTTGAGCAGCGAACGGGGTGGACTTGCGAGAACCGCGGAAACCCGAACCGCCGGAGGTAGCCCAGGACAGGGCGTTACCTTGACGATCGGTAATGGTCACGATGGTGTTGTTGAAAGACGCGTGGATGTGGGCGATGCCATCAACCACTGTCTTTTTTACTTTTTTACGAGGACGAGCAGCAGGTTTTGCCATGACTAAATTCCTGTCGATTCGCTGGTGCGATTACTTGCGGATCGGCTTACGCGGACCTTTACGGGTACGCGCGTTGGTCTTGGTACGCTGACCGCGCACTGGAAGACCACGACGATGACGCAGGCCACGGTAGCAGCCCAGATCCATCAAGCGCTTGATTTTCATGTTGATTTCGCGACGCAGGTCACCTTCAGTGGTGAACTTCGCCACTTCGCCACGCAGCTGTTCAATCTGCTCGTCGCTCAGATCCTTGATCTTAGCGGCTGGGTTAACCCCAGTGTCTGCACAGATCTTCTGTGCAGTAGTGCGACCAACACCATAGATGTAGGTCAGCGAGATAACAGTGTGCTTGTTATCTGGAATGTTGACGCCTGCAATACGGGCCATTCAGTGGGACTCCAATTGACAGCTACCTACGCCCCGGAAGCCAAGAAATAGGGCGCGAGATAATATCGCTGTAATACAAAATAATCAACCCAGCAGCGCACTAGCTGCTGGGCTTGTAGCACAGATCACAATCAGCCTTGGCGCTGTTTATGACGTGGTTCCGCGCTGCAAATTACTCGAACGACACCTTCGCGGCGAATAATTTTGCAGTTACGGCACAGCTTTTTCACCGATGCACGAACTTTCATCACCAACTCCTCGAACCTTATGGGTCTCAGCGCAGCAAGCTGCTGCCGCCGTAGCCCTTCAGGTTGGCTTTCTTCATCAGGGATTCGTACTGGTGTGAAACGAGGTGCGATTGTACTTGGGACATGAAGTCCATCACAACCACTACCACGATCAGCAACGAGGTCCCGCCAAGGTAGAACGGTACGTTTGCCGCAACCACCAGGAACTGGGGAAGCAGACAGACGGCCGTCATGTAGAGAGCACCGAACATGGTCAAACGGGTCAGAACGCCATCAATGTAGCGCGCAGACTGCTCACCAGGACGGATGCCCGGAATAAAGGCACCGGACTTCTTCAGGTTTTCCGCTACGTCTTTCGGATTGAACATCAACGCCGTATAGAAGAAGCAGAAGAAAATAATCCCTGCACTAAACAGCAGAATATTCAACGGCTGACCAGGAGCGATCGACTGCGAGAGATCCTGCAGCCAGCCCATACCAGCAGACTGACCGAACCAGGCACCCAGCGAAGCCGGGAACAGCAAAATGCTGCTCGCGAAAATAGCAGGAATAACGCCTGCCATGTTCACTTTCAGCGGCAAGTGGCTCGTCTGAGCAGCAAAGACCTTGCGGCCCTGCTGACGCTTGGCGTAGTGAACAGCAATACGACGCTGACCACGCTCGATGAACACCACAAAACCGATAATCGCTACTGCCAGCAGACCGACAGCTACCAAGGCGAAAATGTTGATATCACCCTGACGCGCAGACTCGAAAGACTGCCCGACTGCTCTCGGAAGACCGGCGACGATACCCGAAAAAATCAACATCGAGATACCGTTGCCAACACCGCGCTCGGTAATCTGCTCGCCCAGCCACATCATGAACATCGCACCGGCCACGAAGGTGGCGACTGCGACGAAATGGAAGCTAATGCCAGCGGAGAACGAAACACCCTGGTTGGCCAAGCCAATGGACATGCCAGTTGCTTGAACCAAAGCCAGGATGACGGTGCCGTAGCGGGTGTACTGGCTGATCTTGCGACGGCCAGCTTCACCTTCCTTCTTCAACTGCTCCAGCTGCGGGCTGACGACGGTCATCAGTTGCATGATGATCGATGCCGAAATGTACGGCATGATCCCCAGTGCAAAGATGCTCATACGCTCCAGCGCGCCGCCGGAAAACATGTTGAACAAGCTAAGAATGGTCCCCTCATTCTGTCGAAACAGGTCCGCCAGGCGGTCCGGGTTGATACCTGGAACTGGGATGTGCGCGCCGATTCGGTAGACGATAATCGCCAGGAACAGGAAACGCAGACGAGCCCAGAGTTCGGACAACCCGCCTTTGCCTAGCGCTGAGAGAGCACCTTGCTTAGCCATTTATTCCTCGAACTTGCCGCCAGCTGCTTCGATAGCCGCACGCGCACCTTTGGTGGCTGCGATACCCTTGATGGTGACTGCGCGAGTAACTTCGCCCGACAGCATGATTTTCACACGCTGAACGTTCTGGTTAATCACGTTGGCATCCTTCAGGGACTGAACGGTTACCACGTCGCCTTCCACTTTGGCCAGCTCGGACAGACGCACTTCTGCGCGGTCCATGGCTTTCAGGGAAACGAAGCCGAATTTCGGCAGACGACGGTGCAGCGGCTGTTGACCGCCTTCAAAGCCTGGAGCAATGGTGCCACCGGAACGGGAGGTCTGACCTTTGTGGCCGCGGCCACCAGTCTTACCCAAACCGCTACCGATACCACGGCCCGGACGATGCTTTTCGCGACGGGAACCCGGCGCTGGACTCAGATCATTGAGTTTCATCGATTAGCCCTCTACACGCAGCATGTAGTAAGCCTTGTTGATCATCCCGCGATTCTCGGGAGTATCCAGGACTTCTACAGTGTGACCGATGCGACGCAGACCCAGACCCTTAACGCACAGTTTGTGGTTAGGGATGCGGCCGGTCATGCTTTTGATCAGCGTAACTTTAACGGTAGCCATGATCAGACGATCTCCTCAACGCTCTTGCCGCGCTTGGCAGCAATGGACGACGGGGATTGCATAGCTTTCAGACCCTTGAAGGTGGCGTGTACCACGTTCACTGGGTTAGTCGAGCCGTAGCACTTGGCCAGAACGTTCTGAACGCCAGCAACTTCGAGGACAGCACGCATAGCGCCGCCAGCGATGATACCGGTACCTTCAGAGGCAGGCTGCATGTAAACCTTCGAAGCGCCGTGGGCGGACTTCATGGCGTACTGCAGAGTGGTGCCGTTCAGGTCAACTTGAATCATGTTGCGACGAGCAGCTTCCATAGCCTTCTGGATCGCAGCAGGCACTTCACGCGACTTGCCACGGCCGAAGCCTACACGGCCCTTACCATCACCAACCACGGTCAACGCGGTGAAGGTGAAGATACGGCCGCCTTTAACGGTTTTGGCTACGCGGTTAACTTGAACCAGCTTCTCAATGTAGCCTTCGTCGCGCTTTTGGTCGTTATTTGACATAACTTAGAACTCCAGCCCAGCTTCACGAGCAGCATCAGCCAGCGCTTTCACGCGACCGTGGTACTTGAAGCCAGAGCGGTCGAAAGCCACCTGCGAGACGCCAGCGGCTTTCGCACGCGAAGCGACCAGCTGGCCAACCTTAGTGGCCGCGTCGATGTTGCCAGTGGCACCATCACGCAGTTCTTTGTCCAAAGTCGAGGCGCTTGCCAGGACTTTGCTGCCGTCGGCCGAGATGACCTGGGCATAGATGTGCTGCGAAGAGCGGAACACGCAGAGACGCACGACTTCGAGTTCGTGCATTTTCAGGCGTGCTTTGCGAGCGCGACGCAGTCGAGTAACTTTTTTGTCGGTCATTTGCTATGCCCTACTTCTTCTTGGCTTCTTTACGACGGACGACTTCGTCCGCGTAACGCACACCCTTACCTTTGTAAGGCTCTGGTGGACGGAAATCGCGGATTTCAGCGGCCACTTGACCCACCAGCTGCTTGTCGATGCCCTTGATCAGGATATCGGTCTGGCTAGGAGTCTCAGCGGTGATGCCTTCCGGCAGTTCGTAGTCCACTGGGTGCGAGAAGCCGAGAGCCAGGTTCAGCACGGTGCCTTTGGCTTGTGCCTTGTAACCAACACCGACCAGCTGGAGCTTGCGCTCGAAGCCTTGGCTTACGCCTTGGACCATGTTGTTAACCAGGGCACGAGTGGTACCGGCCATAGCGCGGGTCTGTTGATCGCCATTGCGAGCAGCGAAACGCAGCTCACCAGCTTCTTCAACGATTTCTACGGACGAGTGAACATTCAGTTCCAGAGTGCCCTTGGCACCCTTCACCGAAAGCTGTTGGCCGACGAATTTTACTTCGACACCAGCCGGCAGCTTTACGGGGTTCTTAGCGACGCGAGACATGCTTATCCCCCCTTAGAACACTGTGCAAAGAACTTCGCCGCCGACACCGGCAGCGCGCGCAGCACGATCCGTCATCACACCTTTGGAGGTGGAGACGATGGATACGCCGAGACCGCCACGAACTTTTGGCAGCTCATCGACGGACTTGTACTGACGCAGACCTGGACGGCTGACGCGTTTGACTTCTTCGATGACTGGACGGCCTTCGAAGTACTTCAGCTCGATGGAAAGCGACGGTTTTGCTTCGTTGCTTACCTGATAACCCGCGACATAACCTTCGTCCTTCAGAACTTTGGCTACAGCTACCTTCAGCGAGGAAGATGGCATGCTTACGACGGACTTTTCAGCCATCTGGGCATTACGGATTCGAGTTAGCATGTCCGCTAACGGGTCCTGCATACTCATGGGCTAGACGCTCCTGTTACAAAAATATTTAGCCTTTCGGCTACTACGTCGCCGAGCTGACTGCGGTCCGAAAACCCAGGCTCAGGCGAGCCGGTCATTCTAGACATACCCCAGAAATGAATCAAGCCCCGTGAGGGGCTTGATTCGTTCTCAAGGTCACCGGCGGTCGGCTGATTGCTCAACCCGCCGCCAGGACTTTGGGAGTACGGCTTACCAGGAGGCTTTAACCAGACCTGGTACGTCACCGCGCATTGCTGCTTCACGCAGCTTGTTACGGCCCAGGCCGAACTTGCGGTAAACGCCGTGCGGACGACCAGTGATGCGGCAGCGGTTACGCATGCGCGAGGCGCTTGCGTCACGTGGCTGCTTCTGCAGAGCTACTGCAGCATTCCAACGCTCTTCGTCACTTGCGTTCAGATTCACGATGATTGCTTTGAGCTCAGCACGCTTCTTGGCGTATTTAGCGACCGTCAGCTGACGCTTCAGCTCACGGTTTTTCATGCTCTTCTTGGCCATTTTCCTACTCCAATCAGTTGCGGAACGGGAATTTGAAAGCACGCAGCAAGGCGCGACCTTCATCATCCGAACGAGCAGTGGTGGTCAGGGTAATGTCCAGACCGCGCAGAGCATCGATCTTGTCGTAATCGATTTCCGGGAAAATGATCTGCTCTTTCACGCCCATGCTGTAGTTGCCACGACCGTCGAAGGACTTGGCATTCAGGCCGCGGAAGTCGCGTACCCGAGGCAGGGAGATCGCCAGCAGGCGGTCCAGGAATTCGTACATACGATCGCGGCGCAGGGTAACCTTGACGCCAATCGGCCAGCCCTCACGGACCTTGAAGCCTGCAATCGACTTACGAGCGTAAGTGACGACAGCCTTCTGGCCGGTGATTTTTTCCATGTCGGCAACAGCGTGCTCGATGACTTTTTTGTCGCCGATTGCTTCGCCCAGACCCATGTTCAGGGTGATCTTGGTAACGCGCGGAACTTCCATCACGTTCGCCAGCTTAAGTTCTTCCTTAAGCTTGGGAGCGATTTCCTTCCGATAAATCTCTTTCAGTCGTGCCATGGTCTTCTACCTAGCAGTGTTCAAGCATCAACCGCTTTTTGGGTCGACTTGAAGACACGAATTTTTTTGCCTTCTTCTACTTTGAAACCAACGCGGTCAGCCTTGTTGGTTTCGCCGTTGAAAATGGCGACGTTGGAAGCGTGCAGTGGCGCTTCTTTCTCGACGATACCGCCCTGTACGCCCGACATCGGGTTAGGCTTGGTATGGCGCTTCACCAGGTTGATCCCACCAACGACCAGACGGTCGTCAGCGAGAACCTTCAGCACCTTACCGCGCTTGCCTTTGTCTTTGCCGGCGATCACGATGATCTCGTCGTCACGACGAATCTTTTGCATGTCGGATCTCCTTACAGCACTTCTGGGGCGAGCGAGACGATCTTCATGAACTTCTCAGTACGAAGTTCACGGGTCACTGGCCCAAAGATACGGGTGCCGATCGGCTCTTGCTTGTTGTTCAGCAGAACAGCAGCGTTGCCATCAAAGCGGATAATGGAGCCGTCAGCGCGACGAACACCGTGGCGAGTGCGGACTACAACAGCAGTCATCACTTGGCCTTTCTTCACCTTACCGCGAGGAATTGCTTCCTTGACGGTAACTTTGATGATGTCACCGATGCCAGCGTAACGACGATGCGAGCCACCCAGCACCTTGATGCACATAACGCGACGAGCGCCGCTGTTATCGGCCACATCGAGCATGGATTGAGTCTGAATCATATAATTTCTCCGACCCCTAGCCCTTAGACTTCCACAGCGCGTTCGAGAACTTCAACCAGCGCCCAGGACTTAGTCTTGGCCATCGGACGAGTTTCACGAATCGAAACTTTGTCGCCGATGTGGCATTGATTGGTTTCGTCGTGCGCGTGCAGCTTAGTCGAACGCTTAACGTATTTACCGTAGATCGGGTGCTTTACGCGACGCTCGATCAATACGGTGATGGTCTTGTCCATCTTGTCGCTGACAACACGGCCAGTCAGCGTACGGACGGTTTTTTCGGCTTCAGCCATGATTACTTACCTGCCTGCTGGTTGAGCACAGTTTTCACGCGAGCGATGTCACGCTTAACTTGCGAGAGCAGGTGAGACTGCCCCAACTGGCCAGTTGCTTTCTGCATACGCAGATTGAACTGGTCGCGCAGCAAGCCGAGCAATTGCTCGTTCAGTTGCTGTGCTGATTTTTCACGAAGTTCATTCGCTTTCATCACATCACCGTCCGCTTAACAAAGGAGGTGGCGAGAGGCAGCTTTGCAGCTGCCAAGGCGAATGCCTCACGCGCCAGCTCTTCAGAAACACCCTCGATTTCATACAGGACTTTGCCTGGCTGAATCTGGGCAACCCAGTACTCGACGGAACCCTTACCTTTACCCATCCGCACTTCGAGAGGCTTCTTGGAGATCGGCTTGTCCGGGAATACACGGATCCAGATCTTGCCGCCACGTTTTACGTGACGGGTCAGGGCACGACGTGCCGACTCGATCTGACGGGCGGTGAGACGACCGCGGGCAACAGCTTTCAAGGCGAACTCGCCGAAGCTGACTTTGCTACCGCGCAGTGCCAGACCACGGTTGTGGCCAGTCATCTGCTTGCGGAACTTCGTACGCTTAGGTTGCAACATTTGGCGTACCCCTTACTTAGCAGCTTTTTTACGAGGCGCTGGTGCTTGTGGTTTCAGTTCTTCTTGGCGACCACCAATTACTTCGCCTTTGAAGATCCAAACCTTCACACCGATCACACCGTAAGTGGTGTGAGCTTCGTAGGTGGCATAGTCGATATCGGCACGCAGGGTGTGCAGTGGCACACGACCTTCGCGATACCATTCAGTACGTGCGATTTCAGCACCGCCGAGACGACCGCTCACTTGGATTTTGATGCCTTTGGCACCAATGCGCATGGCGTTCTGTACGGCGCGCTTCATAGCGCGACGGAACATTACGCGACGCTCCAGCTGCTGAGCTACGCTCTGGGCAACCAGCATACCGTCGAGTTCCGGCTTGCGGATTTCTTCGATATTGATGTGCACAGGCACACCCATCTGCTTGGTCAGGTCCTGACGCAGTTTCTCAACATCTTCACCTTTCTTCCCGATAACGATACCTGGACGAGCGGTGTGGATGGTGATGCGTGCAGTTTGAGCCGGACGATGGATATCGATACGGCTTACGGACGCGCTTTTTAGTTTGTCTTGGAGATACTCACGCACCTTCAGATCTGCGAACAAGTAGTCCGCATAAGTCCGACCGTCTGCGTACCAGACGGAGGTGTGCTCCTTGACGATTCCCAGGCGAATGCCAATGGGATGTACTTTCTGACCCATCTGATCGACTCCGTTACTTGTCAGCAACCTTGACAGTGATATGGCAAGACCGCTTGACGATGCGATCAGCGCGGCCTTTGGCACGCGGCATGATGCGCTTCAGCGAACGCCCTTCGTTAACGAAAACGGTGGAGACCTTCAGGTCATCAACGTCTGCGCCTTCGTTGTGCTCGGCGTTGGCTACGGCCGACTCCAGCACTTTCTTGATGATTTCCGCGGCTTTTTTACTGCTAAAAGCCAGCAGGTTGAGCGCTTCGCCCACCTTCTTCCCGCGGATCTGGTCGGCGACCAAGCGGGCTTTCTGGGCGGAGATTCGAGCGCCCGACAACTTAGCGGCTACTTCCATTTCCTTACCCCTTAACGCTTGGCTTTCTTGTCAGCCACGTGCCCACGATATGTGCGGGTACCGGCGAACTCGCCCAGTTTGTGGCCGACCATGTCTTCGTTAACGAGAACTGGGACGTGTTGACGACCGTTGTGTACTGCGATGGTCAGACCGACCATTTGTGGCAGGATCATCGAACGACGCGACCAGGTTTTCACCGGTTTGCGATCGTTCTTTTCCGCCGCCACTTCGATCTTCTTCAGTAGGTGAAGATCAATAAAAGGACCTTTTTTCAGAGAACGTGGCACTGTCGTATCCCTCTATTTACTTGCGACGACGGACGATCATTTTGTCGGTACGCTTATTACCACGAGTCTTCGCGCCCTTAGTCGGGAAGCCCCATGGCGATACCGGATGACGACCACCGGAGGTACGACCTTCACCACCACCATGTGGGTGGTCAACCGGGTTCATGGCAACACCACGAACGGTTGGGCGAACGCCACGCCAGCGTTTGGCACCAGCTTTACCCAGCGAACGCAGGCTGTGCTCGGAGTTCGAGACTTCGCCCAGGGTCGCACGGCATTCAGCCAGGACTTTACGCATTTCACCAGAGCGCAGACGCAGGGTCACATAGACACCTTCGCGAGCGATCAGCTGAGCCGAAGCACCAGCGGAACGAGCGATTTGAGCACCTTTGCCCGGCTTCAGTTCGATGCCGTGAATGGTGCTACCCACTGGGATGTTGCGCAGTTGCAGGGAGTTGCCTGGCTTGATTGGAGCCAGAGCGCCTGCGATCAGCTGGTCGCCAGCACTCACGCCTTTAGGGGCGATGATGTAGCGGCGCTCGCCGTCTGCGTACAGCAGCAGTGCGATGTGAGCAGTACGGTTTGGATCGTATTCGATACGCTCGACGGTGGCAGCGATGCCATCCTTGTCGTTGCGACGGAAGTCGACCAGACGGTAATGCTGCTTATGACCACCACCTACGTGACGAGTAGTGATGCGGCCATTGTTGTTACGACCACCAGACTTCGATTTTTTCTCGAGCAGCGGTGCGTGAGGAGCGCCTTTGTGCAGCTCCTGGTTGACCACCTTGACCACAAAACGGCGGCCAGGGGAAGTCGGTTTGCATTTAACGATTGCCATGATGCACCCCTTCCTTACTCAGCACTGCTGCTGAAATCGAGATCTTGGCCTGGCTGAAGGGAGATAACTGCCTTCTTCCAGTCATTACGCTTGCCCAGACCGCGAGCAGTGCGCTTGCTTTTACCCAGAACGTTCAGGGTAGTCACACGCTCTACTTTCACGCTGAACAGGCTTTCGACGGCCTTCTTGATTTCCAGCTTGGTTGCATCAGTAGCAACCTTGAAAACGAACTGACCTTTTTTGTCTGCCAGAACCGTAGCCTTCTCGGAAACGTGCGGGCCAAGCAGAACTTTAAATACGCGTTCCTGGTTCATCCCAGCAGCTCCTCGAATTTCTTCACGGCCGACACGGTGATCAACACCTTGTCGTATGCGATCAGACTAACTGGATCGGAACCTTGCACGTCACGTACATCGACGTGTGGCAGGTTGCGAGCAGCCAGGTACAGGTTCTGATCAACAGCGTCAGACACGATCAGGACGTCAGTCAGACCCATGCCATTCAGCTTGTTCAGCAGGTCTTTGGTTTTTGGAGCTTCAACAGCGAAGTCCTGAACCACGACCAGACGATCGGTACGTACCAGCTCAGCAAGGATGGAGCGCAGAGCAGCGCGATACATCTTCTTGTTCAGCTTTTGCGAGTGGTCCTGAGGACGCGCTGCAAAGGTGGTACCGCCGCCGCGCCAGATTGGGCTACGGATGGTACCGGCACGAGCACGGCCAGTACCTTTCTGACGCCATGGGCGCTTGCCGCCACCGGAAACGTCGGAACGGGTTTTTTGCTGCTTGCTACCTTGACGGCCGCCGGCCATGTAGGCCACGACTGCTTGGTGAACCAGCGTCTCGTTGAACTCGCCGCCGAAAGTCAGTTCGGAAACTTCGATCGCTTGAGCGTCATTTACATTTAATTGCATTTCAGCTTCCCCTTAACCGCGAGCCTTGGCTGCCGGACGCACAACCAGGTTGCCGCCAGTAGCGCCAGGAACAGCACCCTTGACGAGCAGCAGATTGCGTTCAGCGTCGACGCGCACAACTTCCAGGGACTGCACGGTCACGCGCTCAGCGCCCATATGACCGGACATTTTTTTGCCCTTGAATACACGACCAGGAGTCTGGCACTGGCCGATAGAGCCAGGGACGCGGTGGGAAACGGAGTTACCGTGGGTGTTATCTTGACCGCGGAAGTTCCAACGCTTGATGGTACCGGCAAAGCCTTTACCCTTGGACTGACCGGTAACGTCTACCAGTTGGCCTGCAGCGAAGATTTCAGCATTGATCAAGTCGCCAGCCTGGTACTCGCCGTCTTCAAGACGGAATTCCCAGACACCGCGACCAGCGGCAACGTTCGCTTTAGCGAAGTGACCTGCTTGAGCAGCAGTCACACGCGAAGCACGACGCTCACCTACAGTGACTTGCACTGCACGATAGCCATCGGTCTCTTCAGTTTTGAACTGGGTGACGCGATTCGGCTCGATCTCAATGACCGTGACCGGAATGGAGACACCTTCTTCGGTGAAAATACGGGTCATACCGGATTTTCGACCGACTACACCAATAGTCATGTTGTAAACCTCATGAGTGTACGGGGCTTTCACCCGCTATGGCCGCCCATTTCAGAGCGTTACACGACTAAGACCCTGTCTTAGCCGAGGCTGATCTGCACTTCCACACCTGCCGCAAGATCAAGCTTCATCAGCGCATCAACGGTTTTATCCGTTGGCTGGACGATGTCCAGAACGCGCTTATGAGTACGGATCTCGTACTGGTCACGCGCGTCTTTGTTGACGTGCGGGGAGACCAGAACGGTGAACCGCTCTTTGCGAGTAGGCAGTGGAATTGGACCACGCACTTGAGCACCAGTACGTTTCGCGGTTTCCACGATTTCCTGGGTGGATTGGTCGATCAGGCGATGGTCAAAAGCCTTCAACCTGATACGGATTTGCTGATTTTGCATTGGATTTCAGACTCCAGGCTGCTATTCCCACCGGGCGCACTACGCCCGTTAAAAGGAGGCGTGATTCTATAGACCGCCTGACTGGGTGTCAACCCAATAAAAAAGCCCCCGCAAAAGCGGGGGCCTTTCTCAAGCGATCATCGATTACTCGATGATTTTGGCTACTACGCCAGCGCCGACGGTACGACCGCCTTCACGGATTGCGAAACGCAGGCCGTCTTCCATTGCGATGGTTTTGATCAGGGTAACAGTCATCTGAATGTTATCACCTGGCATTACCATTTCAACGCCTTCTGGCAGTTCGCAGTTACCGGTCACGTCAGTGGTACGGAAGTAGAACTGAGGACGGTAGCCTTTGAAGAACGGAGTGTGACGGCCGCCTTCTTCTTTCGACAGAACGTAGACTTCTGCGGTGAACTTGGTGTGCGGCTTGACCGAACCTGGCTTGACCAGAACCTGGCCACGCTCAACGTCGTCACGCTTGGTACCACGCAGCAGAACGCCGCAGTTCTCGCCAGCACGACCTTCGTCCAGCAGCTTGCGGAACATCTCAACACCGGTGCAGGTGGTGGTGGTGGTGTCACGCAGACCAACGATTTCCAGGGAGTCCTGGACGCGGACGATACCACGCTCGATACGGCCGGTAACAACAGTACCGCGACCCGAGATCGAGAATACGTCTTCGATTGGCATCAGGAACGGCTTGTCGATAGCGCGCTCTGGCTCTGGGATGTAGGTGTCCAGAGTTTCGACCAGCTTACGAACGGCAGTGGTGCCCATTTCGTTGTCGTCTTTGCCTTCCAGCGCCATACGAGCCGAACCGATGATGATCGGAGTGTCGTCGCCTGGGAAGTCGTAGGTCGACAGCAGGTCACGAACTTCCATCTCAACCAGTTCCAGCAGCTCAGCGTCGTCTACCAGGTCAGCCTTGTTCAGGAAGACCACGATGTACGGAACGCCAACCTGACGGGACAGCAGGATGTGCTCACGGGTTTGTGGCATCGGACCATCGGCGGCCGAGCAAACCAGGATCGCGCCGTCCATCTGGGCAGCACCGGTGATCATGTTCTTCACGTAGTCAGCGTGACCTGGGCAGTCAACGTGAGCGTAGTGACGAATAGTCGAGTTGTACTCAACGTGAGCGGTGTTGATGGTGATACCGCGAGCTTTTTCTTCTGGGGCGCTGTCGATCTTGTCGAAGTCGACGATGGCCGAACCGAAAACTTCGGAGCAGACGCGAGTCAGAGCAGCGGTCAGAGTGGTTTTACCGTGGTCAACGTGGCCGATGGTGCCAACGTTTACGTGAGGTAGGGAACGATCAAATTTTTCTTTAGCCACGACAGTGAACTCCTAGCCTAAAGGGGCTGAATCAGCCTTGTTTTTTAACGATAGCTTCGACGATATTCGACGGAGCTTCGGAGTATTTGGAGAATTCCATAGAGTAGCTCGCGCGACCCTGAGACATGGAACGGACGTCGGTCGCATAACCGAACATCTCACCCAACGGAACTTCGGCGCGGATAACTTTGCCGGAAACCGTGTCTTCCATACCCTGGATCAGACCGCGACGACGGTTCAGGTCACCCATCACGTCGCCCATGTAGTCCTCAGGTGTTACAACTTCAACCTTCATGATCGGCTCAAGAACAACACCGCCACCTTTGGTAGCCAGTTGCTTGGTCGCCATGGAGGCTGCCACCTTGAACGCCATCTCGTTGGAGTCGACGTCGTGGTAAGAGCCATCGAACACAGTAGCCTTCAGGCCGATGAGCGGATAGCCGGCAACAACACCGTTCTTCATCTGCTCTTCAATGCCCTTCTGGATAGCAGGGATGTATTCCTTAGGAACCACACCACCAACTACTTCGTTCACGAATACCAGACCTTCCTGACCTTCGTCTGCCGGAGCAAAACGGATCCAGCAATGGCCGAACTGGCCACGGCCGCCGGACTGGCGAACGAACTTGCCTTCGATCTCACAGTTCTTCGTGATCTTCTCACGATAAGAAACCTGTGGTTTACCGATGTTGGCTTCAACGTTGAACTCACGGCGCATCCGGTCAACCAGGATGTCCAGGTGCAACTCGCCCATACCCGAGATGATCGTTTGACCAGTCTCTTCGTCGGTCTTGACGCGGAAAGAAGGGTCTTCCTGAGCAAGTTTGCCCAGAGCGATACCCATTTTTTCCTGGTCATCCTTGGTTTTTGGCTCAACGGCAACCGAAATAACCGGCTCCGGGAAGTCCATGCGAACCAGGATGATTGGCTTGTCAGCAGAGCACAGGGTGTCACCAGTGGTGACGTCCTTCATGCCGATCAGGGCCGCGATGTCACCAGCGCGTACTTCCTTGATCTCTTCACGGGTGTTTGCGTGCATTTGCACCATACGACCCACGCGCTCTTTCTTGCCCTTGACCGAGTTGATCACGCCGTCGCCGGAGCTCAACACGCCCGAGTAAACGCGAGCGAAGGTCAGGGTACCCACGAATGGGTCGGTAGCGATCTTGAACGCCAGAGCCGAGAACGGCTCGCTGTCGTCTGCATGACGCTCCATGGCAACAGTCTCGTCATCCGGGTCGGAACCCTTGATGGCAGGAATGTCGACTGGTGCTGGCAGGTAGTCGATAACGGCGTCCAGAACCAGGGGCACGCCCTTGTTCTTGAACGAGGAACCGCAAACGGCCAGAACGATTTCGCCGGCGATAGTACGCTGACGCAGAGCAGCCTTGATCTCTTCGATCGACAGCTCTTCGCCTTCCAGGTACTTGTTCATCAGCTCTTCGCTGGCTTCGGCGGCAGCCTCAACCATGTTGCTGCGCCACTCTTCAGCCAGTTCCTGCAGCTCGGCAGGGATAGCTTCGCGACGAGGGGCCATGCCCTTGTCAGCGTCATCCCAGTACACGGCTTCCATGGTCATCAGGTCGATTTGACCCTGGAACTCATCTTCCGCACCGATGGCCAGCTGGATCGGCACCGGGGTGTGACCCAGGCGCTGCTTGATCTGACCGACTACGCGCAGGAAGTTGGCACCTTGACGGTCCATCTTGTTGACGTAAACCAGACGTGGAACGCCGTATTTGTTGGCTTGACGCCATACGGTTTCCGACTGTGGCTCAACGCCCGAAGTACCGCAGAACACAACGACAGCACCGTCGAGTACGCGCAGCGAACGTTCTACTTCAATGGTGAAGTCAACGTGGCCGGGGGTATCGATGATGTTGAAGCGGTGCTTCTCGAACTGCTTGACGGAACCAGCCCAGAAGGCAGTAGTAGCAGCGGAAGTAATGGTAATACCCCGCTCCTGCTCTTGCACCATCCAGTCCATGGTCGCGGCGCCATCATGCACCTCGCCCATTTTGTGGTTCACGCCTGTGTAGAACAGGACGCGCTCAGTAGTCGTGGTTTTACCCGCGTCCACGTGAGCAACGATACCGATGTTACGGTAGCGTTTGATATCAGTTGTACGAGCCATAAAGCCCTCGCAAAATTATTGACGCTGGATTTAGAAGCGGTAGTGCGAGAACGCTTTGTTGGCTTCAGCCATACGGTGAACGTCTTCACGCTTCTTAACTGCAGCACCTTTGCCTTCAGCAGCGTCCAACAGTTCGCCGGCCAAACGCAGAGCCATCGACTTTTCACCGCGCTTGCGCGCGAAGTCTACCAGCCAGCGCATTGCCAGGGCGTTACGACGGGAAGGACGAACTTCGACCGGAACCTGGTAAGTAGCACCGCCTACACGGCGCGACTTTACTTCGACCAGCGGAGCGATGGCGTCGAGAGCTTTCTCGAAGATTTCCAGTGGGTCGCTGTTCTTGCGTTCTTTAACCTTGTCCAGCGCGCCATAAACGATACGCTCGGCAACGGCTTTCTTGCCGCTTTCCATCACGTGGTTCATGAACTTGGCCAGGATTTGGCTGCCGTATTTTGGATCGTCAAGCACTTCGCGCTTGGCTGCTACGCGTCTTCTTGGCATGGATAAGCCCTCAAACGGTCTTCAGGTTAGCTCGGGACATCCCACCCTGAGGTGCGGGACCCGACCTTACTCTTATCGACTCAGAAAAATAGATAATTGCAATGTGCTGCAAGCGGCCATTACTTCGGACGCTTGGTACCGTACTTCGAACGACCTTGGTTACGACCTTTAACGCCGGAGGTATCCAGGGAGCCGCGAACGGTGTGGTAACGAACACCTGGCAAGTCTTTTACACGACCGCCGCGGATCAGTACCACGCTGTGCTCTTGCAGGTTGTGGCCTTCACCGCCGATGTACGAGGAAACCTCGAAACCGTTGGTCAGGCGCACACGGCATACTTTACGCAGTGCCGAGTTAGGTTTTTTCGGCGTGGTGGTGTACACACGGGTGCACACGCCACGACGTTGCGGGCAGTTCTGCAGCGCAGGTACGTCGGATTTCTCGACGATACGCTTACGCGGCTGACGTACCAGCTGGTTGATAGTTGCCATCTACTAGCTCCACTGTTGTCTTGCGACGCTATTGTCTTGCAAGAAAAGCAAAATGGCAGGACATACGTCCCGCCAGATTTAGGGGTACAAGAGTCTAAAGAGGATCTTGTCCCCAGTCAAGGCAAGGCCCTGCCCTCCCCGACCAGCCGGATTCGGACATTGTGTGTCCGAATCCTTCGATCGCAGAGTCCAGGGCCCTACTTTGTTCAGTTACCGCTGGAGTTCAGCGCTTCAGTCAGTGCTGCTTCGACTTCGCTGGCGCTTACACGCAACGGCTTGTCAGCATCACGGCGACGCTTGCGCTCGCTGTGGTATGCCAGACCGGTACCCGCCGGGATCAGACGACCCACGACCACGTTTTCTTTCAGGCCGCGCAGGTAGTCGCGCTTGCCGGTTACCGCCGCTTCGGTCAGTACGCGAGTGGTTTCCTGGAAGGAAGCCGCCGAGATGAACGATTCGGTGGACAGCGAAGCCTTGGTGATCCCCAGCAGTACACGGGTGTACTTGGAGATGAACTTGTCTTCGCCAGCCAGACGCTCGTTCTCGCCCAGAACCTGGGTGAGTTCCATCTGGTCGCCCTTGATGAAGCTCGAATCGCCCGACTCGGAGATCTCGACCTTGCGCAGCATCTGACGCAGGATGGTCTCGATGTGCTTGTCGTTGATCTTCACGCCTTGCAGACGGTAAACGTCCTGGATCTCGTTGACGATGTACTTGGCGAGCGCGCTCACACCCAGCAGACGCAGGATGTCGTGCGGATCGCTAGGACCGTCGGAGATAACTTCGCCGCGGTTCACTTGCTCGCCTTCGAAGACGTTCAGGTGACGCCACTTCGGAATCAGCTCCTCGTACGGATCGCTGCCGTCGTTCGGGGTAATGACCAGACGGCGCTTGCCCTTGGTCTCTTTACCGAACGCGATGGTGCCGCTGACTTCAGCCAGAATCGAGGCTTCTTTCGGACGACGCGCTTCGAACAAGTCGGCAACGCGTGGCAGACCACCGGTGATGTCACGGGTCTTGGAGGTTTCTTGTGGAATACGGGCGATAACGTCACCCACACCCACTTGCACACCATCCGCAACACCGACGAGGGCGTTGGCCGGCAGGAAGTACTGAGCCGGTACGTCGGTACCTGGCAGCAGCAGATCCTTACCATCGACACCTACCATCTTGACCGCTGGTCGGATTTCTTTACCAGCTGCAGGACGGTCTTTGACGTCCAGTACTTCGATGTTGGTCAGACCGGTCAGTTCGTCGGTCTGGCGCTTGATCGTAATACCTTCTTCCATGCCCACGAAGGTCACGGTACCTTTCATTTCGGTAACGATCGGGTGGGTGTGCGGGTCCCACTTGGCCACGATGGCACCAGCGTCGACCTTGTCGCCTTCCTTCACCGAGATCACAGCACCGTATGGCAGCTTGTAACGCTCGCGCTCACGACCGAAGTCGTCGGCGATAGCCAGCTCACCGGAACGCGACACAGCAACCAGGTTGCCGTCGGCACGCTCAACGTGTTTCAGGTTGTGCAGACGAACCACACCACCGTTCTTCACCTGGACGCTGTCGGCAGCCGAGGTACGGCTTGCAGCACCACCGATGTGGAACGTACGCATGGTCAGCTGGGTACCCGGCTCACCGATGGACTGGGCAGCGATAACGCCGACCGCTTCACCGATGTTCACCTGGTGACCACGAGCCAGGTCACGACCGTAGCACTTGGCGCAGATGCCGTAGCGGGTTTCACAGCTGATCGGCGAGCGAACGATCACTTCGTCGATGCTGTTGAGTTCGATGAACTCTACCCACTTCTCGTCTACCAGGGTGCCGGCAGGGACGATGACTTCGTCGGTGCCTGGCTTGAACACGTCACGGGCGATAACACGGCCCAGTACACGCTCACCCAGCGGCTCTACAACGTCGCCGCCTTCAATGTGCGGGGTCATCAGCAGACCCTGCTCGGTGCCGCAGTCGATCTCGGTAACCACCAAGTCTTGCGCCACGTCTACCAGACGACGAGTCAGGTAACCGGAGTTAGCGGTTTTCAACGCGGTATCCGCCAGACCCTTACGAGCACCGTGAGTCGAGATGAAGTACTGGAGTACGCTCAGACCTTCACGGAAGTTCGCGGTAATTGGCGTCTCGATGATCGAGCCGTCCGGCTTGGCCATCAGACCACGCATACCGGCCAGCTGACGAATCTGAGCTGCCGAACCCCGGGCACCGGAGTCAGCCATCATGTACATCGAGTTGAAGGATTCCTGGTCAACTTCGTTGCCGTGGCGGTCGATGACCTTCTCTTTCGAGAGGTTGGACATCATCGCCTTGGAAACTTCGTCGTTGGCCTTGGACCAGAGGTCGATCACCTTGTTGTACTTCTCGCCCTGGGTTACCAGGCCGGAAGCGTATTGGCTTTCGATCTCTTTCACTTCGTCGGTCGCGGTACCGATGATGCGAGCTTTCTCATCCGGGATAACGAAGTCGTTAACACCGATGGAAACACCCGAAATCGTCGAGTAGGCGAAACCGGTGTACATCAACTGGTCAGCGAAGATAACGGTCTCTTTCAGACCAACCACGCGGTAGCACTGGTTGATCAGCTTGGAGATCGCCTTCTTCTTCATCGGCGTGTTGACGACGTCGAACGACAGGCCTGGTGGAACGACCTGGAACAGCAGCGCACGGCCGACGGTGGTGTCGACGATACGGGTGTTCTTGACGCTGCCGCCATCACGATCGTTTACAGTCTCGTTGATGCGCACTTTGATTTTTGCGTGCAGAGCTGCTTCGCCGGCGCGGAATACGCGGTCGACTTCCTGCAGGTCGGCAAACACGCGGCCTTCGCCCTTGGCGTTGATCGCTTCACGGGTCATGTAGTACAGACCCAGTACAACGTCCTGCGAAGGAACGATGATTGGCTCACCGTTGGCTGGCGACAGGATGTTGTTGGTCGACATCATCAGCGCACGGGCTTCGAGCTGGGCTTCCAGGGTCAGCGGTACGTGGACCGCCATCTGGTCGCCGTCGAAGTCGGCGTTGTACGCAGCACAGACCAGAGGGTGCAGCTGGATAGCCTTACCTTCGATCAGTACTGGTTCAAACGCCTGGATACCCAGACGGTGAAGGGTCGGTGCACGGTTGAGCAGTACCGGGTGTTCGCGAATCACTTCGGCGAGAACGTCCCATACCTCTGGCAGCTCGCGCTCGACCATCTTCTTGGCGGCCTTGATGGTGGTCGCCAGACCACGCATTTCCAGCTTGCCGAAGATGAACGGCTTGAACAGCTCCAGGGCCATCTTCTTCGGAAGACCGCACTGGTGCAGGCGCAGGGTCGGGCCTACGGTAATTACCGAACGACCGGAGTAGTCAACGCGCTTACCGAGCAAGTTCTGACGGAAACGACCTTGCTTACCCTTGATCATGTCAGCCAGGGATTTCAGAGGACGCTTGTTCGAACCGGTGATGGCGCGACCGCGACGACCGTTGTCCAGCAGGGCATCGACCGCTTCCTGCAGCATGCGCTTTTCGTTGCGCACGATGATGTCAGGGGCCGACAGGTCCAGCAGACGCTTCAGACGGTTGTTACGGTTGATCACTCGACGATACAGATCGTTGAGGTCGGAAGTCGCGAAGCGACCGCCATCCAGTGGGACCAGTGGACGCAGATCTGGCGGCAGAACCGGCAGAACGGTCAACACCATCCACTCAGGCAGGTTGCCGGAACCCTGGAAGGCTTCCATCAACTTCAGGCGCTTGGACAGCTTCTTGATCTTGGTTTCCGAGTTGGTCTGCGGAATCTCTTCGCGCAGGCGGCCGATCTCGTGTTCCAGGTCAATGGCGTGCAGCAGTTCGCGGACAGCCTCGGCACCCATGCGGGCGTCGAAGTCATCACCGAACTCTTCGAGGGCTTCGAAGTACTGCTCGTCGTTCAGCAGCTGACCCTTCTCCAGGGTAGTCATGCCCGGGTCGATAACGACATAGCTCTCGAAGTAGAGAACGCGTTCGATATCACGCAGGGTCATGTCCATCAGCAGGCCGATACGCGACGGCAGCGATTTCAGGAACCAGATGTGGGCGACAGGCGATGCCAGTTCGATGTGCGCCATGCGCTCACGACGAACCTTGGCCAGTGCAACTTCAACGCCGCACTTCTCGCAGATCACACCACGGTGTTTCAGGCGCTTGTACTTACCGCACAGGCACTCGTAGTCCTTGACTGGGCCAAAGATCTTGGCGCAGAACAGGCCGTCACGCTCAGGTTTGAACGTACGGTAGTTGATGGTTTCCGGCTTTTTAACTTCACCGAACGACCACGAACGGATCATCTCAGGCGACGCCAACCCGATACGGATTGCGTCAAACTCTTCGACTTGACCCTGGTTTTTCAGCAAATTCAGTAGGTCTTTCAAGGCCTTTCCTCCTGGCGGAGCAGGGAGCAGGCTTTAGGGGCCTGCTCCCGATTCGCGTCGCGTGTTATTCGGTTTCCAGATCGATATCGATACCGAGGGAACGAATCTCTTTGATCAACACGTTGAAGGACTCGGGCATGCCCGGCTCCATACGGTGATCGCCGTCCACGATGTTTTTGTACATCTTGGTACGACCGTTCACATCGTCCGACTTCACTGTGAGCATTTCTTGCAGGGTGTAGGCGGCGCCGTAAGCTTCCAGTGCCCAGACCTCCATCTCCCCGAAACGCTGACCACCGAACTGAGCCTTACCACCCAGCGGCTGCTGGGTAACCAGGCTGTAGGAACCAGTGGAACGCGCGTGCATCTTGTCGTCCACCAAGTGGTTCAGTTTCAGCATGTACATGTAGCCAACAGTTACGTGACGCTCGAACTTGTTGCCGGTACGACCGTCGAACAGCTGCATCTGGCCGCTTTCTGGCAGGTCTGCCAGTTTCAGCATGGCCTTGATCTCGCTTTCCTTGGCACCGTCGAATACCGGGGTAGCCATTGGAACGCCGGCACGCAGGTTCTTCGCCAGGTCCAGGATTTCCTGGTCGCTGAAGCTTTCCAGGTTCTCTTGGCGGCCACCGATCTCGTTGTAGATCTCGGTGAGGAACTTGCGCAGTTCGATGACTTTACGCTGCTCTTCGAGCATGCGGTTGATCTTTTCGCCCAGACCCTTGGCCGCGAGGCCCAGGTGGGTTTCCAGAATCTGACCGACGTTCATACGCGAAGGTACGCCGAGCGGGTTGAGGACCACGTCCACCGGGGTGCCATTGGCATCGTGCGGCATGTCTTCAACCGGCATGATCACGGAGACCACACCTTTGTTACCGTGACGACCGGCCATCTTGTCGCCCGGCTGGATGCGGCGACGGATTGCCAGGTAAACCTTGACGATTTTCAGCACGCCTGGAGCCAGGTCATCGCCCTGCTGCAGTTTGCGCTTCTTGTCTTCGAACTTGTCGTCCAGCAGACGGCGACGGTCAACGATGTACTGTTGGGCACGCTCCAGCTGTTCGTTGAGGGCGTCTTCGGCCATGCGCAGTTTGAACCACTGGCCATGCTCCAGACCGTCCAGAACTTCGTTGGTGATTTCCAGACCTTTCTTCAGGCCGGCACCACCGTCGACGATCTGACCAACCAGGGCCTGACGCAGACGTTCGAAGGTTGCGCCTTCGACGATACGGAACTCTTCGTTCAGATCCTTGCGGATCTCGTCCAGCTGGCTCTTCTCGATCGACAGTGCACGAGCGTCACGCTCTACGCCGTCACGGGTGAAGACCTGGACGTCGATGACAGTACCTTTGGTGCCGGTAGGCACGCGCAGGGAGGTGTCCTTAACGTCGCTGGCTTTCTCACCGAAGATGGCGCGCAGCAGTTTTTCTTCCGGAGTCAGTTGGGTCTCGCCTTTCGGAGTGACCTTGCCGACCAGGATGTCGCCGGCGCCAACTTCGGCACCCACGTAAACGATACCGGCTTCGTCCAGCTTGTTCAGCGCTGCTTCACCCACGTTCGGGATGTCAGCGGTGATTTCCTCTGGGCCAAGCTTGGTGTCACGGGCCACACAGGTCAGTTCCTGGATGTGGATCGTGGTGAAGCGGTCTTCCTGAACCACACGCTCCGACAGACAGATGGAGTCTTCGAAGTTGAAACCGTTCCAGGCCATGAACGCGATGCGCATGTTCTGACCCAGCGCCAGTTCACCCATGTCGGTGGACGGGCCGTCGGCCATGATGTCGCTACGCTGAACGCGGTCACCCTTGCTTACCAGCGGACGCTGGTTGATGCAGGTGTTCTGGTTCGAACGGGTGTATTTGGTCAGGTTGTAGATATCTACACCGGCTTCGCCTGGCTCGACTTCATCGTCCGCTACGCGAACAACGATACGGCTGGCATCGACCGAGTCGATCACGCCGCCACGACGGGCCACGACGCAAACGCCGGAGTCACGGGCAACGTTGCGCTCCATGCCGGTACCTACCAGCGGCTTGTCGGCGCGCAGGGTCGGTACAGCTTGACGCTGCATGTTGGAACCCATCAACGCACGGTTGGCGTCGTCGTGCTCCAGGAACGGAATCAGCGAGGCTGCAACCGAAACTACCTGTTTGGGCGAAACGTCCATCAGGGTAACTTCTTCGGGCGCCTTCACGGTGAATTCGTTCAGGTGACGTACGGCAACCAGCTCGTCGATCAGGACCTTGTTCTCGTTCATGGTCGCCGAAGCCTGCGCGATCACATGATCGGCTTCTTCAATGGCGGACAGGAACACGATCTCGTCGGTGACCACACCCTCTTTAACAACGCGGTACGGGCTTTCCAGGAAGCCGTACTGGTTGGTACGAGCGTACGCAGCCAGGGAGTTGATCAGACCAATGTTCGGACCTTCAGGGGTCTCGATCGGGCATACACGACCGTAGTGAGTCGGGTGTACGTCACGAACTTCGAAGCCTGCGCGCTCACGGGTCAGACCACCAGGGCCGAGTGCAGAGACACGACGCTTGTGGGTAATTTCCGACAGCGGGTTGTTCTGGTCCATGAACTGCGACAGCTGGCTGGAGCCGAAGAACTCTTTCACCGCGGCCGCTACCGGCTTGGCGTTGATCAGGTCCTGAGGCATCAGGCCTTCGCTTTCTGCCATCGACAGACGTTCCTTGACCGCACGCTCAACGCGCACCAGGCCAACACGGAACTGGTTCTCGGCCATTTCGCCTACGCAGCGAACACGACGGTTACCCAGGTGGTCGATGTCATCGACGATGCCTTTGCCGTTACGGATGTCGACCAGAGTCTTCAGTACGGCAACGATGTCGTCCTTGCTCAGCACGCCCGAACCTTCGATCTCGGTACGACCGATACGACGGTTGAACTTCATGCGACCTACAGCAGACAGGTCGTAGCGCTCAGGGCTGAAGAACAGGTTGTTGAACAGGGTCTCGGCAGCGTCCTTGGTTGGCGGCTCGCCAGGACGCATCATGCGGTAGATCTCGACCAGCGCTTCCAGTTGGTTGGCGGTGGAGTCGATCTTCAGCGTGTCGGAGATGAACGGACCGCAATCGATGTCGTTGGTGTACAACGTTTCGATGCGGACAACCTGGGCCTTGGCAATCTTGACCAGCAGGTCGGTGCTCAGCTCGGTGTTGCACTCGCACAGGATCTCGCCCGTTGCCGGGTGAACGATGGCCTTGGCAGTAGTGCGACCCAGCACGTAGTCCAGCGGAACTTCCAGCTCTTTGATGCCGGCCTTTTCCAACTGGTTGATGTGACGGGCAGTGATACGACGACCCTGCTCGACGATTACCTTGCCGGTATTGTCGAGGATATCCAGGGCTGCGATTTCACCGCGCAGGCGCTGAGGCACCAGTTCCAGGCTGAGCTTCTCGCCCTGCACGTGGAATACGTTGGTGGTGTAGAACGCATCGAGGACTTCCTCGGTGCCATAACCCAGGGCGCGCAGCAGTACCGATGCAGGCAGCTTGCGACGACGGTCGATACGGACGAATACACAGTCTTTCGGATCGAATTCGAAGTCCAGCCACGAGCCGCGGTAAGGAATGATGCGGGCCGAGTACAACAGTTTGCCGGAGCTGTGAGTCTTGCCACGGTCGTGGTCGAAGAACACACCTGGCGAACGGTGCAACTGGGAGACGATAACGCGCTCGGTACCGTTGATTACGAAGGTACCGTTCTCGGTCATCAGGGGGATTTCCCCCATGTAGACTTCCTGCTCCTTGATGTCCTTGATCGCTTTGTTCGACGATTCTTTGTCGAAAATGATCAGGCGTACTTTTACCCGCAAAGGTACGGCGTACGTTACGCCGCGCAATACGCATTCCTTGACATCAAAGGCCGGTTCGCCCAGGCGATAACCAACGTACTCCAGAGCAGCGTTGCCGGAGTAGCTGATGATCGGGAAAACGGATTTGAAGGCCGCATGCAGACCGACGTCACGGAACTGGTCCTTGGTCGCGCCCGCCTGCAAGAATTCGCGATACGAATCCAGCTGGATAGCCAAGAGGTACGGTACGTCCATGACGTCCGGCAACTTGCTAAAGTCCTTGCGGATACGTTTTTTCTCAGTGTATGAGTAAGCCATCAGCGTTCCCCAGCTTGGTCACCTGCTTGTTTGGCTCCTCCCGACGGGGAGCAGCCAGAAAATCGTGCAAACCCCTTGGTTTGCGCCACCATTATCGGTGGTTGAAGCACGTTACTGGCGCCGACCTGGTCGGCTGCCAATAACGGAAAAAGGCCGGTGGCAAGAGCCACCAGCCATCAGCCGTTCGCTTGACGCTCAGGCTGGAGACGCAAGGTCGAAATTACTTGATTTCGACTTTGGCGCCAGCTTCTTCCAGCTTCTTGGCAGCGTCAGCAGCAGCTTCTTTCGAAACGCCTTCAGCAACGACCTGAGGAGCGGTGTCAACTTTCTCTTTGGCTTCTTTCAGGCCCAGACCGGTCAGTTCACGAACGGCCTTGATCACGTTGACTTTCTTCTCGCCGGCTTCAACCAGAACAACGTTGAACTCGGTTTGCTCTTCAACAACGGCGGCAGCAGCAGCTGGACCAGCCGATGCAGCAGCAGCGGTAACACCGAATTTTTCTTCGAAAGCTTTGATCAGCTCAACAACTTCCATTACGGACATTGCGCCAACGGCTTCGAGGATTTGCTCTTGAGTAACGGACATGACTCTTTTCCTGAATTGGGGGACGGCCTACGCGACCATCGAAATAAACAAAAAACGCGAGAAGCGAAGCGGCCTTAGGCTGCTGCGGCTTCTTTCTGGTCGCGAACTGCCGCCAGGGTACGAGCCAATTTGCTGGTAGCGCCTTGAATCACGCTCATCAGCTGAGAAATTGCTTCGTCACGAGTCGGCAGTGTTGCCAGTACGTCGATCTGATTAGCTGCGAGGAACTTGCCCTCGAACGCAGCTGCCTTGATCTCGAACTTGTCCTGACCCTTGGCAAACTCTTTGAACAGACGGGCAGCAGCGCCCGGGTGTTGGGTAGAGAAAGCGATCAGGGTCGGGCCTTTGAACACGTCGTTGAGGATCGAGTAATCGGTGCCTTCAACAGCGCGCTTGAGCAGGGTGTTACGTACAACACGTACGTATACGCCAGCTTCGCGGGCCTCTTTACGGAGTCCGGTCATAGCGCCTACAGTCACACCACGGGCATCAGCCACGACAGCGGACAGGGCACCTTTGGCAGCCTCGTTGACTTCAGCGACGATGGCCTTCTTGTCTTCGAGTTTAATTGCCACGGGTTTAACTCCTGCTTGTTACCGTTTCATCTGGCCGAGGCCGGATGTCGTTTTGGTGTCTAGTTCCAGAAGGAACCGGGAGCACCATCTGCGTAGGCTTGTGGTTTAAGGCTTGCGCCGCCTACGGTCTTGGATAGCCCCCGCAAAGCAGGGACCCCAATTTTTTACGGTGGGCAGCGATGTTACTCGCTGCCCGCCTCAGTCTTACGCAGTCAGGGAACCCTGATCGATCACCAGACCTGGGCCCATAGTGGTGCTCAGGGTGACGCGCTTGACGTAGATACCTTTCGAGGAAGCTGGCTTGATACGCTTCAGATCAGCGATCAGGGCTTCAACGTTTTCCTTCAGCTTGACGGCTTCGAAGCCGACTTTGCCAACGGAAGTGTGGATGATGCCGTTTTTGTCGGTGCGGTAGCGAACCTGACCAGCCTTGGCGTTTTTAACCGCGTTGGCTACGTCTGGAGTCACGGTACCGACTTTCGGGTTAGGCATCAGGCCACGTGGACCCAGGATCTGACCCAGTTGACCTACAACGCGCATTGCATCCGGGGATGCGATAACTACGTCATAGTTCAGGTCGCCGCCTTTCATTTCGGCAGCCAGGTCGTCCATGCCAACGCGGTCTGCGCCTGCAGCCAGGGCAGCTTCAGCAGCTGGACCTTGGGTGAAGACAGCTACACGTACGGTCTTGCCAGTGCCGTGTGGCAGCACGGTAGCGCTACGTACGACCTGGTCGGATTTACGTGGGTCAACGCCCAGGTTCACGGCGATGTCGAACGACTCGCTGAACTTGACGGTCGACAGCTCGGCCAGCAGAGTGGCGGCTTCTTCGAAGTTGTAGACTTTGCCAGCTTCGATTTTGGAAGCAATAGCCTTTTGGCGCTTGGTCAGCTTAGCCATTACACACCCTCCACGTTGAGGCCCATGCTGCGAGCCGAGCCAGCGATGGTGCGCACGGCGGCGTCCATGTCAGCAGCGGTCAGGTCAGCATTTTTTGCCTTGGCGATATCTTCCAGCTGAGCGCGGGTCACGGTACCGACTTTAACGGTGTTCGGACGAGCGGAACCGCTGGTCAGGCCAGCAGCTTTCTTCAGCAGAACCGAAGCTGGGGTGCTTTTGGTTTCGAAGGTGAAGCTACGGTCACTGTAAACAGTGATGATAACTGGAGTCGGCAGGCCGGCTTCTTGACCCTGAGTACGGGCGTTGAAGGCCTTGCAGAATTCCATGATGTTCACACCATGTTGACCCAGAGCCGGGCCGACGGGCGGGCTAGGGTTGGCCTGGCCGGCCTTTACTTGCAGCTTGATGTAAGCCGTGATTTTCTTAGCCATGAGCTACTCCAATATCGGGTACAAGCGCCAATCAAGGCTCCCCGGTTGCTTGCGTTTTATCCCAGAGACGACAAAACCCCGCAGCTTACGCCTGCGGGGCATGGGATATGCCTTCAGTCAGACCTTTTCGACCTGGCTGAACTCGAGCTCTACCGGAGTAGAGCGTCCGAAAATAAGCACGGCCACTTGGATCCGACTCTTTTCGTAATTGACTTCTTCGACGGTACCGTTGAAATCCGCAAAAGGACCATCGGTAACGCGAACAACCTCACCCGGCTCGAACAGAGTCTTGGGCTTAGGCTTGTCGCTGCCATCAGCGACACGACGCAGGATAGCTTCAGCTTCCTTGTCGGTGATTGGTGCAGGCTTGTCGGCAGTACCGCCGATGAAACCCATCACGCGAGGAGTATCCTTGACCAAGTGCCAAGTGCTCTCACTCATTTCCATCTGGACAAGCACATAGCCTGGGAAGAACTTACGTTCGCTTTTGCGCTTCTGGCCATTGCGCATCTCTACCACTTCTTCAGTGGGGACCAGAATTTCGCCAAAACCGTCTTCCATGCCAGCTTGCTTTACACGCTCAACCAAAGAGCGCATAACATGCTTCTCGTAACCCGAGTAGGCATGCACAACGTACCAACGCTTAGCCACGGGACACCCTTAGCCGACGATCAAGGAAACAAGCCAGCCGAGCAGGGAATCAAGACCCCACAACAGCAACGCCATGACCAGAACGACCGCCACTACGATCAGGGTGGTCTGCGTGGTCTCTTGGCGAGTTGGCCATACGACTTTACGGATTTCGGTACGAGCTTCCTTTGCCAGGACGAAGAACGACTTGCCTTTGGCAGTCTGCAGCGCGGTGAACGCAGCTACACCAGCAATGACGAGCAGTGCAAGCACCCGGTACAGGATCGGAGACGCGTGGTAATACTGATTACCAACCACGCCAACCACCACCAAAGCGACAACAACCAGCCACTTGAGCAGATCAAAGCGAGAGTCTTGGGCTTCAGCCTTAGGGGTCATCTAGGAGGATCCTGTAAAAAGAAAGCCAGACATCACCGTGTGAATCTGGCAGGTCAGGAGGGAATCGAACCCCCAACCTACGGTTTTGGAGACCGTCGCTCTGCCAATTGAGCTACTGACCTAAAACATAATCAGGCCGACCATTATGCAGGCCTGAACAAGTGATTTCAACCACTTATAAAACAAAGGCAGATATTTTCATATCTGCCTGAGTAATGGAGCTCTTGAGCGGATTTGAACCGCTGACCTCACCCTTACCAAGGGTGTGCTCTACCAACTGAGCTACAAGAGCGAAACACTTTGCACAACCAGCAAACTTGGAGCGGGTAGCGGGAATCGAACCCGCATCATCAGCTTGGAAGGCTGAGGTTCTACCACTAAACTATACCCGCGGAGCTTGCTGCTCACGCTAAATTGGTGGAGGGGGAAGGATTCGAACCTTCGAAGTCTGAGACGTCAGATTTACAGTCTGATCCCTTTGGCCGCTCGGGAACCCCTCCTGAACGTGGGCGGCATTATCAACCTTTGCCGTCCTGCTGTCAAGCGTTTTTTTCAATTAAATCTGAAAGTTAGCTTCGTTTGACAGTCGCTTCACACCTTGAGCGTTTCCGCTTATCGCTGTGGAGCGGGCGCCATTCTATGCAGGATTCAAGGAGCTTGCAACCCCCCACACAACATTATTTTCTGTTTTAAGTCTTTGAAATCATTGGAAAGTCTCTGGAGCAGGGTTTCGTCCAGCAAACGCCGGCTTTCGGGCGAAATCCGCAGCCAGTGAGAAAGCCCCTCAGGAGCGCTGATCGGCACCGCACGAGAGGAAATATCCAGGCTGGTGAGGCGCTGTTCGATCGGGGCAAGCTGTTCAGCCTTGGAAAAACCACCCAGGTAGAGACAGTTTTCATCACGACTTTCCGATTTGGCTGCCGCCGCTGCCCGCGCACGCGCATCATCGGACTCGCTCAACAGGCGGATATCCTGCTGCGCGCCCTTATAGAGGGAAAGCGAAGCAATTTCCTTGGGCCGCAGCGGCGCTTCCTGTTGATGCCACACATAGTAGAAAACGTTGAGAATCAAAAGCAGCAGAAATAGCCAGCGCATAGGCACCTCAGGCAATCGGACAAGCGATGGCTAGGCCAACGAATACCAGGTCAGGCACAACCTTCGCCTGGGGCACTACATCTTTCACCAGTTCGGCGTCCCCACCTGTCAGGTAGAGCTGGAAACCATCGCCCCACAGCTGCGTGGCGTGCTCCAGCTGCGTCTGCACAAAACCGCGCATCATCAGCGCGCAGCCGCGCTCTACCGCTTCCACCGTGTTGCGCCCCGGCTCAAGGCTGCCGTGGGCGCGCTCGGCGGATTGGTCGTCGTAGCGGATCTTCCTGGTGTGCGTACGCAGCAGGCTGCGCATCAGGGGCATACCTGGGCAGATGAAGCCACCCACGTGCTCGCCTGCAGCATCGACAAAGTCCGAGGTGATCGCCGTACCCAGGTCGATGACTACGCAGGCGCCGCCTGCCAGGCGATAACCCGCCACCAACGCAACCCAGCGGTCCAGCCCCAAGCGCTCGAACTCCTGGTAGCCATTGCGTACGCCGGCTAGGATTTGCGCAGGCCGTACGCACGCCGACTGCACGCCGAAGGCTTGAGCCAGTGTGCCGGTCAATTGAGTGGTTTCATCCTCATTACGGACGCTTACCAAGCGGCAATGGCGCAAGTGCAGGCCATCGATGGCTGTCAGCGCATCGACCAGTGCCTGATCGCTGTCTACCACCCCACCCATCACCCGCGGGCCACCTTCGACCGCAATCAATCGCCATTTGATAAAACTGTTACCGCAGTCCAGCTCAAGAATCATTGCGCAACCTCAGGCTGAGCTCACCGCCACTAAAGCTTTTTTCCACGCCATCGACCTGCAGGCGCAGGGCGCCCTGATGATCGATGCCAAGTACTACACCATCCACCTGGTTGACGCCCGCAATCAACGACACCGCGCGCCCTTGCCATGCATGATTGGCCTCCCACAGCGGTTGAATGGCCGCAAAGCCCTTCTCCCGGTGCAATGCCAGGTATTCCTGCAGGCGCTGGTTGAGCAGTGCTACCAATTGATTGCGGTCAACTGCCCTGCCCGCCTGCAATTGCATGGAGGTCCACTGCTGATCGACAGCATCGGTAGACTGCATGTTCACGTTGATGCCGATACCCAGCACCACATGGCATACGTCCGCAGGGTCGCCTACCAGCTCCAGGAGAATGCCGGCGATCTTGCGCTGATCCACCAGCACATCATTCGGCCACTTAAGGCCTGCCTTGCTGATACCCAACTCACGCAGGGACTGCATGACCGCCAGGCCGACCACCAGGCTCAAGCCCTCGAGCTGGCGCATTCCGCCTTCTATGCGCAACACCAGGCTGTAATACAGGTTTTCGGCGAAGGGGCTTACCCAGGTGCGGCCGCGACGCCCCCGGCCTGCCGACTGACGCTCGGCCAGGACCAGGAACGGCGCCGTTTCACCACGATCAACCGCACGCAACGCTTCGGCATTGGTGGAGTCGATAGAGTCGAATACAAAGGTGGGCCAGGCTTTGGCACCGGCGTAGGTGTCGATAGCCTCGGCATCGAGCAGCGCAAGAGGTGCAGCCAGCTGATAACCGCGGCCACGCACCTTGTGGATAGGCAGATTGAGTTCCGCTTCAAGGTGCTGCAGCTGCTTCCATACCGCGCTGCGGCTGATACCCAGCGCGGCCCCCAATGCTTGCCCGGAATGGAAGCGACCATCCTTCAAAAGCTTCAACAACGTCAACATGCAGAATTCGCCTCACAATGAGGCAGGCATGATAGCCATGCTGGTGGCTGTTGCATAGAAAGGTGTAGGTAGGCGCCTGTAGCCGCTGCCGTAGGCTGCGCTGGCCCTGGTGTGCGCTGGAGATTTTCGGTGGGGCTTGGGGCCAGCGCAGCCTGGCGGCAGCGGCTACGATGCGATGAGGCCAGGACTGCTGTCCGTGAATTCAAGGCCATAAAGACAAAACCCCCACCTGCTTTCGCAGATGGGGGTTTCGGAATTTAATCTTGACGATGACCTACTCTCACATGGGGAAACCCCACACTACCATCGGCGATGCATCGTTTCACTGCTGAGTTCGGGATGGGATCAGGTGGTTCCAATGCTCTATGGTCGTCAAGAAATTCTGTAGCCAGGATGCCCTTTGGGAGGCACACCAGCGAATCGGGTATGTGATGGTATTTGTGAATCGCAAACTTTCGGTTCGTATCATCTTCACAACACCGCAATCTGGCTTCCGCTCAAATTGCTTGGGTGTTATATGGTCAAGCCTCACGGGCAATTAGTATTGGTTAGCTCAACGCCTCACAGCGCTTACACACCCAACCTATCAACGTCGTAGTCTTCGACGGCCCTTCAGGGAACTCAAGGTTCCAGTGAGATCTCATCTTGAGGCAAGTTTCCCGCTTAGATGCTTTCAGCGGTTATCTTTTCCGAACATAGCTACCCGGCAATGCCACTGGCGTGACAACCGGAACACCAGAGGTTCGTCCACTCCGGTCCTCTCGTACTAGGAGCAGCCCCTCTCAAATCTCAAACGTCCACGGCAGATAGGGACCGAACTGTCTCACGACGTTCTAAACCCAGCTCGCGTACCACTTTAAATGGCGAACAGCCATACCCTTGGGACCGGCTTCAGCCCCAGGATGTGATGAGCCGACATCGAGGTGCCAAACACCGCCGTCGATATGAACTCTTGGGCGGTATCAGCCTGTTATCCCCGGAGTACCTTTTATCCGTTGAGCGATGGCCCTTCCATACAGAACCACCGGATCACTAAGACCTACTTTCGTACCTGCTCGACGTGTCTGTCTCGCAGTCAAGCGCGCTTTTGCCTTTATACTCTACGACCGATTTCCGACCGGTCTGAGCGCACCTTCGTACTCCTCCGTTACTCTTTAGGAGGAGACCGCCCCAGTCAAACTACCCACCATACACTGTCCTCGATCCGGATAACGGACCTGAGTTAGAACCTCAAAGTTGCCAGGGTGGTATTTCAAGGATGGCTCCACGCGAACTGGCGTCCACGCTTCAAAGCCTCCCACCTATCCTACACAAGCAAATTCAAAGTCCAGTGCAAAGCTATAGTAAAGGTTCACGGGGTCTTTCCGTCTAGCCGCGGATACACTGCATCTTCACAGCGATTTCAATTTCACTGAGTCTCGGGTGGAGACAGCGCCGCCATCGTTACGCCATTCGTGCAGGTCGGAACTTACCCGACAAGGAATTTCGCTACCTTAGGACCGTTATAGTTACGGCCGCCGTTTACCGGGGCTTCGATCAAGAGCTTCGCGTTAGCTAACCCCATCAATTAACCTTCCGGCACCGGGCAGGCGTCACACCCTATACGTCCACTTTCGTGTTTGCAGAGTGCTGTGTTTTTAATAAACAGTCGCAGCGGCCTGGTATCTTCGACCGGCATGAGCTTACGGAGCAAGTCCTTCACCCTCACCGGCGCACCTTCTCCCGAAGTTACGGTGCCATTTTGCCTAGTTCCTTCACCCGAGTTCTCTCAAGCGCCTTGGTATTCTCTACCCAACCACCTGTGTCGGTTTGGGGTACGGTTCCTGGTTACCTGAAGCTTAGAAGCTTTTCTTGGAAGCATGGCATCAACCACTTCGTCGTCTAAAGACAACTCGTCATCAGCTCTCGGCCTTAAGATCCCGGATTTACCTAAGATCTCAGCCTACCACCTTAAACTTGGACAACCAACGCCAAGCTGGCCTAGCCTTCTCCGTCCCTCCATCGCAATAACCAGAAGTACAGGAATATTAACCTGTTTTCCATCGACTACGCTTTTCAGCCTCGCCTTAGGGACCGACTAACCCTGCGTCGATTAACGTTGCGCAGGAAACCTTGGTCTTTCGGCGTGGGTGTTTTTCACACCCATTGTCGTTACTCATGTCAGCATTCGCACTTCTGATACCTCCAGCAAGCTTCTCAACTCACCTTCACAGGCTTACAGAACGCTCCTCTACCGCATCATCATAAGATGATACCCGTAGCTTCGGTGCATGGTTTGAGCCCCGTTACATCTTCCGCGCAGGCCGACTCGACTAGTGAGCTATTACGCTTTCTTTAAAGGGTGGCTGCTTCTAAGCCAACCTCCTAGCTGTCTAAGCCTTCCCACATCGTTTCCCACTTAACCATGACTTTGGGACCTTAGCTGACGGTCTGGGTTGTTTCCCTTTTCACGACGGACGTTAGCACCCGCCGTGTGTCTCCCATGCTCGGCACTTGTAGGTATTCGGAGTTTGCATCGGTTTGGTAAGTCGGGATGACCCCCTAGCCGAAACAGTGCTCTACCCCCTACAGTGATACATGAGGCGCTACCTAAATAGCTTTCGAGGAGAACCAGCTATCTCCGAGCTTGATTAGCCTTTCACTCCGATCCACAGGTCATCCGCTAACTTTTCAACGGTAGTCGGTTCGGTCCTCCAGTTAGTGTTACCCAACCTTCAACCTGCCCATGGATAGATCGCCCGGTTTCGGGTCTATACCCAGCGACTAAACGCGCTATTAACACTCGCTTTCGCTACGCCTCCCCTATTCGGTTAAGCTCGCCACTGAATATAAGTCGCTGACCCATTATACAAAAGGTACGCAGTCACAGAACAAAGTCTGCTCCCACTGCTTGTACGCATACGGTTTCAGGATCTATTTCACTCCCCTCTCCGGGGTTCTTTTCGCCTTTCCCTCACGGTACTAGTTCACTATCGGTCAGTCAGTAGTATTTAGCCTTGGAGGATGGTCCCCCCATATTCAGACAAAGTTTCTCGTGCTCCGTCCTACTCGATTTCATGACCAAGAGATTTTCGCGTACAGGGCTATCACCCACTATGGCCGCACTTTCCAGAGCGTTCCGCTAATCTCAAAGCCACTTAAGGGCTGGTCCCCGTTCGCTCGCCACTACTAAGGGAATCTCGGTTGATTTCTTTTCCTCAGGGTACTTAGATGTTTCAGTTCCCCTGGTTCGCCTCTTGCACCTATGTATTCAGTACAAGATAACCATCTTATGATGGCTGGGTTCCCCCATTCAGACATCTCCGGATCACAGTCTGTTTGCCGACTCCCCGAAGCTTTTCGCAGGCTACCACGTCTTTCATCGCCTCTGACTGCCAAGGCATCCACCGTATGCGCTTCTTCACTTGACCATATAACCCCAAGCAATCTGGTTATACTATGAAGACGACATTCGCCGAAAATTTGCAATTTGAATCACAAATTTTACCTTAGCCTGATCCGTTACCAGTGAAAGTAACGTTCAGTCTATCTTTCTATCACATACCCAAATTTTTAAAGAACGATTCTGATAAAGTTCAGAAATCAATATTCGATGCGAATACTCATTTCTAAGCTTTGACAGGGTAACAAGGGGTGGTGGAGCCAAGCGGGATCGAACCGCTGACCTCCTGCGTGCAAGGCAGGCGCTCTCCCAGCTGAGCTATGGCCCCAACAAGAAACTGGTGGGTCTGGGCAGATTCGAACTGCCGACCTCACCCTTATCAGGGGTGCGCTCTAACCAACTGAGCTACAGACCCAGTTAAGAGCTGTTACCGATATCG
>NZ_JBWBQF010000001.1:6552500-7067500 GCF_056278815.1 Pseudomonas sp. TE3644 | reverse complement strand
TATATAGCTACCACCTACACCCGCCAATCACCCCTGTTTCAAGGTAATCCGCGCAAACGCCTTCTTCCCCGCCTGGCAGACATGCGTCGCCCCCACGGCAAAGACAAACCCACGATCAACCACCTCACCATCAATACGCACACTACCCGCCGACAACAGGTCGCGAGCAGCCGCCGAGTTCTTCACCAGGCCGGCCTGGTTCAGAATGGCAGCAATCGGCATATCCTCAGCAGCAGTCACCTCAACCTCAGGCAGATCATCCGGCAGCTCGCCATCCTTCATACGGTTACCCGCGCCACGGTGCGCGTTGGCAGCCGCTTCCTCGCCATGGAAACGAGCAACAATCTCTTCAGCCAGCTTGATCTTGATGTCACGCGGGTTGGCGCCAGCCTCGACGTCAGCCTTGAAGCCGTTGATCTCGTCCATCGAGCGGAAGCTCAACAGCTCGAAGTAACGCCACATCAGCGCATCCGGGATGGACACCAGCTTGCTGTACATCACGCCCGGCGCTTCCTGGATACCTACATAGTTGCCCAGGGACTTGGACATCTTCTTCACGCCATCCAGACCTTCCAGCAACGGCATGGTCACGATGTTCTGCGCTTCCTGGCCATAGGCGCGCTGCAACTCGCGACCCATCAGCAGGTTGAACTTCTGGTCGGTACCGCCCAACTCCACGTCGGCCTTCAAGGCAACGGAGTCGTAGCCCTGCACCAGCGGGTACAGGAACTCGTGGATAGCGATGGACTGGTTGGACTTGTAGCGCTTGTCGAAGTCATCGCGCTCCAGCATGCGCGCCACGGTGTACTGCGACGACAGGCGGATGAAGTCGGCCGGGCTCATGGCGTCCATCCAGGTGGAGTTGAATGCCACCTCGGTCTTGGCCGGGTCGAGGATCTTGAATACCTGGGCCTTGTAGGTTTCGGCGTTGGCCAGTACCTGCTCGCGGGTCAGCGGCGGACGGGTAGCGCTCTTGCCGCTTGGGTCGCCGATCAGGCCGGTGAAATCCCCGATCAGGAAGATCACGTGATGCCCCAGCTCCTGGAACTGGCGCAGCTTATTAATAAGCACGGTGTGGCCCAGGTGCAGGTCAGGCGCCGTCGGGTCGAAGCCAGCCTTGATGCGCAGCGGCTCGCCACGCTTGAGCTTCTCGACCAGTTCGGACTCGACCAGTACCTCTTCCGCACCACGTTTGATCAGCGCTAGCTGCTCTTCAACCGACTTCATAACCAACCCGCAAGGCAAAGATTCAAAGAGGACCAACATACAAGATCAGGCACCAAATACAAGTTTTTGGCTTGCATGTGACCCCAGCTGCGGGTCGAGGCGTCTGCGAGCTTGCTTTGGAAAGGATTTGGTTATATTTTATACAGTTATTTCATCTTTATCATGTCATTCATCTATTCCATTTCATCTTTTTTCAAAGTCAAAATTACCTATGACCACTGAACCGCCTAAAGCGCCCCCGCTTTATCCGAAGAGTCATCTACTGGCTGCCAGCGGCATCGCCGCCCTTCTCAGCCTTGCCCTGCTGGTGTTTCCCTCCAGCGAAGTAGAGGCCAAACGCACCTCCGCCCCCCTGGAGATGCAGACCCCGGCCGACCAGCTCAAGCAGGCCCAGCAGGACGCCCCGTCCACCGACCTGGGTGAACAGGAAGCCGTGCAGGCGCCTTTCGCGCACATCGACAACGAAGACGATCAGGACAGCAACACCGCAGACGCCGCCACACCGGCACCGGTCGCCAAGGCCGATGACAGCGACAAGAAAGCCCCTGGCCACCGCGAAGTGACCGTGCGCAGGGGCGACACCCTGTCCAAGCTGTTCGAAGAGGCCGGCCTGCCCGCCACCGCCGCCCAGGAAGTAATGTCCAGCGACAAGCAGGCCAAGCAGTTCGCCCAACTCAAGAACGGCCAGGTGCTGGAGTTCGAAATCAGCCCCGAAGGCCAGCTGACCAGCCTACACACCAAGCTCAGCAACACCGAGACCATCCGCCTGGTACGCGGCGCCAAAGGCTTTGCCTTCAACCGCGACGTGATCAAGCCGACCACGCGCGAGGCCTATGCCCACGGCGTGATCAAGAACTCGCTGTCGCTGTCCGGCCAGCGCGCCGGTCTGTCCCACAATCAAGTGATGGACCTGGTCAACATCTTCAACTACGACGTCGACTTCGCCCAGGACATCCGCCAGGGCGACGTCTTCGACGTGATGTACGAACAGAAGGTGCTCAACGGCAAGGTGATCGGTACCGGCAACATCCTCGCCGCCCGCTTCACCAACCGCGGCAAGACCTACACCGCCGTGCGCTACACCAGCAAACAGGGCACCACCAACTACTACACCGCCGAAGGCAACAGCATGCGCAAGGCCTTCGTGCGCTCGCCGGTGGACTTCGCCCGCATCAGTTCGCGCTTCTCGGTAGGCCGTTTCCACCCCATCCTGAACAAGATCCGCGCGCACCAGGGCGTGGACTACGCGGCCCCGCGCGGCACGCCAATCAAGGCCACCGGTGACGGCAAGGTCGAGTTGGCCGGGCGTCGCGGCGGTTACGGCAACACCGTGATCATCGCCCACGGCAAGACCTACAAGACCCTCTACGGGCACATGCAGGGCTTCGCCAAGGGCATTCATGCCGGCTCGGCGGTCAAGCAGGGCCAGGTTATCGGCTACATTGGTACTACTGGCCTTTCTACCGGCCCGCACGTGCACTACGAGTTCCAGGTCAACGGCGTACACGTCGACCCCCTGGGCCAGAAACTGCCCATGGCCGACCCGATCGCCAAGAACGAGAAGGCCCGCTTCATGCAGGTCGCTCAACCCCTGATGGCACAGATGGACCAGGAGAAATCCACCATGGTTGCGAGCAAGAAATAAGTCATGGCCCTCTATATCGGCGTGATGTCCGGAACCAGCCTGGACGGGCTGGACATTGCACTGGTGGAACAAGGCGCTTCCCTGCGCCTTGTGGCCAGCCACTATGTGCCGATGCCGCCCAAGCTGCGCGGCGACCTGCTGGCTCTGTGTGCCAGCGGCCCGGACGAGATTGCCCGGGCAGCGCTGGCGGAGAACCAGTGGGCTACGCTGGCCGCCGAGGGCATCCATGCCCTGCTGCAGGAGCAAGGCCTGACGGTCGCGGATATCCGCGCCATCGGCAGCCACGGCCAGACCGTGCGCCATGAGCCTGCACGCGGTTTCACTATCCAGATCGGCAACCCGGCGCTGCTGGCAGAGCTGACCGGCATCACCACCGTGGCCGACTTCCGTCGCCGTGACGTGGCAGCCGGTGGCCAGGGCGCCCCCTTGGTACCCGCCTTCCACGACTCGCTGTTCACCACCCCAGGCCATCATCTGGCGGTATTGAACGTGGGCGGCTTCAGCAACCTGAGCCTGATCGAGCCGGACAAGCCCGTCAGCGGTTTCGATTGCGGCCCTGGCAACGTGTTGCTGGACGCCTGGATCAACCTGCGCCAAGGCCTGGACTACGATCGCGATGGCGCCTGGGCCGCCACCGGCCAGGTACATCCTGCACTGCTGGCCTCACTGCTGAGCGATCCGTTCTTCGCCGGTACCGGCCCCAAGAGCACCGGTCGCGAAGTGTTCAACCTGCCCTGGCTGCAGGCGCATCTGGCCCGTCTGCCAAGCATCACCGACGCCGACGTACAAGCGACGCTGCTGGAGCTCAGCGCCCGCAGCATCGTCGACTCCCTGCGCCAGGCGCAGCCACAGACTGATGAGCTGTTGGTCTGCGGCGGCGGCGTGCACAATCAGACGCTGATGGCCCGCCTGGCGCAGTTGCTGCCCCAGACCCGCGTCGACAGCACCGCCAGCCATGGCGTGGACCCGGACTGGGTTGAAGCCATGGCATTCGCCTGGTTGGCCCGCTGCTGCCTGGAGGGCATCTCTGCCAACCGCCCCAGCGTCACCGGGGCACGGGGGCTACGGGTGCTCGGGGCGATCTACCCCGCCTGAATCGCAGAAAGCAAAACGCCGCGTATGAACGCGGCGTTTTTCATTGCACAACCGTCAGATCGAGAACGACTGACCGCAACCGCAGGTAGTGGAAGCGTTGGGGTTGTTGATCACGAAACGCGAGCCTTCCAGACCTTCCTGGTAGTCCACTTCCGCGCCTGCCAGGTACTGGAAGCTCATCGGATCGACCACCAGGCTTACGCCTTCGCGCTCGACGATGGTGTCATCTTCGGCCACATCTTCATCGAAGGTGAAGCCGTACTGGAAGCCCGAGCAACCGCCACCGGTCACGAAAACCCGCAGTTTCAGACGCTCATTGCCTTCTTCATCGACCAGGCTCTTCACCTTGTGCGCAGCACCGTGGGTGAATTGCAAAGCCGTGGGTGTGAAGGATTCGACGCTCATGCTGACTCTCTCCCGGCGTAAGCCGCCATAAAACGTAATGGCGCCATTATCCGCTTCTCCCAGAAAAAGGGTCAACAATTGTGCGCTGGCCGGCGCACAAGGCGCCGGCCGTGGCATTTACGGCAGCATGCCCGCGTGGGACAGGCCCAGGCGCTCATCGAGGCCGAAGAGGATATTGAGGTTCTGCACCGCCTGGCCCGACGCACCCTTGACCAGGTTGTCGATTACCGACAGTACTACCACCAGGTCACCGCCCTGTGGACGGTGCACGGCGATACGGCAGACGTTGGCACCGCGCACGCTGCGGGTTTCCGGGTGGCTGCCGGCCGGCATGACGTCGACGAACGGCTCGTCGGCGTAACGCTTCTCGAACAGCGCCTGCAGGTCCACGGCCTTGTCCACGACGGTTGCATACAGGGTGGAGTGAATACCGCGGATCATCGGCGTCAGGTGCGGCACGAAGGTCAGGCCTACGTCACCGCCAGCGGCGCGGCGCAGCCCCTGGGTGATTTCCGGCAGGTGACGGTGCCCCTTGACCGAGTAGGCCTTCATGCTTTCGCCGGACTCGCAGAACAGCGAACCCACGGCAGCACCGCGACCGGCGCCGCTGACACCCGACTTGCAGTCGGCGATCAGGCGCGAGGCGTCGGCCAGGCCCGCTTCCAGCAATGGCAGGAAGCCCAACTGGGTAGCGGTCGGGTAGCAACCCGGCACGGCGATCAGGCGGGCATTGCGGATTTGCTCGCGGTTGACCTCGGGCAGGCCGTATACCGCGTCTTTCAGCAGCTCGGGGGCGCCGTGCGGCTGACCATACCATTTGGCCCATTCTTCGGCGTCCTGCAGGCGGAAGTCAGCCGACAGGTCGATGACCTTGGTGCCGGCCGCCAGCAGTTCACCGGCGAGGGAATGGGCAACACCGTGCGGGGTGGCGAAGAACACTACGTCACAGGCGCCCAGGGTCTTGGTGTCCGGCACGCTGAAACACAGGTTGTCGTAGTGACCGCGCAGGTTGGGGTACATGTCAGCCACCGACGTGCCCGCCTCGGAACGCGAGGTGATGACCGCGACTTCTGCCTGCGGATGCGATGCCAACAGACGCAGCAGTTCGACCCCGGTGTAACCCGTGCCGCCGACGATACCGACCTTGACCATATACCTGCCCCTTTTCAACGAACCGACTAGGAAACCGCTGATAATACGGGCCCAGAGCATCTGCTAACAACCGTTGAGGTGACGTGCGGCAGCAAGGGGAACTACTATCGGCGCTACCGTGAACCTGGAATCCCAAGAAAATGCTCTATCTATGGATCAAAGCGCTGCACATCATCAGCATGGTCTGCTGGTTTGCCGGCCTGTTTTACCTGCCCCGCCTGTTCGTCTACCACGCCAGCAGCGAGGACGACGTCAGCAAGCAACGCTTCATGGTGATGGAGCGCAAGCTGTACCGCGGCATCATGGGCCCGTCGATGATCGCCACCCTGGTGTTCGGCGCCTGGCTGGTTTACCTGATCCCCGGCTACCTGAGCCAAGGCTGGCTGCACGCCAAACTGACCTTCGTGTTTCTGCTGATTGGCTACCATCATATGTGCGGCGCCCAGGTGAAACGCTTTGCCCGTGGCGAAAACACCCGCTCTCATGTCTTTTATCGCTGGTTCAACGAAGTTCCCGTTCTGTTTTTGCTGGCTATCGTAATTCTGGTCGTGGTCAAACCGTTCTGACATTAACCCACCACTGAAGCGAGAACCGTCATGTCACTGCCCCCATTGCTGGACCAACGCCTGCGTCTGCCGGTGGTGGCAGCCCCGATGTTTCTGATCTCCAACCCGCAACTGGTGCTGGCCTGCTGCCGCAACGGCATCGTCGGCAGCTTCCCGGCGCTGAACCAGCGTGACAGTGCAGGCTTCAAGCAGTGGCTGGAAGAAATCGAAGCAGGCCTGGCCACGCTCGAGAAGCCAGCGCCGTACGCGGTCAACCTGATCGTGCACAGCAGCAACCCGCGCGTGGAAGCGGATCTGGCCATCTGCATCGAGCACAAAGTGCCGATCATCATCACAAGCCTGGGCGCCGCCAAGGAGGTGGTGGACGCCGTGCACAGCTATGGCGGCCTGGTGTTTCATGACGTGACTACCCGCAGGCATGCCGAAAAGGCGGCACAGGTAGGCGTCGATGGCCTGATCGCAGTCGCTGCCGGCGCCGGTGGGCATGCCGGCACCTGGAGCCCGTTCGCCCTGGTGGCCGAGATCCGGCAGTTTTTCGACAAGACCCTACTGCTGGCCGGGTGCATCAACCACGGGCGCGAGATTCTCGCCGCACAACTGCTGGGGGCTGACCTGGCCTACCTGGGCACACGCTTTATTGCCTGCCAGGAAAGCCATGCACCGCAGGCCTACAAAGACATGGTGCTGGCTTCCCGCGCTGCCGACATCATTCACACCCCAGCGGTATCGGGGGTACCGGCAAGCTTCATGCGCCGCAGCCTTGAGGAGGCCGGCTTTGACCTGGCCACGCTGGCCGCCGCCGGTGCGCAAGCCAAACTCAAGCCCATCGATGACGAAGCCAAGGCGTGGAAAACCATTTGGTCGGCAGGCCAGGGGGTTGGGGGTATAGAAGACGTGCCTACCGCCGATGAACTGATTGGGCGACTGGACCACGAATACCGCAAGGCGCTGGTACTGGCCACTCGCCTTCCCGATTATTGGCCGCGTTGAACCGGCCCCGCTCAAACGACAAGGACGCCCACATGACAACACTGTTCAAGATCGTCTTCGAAGGCAGCCCCTTGCCGGGGGTCGACCTGGAAACCGCCAAGGCCAACCTCGCCCAGCTGTTCAAAAGCGATTCGCTGGCCGTGGAAAAACTGTTTACCGGCCGCAAGGTTGCCCTCAAGCGCAATCTTGCCGCGGATGCCGCGCAAAAATACCTCGCGGCTTTGCATCAGGCTGGCGTCGATGCTCGCCTTGAAGAAGAAGCCCAGGTTGAGCTGAGCCTGGAAAAGGTCGAGCCCGTCGAGCAGCCCTTTTCACCCTATGCGCCGCCACAATCGCAGGTTGCGCCGCAGGTAGCGATTTATGGCCCGCTGAAGGTCATGACCGTGCAGGGGCGAATCGGCCGGGTGCGCTACCTGGGCTGGTCCATGGCCCTGACACTGGGCGCGTGTGCGGCGATGTTTATCTGCCTCGCCCTGGCCGCCGTCTCAAAGCCCTTGGCCATTGGCCTGGGCGCCATCGCCGTCGCGGCCTTCATCACCATGAACGTGCAAATCAGCGTGCAACGCCTGCATGACGCCGGCTGGACCGGCTGGATGTGGCTGCTCAACCTGGTGCCGTTCGTGGGCAGTGTGTTTCCGTTTGTGGTGATGGCCGTGCCGGGCAACCCCGGGGTCAATCAATACGGGCCGCCTGCCCCACCCAACAGCACCGCGGTAAAAGTGCTGGCCTGGCTGTGGGTCGCTTTCCTGGCGCTGGTGTTCATGGCCGGCCTGCTGGGCGGTTTCGCCTCGGTAGCCCGCCACTCCCAGGCAATCTGACTCGGCACAACGGCCTCTCCCGCTGTAGACTAGCGCCCCCTCTGCGCCCGCCTCATTGACGAGTCGTGGCCAGGGGCGTTCGTATGGAGAACTGCATGACCCGTTACGCCATGATCACTGGCGCATCCAGAGGGCTGGGCCTTGCGCTGGCCGAAGCCCTCGCCCGGCGTGGCCGCAACCTGATTCTGGTTGCCCGCCAGCGCGACGCACTGGAAGCTGTGGCCACCGAACTGACTCAACGCTTCGGCGTGGAGGTGCTGTTCCGCGCCTGCGATTTGAGCGAACCGCTGCGGTTGTCCGGGTTGTTGATGGAACTCGAAGAGAGCAGCCGTCACATTGACCTGCTGATCAACTGCGCGGGCCTGCGTTCGTACGGGCATTTCCTGGCGCAGGACTGGATGCAGGAACAGGATCTTATCGAGGTTAATATCCTGGCCTTGGCGCGGCTGTGCCATGTGATCGGCAATGCCATGGCGGTGCAGGGTGGCGGGCAGATCCTCAACGTTGCCTCCCTGGCGGCCTTCCAGCCGGGGCCATGGATGAGCAGCTATGCCGCCAGCAAGGCCTACGTGCTGAGTTTTTCCGAAGGGTTGCGCGAGGAACTGCGCCAGTCCGGGGTCAAGGTCTCGGTATTGTGCCCAGGGCCGGTGCGCTCGTCGCGACGGGTGATCGAACGCCTGGCCGACAGCCAGCGCGTGCTCAGCCCTGAGGAAGTGGCGCTGTTCACGGTGCGGGCATTAGCGCGCAACCGTGCAGTGATCATCCCCGGGCGCCGCAATCGCCTGCTGACCTATGGCGCCCGGCTGGGCTCGCGCTGGCTGGTGCGCAAGATCACCGGCGCCATCAACCGCGCCTACCGCCCCCGCTGAGCACCCTGTGGGAGCGGGTTCTACCCGCGAAAAGAACACCGCGAATTAGCTGAAACACCATGGCGCCCTCTTCGCGGGCAGAGCCCGCTCCCACAGTGCCAATGCGCAGGCAACACCCTCATGCAAAATGCTGGGCGAAGCAGGCAGGCCTGAGTACACTCAAGCCCGACGTCAAACATGGAGCAACCGTTGTGGATACTCTGTTCACCAAGATCATCAACAGGGAAATCCCTGCCAAGATCATCTACGAGGACGACCAGGTACTGGCCTTCCACGATATCGCGCCCCAGGCACCGGTGCATTTCCTGGTGATCCCGAAGAAGCCCATCCGCACCCTCAACGACCTCACCGAGGAAGACAAGGGCCTGGCCGGTCATATTCTGTTCACCGCACAGCGGCTGGCCAAGGAGCTGGGCTGCGAGGAAGGTTTCCGCGTGGTGATGAACTGCAATGAATTGGGCGGGCAGACCGTTTATCACATTCATATGCATGTGCTGGGACAACGCCAGATGCACTGGCCGCCGGGCTGATCCCATGTAGCCGCTGCCGTCAGGCTGCGCTGGCCCTCATCTACGCTGGATGTCTCCAGTGGACACCAGGGCCAGCGCAGCCTGGCGGCAGCGGCTACAGGTGTGTTGACTAACCGCAGGCTCTGGCACGGTATTTTGGGTTAAACTGCACCCCGTGATTCTATCCGGAGGTGCCCAATGGCTACCGAACGTCACTACTCCCCCCTCGACCGACTGCTGCTGCAGGCCGACACGGCCATGCGCACGCTGCTGCCTTTCAGCGGCCAGCCGTCGCGGCCGTCCCCGGCCATTGTCCAGCCGGACCCTAAACTCAGTGATGACGAAACCCGCCATGTGGCCGGCCTGATGCGCATCAACCACACCGGTGAAGTGTGCGCCCAGGCGCTGTATCAGGGCCAGGCCCTGACCGCCAAGCTGCCGCAGGTACGCAAGGCGATGGAGCATGCCGCCGAGGAAGAAGTGGACCACCTGGCCTGGTGCGAACAACGCATCCGTCAATTGGGCAGCCACCCCAGCGTGCTCAACCCGTTGTTCTACGGCATGTCGTTCGGCATCGGCGCCATGGCCGGGCTGATCAGTGATCGTGTCAGCCTGGGGTTCGTGGCCGCCACGGAGCATCAGGTGTGCAAGCACCTGGACGAGCACCTGGAACAGTTGCCGGTGGAGGACGAGAAGTCTCGCGCCATTCTGGAACAGATGCGCGTGGATGAAGAGCAGCATGCCGATTCGGCGCTGGATGCCGGTGGTTTCCGCTTTCCGGCACCGGTGCGGTTCGGCATGAGTGTGCTGGCCAAGGTCATGACCAAAAGCACCTACCGCATCTGAAACCGTAGCCGCTGCCGCCAGGCTGCGCTGGCCCTCATCTACGCTGGATATCTCCAGTGAACACAGGGGCCAGCGCAGCCTGGCGGCAGCGGCTACAGGTATTGGTGATGCTTAGCCCAGCTCGATGATTTCGTAGTCGTGGGTAATTTCCACGCCTGCGCGGCCCAGCATGATCGAGGCCGAGCAGTACTTCTCTGCCGACAGTTCGACGGCGCGCTTGACCTGGGCTTCTTTCAAGCCACGGCCCTTGACCACGAAATGCAGGTGGATCTTGGTGAATACCTTGGGGTCTTCAGTGGCGCGCTCGGCTTCCAGGAACGCTTCGCAGCTTTCCACCGGCTGACGCGACTTCTTCAGGATGCTGACCACGTCAAAGTTGCTGCAGCCGCCCAGGCCCAGCAACAGCATTTCCATGGGGCGCACGCCCAGGTTTCGACCGCCGCTCTCGGGCGGGCCGTCCATCACCACCACATGACCGCTGCCCGATTCGCCGAGGAACATGGCTTCGCCTGCCCACTGGATACGTGCCTTCATCACCAGGACTCCACTGTAAAAAAGGCGGCCAGCTTAGCACAGCACTACGAATAAGCCCTGTAGCCCGGCGCTTGCCTGCCGATAAGGTGATTAGTAAATTCTCTGATACATAAAACGAGCGTCTGATAAGCTGGCGCCAAATCACTGGCGCTGCGCCAGCACTCTAACCATCATTTGCCGTTGATCGTCTTGCCCCGGGATTCAGACATGGTCGCCCTCACGCCGCCTATACAGAACATCGATAAACTCCTGGCTCATTGCCAGCGCCGCCGCTATGGGGCCAAGAGCAACATCATCTGTGCGGGCGATCATTCGGACACCCTGTCGTACATCATCAGGGGCTCGGTCACTATCCTGATCGAGGATGATGACGGCCGCGAGATGATCCTCGCCTACCTCAACGCCGGGGACTTCTTCGGCGAACTGGGTTTGTTCGAGTCGCCTGCCCACGGCCACGAGCGCAGTGCCTGGGTAAGGGCCAAGACCGAGTGCGAGGTGGCGGAAATCAGCTACGGGAAATTCCGCGAAGTCGCGCTGCAGCACCCCGAAATCATGTTCGCCCTGGGTTGCCAGATGGCCCAGCGCCTGCGTGACACCACCCGCAAGGTCGGTGACCTGGCCTTCTTCGACGTGACCGGGCGCGTTGCCCGCTGCCTGCTGGAGCTGTGCAAACAGCCGGATGCCATGACCCATCCCGATGGCATGCAGATCAAGATCACCCGTCAGGAAATCGGCCGCATCGTAGGCTGTTCGCGGGAAATGGTGGGGCGAGTGCTGAAGGATCTGGAAGAGCGCAACCTGGTCAACGTCAAGGGCAAGACCATGGTGGTCTACGGTACCCGTTAATCCTTGCTGCGGATGTCGGCCAGCAATTGGCCGTAGGCCAGGTACAGGTTTTCAATCAGCCGCGGCGCTACAAAGCGCTCATGCAAACCGACATGGCTGCTGGCCTCGCAGCGCTGAGGCAACTCGCACGCCTGATTGAAGCGGTTGACCGCTGCCACCATGGACTCGCGCTGGTTTTCCATCAGCATCGCCCCATGCACCAACACCACAGGCCGCGTGCCGCTCAGGCCCTGGCGCCAGCGCTGGGCGGTACCGACCCATTTGCGGCCGTCGATATTGACGTTGTAGCGGCCATCGCAGAAAGCACCGGGCACCTCCCCCAATGAAGCCTCACCACCCAGCGCGGTGACCATGTCGCAAAGCGGCTGGCACAACCGTTGGTAGGCCGTTTCGATCCGGTTTTGATCGCCTTCGCTGCGCGGGGCAACGTACACCAGCGCCACGTTGATGGTCGCGGCAGATTGCGGCACCGGTTCGCCGCCGGTTTCGCGCAGCAGCACGGGCCAGCCGGCTGCGGCTGAAACGGCGCAGGCGGACTCGAAGGCGGGTTGGCGATTAAGGCGGCGGGGCATGACCAGGGTCTGGTCTGTGGACTGCCAGAACAGCAGGCCGTCAGGCTGTTCGCCGCGACAGACGGCGGCCAGCAGGTCTTGTTCGGCCTGAAGGCCGGATTGGGTGTCGAGTTGTAGCACAGTACTCATCGCAAACCCTCTGTAGCAGTGGCCGCCAGGCCGCGTCGGGTGCATCGCGGCCAACCACGGACGGTGTAGGAGCCGGCCTTGGCCGCGATGCAGACGACGCGGTTCAGAACGGTTGCAATCAGGCCTGTACGCGCTCGGGGAAGAACAGGCGCTGCAGCTCATCACCCGGGCTCTCGGCACGCATGAACGCCTCACCCACCAGGAACGAATACACTTCGCTGATTTCCATCAGTTCCACATCGGCACGGTTGAGGATGCCGCTCTCGGTCACCACCAGGCGCTCACGCGGGATCAGCGGCAGCAGGTCCAGGGTGTTTTCCAGGCTGACTTCGAAGTTGTGCAGGTTGCGGTTGTTCACACCCAGCAACGGCGACTTCAGGTGCTTGAGTGCGCGCTCCAGCTCCTCACCGTTGTGCACTTCGATCAGCACGTCCAGGCCCACGCCAAAGGCAGCGGCTTCCAGCTCGGCCATCTTCACGTCGTCCAGCGCCGCCACGATCAGCAGCACGCAGTCGGCACCCAGGGCACGCGACTCGACGATCTGGTACGGGTCGACCATGAAATCCTTGCGGATCACCGGCAGGCTGCACGCGGCGCGCGCTTGCTGCAGGTAGGCGTCAGCACCCTGGAAGTAGTCGATGTCGGTGAGTACCGACAGGCAGGTCGCCCCGCCCTTCTCGTAGCTCTGCGCGATGTCGGCAGGCACGAAGTGCTCGCGGATCACGCCCTTGCTCGGCGAAGCCTTCTTGATTTCGGCAATCACCGCCGGCTGCTTGGTGGCGGCCTGGTCGATCAGTGCCTTGGCGAAACCACGCGGGGCATCGGCGGCAGCGGCCAGGCGCTCAAGCTCGGCGAAGCTGACGCGTTGCAGGCGTTCGGCAACTTCCTCAGCCTTGCGCGCCAGAATCTTTTCCAGAACCGTCGGCACACTCATCCTTCATTCTCCTGCTTGAATACGGCGGTAAAGGCGCCCAGCTCTTCGAGTTTTTCGCGGGCCAGCCCGGTGTGCAGCGCGTCGTGGGCCAAGGCCACGCCTTCTTTCAGGGAAGAGGCGTGGTCTGCGGCATACAGGGCAGCGCCGGCATTGAGGATGATCATCTCGGCGGCCTTCTGGCCGTTTTCGGTTTTGCGCTTGCCCAGGGCATCGCGGATCAGTTCCAGGGACGCCTGCGGGCTTTCCACCGACAGGCCGTGCAGGCTCTGGCTCTTGATGCCCAGGTCTTCGGGCTCCACCCAATACTCGGTGATTTCCCCCCTCCTCAGCTCCGCCACGTAGGTGGGTGCTGCCAGGCTGAACTCGTCCAGCCCGTCCTTGGAATGCACCACCAACACGTGCTTGCTGCCAAGACGGTGCAACACTTCGGCCAACGGGCGGCACAGGGCGCGGTTGAACACGCCGACCACCTGGTGCTTGACGCCCGCCGGGTTGGTCAGCGGGCCGACCATATTGAACAGGGTGCGCAGGCCCAGCTCGCGGCGCGGGCCGGCGGCATGTTTCATGGCACCATGATGGGCCTGGGCAAACATGAAGCCGATGCCCACGCTGTCGATGCAACGCGCTACCTGCACGGGGGTCAGGTTCAGGTACACACCGGCGGTTTCCAGCAGGTCGGCACTGCCGCTCTTGCCCGATACCGCGCGGTTGCCGTGTTTGGCCACGGTGCAGCCGGCCGCCGCGATGACAAACGACGAGGCGGTGGACACGTTGAAGATGTTGGCGCCGTCGCCGCCAGTACCGACGATGTCGACCACGCCGTCCAGGGTCTTGAGTTCAACCGTGTGTGCCAGCTCGCGCATCACCGAGACGGCGCCGACGATCTCGTCGATGCTCTCGCTCTTCATGCGCATGCCCATCAGAAAGGCGCCGATCTGCGCCTCGGTGCACTGCCCGGTCATGATGTCGCGCATTACGTCGCGCATCTCATCGGTGGTCAGATCCAGCTGACCGACGATGCGGTTCAGGGCGTTCTTGATATCCATGATGGCTCCTTAGCCCTGACGAGTGCCGCCGGTCTGCTTGAGAAAGTTGGCGAACAGCTCGTGGCCCTGCTCGGAGAGAATCGACTCGGGGTGGAACTGCACGCCTTCGACGTTCAGCGTCTTGTGGCGCAGGCCCATGATCTCGTCCACCGAACCGTCATCGTTGGCGGTCCAGGCGGTCAGCTCCAGGCAGTCGGGCAAGGTTTCACGCTTGACCACCAGCGAGTGATAGCGGGTGACGGTCAGCGGGTGGTTCAGCCCTTCGAACACACCTTTGTCTTCGTGTACCAGTGGGCTGGTCTTGCCGTGCATGGCCACGCGGGCGCGCACCACGTCACCGCCGAAGGCCTGGCCGATGGACTGGTGGCCCAGGCATACGCCCAGGATCGGCAGCTTGCCGGCAAAGTGCAGGATGGCCTCGATGGAGATACCCGCCTCGCTCGGCGTGCACGGGCCAGGCGATACCACGATGCGTTCGGGGTTCATGGCCTCGATGTCGGCGATGCTCACCTCGTCGTTGCGCACCACCTTCACGTCCGCGCCCAGCTCACCGAGGTACTGCACGACGTTGTAGGTAAAAGAGTCGTAATTGTCGATCATCAGCAACATGGTCTGCTTCCTCAGGCGTCTTTCGGGGAGGTTTGTTCGGCCAGCGCCACAGCGCGGAACATTGCGCGGCGCTTGTTCAGGGTTTCCTCCCACTCCAGGGCCGGCACCGAGTCGGCGACGATACCCGCCCCCGCCTGTACGTGCAGTTCACCGCCCTTGATCACGGCCGTGCGAATGGCAATGGCCGTATCCATGTTGCCGTTCCAGGCAAAGTAGCCCACCGCGCCGCCATACACGCCGCGTTTGACCGGCTCCAGCTCATCGATGATTTCCATGGCGCGAATCTTCGGCGCCCCGGACAAGGTACCGGCCGGCAGGATGGCGCGCAGGGCGTCCATGGCGGTCAGGCCGCTTTTCAACTGGCCGGTGACGTTCGACACGATGTGCATCACATTGGAATAACGCTCGATCACCATCCTCTCGGTGAGCTTCACCGAACCGATCTCGGACACGCGCCCGGTATCGTTGCGGCCCAGGTCGATGAGCATCAGGTGTTCGGCCAACTCCTTCTTGTCGCTGAGCAGGTCCTGCTCCAGCGCCAGGTCGGCCTCTTCGTTGGCACCGCGTGGGCGGGTACCGGCGATGGGGCGCACGGTGATTTCGTTGTCTTCCACCCGCACCAGCACTTCCGGCGAGCTGCCCACCACGTGGAAATCGCCAAAGTTGAAGAAGTACATGTACGGGGTCGGGTTGAAGCAGCGCAGCGCCCGGTACAGATCGATGGGCGCGGCCTTGAAGGCAATGGACATGCGCTGGGACGGCACCACCTGCATGCAGTCGCCGGCCAGGATGTACTCCTTGATGGTGTCGACACCACGTTCGAAGTCTTCCTGGGTGAAGCTGGAACGGAATTCAGGCTCGGCCGCGGGCGGACGGTCGAGCTCCAGGCCACGACGCGGGGTAATCGGCTGGCGCAGCTTTTCCATCAACTCATCGAGTTGCGCCTGGCCTTGCTCGAACGCATCGGCCTGGGCCGGGTCGGCCAGCACGATGGCGTGCATCTTGCCCGCCAGGTTGTCGAACACCACCACGGCATCGGACACCATCAGCAGGATGTCAGGCACGCCGATAGGGTCGGGATTGGGGCACTTGCCCAAGCGTTTCTCGACATAGCGCACGCAGTCGTAACCGAAATAACCCACCAGGCCACCGTTGAAGCGCGGCAGGCCGGGGATGGTCGGTACGTTGTAGCGGGCCTTGAAGGTCTCGACGAAATCCAGCGGGTCTTCGACGTGGTCATGACGCTCCACTTCGACACCGTCACGGGTAATGATCACTTGGTGGTCATGCACGCGCAGCACGGTGCGGCACGGCAGGCCGATGATCGAATAGCGGCCCCACTTCTCGCCGCCCTGCACCGACTCCAGCAAGTAGGAGTTGGGCGCGTCGGCCAGTTTCAGGTAGATCGACAGCGGGGTGTCGAAGTCAGCCAGGGTTTCGCGGGCAAGCGGAATGCGGTTGTAGCCGGCAGCGGCCAAGCGCAGGAATTCTTCGCGGATCATGATCAGCCTCGTGGCATGAGGGACTAACGGTCAGGTATGCAAACGCGCCGGCAGGGCCGGCCAGGTAAAAGTCAGGCGCGCCAACGCCAACGGGCCAGGGCCTTGATGACTTTCATCCAGAGTTTGCGAGTGACCACCACGATGGAATCTCTGCGAGAAGGAGGTGTGATAGCCCCCAACGTTATCTCAGCCGCCGGATCTAAGCAACTGATCAGCCCGCTTAGATTGTCGATAACCATTGCCGGGGACTCCTCGGCGATGGGCCGGCCATGGTTGTAGCCGTAGCTCAAGGCCACGCAGGGTACGCCGGCGGCCTTGGCGGCCAGCACGTCGCTGCGCGAATCGCCGACAAACAGCGAGTCGGCCGGCGAGGCCCCGGCCATCTTCATCACGAACAGCAGCGCCGCAGGGTCGGGCTTCTGCTGGGGCAGCGTGTCACCGCCGATGATCCACTTGAAGAAACGCCCCAGCTTGAGTTCATCCAGCAGGGGCGCCACGAATTGTTCCGGCTTGTTGGTGATCAGCGCCATCTCCACGCCGCGCTTCTGCAGCCATTTCAGGCTTTCGCGCACGCCGGGGTAGACGGTGGTCAGCTCATGGCCGCTGGCGTAGGCGTCCATGAACAGCGCCAGCGCCTCGTCGGTCTGGGCCTCGCCCACGGCCGCGTGGTCCATGCCACCGGCCAGGCCGCGGCGCACCAGCACCCGGGCGCCGTTGCCGACGTAGGTGCGGGCGGCCTCAAGGCCGGCCGGGGCACGGCCCAGCTTGAGCAGCGTAGTGTCCAGGGCGGCTGCCAGGTCCGGGACGGAATCGATCAGGGTACCGTCCAGATCGAACATCACCAGGCGTGGCAGCTTGCCCGGAAACAGCTGCTCGAAGCCGCTCATGAACGGGCCAGCGCCAATTCGGAGCGCATCTTGTCGATGACTTCCTTGTAGTTCGGCGCGTTGAAGATCGCCGAGCCGGCCACGAAGGTGTCGGCGCCAGCGGCGGCGATTTCGCGGATGTTGTTGACGTTGACGCCGCCGTCGATTTCCAGGCGGATATCACGGCCACTGGCGTCGATCAGCGCGCGGGCTTCGCGCAGCTTGTCGAGGGTGCCAGGGATGAACTTCTGGCCGCCGAAGCCTGGGTTGACGCTCATCAGCAAGATCATGTCGACCTTGTCCATCACGTACTTGAGCACGTCCAGGGGCGTGGCCGGGTTGAACACCAGGCCGGCCTTGCAGCCGCCGTCACGGATCAGTTGCAGGGAACGATCGACGTGCAGGGTGGCTTCCGGGTGGAAGGTGATGAAGCTGGCACCGGCCTCGGCAAAGTCGCCGATGATGCGGTCCACAGGGCTGACCATCAGGTGCGCGTCGATGGGTGCGGTGATGCCGTACTTGCGCAACGCGGCGCAGACCATCGGGCCGATGGTGAGGTTGGGGACGTAATGGTTGTCCATGACATCGAAGTGGACGATGTCGGCGCCAGCGGCCAAGACATTGTCGACTTCCTCGCCCAGACGGGCGAAATCTGCGGAGAGGATGGACGGAGCAATTGCAAAGGGCTGCATGACGCACCTTTCTGGGCTGGAATCACGGTGGCGCGCATTGTACATCAGCCGAAGGGGATGGGGTTGGCCGCTGGGTAATGTCCAGGACTGTAGCCGCTGCCGTCAGGCTGCGCTGGCCCTCCCACTGCACTGGAGATATGCAGTGAAGGTCAGGGCCAGCGCAGCCTGGCGGCAGCGGCTACAGGTCAATAGGCGCTTCGGTAGATCTGCTCGATATCCTTGGCGCTGAGCTTGCGCGGATTGTTGCGCATCAGGCGATCAATCCCGCAGGCCTCCTTCGCCATCTCAGGAATCGCCTCTTCCGGCACGCCAAAACTGCGCATCCCCTTGGGTATCTCTACCGCCGCACACAGTTGCACCATGGCCTGCACCGCCGCATCGGCTGCGTCCTGATCCGACAACGCGCCCACCTGCAACCCCATCGCCACGGCAATATCGCGAAACCGCTCCATGCACGCCAGCTTGTTCCACGCCATCACATACGGCAGCAACAAGGCATTGCTCACCCCATGGGCGATATTGAACTGCCCACCCAGCGGATACGCCAACGCATGCACCGCCCCCACCCCGGCATTGCCGAAAGCCATGCCGGCCATCAGGCTCGCCGTGGCCATGTCTTCGCGCGCTTGCAGGTTCTGGGGGTTGGCATAGGCCTTGGGCAACGCCCGCACGATCAGCTTGATGGCACCCAGCGCCAGCGAATCGGTGATGGGCGAGGCATTGACCGAGATATACGATTCGATGGCATGCACCAAGGCATCCACCCCACTGGCCGCCGTGACGCTGCGCGGGCAGGTCAGGGTCATCTGCGGGCTGACCAGCGCCACGTCGGGCAGCAGGAAATCACTGACGATACCTTTCTTGAGGTGCGCAGCCTTGTCGGAAAGGATCGCCACGTTGGTCACCTCCGACCCCGTGCCGGCCGTGGTCGGGATGGCAATCAGCGGCGGCCCCTTGCGCTTGACCAGCCCCACGCCGAACAGCGCCGCCAGCGGCCCGTCATGCCCGGCATATGCGGCGACGCTCTTGGCGATATCGATGGCGCTGCCGCCCCCTACCCCGATCAGGCCGTCATGGCCGCCGTCACGGTAGGCCTGCATGCAATCCTCGACAATCGCGATCTCGGGCTCGGGTTGCACCCTATCGAAGATCCCATGGCGGCGCCCGCCCAGTTGCGCCAGCGCCAGGGCGACGGTGCCGGACTGCACCAGGATGGCGTCGGTGACGATCAGCGGGTTATGCACATCGAGGCGGGTGAGTTCGCCATCCAGTTGCTCGATGGCGCCAGCGCCGGTGAGCAGGCGGTTGGCGATCTTGAAGGCAGAGAGGGTCATGAAGGCGGCCTGTTTCCGGACATGGGCTGCATTCAGACTAGCCAACATCCCCGGCCAACCAAGCATCATTGGCCGGGGTGATGGTGCGGGATCAGGCCTGGGCGGTACGCAGTTTCTCGCTGCGGCCCCGCAGCCATTCCAGGGTGAGCAGCAGCACGACAGAGAATGCGATCAGCAAGGTGGCGGCCGCAGCAATGGTGGGGCTGAGGTTTTCGCGGATGCCGCTGAACATCTGCCGGGGCAGCGTCGCCTGCTCGGGGCCGGCCAGGAACAGCGTCACCACCACCTCGTCGAACGAGGTGGCGAAGGCAAACAGCGCCCCGCTGATCACCCCGGGGGCGATCAACGGCAAGGTCACCCGGCGGAACGCAGTGATCGGCGAAGCCCCCAAACTGGCGGCAGCGCGCACCAGGTTGTGGTTGAAGCCCTGCAGGGTTGCCGACACGGTGATGATCACGAAAGGCACGCCCAGCACCGCGTGCACCACAATCAGCGAGGTGAAGCTGTTGCCCAGGCCCAGCGGGGCAAAGAACAGGTAGCTGGCCACGCCGATGATCACCACTGGCACCACCATCGGCGAGATCACCAGGGCCATCACCAGCGACTTGCCGGGAAAGTCGCCGCGGGTCAGGCCGATGGCCGCCAGCGTGCCGAACACCATGGCCAGCACCGTGGCCGCCGGGGCCACGATGATGCTGTTGGTGAGCGCGCGCATCCACTCGGGCGAAGCAAAGAAGTCCTGGTACCAGTGCAGCGAGAAACCCTGCAACGGGTACACCAGGAAGCTGCCGGCGTTGAACGACAGCGGCACGATGACCAGCACCGGCAATATCAGGAACAGCAGGATCAGACCGCACAGGATGCGCAGGCTGTAGAACCACACCCGCTCGATGGGCGACATGTAAGGGCTCAGCATTTTCTATTCTCCTCAGCTCAGGCGCAGGCGGCTGGCGCCGACCAGTTTGCTGTACACCAGGTACAGCAGCACGGTGGCCAGCAACAGCAGGCCGCCCAGCGCAGTGGCCATGCCCCAGTTGATGCTGGTGTTGGTATAGAAAGCCACGAAGTAGCTGACCATCTGATCGTTGGGGCTGCCGAGCAGCGCCGGGGTGATGTAGTAGCCGATGGCCAGGATGAACACCAGCAGGCAACCCGCGCCCACCCCCGCATAGGTTTGCGGGAAGTACACGCGCCAGAAGCTGGCGAACGGGTGGCAGCCCAGGGAAATGGCCGCACGCATGTAAGTGGGCGAAATACCCTTCATCACGCTGTAGATGGGCAGAATCATGAACGGCAGCAGGATATGCACCATGGAGATGTACACACCGGTGCGGTTGAACACCAGCTCCAAAGGTTTATCGATGATGCCCATGGCCATCAGCGCGCTGTTGATCAGCCCGCCCGATTGCAGCAGCACGATCCACGCCGCCACCCGCACCAGGATCGAGGTCCAGAACGGCAGTAGCACCATGATCATCAGCAGGTTGCTCTGCCGCGCGGGCAGGTTGGCCAGCAGGTAAGCCAGTGGATAGGCCAGCAGCAGGCAGATGACGGTGATTACCAGGCCCATCCAGAAGGTGCGGGCAAAGATATCCAGGTAAATGGCCTGGTCCGGGGTGGCCGGGGCCACTTCGCCCAGGTCGTCGATACGGTGATCAACGGCGGCGAGCAGGTAAAAGGGGGTGACACTGCTGGTGTTGCGGCGTATCGCCTGCCAGTAGGCAGGGTCGCCCCAGCGTTCGTCGAGGGTTTGCATGGCTTCTTTATAAGAAGCCGGCTCAGGCGTGAACGGCAGCGCCCGGGCGGTTTTCGACAGCAGGCTGCGGTAGCCGGCCAGTTCCATGTTCAAGCGCTTGGACAGATCACCCAGGGTTTGCTGCTTGCGCGCTTCCACCAGGTCTTCGCTCAACGCCTTGTAAACGCCTTCATCGGGCAGGCTCTTGCCGTCCCAGGCTTTCACTGCAGCGACAGTACGCGGCAGGCCTTCGACCACTTCCGGGTTGCCGACGCTTTTGTACAACAGCGCAGCGATGGGCACCAGGAACACCAGCAGCAAGAACAGCACCAGCGGCGCGATCAATGCCTGCGCCTTCAGGCGGTTAAGCCGTTCGGCCCGGGCCAGGCGCTGTTTCAGGTTAGGGCTGGCGACCTCTTTGAGGGGCACTGCAAGGGCCATGGTCAACTCCGCGAATCTTTGAACGGAAGGCGCGCTACCCGCAGGTAGCGCGCCGCCTGCTTGGGCTTACTTGGCAGCCCAGGCGTTGAAGCGTTGTTCCAGTTGCTCGCCGTTGTCAGCCCAGAAGCCGACGTCGATCTGCACCTGGTTGGCGATGTTTTCCGGGGTGGTCGGCATGTCCTTGAGGATGGCCTTGTCCAGCAGCGGCACCGCCTGGCTGTTGGCCGGGCCGTAGGCGATGTTTTCCGAGAAGGTCTTCTGCTGCTCAGGCTTGACGGAGTAAGCGATGAACTTCTTCGCTTCTTCGGCGTTCTTCGCGCCCTTCGGAATGGCCCAGGCGTCGAAGTCGTAGACCCCGCCGTTCCACACCACTTTCAGGTTGCTCTCTTTCTGCACGGCGGCGATGCGGCCGTTGTAGGCCGAGCTCATGACCACGTCACCCGAGGCCAGGTACTGTGGCGGCTGGGCACCGGCTTCCCACCACTGGATGCTTGGCTTGAGCTCGTCGAGCTTATTGAAGGCGCGGTCCTGGCCTTCCTTGGTGCCCAGCACTTTGTAGACGTCCTTGGGCGCAACGCCGTCGGCCATCAAAGCGAACTCCAGGGTGTACTTGGCGCCTTTGCGCAGGCCGCGCTTGCCCGGGAATTTCTTCACGTCCCAGAAATCGGCCCAGCTGGTAGGCGCGGTCTTGAGTTTGTCAGCGTTGTAGGCCAGCACCGTGGACCACACGAAGAAGCCCACGCCGCATGGCTGGATGGCGCCCTTGACGTAGTCGGACTCTTTGCCGAAAAGCGCCGGGTCCAATTGCTCGAACATGCCCTCGTCACAGCCACGGGCCAGTTCCGGCGATTCCACCTCTACCAGGTCCCAGGACACGCTCTTGGTGTCGACCATGGCTTTGACCTTGGCCATCTCGCCGTTGTATTCGCCGGCGACGATCTTGCCTTGCCCGGACTTTTCCCACGGCTGGTAAAACGCCTTCTCCTGGGCCGCCTTGTTGGCGCCACCAAAGGAAACCAAGGTCAGGTCCGCCGCCATGGCCTGGGTTGCGCCCATCAGGCCCAGGGCCAGGGCGGTGAACTTCAAGTGCTTGAGCATTTGTTCTTCTCTCCACAGTGCAGGGTTGGTGTTGCTTTGGGCGATCGGGTTCGCCTCTAGTCGACTAACAACGGGTCCAGCGCACGCGCGTGCTCGACCTGCCAGCCGAGCGGTACCACATCGCCCACGGCCAGTGCCGGATCGAGATCGGCAATTGGCTGCTTCACGAAGAAATCCGACTTGCCGCACACCTCCAGACGCACGCGCACGTGGTCGCCCAGGTAGATGAACTCGGCAACCCGGCCAGAGAATCGGTTGCTGCACTGCTCGCTGTGGCCATTGAGGAACACCCGCTCCGGGCGGATCGACAGGGTGACCGGGTCACCCGGCTCGCCCACATTGACGGCCAGCGCCTCGATCTTCTCGCCACGCTCAAGGCCGACGATGCAGCGCTCGCCGTCCTGAGTAATCAGCCGGCCGCTGAGGCGGTTGTTCTCGCCGATGAAGTTGGCCACGAAGGTGTTTTTCGGCTCTTCGTACAGGGTGCGCGGCGGGGCGATCTGCTGGATCTCGCCCTGGTGGAACACCGCCACGCGGTCGGACATGGTCAGCGCCTCGCCCTGGTCGTGGGTGACGTACACCACGGTCACGCCCAGGCGCTGGTGCAGGTGCTTGATTTCCATTTGCATGTGTTCACGCAGTTGCTTGTCCAGCGCGCCCAGCGGTTCGTCCATCAGCACCAGCTGCGGCTCGAACACCAGCGCCCGGGCCAGGGCCACGCGCTGTTGCTGGCCGCCGGACAGTTGCGCGGGGTAGCGTTGGGCGAACTTGCCCAGTTGCACCATGTCCAGCACGCGCTTCACGCGCTCGCCGACGTCGGTCTTGCTCAGGCCGCGCACCGTCAGCGGGAACGCCAGGTTCTCGGCCACGGTCATGTGCGGGAACAGCGCGTAGTTCTGGAACACCATGCCGATGTCGCGCTTGTGCGGCGGCACGTTGTTGATCGAGCGCCCGGCCAGCAGGATCTCGCCGGCGGTGGGTGCTTCGAAGCCGGCCAGCATCATCAGGCTGGTGGTCTTGCCCGACCCGGAGGGCCCGAGCAAGGTCAGGAACTCGCCCTTGCGAATATCCAGGTTGAGGTCTTTGACGATCAGCACTTCACCGTCGTAGCTCTTTTGCACGCCACGAAAGCTGACCAGCACATCGCTCGAATTCACCTCGCTCATACCCCACGCCCTATGTTTATGACTGCAGTGCATTAAGCCTAGTGAAGGCTGCAGGCCACGCAAATCGGGGGCTGGGAGAGAATGGCATCAGCCGGATGGAAGGCTTGGGGTAGGGATTGCCCTACACGGGTGGCGGGGATGGGTATGTTTTTTGGGCGGGGGCTGGAAACGGGGGGCGCCTGTTGTCGCAAATGGATAACTCAACCCTGTGGGACCGGGCGAAGCTCGGGAAATGGCCTACGCGGAATTCCAGGTATACCGCGTCGGCCTCTTCCCGAGCTTCGCCCGGTCCCACAGGGAGGGGGAGCAGATCAGGTCAGACCAGCTTATGCTCCATGGCGTATTTCACCAGTTCGGCCAGGGAGGTGACGTTGAGCTTTTGCATCAAGCGCGCCTTGTGGGTGCTGATGGTCTTGCTGCTCAGCGCCAATTGCTGGGCGATGTCGTTGACGTTGGCGCCCTGGGCCAGGCGCTCGAACACCGAAAACTCACGCTCCGACAGCTGTGAATGCAAAGGCCTGGAATCGGTCAGCCCCACTTCAAACACCATGCGGTCGGCCAGGTCCGGGTCGATGTAGCGTCCGCCATTGGCCACCCGACGAATGGCGGTCAGCAGCAGCGCCGGATCACTGTCCTTGGTCGCGTAACCTGCGGCACCCACCTTCAATGCCCGCGCGGCCATCTGCGCCTCGTCGTGCATGGACAGCACCAGGATGGCCGGCGGGCTGGTCAGCGCCCGAATGCGCGGGATGGCTTCCAGGCCATTCACCCCGGGCATGGAGATATCCAGCAGCACCACCTCGCACGGCGTATGCCGCAAAGTCTCCAGCAACTGCTCGCCATTACTGGCCTCGCCGACCACCACCAGGTCCCTGGCCAGGCCGATCAGCTGCTTGATGCCTTCACGCACAATGGTGTGGTCTTCGGCCACTAATACCCGGATCACTGCCCTACCCCTGCCGTTGAACGCTCATGAACTGGAATGCGAACCCGCAGGGTGGTGCCCTGCCCCGGCTCGCTGTGCAACTGCAATACCCCGCCCAGCATCAGCACGCGCTCGCGCATGCCCACCAGCCCAAATGATGTGGAGGGACCTGCGCCCACCACGAAACCGCGGCCATCGTCGGCGATGCTCATCACCAGCCAATCCTCTTCGACTTCCAGGGCGATGTCGACAGTATGCGCCTGGGCGTGGCGCATGACGTTGGTCAATGCCTCCTGCAGGATGCGAAACAGGCCAGTAGCCTTGGCGTCGGTGAGGTCCGGAACGTTCTCGGGCACCTGCACCAGGCACGGGATCTGCGTGCGCGCCTCGAAGCGGCGAGCCTGCCACTCGATGGCCGAACCGATGCCCGCATCCAGGATCGGCGGGCGCAACGCCGTGGCCACGTCGCGCACCAGCTGGAATAGCTGGGCAATCAACCGCTTCATGCTGTTGAGGCGGTCCTGCAGGCCGGGGTCGAGGCTGGCGTAGGCCAGTTCGCACATGGACGTTTCCAGTTTCAGTACAGTGAGCATCTGCCCCAGCTCGTCGTGCACCTCGCGGGCGATGCGCGCCTTTTCTTCCTCTCGCACGCTTTCCAGGTGTGCGGACAGTTCACGCAGCAGGTCCTGGGAGCGGGCCAGGGCCAGCTCGGCGTGCTTGCTCTCACTGATGTCCCAGACGATGCCATCCCACACCCGGCCCTGGCCCAGCCCGCGGGACATGGCCTTGATCTCGGCCCAGCGCTCCTGGCCTTCGCGGGTCAGGATGCGGCCCTGCCATGACCAGTCGCTGTCAGTGTCCAGCGCCTGGTCCTGAGTGCGGTGGTAGCTGGCCCGGTCTTGGGGGTGCACCAGATTGCGCAGGCCCATGTCCGGGTGACGCAAGGCAGCAGGCGAATAACCCACCAGGCTTTCGCTGCCTTCGCTGATGTAGGCGAACTCCAGCATACCGCCGGCCTGCAGGCGCTCCAGCCGAAACACCAGGCCGGGCACGTTGGCGGCGATACCTTGCAGCCGTGCCTCGCTTTCCTGCAGGGCGGCCGTGGCCCGGCGCCGCTCGGTGACATCGGTGAGGTACACCACCAGGTATTCGGCATCGTGAAAGCGCAGGAAACTCAGCGACACGTCGGCCGGCAGCCAACTGCCATCGGCGCGCAGGCACTGGCTTTCGAAACTCAGCGGCTCGCCATCACTGGCCCTGGCGCGGCGCCACAGGTTCAGCCAGCGGTCCATGTGCAGGCCCGGCTCGAAATCGATCAATGGCCGGTTCAGCACCCCGCCCGGCCCGTAGCCCAGCATGGCTTCAGCGGCACGGTTGGCATAGCGCACGTGACTGTCCCAGTTCACCCACAGGATGCCCACGGTGCTTTGGTCGATGGAGAACTGGGTCAGGCGCAAGGCCTCCTCGCCGGCCTGACGACGGCTGATGTCCTCGCGCGCGTCCATCAGCCGGCCTTCCAGCCAGTGTTGCTGGCGGCGCTGCCAAAACACGATGGCCGTGGCCGACAGGCCCAGCACGGCGAACAGCAGGCTCAGGTTCTGCCAAAAGCCGGGCGACTCGGTGAGGCGGGGATAGCGCGGCTGCAGCCAGCGGCCGTGCAACTGCTCCAGGTCCTTGGGCGGCACGGCCTGCAAGCCCGCTTCAACGATCTGCGCCAGCACCGGCCAATCACGTCGCGAGGCAATGCGCAGCAGTTGCGGCAGGCCGATGTCGCCCACCACTACCAGATCGGCGAAGTCACTTTCCCCGGACAGCCGTCCCAACTGCGCTTCATCGATGACCGCGTAGCGCGCCTGCTGGCTCAACAGCAACTGCAGGGCCTGGCGCTCCAGGGGCACACCTTGCAGGTTGAGGTTGGCGTAGGTGCTGCGCAGGTAATCGGCCACGGCGCTGGGCATGCGCACGGCGACACGGTCCTTGCTGTCGATTTTTTCCAGGTCTACCGCCACGGCGCCGTTGCGCTCGCCCACCACCAACTGCGGGATACGCATATAGGGGTCGGAGAACAACCATAAGCGCAACCCTGCCGGGGTTTGCACCAGGCCGGGTGCCAGGTCGATCTCGTCATCGCGCAGCGCTTGCTCCAAGGCCGCCTGGTCAGGGAAGTTACGCCAGTGCAGTTCCAGTTGCAGGCTTTTGGCCAGCCAGTTCACCACCTCGACGTTGACCCCGGACAGCTGCTGCAAGCGCCGGTCGTACTGGGCGAACGGCGCCTGCAGCACCACGCCCACACGCAGCTCGCGATGCTGGTCGAGCCAGGCCTGCTGCTCGGGCGTCAGCGTCACGGGCACCGCCCAGGCGATCAAGGGAAACAGCAAACAGCCGATAAGCAGGCAGCACAGTCGAATCATCGCAACTCTCATCACCCATGAACGACGCTATACGTTTGGCGGTTCGGGACAAATACCATTAGGCTGCCAGCACTACCCTGGCGTGGAATATCCGATGTCTTCAATCTACCGCACAACGCTGCCGGCGTTTTGCCTATCGCTGATGTTGCCCATGGCGCTGCCGGCGATGGCCGATGACGCAGCCAAACAACCTGCCACCGAGAAGGCGGCCGAACAGCCCAAAGTGGAACGCCAGCCGCTGCTGGAACGCAGCCAGGAAGATGCCCTGGCCCTGGAACGGCAGTTGCCCCAGGACGAACAGCAACAGTTGCAGGCCGGCAGCGACAGCTTCCTGGCCCTGTGGAAGCCGGCCAACAGCAGCAATGCCGCGGGCGCCGTGGTGATCATCCCCGGCACTGGCGAGACTGCCGACTGGCCCAATGCCATTGCGCCGATCCGCAGCCGCCTGCCCGACGCCAACTGGCACAGCCTGAGCATCAGCCTGCCAGACCTGAGCGCCGATGCGCCGCAGGCACGGGTGGAAGAAAAGCCGCCAGCGCCCAAGGAAGCCGACAGCAAGGCCACGCCGCCAGCCAACCCATCGGTGGAGCAGGCTACCGCGACCGAACCGGACAAGGCCCCGCCGCAAAGCGCGGACGAACTGGCCAAGGCTGACGCCGAGCGCATCTTTGCCCGTATCGACGCTGCCGTGACTTTCGCCCAGCAACAGAAATCCCGCACAGTGGTGCTGCTTGGCCATGGCACGGGTGCCTATTGGGCCGCGCGTTATCTGAAAGAACGCCCACAACCCCATGCTCAGCGCCTGGTGATGGTGGCGCCGATGACACCGACCAATGCCAGCCAGAGCCTGCAGGAACTGGCCCCTGCGCTGAAGGTGCCGACCGCCGACATTTTCTACAACGACACAGTTGCCGCCCAGGATGCAGCACGGGCGCGACTGCAGGCCAGCAAGCGGCTCAAGGACACCGGTTATACGCAGGTGTCTCTGAATGCGATGCCGGGGGACAAAGCGTCGGAGCAGGAACAGTTGTTCCGCCGGGTGCGCGGGTGGCTAAGCCCCAAGCCGGTGGATTGAATCTCCTGTAGCCGCTGCCGAAGGCTGCGCTGGCCCTGTCCGCCACTGGAGATCTTCAGGGTTCACACAGGCCATCGCAGCCTGGCGGCAGCGGCTACGGGCATTCAGCGCAAACCACGGCGCTCGCGGATCAGCGCGTAGGCGCTGTGCAGCTCGCGGGTACGTTCAGTGGCTTCGCGCACCTGCAACGGCGTTGCCCCGGTACCGGCCAGTTTGTCCGGGTGGTGCCGGCTCAACAACCGCCGATAGGCCCGCTTCACCTGCGCCGCCTCGGTGGTGGCCGTCACCCCCAGCAGGCGCATGGCCTCCTGGTACGCCCCACCGCTGTTGGCCAACGGTTTGCGCGACGGCTCGTAGTCGCTGGATAACCCCTGTACCCGCACCGATGTCCAGCCCAGCCACTTGCCCCACTGCACCACCAGCTGCCGTTCTTCGCGACTGACACTGCCATCGGCCCACGCCATCCGCCAACAGGCGCGCAGCACCCCTTCGGCGGAATTGGGCTGTTGCCCCAGGCGTTGCAGATGATGTTGCAGGCGGTCGCGGCCGTCCTTGCCGCGGTTGAAGGCGACAATCGCCGACCGGCACTGGGCCTCATTGAGCCGCAACGAGCGCATTTCCTCGCGCGCCTGCTGAATATGGCTCTCCACCACCCGCCCGTCGCACTTGGCCAGGCGCCCCAGCAGCACGAACAGCACCTGGTCGTCGCGCAATTGCGGTTTGCCGCGCAAGCGATCGAACAGCTCCGCCCAGCTGTGCAGTTGCAGGCGCCGATCGGCGGCCTGCCCCAGCAAGGCCCCCAGCATTGCCCCGGGGATATTGGCGATGGCAAATCCTGCGCCAGCGCCGATCACGGTTCCAGGCCACAACATATCAACGCTGCTCTTGCACTTGGGCTTCTACTTCGGCCAAGCGTTCGTGGGTGCCCACATCGACCCAACGCCCGCCGAAGTGCTCGCCGCTGACCTTGCCAGCCACCATCGCATCGCGCAGCAAGGGGGCCAGCTTGAAGGCGCCGGCGGTGCTGCCGGCAAACAGCGCCGGGTGGAGCACCGAGATACCGCTATAGGTAAGGCGCGCCTCGCCGGCTTCGCTGACCTGGCTGCCGTGCAGCGCAAAGTCACCGACCGGGTGATGGGCCGGGTTGTCGACCAGCACCAGGTGGGCGAGGCCCTCCAGCGGCTGGCGCAGACGGGCGAAGTCGTACTCGGTCCAGATATCGCCGTTGACCACCACGAAGGGCTCCACGCCCAGCAGCGGCAGGGCCTGGAAGATGCCGCCGCCGGTTTCCAGCGGCTCACCTTCTGCCGAGTACTGAATGCTGACGCCGAACTGCGCGCCATCGCCCAGGTGATCCTCGATCTGCTGGCCCAGCCAGGCATGGTTGATGACGATCTCGGTGAAGCCTGCCGCAGCCAGGGCCCGCAGGTGGTACTCGATCAGCGGCACGCCGCCGGCGCGCACCAGCGGCTTGGGCGTGTGCAGGGTCAGGGGGCGCAGTCGCTCGCCTTTGCCTGCGGCCAGAATCATTGCTTTCATGCAGGCTGCTCCGTGGCCTTGCGCAGGCTGGTCAACAGGTCACCCAGCGGCGCCAGTTCCGGCCGCCGCGCCAGTACCGCTTCTATATAAGCAAAGAAGCGTGGCACGTCGGTGAGGTAGCGCGGCTTGCCGTCCCGGTGGCAGATGCGGGCAAAGATGCCGATGACCTTGAGGTGGCGCTGCACCCCCATCAGGTCGCTGGCACGCAGGAAGTCCTGGAAGTCGGCCTGCACCGGGATGCCCTGGGCAACCGCCTGCTGCCAGTAACCCTGCAGCCAGGCGTCGACGCGCGGCAGCGGCCAGCTGAGGAAGGCGTCCTTGAACAGGCAGGTGATGTCGTAGGTCACCGGGCCGTACACCGCGTCCTGGAAGTCCAGCACCCCTGGGTTGGGTTCGCTTTGCATCAGGTTGCGCGGCATGAAGTCCCGGTGCACCAGCACCTTGGGCTGGGCCAGGGCGCTGTCGATCAGCAGGTTGCTGGCCTGCTGCCACAAATCCTGCTGCGTCGCATCGAAGCTGGCGCCCAGTTCCCGGCCCACGTACCACTCGGGGAACAGTTCCAGCTCGCGGCGCAGCAGCGCCACGTCATAGCTGGGCAAAGCCGCATCCATGGGCAGTTGCTGATAAGCCAGCAGCGCGTCGATGGCATCCTTGAACAGGCCATCGGCGTTATCGCCGTCAATCACGTCCAGGTAGGTCTTGCTGCCCAGGTCATTAAGCAACAGGAAGCCGCGCTCCAGATCCTGGGCGTAGATTTTCGGCACGTTGATGCCCGAGGTCGCCAGCAAAGCGGCGATATCCACAAACGGTTTGCAGTTTTCCTGGGGTGGCGGGGCGTCCATGACGATAAAAGTGCGTCCTTCACCCTGCCAGCGAAAATATCGGCGGAAGCTTGCATCACTGCTGGCGGCGGTCAACGAAGACGGGGGTACAGCCCCCCAGCCCGCGGCCATAAAGAGTTTCGTCAGTTGCTCATCGAGCCATATCTGCAGCTGTTGCAGGCGTACATCTTGATCGGGCATTACAGAGGTCTCCGACGGCGCTAGCCGTCAAGCGGGTCATGCTTTATTATCCAGCATCTTTTTCAGACCATCGAGAGGCGTGCGGCCCCACCGCGGGCAGATGGCACGCAGGAAGCCCGGACTAATAAGATGGCATTGAAATCCCCCGCGTTTCGTAAAAAATTTCCGTTGCTGGTCACCGGCGGTTTGCTGGCGATGCAACCCCTGGCCGTGCCGTTCGCGGTAGCCGCCGAGCAGTATGACTGTACTGTCTCTGCGACGGGAGCCTGGGAGTGCAAACCCAAAGCCCCGGTCGGTGTCTTGCCGCCTCGCCCCGTCCATGACGGCAGCGCCTCTTCGGCCCCTGAAAGTGCCGATCAGACCACGCCTGCCGCTGAGGAAGAGAAGGCCAAGGGCCCCATGCTCGTTACCCAGAGCAAGGGCCGTGGCCTGAAATCCCGCAGCGCCGACTACAGCCATCTCGATTGGGTCCCACGCGAGAAGCTCACTGCTGCCCAGCTGGCCGAGACCGGTCCGTACTGCGAAGGCGCCTATGTCGAGCCCATCCGGCCCGGCATGGACGACAAGACGGCGAAGAAAGACTCGCCGACCTTCATCGGTGCCAAGGTATCGCGCTACGACCAGGAGCAGCAGACCGCTACCCTGGCCGGTGACGTGGTGATGCGCCAGGGCAGCCTGCAGGCCGAAGGCGACGAAGCCAGCCTGCACCAGGCAGAGAACCGTGGCGAAATCACCGGCAACGTCAAGCTGCGCGACCAGGGTACCCTGATGGTCGGCGACCACGCCGAGATCCAGCTGGACACCGGTGCAGCACAGGTCGACAACGCCGAATACGTGATGCACAAGCAGCGTATCCGCGGCAGCGCCCTGTACGCCAAGCGCGGCGAGAACGCCATCATCCGCCTCAAGGATGGTACCTATACCACCTGTGAGCCGGCGAGCAACGCCTGGGAAATCAAGGGTAACAACATTACCCTGAACCCGGCGACCGGCTTCGGCACGGCGACCAACGCCACCCTGCGCGTGCACGACATCCCTGTCCTGTACACGCCGTACATCTATTTCCCGATCGACGACCGTCGTCAGTCCGGCTTCCTGCCGCCGAGCATCGGCAGCGGCAGCAAGACCGGCTTCTCGCTGGTCACGCCGTACTACTTCAACCTGGCGCCCAACTACGACGCCACGTTGTACCCGCACTACATGAGCAAGCGCGGCATGTTGACCGAGGGCGAGTTCCGCTACCTGACCAAGAACAGCGAAGGTCAGTTTGGTGGGGCGTACCTGAGCGATGACGATGATGAGCGCAGCCAGCAGTCCGACTACTCGAAGGACCGCTACCTGCTCAACTGGCAGCACAAGGGCCAGCTGGATCAGCGTCTGACCTACAAGGTCGACTACACCAAGATCAGCGACCCGTACTACTTCCAGGATCTGGAAACCAACCAGATTGGCGTGCAGAACCACGACTATCTGAATCAGCAGGCTGCAGCCTATTATCGTGGCGACACCTGGACTGCCGGCCTGAACGTGCAGGGTTACCAGCTGACGACGGTTTCGGACATCACGCCGTATGACCGTCTGCCGCAGATCACCTTCAATGGTGCGCTGCCGTACCATCCTGGTGGTTTGGACTTCACGTATCAGACCGAGGCCGTGCGTTTTGAACGCAGCCTGCAGAACGGTACCTACACTGATGAAGATGGCGTGACCTCGCCTCGCATCGACACCAACGTCCGCGGCCTGGCCCGCGCCAATGGTGATCGCCTGACGCTTGCGCCGCAGATCAGCCTGCCGCTCACCGCGTCGTGGGGCTACGTCAAACCGTCGGTTCGGTTCATCTACACCGACTACCAGCTTGACCTGGACAGCTTCGGCAAGAGCACGCTCGTCACCAGCGGCAACTCGCCGGAAGTGTTCCACAGCAACCTCGACCGTTCGATCCCGATCTACAGCGTCGACAGCGGCCTGTACTTCGACCGCAACACCTCGTTGTTCGGCACCAACTATCGTCAAACCCTGGAACCACGCGCGTACTACCTGTATGTGCCGTACCAGAACCAGACCGATATCCCGATCTTCGACTCGGCCGAAAACCAGTTCAGCTATTCCCAACTGTGGCGTGACAACCGCTTCTCCGGTTACGACCGCATTGGTGATGCCAACCAGATCTCCCTGGGCGCCACCACTCGCTGGATCGAAGACAACGGTTTCGAGCGTCAGCGCTTCAGCTTCGGTGAAGCCTTCTACATGCAGGACCGCAAGGTCCAGCTGCCAGGCATCAACTACGCCGATCGCGCAGAGGCCACTGCCAGCCGTTCGCCGTATGCCCTGGAGTACGAGTACCACTTCAACCGCGACTGGCGCTTCAATTCGGACTTCAACTGGGACCCGGACAGCCACAGCACCCGTTCGGGCAGCGCGATGTTCCACTACCAGCCTGAAGACGATCCGAACAAGGTCATCAACGCCGGCTACCGCTACCGCAACGACATCGTCCACTACGATTCGTCGACCGGTCAGTGGGGCTTTGGTGGTGACTACGGCACGCCTGGTAGTGATAACTACATCAAGGACTACTACAAGATCCAGCAGCACGACTTCTCGATCATGTGGCCGGTCGTCCCGCAGTGGAACGCTATCGCTCGCTGGCAGTATGACTACAACCGCAACCGTACCCTGGAATCCTTCGCCGGTTTCGAGTACGACAACTGCTGCTGGAAACTGCGCTTCATCAGCCGCTACTGGGTTGATTACGACGAGTTCAGCCAGTCGCTGCCGCAGAATGAAAAAGGCGACCACGGTGTCTTCCTGCAAATCGTGCTCAAAGGGCTCGGTGGCGTAGTGGGCAATAAAGTCGAGTCTTTCCTCGACAAGGGCATTCAAGGTTATAAAGAACGTGAAGAGCAAGCTAACTGATTGTTTGCGCCCTCTGTTTCTGGGTGCACTGTTGTTGAGTGGCGCGGCACATGCCGACGTTCGACCTCTGGATAGCGTTGTTGCCATCGTCGACAACGATGTGATCATGAAGAGCCAACTGGACCAGCGTGTCCACGAGGTTCAACAGACCATCGCCAAGCGTGGCGGCACCAACATGCCGCCTACCGACGTGCTGGAGAAGCAGGTACTGGAGCGCCTGATCGTCGAGAACCTGCAACTGCAGATCGGCGATCGCTCCGGTGTGCGCATCACCGACGAAGAGCTGAACCAGGCCATTGGCACCATCGCCCAGCGCAACAACATGAGCGTTGCGCAGTTCCAGGCGGCCCTGGCCCACGACGGCCTGTCGTACCAGGACGCCCGTGACCAGGTGAAGCGCGAGATGATCATCAGCCGCGTGCGCCAGCGCCGCGTGGCCGAGCGCATTCAGGTATCGGAGCAGGAAGTGAAGAACTTCCTGGCCTCGGACCTGGGCAAGGCTCAGCTGTCGGAAGAGTTCCACCTGGCCAACATCCTGGTCGCTACCCCGGAAAGCGCAAGCTCCGAAGCGATCCAGGCGGCGGCACGCAAGGCGGGCGAAATCTACACCCGCCTCAAGCAGGGTGCCGACTTCGGTCAACTGGCCGTGGCCAACTCGGGCAGCGACAACGCCCTGGAAGGCGGCGACATGGGCTGGCGTAAAGCAGCCCAGCTGCCACCGCCGTTCGACGCCCAGGTCAGTGCACTGAGCCAAGGCGACGTTACCGAGCCAACCCGCACTCCAGGTGGTTTCATCATCCTGAAGCTGCTGGAGAAGCGCGGCGGCGGCACCGTGACCCGTGACGAAGTGCACGTGCGCCACATCCTGCTCAAGCCCAACGAAGTACGCAGCGATGCCGAAACCAAGGTGCTGGCGGACCGCCTGTATCAGCGCATTCAGGGTGGCGAAGACTTCGCCGACCTGGCGAAGAGCTACTCCGAAGACCCGGGTTCGGCCCTCAACGGTGGCGACCTGAACTGGGTTGACCCGCAGTCGCTGGTACCCGAGTTCCGCCAGGTCATGGCCAGCAGCGCCCAGGGCGTTGTGTCCAAGCCGTTCAAGACCCAGTTTGGCTGGCACATCCTGGAAGTGCTGGGCCGTCGTGCCACCGACAGCACCGAACAGGCACGTGAACAGCAAGCCATGATGATCCTGCGCAACCGCAAGTACGACGAAGAGCTGCAGAGCTGGCTGCGCCAGATCCGCGACGAAGCCTACGTTGAGATCAAGCTGCCTGGCGCCGAACAGGCTGCCCAGGCCGACCAGTGAAGCCCACGCGCTTCGCGCTGACGCCCGGCGAGCCGGCGGGCATAGGTCCAGACCTGTGCCTGTTGCTCGCCGCGCAACGCCAGCCACACCCCCTGATTGCCATTACCAGCCGTGACCTGCTCGCCGAGCGGGCCACGCAGCTGGGCGTGGCCGTCAACCTGCTGGCGGTGGACGTCGACAACCTGCCCGATCAACCCGCCGACGCCGGCAGCCTGTACGTCTGGGACACGCCATTGGCGGCCCCGGTGGTCACTGGCACGCTGGACCGCGCCAACGCGGCTTTCGTCCTTGAAACCCTGACCCGCGCGGGCCAAGGCTGCCTGGACGGGCACTTCGCCGGGATGATCACTGCCCCGGTGCACAAGGGCGTGATCAACGAGGCGGGTATCGCGTTTTCCGGCCACACCGAATTCCTCGCCGAGCTGACTCACACCGAACAGGTGGTGATGATGCTGGCCACCCACGGCCTGCGCGTGGCACTGGTGACCACTCACCTGCCGCTGCGCGCCGTGGCCGACGCTATCACTGATGAACGCCTGGAGCGGGTCACCCGCATCCTGCATTCGGATCTCAAGGACAAGTTCGGCATCGCCCAACCGCGCATCCTGGTCTGCGGCCTCAACCCGCACGCCGGCGAAGGCGGCCACCTGGGCCGTGAAGAGATCGAGATCATCGAACCGACACTGGAACGCCTGCGCAGCGAGGGCATGGACCTTCGCGGACCGCTGCCAGCCGATACTCTGTTTACCCCCAAATATCTGGAGCACTGCGACGCAGTGCTGGCGATGTACCATGACCAGGGCCTGCCCGTGCTCAAGTACAAGGGCTTTGGCGCAGCGGTGAACATCACCCTGGGCCTGCCGATCATCCGCACCTCCGTGGACCATGGCACCGCCCTGGACCTGGCAGGCAGCGGGCGCATCGACACCGGCAGCCTCAAGGTCGCGCTGGACACCGCCTACCAGATGGCCGAGACCCGTATATGACCGAGCAATACCAACACCGGGCGCGCAAGCGCTTCGGCCAGAACTTCCTGCACGATGCCGGCGTCATTGACCGCATCCTGCGTTCCATCCATGCCCGCGAAGGCGAGCGCATGCTGGAAATCGGCCCGGGCCAGGGTGCCCTGACTGAAGGCCTACTGGGCAGCGGCGCACAGCTGGACGTGGTGGAACTGGACAAGGACCTGGTGCCTATCCTCAACCGCCAGTTCGCTGACCGCGGCAACTTCAGCCTGCACCAGGGCGACGCCCTGAAGTTCGACTTCACCACCCTGGGTGCCGCCCCTGGCAGCCTGCGTGTGGTCGGTAACCTGCCGTATAACATCTCCACGCCGCTGATCTTCCACCTGCTGTCCAACGCCGAACTGATCCGCGACATGCACTTCATGTTGCAGAAGGAAGTGGTAGAGCGCATGGCCGCAGGCCCGGGCGGCGGCGACTGGGGCCGCCTGTCGATCATGGTGCAGTACCACTGCCGCGTGGAACACCTGTTCAACGTGGGCCCTGGCGCGTTCAACCCGCCGCCCAAGGTCGACTCGGCCATTGTGCGCCTGGTGCCCCACACCACCCTGCCGCACCCGGCCAAGGATCACCGCCTGCTGGAGCGCATCGTCCGCGAAGCCTTCAACCAGCGTCGCAAGACCCTGCGCAACACCCTCAAGGCCCTGCTGACCAGCGAGGCCATCGAAGCCGCCGGCGTCGACGGCAGCAAGCGCCCCGAGCAGCTCGACCTGGCCGCCTTCGTGCGCCTGGCCGACAAGCTGTTCGAGCAGAACGGCGCCAGCTGATCCCCCTCATCGAGCGCCCTGACTACTGTCATGGCGCTCGATGGCCTAGACTGAAGAAACCGGCACACCCAATGCCCCTTCGTTTTTGCATTTAAGGCTCATGCATGTCCGACCCCCGCTACCAGATCGACGTCAGCGTCGTCACCCGCTTCCTCGCCGATCAATCCCAGCCCGAACACCAGCGGTTCGCGTTCGCCTATACCGTTACCGTGCGCAACAACGGCCAATTGCCGGCCAAACTGATCTCGCGCCACTGGGTCATCACCGACGGTGACGGCAAGGTCGAGGAAGTGCGCGGCGCCGGCGTGGTTGGCCAGCAACCGCTGATCGAAGCGGGCCAGAGCCACACCTACAGCAGCGGCACGGTGATGACCTCGCAGGTCGGCACCATGCAGGGCAGTTACCAGATGGTGGCCGAGGACGGCAAACACTTCGACGCCGTGATCGCCCCCTTCCGCCTCGCCGTGCCAGGCTCCCTGCACTGATGGCGGTGTACGCGGTCGGCGACCTGCAAGGCTGTCTGCAACCGCTCAAGTGTCTGCTTGAGCGCGTGCGTTTCAACCCCGAACATGACCGCCTGTGGCTGGTGGGTGACCTGGTCAACCGCGGCCCCGAGTCGCTGGCCACCCTGCGCTTCCTGTACCAGATGCGCGATTCGCTGGTGTGCGTGCTGGGCAACCACGACCTGCACCTGATTGCCGCGGGCAGCAACATCGAGCGGCTGAAGAAAAGCGATACCCTGCGCGAAATCATCGAGGCCCCGGACGGTCCCGACTTGCTGGACTGGCTGCGTCGGCAAAAGCTGATGCACTACGACGAGCAGCGCGACATGGCCCTGGTGCACGCCGGCATCCCGCCCCAGTGGTCACTGAAGAAGGCGCTGCGCTGCGCGGCCGAAGTCGAGCAGGCCCTGCGCGACGACAATCTGTTCAAGCCGTTCCTGGACGGCATGTACGGCAACGAGCCGGCCAAATGGAACAACAACCTCACCGGCGTCGACCGCCTGCGGGTGATCACCAACTACTTCACCCGCATGCGCTTCTGCACGGCCCAGGGCAAGCTGGAGCTCAAGGGCAAGGAAGGCGCCGACAGCGCGCCGCCTGGCTACAAACCCTGGTTCAGCTTCCGCGAGCGCAGAACCCGGGGCCTGAAGATCATCTTCGGCCACTGGGCGGCGCTGGAGGGCAAGTGCGACGTGCCGGGCGTGTTCGCCCTGGACACCGGTTGCGTGTGGGGCGGGGCCATGACCCTGATGAACGTCGACACCGGCGAACGCATTGGTTGCGACTGCGACGAACGCGGAAACATCCGCGGCTCGATAGGGCAACCCTGACGCGGTAGAATCGACGAATAACCGCGCGACCCCCGCGCCCGTAGCCGCTGCCGCCAGGCTACGCTGGCCCTGAGCCTCACTTGAGATTCGGAGTGAACCTGAGGGCCAGCGCAGCCTGGCGGCAGCGGCTACAAGCCGATCGTACCCAGGAGCCTGTCATGACCGAATTCAAACGCATCCCCCCGCAAACGGCCCATGAGCTGCTCGCCAACGGCGCCGCCATCGTCGACGTGCGCGACGCCCAGACCTTCGCCGCCAGCCACATTCCCAACGCCCATCACCTGGACAACCACTCGGTGCAGGACTTCATCCGTGGCGCCGACCTCGACAAACCACTGGTGGTGGTCTGCTACCACGGCAACTCCAGCCAGGGCGCCGCAGCTTACCTGGTCAGCCAGGGTTTCTCCGAGGTTTACAGCCTGGATGGCGGTTTCGAGCTGTGGAAAGTCACCTACCCCGAGCAAACCGCCCAAGGCATCGCCGAATAATTTTTTTTCTGGCGCCAAGCCCCCGCCCCGCAAGGCTTGGCGCGGGCTGACGAACGGTCAGCCCATAACATATCGCTCATTGCACCTTGAAGTCTGAGATTCCCAACTATCCTTAGGGCAGGCCATCCAAAACAGGGGAGAGCCGGTACACCGACGCGCGGGTCATCGGTAGCGACTTTGAGGTGTTCTGGGGGGTATACAGCGGCCGATTGTTTCGGCGGCTGCCAGCATCAACTGATTGATCCGACGTCGGCTCCACGTATCGAGCGAGGTGACGTCATGAGTATTTTTAGCCACTTCCAACAACGTTTCGAGTCCACTCGTCAGGAAGAGCTCTCGTTGCAGGAGTATCTGGAGCTCTGCAAAACGGATCGCAGTGCCTACGCGTCTGCTGCCGAACGCATTCTGATGGCAATCGGGGAACCGGAGTTGCTCGACACGTCGACCAATTCCAGGCTGTCGCGGATCTTCTCCAACAAGGTTATCCGCCGCTATCCGGCCTTCGAAGACTTCCACGGCATGGAGGAGTGCATCGACCAGATCGTTTCGTACTTCCGCCATGCCGCGCAGGGTCTGGAAGAGAAGAAACAGATTCTTTACCTGCTGGGCCCGGTGGGCGGTGGTAAATCGTCCCTGGCAGAAAAACTCAAGCAACTGATCGAGAAGGTCCCGTTCTACGCGATCAAGGGCTCACCCGTCTTCGAGACGCCCCTGGGGCTGTTCAACGCCACCGAGGATGGCGCCATCCTGGAAGAGGATTTCGGCATCCCGCGCCGTTACCTCAACACCATCATGTCGCCGTGGGCGACCAAGCGTCTGGCCGAGTTCGGGGGCGACATCAGCCAGTTCCGCGTGGTCAAACTCTACCCTTCCATCCTCAACCAGATCGCCGTGGCCAAGACCGAGCCGGGCGACGAGAACAACCAGGACATCTCCGCCCTTGTGGGTAAAGTCGACATCCGCAAGCTGGAGGAATACCCACAGAACGACGCCGACGCCTACAGCTACTCGGGCGCACTGTGCCGGGCCAACCAGGGCCTGATGGAATTCGTGGAGATGTTCAAGGCGCCCATCAAGGTGCTCCACCCACTGCTGACCGCCACCCAGGAAGGCAACTACAACAGTACCGAAGGGCTGGGTGCCATCCCCTACTCCGGTATTCTGCTGGCCCACTCCAACGAATCGGAATGGCACAGCTTCCGCAACAACAAGAACAACGAGGCCTTCATCGACCGGATCTACATCGTCAAGGTGCCGTACTGCCTGCGCGTCAGCGATGAGATCAAGATCTACGACAAGCTGCTGTTCAACAGCTCGCTGTCCAAGGCCCACTGCGCGCCGGACACCCTCAAGATGCTGGCCCAGTTCACCGTGCTGTCGCGGCTCAAGGAGCCGGAAAACTCCAACATCTACTCCAAGATGCGGGTGTACGACGGCGAGAACCTGAAAGATACCGACCCCAAGGCCAAGTCGATCCAGGAATACCGCGACAGCGCCGGCGTGGACGAAGGCATGAATGGCCTGTCGACTCGCTTCGCATTCAAGATCCTGTCCAAGGTATTCAACTTCGACCCGCACGAAATTGCCGCCAACCCGGTGCACCTGCTGTACGTGCTGGAACAGCAGATCGAGCAGGAGCAATTCCCCGCAGAGGTACGCGAGCGTTACCTGCGCTACCTGAAGGAATACCTGGCACCGCGTTACATCGAGTTCATCGGCAAGGAAATCCAGACCGCGTACCTGGAGTCCTACAGCGAGTACGGCCAGAACATCTTCGACCGCTACGTGCTGTACGCAGACTTCTGGATTCAGGACCAGGAATACCGCGACCCGGAGACCGGCGAAATCCTCAACCGCGTGGCCCTCAACGAAGAACTGGAGAAAATCGAGAAGCCGGCCGGCATCAGCAACCCGAAAGATTTCCGCAACGAAATCGTCAACTTCGTGCTGCGCGCCCGGGCCAACAACAACGGCAAGAACCCGACCTGGCTCAGCTACGAGAAGCTGCGCGTGGTCATCGAGAAGAAAATGTTCTCCAACACCGAGGACCTGCTCCCGGTCATCAGCTTCAATGCCAAGGCCAGCAAAGAAGACCAGCAAAAACACAACGACTTCGTTACACGAATGGTCGAACGCGGGTACACCGACAAACAGGTACGGCTGCTCTCCGAGTGGTACCTGCGGGTCAGAAAGTCGCAGTGATGCAGCGGTAAGCTTGAAGCTGCAAGCCGCACGCTGTCGGCGCTGGGCGTATGCCTTGCGTCGACGGCCAGGCTTGCACTGGACGGCTTTTGACTTGCGGCTTGCAGCTTAAAGCTTGCAGCTGCCCGGAGGGCCTATGAGCTACGTGATCGACCGACGCCTGAATGGCAAGAACAAGAGCACGGTGAACCGCCAGCGATTTTTGCGGCGCTACCGTGACCACATCAAGAAAGCGGTGGAGGAGGCCGTCAGCCGTCGCTCCATCACCGACATGGAACACGGCGAACAGATCAGTATCCCCGGCCGCGACATCGACGAGCCGGTGCTTCACCATGGCCGCGGCGGCAAACAGACCGTCGTGCACCCCGGCAACAAGGAATTCACGGCAGGCGAACACATTGCCCGGCCCCAGGGTGGCGGCGGCGGTGGCAAGGGCCCAGGCAAGGCCGGCAACTCCGGCGAAGGCATGGACGAGTTCGTCTTCCAGATCACCCAGGAAGAATTCCTGGAATTCATGTTCGAAGACCTCGAACTGCCCAACCTGGTGAAACGCAACCTCAGCGGCACCGACACCTACAAAACGGTACGCGCGGGCATCAGCAACGAAGGCAACCCGTCGCGCATCAACATCATCCGCACCCTGCGCTCGGCCCACGCCCGGCGCATTGCCCTGTCAGGCAGCAGCCGCGCCAAACTGCGTGAGGCCAAGGCTGAACTTGAGCGCCTGCGACGGGAAGAACCGGACAACTTCGGCGATATCCAGGAAATGGAGGCCGAAATCGAACGCCTCAGCGCACGCATCCACCGGGTGCCGTTCCTCGACACCTTCGACCTCAAATACAACCTGCTGGTCAAACACCCTAACCCCAGCTCCAAGGCGGTCATGTTCTGCCTGATGGACGTCTCGGGCTCCATGACCCAGGCCACCAAGGACATCGCCAAGCGCTTCTTCATCCTGCTGTACCTGTTCCTGAAGCGTAACTACGACAAGATTGAAGTGGTGTTTATCCGCCACCACACCAGCGCCCGCGAAGTGGACGAGGAAGAGTTTTTCTATTCCCGCGAAACCGGCGGCACCATCGTCTCCAGCGCCCTGAAGCTGATGCAGGAGATCATGGCCGAGCGCTACCCCACCAACGAGTGGAACATCTACGCCGCCCAGGCTTCGGACGGTGACAACTGGAACGACGATTCGCCCATCTGCCGCGAGATCCTGACCAAGCAGATCATGCCGTTCGTCCAGTACTACACTTATGTTGAGATCACCCCACGCGAACATCAGGCATTGTGGTTTGAGTACGAACGCATTGGCGAGGCTTTCGCCGATACCTTCGCCCAGCAGCAGCTGGTGTCGGCCGGGGATATCTATCCGGTCTTCCGTGAACTCTTCCAGCGCAGGTTAGTGACATGACCGCTAGAGAGCAGAAACGCCAACCCCTGTCCACGGGCTCCGAGTGGACCTTCGAACTGATCCAGGCCTACGACCGGGAAATCAGCCGTATTGCCGAGCGTTATGCGCTGGATACCTACCCCAACCAAATCGAGGTGATTACCGCTGAACAGATGATGGACGCCTACGCCTCGGTAGGCATGCCCCTGGGCTACCATCACTGGTCGTACGGCAAGCACTTCCTCAGTACGGAAAAGTCGTATACACGTGGCCAGATGGGCCTGGCGTACGAGATCGTGATCAACTCCGACCCTTGCATCGCGTATCTGATGGAAGAAAACACCATCTGCATGCAGGCGCTGGTGGTGGCCCACGCCTGCTACGGGCACAACAGTTTCTTCAAGGGAAACTACCTGTTCCGCACCTGGACGGACGCCAGCTCGATCATCGATTACCTGGTGTTCGCCAAGCAGTACATCATGCAGTGCGAGGAGCGCCACGGCATCGATGCGGTGGAAGACCTGCTCGACTCCTGCCACGCCCTGATGAACTACGGCGTGGACCGCTACAAACGGCCCTACCCCATTTCTGCCGAGGAAGAACGGCGGCGCCAGAAGGACCGCGAAGAGCACCTGCAGAAACAGATCAACGACCTGTGGCGCACCATCCCGAAAAGCGCCGACAAGAACAGCGAACGCGACAACGCACGCTTCCCGGCCGAACCGCAGGAGAACATCCTCTACTTCATCGAGAAGCACGCCCCGCTGCTGGAACCCTGGCAGCGCGAGGTGGTGCGCATCGTGCGCAAGATCGCCCAGTACTTCTACCCGCAGCGCCAGACCCAGGTGATGAACGAAGGTTGGGCGACGTTCTGGCACTACACGCTGATGAACGACCTGTACGACGAAGGGCTGGTGACCGACGGCTTCATGATGGAATTCCTGCAGTCGCACACCAGCGTGGTGTTCCAGCCCGGCTTCGACAGCCCCTACTACAACGGCATCAACCCCTACGCCCTGGGCTTTGCCATGTACCGCGACATCCGCCGCATGTGCGAAGAGCCAACCGATGAAGATCGCCACTGGTTCCCCGACATTGCCGGCGGAGATTGGTTATCTACTATCAAGTTCGCCATGACCAGCTTCAAGGACGAAAGCTTTATCCTGCAGTACCTGTCGCCCAAGGTGATCCGCGACCTGAAGCTGTTCAGCATCATGGACGACGACCAGCGCGACGACCTGCTGGTGCCCGCCATCCACGACGAGGGCGGCTATCGCACCATCCGCGAAACCCTGGCCGCCCAGTACAACCTGGGCAACCGCGAACCCAACGTGCAGATCTACAGCATCGACCGCCGCGGCGACCGCTCGCTGACCCTGCGCCACCAACAGCACGACCGCAAACCCTTGGGCGAGTCCACCGATGAAGTGCTCAAGCACCTGCATCGGCTGTGGGGCTTCGATATCCACCTGGAAACCCTGCAGGGGGACCAAGTGATGAAAACCCACCACGTCCCCCCAAAGACGGAACACAGCGAAGGTGACTACGGGCGCCTTGACCTCGCTGTCGTTCACCTCTAGCCAAGGCGCCGAACCTCCGCAGGCCCGGACAGGTTATCCTGTCGGGCCTACGGAGGTTTTTTCATGCAGATTTACAAAGTCGGCGGCGCGGTCCGCGACCGTCTTCTGGGCCGTACCGTCACTGACATCGACTGGGTGGTGGTGGGCGCCACCACCGAGCAGATGCTCGCCTTGGGCTACCGCCCCGTGGGCGCCGATTTCCCGGTATTCCTGCACCCCACGACGGGCGAGGAATACGCTTTGGCGCGCACCGAACGCAAGAGCGGGCGTGGCTATGGCGGCTTTGTGTTTCACGCCAGCCCGGACGTGACCCTGGAGCAGGACCTGATCCGTCGCGACCTGACCATCAATGCCATGGCCGAGGATGATGACCAACAACTCTTCGATCCGTACGGTGGCCAGAAAGATCTCGAAGACCGAATTTTACGCCATGTTTCCCCGGCGTTCGCCGAAGATCCTCTTCGCGTACTACGCGTAGCGCGATTCGCGGCGCGCTACGCCGAACTTGGCTTCACGGTGGCACCCGAAACCCTGGCACTGATGCGCGAGCTGAGCGAATCGGGGGAGCTTGAGGCACTGACACCCGAGCGCAGCTGGAAAGAGATTTCCCGTGCCCTGATGGAGAATCAGCCGAACGTGTTCGTGCAAGTGCTGCAGGACTGCGGCGCGCTGAACGTACTGATGCCCGAAGTGGCCACGGTCGACCTTGAGCCACTGGCTCAGGCTGCGCACCATGAACAACCATTGACCGTGCGCTGGGCCTGCCTGGTGGGCGGGTTGGGCAAGGCAATCAACGAACGCTTCAAAGTGCCACGCGATTGCCAGGAACTGGCGATGTTGGTGGGGCAGTACGGCGAGGACGGGCAGCGCGCGCTGGAACTGTCAGCCGAGCGACTGCTGGAATTGCTGCACAGCTTCGACGTGTACCGACGGCCACAGCGGTTCGAGGAATTCATCAAGGTGGGTGAGATGAAGTCGCTTGGGCAGGCGCAAGGGGACTACCTGCGCGGTGCGGCCGATGCGGCGCGTGGGGTGGCGGTGAAACCGCTGGTTGAGGCCGGCTTCACCGGCCAGCAGCTGGGCGAAGCGCTGAAGGCAGAACGCCTGAAGGCCCTGCAAACCTACAAAGCCACCGCAACCTGACGTAGCCGCTGCCGCCAGGCTGCGCTGGCCAGCGTTCCAACGCTGAAATCACCTGCAACCGAAGGGCCAGCGCAGCCTGGCGGCAGCGGCTACAGGGCTGCTGTCAGCTGCTGCCCGCGCCACTGGAACGGCACCGGCGCCAACACCTGATCAATCTGCGCTTCGGCCCACACCTGCGCCATGGGCTTGCCCACACCCGGATGCAGCACATCCGGCGCAATCAACGCCAACGGCCACAGCACGAAGGCGTTCTTCAAGATCTCCGCACGTGGCAGGACCAAGCCATCGAAATTGCCAACCAGATCACCGTACATCAGCACATCGATATCCAGCGGCAACCCCTTGCGCTCCGGCGCATAGCGGCCGTTGTCCGCTTCGATGAACTTCAACCGCCGGTCCAGTTCGATCAACGGCAGGTCGGTCAGCGCGCTCACCACCAGGTTGAAGAACGGCCCACTCTTGATGCCCACCGGCTGGCTTTCGAACACCGCCGAGCAGTGCATGTCCTGGACGAAACCCGCCAAGGCTTCGAGGCCCGCACACAGGTGGGCTTCGCGGTCGATGTTGCTGCCCAGGCCCAGGTAGATCCGTGTCAGCGACATCCGCGCTCGATCTCCACGCCAACACCCTTGGCAGCCGCTACGGCGCCAGGCTTGGTCAACTTGAGGTGCAGCCAGGGGATGTTGAATTCACTCATCAGCACCTGCGCCAGGCGCTCGGCGAAGGTTTCCACCAGTTGGAACTGGCTGGCCTCGGCAAACGCCTGGATGCGCGTGGAGACACTGGCGTAATCCAGCGCCAGGCTCAGGTCATCGCCTGCGGCAGCCGGGCGGTTGTCCCAGGCAAAACTCAGGTCCAGACGCAGGCACTGACGAATGCCGCGCTCCCAGTCATAGGCACCGATCACGGTGTCGACTTCCAGACCCTCGATAAACACTCTGTCCAAGCACTTCTCTCCGCAGCACGACAAGGGCGCAATGCGCCGTTAGAATCAGGGGCGTCCTCGCCCGGAATAGTTAGCATGTTTTGGTTACTGGCGATTCTCGCCTACCTGCTCGGCTCGCTGTCCTTCGCCATTGTGCTTAGCCGCGTGACCGGCAACCCCGACCCGCGCATGAGCGGCTCCGGCAATGCCGGCGCCACCAACATGCTGCGCCTGGCCGGCAGGAAGCTCGCCATCCTCACCCTGCTGGGCGACGTGTGCAAGGGCCTGCTGCCGGTGCTGGTGGCACGCCTGGCAGGGCTTGAGCTGCAAGACCAGGCCTGGATAGGCCTGTGCGCCGTGCTCGGCCACATGTTCCCGGTGTACTTCCGCTTCCAGGGCGGCAAGGGTGTCGCCACCGCCGCCGGCATGATCCTGGCCCTGTACCCGCCCGCCGCACTGCTGGCGGTGGCCGTATGGGGCCTGACCTTCTACCTCACCCGCACCAGTTCCCTGGCTTCGCTGATCGCCACGCCCCTGACCCTGCCATTGCTGGCCTGGCAGGAGCCCCAGGCGCTGCTGCCGATGAGCGTGCTCACGCTGCTGATCGTCTGGCGCCACCGCGGCAATCTACGCGACCTGTTCGCCGGTCGCGAACGGCATTTCTGATCGACGGCAAAAGCCGCGCTCATCACAACGGCTGCAACTGCTCCATCGGCCAGCGCGCCTGCACGCTGATGGCCAGGCTTTCGTGCTGGCCGGCCTGCAGACGCTGGCAACCGGCATAGGCGATCATCGCGCCATTGTCGGTGCAGAACTGCGGACGCGCGTAGAACACCTGCCCGTTGAACTCGCCCAGCATGCTGTCCAGCGACTCGCGCAGGGCCTTGTTGGCGCTTACGCCACCGGCGATCACCAGGCGGTTCATGCCGGTCTGCTTGAGGGCACGACGGCACTTGATGGTCAGAGTGTCCACCACGGCCTGCTGGAACGCCAGCGAGATGTCGCTACGAGTCTGATCACTGTCGTCCCCGGCGGCCTGGCACTGCTGCCAGGTGTTCAGGGCCGAGGTTTTCAGGCCGCTGAAGCTGAAGGTCAGCCCTGGGCGATCGGTCATCGGCCGCGGGAAAGTGAAGCGCCCCGCCACCCCTTGGGCAGCCATGCGCGCAATCTCCGGACCACCCGGGTAATTGAGGCCGATCATCTTCGCCGTCTTGTCGAAGGCTTCGCCGGCGGCATCGTCCAGGGTCTCGCCCAGCAGCTCGTATTGGCCGATGCCATCCACGCGCACCAGCTGCGTATGGCCACCGGAAACCAACAAAGCGACGAACGGGAACTGTGGCGGTTGCGCCTCCAGCATCGGCGCCAGAAGATGGCCTTCCATATGGTGCACGCCCAGCGCCGGGATACCCCAGGCAAACGCCAGGGCCTGGGCACAGGAAGCCCCTACCAGCAGGGCCCCGACCAGGCCGGGGCCCGCGGTATAGGCGATGGCGTCAATCTCGGTGGCCACGCAGCCGGCTTCGGCCAGCACCTGGCGAATCAGGGGCAGCATGCGCTTGACGTGGTCGCGCGAGGCCAGCTCCGGCACTACCCCGCCATAGGCGCGGTGCAGGTCGATCTGGCTGAACAGCGCATCGGCCAAAAGGCCGCGTTCACTGTCGTAGAGGGCGACGCCGGTTTCGTCGCAGGATGTTTCCAATCCCAGTACTAACATGGGTCATGGCCTTGTTGAGGCTGAATTCGAAGGCGCGCATGATAGTCGCCACTCAGTGCCCCGGCCAGCGGTTTTCGATCAGAGGCTTTGCATTCCGGGCTGCTAAGGGTTAACATCCGCAACCCTTAAAAACCGACGTACTTCAGCGCATGTTTTTGCCATTGGCACGTCGATCCCGGTAATGAATGAAGGTAGCTCTAGATGCCAGCCGTCAAAGTTAAAGAGAACGAACCCTTCGACGTAGCTCTGCGTCGTTTCAAGCGCTCCTGCGAAAAAGCCGGTGTACTGGCTGAAGTTCGTAGCCGCGAATTTTACGAGAAGCCGACTTCCGAGCGTAAGCGCAAAGCAGCTGCTGCTGTTAAGCGTCACGCCAAGAAAGTTCAGCGCGAACAGCGCCGCGCCGTTCGTCTGTACTAATACAGACAGCGTCGCAAGCTTCTGCCTCGCCCGGCCCACAGCCGGGCTGCCGGCAGTTGTTGCTGTTGCAAGAGCCGTTGTTGCAACACCCCGTTCAGGCTTTGCCCGAGCGGATGCCTAGGTCGCCTTGTGCACCGAAGCAACCTGCCTGAAACGTCAGAGCTGGCCTCATCGCCAGAGTGCACGTCAGAACTGACGAGCCTTCACCGGCTGCAGACGAGCACACCCCCTTTTTTCCTGTTTCAAACGTCCCGCTTCGACACCAGCCCCGGCTGATCGGATGCGACGCCGTTTCCGACAAACAAACAGGAAGGTGCAGGCCAGCAGCGCGGCCGGCACACGGTTACACTGCTGCAACGCTTCCTAGCCTGATGATGAGAGAACCATGGCCGGGCTGATTCCCCAGGGCTTCATTGACGACCTTCTGAACCGCACCGACATCGTCGACGTGGTGACTTCGCGCGTCCAGATGAAAAAGGCCGGCAAGAACTACTCCGCCTGCTGCCCGTTCCACAAGGAAAAGACCCCCTCCTTCACCGTCAGCCCCGACAAGCAGTTCTACTACTGCTTCGGCTGCGGCGCCGGCGGCAACGCCCTCGGCTTCATCATGGACCACGACAACCTGGATTTCCCCCAGGCCGTGGAAGAGCTGGCCAAGGCCGCCGGCATGGAAGTGCCCCGCGAGGAAGGCGGGCGTGGCCACAAGCCGCGGCAACCCACCGACTCGCCGCTGTACCCGCTGCTGACCGCCGCGGCCGAATTCTACCGCCAGGCGCTCAAGGGCCACCCCGCGCGCCGGGCCGCCGTGGACTACCTGAAGGGCCGCGGCCTGTCGGGCGAGATCGCCCGCGACTTCGGCCTGGGCTTCGCCCCGCCAGGCTGGGATAACCTGTTCAAGCACCTGGCCAGCGACCCCCTGCAACAAAAGGTGATGATCGACGCCGGCCTGCTGATCGAGAACGCCGACTCCGGCAAGCGCTACGACCGCTTCCGCGACCGGGTGATGTTCCCCATCCGCGACAGCCGCGGCCGGGTGATCGCCTTCGGCGGCCGGGTACTGGGCGACGACAAGCCCAAGTACCTGAACTCCCCGGAAACCCCGGTGTTCCACAAGGGCCAGGAGCTATACGGCCTGTTCGAGGCGCGCAAGCACAACCGCAACCTCGACGAGATCATCGTGGTCGAGGGCTACATGGACGTCATCGCCCTGGCCCAGCAAGGCCTGCGCAACGCCGTGGCAACCCTGGGCACGGCCACCAGCGAGGAACACCTCAAGCGCCTGTTCCGCGTGGTGCCCAGCGTGCTGTTCTGTTTCGACGGTGACCAGGCCGGTCGCAACGCCGCCTGGCGCGCCCTGGAAGCGGCATTGCCAAGCCTGCAGGATGGCCGCAAGGCGCGCTTCCTGTTCCTGCCCGAAGGTGAAGACCCGGACACCCTGGTTCGCGCCGAAGGCACCGATGCCTTCAAGGCCCGTATCAACCAGCACGCACAGCCGCTGGCCGACTACTTCTTCCAGCAACTGACCGAAGAAGCCGACCCGCGCTCGCTGGAAGGCAAGGCGCACATGGTCACGCTGGCGGCGCCGCTGATCGACAAGGTGGCCGGCGCCAACCTGCGTCAGCTGATGCGCAACCGCCTCAGTGAAATCACCGGGCTGAGTGGCGAAGCCGTCAAACAGATGGCCCAGAGTGCCCCGGCCGAGGCGCCGCCGCCCAGCTACGATCCAGGCTTCGACTACGATTCGGTGCCCGACTACACGCCTGACTACAGCGATTTCCACCAACAGCACGCGCCCCAGGAATTCCAGCCGCAACAGCAGCAGGCCTGGACACCCAACAAGGGCGGCGGCAAGAAAGACTGGAAAGGCAACAAGGACTGGAAGGGCAAGGGCGGGCGCAATTTCGAACCACGGGTGCCGCCGCGCGTGCCGACGTCGGTGGAACCACCGACCCTCAGCGCTCTGCGTACCCTGCTGCATCATCCGCAATTGGCCGAGAAGGTAGAGAGCACCAGCCATTTTGCCGACGAAGAGCATACCTACTCGCAGCTGCTGGTAGCCCTGCTCGAAGCCTTGCAGAAGAATCCTAAGCTACGCTCTCTACAGTTGATTGCGCGCTGGCACGGCACCGAACAGGGTCGCCTGCTGCGCGTGCTGGCCGAGAAAGAATGGCTGATCGAGGCCGATAACCTTGAACAACAGTTTTTCGACACCATAACTAGCCTGACCGCCCGCCAACGCGAGCGACGCCTGGAACGCCTGTTGCTCAAGGCCAGGCAGGGTGAATTGAGCGATGAGGAGAAAAATCAGCTTCTCCAGCTGTTAACTCGCAATGTTCACGCACAAACCCCGACCTCAACTGGCGCGTGAGGTCCTAGCTCGGGTATAATCCTCGGCTTGTTTTTTGCCCGCCAAGACCTTCAGTGGATAGGGTGTTATGTCCGGAAAAGCGCAACAGCAGTCTCGCATCAAAGAGTTGATCACCCGCGGTCGTGAGCAGGGCTACCTGACTTACGCGGAGGTCAACGACCACCTGCCAGAGGATATTTCAGATCCGGAGCAGGTGGAAGACATCATCCGCATGATCAACGACATGGGGATCAACGTATTCGAGAGTGCTCCGGATGCGGATGCCCTTTTGTTGGCCGAAGCCGATACCGACGAAGCAGCAGCTGAAGAAGCCGCCGCAGCGTTGGCGGCCGTGGAGACCGACATCGGTCGCACCACCGACCCAGTGCGCATGTACATGCGTGAAATGGGTACGGTCGAGCTTCTGACCCGCGAAGGCGAAATCGAAATCGCCAAGCGTATCGAGGAAGGCATCCGTGAAGTGATGGGCGCAATCGCGCACCTTCCCTGGCACGGTCGACTACATCCTCGGCGAATACGATCGCGTCACCAGCGAAGGTGGCCGCCTGTCCGACGTTCTGAGCGGTTATATCGACCCGGACGACGGCATTGCGCCGCCGGCCGAAGTCCCGCCGCCAATCGACCCGAAGGCTCCGGCCAAGGCCGAGTCTGACGACGAAGACGAAGAGAGCGACTCCAGCGACGACGAGGAAGAGGCCGAAAGCGGTCCGGACCCAGTCGTGGCCGCACAGCGCTTCGGCGCCGTGTCCGAGCAGTTGGACATCACCCTGAAGGCTTTGAAAAAGCACGGTCGCGACAGCAAGCAAGGCATTGCCGAGATGCTGGCCCTGGCCGAGCTGTTCATGCCGATCAAGCTGGTGCCCAAGCAGTTCGAAGTGCTGGTGGAGCGCGTTCGTGGCGCCCTGGATCGCCTGCGTCAGCAAGAGCGCGCCATCATGCAGCTGTGCGTGCGTGATGCCCGCATGCCGCGTGCCGACTTCCTGCGCCTGTTCCCGAGCAACGAAGTCGACATGACCTGGGCCGGTGACCTGGCCAAGCGCAGCACCAAGTGGGCCGAAGCACTGGGCCGCCTGAACGCTGACATCGTGCGTTGCCAGCAGAAGCTGGTCGACCTGGAGACCGAAACCGGTCTGACCATCGTCGAAATCAAGGACATCAACCGTCGCATGTCGATCGGTGAGGCCAAGGCCCGCCGCGCGAAGAAAGAGATGGTTGAAGCCAACCTGCGTCTGGTGATCTCGATCGCCAAGAAGTACACCAACCGTGGCCTGCAGTTCCTGGACCTGATCCAGGAAGGCAACATTGGCTTGATGAAGGCGGTGGACAAGTTCGAATACCGTCGCGGGTACAAGTTCTCGACGTACGCCACCTGGTGGATCCGTCAGGCCATTACCCGTTCGATCGCCGACCAGGCACGCACCATCCGTATTCCGGTGCACATGATCGAGACGATCAACAAGCTCAACCGCATTTCCCGCCAGATGCTGCAGGAAATGGGTCGCGAACCGACCCCGGAAGAGCTGGGCGAACGCATGGAAATGCCTGAGGACAAGATCCGCAAGGTACTGAAGATCGCCAAAGAGCCGATCTCCATGGAAACGCCGATCGGTGACGACGAAGACTCGCATCTGGGCGACTTCATCGAAGACTCCACCATGCAATCGCCGATCGACGTGGCGACCGTGGAAAGTCTGAAGGAAGCCACCCGCGAAGTACTCGGCGGCCTGACCGCACGCGAAGCCAAGGTGCTGCGCATGCGTTTCGGCATCGACATGAATACCGACCACACGCTGGAAGAGGTTGGTAAGCAGTTCGATGTAACCCGTGAGCGGATTCGTCAGATCGAAGCCAAGGCACTGCGCAAGCTGCGCCACCCGACGAGAAGCGAGCACCTGCGCTCCTTCCTCGACGAGTAACACCAAAACCCCCGGCCCTGCCGGGGGTTTTGCATTCTGGCGCCGAAACCGCGTCGCCTGCATCGCGGCCAAGGCCGGCTCCTACGCCGTACGTGGTAGGAGCCGGCCTTGGCCGCGATGCAGACGACGCCGTTTCAGGACAGTTGCTGCCACAGGCTCCCTGCTATCTCGCCCATGCCGTCTACACTCGAAGGATCCCTTCCGGCGTAACGAGGCCCTCATGCGCGTGCTGCTTTTGCTGCTCCTGCTGTGTTGGACAGCAACAGCCGATGCCCTCAACCTGACCGATCAGGAACGGGCCTGGCTCAAGGATCATCCCGAGCTGCGCCTGGGCGTGGATGCGTCGTGGCCGCCCTTCGAGTTTCGCGATGAACAAGGCGTGTACCAAGGCCTGGCCGCCGACTACATCCATCAAATCCAGCAAACCCTGGACGTCAGCCTCAAACCCATCGAACCCATCAGCTGGTCTGAAGTACTGAAACTGGCCCAGAAAGGCCAGATCGACCTGCTGCCCGGCATCATGTCCACGCCCGACCGCCAGACGTACATGGCCTTCACCCGCCCATACCTGGACTTCCCGATTGTTATCCTGGCCCGTAAAGACGGCGCCCAGCCACACAACCTGGAAGACCTGTACGGGCTGAAAGTGGCCGTGGTGGAAAACTATGCCCCTCATGAGCTGCTGCGCACCCACCACCCCGACCTCAACCTGGACCCGCTGCCCAACGTCAGCTCCACCCTGGAAGCCCTGGCTACCGGGCAAGTCGACGCCGTAGTGGGCGACCTTGCCTCCGCGGTATGGAGCCTGCGCCAGCTAAAGCTGCAAGGCATCTACGTCAGCGGGGAAACGCCTTATCGCTATCAGCTGGCCATGGGCGCGCCCATGGATGAGAAAATCCTGGTGGATATCCTCGACAAGGCCTTGGCCAGCATACCCTCCTCCACCATCAGCCAGATTCAGGAGCGCTGGGTGGGCCAGGTAATCGACCGTCGGCCGCTGTGGCGCGACTATCTGATCTACGGCTTGCCGGCCCTGCTGCTGGTGCTGGGCATATTGGCCATCGTGCTTCGGGTCAACCGCCGCCTGAGTTCGGAAATATCCCGGCGCATCGCTTTGGAGCAGGAGCTGCGCAGTAGCGAGTACCATTACCGCAGCCTGGTGGAAAGCCTGTCGGCCATTGCCTGGGAAGCGCGCACCAGCGATTTCACCTACAGCTACGTGTCGCCCCATGCCGAACCGTTGCTGGGCTACCCCCTGACCCAATGGCTGCAGCCCGGTTTCTGGCGCAGCATCCTGCACCCCGAAGACGCGGCCCGCACGCAGGCTTACTGCAATACCGAGACTGAATTGGGCCATGATCACACGGTCGACTACCGCGTGATCGCCGCTGACGGCCGACACCTGTGGGTGCGGGACATCGTCAGCATGATCCGCCAGGGCCACCAACCGATCATGCGCGGGCTGATGATCGACATCAGCGAAATGAAGCGCACCGAAGAAGCCTTGCGCCGGTCCGAGCAAAAGTTCGGCTCGGTGTTCCGCCAGTGCCCTGACATCCTGGTGATCGCCCGCCTCAGCGACGGCTGCCTGCTGGAGGTGAACAAAGCCTTCGAAGAGCAGATCGGCCTATACGCCACCGACGTGGTAGGCCGCACCGCCACCGAGCTGGACATATGGGGTATTCAGGGCGTGGGTGCAGGGCTGTTGCAGCGTCTGCAGGCCGGCAGCATCCGCAATCTGGAAATGCCCTTTCGCCGCAGCAACGGCCAACTGTTTACCGGCCTGATCTCGGCCGAGCCCTTCCAGTTGGACACCGTGCCTGCGCTGGTGGTCGTGGTGCGCGACATCAGCGAGCTGAAGGAAACCCAGCAGAAGCTGCAAATCAGCGAGGAAAAATTCGCCAAGGCCTTCCACGCCTCCCCCGATGGCATGCTACTGAGCCGCCAGAGTGACGGCCTGCTGCTGGAGGTCAACGAAGGCTTCAGCCACATCAGCGGCTACCCCAGCAGCGTTACCATCGACCGCTCCACCCTGGACCTGGGCTTGTGGGTAGACCTCAACGAGCGCAAGCGCCTGCTGGATATCCTGGAGCGCGACGGCTTCGTGCGTGATTTCAGCTGCCTGTTCCGCCGCAGCGACGGCGCCATTCGCCTGTGCGAAGTATCCAGCCGCCCGCTGCCCATCGGCGGTGAGCCGTGCATGCTGACCATCGCCCGGGACATCACCGACCGCCAGCAAATGCAGGAAAAACTGCTGCTGGCCGCCACCGTCTTCGAAAGCACCGCCGAGGGCGTGCTGATTACCGACACCCGCCAGCGCATCACTGCCGTCAACCGCGCCTTCAGCGAAATCACCGGCTACAGTGAAGCCGAAGCCTTGGGCGCCACGCCCACCTTGCTGGCTTCGGGGCAACATGACAGCGCCTTCTACGTTGCCATGTGGCACCGCCTGACCTGCGAAGGGCATTGGCAGGGCGAGATCTACAACCGTCGCAAGAACGGCGAGCTGTACCCCAGCTGGCTGACCATCAGCGCGGTGCGCAACACCGAGCAGGCGCTGACCCATTTCGTCGCAGTGTTTGCTGACATCTCCAGCCTCAAGCATGCCCAGGCACGGCTGGACTACCAGGCCCACCATGACCCGCTGACCGGGCTGCCCAACCGCACGCTGTTCGAAAGCCGCCTGCAAGCCTCGTTGAGCCGCGAACACGATGACAGCGGCCAGGGCGCCGTGCTGTTCCTGGACCTGGACCGCTTCAAGCACATCAACGACAGCCTCGGTCACCCGGTAGGCGACCTGCTGCTCAAGGGCATTGCCGTGCGGCTCAAAGAGCAGGTGCGCGACATCGACACCGTGGCCCGCCTGGGCGGTGACGAATTCATCATCCTGCTGCCCGGCCTGCAGCAGGCCTCGGACGCCGAACACATCGCCAACAAACTGCTGACCTGCTTCCAGGCGCCCTTCCAGGCCGGCGAGCACGAGTTCTTCACCAGTGCCAGCATCGGCACCAGCCTTTACCCCCAGGACGGTACCGACGTGGCGACGCTGATCAAGAACGCCGATGCCGCCATGTACCGCTCCAAAGCCAAGGGCCGCAACCGCGTCGAATCCTACACCCGCGACCTGACCGCCCAGGCCAGCGAACGCGTGGCCTTGGAGCACGAACTGCGTCGCGCCATCGAGCGCAACGAACTGAGCCTGGCCTACCAGCCCAAATTCAGCCTGCGCGATCACAGCCTGGTAGGCGCCGAAGCCCTGATCCGCTGGAACCACCCCACCTTCGGCGAAGTGCCGCCCGAACGCTTCATCCAGCTGGCCGAAGAAAACGGCACCATCCTGCAGATCGGCGACTGGGTGCTGGACCAGGCCTGTCAGCAGTTGCAGCAATGGCATCGACGCTACGAGGACTTCGGCCCGTTGTCAGTCAACCTGGCCGGCGGCCAGCTACGCCAGCCCAACCTGCTCAGGCGCATTGAACAACTGCTGCGCGACCACCGGCTGGCCCCCGGGCTGCTGCAACTGGAGATCACCGAAAACTTCATCATGAGCCAGGCCGAAGAAGCGCTGGCAGTGCTGCACCAGCTCAAACGCCTGGGTGTGCAACTGGCCATCGACGACTTCGGCACCGGCTACTCCTCGCTCAGCTACCTCAAGCGCCTGCCGCTGGACATCCTCAAGATCGACCAATCGTTCGTGCGCGGCCTGCCCGCCGACACCCACGATGCCGCCATCGTGCGCGCCATCATCGCCCTGGGCCGCAGCATGCAACTGACGGTGATCGCCGAAGGTGTGGAAAACAAGGCGCAGCAGCAATTCCTGGCCGAAGAGGGCTGCGAACAGGTGCAGGGGTTCATCTTCAGCGTGCCCCTGAGCCCCGGCGAATTCGCCAGTTCCTTCCTTCGTACAAGGGTTTCCGACTTTTCGGATGGCACTGTTGATAAACCGTCGTTATAATCCGCGACCTACTGGGGGCCTATAGCTCAGTTGGTTAGAGCAGGGGACTCATAATCCCTTGGTCGCAGGTTCGAGTCCTGCTGGGCCCACCATCTTTGAAAGCCGCGCTGATTGCGCGGCTTTTTCGTTTTTACCAGCCCCCGTAGCCGCTGCCGCCAGGCTGCGCTGGCCCTCGTGTTCGCTGCAGATCCCCGGTGTATGCGAGGGCCAGCGCAGCCTGCGGCAGCGGCTACAGCCGTTTGAAGGCGCGACCGGTTTTCGTCAGCGCCTGCTCAAGCGTCAACGGCGGCACCCACCCCAATAGCCGCCGCGCCTTGCTTGAGTCCACCTGCAACGACGCACACAGGGTGACGTACATGTTCTGCCGCCCTGCCAACTTCGCGCCCCAGCGCATCAAGGCATCAGGCACCGGCACCAGCCGCGCAGTGCGGCCCATGCTGGCAGCCAGGTAGCGGACGATCTGCGCCGTGGATGCGTCTTCGCCATCGGAAATCAGGAACAGTTCGTTGCCGGCAGCCGGGTGGTGAGTGCATAGCACAATGAAGTCCACCAGGTTCTCCAGCGCCACCATGCTGCGCCGGTTATCCAGCGCCCCGAAGGGCAGCGGTAAACCCGAATCCACCAGTTTCAGCAGCCGCGGGAAGTTGCGCCGGGCGTGGGCGGCATAGATCAAGGGTGGGCGAATGATGACCACGTCCATGGAGGTGTCCCGCACCAGCGCACGCAACGCTTCTTCGGCCTCGAACTTGGAGCGGGCGTAGTCACCGTCCGGCACGGGCTGCGAGGATTCATCGAACGGCGTACCCGTGGTAAACGAGCCGTTGACGCCCACCGAGCTGATGAAGATCAGGCGCCGCACACCGGCCGCCAGGGCCTGACGTGCCAAGCTCAAGGTGCCTTCCAGATTGGTACGGCGGTATTCGGCCAAGGGGTCGGGGCTGGTGTCGCTGGCCAGGTTGAGGCGCGCGGCAATGTGCACCACCACCTCGATACCCTGCAGGGCTGCAGTCCAGTCAGTGTCCCCGCCAATATCACCCATCGCGACCAAGGGGATGGCGCCGGGCGTGGCCGGCAGCGAGCGGCAGGTGCCCAGCACCTGGGTATCTGCCTGCGCTGCAAGCGCCTGGCAGACGGCCTGGCCGAGAAAACCGGTGGCGCCGGTGACAAGTAGTTTCATGGCTGGCGGGGCCTCGTGGGGCGCGGGCGGTTGCTGTGCAGCATAGCCGTGGATCCGCGCAAATGTTCACGACCGCCCGTGACGGAAACAGTTACACTTGTGCCGTTCCATCCTTTTTTGTTTCGGAAAAAGAAGTCGGTCAAAAACCGACGCGGTCGCGCCACTGTAGTCGGCTCCACGCCGTAAGCCAGACCTTTTCCCGACCTATTCACCGTAGCGGGGACGCGTAATCCCCAGAGGTAATCATGGCCTATAGTGCTGCTTCGCAATCCGATGTCTCGATCCCGACCATTCCCCTGGGCGAAATTCTGCCCTGGGCGATCTTTGGCGGCCTGCTGCTGATGCTGGCGATCTACTTCGTCGGCGCCGAGCAAGGCGCAACCGCGCTGTTCAAAGGCATGTACGTTCACGAATTCGTGCACGACGGTCGCCACCTGCTGGGCTTCCCCTGCCACTGATCTCTTCGAGGTGTTTCACATGACTGGTCGTTTACTCGTCAGGGGCATGCTCGTCGGTCTGATAGCCGGCATCCTCGCCTTTGGCTTTGCCAAGGTATTCGGTGAGCCGCAGGTTGATCGCGCCATCGCCTTCGAAGAACACATGTCGCACATGCACGGCGACGCCGAAGAACCCGAGCTGGTCAGCCGCGAAGTGCAAAGCACCTTCGGCCTGCTAACGGGCGTGGTGGTGTACAGCGTGTCGCTGGGCGGCATCTTTGCGCTGGTGTTCGCCTACTCCCTGGGCCGCATCGGCAAGGTCGGCCCGCGTGGTTTGTCGGCACTGTTGGCGCTGGCTGCCTTCGTGGTGCTGATTCTGGTGCCGGAACTCAAATACCCGGCCAACCCGCCGTCGGTCGGCAACCCCGACACCATCGGCCTGCGTACCCAGGTGTTCTTCCTGATGCTGCTGGTGTCGGTGGTGGCGGCCGTCATCGCCATCAATGCTGCGCGCAAGATCGCCTTCCGTTCGGGCGCCTGGGCCGGTGCCATTGCCGGCGTGGCGCTGTATGTGGTGATCATGGCGGTGGCTGGCACGCTGTTCCCCACCATCAACGAAGTGCCGGCGCACTTCTCCGCCGACCTGCTGTGGAAATTCCGCACCTCGTCGCTGGGCATCCAGGTGGTGCTGTGGACCAGCCTGGGCCTGATCTTCGGGCCAGTGGCCGAACGCCTGCTGCAACCTGCACGCGGCTACGCCCACGCCTGAGGCAGCCGCCCCAGAGGAAAAACCGCGCCCCGGCGCGGTTTTTTTATGGTCCTGGAGGGAACATGCGGATATGCCCACACGCTTTTGATGCCGAACATGCAAGGCTGGCAACGCCAGTCCGACAGGCCATGGAACGTTGCAGCAAATGCAGCAGCAAGTCTCTTGAAACCGCGTTGCCTGCATCGCGACTAAAGTCGGCTCCTACCCCGTCCGTGGTAGGAGCCGGCCTTGGCCGCGATGCAGACGCCGCCGGCCTGTAGCAGCTGCCGAAGGCTGCGTCGGGCTCACGCGGTGCATCAGTTGTACCGCAGCGCCTGTGACGCGACCTGGCGGCCGCTGCTACAGGGGATCGCGTCGCCCGGATCCTGTAGCAGCTGCCGAAGGCTGCGTCTTGCGCCCCACAGTGCATCAGACATTGCGCGGCGTCGGTGACGCGACCTGCCGGCCGCTGCCACAGGAGTGATGCAACGCCGTCCGTGGCAGGAGCCGGCCTTGGCCGAGATGCAGGCGCCGCCGTCCTGCAGCAGCAACTGTCTTTGTGGGAGTGGGCTCTGCCCGCGAAAAACACGCCGCGGTGCGTCAGGAAGTCCGCGTTACCTTCTTCGCGGGTAGAACCCGCTCCCACAGTGAACGGTGTAGCAAGCTGCCGAAGGCTGCGCCGGGCTCACGCAGTGCTCCAGTTGTACCGCAGTGCCTGTGACGCGGCCTAGCGGCCGCTGCTACGGGCTCCCCAACAAATCTCCCCCCCAAGTGTTTACCTTCCCACGACAGTTGCTGCTGCATCTATTGAAACGTGCCATAGCCTGATGGGCCTGCGTTGTCCTTTTCTGGACAGTGAGCCGATTAGCTGCCTTAATCGGCTCACGAAATGAGCCGATCAGGCTTTTTATTCGGCTCATAAGGAACAGCCTCACCGGCCCTGCAGCATCATGACCGACTCCCGCACCCTGCCCCTCGACACCCTCGACCACCAACTCATCGCCGCCCTGCAAATCAACGCCCGCGAGAGCGTGGCCGTGCTCGCCCGCCAGTTGGGCATTGCCCGCACCACGGTTACCTCGCGCCTGGCGCGCCTGGAAAAGGCCAAGGTCATCACCGGCTACGGCGTGCGCCTGGGCCAGCGCCTGGCCGATGGCGGCCTGCAAGCCTACGTGGGCATCACCGTGCAGCCGCGCTCGGGCAAGGAAGTGGTACGCCGCTTGAGCGCCATGGCCCAAGTGCAGCAATTGTGCGCAGTGAGCGGCGAGTTCGACTACGTGGCGTGGCTACGCACCGACTCGCCGGAGCAGCTGGACCAGTTGCTGGACCAGATCGGCAGCGTGGACGGCGTCGAGAAAACAACCACCTCGATCATCCTCAGCAGCAAGGTCGACCGCGGGCAGGCGATTTGACGTACATCGTCGTCACTTTGTAGGGTATTAGGTCATTACGACGGCAGTCTGCTTCTTAATTACGACAGGGCCCCTCCCTAAAATGGCTGGCATTCCTTTCCTATACTGAAAGATTCGCTCAGTAGCCGCCCATAAGGCCCGCCATGACTCAGCACAACCGCCACCCCGCCGACGGCAAGAAGCCTGTCACCATCTTCGGCCCGGACTTCCCTTTCGCCTTTGACGACTGGATCGAACACCCCGCCGGCCTGGGGCTGATCCCCGAGGAAAATCACGGCGCCGAGGTGGCGATTGTCGGTGCCGGCATCGCTGGCCTGGTGGCGGCCTATGAACTGATGAAAATGGGCCTCAAGCCGGTGCTCTACGAAGCCTCGAAAATGGGTGGGCGCCTGCGTTCCCAGGCGTTCGAGGGCACTCAGGGCATTGTCGCCGAGTTGGGCGGCATGCGTTTTCCGGTGTCATCCACCGCTTTCTATCATTACGTGGACAAACTGGGCCTTGAGACCAAGCCTTTCCCCAACCCGCTGACCGCCGCCTCCGGCAGCACCGTCATCGACCTGGAAGGCCAGACCTATTACGCCCGCTCCATCGCCGACCTGCCCGCGCTGTTCCAGGAAGTGGCCGACGCCTGGGCCGATGCCCTGGAAGCCGGCGCTCAGTTCAAAGAGATCCAACAAGCCATCCGCGACCGCGACGTGGTGCGCCTGAAACAACTGTGGAACACCCTGGTGCCACTGTGGGACGACCGCACCTTCTACGACTTCGTCGCCACCTCGAAAGCCTTCGCCAAGCTGTCCTTCCACCACCGCGAAGTGTTCGGCCAGGTGGGTTTCGGCACCGGCGGCTGGGATTCGGACTTCCCCAATTCGATGCTGGAAATCCTGCGGGTGGTGATGACCAACTGTGATGACCACCAGCACCTGGTGGTGGGCGGCGTCGAGCAGGTACCCCTGGGCATCTGGCGCCACGTGCCGGAACAATGCGCACACTGGCCCGCAGGCACCAGCCTCAGTTCCCTGCACCACGGCGCGCCCCGGTCCGGGGTGAAGAAAATCGCCCGCGCCGCCGACGGCCGCTTCGCCGTCACCGACACCTGGGGCGATACCCGCCACTACGCGGCCGTGCTCGCCACCTGCCAGAGCTGGTTGCTGACCACCCAGATCGAGTGTGAAGAGTCACTGTTCTCTCAAAAGATGTGGATGGCCCTGGACCGCACCCGGTACATGCAGTCGTCCAAGACCTTCGTGATGGTCGACCGGCCTTTCTGGAAAGACAAGGACCCGGTCACCGGCCGCGACCTGATGAGCATGACCCTCACCGACCGCCTGACCCGTGGCACTTACCTGTTCGACAACGGTGACGACAAGCCCGGGGTGATCTGCCTGTCGTACTCGTGGATGAGCGACGCCCTGAAGATGCTGCCGCACCCGGTGGAAAAGCGCGTGAAACTGGCGCTGGACGCACTGAAGAAGATCTACCCCACCGTGGACATCGCCGGGCACATCATCGGCGACCCTATTACCGTGTCCTGGGAAGCCGACCCGCACTTCCTCGGCGCATTCAAGGGCGCCCTGCCCGGCCATTACCGTTACAACCAGCGCATGTACGCGCATTTCATGCAGCACGACATGGCCGACGAGCACCGGGGCATTTTCATTGCCGGTGACGACGTGTCCTGGACGCCTGCATGGGTAGAGGGCGCGGTGCAGACCTCATTGAACGCGGTTTGGGGCATCATGAAACACTTCGGTGGTCGCTGCCATCCGGATAACCCGGGGCCGGGTGATGTGTTCAATGAGATCGGCCCGATCGCCCTCGCCGAATAAGGACTGCCCATGAAACTTGCGCTGTACCAGTGCCAACCCCGCCCCGAAGCCGTCATCGATAACCTGGCGCGCCTGCAAACCCAGGTGCGGGTGGCCAAGGCCCAGGGCATCGAGCTGTTGGTGTTCCCGGAGATGTTCCTGACCGGCTACAACATTGGCAGCGACGCCGTGCAGCGGCTGGCGGAAACGGCGGACGGCCCCTCGGCCAACGTGATTGCCGGCATTGCCCAGGCCCACGGCGTGGCCATCGCCTATGGCTACCCCGAACGCGCCGCAGACGGTCAGGTGTACAACAGCGCGCAACTGTTCGATGCCCAGGGCATCAGCCGCCTCAATTACCGCAAGACCCACCTGTTTGGTGAGCTTGACCGTGCCATGTTCAGCCCCGGCGGCGACCAGTTCCCGGTGGTGGAACTCAACGGCTGGCAGGTGGGCATGCTGATCTGCTACGACCTGGAGTTCCCGGAAAACGCCAGAAGGTTGGCTCTGGCCGGGGCCGATCTGATCCTGGTACCCACCGCCAATATGCTGCCATACGAGTTTATTGCCGACGTGACAGTGCGCAGCCGCGCCTTCGAGAACCAGTGCTTCGTTGCCTACGCCAACTACTGCGGTGCGGAGGGCACAATCCAGTATTGCGGCCTCAGCAGTGTGGCCGGGCCAGACGGCTCGCGGCCTGCCTTGGCGGGCACGCAGCCCGCCCTGGTCAGCGCTGATCTGAGCCGCGATGCGTTGTTGCAAGTACGCCGCAATTACGACTACCGCCAGGATCGCCGCCCTGCGCTGTATCGTTCAATTTGCGATCAGTAGTCAATATCCCGCCATGGCCGAAGCCCTCATTCATAGGGCTTCGTTTTTTTGGCGTCGGTAAATATTCCACCCATCCCACACCCGCCCGCCGCCCTGCAAGGCCCATAGGCCGCCGCCCCCAGCAAATACAGGGGCCTTGGCCGGTAAGGCAGACAAAATCCGGTCATTTGCGATCACTGGGCTGAAAACGCAAGCAAATAGCCAGCGTCAACTTTCCTACCTTCATATAAATCAATAAGTTAAATAGCCAAGACGCCATTCAAACCCCTCCCTTCACTTTTTTTGACAAAAGCGATTGACAGCCCGAAGCAGACAGCCGATATATCTCTCTACCCACCGCCAAAAAGTTGTGGGCCGAGCCGCTTCAAAGAAGGTGGCCGCCGCGAAACCAGAAGTATCTGAAAACAACTGCCAACACTTATTTATTTCCGTGGCCCGACACTTTCGGGTCTGTATGGGTTTTTGACATTGCATTGTCCACCAAGCTTGTTTTCACGAGCGGGCGGTAGCTTTGTCCAACGATAAACAACTTTCGAGTGGGCCGTAACTGTCGGACCTGGCGGTAGCTTTGCCGAACGAAAGTTGAAATTACCTGTGTCGACGTCCTGCCTTCGCGACCCTCCCAATAAAAAATCGCAGCGAGTCTGTTGCCATGTCGTCTCTTATCGATGTTGATGAAGCCACCTCGACACGCCTGGTCAATGACATGAACCGCCAGGGCTTTGCCGTGCTCGAACATGCGCTGGACGAGGCGGCGCTGCTGGAGTTGCGGGCCTATGTCGACCAGCAGGCTGCCCGCCACAACAATCAATACTTCGCCTACCACGGCTACCCCGCACTGGCCGGCAGCCCCTTGGCCAAGCTGGGCAACACCCCGGCATTCAAAAGCCTGCTGGTGCGCCTGCATGCCAAGGGCCGCGGCCGCCCGGCTGCCAGCGACGAGATCTTTCCGGTGTTGCGCTGCGTGCAAGGCGGCACCGGCCGCAAGGAGTCCAACGCGTTCCACTACGACGCCACGCTGCTGACCCTGCTGATGCCCATCTTCACGCCCACCGAAGGCAGCGAGCGCGGCGACCTGATCCTGTTCCCCAACCTGCGCCGCACGCGCAGCTGGGTCATGATCAATGTACTGGAAAAGTTCATATTCCAGAATGCACTTTGCAGAAAGCTCATAAGTACATGTATTGATCGAGGTTTATTAAAACCGATCACCCTGCCGGTAGTACCCGGCAACGTTTACTTCTTCTGGGGTTATCGCTCGTTACATGCCAATCAACCCTGCGATCCGGCCTTCAGGCGCGCCACGGCGTTATTTCACTTCGGTGACCCGCACGCCGGCAGCTTTATAACGCGGTTGATATTGAAGCTTAACCAGCACCGCGCCCGAAAAGTTATCGCCCGTACCGATACCCCCCTGTCCTGAGTGTGCGCCTTGCCCCTGCGGCTTTTGCCGGGAGAACTCCATGATTAACGTGACCAAGTCTTATCTGGGCAATATCGACAAGTTCAAGGCGTACGTGGACCTGATCTACGCCTCGCACTGGATGACCAACCACGGCCCGCTGTGCTGCGAGCTGGAAGAACGCCTCAAGGACTACCTGGGCGTGCGCAACCTGATCCTCACCAACAACGGCACCCTGGCCCTGCAAGTGGCCTACCGGGCGCTGGGCTTGAGCGGCAGCGCGGTGACCACCCCGTTCAGCTTCGTGGCCACCAGCAGCACCCTGCAGTGGGAAGGCATCCGCCCGGTGTTCGCCGACATCGACCCGGCCACCTGGAACATCGACCCCGAGCAGATCGAGTCGCGCATCGGTTCCGACACCAGCGCCATCGTCGCCACCCACGTGTTCGGCAACCCCTGCGCGGTGGAGCGTATCGATGCCATCGCCAAGCGCCGCAACCTTAAAGTGGTGTACGACGGCGCCCACGCCTTCAGCGTGCGCCACGCCGGGCAGTCGGTGTTTAACTGGGGCGATGCGAGCACCCTGAGCTTCCACGCCACCAAGCTGTTCCACACCATCGAAGGCGGCGCCATCGTGGTACAGGACGACAACCTGGCCGCCGAGATCCGCAAGCTGTGCAACTTCGGCATTACCGGCGTGGACCGCATCGAAGGCCTGGGCACCAACGCCAAGCTCAATGAGTTTTCCGCGGCCATGGGCCTGTGCGTGCTGGACGATATCGAGCACATCCTGCAGCAGCGCGCCGAGATGGGTCATTACTACGAGCAGCGCCTGAACGGCTATGTCGACCTGCAGACTGTGCTTGCCGGCGACGACATCAATTACAGCTACTTCCCCGTGGGCCTGCAGAACCAGGCCGAGGCCCTGGCCGTGCGTGATGCCCTGCAAGCCCAGGGGATCAACCCGCGCCGCTACTTCTACCCGTCGCTGGACACCCTCGACTACCTGCAACCCCAGGCCGCGCAGCCGCATTCGCGCGGCTTGAGCCAGCGCATCCTGTGCCTGCCGATCTACCCGGGACTGGAGCGAAGCGTGCAGGACCAGGTGATCGACACCCTGCTGCGCCAGCGCGAGCAGCCCCAGGATGCGTCCCTGGCGCGCGCGGTATAACGGCGATGAAAAAGCGCTCGGTGGTGCACAACACCACGATCAGCTACCTGGGCCAGGCCTACGCGCTGCTGGTGGGCATCCTGATCATGCCGTTCTACCTCGGCCACCTGGGCGCCGAGGTGTACGGCCTGATCGGTTTCTACACCGTGCTGCAGGCCTGGTTGCAGTTGCTTGATGCCGGCATGTCGCCAGCGCTGGTGCGCGAGATCGCCCATCAGCAAGGCAAGGCCGACAGCCAGTACCTGTCCGGCTGGCTGCTGCGCTGCTTTGAATTGATCTTTCTGCCGCTGGCCCTGCTGTCGATGCTCGGCGTGTGGCTGGCCAGCCCGTGGATCGCCGGGCAGTGGCTGAACGCGCAACACCTGGCACCCGATACCCTGGCGCACTGCGTGGCGCTGATGGGGCCGCTGGTGGCCTGCCGGCTGTACGCCACGCTGTACAAAAGCGGGCTGCAAGGGCTGGAACTGCACGCCTGGCTCAACGGCGCCAACGTGCTGGTGGCCACCCTGCGCTACTTCGGCGGCCTGGCACTGGTGGCCTGGGTGTCCCAGGACCCGGTGGTGTTCTTCCAGTTCCAGGTGCTGGTGGCCGTGCTCGAAGCGCTGCTGTTCGCCGGCAAGGCCTGGCGCCGGCTGCCACCACCAGGCTGGCTGAGCGGCTTCAACTGGGCGCTGGTCAAGCCGGTGCTGCCGTTCGCTGCCAGCCTTTCAGGCAGCTCGGTGCTGTGGATTCTGCTGACGCAACTGGACAAGGTGCTGCTGTCCTCGGCCCTGACCCTGAAGGACTACGGCTACTTCTCGCTGGTGGCGCTGGTCAGCACCGGCATCGTCATGCTGATCAACCCGCTGGTGCAAACCCTGCTGCCGCGCATGACCGCCTTGATGGCCGAGGGTCGCGAAGCCGACATGCAGCGCCTGTACCTGGCCGCGCACCGCTTTGTCGCCACCTTCATCGTGCCCATGGCTGCCGTTATCGCCGTGCATGGCGGCGCACTGATCTACGCCTGGAGTGGTGATCGCCAGGCCGCCGAGTGGGTGGCGCCGATCCTGTTCTGGTACGCCCTGGGCAGCGCGATTCTCAGTCTGAGCGGCTTTCAGTTCTACCTGCAATACGCCCATGGGCGGATGCAACTGCACCTTTGGTACAGCCTGATCTCGGCGGCCATCACCGTACCCGTGCTGATCCTGGCCGTGCATTACCACGGCGCGCTGGGCGCCGCCATCGCCTGGTTTGCCCTGCGTCTGCTGTCGTTCGCCCTGTGGCCGGCCTTCATCCATCAGCGCCTGGCCCCCGGCCTGCAGGGCGCCTGGGTGCACGACGTGCTGCGCATCAGCCTGATGAGCGCCCTGGGCGTGCTGTTGACCCGGCCGCTGGTGCAGGCACTGAGCAGCGATAACCGCCTGCAAACGTTTCTGGCCCTGGCCCTGTGCGGGCTGATCACCCTGCTGCTGGTGGCAGGCAGCTACCGCCCCTTGCTGCAACGCGTGGTTTTGATCTTCAACCGGATGAGCACCCAACGATGAACAGCAGACCCGAAAGCGACATCACCCGAAACTGGGGCGCAACCCGCGAGCCCCTGCTGAGCATTGTCTGCCCCACCTATAACCATGTGAATTTCGTGGCCCAGACCCTGGACAGTTTCCTGGCCCAGCAAACCACCTTCCCGTTCGAGGTAGTGATCAACGACGACTGCTCCACCGACGGCACCACCGCCATCGTCGCCGATTACGCGCGCCGCTACCCGGGCATCATCCGCCCGCTGTTCCACACCGAAAACCAGTACCAGCAGGGCAGGCACCCCTGCCCCGAGCTGTTTCGCCTGTCGCGCGGCAAGTACATCGCCTTCTGCGAGGGCGACGACTACTGGACCGACCCGTTCAAGCTGCAGAAGCAGGTGGACTTCCTGGAAGGCCACCTGGACTACGTGATGACCTATCACGACGCCATCGCCTTCAACGAAACAGGCGTGCAGGGCGTGCAACTGGTCGGCAAGGGCCAGCGCGACGCCAGCAGCCTTGAGCTGATGAAGGGCCGGCCCATCTCCACCCTCACCACCTGCTGGCGCAACGTGCTGCACGAGTTGCCCCGCGAGCTGTCCAGCGCCCCGCTCAACGACCTGGTGTGGTGGGCGCTGCTGGGGGCCCACGGCAAGGGCAAGTACCTGGGCGACATCGCCCCGGCCGCCTACCGCGTGCACAGCGGCGGGGTGTTCTCCATGCGCTCGGACAAGAAAAAGCTGCAGATGACCCTGCACACCTACAGCGCCCTGGGCAATTACTACTTCCGCATCGGTAACCAGGCGCTGTACGAGCACTGCCTGGTGCAGGTGTTCGGCCTGGCCCTGTCGGCCATTTCACCGCTGCAGAAACTGCTGGCACTGGCGCTTGTAGCGCGCAACGTCAGCGTAAACCTGTTCCGCCGGGTCACCGCACCCGCGGCACGGGGCTGAAGTGCAACAGAGCAAGTGGACCGCCCTGCCCCGACGTGCGATGGGCGGGTTTTCTGATCGGCATGTGTGGCGCTGCGTCGATGACGGGTTGCCCTACCTGAGTATTGAGGATCAATAAAAATGACAGCCATGACGCGTTCTTCGCTGGATCACTACCAGGATACTCAGCTGGACCTGGCAACCATCCTGCGCACCCTGTTCGACCACAAGCGCCTGATTGCCAGCGTGGTCGGCGCCTTTGCCGTGGCGGGCCTGGCGTTTGCCATTCTGTCCACGCCGATCTACCAGGCCAACGTGATGATCCAGATCGAGCCCAAGCGCGTCGGCCTGGACAACACCCCAGAGATCAACACCAAGCCCAACGCGGTGTCCCAGGCCACAGCCGAGATCGAGCTGATCCGTTCGCGCTCGGTGCTGGGCCAGGTGGTCAACGAGCTGAACCTGGACATCGTCCACAAGCCCAACTACCTGCCGGGCATCGGTGCCTTCATGGCCCGTCACTTCAAGCCAACGGCGGCCGAACCGCTGGCAGCCCCGCTGCTGGGCCTGAACAGCTACGCCTGGGGCGGCGAGAAACTTGCGGTCTCGACCCTGGAAGTGCCTGAAAACCTGCTGGGCAAGAAAATGACCCTGGTGGCCGGTGAAGGCGGCCAGTACCGCCTGCTGGACAGCGACAGCCTGACGCTGCTCAAAGGCCAGGTGGGCGAGCTGGCCACCGGCAGCGACGTGAGCCTGAAGATCGATACCCTGCAGGCCCGCCCCGACACCGAATTCACCCTGACCCGCAACCGCGCGCTGGTCACCCAACTGGACTACCAGACCAAACTCAAGGTGGTAGAGGCCGGCAAGGACTCGGGCATCGTCTACCTGTCGCTTCAGGACCCGGACCCGGCCCAGGCCAACCGCGTGCTCAATGAAGTCAGCAACCTGTACGTGCGCCAGAACCTGCAACGCACCTCCGCCGCCGCCGAACAGCGCCTGGACTTCCTGCGCTCGCAACTGCCGTTGGTGCGCGCCCAGCTGACAAAAGCGGAAGACGCTCTGCATGACTATCAGATGCGCAGCAAGTCGGTGGACATCACCCAGGAAACCTCTTCGCTGCTCAGCCAGGTGGTGGCCGCCGATACGTCCATCTCCGACCTCAAGCTCAAACGTGTCGACCTGGACCGCCTGTACACCCGCCAGCACCCTGCGCAAGTGGCGCTGACCACCCAGATCAACCAGCTCGAAAGCCAGAAGGCCAGCATGCAGGCCAAGGTCCGCAACCTGCCTGAAACCCAGCAGGAACTGCTGCGCCTGACCCGCGAGCAACAGGTCACCAATCAGACCTATACCCAACTGCTGAACAAGACCCAGGAACAGGACATCATCCGCGCCGGCAACATCGGCAACGTGCAGATCATCGACAAGGCCGACGCCAACGTCGAAGAGCCGGTCAAGCCGATGAAGAAACTGATCGTGGCCATCGCGGTGCTGCTCGGCGGCCTGCTGGCCGTGGCCATCATCTTCATTCGCCAGGCCTTCGACCGCGGCATCGTCAACCCTGACGACATCGAGAACCTGGGTATTCCGGTATACGCCTCGGTACCGCTGTCGCGCCTGCAGGACCGCCTCGACAAAGGCCGCCAGCCACGCAAGGGCACCAGCGAAACCAAGCTGCTGAGCATCGCCGAACCTACCGAGCTGGCCGTGGAATCGCTGCGCAGCCTGCGTACCAGCCTGCACTTCGCCATGTTGGAGGCACGCAACAACATCCTGATGATCTCCAGCCCCAGCCCCGCGGTGGGCAAGTCGTTCGTCAGCGCCAACCTGGCGGTGATCATCGCCCAGACCGGCAAGAAGGTACTGCTGATCGACGCCGACATGCGCAAGGGCTACCTGCACAAAGTGCTGGGCCTGCAACCGCGCCACGGCCTGTCGGACGCCCTGGCCGCGCGCCTGAGCAACCGTGAGGTGATCAATGGCACCGCGGTGGACAACCTGCACTTCATTTCCTGCGGCTTCGCGGCGCCCAACCCGTCCGAGCTGCTGATGCATGACAACTTCCACAAGCTGCTGCGTGAACTGTCGCCCAAGTACGACCTGGTGCTGATCGACACCCCTCCGATCATGGCGGTTACCGATGCCGCCCTGGTGGGCCGCCAGGCGGGTACCACCCTGCTGGTGGCGCGCTTTGGCAAAAGCTCGGCCAAGGAAGTGGAAAGTGCCAAGCGGCGCTTGGCCCAGAACGGCGTGCTGGTCAAGGGCGCCATTTTCAACGGTATCGAACGCAAGGCGTCCACCGCCGAATACGACTGCTCTGCCTACGACTACAGCCCAGGCAAGAAGTAAACCGGGCGCCCGACAATGTCCCCGGCGCAGGCCGGGGCAGCCAGCGAGAGATTGACCATGAGCTACTACGACGACAGTTCCAACTGGTACCTGATCCAGACCAAACCACGCCAGGAAGCCCGTGCCGAAGAACACCTGGTGCGTCAGCAGTTCGAATGTTTTCGCCCCCTGAAAACCAGCAGCGAAAAACAGCGCCGTGCGGCGGACGAGGAGCTGTTCCCCGGTTACCTGTTCATCCGTCTGGAGCAGGGCGACAGCTGGTACCCCATCCGCTCCACGCGCGGTGTCTGCCGCATCGTCGCCTTCGGCGGCGCCCCGTGCCCGGTACCCGACAGCCTGATCCAGCAAATCCGCCGCCGCCTGGCCGCCCCGCCCGCGCCGCTGTCCTTCAACCAGGGCGAAGCGGTGATGGTGCGCACCGGCAACAGCGAAATCCAGGCCATCTTCCTCAGCGACGACGGCCAGGAACGCGCGGTGATTTTGCTCAATCTGTTGCAGCGCGAGCAGCGCATCAGCCTGCCAAAAAGCAGCCTGTCGCGCATGGCGATGCCGGTGTGTTGAGCAACCACCACCGAAGCCACGCCATGCAAACAAGGCTGGCGACCCAGGCCTGACAGGCCATGGCACGTTGCAAAAGATGTGGGACCGAGCGCAGCTCGGGAAGCGCCGCGCGGGCGGCGCTCGATCTCAAGGGCGCCCCACACATCAAGACAAGCCCTGTAGCCGCTGCCGCCAGGCTGCGCTCGCCCTGTGCCTGGCTGGAGATCTCCAGTGGCCACAAGGGCCAGCGCAGCCTGGCGGCAGCGGCTACGGGCCTGCGGTGGGGCTCAGAGGCGCATGTCGATGATTTTATGGCGCTCTTGAGATCGAGCGCCGCCCGCGCGGCGCTTCCCGAGCTGCGCTCGGTCCCACATCTTTTGCAACGTGCCATGGCCTGATCCATCGAGTTGCCAGCCTTGTGCGGTTGGCGTCAGTCCGGTGTAGCAGCAGTTTGAACAACCATAACAACAGGGGTACCCTGCCATGCCCGCCACGACAACCCTGGTCACCCTCACCTACGGTGACCGCCTGCGCTACCTGCAAGTGCTGATCGAACGCTCCCTGGCATGCGCCGAGATCGGTCAGGTCATCGTGGTCAACAACGCCGCCACCGCCAACCTGGACTCGCTGGCCCAACGCTGGCCCGGGCAGGTGCAGGTCATCGACCTGCCCAGCAACACCGGTTCGGCCAACGGCTACGCCGTGGGCATCGACGCCGCCCTCAAGGCCGGCGCCGAGTACATCTGGCTGATGGACGACGATAATGCCCCCACCCCCGGGGCCATCGAAGCACTGCACCTGCGCCTGGCCGAATGTTCCTGCAAACTGGGCCGCGCCCAGGTGGCCGTGCTGGGCTTTCGCCCCACCCACCAGGCCGACATCGCCAGCGGCGTGCCACGGCGTTATGCCTTCCCGCACCGCTCCAGCTGCTTCGGTTTCCACATCGCCCAGTTGCCCTACAAGCTGTGGCGGCGCCTGCCCTGGGGCAAACCCCACGCCGACAGCCTGCATCACAGCCTGGTGAAACTGCCGTTCGCCACCTATGGCGGCCTGCTGGGCCATCGCGCCATGTACGAGAACATCGGCCTGCCCCGCGCCGACATGATCCTGTACGCCGACGACACCGAATACACCCGTCGTATCACCGCCAGCGGCGGGCACATCTTCCTGGTCACCGATGCCTTGCTTGAAGACCTGGAGCAGTCCTGGAACATCAAGGCACGCACCAACAACATCTACGAAACCTTCCTGCTTGGCGACTCCGACCTGCGCGCCTACTACACCGCGCGCAACCAGGCCTGGTTCGACAAATTCGTATGGGCCCGCTGGGGCTGGCTGTACCACCTCAACCGCGCCGTGTTCATGACGCTGTTGCACCTGGTGGCCGTGCGCCGCGGCGCACGGCGGCGCCTGGCCCTTCTGCAGCAAGCCATCGCCGACGGGGAGTCCGGGCGCCTTGGCATCAATAAGTCCTTCCCCCTATGAACGTGCTTTTTCTCTCCAGCCTGTACTCGCCCAACATCGGCGGCGGTGCTGAAATCGTGCTGCAACGCACGGTCGAAGGGTTACACCAGCGCGGCATGAACGTATGCGTGCTGACCACCGGCCCCCAGGCCGGCCTGAGCAACGATGAAGTTCGCGGCGTAAAGGTGTACCGCGCCGGCGTGCTCAACACCTACTGGCACTTCAGCGACCAGCGCCCCAACGCGCTGGCTCGCCTGGGCTGGCACCTGCGCGACCGCTACAACATGGGCATGCGCGCCTATGTGCGGCAGGTCATGACACAGGAAAACATCGACCTGGTGGTGTGCCACAACCTGGGCGGCTGGTCAGTGGCGGTGTGGGACGAGATTTCCAAGGCCGGCGTGCCCATCGTGCAGGTACTGCACGACATGTACCTGCTGTGCCCCGGCAGCCTGATGTTCAAGAAGCGCCAATGCTGCGGCGGCCCGTGCACCCTGTGCACAACGTTGCGCCAGGGCCATGCCGACCGCTCCTCGCAGGTGGATGCGGTGGTAGGCGTAAGCCACTTTCTGCTGGAGCGCCTGCAGAACGCGCGGTTCTTTCGCAACGCCACCGCCCAGGTGATCTACAACGCCAGCCCCGACGTCGAGGAAGCCCCCCGTCAGCGCCCCAAGGGTCGCCTGGCCGACAGCGAGCCGCTGCGTTTCGGCTACCTGGGCACCCTCTCGGACCACAAGGGCGTGCGCTGGATGATCGAGCAGTTCAAGCGCCTGCCCTTCAACGCCACCCTGCAGATCGCCGGGCGCGGGCAGCAGGACTACGAGCGGGAAATCCGGCAACTGGCCGATGGCGACGAGAACATTCATTTCGTTGGCTACCAGGCGCCGGAAAGCTTCTACCGGCAGATCGATGTGGCGCTGGTGCCGTCGCTGTGGAACGAGCCCTTCGGCATGGTCGCAGTGGAAGCCTGCGCGCACTCGATTCCGGTCATCGCCAGCCACCGCGGCGGTCTGCCGGAAATCATCCGCGAAGGCATCAATGGCCTGCTGTGCAACCCGGACGAACCCGAGTCGCTGGCCCTGGCCATGCTGCGCCTGTACCGCCAGCCCGAACTGCGTCGGCAACTGGCCGCCCAGGCCCGGGCCAGCGTAGCGCCGCTGCTGGACATCGAACGCATGCTCGACAGTTACCAACAGCTGTTTTTCCAGGTCCATCAGAATAGAAGCGCCCACCATGAAAACCAGCGTGCCTCTCAGCCTCTCTAAACCCGCGTACCGCCTGGGCGTCAGCAAATCGCTGATCGTACTGTTAGTCGCCATCAGCCTGGTCGTGGTGGAAACCTTCAGCGGCGCGCTGCGCTTCTTCCTCGACCAGGCAGGCCTGTCAGTGTTGATGTACCCGGCCAAGGCCGCGTGCCTGGCGCTGTTTGCCGTGGAACTGCTCAACTACAAGGGCAGCCGCAGCTTCTGGGTGCTGCTGGTGATGCTGGCCATCGCCGCCGTACTGGGCATGCTCAACGGGGCGGCGCCAGGCAATATCGGCTTTGCCTTCTACATGTACAGTCCGTTCCTGTTCGGCCTCGTCTGCGGCGTGCACCTGGAGCATCGCAAGCGCGCCCTGGCCTGGATAATCGGCCTGTGCCTACTGGCCTCGCTGGCCGGGCTGGTACTGGACATGTACAGCACGGTGCCGTGGAAGGGCTACAGCTACAACGTAGGCGACACCGAGGTCAGCGCCAACCAGGCGTGGTCCACCAACGGCGTGGACCGCATCGCCGGCTTCACCCGGCTGTCCACCACGCTGTCGGTGCTGATCGCCATCTTCAGCCTGTACCTGACGGCCTTCATTCGCTCGCGGCTGGTGCTGCTGGCCATGTTCGCCACCAGCATGGCCGCCATTTACCTGACCACCAACAAATCCACCGCCGTGGCCTACGGCTGCACCCTGGCGCTGATGCCGCTGCTGCGCCATCGCCTGAGTTGCCGCATCGTCTTCGCCATTGTCGTGGCCATCGGCATCATCCTGCCGGTGATCGGCTTGACCATGGACTTTGACCCGCATGCGGCCACTGCGCAGACCGGCTTCCTGTCATCGTTCTATGACCGTCTGATCAATACCTGGCCCAACGTGGTCGGCAGGCATTGGGTGCAAGGCTGGAGCGTGTGGGGTGCAGGGTTCGGCATGGTCGGCAGCACGGTGGCCGCCCTCCCGGTATACACGGCCTTTACCACGATCGTGGCCGACAACAGCGCCCTGTACCTGTGGGCCACCTTTGGTTTTGCAGGGCTTGCCCTCTACTTCCTGATGCTGCCGCTGATGATTCGCCTGCGTGACAAGTCCACGCGCATGTCCCGGGCCCTGGTGAGTATCTGTTTCTGCCTGGTGCTGGTGAGCTGGACCACCGACGTTCCCGAGATTGCCGTCGCGGACCTGTTCCTGGGGCTGGCGGTATCGGTGGCCCTGCGCCGCAAAACCATGCCTGCCAACGTTACCCGTACGGCCTATCCGTGGCTGCCCAGACACGCGGCGCTGAATGTGCCCTCGCGACTTTTGTGAACCCACCATGCGCCCATTGCTATCTTGCCTGGCCCTGCTGCTGCACGGGCTGTTCAGCCCTGTCGCGCAGGCGGCCGACGAGCCGTTCATCATTGGTACCGCCACCCATCTCAAGGATGGCTCGCCCCAGCTGGCGCGACTGTTCCAGCTGGCCGGCGAGGCGGGCATCGACTCGGTACGCGAAGACGCCTACTGGGCCCGCGTGGAACTGGCCCCCGGCCAACTGCAGATCCCGGCCAGCTGGCGCGCCTATGAGGCCGCCCGTACAGAGCGGCGCATGGGCAACGTGGTGGTGCTGGACTACGGCAACCAGTTCTATGACAACAACGCATTGCCGCGCACACCGGCAATCAGCGATGCCTTCGCCGTCTACGTGGACTTCGTCACCCGCGCCCTGTCCGGCACGGTCGACTTCTACGAGGTGTGGAACGAATGGGACCTGACCGGGCCGGGTGATCGGAAGGTCAGCGACGACTACCTGACCCTGGTCAACAGCACCAGCGCCCAGATTCGCCGCAACGACCCGAAGGCCCGCATCCTGGCTGGCGCCATCACCAGCGAGGGCATTGCCAAGGGCTTCGCCGACCGGCTGGTGGAAGGTGGCGTGGCAGGGCAGGTCGACGGCCTGTCCCTGCACCCTTATGTGCACTGTGCAGGCGACCTGGGCAAGACCCCGGAAAGCTGGATCAAGTGGCTGGGCAGTGTCGACCAGCGCCTCACCCGCCTGGCCGGCAAATCGGTGCCGCTGTACCTGACCGAGATGAGCTGGCCGACCTCCAGCGAACCTTGCGGGGTGGATGAAAACACCCAGGCCAGCTACCTGGCCCGTGCCTACTTCCTGGCCAAGACGCGCCCCAACATCAAGGGCATGTGGTGGTACGACCTGATCAACGACGGCAACGACCCCGGCGAGCGCGAACACAACTTCGGCCTGCTGCGCACCGACCTTGCGCCCAAGCCGGCCTACAAGGTGCTCAAGGCCATCGCCCCGGTGCTGGCCAACTATCGCTACGACAGCCTCAAAAGCCTGCAGGCCGACAACCTCTACCTGCTCAATTTCGCCAAGGGTGACGAGCAGGTGCTGGTGGCCTGGGCCGTGGGCCGCCCGCGCCAGGTCAAGATCGAAGCCAACGGCCGCCAGCAAGGCGACGTGCAGACGCTCGACACCCGTCGCCCCGAACGCGGGCGCACCGCCGCCGGGCAATGGCTGTGCCCCAAGGCACCGGAAGAACACTGCACCACGGTGATAACGCTGGACGATTTCCCTCGAATCATCAGCCTGGGTGACGCCAGTTGGCTGTTTACCCGCTGAGCACAAGGCCAGGCCTTGAAGGACCGAACCATGGTAGTGATCAATGCTCGCTTTCTGACCCAGGAACTGCGCGGTGTGCAGCGCTTCGCCGAACAGGTCAGCCTGGCCCTGCAGGCCCGGCGCCCGGACCTGGTATTCGTGTGCCCCGACAACATTCAGATGCACGACACCGCCCGACGCCTGAACGTGCAGGTGATCGGCCGTCGCACCGGGCACCTGTGGGAACAACTGGACCTGCCGCGCTACCTGCATCGCCAGGGCTCGCCCCTGCTGGTGTCGCTGGGCGCCACCGCGCCGCTGCTGTACCGCAACCAGATCGCCAGCCACCACGACATCACCTACGTGCGCCACCCGCAAAGCTATACCCGGGCGTTCCGCACCGCCTACCGGCTGATCACCCCGGTGCTGCTGCGGCACTTGAAGGACCTGGTGACGGTGAGCGAATTCTCGCGCGGTGAAATCTCGGCGTTCTACGGCTTCCCCAAGGAACGCATCCTGGTGGTGCCCAACGCGGTGGGCGACGAGTTCCAGCCCGGCATCCCCAGCCGTGCCCGCAAGACCTACCTGCTGGCAGTGTCCTCGCCCAGCGAGCACAAAAACTTCGCGCGCATGATCAAGGCCTTCCTGCAGTTGCGCGGCCATGAGCGGGTGGAGCTGCGCATCGTCGGCGCGGCCGGCGGGGTGTTCTGCGACCCCAGCCTGGAACGCCTGGCCAGCAACAACCCGCGTATTCGCTTCCTGGGCCGGCTCAGCGACGAAGAACTGATCCTGCAGTACCAGGGCGCCGCCGCCTTTGTCTTCCCTTCGCTGTACGAAGGCTTCGGCATCCCGCCCCTGGAGGCGCAGGCCTGCGGTTGCCCGGTACTGGCGGCCAACGCGGCGTCGATACCCGAGGTGCTGCAGTCCAGCGCCCTGTATTTCGACCCGCTGGACGTGGAACACATGGCCCAGGCCATGCACCTGGTGCTGGCCAACCAGTGCATCCGCCAGCAGTTGCGCACCCTGGGCCTGCACAACGTGTCGCGCTTCGACTGGAACCACTCCGCCGGGCTGATCAGCGAGCGCATCGACGCCCTGCTGGCGCAGCAGCCCCCCAGCCACGCCGGACTGCCCCTCAACGCTGGCCTACCCAAATAACGGGGCCTGGCCCCCTGCATAACAACAAATGGTGGCACCATGAAAATCGCAATCGTCCATGACTGGCTGGTGACTTACGCAGGTGCCGAGCGCGTGCTGTCGGCGCTGCTGAAAATCTGGCCGGAAGCCGATCTGTTCTCCGTCATCGATTTCCTCAGCGATGAAGACCGCGCCCACCTGGGTGGCAAGCACGCCCAGACCACCTTCATCCAGCACCTGCCCAAGGCCCGCACCCGCTACCAGCAATACCTGCCGCTGATGCCCCTGGCCATCGAGCAGCTGGACCTGTCGGGCTACGACCTGGTGATTTCCAGCAGCCACGCCGTGGCCAAGGGCGTGCTGACCGGCCCGGACCAGTTGCACATCAGCTACGTGCACTCGCCTATCCGCTATGCCTGGGACTTGCAGCACCAGTACCTGAACGAAGCCGGCCTCAGCCACGGGCTGAAAAGCAAGATGGCGCGCATGATACTGCATTACATGCGCATGTGGGACCAGCGCACCGCGGCGGCCGTGGACGAGTTCATCGCCAACTCGCACTTCATCGGCCGGCGCATCGACAAGGCCTACCGCCGCCCTTCCACCGTCATCTACCCACCGGTGGACACCCGTGGCTTCGATCTGCAGGTGCAGAAGCAGGAGTACTACCTGACCACCTCGCGCATGGTGCCTTACAAACGCGTGCCGATGATCGTCGAAGCCTTCCGCGCCATGCCCGACAAGCACCTGATCGTGATCGGCGACGGCCCCGAGATGGAAAAATGCCAGGCCCTGGGCGCCAGCAACGTCAGCCTGCTGGGCTTCCAGCCGTTCGGCGCGCTGCGTGAATACCTGCGCAACGCCAAGGGCTTTGTCTTCGCCGCCGAGGAAGACTTCGGCATCAGCCCGGTGGAAGCCCAGGCCTGCGGTACCCCGGTGATCGCCTTCGGCCGTGGCGGCAGCCTGGAGACCGTGCATGGCCTGGATCACGAGCAACCCACGGGGGTGTTCTACCACCAGCAGACGGTTGGCGCGCTGATCGCCGGCATCCATGACTTTGAAGCCAACGCCCACCGCATCACGCCCCAGGCCTGCCGCGAAAATGCCGAACGCTTCTCGGCCGAGCGTTTCGAGCGTGAGATGCGCCAGTTCGTCGAATCGCGCTGGAACGAAGAACACCCGCCGGTGGCCCTGCCCGTGCCCGTCGGCACACCGCGCCTGGCCCTGGCACCCACGCTGGCCCCCACGCTGGTGTCCAGCGTGAAAAACCTGTGACCGGGAGGCATTGTCATGGCACGACCGCTCAAAGGCATTCTGCAAGCCCACCAATCGGCCCTGTCCCTGGCCCATCGGGCGCTGGACCTGGCCGTCATCACCGGCATCACCCTGTGGTTCGCCTGGATGGAAGGCCGCCTGCACGACGGCGACACCTGGGTGCGCATCATGGCCATGGTGCTGCTGTTTCACTGGATCTGCGAATACCACCAACTGTATGGCTCGTGGCGCGGCGAACGGGTGGCCCGGGAGCTGTTGCGGGTGTTCAACTACTGGGCGCTGACGTTTTGCTGCCTGCTGCTGGCCGACTACCTGTTCAACAAACCCGAGGTGGTGCTGGATAAAACCCGCATGGCCTGGTTCGCCCTGGTGCTGTTCTGCCTGTGCGGCTACCGCCTGCTGATCCGCAGTACGCTGCAGGCCCTGCGCCGCCGCGGCTTCAATACCCGCACGGTGGCCATCGTCGGCACCGGGCAGATCGGCGAACGGCTGGCATGCTCCATCGCCGCTGCACCCTGGATGGGCCTGCACCTGCTGGGTTTCTACGACGATGAACCCCAACAAATGGCCCTGGACGAACTGGGCAAGCGCCTGCCGGTGCTGGGCGGCCTTGACCAACTGGTGCTGGATGCCCGCGAGGGGCGCATCGACAAGGTCTACATCACCCTGGCCATGAGCTGCGAGCCGTCGCTGTGCTGCCTGGTCAAGGGCCTGAGCGATACCACCGCCTCGGTGTACCTGATTCCCGACGTGTTCATGTTCGACCTGCTGCACGCCCGCAGCGAGAGTATCAATGGCCTGACCAGCATCAGTCTGGTGGACACGCCGATGGATGGCTCCAGCCAGCTGGTCAAGCGGTTCGAGGACGTTGTGGTGACCAGCCTGATCCTGGCGCTGATCGCCGTGCCCATGCTGCTGATCGCCCTGGGCATCAAATTGACCTCGCGTGGCCCCGTGTTTTTTCGCCAGACACGCTATGGTTTAGATGGGCGACCGATCATGGTCTGGAAGTTCCGCAGCATGACGGTCCAGGAAAATGGCAGCGAAGTGGTGCAAGCGAGTCGAAATGACACGCGCGTGACCCCGTTCGGCGCGTTTTTGCGACGTACGTCACTGGACGAACTGCCGCAGTTTTTCAATGTGCTGCGCGGCGACATGTCGATCGTCGGCCCGCGTCCCCATGCAGTGGCGCACAACGAGCAGTATCGCAAACAGGTCAACGGCTACATGTTGCGGCATAAGGTCAAGCCCGGCATTACCGGCTGGGCGCAAGTCAATGGATGGCGCGGGGAGACAACGACCTTGGACAAAATGCAGAAACGCATCGAATTCGACCTCGACTACATCGAGCACTGGTCTATCTGGCTGGACCTGAAAATCATCGCGCTGACCCTGTTCAAGGGCTTTATCCACAAGAACGCCTTCTGACCCCCTACAAGACCCAAGACTGGAGAAATACGCTTTCTCCAAGGAAGACTTTGCCATGAAGCGATCGCTATTCGGTGTTTTGCTGTTCACTGCACTGTTGCAGGGTTGCGCGTTTGCGCCCGGGCAACACATGACGCCCTCCGACGCCCAGGACGAGGACACGGGCCCGGTCACCGTGGTGCCCATCACCTCCACCACGGTCAACCAGCAGAAGGTCATCTACAAGCCCCAGCCCATTCCGGCGGCGCTGCTCAACTACCGGCCGGGGGATTACCGCATCGGCCCGGGCGACAACCTGATCATCACCGTGTGGGAACACGCCGAACTGAACTCGCCCAGCAACCAGACCCAGGCGGAGGCCAGCGCACGGGTGGTGCGCCTGGACGGCACGCTGTACTACCCCTACATCAACTCGATCAAGGCTGGCGGCCTGACCGTGCCGGAATTTCGCGCCAACCTGCAGAAAGCACTGGGCCAGTACCTGACCGGCGCCCAGGTGGACGTCAACATCCAGTCCTACGACAGCCAGAAAGTGATCATCTCGGGGGCGGTGAAAAACCCCGGGCCACAGTCGCTCAACAACCTCCCGCTCAATTTGGTCAACGCCATCAGCCGGGCGGGTGGCGAGGCTTCGGATGCCAACCTGGCCAACCTGATCCTCAAGCGTGACGGCCACGAGTACGTGATGGACATCGACACCCTGAACCGTACCGAATCCAAACTCAACGAGATCTACCTCAAGGATGGTGACCAGTTGCACCTGGGGAATGACCACGCCAACAAGATCTACGTACTGGGCGAGGTGCCGAAGCCGCAGGTGATGAACTACGGCACCAGCACCTTCAACCTGATGGAGGCCCTGGGCAATGCCGGTGGTATCGCCCAGGAAACCGCCAATGCCGAGGCGATCTACGTGATCCGCGGGGCGCAGGATGGCAATGGTCAGCCGCCGACGGTGTTTTACCTGAATGCCAAGAAGCCGACGGCTTTCCTGTTGGCGCGCCAGTTTGATTTGCGCACGTCGGATGTGGTGTTTGTGGGGCCGGCGAATATTACGCGGTGGAATCGGTTTATCAGTCAGTTGTTGCCGTCCGCGACAGTTGTAGGGACTACGGCGGCGTTTAATCACTAGGCGGGGGTTTTGCGGCGCTCTTGAGATCGAGCGCCGTCCGCACGGCGCTTCCCGGGCAGAGCCCGGTCCTACGTTTGTTTCGGGCCAGTTATGTCTGTGAGGGCACCTCGTCCGCCTTGTTCGCACCACCACAGATTTGTAGTGAAAAAAACAAAGCGGACCAGGTGATGCTCCAGACATAACTGGCCCGAAACAAACGTAGGACCGGGCTCTGCCCGGGAAGCGCCGCGCGGGCGGCGCGCGATCGCAAGCACACCACCCGCCCAAAGACATGCACCCGCCCCCCCAACAATCTCCAAAAAAGCCCGCCGGCCGCCCGGCGGGCTTTTTTGCGTTATATCCCTGGCAAAAGATCCGCTAGCATTAGGCTGGTATCGCAATGCCACTGGAACCCTCATGCCGGACGTCGCCCCACCCGAATTCGCCCTGCTGACGCTGGAAAACGGCCTGCGCGTGCAACTGCGCCACGATCCGCGTCTCAAACGCGCCGCCGCCGCGCTGCGCGTGGCCGCCGGCAGCCACGACGTGGACCCGGCCTGGCCTGGCCTGGCGCATTTCCTGGAACATCTGTTTTTCCTCGGCACCACGCGCTACAGCGGCGACCACGCACTGATGCCGTTCGTCCAGCGCCACGGGGGCCAGCTGAACGCCAGCACCCGCGAGCGCACCACCGACTTCTTCTTCGAACTGCCCACCGAGTCCTTCCCCGGCGCGCTGGACAGGTTGTGCGAAATGCTCGCCCACCCGCGCCTGGACCGGCAAGACCAGCTGCGCGAACGCGAAGTGCTGCATGCCGAATTCATCGCCTGGTCCCGCGACCCGCAGGCCCGCCATCTGCAATGGCTGACCGCGCCGCTGGCTGCCAGTCACCCGCTGCGCGCCTTCCATGCCGGCAACCGCTACAGCCTGCCGGTGCCCCGCGAGGCGTTTCAGCACAGCCTTCTGGCGTTCTACCAGCGCTTCTACCAGGCCGGGCAGATGTCCCTGACCCTGGCTGGCCCCCAACCACTGGAAGAACTGCGCGCCCTGGCCGAAAAGGCCGGCGGCCTGCTGCACCCCGGCGCGGCCAGCCCACGCTTGCCCTCGCCGCCCTTGCTCGACCAGCTGCCAACAGCGATGGAGCCGGCCGACCCCAGCCGCCTCAACCTGGTCTTCGCCTGCCAGCAGATCCCGGGCGACAGCGCCTCGGCCGTCGACTTCCTCGCCACCTGGCTGGTCTCGGCTCAGCCCGGCGGGCTGCTGGCCGAACTGCAACGCCGTGGCCTGGTGGAAACCCTGAGCCTGACCCCGCTGTACGACTTCGACGGCCAGGTGGTACTCAACATCGAATTCAAGCTCACCGCCGCCGGCCAACAGCCACGGGCGCTGATCAGTGAGCTGTGCCTGGATTGGCTGGAGTTCTTCCAGTCCCACGACGACTGGCAAGGCCTGTGTGACGAATACCACCTGCTGCGCCAGCGCCGCGAGCTGGTCCGCACCGCCCTGGAACTGGTGCGCCGCGACAGCGAGCACTTCGGTCAGGGGGGCGTTACCCACGTCAGTGCCGATGCACTGGTTGCCCTGCGGGCCATCCTTGGCCAATTGCGCGCCGATGCCATCCTGCACGGCCCGCTCACCCGCAGCGGTGCCGATAGCGACGTCAAATGGCGCCTGCCGCAGCGCAACCGCTTCCTGCGCCCCAGCCGCCGCCCGGCGCAACCCGTCCCCACGCCGGCGTGCCTGGATATCATCGATACAGCGCAACCGCCCGGTCACGAGGCCTGCCTGTACCTGCGCTGGCGGGTGAAGTCGGCGCAACGGGCCGGCCTGTGGCGCATGCTTGATCACAGCCTGGCCAAGCTTCGCGAGGAAGCCAGCCAGGCGGGCGTGCAACTGAGCTTCACCAGCCTGGGCGATGACTGGCAACTGCGCCTGTGTGGTGTGCAGGACCCCATGCCCGCCCTGGTCGAACAGGCCCTGGAGACCCTTGTCCATCCGGCCCCGGAAACCTGGCGCCAGCTGGGCCAGCTGAATGCTCCCGCGCCGTTGATCCCTATCCGCGAATTGCTCAAGCGCCTGCCCGAGCACAGCCTGGGCTACTACCAGCCACCCTCGCGCGGCCGCGGCGAACAACTGCAGCCTCCCGCATTGCAGCGCCTGTGGCACGACGCCCGCTGGGACGGCATGGCCCTGGGCCTCACCCCGGCCACCACCCAGGCGCTGAACGTGGCCCTGGCGAAAATGCCCGGCCACGCCGACACCGCCCTGTGCCAGCCGCCGCTGCCCCTGCACGGCCGTACGTGGAGCCAGGTGCCCACCGATTCCGGCGAGCAGGCACTGCTGCTGTTCTGCCCGGCCGCTGGCGAGCAGATCATCGACCAGGCCGCCTGGCAGCTGCTGGCGCAGCTGTGCCAGTCGCCGTTCTACCAGCGCATGCGGGTCGAACTGCAACTGGGCTACGCCGTGTTCAGCGGTTTCCGCCAGGTAGCAGGGCGCCCCGGCCTGCTGTTCGGCGTGCAGTCCCCCAGCACGCCCATGGCCGAGATCCTCGAGCACCTGCAGGCATTCCTGCACACCCTGCCCGCCCTGGTGCGTGCCCAGTCGGGCAACACCCTGAGCCAACAGTGCCGGGACCTGGCCGCCCGCACCAGCCTCAGCGACATGGAGCTCGGCCAGGCAGCCGAAAGCCTGTGGCAAGCCCGGCTGGGCGGCCACTCGTCCGATTTCATCGATCAGTTGCGCAAGGCCTTCGGGCGCTTGCGCAGCGACGCGTTGCAGCAGGCCATCGGCCAGTTGCTGGAGGCTCAAGCTGGCTGGTTGTGCCTGGCCAATGGCCCTGCCGTGGATGAATCCTGGCAAGTGGCACAATGATCTTTACGCAGGCTGTAACGAGCTTTCTCAGCACCGTTAATGCAATTTAACGTTTCAGTACATGGGAATTTAGTAAGATAGTGCCCTAAGCATACGAACATCTCCCCACGGAGGTGGTTCTAATGTGTTGTACCAGCACCACTTCCATCCATCACCCAGAAGGAGCCATCCTATGTGGACCAAACCAGCTTACACCGACCTGCGCATCGGCTTTGAAGTCACCATGTACTTCGCCAGCCGTTGATTTTTATCGCGGTACAGCGCCTCGGTCAGCCGGGGCGTTTTTATTTTTGCTTTCCCCTTTGAAGTCAGACGTCACAGGCCTCCCATGTACATCCAGATTCTAGGTTCTGCCGCCGGTGGCGGTTTCCCCCAGTGGAACTGCAACTGCGTGAACTGCAAGGGCTACCGCGACGGCACCCTGAACGCCAAGGCGCGCACCCAGTCGTCCATCGCCCTGTCCGATGACGGCGTGCACTGGGTCCTGTGCAACGCCTCGCCCGACATCCGTGCCCAACTGCAGGGCTTTGCGCCCATGCAACCGGCCCGCGCCCTGCGTGACACCGGCATCAACGCCATCATCCTGCTGGACAGCCAGATCGACCACACCACCGGCCTGCTCAGCCTGCGCGAAGGCTGCCCGCACCAGGTGTGGTGCACCGACATGGTCCACCAGGACCTGACCACCGGTTTCCCGCTGTTCAACATGCTCAGCCACTGGAACGGCGGCCTGCAGTGGAACCGCATCGAACTGGAAGGCAGCTTCACCATCCCGGCCTGCCCGAACCTGCGCTTCACCCCGTTCCCGCTGCGCAGCGCCGCGCCGCCCTACTCGCCGCACCGCTTCGACCCGCACCCGGGCGACAACCTGGGCCTGCGCGTGGAAGACCTGCGCACCGGCGGCAAGCTGTTCTACGCCCCGGGCCTGGGTCAGGTCGACGACACGCTGCTGGGCCACATGGCCGACGCCGACTGCCTGCTGGTGGACGGCACGCTGTGGGACGATGATGAGATGCAGCGCCGTGGCGTGGGCACCCGTACCGGCCGTGAAATGGGCCACCTGTGCCAGAACGGCCCCGGCGGCATGCTGGAAGTGCTGGACGGCCTGAGCAAGCCGCGCAAGGTACTTATCCACATCAACAACACCAACCCGATCCTCGACGAAGACTCGCCCGAGCGCGCCGAAGTGACCCGTCGTGGCGTCGAAGTGGCCTTCGACGGCATGAGCATCGAGCTGTAGGAGTGTGACCATGACCGACGCCAAGGCAATGTCCCCCGCCGAATTCGAGCAGGCCCTGCGGGCCAAGGGCGCCTACTACCACATCTACCACCCTTATCACGTGGCGATGTACGAAGGCCGCGCCACCCGCGAGCAGATTCAGGGCTGGGTAGCCAACCGCTTCTACTACCAGGTCAACATCCCCATGAAGGATGCCGCGATCCTGGCAAACTGCCCGGACCGCGAAGTGCGCCGCGAGTGGATTCAGCGTCTGCTGGACCACGATGGCGCGCCTGGCGAGGACGGCGGCATCGAGGCCTGGCTGCGCCTGGGCCAGTCTGTGGGCCTGGACCCGGACCAACTGCGTTCCCAGGAACTGGTGCTGCCCGGCGTGCGCTTTGCCGTTGACGCCTACGTCAACTTCGCCCGCCGCGCCAGCTGGCAGGAAGCGGCCAGCAGCTCGCTGACCGAACTGTTCGCCCCACAGATCCACCAGTCGCGCCTGGACAGCTGGCCGCAGCACTACCCGTGGATCGACCCGGCCGGCTACGAATACTTCCGCACCCGCCTGGGCCAGGCCCGGCGTGACGTGGAGCATGGCCTGGCCATTACCCTGCAGCACTACACCACGGCTGAAGGCCAGCAGCGCATGCTGGAAATCCTGCAGTTCAAACTCGACATCCTGTGGAGCATGCTCGACGCCATGACCATGGCCTACGAGCTCAACCGTCCGCCCTACCACAGCGTTACCGACCAGCGTGTCTGGCACAAGGGGATAGCCTTATGAGTCTTGATCGCAACCTGACGCCCACATGGCGCCCCGGCTACCGTTTCCAGTACGAGCCGGCACAGAAAGGCCACGTGCTGCTCTATCCTGAAGGGATGATCAAGCTCAACGACAGCGCCAGCGCCATCGGCGGCCTGATCGATGGCCAGCGCAGCGTTTTTGCCATCATCGCCGAGCTGGACAAGCAGTTCCCCGGCGTACCTGAGCTCGGTGACGACATCGAGCAATTCATGGAGGTCGCTCGTGCAGAGCACTGGATCGAACTTGCCTGAGCTGCCGGCCACGCCTGCGGTCGGCCTGCCCCTGTGGCTGCTGGCCGAGCTGACCTACCGCTGCCCATTGCAGTGCCCGTACTGCTCCAACCCCCTGGACTTCGCTGCCCAGGGCAAGGAGCTGACGACCGAGCAATGGTTCAAGGTATTTCGTGAAGCCCGGAAAATGGGCGCTGCACAAATCGGTTTCTCCGGTGGCGAGCCACTGGTGCGCCAGGACCTCGCCGAGCTGATCCACGAGGCGCGTCAGCTGGGGTTCTACACCAACCTGATTACCTCGGGCATCGGCCTGACCGAACAGAAGATCGCCGACTTCAAGGTGGCCGGCCTGGACCATATCCAGATCAGCTTCCAGGCCAGCGACGAGCAGGTCAACAACCTGCTGGCCGGCTCCAAGAAGGCGTTCAAGCAGAAGCTGGAAATGGCCCGCGCCGTGAAAGCCCACGGCTACCCGATGGTGCTGAACTTCGTCACCCATCGGCACAACATCGACAAGATCGACCGCATCATCGAGCTGTGCATCGCCCTGGAAGCCGACTTCGTCGAGCTTGCCACCTGCCAGTTCTACGGCTGGGCCGAGCTCAATCGCCTGGGCCTGCTGCCCACCAGGGAGCAGTTGGTGCGGGCCGAACGCATCACCAACGAGTATCGGGAAAAATTGGCGGCCGAGGGCAACCCCTGCAAGCTGATCTTCGTCACCCCGGACTACTACGAAGAACGACCCAAGGCGTGCATGAACGGCTGGGGCAGCATCTTCCTCACCGTGACCCCGGACGGTACGGCCCTGCCCTGCCATGGCGCGCGGCAGATGCCGATCCAGTTCCCCAATGTGCGCGAGCACAGCATGCAGCACATCTGGTATGACTCGTTCGGCTTCAACCGCTTCCGCGGTTATGATTGGATGCCCGAGCCGTGCCGCTCCTGCGACGAGAAAGAAAAGGACTTCGGTGGCTGTCGTTGCCAGGCTTTCATGCTGACCGGCGATGCCAGCAATGCCGACCCCGTGTGCAGTAAATCGGCGGACCACGGGATCATCCTCAAGGCCCGTGAAGAGTCCGAGACTGCCACGCAGACCATCGAACAACTGGCCTTCCGTAATGAACGAAACTCGAGAATCATCGCCAAGGCCTGACCTGTTCAGCGCCGCCCAGGCCGTTGCCGCCGGTACCGACTTTGCAGAGCTTGCGGTCGGCCCTGGCGGGCTGTTCTGGAACGAATTCCGCCCCCAGGAGGCGGCCTGCCGCATCTGGAACTGGCAGGCCGGGCAACTGCGCTGCCTGACGCCGGATGGCTTCAGCGTGCGCAGTCGCGTGTATGAATACGGCGGGGGCTCGTTTTGCCTGGTCGAGGGCGGTTTGGTCTTCGTCAACGAAGGCGACCAGCAGCTTTATTTCCAGGACTTTGTCGGCTCAGTTCCGCGTCCACTGACCCACGGTTCCCTGCGCTATGGCGGCGTCGAAGCGGCCAACGATCGGGTGCTGGCCGTGGAAGAAAGCCATGGCAGCGAGCACGTTGACCATTGCCTGGTCAGCATTGCCTTGGCTGATGGCTCGCGCCACGTACTGGCTGAAGGCGCCGACTTCTACGCCTCCCCCACCTTGAGCCGCGACGGCCAGCGCCTGGCCTGGATCGAATGGAGCCGGCCGCATCAGCCGTGGACCGTGACCCGTTTGATGGTGTGCCAGCGCCTGCCTTCCGGGCAGTGGGGCCAGCCGGTTCAACTGGGCGGCGACCACGAACAGTCGTTGCAACAGCCCCGCTTCGATGGCGAAGGCCGCCTTTATTGCCTGTCCGACCTGGCCGGGTTCTGGCAGCCATGGGGCGAGACCGCTGATGGCTGGCAGCTGCTGCCCTCACGCCCGGCCGACCACGCCGGTGCCCCTTGGCAACTGGGCGCCTGCACGTTGCTGCCGCTGCCGGGCGCGCGCTACCTGGCCACCTGGTTCGAAGAAGGTTTCGCCCGCTTGGGCATCGGCCAGCCCGACGGCCTGATCGAAGACTACAGCGGCGACTTCAGCCGCTTCCGCAGCCTGGCCATCGATGATCAATGCATCTACGCCATCGCCGCCTCGGCCACCTGTCCGCCGGCGGTGATCGCCATCGACCGGCGTACCCGCGACGCCCGCGTGCTGGCTGGCGGCGTACTGCCCCTGCCCGCCGACCAGATCAGCCGCCCGCAACCGCTGCGCTACGCCAGCGGTGACAGCCACGCCTTCGGCTTCTTCTACCCGGCCATGAACGGCGACAGCCAGCCGCCGCTGGTGGTATTCGTGCACGGCGGCCCCACCTCGGCCTGCTACCCGGTGTTCGACTCGCGCATCCAGTACTGGACCCAGCGCGGCTTCGCCGTGGCCGACCTCAACTACCGCGGCAGCAGCAGCTATGGCCGCGCCTACCGCCAGGCCCTGCACCTGCGCTGGGGCGAAGCCGACGTGGAAGATGCCTGCGCGGTGGTCAGCCACCTGGCCGCCCGCGGCCTGATCAACCCGGCCCAGGCCTTCATCCGCGGCGGCAGCGCGGGCGGCTACACCACCCTGTGCGCCCTGGCCTTCCACAACGTCTTCCGCGCCGGCGCCAGCCTGTACGGCGTCAGCGACCCGCTGGCCCTGACCAAGGCCACCCACAAATTCGAAAGCGACTACCTGGACTGGCTGATCGGCGACCCCCAGCGCGACGAAGCCCGCTACCGGGAGCGTACGCCGCTGCTCCACGCCAGCAACATCAAGGTGCCGGTGATCTTCTTCCAGGGTGAACTGGACGCCGTGGTGGTGCCCCAGCAAACCCACGACATGCTCAAGGCCCTGCACGACAACGGCCTGCCGGCCGAGGTGCATTACTACCCGGATGAGCGTCATGGGTTCCGCAAGGCGACGAATCTGGCGCATGCGCTGGAGCAGGAGTGGGGGTTTTATCGGCGGGTGCTTGAGGGGTGATACTGGCGCTCACCCCACCGTAAGGGTAACGGGCTTGCCCACCCGGCTGAGCATTGTTACCAGGCAATCGAGCGTGAACTTCGAGGTCTTCAAGTTCACAACATCAGAGACACGAGGCCGAGATACCATGAGGATCCTGGCCGCCTCTGCCTGCTTGAGGTGTTCTTGCTCAATCCACCCCGCCAAAGCCGACATCAGCTGACCTTTAAGAGCGACTGTGTCGTTGATCTGTTTCTGAGACTGGGCCTTCAGACGCACGGCCTCATCGGGAGAAAAACCGAGGTCTGCAAATACATTGCCGTCCGCCTCGGTCACGTGGCGAATCTGGGTATCTACCTTCATTTTTCATCCCTCTCCATTTTCAACACGGCCAGATAACGAGCTCGGGCAAGCTGAACATCAGAGCTCGCTCCCCCCAGGAAACTTGGCCAGATAAAGCACACGAAACGCGCCCTCTTCGTCTCTGACTCGGATTTCACGAACTCCGGTGCCTACGCGGCTAAAAGACTTCCAGTCATCCGGTGTATCGCCGCATTGCACTTTGTGCAACTGGAATCCCATGCAACGTCGCACGACCCACGGAAACTGGAGGAGATCATCATAGGAGCTCCCTACCCACCGGAGCGGTTTAGCGCAGCTCAAGTAGCACCTGACGTATAAAATATTATACCAAAAAGGCAGGTGCTGGATCGCGTAAAAGACAAAGGCCTCACCTCAAATGAAAAGAGGTGAAGCCTATTTGATCCGATAAGGATTGAATGTCAGGCAGATCCCATGAAAACGTCAGTCGTTTCCGATCTCCCGTACAGCTCAGCGCTTGGCGATGATATACACCGCATGCACGATGCCCGGGATATAACCGCACAGCGTCAACAGGATGTTCAGCCAGAAGGCCCCGCCGAACCCGACCTGCAGAAATACGCCCAGTGGTGGCAGCAGAATGGCGATGATGATGCGGATAAAGTCCATGTTACGGCTCCTGGAAGTTGATAACCAACTGACATCATGGAGCGCGCAAGGGTTCAACCCAGGGCGGCGGAGTTCACGCTGAGAGAGAAAGGGGCACGCCAATCCTGTAGCAGCTGCCGAAGGCTGCGTCGCAGGCGGCGCGGTGTAACAGCCAGTGCGCGGCGCCCATGACGCGGCCTAGCGGCCGCTGCTACGGGATCGAGGCGCGGCGTAGAGATACATCTACATAAAAAACACCCCGACCCAAGGGGGAGCCAGGCCGGGGCGATGCGCATTTACGCAGACGGTACAGGGTAATCAGTGCAACCGCTGGCTGCGGGCGCGGGCGAAGGCCAGGCTCAGGCGCTGGAACAGGCGCGGGGGTTCGGTTGGCGTCGGGACCGGTTCGGCATCGTCAATGATCAGCAGGATGTCCAGCGCCCGGCACAGTTGCTCCACGCCTTGCAGGTAGGCGTCAGCATCCGCCGTGGGCTGGAGCATGATCGCCACCGTCTGCGCATCAACCGCAGCATGCAAAGCTGCCAGATTACCAAACGGTACGCTCACCCCGACGGTGATGATGCGCCCTTCGTCCCGACGGCGCATGGCGCCCCACTCCAACGCCAGGCTCAAGGCCGCGTCACGCGCGCAGGCGTCGGCGCCCAGCAGCAACGCCTGATCACGGGCCGTGGCTTGGCACAGGCATTCGGCCAGGCTCGGCAGGCCATTTTCATCGGGCAGCAAGGCCAGGTTGAGCACGTCTGAGGGCTGCGTGGTCTTTCCTATGTAAATGCCCTGCTGTCTCAGACTACCCATTGCCGCCAGCGCCCCTGCAACCCTTGTGAATGCGGCGTAGACTAGGGGTTTGCCGGCCTTGTGGCCATTTCGATTTTCGAACTATTTCGATAAGTGATACTTATGGATTTTCGCCAACTGCGCTATTTCGTCGCAGTGTACGAAGAGGGTCATGTTGGTCGTGCCGCCGAGCGCCTTTCACTGTCCCAGCCAGCGCTGTCACAGCAGATCCGCCAACTGGAACACAGCCTGGATGTAAGCCTGTTCGAGCGCGGCAACAAGCGCCTGTTGCCGACCCTGGCCGCCCACACGCTGTACAACCACGCACTGCCGCTGCTCGACGGCATGCAGAAAGCCCGCGAGGCGCTGCTGGGTTTTCGCGGCCAGGCCCTGCGCACCCTGGCCATCGGTGTGCTGCAAACTGTGCACCCGGCCCTGGTGCCACAGCTGCTGGAGCGGGTGCGCAAGGCCCAGCCGCACCTGGTGATCCAGATCTACGAGCTGTCCGGTTCCGAAATCGAGAAACGCCTGCTCAACGGCACCCTGGACATCGGCATCAGCTACCTGCCACCGCGCCAGGCCGGCCTGCACGGCGTGCTGCTGTACGAGGACGAGCTGCAACTGGTGATCAGCACCGAGCACCCCTTGCGCGAGTTCAAGAAGGTGTCGCTGCGGCAGGCCGCAGAACTGCCGATGCTGTTGCTGGGCGAGGAATTCCAGGTGCGGCAGATCTGGCAGGCGCAACTGGCCAACCTGGGCCGTCGCGCGCAGGTGCAGGCAGAGCTGAACACCATGGCCGCCATCCTCGACAGCCTGCCCTATATGCGCCTGGCCACCGTGCTGCCAGGCCGCGCGCAGCAGATCGGCGAACACCCGGACCTGCTGTGGAAGCCGCTGAGCGAGCCGCGCGTGCCGTTGCAGGTGGGGTTGGTGTACCGCGATGCCCAGCGTCAGCAAGCGTCGGTGACCTTGCTGCGGCAGTTGCTGGAAGACGTCATCACCGCCTGACAAAACGCGCGCGCAAGAAAAAACCCCGCCGTGGCGGGGTTTCGCAATCTATATCCCTGACTTCCTTTTCTGCCCGCCGTCCAGTGGCAGGTTCCTTACGTGTCCGTGTTCTGCTTGGCGCTTCCTGCGCGACGTCCATGAAGCAAGATTACCCATGGATCCGTTTACCCGGTATCGCCGAAAGGCAACACGTCACGTAGGAAAATGCCTACAGCGACGCACGGGCATCAGAACTGCTCGGCCTCCAGCAGGAACAGCGATTCACTGCCCGCCTTCACCGATGCCGTCAGCGAGTGAATACGCGGCAACAGACGGGCGAAGTAGAAGCGCGCGGTGCCCAGTTTGCTGGCGTAGAAATCCTCCTGCTCCTGTTTGCCCAATGCGGCGCGGGCCATCAGTGCCCACATGTAGGCATAGGCGGTGTAGCCAAACACGTGCAGGTATTCCACGGACGCCGCGCCGATTTCATTCGGGTCGTTCTTGACGCGGTCCAGCAGCCAGGCGGTCAGCTCGTCGAGGTTATCCACAGCCGCCGCCAGGGGCTTGGTGAACTCGCCGAGCTCCGGCGCTGCCGTGCTGATGAAATGACGCACTTCGTCGGCAAACAGTTGGTAGAACGCGCCACCGCTACCGATCACCTTGCGGCCCACCAGGTCCAGCGCCTGAATACCGTTGGTGCCTTCGTAGATCTGGGTAATGCGCACATCACGGACCAACTGCTCCTGGCCCCACTCGCGAATAAACCCGTGGCCGCCAAACACTTGCTGGCCGTGAACGGTGGTTTCCAGGCCCAGGTCGGTCAGGAACGCCTTGGCCACCGGGGTCAGCAAGGCCACCAGGTCTTCGGCGCGTTTGCGCGTGGTGGCATCTTCGCTGAACTTGGCAGTGTCGAGCTGCATGGCCACGTAGGTGGAGAACGCCCGGCCGCCTTCGTTGAAGGCCTTCATGGTCAACAGCATGCGGCGCACGTCGGGGTGCACGATGATCGGGTCGGCGACCTTGTCCTTGGCTTTCGGGCCAGTGGGCGAACGGCTTTGCAGGCGGTCGCGGGCGTACTCGATGGCGTTCTGGTAGGAACGCTCGGCCGACGCCAGGCCTTGAATGCCAACGCCCAGGCGCTCGTAGTTCATCATGGTGAACATCGCGGCCAGGCCCTTGTTGGGCTCGCCGACGATATAGCCCACGGCGCCGTCGAAGTTCATCACGCAGGTGGCCGACGCCTGGATGCCCATCTTGTGCTCGATGGAACCGCAGCTCACGGCGTTGCGCGCGCCCAGACTGCCGTCGGCATTGACCATGAACTTGGGCACCAGGAACAGTGAGATACCCTTGGGCCCGGCGGGCGCGTCAGGCAGCTTGGCCAGCACCAGGTGGATGATGTTCTCGGTCAGGTCGTGCTCGCCGCCGGTGATGAAGATCTTGGTGCCGCTGATGGTATAGCTGCCATCGGCCTGGGGCTCGGCCTTAGTACGGATGATGCCCAGGTCGGTACCGGCATGGGCTTCGGTCAGGCACATGGAACCGGCCCAGACGCCGGCGTACATGTTGGGCAGGTAGGCCTGCTTCAGCTCGTCGCTGGCGTGGGCGTTGATCGACAGGCAGGCGCCAGCGGTCAGCATCGGGTACAGGCCAAATGCCAGGCTGGCGGAGTTGATCATTTCCTCGACCTGGGCCGAGACCACCTTGGGCATGCCCATGCCGCCGTAGGCAGGATCGCCGCCCACGCCTACCCAGCCGCCTTCGGCGTAAGTCTGGTAAGCCTGGGGGAAGCCCGCCGGGGTGGTGACCACGGTGTCTTTCCAGTGGCAGCCTTCTTCGTCGGCGCCGCGGTTCAACGGCGCGATGCGCTGGCTGGTGACCTTGCCGGCTTCTTCGAGGATGGCTTCCACAGTCTCCGCGTCCACGGTCTCTGCCAGGGCCGGTAGCTGGGCCCACAGGCTGGCTACATCGAAGACTTCATTGAGGACGAAGCGCATATCGCGCAGGGGCGCTTTGTAATCAGCCATGGCAACCTCGCAAACGGGAGTGGGAGAGTGGATTCAATCCAGTGTAACCCAACAACTTTTGCGACACATAGGGTCGTCTTGTGACCAATAGGTCTAACCTGGTATTACAAAATTTGACTGTGGGAGCGGGCTCTGCCCGCGAAAAGAGCGCCGCGGTAGACCAGATGTTGCGCGGTGCGTTCTTCGCGGGCAGAGCCCGCTCCCACAGTAGATAGAAGGATGAACGATCAGGCCGAGGCGGCGGTACGCACTGCGCCGCGGCGGGTCTGGCCGTAGCCCACCACGCAGTTGCGGCCCGCGCCCTTGGCGCTGTAAAGCGCTTCGTCGGCAGACTTGAGCACTTGCTCAGGGGTGCGATGGTCAATCAACCGCTCGGCTACGCCGATGCTGATGGTTACCGACACGCTGGTGGCCCCCGAGCCGTGGCGGCGCTGGCGCCCCTGCTTGTCGTCCTGCGGCCGGCTGTCGGGGTTGCGCAACTGGATGTTGTAGCTGGCGATGGCCTCGCGGATCGCCTCCAGGTGCGGCATGCACTCCTCCATGGTCTTGGCGGCGAACACCAGGGCGAACTCCTCTCCGCCGTAGCGATAGGCGCGCCCGCCGCCGGTGACCTTGGACAGCTTGCTGGCCACCAGGCGCAGCACCTGGTCGCCCACGTCGTGGCCGTGGGTATCGTTGAATTTCTTGAAGTGGTCGACGTCGGTCATGGCCAGCACGTAGTTGCGCCCCAGGCGCTGCATGCGCTCGTTCAGCGCGCGGCGCCCGGGCAGGCCGGTCAGCTCGTCACGGAAGGCCATTTGATAAGCCTCGTGGGCCACCGCCGCAGCAATCATCAGCATCACCTGGCTGCACATGATGTTCAGGGTGAACGGCAGGATGAAGGTCTTGGGCAACATCCAGAACAATCCGATCAGGCCCACCAACTGCGCGGCGTGCAAGGGCCGCGGCTGACGCAGGTACTGCACCGTCAGCAGCACGGCGGCCAGGAAAAATACCGGATAGGCCATCTGGATCAGGCTCATCCATTGGCCGTGCCAGGAAGGCCAGCGGATCTCGGCCAGCCAGTTCAGCAACGGCACCGGGAAACTCTGCTCCAGCCCAAGGGCGGTACTGCCCACGGCCAGCAACACCGCGAAGCGCGCCACCATGTCCTGGAACAGGTGCGTGCGCTCCTGCCAGGCGCCGAACAACCCGTACAGCGCTGGCAGCAACAGGCAACACAGGTGGAACACCACGGCGGCGTCTTCGCGCACCCGGCCGTTGTCGCGGTAGAAGTCGGTCTGGGTGTCCAGCAAGAAATAGGCGATGTACACCGTGACCATCAGGAACAGCTCGCGCTGGCGGCGGTAGACCGCGCAGTAGGCGCCGCCCAGCAACAGCACCAGGGTGGGCAGCACGTTGAACAGCGAGGTGAAGAATACGTTCAGGTCTTTTACGTAGGCAGCCGCGAGCCCCGCAAGCAACAACAACAGCGACGGTAGGAAATGACTGAAATTAAAAGCTGATAAACGCGGCAAAAGGGAAAATCCGATAGCAAGCAAGATTATGGCATTGTGCCTTTACCTGTATCGGCAATCATTACGATTGTTTAATGCTCAACACATATTGACGCCAAAAAAATTTCCCTAAGCCCATACACCCCGTAGCCGCTGCCGAAGGCTGCGCTGGCCCTATACCGCGCTGGAGATCTTCAGGGTTCACGCCGGCCAGCGCAGCCTGGCGGCAGCGGCTACGGATCGCGTGGGCAAAAAAAAACCGCTGCACCAGGGCAGCGGTTTTTTTAACGAAGGTTTCGACGCTTAGTAGCTAAGCCCGAAATGCTCTTCGTCCATCGCCATCAGGTTGTTGGCGCCCGACAGGATCGCCGCCACGTGGGTACGGGTACGCGGCAGGATGCGCTGGAAGTAGAAGCGCGCGGTCTGCAGCTTGGCGGTGTAGAACGCCTGCTCGGTGGTGCCGGCAGCCAGTTTCTCGGCCGCCACACGTGCCATGTCGGCCCAGAAGTAGGCCAGGCATGCGTAGCCGGAGTACATCAGGTAGTCCACCGAAGCGGCACCCACTTCCTCGCGGTCTTTCATGGCGGCCATGCCGATCTTCATGGTCAGCTCGCCCCACTCTTTGTTCAGCTGGGCCAGCGGGGTGACGAACTCGGTGACAGCTTCGTTGCCTTCGTTGGTCTGGCAGAACTTGTGGACGATCTTGGTGAAGCCCTTCAGCGCTTCGCCCTGGGTCATCAGCACCTTGCGGCCCAGCAGGTCGAGTGCCTGAACGCCGGTGGTGCCTTCGTACAGCATCGAAATGCGGCTGTCGCGCACGTTCTGCTCCATGCCCCACTCGGCGATGAAGCCGTGGCCGCCGTAGATCTGCACGCCGTGGTTGGCCGCTTCAAAACCGACTTCGGTCATGAACGCCTTGGCGATCGGGGTCATGAAGGCCAGCAGCGCGTCGGCCTTTTTCTTCTCTTCTTCGTCGACGCCGTATTTGACGATGTCCACTTGCTTGGCGGTGAAGTACACCATGGCGCGGTTGCCTTCGGCGAACGCCTTCATGGTCAGCAGCATGCGACGTACGTCAGGGTGCACGATGATCGGGTCAGCCGCTTTGTCCGGCGCTTTCGGGCCAGTCAGCGAACGCATCTGCAGACGATCACGGGCGTATTTCAGGCCACCCTGGAACGCGATCTCAGCGTGGGACAGGCCTTGCAGCGCAGTACCCAGGCGAGCGGTGTTCATGAAGGTGAACATGCAGTTCAGGCCTTTGTTCGCCGGGCCGATCAGGAAACCGGTGGCCGCGTCGAAGTTCATCACGCAGGTGGCGTTGCCGTGGATGCCCATCTTGTGTTCCAGCGAACCACAGTTCACCGCGTTGCGGGTGCCTGGGGTGCCGTCTGCGTTGGGCAGGAACTTGGGCACGATGAACAGCGAGATACCCTTGGTACCGGCCGGGGCATCGGGCAGGCGGGCCAGCACGATGTGGACGATGTTGTCGGCCATGTCGTGTTCGCCGGCCGAGATGAAGATCTTGGTACCAGTGACTTTGTAGGAACCATCGGCCTGCGGCTCGGCCTTGGTGCGCAGCATGCCCAGGTCGGTACCGCAGTGCGGCTCGGTCAGGCACATGGTGCCGGTCCACTCGCCCGAAACCAGCTTGGTCAGGTAGGCCTCTTGCTGCTCGGGGGTGCCGTGCTCGGAGATGGTGTTCATGGCGCCATGGGACAGGCCCGGGTACATGCCCCACGACCAGTTGGCCTCGCCGACCATTTCGCTCACGGCCAGGCCCAGCGACTCGGGCAGGCCTTGGCCGCCATGGGCCACGTCGTGGGCCAGGCTTGGCCAGCCGCCTTCGACGAACTGTTTGTAGGCTTCCTTGAAGCCGGTCGGCGTCTTCACGCCCGACTCGCTCCAAGTGCAGCCTTCGATGTCACCCACCCGGTTCAGCGGGGCCAGTACCTGCTCACAAAACTTGGCGCCTTCCTCGAGGATGGCGTCGACCATGTCCGGGGTAGCGTCCTCACAAGCCGGCAGGCTTTGATAGTGCGCTTCATAGCCAAGCAGTTCGTCACGTACGAAGCGAATATCACGCAAGGGGGCCTTGTAATCAGGCATAGCGATAAACCTCTGCTGATGAAACTGGAATGTGTGACCGCAACAGACCAACCAGCGCTTGATGGCTTTCTGTCAAACAGTTGTTTGAAACATACGTTTACGCCCAAAAGTTGTCAAGCATCCATCGACCACACTACACCCGACACGCACGAAATACCCGCCCACAGGTCATCGCCACAGGTGCAGAACACTGTGGTGAATATCGGGAAATAAAGGTCTTAAACGCCGTAGCCTGGCGGCAGCGGCTAGGAGACGGTGTCGTCTGCATCGCGGCCAAGGCCGGCTCCTAACACGGACGGCGTAGGAGCCGACTTTAGTCGCGATGCAGACGCCGCGGTTATAGGATCAGGCGTAGGTGTCGATCAGAGTGCCGAGGGTTTCGGCCGCAGCCTTTTCAACCTTGAGGCCGGCTTCCACTTCCATGCGGCCCTGGTTCAGCTGCACGGCGCTGTTGGCCAGGTCTTGCTGGCTGATGTCCACGGAGAGCAAACGCTTGGCCTGCAGGTCGGTGGACTGGTTGGTAACCGGGGAGGTGCTCTCCACGGTATTGCTGGCGATCTGGCTGGCGGCCTGGTCAACACGCGCCAGGCCACTCTGTACCGAGCTCAGGCCTGCGTAGTAGGCGCTGCCGCTGGTGATTTGCATGGTCAAACCCCGAAATCATTAAGCTGATGCCTTCTATTGAAGCAGACACCGTCAATAAATTCACGTCAATAAGACGAATGGCACTTGGCCATCTTGATAGCTAAATTCAATCCAGCAAATCCAGCTGCAAGTGCTCGGCCACCATCGCCGCCGAAATCCCCTTCAGGCGAGGCACACGCCCCAGGCAAGGCGCCGGCAGGCACTCGGCCAGGGTGGCCAGGTTTTCTTCCAGGCGCGAGGTACGGCCATCGATGACGTTGGCTACCCAGCCCGCCAGTTGCAGCCCGTCGCGGGCAATGGCCTCGGCAGTCAGCAGTGCATGGTTGATGCAGCCCAGGCGTACGCCCACCACCAGAATCACCGGCAGCTTGAGGGCCATGGCCAGGTCGGACAGGTTGGCCTGGCCCGACAGGGGCACGCGCCAGCCGCCGGCGCCTTCGATCAAGGTGAAGTCGGCCTGGTGGGCGAGAATCTCGCGCATGGGCTCCAGCAAGGTCTGCACACTCAGCGTCACACCGGCTTCACGGGCCGCTAGGTGCGGGGCGATGGGCGGCTCGAAGGCGATCGGGTTGACCTGCTCGTACGGCAACTGAATCGAGCTTTCGGCCATCAGCGCCAGTGCATCGGCGTTGCGCAGGCCCTTGGGCGTGACATCGCAGCCCGACGCCACGGGCTTGGCGCCCAGGGTGCTGAGGCCATTGAGCCTGGCTGCGTGCAGCAACCCGGCGGCGATGGTGGTCTTGCCGACGTCGGTATCGGTACCGGCGATAAAGTAAGCTGGGCCCATCTCAGTTGTCCCCTTCCAGCGGTTTGTGCAGTACCGCGTAGACCACCTGGTAGGTGGCCGGCAAGCCTTGCGGCTGGCGGAATTGCTCGTAAGCCTGCAACAACCCGGTCATGCGCGCACGCCCGGTCAACCCGCCATTACGGCCCGGGTTGAGGTTGTGTGCCCCCAATGCCTTGAGTTCATGGGTCAACCCACGCACATCAGGGTAGTACAACACGTGAGGAACCTGTTCCAGACACAGCACTTGCAGGCCACTTTCGCCGCACAGGCGCTGATAATCCTCGAACGGGCGGAAGCGATTGACGTGCACCAGGCCGTCCACCGCCTGCCAGCTTTCACGTAATTCACGCAAGGTACCCACGCACAGGCTGGCGAAGGCCATCACCCCGCCCGGTTGCAGGCTGCGCCGCGCTTCGGCCAGCACCGCGGCGAAGTCGCTGCACCATTGCACGGCCAGGCTGGAAAACAGCAGGTCGACGCTGGACGAGCGCACGGGCAGGCGCTCGGCGTCACCCACCACATACCCCGCCGCGCCACCCAGCGGACGGGCGTGCTGGAGCATGCCTTCGGCGATATCCACCGCCACGCCGTAGGCATCGGGGTAGGCAACGGCCAGGGCGCGGCTGAAATAGCCGGTGCCACTGCCCAGGTCCAGCCAGCGGCGCGGCTGGAAGCGTTGTGGCAAGCGCTCGATCAGCGCAGTGCCGACATTGCGTTGCAGTTCGGCGACGCTGTCGTAGCTGGCTGCCGCACGGGAGAACGAAGCCGCCACCTGACGCTTGTCCGGCAGTGCGCCGGGCAGCGGGGGCGTGGAAAGATCAGTCATCGGGGGACTCATGCAGAAAGGCCTGGATGGCCGCCGCCAGTTCATGGGGGTCTTCCAGGGGGAAAGCGTGGCTGGCCGCTTCAATGAGGCCAACTTCGACATCGGGCAGCAGGGTCAGCACATCACCGGCTACCTCGGCCGGCACCAGGGCATCGTGGCCGGCGTACAGATGCAATTGCGGCCCGGCGTAGGCCTGCAGGGCGGCGCGGATATCCAGTTGCGCCAGCAACTCCAGGCCATGACGCAGCGCATCGGCCGAGGCTTCAGGCGCACCGGCGCCCAGCAGCCGGGACAGGCTGCGCGGGTCTTCCACCGCGCCTTGGGCACACAGCAGGCTGAAGCGCTTCAAGGTGCTTTGCGGGTTGGCGCTGCAACCGGCCAGGAAGGCGTCGAAGGTCTGCGCCGGCATCGCGTTGGGCCATTCGGCGCGGGCGACGAAACACGGGTTGCTGGCCAGGGTCAGCAGGCCGCAGCAGCGGTCGCCACGGCGCGCCGCCAGCTCCGCAGCCAGCATACCCCCCAGCGACCAGCCGCCCAGCCAGCAGTCCTGGGGCACGCTGGCGTCCAGGGCGTCGAGCCAGGCATTCAGGTCGCTGCTGCCTGGGGTGGGCAGCGGCTCGATATGCACGTGCAGGTGCTCGTCCAGCCCTTGCAAGGCAGCGGCCAGGGGCTGCAAGGGCCCAAGGCCCATGCCCCAGCCCGGCAACAGAATCAGGCGATCACGCATCGCTCGGCTCCAGCAACGGATAACAATCGGCCAATGCACTCAACAATAGCTGCACCTGCGCCTCGCTGTGGGCCGCCGACAAAGTCACGCGCAGACGGGCGCTGCCCGCCGGTACGGTCGGTGGGCGGATGGCCGTGACCATCAGGCCGCGCTCGCGCAGCAGCTGCGACAGGCGCACAGCGCGGCCGGCATCGCCGATCAGGATTGGCTGGATGGGCGTGAAGCTGTCCATCAACTGCAGGCCGATCTGCTCGGCACCGTGGCGGAACTGACGGATCAGCGTGGCCAGGTGCTCGCGACGCCAGTGCTCGGTACGCAGCAGCTCAAGGCTCTTGAGCGTGGCGCAGGCCAGCGCCGGTGGCTGGCTGGTGGTGTAGATGTAGGGCCGGGCGAACTGCACCAGCGCTTCGATCAAGTCATCACTGCCCGCCACGAAAGCACCCGCGGTGCCGAACGCCTTGCCCAAGGTACCGACCAGCACCGGCACCTCGTCGATGCCCAAACCAAAATGCTCGACGATGCCTGCCCCAGTGGCGCCCAGCGGGCCGAAGCCGTGAGCGTCATCCACCATCAGCCAGGCGCCCTTGGCCTTGGCGACCTTGACCAGTGCCGGCAGGTCGGCAATGTCGCCGTCCATGCTGAACACGCCATCGGTCACCACCAATGTATTGCCGGTGGCTTTCTCCAGGCGGTTGGCCAGGCTGGCCGGATCGTTGTGCAGGTAGCGATTGAATCGCGCGCCGCTGAGCAGGCCGGCGTCCAGCAGCGAGGCATGGTTGAGACGGTCTTGCAGCACCGTGTCGCCCTGCCCCACCAGCGCCGTGACCGCGCCGAGGTTGGCCATGTAGCCGGTGGAGAACAGCAAGGCGCGCGGGCGCCCGGTGAGCTCGGCCAGCGCCAGTTCCAGGTCGTGGTGCGGGCCGCTGTGGCCGATCACCAGGTGCGAGGCCCCGCCGCCCACGCCCCAGCGCGCCGCGCCGGCTTGCCAGGCGGCGATCACCTCGGGGTGGTTGGCCAGGCCCAGGTAGTCGTTGTTGCAGAAGGCCAACAGCGGTTGGCCATCGACCACCACTTGCGGGCCCTGGGGGCTCTCAAGCAGCGGCCGCTGACGGTAGAGGTCGGCGGCGCGGCGCTCGGCCAGCCGCGCGCTGAGGTCGAAGGCCATCGGCGGTCAGGCCGACGCAGCGTCGTAGAACAGCTCGCCGCTCTTCTGCTCGATCAGCGCCTGCTCGATGGCGGCCTGGTGCACTTCGTCAGCGTGCTCTTCGCGGGCTTCAGGCTTGATGCCTAGGCGTGCGAACAGCGCCATGTCCTTGTCGGCCTGCGGGTTGGCGGTGGTCAGCAGCTTGTCGCCGTAGAAAATCGAGTTGGCGCCGGCGAAGAAGGCCAGGGCCTGCATCTGCTCGTTCATGGCTTCGCGGCCGGCGGACAGGCGCACGTGGGACTGCGGCATCAGGATACGGGCCACGGCCAGCATGCGGATGAAGTCGAACGGGTCGACGTCCTCGGCGTTCTCCAGCGGCGTGCCGGCGACTTTCACCAGCATGTTGATGGGCACCGACTCCGGGTGCTCCGGCAGGTTGGCCAACTGGATCAGCAGGCCGGCGCGGTCGTCCAGCGACTCGCCCATGCCCAGGATGCCGCCCGAGCAGATCTTCATGCCGGCGTCACGCACGTAGGCCAGGGTCTGCAGACGCTCGCTGTAGGTACGGGTGGTGATGATGCTGCCGTAGAACTCGGGCGAGGTGTCGAGGTTGTGGTTGTAGTAGTCCAGGCCCGCTTCGGCCAGGGCAGCGGTCTGCTCCTTGTCCAGCTTGCCCAGGGTCATGCAGGTTTCCAGGCCCATGGCCTTCACGCCGGCCACCATCTTCAGCACGTAGGGCATGTCCTTGGCCGACGGGTGTTTCCAGGCAGCGCCCATGCAGAAACGGGTGGAACCGATGGCCTTGGCGCGCGCGGCTTCTTCCAGCACCTTCTGCACTTCCATCAGCTTTTCTTTTTCAAGACCGGTGTTGTAGTGGCCCGACTGCGGGCAGTACTTGCAGTCTTCCGGGCAGGCGCCGGTCTTGATCGACAGCAGGGTGGACACTTGCACGCGGTTGGCATCGAAATGCGCGCGGTGCACAGTCTGGGCCTGGAACAGCAGGTCGTTGAAAGGCTGGGTGAACAGGGCCTTGACCTCAGCCAGGGACCAGTCGTGACGAAGCGTTGCAGTTGTGCTGGCGCTCATGGGCGATTCCTTGGTTATGCTTGGGCTGGCGGCCGGGATAAGGGAAATACCCACAACCGCCACACGGATAATGGGCATATTTAAGGAAGACGCATGGACTGTCAACCGGGTCACGGAAGGTCGGTTTACAACTGGCTAATAAACAACCAATCGTGTTTATTGTGCGATGAGCCGGCCCAGCAGGCTTACCCATTGTGCGCCGCCTGCGAAACCGAGCTGCCTTGGCTGCAGGAGCGCTGTGGTCGCTGCGCCCTGCCCATGGCCATCGACGGCGTGCTGTGCGGCCAGTGCGCCCGCCGCGCCCCGCCGTTCACCCAGGTCGAGGCGCCCTGGCATTACGGTTTCCCGGTGGACAGCCTGATCAGCCAATTCAAGCACAACGCCCGCTGGCCGCTGGGCCGGTTGCTGGGCGAGCTGCTGTGCCACTGGCTGCAAGCCCGCTTCGATGAAGGCCTGCCACGCCCCGACTGCCTGCTGCCGGTGCCCATGGGCCGCAAGCGCCTGCGTCAGCGCGGCTTCAACCAGGCAGCGCTATTGGCGCGCTGGCTGGGGGCACAACTGCGTCTGCCCGTGGATGAACACATGCTGCTGCGCCCGGTGGAAACCCGCGCCCAACAGGACCTGGACGCACGCCAGCGCCAGCGCAACCTGTTGCAGGCCTTCACCCTGGCGCCGCGCCCGTGGGTGCAGGGGCGGCACCTGGCGCTGATCGACGACGTGATGACCACCGGCGCCACGACGCGCGCCCTGGCGCAATTGCTGCTGCGTGCCGGTGCGGCGCGGGTCGATGTGTATTGCCTGGCGCGCACGGCGAAACCGGGCACGGCTTGACTTGCCTGGCGACGGAGTTCAACGTCGTGCGCTCTATAACACCGACACAGCGCCACTACTGCCATGCCCTTGCCCAGCCTGCTCACCCAACACATCGCCCGTCGCCCGCAGCGCATCGCCCTGCTGCAACACATTGCCGAACAAGGCTCGATCACCCGCGCCGCCAAAGCCGCGGGCATGAGCTACAAGGGCGCCTGGGACGCCATCGACGAACTCAACAACCTGGCCGAAAAGCCGTTGGTGGAGCGCGCCGTGGGCGGCAAGGGTGGCGGTGGCGCGCGGCTGTCGGAAGAAGGCCAGCGCGTGCTGCGCCTGTACCAGCGCTTGCAGGCTTTGCAGACGCAGGTGCTGGAAGTGGCCGAAGATGTGCGCGACCTTGATCTGCTGAGCCGCCTGATGCTGCGTACCAGTGCGCGCAATCAATTGCAGGGCAGTGTCCGGGCCATTACCGCTCAAGGTCGCAATGACCTGATCGAACTGGACCTGGGCGCCGGGCAGTCACTGTGCGCGCAGATCACCCATGAAAGCACCCAGACCCTGGAATTGAGCGAAGGCGTGCAGGTGCTGGCCCTGATCAAGGCCGGCTGGCTGCGCCTGCATGATGCGGCGGGGCCTGTGCCGGCTGGCGAGAATGGGCTGGTGGGCCGAGTGGAACAAATCATCGATGACCCTGAAGGACCGAGCGAAGTGCGGGTCGGCCTGCCCAATGGCCAGACCCTGTGTGCGCTGGAAGATGCGGCGCGGGTCGAGGAGCTGGGTGTGGTGGAGGGCAAGGATGTGTTGGTGGCGTTTGCGCCCACTTTTGTGCTGCTGGGTACACCGCTGTAGATCTCCGGATCTCTTGAAACCGCGTCGCCTGCATCGCGACTAAAGTCGGCTCCTACGAGGGCAGACGACGCGGTCCTGTAGCCGCTGCCGCCAGGCTGCGCTGGCCCTGTGCCCCACTGAAGATCTACAGGGTTCACCCCGGCCAGCGCAGCCTGGCGGCAGCGGCTACAGGGCAGGATTGTTGCGGGATGTGTATTGAAATATCCCTGTCACAGGCCCTCCCTAGCGTGATCCCCCTACCCGCAGGGAGCCTGATCATGCACCTCTTACAAGACCAAGAACCAACCGACCTCGAACGCCTCACCGGCCTCACCCGCCGCCACTTCCTGGGCGCCGGCGCGCTGGGCGGCGCGGCGCTATTCCTGGGCGGCAGCCTGCTGGCGCGCAGCGTCAATGCCGCCGTCGGCAGCGGCACCTTGCTGGGCTTCGACGGCATACCCGCCGCCACCGCCGACAGCATCAGCCTGCCCAAGGGCTACCAGGCCAAGGTGTTGATCAGTTGGGGCCAACCCCTGCACAGCGACGGCCCCGCCTTCGACCCCAGCGGCAACGGCAGCGCCGCTCATCAAGAATTGCAGTTCGGCGACAACAACGACGGCATGAGCCTGTTCGCGTTCAAGAACGATCCCAACCGTGCCCTGCTGGCCATCAACAACGAATACACCAACTACCGCTACCTGTACGCCCACGGCGGCCGCCCGCAGTCCGCCGAGGAGGTGCGCAAGGCGCTGGCCAGCGAAGGCGTGTCAGTGATCGAGGTGCACCGTCAGGACGGCCATTGGCAGTTCGTCCAAGGCTCGCCCTACAACCGGCGCATCCACGGCAATACGCCCATCGCCTTCAGTGGCCCGGCGGCGGGCCACGCACTGCTCAAGACGGCCGCCGACCCGCAGGGCCTCAAGGTGCTGGGCACCTTCCAGAACTGCGCCAACGGCAAGACCCCGTGGGGCACCTACCTGACCTGCGAAGAAAACTTCAGCGACTGCTTTGGCAGCAGTGCCGCAACCCCCAGCTTCGACGCCGCGCAGAAGCGCTATGGCCTGACCGCCGCCAGCAAGGAAGTCGACTGGCACCCCCACGATCCTCGCTTCGACGTGGCGCACACGCCCAACGAGTTCAACCGCCATGGCTGGATCGTCGAGATCGACCCCTTCGACCCGGCTTCCACGCCCATCAAGCGCACCGCACTGGGCCGCTTCAAGCACGAGAACGCCGCCCTGGCGCAAACCCGTGACGGCCGCGCCGTGGTGTACATGGGCGACGACGAGCGCGGCGAGTTCATCTACAAGTTCGTCAGCCGCGACCGCGTGGACAGCGGCCAGCGCGACATCCTCGACCACGGCACCCTGTACGTCGCCCGCTTCGACGCCGGCAGCCAGCACAAGGGCCAAGGCCAATGGCTGGAACTGACCCACGGCCAGCACGGCCTGGACGCCGGCAACGGCTTCGCCAGCCAGGCCGACGTACTGATCCACGCACGCCTGGCCGCCAGCCAGCGCCAGGCCACGCGCATGGACCGCCCCGAGTGGATCGTGGTCAGCCCCAGCGATGGCCAGGTCTATTGCACCCTCACCAACAACAGCAAACGCGGCGAAGACGGCCAGCCGGTGGGCGGCCCCAACCCACGGGCCAAGAACATCTACGGGCAAATCCTGCGCTGGCGCGAGCAAGGCGACGATCACGGCGCCATGACCTTCGAATGGGACCTGTTCGCCGTGGCCGGCAACCCCACCGTGCATGCCGGCAAACCCGAAGGCGGCTCGGCCAACATCAACGCCCAGAACATGTTCAACAGCCCCGACGGCCTGGGGTTCGACGATGCCGGCCGGCTGTGGATACTCACCGACGGCGATGCCAGCAACAGCGGCGACTTCGCCGGCATGGGCAACAACCAGATGCTCTGCGCCGACCCGCGCAGCGGCGAGATACGCCGCTTCATGGTCGGCCCGGTGGGCTGCGAGGTCACCGGCATCAGCTTCGCGCCGGATCAGCGCACCCTGTTCGTCGGCATCCAGCACCCCGGCGAGAACGGTGGTTCGACCTTCCCCGAGCACCTGCCGGGCGGCAAACCGCGCTCTTCGGTGATGGCCATCACCCGCACTGACGGCGGCGTGATCGGCGCCTGACCCCACGCCGCGTCTGGTACCATGTGAGGCCGGACGCGGCCACCTGCCGCACGCAGGAGTCAGCATGTCCCACCCGTTTGAAACCCTCACCCCCGACCTGGTGCTGGATGCCGTCGAAAGCATCGGCTTCTTGAGCGACGCCCGCGTCCTGGCGCTCAACAGCTATGAAAACCGCGTCTATCAGGTCGGCATCGAAGACGGCCAACCGCTGATCGCCAAGTTCTATCGCCCGGACCGCTGGACCGACGCCGCCATCCTCGAAGAACACGCCTTCACCGCTGAACTGGCCGACTGCGAAGTGCCGGTGGTGGCGCCAATGATTCATGAAGGCAAGACCCTGTTCGAACACCAGGGCTTCCGCTTCACCCTGTTCCCGCGTCGCGGTGGCCGGGCGCCGGAGCCGGGCAACCTTGACCAGCTGTACCGTCTGGGCCAATTGTTGGGCCGCCTGCACGCTGTGGGTGCTACGCGCCCCTTCGAGCATCGCGAAGCCCTGGGGGTGAAGAACTTCGGCCACGATTCGCTGACTACCCTGCTGGAAGGCAACTACGTGCCGCGCAGCCTGCTGCCGGCCTACGAGTCGGTGGCCCGCGACCTGCTCAAGCGCGTGGAGGAGATCTACCGCGACACGCCCTACCAGAACATCCGCATGCACGGCGACTGCCACCCCGGCAACATGATGTGCCGCGACGAAATGTTCCACATCGTCGACCTCGACGACTGCCGCATGGGGCCTGCCGTGCAGGACCTGTGGATGATGCTGGCGGGCGATCGCCAGGAATGCCTGGGCCAGCTATCGGAACTGATGGACGGCTACAGCGAATTCCACGACTTCGACCCGCGCGAACTGGCGCTGATCGAACCGCTGCGCGCCTTGCGCCTGATGCACTACAGCGCCTGGCTGGCGCGCCGCTGGGACGACCCGGCATTCCCGCGCAGCTTCCCCTGGTTCGGCACCGAGCGTTACTGGGGCGACCAGGTACTGGCCCTGCGCGAACAACTGGCGGCGCTCAACGAAGAGCCGCTCAAGCTGTTCTGATAACAACAACCAGCCACACCGTGACCACTGCCTGAGAAAAACAAGGACGCTGCATGCAAGCCGCCAACCCGCGCCGCGGGTATCTGCTGGGCCTGACGGCCTACACCTGCTGGGGACTGTTCCCGCTCTACTTCAAGGCCATCGAGAGCGTCCCCGCCCTGGAAATCATTGTCAGCCGCGTGCTGTGGTCGGCGCTGTTCGGCTCGCTGCTGCTGGCGGCCTGGAAGCACCCCGGCTGGTGGCGTGACCTGCGCGACAACCCGCGCCGCCTGGGCATCCTGGCCGGCAGCGGGGCGCTGATTGCCGCCAACTGGCTGATCTACGTGTGGGCCGTGAACAACGGGCGCATGGTGGAAGCCAGCTTGGGCTACTACATCAACCCGCTGGTGAATGTGCTGCTGGGCATGCTGTTGCTGGGCGAACGCCTGCGCCGCCTGCAATGGCTGGCCGTGGGCCTGGCCGCCGCCGGCGTGGCGCAGCAAGTGTGGCAAGTGGGCAGTCTGCCGTGGGTATCGCTGGCGCTGGCGCTGACGTTCGGTTTCTACGGCCTGATCCGCAAGCAGGCGCCCGTAGCCGCCCTGCCCGGCCTGGTGGTGGAAACCTGGCTGCTGGTACCGCTGGCGTTGGGCTGGCTGGCTCTGCACCCCGGCGTGCCCAGCGCTCAACCGGAATTCTGGCTGACCACCGACGGCCTCTGGCTACTGGCCGCCGGGCCCATCACCCTGGTGCCACTGGTCAGCTTCAACGCCGCCGCCCGCCACCTGCCTTACACCACGCTGGGCTTCCTGCAATATCTGGCGCCTACGCTGGTGCTGTTGCTGGCGGTGTTCAAATACCACGAGCCATTGACCGCCAATGCGCTGGTGGCCTTCGCCTTTATCTGGGCGGGTCTGGTTATTTACAGCCTGGACGCCATCGTGACAATGCGCCGCAAAAGCTGATCAAAAAACGATCAAACCTCTGCAGGCCACGGTTCTCGTGGCCTGCAACGGACTACCCCAAGGTTATCCACAGCTCGATCCCCGCCGTTTGTGCACAAGCCCCTGAAATTGCTCGTTTTTTAGCCAGATACCGGAGAAGCCCGGCCGGCGGGCGTCTGCGCGGTGTTCCCCCAGCTTATCCACAGGCAGGTGCAAGATAAACATGAACAACTTTCAGGGCTCGGTACGCAGCACCAACTCCACCATCAAGTCATCGGCCAGGGCTTCCAGGCGCTGCTGCAACTGATCCAGCGACAGGGTCAGGGGCAAGCCCAGCACGGCCTCGGCATGGAATAGCGGCTCGCTGCTCATGGGCGCAGGGCGCACATCGGTCACCAGGCGCTCCACGTTCACGCCCTGTTCGGCCAGCAGGCGGGTGATGTCACGGACGATGCCGGGGCGGTCATTGCCCACCAGCTCCATGGCGATCGGCTTCCAGGTGCAGCTTTGCTCAACGCCCGTTTCGGCGATCAGCACGCGTATGCCACGGGTCGATAGCGCTATCAGCGCATCCACCAGCCCGTCATGACTTTCCGCCGGCACGGCCACCCGCAGAATGCCGGCGAACTGCCCGGCCAGGCGCGACATACGGCTGTCCAGCCAGTTACCGTTGTGGTCGGCCACGCATTGGGCGATCCGTTCGACCTGCCCGGGCTTGTCCGGGGCAAAAACCGTCAATACTAAGTGCTCCACGCTGGCGCCCTCTTGTTGTGGTCGATTGAGTATAGGCAACTCGCAACAGCGCCTGTCTTCAAACCGGCGTCGTCTGCATCGCGGCCAAGGCCGGCTCCTACGCGGTCGTGGTAGGAGCCGGCCTTGGCCGCGATGCAGACGACGCGATCGACGGGTGAGCGAATGAAAGGTGTGTACTGTTTCCAGATTTATCTGGAACAATTACCTTAAGTTTTGAGAACATACGATTCGTACTGTGACCGGTAGTCCAAAATCGGTCGCAGATCGACGTATTTAGTCTGATTTTCACAACCGCAACTCATCATGTAGTATGCCGCAGCGCGGACTACATAATGACAATCGATGTCTGGCCAGGCGCCTGTGAAAATACGTCAAGCCCACTGGCATGCGCCCGCGGGTCCGCCCAGCCGCCCGTCAGGGCACGTTCTGGCAGCGTATTTAGAGAAGCGCTACAGGCTTTAATACAAGAGCTGAATAGCTGAGCAGAGTGAGGCAAGCAATGACTGAACACGTTCAAGTCGGTGGCCTTCAGGTCGCCAAAGTCCTGTTCGACTTCGTGAACAACGAAGCCATCCCCGGAACCGGCCTCAACGCCGAACAGTTCTGGGCCGGGGCGGAAAAGATCATCAACGACCTCGCTCCAAAGAACAAAGCGCTACTGGCCAAACGTGACGCCCTGCAAGCCAAGATCGATGGCTGGCACCAGGCACGCCAGGGCCAGGCTCATGACGCCCCGGCTTACAAGGCCTTCCTGCAGGAAATCGGTTATCTGCTGCCAGAAGCGGCGGACTTCCAGGCCACGACGCAAAACGTCGACGAAGAAATTGCCCACATGGCCGGCCCGCAACTGGTGGTGCCGGTGATGAACGCCCGCTTTGCCCTCAACGCCTCCAACGCCCGCTGGGGCTCGCTGTACGATGCGCTGTACGGCACCGACGCCATCAGCGAAGAAGGCGGCGCCGAGAAAGGCAAGGGTTACAACAAGGTCCGTGGCGACAAGGTCATCGCCTTCGCCCGCGCGTTCCTGGATGAGGCCACCCCACTGGCGGCCGGCTCCCACGTGGACTCCACCGGCTACAAGATCGTCGATGGCAAGTTGGTGGTCAGCCTCAAGGGCGGCAGCAACAGCGGCCTGCGCGACGATGCGCAGCTGATCGGCTACCAGGGCGACGCCAACGTGCCCACCGCCGTGCTGCTGAAAAACAACGGCCTGCACTTCGAAATCCAGATTGATGCGCAAAGCCCGGTCGGGCAGACCGACGCTGCCGGGGTCAAGGACCTGCTGATGGAAGCGGCCCTGACCACCATCATGGACTGCGAAGACTCGGTTGCCGCCGTGGACGCCGACGACAAGGTGGTGATCTACCGCAACTGGCTGGGCCTGATGAAAGGCGATCTGGCTGAAGAAGTGTCCAAGGGCGGCACCACCTTCACCCGCACCATGAACCCGGACCGTCACTACAGCGCCCCCAATGGCGGTGAAGTGAAGCTGCACGGCCGTTCGCTGCTGTTCGTGCGCAACGTCGGCCACCTGATGACCATCGACGCCATTCTCGATGGCCAGGGCAACGAAGTGCCGGAAGGCATCCTCGACGGCCTGGTCACCAGCCTGGGCGCTATCCACAGCCTGAACAATGGCAGCAGCCGCAAGAACAGCCGCACCGGTTCCGTGTACATCGTCAAACCGAAGATGCACGGCCCTGAAGAAGCCGCGTTCACCAACGAACTGTTCGGCCGTATCGAGGAAGTGCTGGGCCTGGCCCGCAACACCCTCAAGGTCGGCATCATGGACGAGGAGCGCCGCACCACGGTCAACCTCAAGGCCTGCATCCAGGCCGCCAGCGAGCGCGTGGTGTTTATCAACACCGGCTTCCTGGACCGTACCGGCGACGAGATCCACACCTCCATGGAAGCCGGCGCCGTGGTGCGCAAGGCTGCCATGAAGGCCGAGAAATGGATCGGTGCCTACGAGAACTCCAACGTCGACATCGGCCTGAAAACCGGCCTGCAGGGTCGCGCGCAGATCGGCAAGGGCATGTGGGCCATGCCCGACCTGATGGCGGCCATGCTGGAGCAGAAGATCGCCCACCCGCTGGCCGGTGCCAACACTGCCTGGGTGCCGTCGCCGACCGCCGCCGCGCTGCACGCGCTGCATTACCACAAGGTCGACGTGTTCGCCCGCCAGGCCGAACTGGCCAAGCGCGTGCCTGCCTCGCTGGACGATATCCTGACCATCCCGCTGGCCAAGGACACGAATTGGTCGGCCGAGGAAATCCAGAACGAACTGGACAACAACAGCCAGGGCATTCTGGGTTACGTGGTGCGCTGGATCGACCAGGGCGTGGGTTGCTCGAAGGTGCCGGACATCCACGACGTGGGCCTGATGGAAGACCGCGCTACCCTGCGTATCTCCAGCCAGCTGCTGGCCAACTGGCTGCGCCACGGCATTGCGACTGAAGCGCAGATTCTGGAAAGCCTGAAGCGCATGGCGCCCGTGGTGGACCGCCAGAACGCCAACGACCCGCTGTACCGCCCGCTGGCACCGGACTTCGACAGCAACATCGCCTTCCAGGCGGCGGTTGAACTGGTGATCGAGGGTGGCAAGCAGCCCAACGGCTACACCGAGCCGGTGCTGCACCGCAAACGCCGCGAGTTCAAGGCCCGCAACGGGTTGTAAGTCGTAGCCGCTGCCGCCAGGCTGCGCTGGCCCCAAGCCTCACTCGAGATCTCCAGTGTGGATAAGGGCCAGCGCAGCCTTCGGCAGCGGCTACATGTTTACTCCAACCCCAGCTCCTTCCTGGCCAACTGCACCAGATGCCGGGTATCAATCGGCTTGAGCAGAAAATCCACCACGCTCAAGTGCATCGCCGCAATCGCATCCTTCACCCCCGCATCCCCGGACATGATGATGATCGGCATCGCCGCGCGATCGGAAGCACGCACGTCACGAATCAGGTCCAGCCCGGTATGCGGCGCCATGCGCAGGTCAGTCACCAGCAAGCCGATGCTTTTGTTGGAGGCAAGCATGCTCAGTGCCTCGGCAGCACTGGCAGCGGTCACGCAGCTGATCCCCTGCAACACCAGAATCTCGGCCAGCAACTCCCGTGAAACCTGATCGTCATCGACGATCAACGCCTGTTGAGGGGGCAGATCCGGCACCTGCATGACGGCACTCAGTGCCTCGCGCTCGGCATCGCTCAAAATATCGTGATCGGACATACGCCTCTCATCAAAGGGAAAACCGGACGTTCCACATCCAGTTGAGACCGCAGACGAGTGGCTTTACCTGTGCACTTCGTCGGGTCGTCACGTGAAGATCAGCATGATGTCGAGGAATGAGATCCAGTTGAAGCATTTTTTTTAGACTTACGTCCAATGGGCTCACCGGCCCATCAGGCCGACCATGTCCAGCTATAAGAACAAAGCGGTCATGGACATGAGCAAACCCGACGCCTACGCCCTGGCGGGCAGGACAGCAGTGCTGCAGAACATCCAGGGGACGCTGCAATTCCTGCAGCGCTACGCCCCTTTCAACCAGATGGACCAGGCGCACCTGGCCTATCTCGTGGAGCAGTGCCAACTGCGTTTTTACGCGGCCGGCGACAGCATCATCAAACCCGCCGACGGGCCGGTGGAACACTTCTACATCGTCAAGCAGGGCCAAGTGGTGGGCGAGCGCCCGCACACCTCACGGCGCGGCACCGAAACCACCTTCGAAATCGCCACCGGCGAGTGCTTCCCCCTGGCGGCCCTGCTGGGCGAACGCGCCACGCGCACCGAACACCTGGCAGCCCAGGACACGTTTTGCCTGCAACTGAACAAGGCGGCCTTCATCAAGCTGTTCGCCCTGTCGGCGCCGTTCCGCGACTTCGCCCTGCGCGGCGTCAGCAGCCTGCTGGACCAGGTCAACCTGCAAGTGCAGCGGCGTGCGGCGGAAACCCTGGGCACCCAGTATTCGCTCAACACCCGCCTGGGCGAACTCGCCATGCGCCACCCGGTCACCTGCGATGCGCAGACGCCGGTGCGCGAAGCCGTGGCGCTGATGCACGAGCAGCAGGTGGGCAGCATCGTCATCGTCGATGAACGTCGTTATCCACAGGGCATCTTCACCCTGCGCGACCTGCGCCAGGTAGTGGCCAGCGTCGACGCCGACTTCAACCAGCCCATCGCCCGGCACATGATCGCCGAGCCGTTTTACCTCAGCCCCGACGCCAGCGCCTTCGATGCGGCCATCGCCATGACCGAACGGCACATCGCCCACGTCTGTTTGGTCAAGGAAGGACGCCTGTGCGGCGTGGTCTCGGAGCGCGACCTGTTCTCGCTGCAACGGGTGGACCTGGTGCACCTGGCGCGCACCATCCGCAACGCCGGGCGCCTGGAACAACTGGTGACCCTGCGCGGCGACATCGGCCAGCTGGTGGAGCGCATGCTGGCCCACGGCGCCTCGTCGACGCAGATCACCCACATCATCACCCTGCTCAACGACCATACCGTGTGCCGGGTAATCGAGCTGGTATTGCAGGACAAGGGCGACCCCGGCGTGCCCTTCAGCTGGCTGTGCTTTGGCAGCGAAGGCCGCCAGGAACAGACGCTGTTCACCGACCAGGACAACGGCATCCTGTTCGATGCCCGCGACGCCGCCCACGCCGCCGAAATCCGCGGCAAGCTGCTGCCCATCGCCCACCAGATCAACCTCAACCTGGCCCAGTGCGGCTTCACCCTGTGCAGCGGCAATATCATGGCCGGCAACCCCGAGCTGTGCCTGTCGCGGGCTGAATGGGCGCGGCGCTTCGCGGCGTTCGTGCGTGAGGCCACGCCGGAAAACCTGCTGGGCTCCAGTATCTACTTCGACCTGCGCGTGGTGTGGGGCGATGAGCAAGGCTGCCAGCAACTGCGCCGCCAGGTGCTGGACCAGGTGGGCGACAACCGCCTGTTCCAGCGCATGCTGGCCGAGAACGCCCTGCGCCAGCGCCCGCCGGTGGGGCGTTTCCGCGAGTTCGTGCTGGCCCGCAAGGGCACCGACAAGGCCGGCACCCTGGACCTCAAGGCCCAGGGCCTGACACCCTTCGTCGACGGCGCACGGCTGCTGGCCCTGGCCAACGGCATCGAGGCCACCAACACCCTGCAGCGCCTGCGCCAACTGGTGGCCAAGGAGGTGATCGACAAGCTCGACGGCGCCGCCTACGAGGAGGCTTATCACTTCATCCAGCAGACGCGCATGCAGCAGCACCAGCGCCAGACCCGCGACAACCAGGCCTGGTCCAACCGCATCGACCCCGACAGCCTCAACGACCTGGACCGGCGCATCCTGCGCGAGTCCCTGCGCCAGGCCCAGCGCCTGCAGGCCAGCCTGACGCTGAGGTACCAGCTGTGAACCTGTTTGCCTGGCTGCGCCAACCAGCGCCTACCCTCAACCCTGCGCAGCAACTGGCACTGCAACGCCTCAGCGCCCCCGCAGTAATGGGCGATTGCAGCCTGCGCCAGCAACGCTGGGTGGTACTGGACCTTGAAACCACGGGCCTGAACCCCAACCGCGATCAGTTGCTGGCCATCGGCGCAGTGGTGATCGAAGACGGCGCCATCGACCTGTCCCAGCAGTTCGAATGCACCCTGCACCGCCAGGGCCACAAACCCAGCCCCAGCGTGCTGCTGCATGGTTTGGGGCCGGACGCCCTCGCCGCCGGCCGCGACCCGGTGGACGGCCTGCTGGATTTCATGGACTTTGTCGGCGACAGCCCGGTGCTGGCGTTCCACGCGCCTTTCGATCAGCGCATGCTGAGCCGCGCCCTGAAAGAGACGCTGGGCTACAAACTGCAGCACAACTTCATCGACGCGGCCGAACTGGCACCGCTGCTCAACCCCCAGACCGTGCTGCGCGAGGCCTCGCTGGACGACTGGATCGCCCACTTCGGCCTGCAGGTGGACGAACGCCACAACGCCAGCGCCGACGCCTATGTCACGGCGCAACTGGCGCTGATCCTGCTCAGCCAGGCACGGCGGCTGGGGCTGGACAGCCCGGCGCTGTTGTTGGAACGGCTCAGCCAGTGGCGCCGCCGCCAGGCCATGCCCGGCCTGTAGCTGCGCCTGAAAACCGCGTCGTCTGCATCGCGGCCAAGGCCGGCTCCTACACGGCCGAGGTAGGAGCCGGCCTTGGCCGCGATACGGACGACGCGATCCCCGTAACTGCCCCCCGGAGAAACATTTCCACCGACGAACGCCAATTGCACTACGACATCACTCCTGACACAATCGCGAATAATTCTCGTTAGTTTGAACACTTGCATTCGGGGAACGTCTTGTCGTCAGCCCATAGCCCTCATGGTGAGCTCGTCGGTACGCTTTATCGCGACCATCGCGGCTGGCTGCTTGCCTGGCTGCGGCGCAATATCGCCTGCGGCCAGCGCGCCGAGGACTTGAGCCAGGACACCTTCGTGCGCCTGCTCAGCCGCGACGAGCTGAGCGCCCCGCGCCAGCCCCGGGCGTTCCTGGCAGCCATCGCCAAGGGTCTGCTGTTTGACCACTTCCGCCGCGCCGCACTGGAGCAGGCCTACCTGGCCGAACTGATGCTGATCCCCGAAGGCGAGCAGCCTTCACCCGAAGAACAGCAACTGATCCTGGAAGACCTGCAAGCCATCGACCAGATGCTGGGCAAACTGTCCAGCAAGGCCCGCAGCGCCTTCCTGCTAAACCGTCTGGAAGGCCTGGCCCACGCCGAGATCGCCGAACGCCTGGGCGTGTCGGTGCCACGCGTACGCCAATACCTGGCCCAGGGCATGCGCCAGTGCTACGTGGCCCTGTACGGTGAACCGACATGAGCCCCAACGGCCCGGTCTCGGCACGCGTGCTGGACGCCGCCATCGAGTGGCAACTGTCCCTGGACGGCAACAACCCGACCCAGCAGGCCGAATTCGCCCTGTGGTACGCCGCCCATGAAGAACATGCCCGTGCCTGGCAACAACTGGGCATGCTCGACCAGCGCCTGCGCGTAACGCCATCAGCGGGCCGCAAGGCTCTGCTCGGCAGTGCCGGCAGCGCCCGGCAACGCCTACGCAAGCTGGGCAGCGGCTTGGCCAGCGTGGTGCTGGTACTGGGCCTTGCCACCCTGGGCCTGAAAAAATGGCAACCCCTGGACTACTGGCTGGCCGACCAGCGCACCGCCACCGGTGAGCAGCGCACCCTGACCCTGGCCGACGGCACCGAAGTGGAACTCAACACCCACAGCGCCGTGGACATCCGCTTTGATCAGGACCAGCGCCTGATCGTGCTGCGCGAGGGCGAGATCATGGTGCACAGCGGCCACCCGCCCGGCGAACAGCGGCCCTTGATCGTGGAAACCAGCGACGGCCGCCTGCGCGCCCTGGGCACACGCTTCCTGGTGCGTCGCGAAGCCGAAGGCACGCGCCTGAGCGTGCTGCAATCAGCCGTGGCCGCCCACGCCAAAGAATTGCCCGGCGAAGTGGTGTTGCACGAAGGCCAGCAAATGCTGATGCAGCGCAGCGCCCTGGGCGAGGCCGTCGCCCTCACCCCCGGCGCCGACGCCTGGACCCGCGGCATGCTGGTGGTGGACAACGCCCGCCTGAGCGACCTGGCCCATGAACTGTCGCGCTACCGCAGCGGTTACCTGGGCGTAAGCCCCAAGGTGGCCGACCTGCGCATCACCGGCAGCTTCCCGCTCAAGGACACTGACCTTGCGCTGCGCGCGCTGCTGCCCACCCTGCCCATCCAGATCCAGCAGCACACACGCTGGTGGGTCAGCCTGGAAGAACGCCCGGCCGCCCCGCAAGCCCTGTAACCATCGTCGCTGTAGCCGCTGCCGAAGGCTGCGCTGGCCCCTATGGACACTGCAGAACTGCAGCGAGGGTCAGGACCAGCGCAGCCTGGCGGCAGCGGCTACGGGTTGCGCTAGCAGATCTTAATCAAAATTATTTTCAATCAGCCCTATCACTTTTTGAATCTCGTCCGGCACACAGGCAATTGAGAAATATTCCCTGTCAGGAGTGCCCGCATGTCCCGCTCGCTCGAATCGCTGCTCCGGCCCAGCCTCATGGCTGTCGCCATTGCCCTTGCCGTCCCCACGACCAGTACTGCCCTGCAGGCCGCCGAACAGGCCAGCCAGTTGCGCAGCTACAACCTGCCGGCCGCCCCCCTGGCCAGCACGTTGAACCAGATCGCCAGCGGCGCTGGCCTGGTACTGGCCATCGAGCCGGGCCTGGTAGCGGGCAAGACCAGCGCGGCGGTACGCGGCCAGTTCGACGCGGCCGGCGCACTGCGCCAGGCGTTGGCAGGGAGCGGGCTGCAGCTGGTGCAGACCAGCGCCGGCACTTTTACGTTGATCGCAGCGCCAGAAGGGACACTGGCGCTGCCTGACACCAACGTGAATGCGGCCAGCGACTACGAAAGCGCCTGGGGGCCAACCACTGGCTACCTGGCCACCCGCACTGCGGCAGGGACCAAGACTGATACCGCGCTGGTGGAAGCACCGCGTTCCATTTCCGTGGCCACCCGCCAGCAGATGGACGACCGCGGCGTGCAAACCCTGGAAGATGCCGTGAAATACATGCCCGGCATCGTGTCGGCCAGCTACGGCAGCGACACCCGTTACGATTGGATGCGCGTACGTGGCTTCGAACCAACCCAGTTCCTGGACGGCCTGCCACTGCCCAAGGGCGTGTACGCCAACCCGAAAATGGAAACCTGGGACCTGGATCGCATCGCCCTGCTGCGCGGCCCGGCTTCGTCGCTGTACGGCCAGACCCCGCCCGGCGGCCTGCTGGACATGGTCAGCCGTCGCCCCAGCGAAGAAACCAGCCACGAGATCTCCCTGCAATACGGTAGCGACAACTGGCGCCAGATCGACTTTGCCAGCACCGGCAAGATCGACGACGAGGGCAGGTTCCTCTATGGCGTGAGCGGTGTGATTCGTGACAGTGGCACCCAGATCGACCACATCGACAACAAGCGCTACAACATCGCCCCCAGCCTGACCTGGAACATCGACCCGGACACCAAGCTGACCTTCCTCAGCCAGTTCACCCGCGACGATACCGGCGCCACCAGCCAGTTCCTGCCGATCCAGGGCACCAAGATCAGCTCGCCGCTGGGTGATATCTCGCACCACAAGAACCTGGGCGACCCCAACTACGACCATTACGACCGTACCTACTACGCGCTGGGGTACTCGTTCGAGCACCGCTTCAATGACGTGTGGCAGTTCCATCAGAACCTGCGCTACACCAAGTCGGACCTGGCCTTCCAGCAGATCACCGTCAACAGCTACATCCCCGGCCTGGCCGGCTATACCGTGGACGCGAACGGCAACGTCGGGCGCCTGAGCACTAACGTCGACGAAGACATCAGCCAGTTCGCGATGGACAACAACTTCCAGGCCGACTTCGCCACCGGTGACATCAGCCACACCGTGCTGATCGGTGCTGACGTGCAGCACATCAACACCAACTACCTGTCGATCTACGGCTTCAACGTGCCGGACATCAACGTCAACAACCCGACCTACACCGATACCATCACTCGTCCGGCACGTTCGGGGGCGTTTTACGACTACAACCAGAAAACCACCCAGACCGGCGTCTACCTGCAGGACCAGATGGCCTTGGACAAATGGCGCTTCACCGTGGGCGGCCGCGAGGACTGGGTGCACACTGGTACCAAATTCTTCAACAACGCAGACGCCACCAACACCGAACGCGACAGCAATTTCAGCCTCAACTCGTCCGTCAGCTATGTGTTTGACTCGGGTTTCGTCCCTTACCTGTCGTATGCCGAGTCGTTCCAGCCCACCACTGGCGCGGACATGACGTCCACCAGCTCGCTGAAACCGACCCAAGGCAAGCAGTGGGAACTGGGTATCAAATACCAGCCGCCCGGCTCCAGAACCCTGCTGACCGCTGCCGTGTATGACCTGACCCAGAAGAATGTCACCGTCACCAGCAACGTCGGCGGCATCTCCGTGACCGGCCAGACAGGCGAAGTGAAAGTGAAGGGCCTGGAACTGGAAGCCGTTTCCGACCTGACCGACAACATCAAGTTGATCGCTTCCTACACACTGGCCAAGTCGGAGGTACAGGACGGCCTCTACAAAGGTAATCGCCTGACTTTGATGCCTAACCAGACCGCCTCCCTGTGGGCCGACTACACCTGGCACCAGGGCCTGCTGGAAGGCTTCGGCATCGGCGGCGGCGCCCGCTACACCGGCAACACGTACGGCGACCAAGCCAACACCTGGCTGGGCAAGGCCGACGCCTACACCGTGTTCGACGCCTCGGCCCACTACGACCTGGGCGCGCTCTCCGGTTCGCTGAAAGGCGCGTCCCTGAGCCTGACCGCCAAGAACGTGTTCAACAAGGACTACATTTCCACCTGCGACGGTTACTATTGCTACTATGGCGACCTGCGCAGCGTGGTCGCCGCGGCCACCTACAAGTGGTAATCGCCTGACGCTTCACACAAGCCGCCCTCCGGGGCGGCTTTGTTATTTCGGACTCCCGTGAAATGAAAAGTAACACTATTCGTCGCTGGTCCTTCATCCATACCTGGACCAGCCTGATCTGCACGCTGTTCCTGTTGTTGCTGGCCGTCACCGGCCTGCCCTTGGTGTTCCATCACGAGATGGAAGAGCTGCTGGGCAATGCCCCGCATTACCGCGAAATGCCCGCCGACACCCCGAAACTGGACCTGCAACAGCTGGTACAGGCCGCCCTGGCGCACCGCCCGGGCGAAGTGGTGCAGTACTTTGGCTGGGATGAAGACCAGCCCGAGGGCATGTTCGCCATCACCGCCGCCACGCCGGGCACCGAACCCAATTCGTCGCACACCTTCAGCCTCGATACCCGCACCGGCGAAGCGGTGGAAACCCCGGCGGCCAATGGCGGTTTCATGATGGTGATGCTGCGCCTGCACGTGGACATGTACGCCGGGCTGCCGGGCAAGCTGCTGCTGGCGTTCATGGGGCTGCTGTTCGTCGTGGCGATCGTCTCGGGGGTGGTGCTGTACGCGCCGTTCATGGGCCGGCTGAAGTTCGCCAGCGTGCGCCGGGAAAAATCCCGGCGGGTGCGTTGGCTGGACCTGCACAACCTGATCGGCATCGTCACCCTGACCTGGGCCGTGGTGGTGGGCCTGACCGGGGTGGTCAACGCCTGCGCCGACCTGCTGATCGACGCCTGGCGCAGCGACACCCTGGCGGCCATGGTCGCGCCGTATCACGACGCGCCACCCCTGACCTCAATGGCCCCCGCCAGCCGCCTGCTGGAGATTGCCGAAGCGGCGGCGCCGGGCATGAAGGCTGACTTCATCGCCTTCCCCGGCACGCTGTTCTCCAGTGCGCATCACTATGCAGTGTTCATGAAAGGCGCTAGCCACCTAACCTCACACTTGCTGACCCCAGTGCTGATCGACGCCAGCACCCTGGCGGTCACTGCCGTTGGCGAACGTCCCTGGTACATGGACGCCTTGGGCCTGTCGCAGCCGCTGCACTATGGCGATTACGGCGGCAGGCCGATGCAGATCCTGTGGGCGGTGCTCGATGTGCTGACCATCGTGGTGCTGATCAGCGGGCTGTACCTGTGGTGGGTACGGCGCAAGGTGAAAGCATGAGCCGCAAGCGTTCGCGGTTCTGGCCAATGTTCGGTGCCCCTTTGGTGATCGGCCTACTGGGCGCGGCGGGGTTGTTCGCCGCGCTGCTGGGCGATGGCGCCTGGGACTGGCTGTCGTGGATCGGGCTGGGCATCCCCGCGCTGATCAGCGTACATGCCCTGCGCAAATAGCAACGCCCCCCCGTAAACCGCGTCGTCTGCATCGCGACTAAAGTCGGCTCCTACACCGGCCGGGGTAGGAGCCGGCCTTGGCCGCGATGCAGGCGACGCGGTCGGTCTGGCTGGCCTCTTCCCGAGCTTCGCCCGGTCCCACAGTTGCGCTGCAACAGCTCCAGCAACCCCTGCGCCCAACGCTGTTCTTCACGCAACATCACCCACCTCCTGCACGGCCTTGGCCGGCCCCACGCCATACCAGTCCAGCCGACGGGTCAGCACCATGAACAGCCCCAGCATGGCGAACAGCAGCAGCGAGCCCATCAGCAGCGCGTAATCCTCGGCACTCAACAACCCGAACAACAAGCCATACAAGGCGGCCAGCCCGGCAGCAAACCCCAACCCGTTGCGCCAGCTGTGCAGCACATGGCTGACGTAGAAGCCGATCAACAGCACGCAGCCACTGGCCGACAAGCCATACGCCATGGCGAAGCCAATGTGCTCGGCCAGCGACAGCAACAGCAGGTAGAACAGCGCCAGGGCAAACCCCACCAGGGCGTACTGCATCGGGTGAATGGCCAGGCGCTTGAGCACTTCGAACAGGAAGAACCCGGCAAACGTCAGCGCCACGAACAACAGCGCATATTTGATCGCCCGATCAGCCTTCAGGTATTGATCCACCGGGTCCACCAGGCTGACGCCAAAGGTGGTGTTGGTGAGTGTTTCACAGCGCAGGCCACGCACGCAGTCGTCCAGGCGCTCCTGCAAATTGGTGGAGAAGAACGACGTTTGCCACTGGGCGTCGAAGCCAGTTGCCGCCACGTTGCGCTGCACCGGCAGATAATCGCCGACGAAGCTGGGGTGCGGCCAGTCGGCCTTGAGTGCCACGGAAGTCTCGCGCCCCACGGGCAGCACGTCGAAGCGGCCGGTGCCCTGCAGGCCCAGATCGAAACCAACCTTGAGGGCCTTGGGCTGGCTGGCATCGAACAGCGGCAACTGTACGTGCACGCCATTGCCCAGCCAGCTCACCTGGGTACCCGGCTGGAAGTCCAGCCGCTGACCGTCGAGCTCCAGTTTCAGCCCGGCCTCGATGCCGCGAATATCGCTGATACCCACCGCCAGGAACGGCGCATCAAACTGGTAATCGGCCAGGTTATCCGTGATGCCCAACTGCGCAGGCAGTTGGAAGTCAGCCTCGATATGGTTGCTGGCGTGGTAAAGCCGCGCTTCGTAGATACCGCGGGCGCGCAGTTCGGTGCGCAGGTCGGCCGCCAGGTCGAAACGCTGCGGCAGGAAATACAGACGACCCGAAGAATGGGATTCCTGCTGGTAGCGGTTACCCGTCTTCTCATCGGTTTTCCATTCGCGCTCGGTCTTGCGGTACGGCACCACCAGCACCGGGCCGCTGAGTTGCTGGTTGGTGCTGGAACTGCGGGCGATGTCATCGAGCACCACGTCGCGGCGCGCCTGGCGCTCGCTGATCAGGTTGCCAATCAAGTACAGGGGAATCAGCAGCAACACGATCAGCGTGGTGATCATGGCCAGTTTGACGCTGAGGTTTCGGTTCATGGGGGGGCTCGCTCCTTGGCAATGGAGCGAGTGTGCAAGCGCCGCATGGGCGCTTTATGGGCGTTGTGTGGAGATTATGTGGAGATGCGCGTCCACGGGAACCACAGGCGCACCTCCACACCGCCGTCGACATTGCCAATGTGCAGGCGGCCGCCATGCAGCTGCATCACTTCCTCGACGAAGTTGAGCCCAAGGCCCGTGCTTTTGCGCCCGGTGCCAGGCCTTGGCAGCGAATAGAAGCGCTCGCTCAGACGCGCCAGCGCGTACTCGGGGATCGGTTCGGCCTGGTTGAACAGCACCAGTTGCTGGCCGTCCAGGTACAGGCGCAAATGGCCACCGGCCGGGCTGAAATCCAGGGCATTGTCCAACAGGTTGTTCAGCGCCTGGCGCAGCAGGAATGGCTCGCCCAATACCGTCAGGCCGGGCGGCAGAGCAGGCTCGATCCGTACATTCAGCCCTTCTATTCGGGTCATCTGCCCATGCAGCAACTGGCGGACGAGCGCCTCTATCGGCACATCCACCTGCTCCTCCAGGCCTTGGCGTTGTTCGACCATGGCCAGGTTCAGCAGGCGTTCGATCAGCTGTTGCAAGCGTGCGCTTTCCCGGTCGATGTTGGCCACGAAGCGTTGCTGCTGGTCAGCGGGCATCGGCCCTTGCAGCAGCTCCGCCGCGCCACGGATAGCCGCCAGCGGGCTTTTCAGTTCGTGGGTCAGGGTGTGCACGTAGCGCTCCACGTAGTCCTTGCCCTCCAGCTGGCTGCGCATGTGCGCCACCGCCGTGGCCAGCAGCGCCAGCTCGCCGCCGCTGTAGGCCGGCAGCGCCGCACGCTCGCCCTGGCTGACGGCCTGGGCATAGTGGGTGAGCTTGCGCAGCGAGCGGGTCAGCCACCACGACAGCGCTGCCCCCACCAGCAACCCCAGCACCATCAAGCCCACGCCGAAGGCCATCAGCCGGTGCTCCGAGCGGTCGATGTAAGGCTGCAGCGAGCGGTTGGGCTTGGCCACGGTGACTTCGCCGATGATGCGCTCGCCGTCCATGATCGGCGCGCCCACATGCATCACCGACGACTCGGGGTCGGCCGGATCGCTGCGGGTAGAGCGCGCACCGTACTGGCCGCGCAAGGTCAGGTACACGTCGTTCCAGCGCGAATAGTCCTGGCCCACAGCCTGCCCGGCCGAGTCCAGCAGCACGATGCCGTGGGCGTCGGTGACGTAGATGCGGTGGCTGACCTGATTCTTCTGCAGGCCCCAGATATCAGCGTTGGGCTCGCGCTCGCCGTAGGCCTTCAGCACCTCATTGAGCCGGCTCTGTTGCAGGGTGCCGGCCTTGACGTCGGCCTCCAGGATTTCCGCCAGCAGGTTGGCCGTGTCTACCAGGGTTTCCTCGGTGGACTGGCGCACCCCCGGGCGGATTTCCTCGCGCACGGTGTACAGCAGGAAGTAGCCCGCCAGGCCGACGAAAAAGAAATACACCAGGAAGATGCGAATCCCCAGGCGCATCAGCTGTTGGCCGGGCTGTAGCTGTAGCCGACGCCGCGATGGGTCTGGATGGGTTCGGCGTCGGCGGCCACCGTGCGCAGCTTGGCGCGCAGGCTTTTGATGTGGCTGTCGATGCTGCGCTCGTAGCCGGCGTCGCTGGGCACGCCCACGGCGTCCAGCAATTGCTCGCGGCTGAACACCCGCTCTGGCTGCTCGAGCAGGGTTTGCAGCAGGCGGAACTCATGGCGCGTCAGGGTCAGCGGCTGGCCGCGGTAGCTGATCAGCAAGCGCTCGATGTCCACCTGGAACAACGTCGCGGCCTGCCGCGGGGCCACGCGCTTGAGGATAGCGCGCACCCGCGCGGCCACCTCGCGTGGGCTGAACGGCTTGACCACGTAATCGTCGGCGCCGATTTCCAGGCCCACCACGCGGTCGATCTCGGCGTCGCGGGCGGTAAGAAAAATCACCGGCACTTCACTGAAGCGGCGCAATTGCTTGCAGGTCTCGAAACCGCTGATGTCCGGCAGGCCGACATCGAGAATGATCAGGTCGGCCGGCTGGCGGCGCTGATGTTCCAGCGCGGCCTGGCCCAGGATAACCCAGGTGGTTTCGAAGCCCTCGCCTTGCAGCGCGTAGATCAGGGTGTCGGCAATGGCCGCTTCGTCTTCGACGATGAGTATGTGTGGCATCCGATCAGCACTCGGGGTCGCCGGCGGTGTAGCGGCGGGCCGGGTTTACCGCGGCGCCGAACTCGCGCAGGGCCTTAGCGCCGATCAGCAGCGGGTAGTTGAAGGTGCTGCGGTCCACCAGGTTGGCCTCGATGGTGCGCTTGGTGCCGCCCAGGCACATCTCCAGGTCGACCACCGGGCGCTTGGCCACTTCGGTGCCCTCGCCTTCATCTTCCTCGTCGGCGCGGCTCTTGATACGGCTGATGCGCGCCACCTTGTGCTCGAAGACCTTGCCGTCGGCGTCCTTGGTGGCCAGGCGGAAGCGCACCCAGTCTTCACCGTCGCGCTGGAACAGCTGGATATCGCGGGCCGACAGCGACGCGGTCAGTGCGCCGGTGTCCATCTTGGCCTTGAAAGTAGCACCGCCGATTTCCGGCAGTTTGATGTATTCATAGCGCCCATACAGGGTCGGCTCGGCGGCCATGACCGGCAGGGCCAACAGCGACAACAGTGCGAGAACGGATTTCACCGGTGGTTTCCTCGGTTGAGAGATGGGCTGCGGGCAGCATACGCAAAAAATCGTGAAACATTTGTCCACAACCATTCGGCATGCCGGATTTGGTGTTAAGCCCCGGCCTCTTTATGATTGCCGGCCACAATGACACCAAGAGTCGTTTTATGCGTCGCCTGCTTGCCGGCAGTTTCACCATGCTGCTGCTTTTACTCAATACCCTGGTGCTGATTGGCCCCCTTCTGCTCTGCGCGCTGCTCAAGCTGATCGCGCCCGGCCACTGGCGTGACCACGCCTCCAAGGCAGTGATGTGGTTCGCCGAAACCTGGGCCGAAATCAACAAGCTGATCTTCCGCCTGTGCATCCCCACCCGCTGGGACATCCGTGGCGCCGAGAGCCTGCGCGTCGACACGTCCTACCTGGTGGTCTGCAACCACCAGTCGTGGGTCGACATCCCCGCGCTGATCCAGGCCCTGAACCGCCGTACACCGTTCTTCAAGTTCTTCCTCAAGAAAGAACTGATCTGGGTGCCGTTCCTGGGCCTGGCCTGGTGGGCGCTGGACTACCCCTTCATGAAGCGCTACACCAAGGCCTTCCTGGACAAGCATCCGCACCTCAAGGGCAAGGACCTGGACATCACCAAGGCGGCCTGCGAGCTGTTCAAGCGCCAGCCGGTGACCGTGGTCAACTACCTGGAAGGTACGCGCTTCACCCAAGCCAAGCATGATCAACAGGCTTCGCCGTTCCGCAACCTGCTCAAGCCCAAGGCCGGTGGCGTGGCGTTCGTGCTGGCGGCCATGGGGCAGCAGCTGGACCGCATGCTGGATGTGACCGTGGTGTATCCGCAAGGCAAGATCCCGGGGTTCTGGAACCTGGTGTGCGGGGATGTAAGCCAGGTGATCATCGACGTTCATTCGCGTGAAATCGACCCGGCGTTGCTGTCGGGCGATTACGAGAACGACCCGGCGTTTCGCCAGACCGTGCAGGACTGGGTGAACCGGTTGTGGGCGGACAAGGATGCGCGGATTGAGGCGTTGCGGCTGGAGTTGAGCCAGTAGGATCTGCAGTGCCCCTATCGCGAGCAAGCTTTGCTCCCACAGTGTTAAGCCTTATGTCGATGTAAGGTTCGGCGCTGTGGGAGCAAAGCTTGCTCGCGATAGGGGCGACGCGGTCTTGGGAATCAGCCGCCCACACCCCAAATCCCGCTCAGGCTTTTCAGCAACGTGCCGCCCACGCCCTGCTGCCCCAGGTACTGCAGGATCACCGGCGCAAACTGCCCCACCATCGAGCTGTCCATACCCAACGCGCCGAACGCATTGTTCAGGTCACTGGTGTTCTTGACGTTGCCCAAGGCGCCATCGAGCGCGCCCTTGTCGGCCCCCGACTGCCCCAGCAACCCACCCAGGCCGCTGATGGCATTGGCACCGGCGACCTTGTCGACGCCCGGCACCTGCTTGGCCAGTTGCGAGTAATCGGCCGCGCTGAGCTTGTTCTTGGCCAGCCCCAGCATCGCGCCGGTACCGCCGATGGCCTGTTCAGGCGTGACGTTGAGCTGTGTGCCAACGCTGTTCAGCAGCCCTGCCGCCTGCGGTGCGGTGCTGGTGCCCTGGTTGCCGTTCTGGATCGACGAAGCCGCGTTCACCGCATCGTTGAGGTTGAAGGCGAAGGCCGGGCTGGCCGCCAAAGCGGTCAGGGTTGCCAGGGTGATGGCGCGCATGGTGTTCATTGGGTTCCCCTTGAATCTGTGGTCGCCACCCGGGTGGCCGGGCAACGAAAGCCACAATTTGACTCGCTTTATGTCGCTCTGTTCCAGAAACGAAATAATTTCGTACACATTGCATCCGATTGCGTGGCCTGCGCGTATATCAGGCAACGCGGCGCCCGCTGGGCTAGGCTCAAACAGCCACCCACTGCGGAGACCGTACCATCGACAACGATCCGCTCAGCCAGCTGCTGGCCGACTGCGCGCAGGGTAACCGGCGTGCCTTCGAGACCCTGTATCGCACCAGCAGCGCGCGCCTGCATGGCGTGGCGCTGCGCTGCGTGGGGCGTCGGGACCTGGCCGAGGAAATCGTGCAGGAGAGTTTCGTGCGCATCTGGCACAACGCATCGCGTTACGACCCCAGCCTGGCCGCGCCGATGACCTGGATGGTCAACATCACCCGGCACCTGGCCATCGACCTGCTGCGGCGCCACCACGAACTGCCGCTGGATGACCAGCAGATGGAAAGCCTGGCCGACGCCAGCCCGTCGGCCCATGAACAACTCAATCAAACCCGCGAAGCCTCGGCACTGGGCCGCTGCCTGGAAGACCTGGAGGGCATGCAGCGCCAGTCGATCCTGACCGCCTATTTCCACGGCCTGTCCAATGCTGACCTGGCCCGGCACCTGTCGGCGCCACTGGGCTCGGTGAAATCCTGGATCAGGCGCGGCATGGAGCGCCTGCGCCGGTGCCTTGAATCATGAACTACCACGATCCGGCCCTGCGCCGCGCCCTGGCGGCCGACTACGCCATCGGACTGATGCCGCCCACGGCACGGCGACGTTTCGAGCAGCTGATGGCTGACGATCGCGGTTTGCAGGTGGAGCTGGCGCAGTGGCAGGCAACCCTGGCCAGCCTGACGGCGCCCATCGCCGAAGAGCCTGTGCCGGAGCAGGTGTGGGAGCAGATCGTTGCCCGTATCGAACCGCAGCGTCTGCACATGCCGCGACGTTCGCGGCGGCGCGGCTGGCTGATGGCGGTTGCGGCGACTGTGGTGCTGGCCGTGGCAATCGGCCTGTTCCATGGGCGTGACCAGGCGCAGTACAGCGCCACGTTGGTGGGCGCGGGTGATCAGACGGCGGTGAAGATCGAAGCGTTCGACCAGTATTTGCAGGTGGAACCCGTTTCCCTGGGTCGCGCACCGGCTGACCGCAGCATGGAATTGTGGGCGATCCCGGCCAATGGTATGCCGGTGTCGTTGGGGTTGATGCCTGAGGGAGGCAGGGGAAGGATCAAGCTCAGTGAAGCGCAGCGCAAGTTGCTGGGCGCGCAGGTGACCTTGGCGATCAGCCTGGAACCGGCCGGTGGTTCACCCACCGGCCAGCCAACCGGGCCTGTCCTCTACCACGGCCAAATCCTGTAGCCGCTGCCGAAGGCTGCGCTGGCCCCATACCCCACCGAAAATCTCCAGCGAACCCAAGGCCCAGCGCAGCCTGGCGGCAGCGGCTACAGATCGGTGTAGCCGCTGCCGAAGGCTGCGCTGGCCCTATGCCCCACCGAAAATCTCCAGCGAACCCAAGGCCCAGCGCAGCCTGGCGGCAGCGGCTACAGATCGGTGTAGCCGCTGCCGAAGGCTGCGCTGGCCCTGTGCCCCACCGAAAATCTCCAGCGAACTCAAGGCCCAGCGCAGCCTGGCGGCAGCGGCTACAGATCGGTGTAGCCGCTGCCGAAGGCTGCGCTGGCCCTATGCCCCACCGAAAATCTCCAGCGAACCCAAGGCCCAGCGCAGCCTGGCGGCAGCGGCTACAGATCGGTGTAATTGGATGGACTCGCCCAAGCCGAGGCGTCAATGCGCCACGGTGGCAGTCTAAACAGCCAACGACAGCGAGGGCGAGTCCATGAAAAAGCATACTTCGATTGATCAATCCTTGTCTTCCGCCAATTTGTCGGTCTGCACGACCGTGGCGGTCGATCTGGCCAAACATGTCTTCCAGGTTGCCGGCGAAGACGCTCTAGGCCACGTGCACTATGAACAGCGCCTCAAGTCGCGCGAAGCGTTCTACGAATTCCTTCAACAACTGGCACCTCACGTCATAGTCTTGATGGAGACGGGGCCAGGTGCTCAAGCCTGGGCGCGACAGCTGCAGGAACAGGGCGTCGAGGCTCGGATTTTGCCGGCCAAGTTGGTGACGGCACACCGCACAGGACCCAAAAACGATCGTAACGATGCGTTGGCGATTTTGCGGGCCGGTCGTGATGAGAAAATCTGCGCAGTACCGATCAAGAGCGTTGCGGCGCTTGCCATGCAGGCATTGCATCGTGCCCGCCAGGGCTATGTGCGCCGCCGCACGGCATTGAGTAATCAGATGCGCGGCCTGCTGCTTGAGCACGGCGTGGTCCTGGCTCAAGGTGATATCGCCATCAGCCAGAGAATTCCACGAGTATTGGAGGATGCTACTCAACCAGTGCCAGCCATGTTGCGCGAGTTGATCGATGAACTGCTCGCGGAATGGCGCTTTTTGGGCGAGCGCATTGCGGTGTTGACGGGCCGTCTGGAAGCAGCGGCAAATGCCGACAGCACGGCCAAGCGGCTGATGAGCGTGCGCGGTATCGGTCCGGTCACCGCCACGGCGTTGGTAGCCAAGGAAACCCAGCCCGAACGGTTCCCCAATGCACGCAAGTTCGCGGCCTACTTTGGCCTGGTTCCCGACCAACACAGCAGCGGGAATAAAGTTCGCCTGGGCGGTATGAGCAAGCGAGGCGATTCATATCTGCGCAGCCTGATGATCCAGGGCGCGCACGCGGTGCTGCAACAACTGCGATCCGATTCGGAGCAACCCGACGACCGCCGATTACTGCGCTGGATGAGCCGCCTGGGCCGCAAACAGGCTGCGGTCCGGCTGGCCAATCGCAACCTGCGTATCGTCTGGAGGCTTCTACAGAATGACCAGACTTATCGTCGACAGCATGGCAGCGGCCAGCCAGCGATGATGAGCCACTGATCCACCGAGTTCTGCCACCGAGGTAACTACTGTCCAACCCTGTGCTGAAAAACATTGACCCCAGATAGGATCGGCGTGGATTGATGCCTAAGCGGCTAGCGGCCTTCGAGGCCTGACTGTAATCGGCATACCACGAGCTCTTCCAATGTCGGCCAGAGGCCCAAAGCGGCTTCCTTGAATAGGCCTAATACATAGATGCAACGGGCGGCAGTTTTTCAAAAGCGGGTAGACAGGAGGGGCGAGTCCATACATAGCCGCTGCCGCAGGCTGCGCTGGCCCTATACCCCACCGAAAATCTCCAGCGAACTCAAGGCCCAGCGCAGCCTGGCGGCAGCGGCTACAGATCGGTGTAGCCGCTGCCGAAGGCTGCGCTGGCCCTATACCCCACCGAAAATCTCCAGCGAACTCAAGGCCCAGCGCAGCCTGGCGGCAGCGGCTACAGATCGGTGTAGCCGCTGCCGAAGGCTGCGCTGACCCTATGCCCCACCGAAAATCTCCAGCGAACTCAGGGACCAGCGCAGCCTGGCGGCAGCGGCTACAGATCGGTGTAGCCGCTGCCGAAGGCTGCGCTGGCCCTATGCCGCACCGAAAATCTCCAGCGAACTCAGGGACCAGCGCAGCCTGGCGGCAGCGGCTACGGGGTCAGGCAGCGCTGAACAGTTTGTGCGGGTCGATCACGAATTTCTTCGGTACGCCGGCATCGAACTCGCCATAGCCTTCCGGCGCCTGGTCCAGGGTGATCACCTGCACACCCACCACTTCAGCAATGTTGATGCGGTCCCACATGATGGCCTGCATCAGCTGGCGGTTGTACTTCATCACGGGGGTCTGGCCGGTGTGGAAGCTGTGGGACTTGGCCCAGCCCAGGCCGAAGCGAATGCTCAGGCTGCCGATCTTCGCCGCAGCATCCACGGCGCCCGGGTCTTCGGTCACGTACAGGCCAGGGATACCGATCTTGCCCGCCACGCGCACCACGCCCATCAGCGAGTTAAGCACCGTGGCCGGGGCCTCGTGCTGGGCACCGGCATGGCCGTGGCCGCGGGCTTCGAAGCCCACCGCATCGACGGCGCAATCCACTTCCGGCTCGCCCAGCAGGTCGGCGATCTGCTCGTGCAACGGGGTGTCCTTGGACAGGTCGGCAATCTCGAAACCCTGGGCCTTGGCGTGGGCCAGGCGCACCGGGTTGACGTCACCGACAATGACCACTGCAGCGCCCAGCAGGCGGGCCGAGGCAGCGGCCGCCAGACCAACGGGGCCTGCGCCCGCAACATACACGGTGCTGCCCGGGCCTACGCCTGCAGTGACGGCACCGTGGTAACCGGTAGGCAGAATGTCGGACAGGCAGGTCAGGTCACGGATTTTCTCCATGGCCCGGTCACGATCGCCCAGTTTCAGCAGGTTGAAATCGGCGTAAGGCACCAGCACGTATTCGGCCTGGCCACCCACCCAGTCGCCCATGTCGACGTAACCGTAGGCACCGCCAGCGCGGGCCGGGTTGACGGTCAGGCAAACGCCGGTGTGTTGTTCCTTGCACGACCGGCAGCGGCCGCAGGCAACGTTGAAAGGTACCGACACCAGGTCGCCGACTTTGAGGTTTTCCACGTCCTTGCCGACTTCCAGCACTTCGCCGGTGATCTCGTGGCCCAGCACCAGGCCGACCTGGGCCGTGGTACGGCCGCGCACCATGTGCTGGTCGGAGCCGCAGATATTAGTGGAGACAACGCGCAGAATGACGCCGTGTTCAATGCGTTTTCCGCGTGGATCCTGCATTTTCGGGAAGGGAATTGTTTGCACCTCGACCTTGCCGCCGCCGAGATACACCACACCGCGATTACCAGACATGCTTTCACCTCATTGTTGTATTTATTGAGATTGCGCAAATCGTGTGGGAGCGGGCTCTGCCCGCGAAGATCACACTGCGGTGCCTGCTTCGCGGGCAGAGCCCGCTCCCACAACTGCCAATTCGGCGCCGGTATTACTCCTTACAAGACGACCGTGCGGTTGGCGTTGAGAAACACCCGCCGCTCAATATGGAAACCCACCGCCCGCGCCAGCGTCTGGCACTCGATGTCGCGACCCTTGGCAATCAGGTCCTCGGCATAGTGGCTGTGGTCGACCACCTCGACGCCCTGGGCAATGATCGGCCCTTCGTCGAGGTCGTTGTTGATGTAGTGCGCCGTGGCGCCTACCAGCTTCACGCCCTTGTTGTAGGCCTGGTGGTACGGCTTGGCGCCCTTGAAGCCGGGCAGCAGCGAATGGTGGATGTTGATGGCCCAGCCATCCAGGCGGCGGCACAGTTCGGGCGACAGCACTTGCATGTAGCGGGCGAGAATCACCAGTTCCGCACCCTTTTGCTCGATGACCTTGAGCACCTTTCGCTCCTGCGCGGGCTTGTCGTTGGGGTCCAGGGGGAAATGGTAGTAGGGAATTTCGTGCCAGCGCGCCAAAGGTTCCAGATCCGGATGATTGGAGACCACGGCCACCACATCCATGGGCAGTTGGCCGATGCGCTGGCGGTAGAGCAAGTCGTTGAGGCAGTGGTCGGCCTTGGAGACCATGATCACCACCTTGGGGCGGTAGTGCGGGGCGGTCAGTTCGAAGACCATGCCGAAAGCAGCACCGCGCTCAGCCAGGCCGGCGCGGAAGGACTGCTCGTCAAAGCCATCGGGCTGGCGGAATTCGACGCGGATGAAGAAGCGTGCCGACAGGCGATCATCGAACGAATGGTGCTCGGTGACATAGCAGCCCTGTTCGAACAGGTAGCGGGTCACCGCGTCCACCGTGCCGAGCACGCTGGGGCAATCGGCGGTAAGGATCCAGGTATCGGGGGCGCGGCTCATGGGTACGGCTCCATCTCGGTGGTGGGGCCTTCGCGGCCACAGGCCGCTCCTACAGGTTCAGCGCCAACCCTGTAGGAGCGGGCCGTGCCCGCGAAGAGGCCAGCAAAGTCAGCCAACAATCTCAAGGCCATACTCGGCCGACGCATCCTGCAGCCACAGCCACCAGTAATCGGAGAAGCTGCGACGTACAACCAGCTCCCACACATCTTCGCTGGGGCGACGAATCACCAGCTGCGACTTGGCGAACACCGTGCCCACCGCCTTGCCCACCGGGAAGCTGTCGGGGTGCACGTCGTAGCTGGTGGACTTCATCAGCACCTCGCGCACCTTGGGGCCGCTCAGTTCCAGCAAGCTTTGCCCGCCGCTGACGTTGACCACGGCGAAATGCTGGCCATCCAGCGCTTCACGCAGGCGGTTCTCGGTGGCCACTTCTTCGCCGGCCGGCACCACCAGCAGCCATTCATCCGGGCCCAGCCATTGCAGCGAGGTGTCGCCGCTGGCAACCATGGCCAGGGCACCCGGCAGTTCCAAGCCCAGCGCCTTGAACACGCCACCGGCGAAGGCCTGGTCGTGACCGTTGCCACGCAGGGTCAAGTGGCCCAGCAGTTTCTTGTCGCGCAGCTTCACGCCGGCGTTCTTGCGGCCCTTGCCGACCAGGCTGGCGAGGTCGGCGTGGTGCAGCGGCGACTCGACCTTGGCACCCGAGGCTGGGCGTTGTTCGTATACGTTGACTGTGGTCATGGGGACACCTGTCAAAAAAATCATAGAACCCTTAAAGCCTTACTCCGAACCTGTGGGAGCGGGTTCTACCCGCGAAGAGGCCAGTGGCAGCACCATCGCATTCGCGGGCAGAGCCCGCTCCCACGGGGGGAGCGAGGTCCGAGGGGTTAAACGTTCTGTTGTTCGCCTTTGGGGTCGAAGAACACCGAGCTGCAGATTTCGGCTTCAACGAAGCTGCCATCCACCAGCGGCGCATACACCTTCTCGCCCATGCGTTTGAGGCCGCCCTTGACCACCGCCAGGGCAAACGAATGGCCCATGGTGGAGCTCATGTAGCTGGAGGTCACGTGACCGACCATGCTCATGGGGATGGTCTGCTTGGTGTCGAACACCAGTTGCGCGCCTTCCGGCAATACCTTGTTCGGGTCCACGGGGCGCAGGCCTACCAGCTGCTTGCGCTGGTCACGCACGCAGTCTTCGCGGTTCATGCCACGCCAGCCGATCCACGAGAACGGCTTGGTGCGGCCTACGCACCAGCCCATGTTCAGGTCGTCCGGGGTCATGGAGCCGTCAGTGTCCTGGCCGACGATGATGAAACCCTTCTCGGCACGCAGCACGTGCATGGTCTCGGTGCCGTACGGGGTCAGGTTGTACTGCTTGCCCGCCTCGGCGATCTGCTCCAGCACGCCCATGGCATAGTCGGCCTGGATGTTGACTTCGTACGACAGCTCGCCGGTGAACGAGATACGGAACACCCGCGCCGGCACGCCGCCGACCTTGCCTTCCTTCCAGGTCATGAACGGGAAGGCGTCCTTGTCCAGGTCGATGTCGGTCACGTGGCTCAGCAACTTGCGGCTGTTGGGGCCCGACAGGGTCAGGGTGGCCCAGTGGTCGGTGACCGAAGTGAAGTACACCTTCAGGTCCGGCCATTCGGTCTGCTGGTAGATTTCCAGCCACTGCAGCACACGGGCAGCGCCGCCGGTGGTGGTGGTCATCAGGAAGTGGTTGTCGGCGAGACAGGCGGTAACGCCGTCGTCGAAGACCATGCCGTCTTCCTTGCACATCAGGCCGTAGCGGGCCTTGCCCACGTCCAGCTTGGTCCAGGCGTTGGTGTAGATGCGGTTGAGGAACTCGCGGGCGTCCGGGCCCTGGATATCGATCTTGCCCAGGGTGGAGGCGTCCAGCAGGCCCACGCTGTCACGCACGGCCTTGCATTCGCGGGCCACGGCGGAGTGCATGGTTTCGCCGCGTTTCGGGAAGTACCAAGGGCGCTTCCACTGACCGACGTCTTCAAACTCGGCGCCGTTCTTCACGTGCCAGGCATGCAGGGCAGTGAAGCGCACCGGTTCGAACAGGTGGCCGCAGTGACGCCCGGCAATGGCACCGAAGGTGATCGGGGTGTAGTTGGGGCGGAACATGGTGGTGCCCATCTCGGTGATCGAGATGCCACGGCTCCGGGCCGCGATGGCCAGGCCGTTGATGTTGCCCAGTTTGCCCTGGTCGGTACCGAAGCCCAGCGCGGTGTAGCGCTTGACGTGTTCCACCGACTCGAAGCCCTCGCGGGTCGCCAGTTCGATGGCGGCGGCGGTGACGTCGTTCTGCTGGTCGACGAATTGCTTCGGCGCACGGGCAGTCGGCTTGTCGTGGGGCACCTGGAACAGCGCCAGGGTCGGCTCTTCCTGACGGTTCAAGGCCTTCGGCACAGTGCCTTCGACAATCTTGAAGCCCGCCTCGGCCGCCGCACGGGCGCCGCCTTCGAAGCCGTCCGACAGCGCGTCGGCCAGGTTGAACACGCCATTGATGCCGCCCACGCACACGCGCTTCTGCGGTGCATCGCCGGGTACGAAGGCGAGGATGTCTTCACGCCAGATCGGCTTGCCACCCAAGTGCGACGCCAGGTGAACCACCGGGCTGTAGCCGCCGGAGCTGCCGATCAGGTCGCAGTCCAGCCATTCGCCGGGGCTGGTCACTTTGTGGGATTTGACATCGATGGCGGCAACACGGGCAGCGGTCACGTGCTTGCTGCCACGCGATTCGATCACGGCGCTGGAGGTCAGGATGCGGATGCCCTTGGCACGCGCTTCTTCCACCAGGGCGCCACGCGGGTTGTGACGGGCATCGGCCACGGCCACTACCTGCAGGCCGGCGTCGAACCAGTCCAGGGCCACGCGGTAGGCGTAGTCGTTGTTGGTGGACAGCACCAGTTTCTTGCCTGGCGCCACGCCGTAACGGCGCACGTAGGTAGAGATGGCACCGGCCAGCATGTTGCCCGGCACGTCGTTGTTGCCGTACACCAGCGGACGCTCATGGGCACCGGCGGCCAGCACCACGCGCTTGGCGCGGACACGGTGGATGCGCTGGCGCACCTGGCCGATCGGGGCGCGGTCGCCCAGGTGGTCGGTCAGGCGTTCGTGAATGGTGAGGAAGTTGTGGTCGTGGTAGCCATTGACGGTGGCACGCGGCAGCAGCACCACGTTGGCCAGGCCCTTGAGCTCGTTGACCACCTGCACTACCCATTCGGCGGCCGGTTTGCCGTCCAGGCTTTCGCGGGTGTCCAGCAGGCTGCCGCCGAACTCTTCCTGCTCATCGGCGAGAATAACGCGGGCACCGCTGCGGGCAGCGGCCAGCGCTGCGGCCAGGCCGGCAGGGCCGGCGCCGACGATCAGCACGTCGCAGTGCTGGTTGAAGTTGTCGTAGGTGTCCGGGTCGTTCTCGGTGGGCGAGCGGCCCAGGCCGGCAGCCTTGCGGATGTACTTCTCGTAGGTCATCCAGAAGGACTGCGGGTACATGAAGGTCTTGTAGTAGAAGCCCGGCGGCATCAGCTTGCCGCCGACCTTGCCGAGAATGCCCATCATGTCGTTGTTGACGTTCGGCCAGCCGTTGGTGCTGGTGGCCACCAGGCCCTGGTACAGCGCCTGTTGGGTGGCGCGCACGTTGGGGATCTGGGTGGCTTCGGTGGCGCCGATCTGCAGGATGGCGTTCGGCTCTTCGGTACCGGCGGCGATGATGCCGCGTGGGCGCGAGTACTTGAAGCTGCGGCCCACGATGTCGACGCCGTTGGCCAGCAGCGCGGCGGCCAGGGTGTCGCCTTCATAGCCGGTGTAGCTCTGGCCGTTGAAGGTGAAGGTGATTTTCTTGCTGCGATCGATACGACCGCCGCTGGACAGGCGATTGACCTGGCTCATGCTTTATCTCCCGCGGCCGTGAACTGAGGCTTGGTGCCGATCGGATAGGTTTCGAGAATCTCGTACGTCACCGTGTCGCGGGTGGCGTTGAAGTACTGGCGGCAGCCGGCGGCATGAATCCACAGTTCGTGGTGCAGGCCACGGGGGTTGTCGCGGAAGAACATGTAGTCGCCCCACTGCTCGTCGGTGCAGGCACCGGGGTCCAGTGGGCGTGGAATGTGGGCTTGGCCGGAGCTGTGGAACTCTTCTTCGGAGCGCAGTTCGCCGCAATGAGGACAGAAGATATGCAACATGTAGGGGTTCTCCTGTAATTAGTGGGCGACCGCGGCAGCGCCGTGTTCGTCGATCAGCGCGCCGTTGTGGAAACGCTCGATGGAAAATGGCGCGGCCAGCGGGTGCATCTCGCCCTTGGCCAGGCTTGCAGCGAAGACGTTGCCCGAACCCGGGGTGGCCTTGAAGCCACCGGTGCCCCAACCGCAGTTGAAGAACATGTTCGGGACCGGGGTCTTGGAAATGATCGGGCAGGCGTCCGGGGTGGTGTCGACGATGCCGCCCCACTGGCGGTTCATGCGTACGCGCGACAGCACCGGGAACATCTCGACGATGGCCTGGATGGTGTGCTCGATCACCGGGTACGAACCGCGCTGGCCGTAGCCGACCCAGCCGTCGATACCGGCGCCGATTACCAGGTCGCCCTTGTCGGACTGGCTGATGTAGCCGTGCACGGCGTTGGACATGATCACGCTGTCGATGATGGGCTTGATCGGTTCCGACACCAGCGCCTGCAGCGGGTGGGATTCGACCGGCAGGCGGAAGCCGGCCAGCTTGGCCATGTGCCCGGAGTTACCGGCAGTGACCACGCCGACGCGCTTGGCGCCGATGAAGCCCTTGTTGGTTTCCACGCCGATGCACACGCCGTTTTCCTTGCGGAAGCCGATCACTTCGGTCTGCTGGATCAGGTCCACGCCCAGGGCGTCGGCGGCACGGGCAAAGCCCCAGGCCACGGCGTCGTGACGGGCCACGCCGCCACGGCGTTGTACGGTGGCGCCGATGATCGGGTAGCGGGTGTTTTTCGAGCAGTCCAGGTACGGGATCTCGTCGGCCACTTGCTTGCCGTTGAGCAGTTCACCGTCGACACCGTTGAGGCGGTTGGCGCTGACGCGGCGCTCGGAGTCCCGCATGTCCTGCAGGGTGTGGCACAGGTTGTAGACGCCGCGCTGGCTGAACATGACGTTGTAGTTGAGGTCCTGGGACAGGCCTTCCCACAGTTTCATGGCGTGCTCGTACAGGTGGGCCGATTCGTCCCACAGGTAGTTGGAGCGCACGATGGTGGTGTTGCGGGCGGTGTTGCCGCCGCCCAGCCAGCCTTTCTCGACCACGGCGACGTTTTTGATGCCGTGTTCCTTGGCCAGGTAGTAGGCCGTGGCCAGGCCATGCCCGCCACCGCCGACGATGACCACGTCGTAGACCTTTTTAGGGGTGGGCGTGCGCCACATGCGCTGCCAGTTTTCGTGGTGGCTGAGGGAGTGCTTGAGAAGGCCGAAGCCCGAATAGCGTTGCATAGTGGTTACTCCAACTCAGCGGTAAACCGGGAAGTCTGCGCACAGGGCGGCGACATTCTTGGCCACATCGGCTTCCACATCGGCATCGCCGAGGTTGTCGAGGATGTCGCAGATCCAGCCGGCCAGCGCGGTGCACTGGGCCACCTTGAAGCCACGGCTGGTGACGGCCGGGGTGCCGATGCGCAGGCCCGAGGTCACGAACGGCGACTGTGGATCGTTAGGCACGGCGTTCTTGTTGACGGTGATGTGGGCGCGGCCCAGGGCGGCGTCGGCGTCCTTGCCGGTCAGGCCCTGGCGAATCAGGCTGACCAGGAACAGGTGGTTGTCAGTACCGCCGGACACCACGTCGTAGCCACGGTCGATGAACACGGCGGCCATGGCCTGGGCGTTATTGATGACTTCCTGCTGGTAGGCCTTGAAGCCTGGCTCCAGCGCTTCCTTGAAGCACACGGCCTTGGCGGCGATGACGTGCATCAGCGGGCCGCCCTGGCCACCGGGGAATACCGCGGCGTTGAGTTTCTTTTCCAGGGCTTCGTTGGCACGTGCCAGGATCAGGCCGCCACGTGGACCGCGCAGGGTCTTGTGGGTAGTGGTGGTCACCACGTCGGCGAACGGAATCGGGTTGGGGTACAGGCCAGCGGCGACCAGACCGGCCACGTGGGCCATGTCGACGAACAGGTAGGCACCCACCTTGTCGGCGATCTCGCGGAAGCGCGGGAAGTCCAGGGTCTTGGAGTAGGCCGAGAAGCCGGCGATGATCATTTTTGGCTGGTGCTCGACGGCCAGGCGTTCTACTTCGTCGTAGTCGATCAGGCCGGTGTCGGTGTCGATGCCGTACTGCACGGCGTTGTACAGCTTGCCGCTGAAGCTGACCTTGGCGCCGTGGGTCAGGTGACCGCCGTGGGCCAGGCTCATGCCCAGCACGGTGTCGCCAGCCGACAGCAGCGCCAGGTAGACCGCGGCGTTGGCCTGGCTGCCCGAGTGCGGCTGGACGTTGGCGTAGTCGGCGCCGAACAGCTCCTTGGCGCGATCAATGGCCAGCTGCTCGACCTTGTCCACGTGCTCGCAGCCGCCGTAGTAGCGCTTGCCCGGGTAGCCTTCGGCGTATTTGTTGGTCAAACCGCTGCCCTGGGCCTGCATCACGCGTTTGCTGGTGTAGTTTTCCGAGGCGATCAGCTCGATGTGATCTTCCTGACGCTGTTCTTCGGCATTCATTGCCGCCAGCAGTGCATCGTCGTAACCCTGGATCTGGTCTTGCTTGCTGAACATCGCGGTTCTCCCAGCGGCGGCGCGGCGCCTTTCGTATTGGTCGGGAACCGTCTTTTGGCGGCCCCCTTTGAATGCGATGGTAGGGCTGGCGCTTATAGACCAGATGCCTGCGCGCGCCACACAAAGGTGCGTTAACGACATAGGCTGCAAAACCCCTGGAATTGCACGGGACATTCCCTGTGGGAGCGGGCTCTGCCCGCGAAAAGAACGCCGCGCAGGGCCTGGTACCGCAGTGTTTTCTTCGCGGGCAGAGCCCGCTCCCACAGAGAGTGGGGTTGTAACAAGTGCCCCATAGGCGCCGCGTGGGCGGTGGTTTACAGTGACCGGCTAGACGATCACAAGGAACCGGCCATGAACGAACAAAGCCAGCAGTTTGCCAGTGACAATTATTCGGGCATCTGCCCCGAAGCCTGGGCGGCCATGGAACAGGCCAACCACGGCCACCAGCGCGCCTACGGCGACGACCAGTGGACCGCCCGCGCTGCCGACGATTTCCGTCGCCTGTTCGAGACCGACTGCGAGGTGTTCTTCGCCTTCAACGGCACCGCGGCCAACTCCCTGGCGCTGTCGTCGCTGTGCCAGAGCTACCACAGCGTCATCTGCTCGGAGACCGCCCACGTCGAGACCGACGAATGCGGCGCGCCGGAGTTCTTCTCCAACGGCTCCAAGCTGCTGACCGCCCGCAGCGAAAACGGCAAGCTCACCCCCGAATCCATCCGCGAAGTGGCGCTCAAGCGCCAGGACATCCACTACCCCAAACCGCGGGTGGTCACCCTCACCCAGGCCACCGAAGTGGGCAGCGTGTACCGCCCCGACGAGCTGAAAGCCATCAGCACCACCTGCAAGGAACTGGGCCTGAACCTGCACATGGACGGCGCCCGCTTCGCCAACGCCTGCGCCACCCTGGGTTGCTCGCCGGCCGAGCTGACCTGGAAATCGGGCGTGGACGTGCTGTGCTTCGGCGGCACCAAGAACGGCATGGCCGTGGGCGAGGCGATTCTGTTCTTCAAGCATGAGCTGGCGGTGGATTTTGATTACCGCTGCAAGCAGGCAGGGCAACTCGCTTCGAAGATGCGCTTTCTGTCGGCGCCGTGGGTGGGGTTGCTGGAGAACGATGCGTGGCTCAAGCATGCGCGGCATGCGAACTATTGCGCGCAGTTGCTCAGCCAGTTGGTGGCGGACATCCCTGGCGTGGAACTGATGTTCCCGGTGGAAGCCAACGGGGTGTTCCTGCAGATGTCGGAGCCGGCACTGGAAGCGTTGCGCGGCAAGGGCTGGCGGTTCTATACCTTCATCGGTAACGGAGGGGCGCGGTTCATGTGCTCGTGGGACACCGAAGAGGCGCGGGTGCGGCAGTTGGCGGCGGATATTCGGCAGGTGATGAGCTGACACAACGCAACTCCCCTCGTGGGAGCGGGCTCTGCCCGCGAAAAGAACACCACGTAGTATCAGGTGCTACGCGGTGTGCTTTTCGCGGGCAGAGCCCGCTCCCACACCAGGAAAATGATGCCTGTGAATTACAACTTGAACCCACCCATCTGCCGCGCCAGATCATCAGCCAGCCCACGCAACACCTGACACTCCTCCCGCCCGCTACGCACTTCCCCCGCCGTAGCCCGGGCCAGGTCGGAAATACCCTGCACGTTGCGGTTGATCTCCTCGGTCACCGCTGTCTGCTCCTCGGTCGCCGTCGCCACCTGGTGGTTCATGTCGCTGATGCGCTCCACCTGATCGGTAATCGCCGTCAACGACGCGCCGGTGCGCTGGCTTGAAGCAACCCCGGTGCCCGTCGCCGCCTGCCCGCTGTGCATCGACGCCACGGCGGTCTCTGCGCCCTGCTTGAGCCGCCCGATCATTTTCTGGATCTCATCGGTGGAGGCCTGGGTACGCTGGGCCAAGGTGCGCACTTCATCGGCCACCACCGCAAACCCGCGCCCCATCTCCCCGGCCCGCGCCGCTTCGATGGCGGCATTGAGCGCCAGCAGGTTGGTCTGTTCGGAAATGCCACGGATTACAGCCAGCACCTGATCGATCGAACCCACCTGGTCCGCCAACTCGGTCACCGCACCTGCGGCGCTGCCGATTTCCACCGACATGCCTTCGATATGGGCGATGGAACGACCGACCACATCGCGCGCCTGCAGCGCTTCATCCCGGGCACTTTGCGAAGCTTCGGCCGCACTGCCGGCGTTGCGCGCGATCTCTTGTACCGTCAGGCCCATCTCATGCACGGCGGTGGCCACCATGTCAGTCATTTCCTGTTGTCTGCCAGCACGTTCGGCGGTGTTGTCCACCACCTTCGCCACATGGCCAACGGTGGTGCGCAGCCGTTCGCTGGTGCCCAATACGTCGGCGATCATGTCGCGCTGGCTGCCCAGAAAGCGGTTGAAACCACGGGCCAGGTCGCCCAGTTCATCCGCGCGCGAATCGTCCAGGCGGTGCGTCAGGTCACCCCCGCCACTGCCAATGGCCACCAACGCCGCCGTCACCTGGCGAATCGGCCGCACCAGCCCGCGCGCCAGCAGCACCACCAGCAACAGGCACACCAGCGCCACGCCCAGGCCGATCAGGCTGGTCAGCCACATGGCCTGGCGCGCCTGGGCGTAGATCTGCGATTCCGGCACTTCGGCCACCAGGCTCCAGTTCAGGTCGCGCAGGGGCAGGGCCAAGGCCAGGTAATCCTCGCCACCGCGCTGGAAGCGGCCGGTACTCAGGCCGGTATGGCCGAGTACGGCCTTGGCGGCTTCGGGGCCGATCTGTTCGGACAGCTGGCGTTTACCGCTCAGGTCAGCCTGGGGATCAACCTGGATCAAACCATCGTTGCGCACCAGGAACACCTTGCCGCGCTCACCGAAGCTGTAGTTGTGAATCAGCTCCGACAGCTCGCTCATGCTCAGGCCCAGCCCGGCGATGCCCAGGGTCTTGCCGGCCTGCTGCACGCGCAGGTCGATGAACAGGGTCAGGGCGCCGGTGGCGGTATCCGTATCAATGTTCAGGGTGCGCGGCTTGCCGCTGTCCAGGAACTCGTAGAACCAGGCGTCCTGAGCGCTGCTGCGGCTCAAGGTGCGGTCCAGGCCCTTCTCGGTGTAATAGCGGTTGGTGGCGGCGCTGGCGATCAGCGCGGAAAACGCCTTGTGCTCGCTGCGCACGCCTTCAAGGTATTGGCTGAATGATGGCACTTGGGCACTATTTTCGCCCTCTGCCAGCCATTGCTGCACCATGGTGTTACCGGCGATGTCAGTTGCCGCCGTCAATGGCTTGACCAGAATCCGTTCGATGTCGTTGCGCATGGCCTCCACGCTGGCGGGCAGCGCGGTGTCCAGCAGGTAGCTCTGGGCCAGGCGGTTGACCACCACCGTGTAGATGCCCACCACAATCAGGATGCTGGCCAGCAGGGCCGTGCCCATGCTGAGGATCAATTGCCATTGGATACTGCGGCGCCACAACTGCATGGGTGTAACCCTCTAAGTGTCTACACGGACTGACCTGCAACAGCCATGCCGATTGTATACATCACTCAGACGAACGGTTACACAATATCCACACGACACCGTAGGAGCCGACCTTGGTCGCGATAAAGGCACTGCGGTGCGTCAGGCACGGCCTCATCGCGAGCAAGCTCTGCTCCTACGGTCAGTAATAGGGAGGGAGGGGGAATCGAGCAAAGGCCCCGCCGCGAATGGCGAGGCCTGAAGATCAGCCGTGGCTGATGGTGTTCTTGATCACATCAACCGTGGCGTTGACTTGCTCTTGATAACGGTTGAGCGCCTCTTTGTGCTGCTGCTGCATTTCCAGCTGCTTGGAGCACAGGTTCAGCGCCGCCAGCACCAGCAACTTGTCGCCGATGAGGGAAGGGTACTTGCGCTTGGTCTCGGCCAATGACGCGTTGAGCAGGCGAGTGGCGTCGAGCAGTTTCTGCTCTTCACCCGGCGGCGCCTTGAGCGAGTAGTCATTGCCCAGGATCGACACGACCTTGATCGACTCCTGGTCGGTACTCATGCGCTCACGGCACCAGCGCTAGCGCGCTGAACCAGGGCCTGGATACGCGAAACGGTGGAAGTCTGCTTCTCTTCCTGTTCCATCAGGCTCAGTTGCAGGCTTTCGTTCTCTTCCTTGGCCTGGGCCAGTTGAGCACTCAGTTGAGTGTTGTTTTCGCTCAGGACGCGGTTTTGTTCAACCAGTTCACCGACCAGTTGTTCCAGTTGACTCAGGGTGGTTTCCAACATGATGTTTTCTCGGCAGTTTCAAGGGGCGGTAACGATAAAGAAAAGTCGCCGCGCAGGCCAGGGTTTATCGGGCTCCAGACCATGAAATCCGCTGCGGCGACCTCCCTGGCCTAGTCTCAAGGCTAGCCTGAAACAGACCCTGATGGACCGGCATATGCCCAACGGGTTCCCGACGGCCGGGGGTAGTGCGACAAAAGGTCCCTCAAGACTTGGCCGGAATGTCCGATAGGCACTGCAAGTTTCTTCCAAAACCGCATGGAATGCGGTCCCCCACCCTGGAACCCGCCATGTCCCTACGCAACATGAATATCGCGCCCCGTGCGCTGTCCGGTTTCGCCTGTATCGGCGCCCTGATGATCATCCTCGGCGTCTTCGCCCTGTCGCAGATGGGCAACATCCGCAAGGCGGGCCAGGACATCGAGACCAATACCCTGCCCAGCCTGGCCAACCTGGGCCAGATCACCCAGATGACCCTGCGCCTGCGCGTGCTGTCCTACCGCCTGCTGGCCAACCGCGACGCCCAGACCCAGGCCGAAGTGCTGCAACTGCTGGACTCGCGCAACCAGTTCATCGCCAAGGCCCAGGCTGCCTACGAGCCGCTGATCGCCGGCCCTGAAGAACGCGCTGCCTACGAGCAGCTGAAAACTGCCCTGGTTGAGTACCATCAGCTGGAAGCGCGGATGCGCTCGATCAACAGCACCAATGACGTGGACGCGCTGCGCCAGGTGGTCAACGGTGACCTTCAGGACAACTCGACGCGCATCAACGCCGCCCTGGACAAGCTGATCGAGATCAACACCCAGCAGACCGCCGACATGAACAAGGGCGCGGCCGACCAATACAGCTCGGCTTTCACCCTGGTCATCACCCTGCTGATCATCGCGGCCGCCCTGACCTTCCTGTTTGCCTGGCTGCTGACCCGCAGTATCGTGGTGCCGATCGACCAGGCGCTGAACGCCGCCGAGGAAATCGCCGAGGGCAACCTCACCCGCCCGATCCGCGTGGAAGGCCGCGACGAAGCCGCCCGCCTGCTGATGGCCATGGAAAAAATGCAGAACAAGCTGCGTGACACCCTGCAGCGCATCTCCGGCTCGGCCACCCAGCTGGCCTCGGCTGCCGAGGAACTCAACAGCGTCACCGACGAAAGCGCCCGTGGCCTGACCCAGCAGAACCATGAGATCGAACAGGCCGCCACCGCCGTCAACGAAATGACCAGCGCCGTGGAAGAAGTGGCCCGCAACGCGGTCAGCACCTCGGAAGCCTCGAAAGACGCCACCAGCTCGGCCAGCGACGGCCGCGACCTGGTGCAGGAAACCGTGGGCGCCATCGAGCGCATGAGCACCGACGTGCAAAGCACTGCCGAACTGATCGGCAACCTGGCCAACGAATCGCGTGACATCGGCAAGGTGCTGGACGTGATCCGCGGCCTGGCTGACCAGACCAACCTGCTGGCCCTGAACGCCGCCATCGAAGCGGCCCGTGCCGGTGAGGCCGGCCGTGGTTTTGCCGTGGTGGCCGATGAAGTGCGTGCGCTGGCCCATCGTACCCAGCAGTCGACTGCCGAGATCGAACGCATGATCGGCAGCATCCAGGGTGGTACCGAGCAGGCCGTGAACTCGATGCGCAACAGCACCGAACGCGCCGAATCGACCCTGAACATCGCCAAGGGCGCTGGCATGGCCCTGGACACCATCAACGGTGCCATCGTGCAGATCAACGAGCGCAACCTGGTGATCGCCAGCGCCGCTGAAGAACAGGCTCAGGTGGCCCGTGAAGTGGACCGTAACCTGGTGAACATTCGTGATCTGTCGGTGCAGTCGGCGACGGGTGCCAACCAGACCACCGCGGCCAGTGCCGAGCTGTCGCGTTTGGCGGTGGATTTGAACAGCATGGTGGCGCGTTTTAGCCTGTAAACCGCGTTGCCTGCTTCCCGAGCTTCGCTCGGTCCCACACCGATCGCGGCAGTGGTGTCAGGGAGGCAAAGCACTTAGCCTTTGGGGTAGCACAGGGAATCCTGCTGTGCTTCCAAGGGCTAAGCGCTTGATGGTATTGATTCAACTGCCGCGATCGGTGTGGGACCGAGCGAAGCTCGGGAAGCGGCCACCCCTAATCCAGGATCAATACTCGATCCGCACATCCCCTTTCGGCACGCTGCAGCACGACAGGATGTAGCCATCGGCAACGTCTTCGTCGGTAATGCCGCCGTTGTGCTCCATCTCCACTTCCCCGCCCAGCTTCATCACCTTGCAGGTGCCGCAGATGCCCATGCCGCAGGCCTTGGGAATCATCAGGCCCAGCTTGGCTGCCGCCGCGTGCACGGTTTCCCCGGGTGCCACGCGAATGCTCTTGCCCGCCGCAGTGAACTCCACCTGGTGCAGGTCGGAGGCATCCACCTCTGGCGCTTCGGCGGCCTGTTCGGCGTTCTCCACCGCGTCGGCGCGGGCCTCAGGCGGCGTCGCCCCGAAGGACTCCTCGTGGTAGCGCGACATGTCGTAGCCGGCCGCTTCCAGCAAGCGCTTGACCGCGTTCATGTACGGCGTAGGCCCGCAGCAGAAGATCTCGCGCTCCATGAAGTCCGAGGCAATCAACTCCAGCAGCTTGTGGTTGAGGTAACCGCGATAGCCCGCCCACGGTTCGCCCAGCCCGTGCTTCTCGCAAATGATGTGCAGGCTGAAGTTGTCGATGCGCGACGCCATGTGTTCCAGCTCGCGGTGGTAGATGATGTCCTTGGGTGAACGGGCGCTGTGCACGAACACCATGTCGACGTTGGCGTTGGTGTCGTAGAACCAGCGCGCCATGGACATCACCGGGGTAATGCCCACGCCGCCGCTGAGGTACAGCACCTTGGGCGCCGGGAAGTCGATGGCGTTGAACAGCCCCACCGGCCCGTGCACGGCCAGCTCCTGGCCTTCGTGCAGGGTGTCGTGCAGCCAGTTGGACACCCGCCCGCCCGGCACGCGCTTGATGGTGATGGAGAAGCTGTACGGTACCGATGGCGAGCTGGAGATGGTGTACGAACGCATCACCGGCGCGCCTTCGATCTCCAGCTCCAGGGTCACGAACTGGCCCGGCTTGAAGAAGAATAGAATCGGCTGGTCGGCCATGAAGCAGAAGGTGCGCACGTCCCAGGTTTCCTGGATGACCTTGACGCAACGGACCACATGGCGGCCATTGGCCCATGTCTGGGTATTTACGGGGCTCAGGAAGCTGTTGGACATGCTCATCTCCACGGCCGACTGTCGGCCTCATGGGGGAGGATTCTGCGTGGCCCGTGTCGCTGTCACTTTCCTATCTGCGACATTCACATACTTATGGCGACCAGCCCCATGGTGCAAGGGCTAGCGCGTCGGGAATGGATTGGGCCATGTCGCCCATGGATAAGGTTCGCGGCTGCGGCGGACGCACACTCCACGGCAAATGAACCGTTGTAAATGAACCCTTGCGTTGCAAACCGTATCAGCCACTTTTCGCGGCCGCACAGATGGCCATGAGGACACACACGATGGACGTTACCGCTACCCTGAGCCTGGGCGACCCGCTGGAACCCGCACGCAAGGCCACCGCTGAGATGCTGCAGACCCGGGAGCGGACGTTTTCGCTGCCCCAGCCGTTCTATAACGACGAGCGCCTGTTCGACATCGACATGCAGGAGATCTTCCAAAAGGAATGGCTGATCGCCGGCATGACCAGCGAGATCCCTACCAAGGGCAACTACATCACCCTGCAAATCGGCAAGAACCCGATCCTGGTGGTGCGTGGCGCCGATGGCGTGGTGCACGCGTTCCATAACGTGTGCCGTCACCGTGGTTCGCGGCTGTGCACCAGCGAAAAGGGCAAGGTCGCCAAGCTGGTGTGCCATTACCACCAGTGGACGTACGAGCTGGACGGCCGCCTGCTGTTCGCCGGCACCGAGATGGGCGCCGACTTCGACATGAAGCAGTACGGCCTCAAACCGGTGAACGTGAAGACGGCCGGCGGCTACATCTTCATCAGCCTGGCGCAGAACCCGCCGGCCATCGACGAGTTCCTGCGCACGCTGGAACACTACATGGAACCCTACGACATGGAGAACACCAAGGTGGCGATACAGACCACCCTGGTGGAAAAGGCCAACTGGAAGCTGGTGCTGGAAAACAACCGCGAGTGCTACCACTGCGGCGGCGCGCACCCCGAGCTGTTGAAAACCCTGCTGGAGTGGGACGACGTCACCGACCCGCGCGCCGACCAGGCCTTCAAGGACCACGTGGCCGCCAGCGCCGCCGCCTGGGAAGCCGAGAAAATCCCCTACGCCCACGCCAGCTTCGGCCTGCGCAACCGCATCGTGCGCATGCCGCTGCTCAAGGGCACCGTGTCCATGACCCTGGACGGCAAGGTCGGCTGCAAAAAGCTGATGGGCCGCATCCAGAACCCCGACCTGGGTTCGATGCGCATCCTGCACCTGCCGCACTCGTGGAACCACTGCATGGGCGACCACATCATCGTCTTCACCGTATGGCCCATCAGCGCCCAGGAAACCGTGGTCACCACCAAATGGCTGGTGCACAAGGACGCCGTGGAAGGCGTGGACTACGACGTGGACCGCATGCGCCAAGTATGGGACGCCACCAACGACCAGGACCGCCGCCTGGCTGAAGAGAACCAGAAAGGCATCAACTCCACTGCCTACCAGCCTGGCCCGTACTCCAAGACCTACGAGTTTGGCGTGGTGAACTTCATCGACTGGTACAGCGAGCGCATGCTGAGCAACCTGGGCGCGGCGCCGGCGCCTTACCTGAAGGGCGTAGCTGTACACGAGTAACCGCCCCGTAGCCGCTGCCGCCAGGCTGCGCTGGCCCTGATATGCGCTGTAGATCTGCAGCGTAACTGGGGGCCAGCGCAGCCTGCGGCAGCGGCTACGGGTTGGCTGATCAAATTATGATCAGATTGGATTGCGCCCTTGCCCAGTAGGGCCTGCAGCCTTGCACCAACATCTTATCCACAGCCAGGCCCACAGTAATTGTGGGCAAGCGCTGCCCGCCTGTGAAAGAAATCCAAAAAAAACCGTGACTTATCCGGTTGATGATTTTCTGACGCGCACTGATCAAAAATCGTACAAACGCCTGCAAGCCACGGAATACGTGGCCTACAGCGTAGCGCGAACACCTTATCCACAAAAGCGCCAACAGACTTTGTGTGCAACTCGTGCGCGTGGGCTTCGGGATTGTGGAAAACTGCTGGAGGCCGCAGAAAACCTGCTTTGCAGGCTTATTCAGGCTACTTTGGTCAAAAAACAACCAACCGGGTCAAACCCTCGCAGGCCGTGGCTTGCAGCGTTAGGCGAACAGATTATCCACAGAGGCACCAACAAGGATTGTGGGCAAAAGGCGGCGATTTTCTTCGGGAAAACAGCTCCTTAGATTGATCAAAATTTGATCATGTGGCTGCAGGGCTTGAATGGCGTGGCTTGCAGCCATGCACGAACAACTTATCCACACGGACACCCACACGGATTGTGGGCAACTACCTGTAGCCGCTGCCGAAGGCTGCGCTGGCCCCACGCCTCGCTGGAAATCTCCAGTGCATAGGGGGGCCAGCGCAGCCTGGCGGCAGCGGCTACAGGATCAGCGGACTACTCCTTCCTCAATCAGCAGCTTCAGAATCGCCTGCGCGCCTTCCTGGGCGCTCACACCCTTGAGCACCTGCCCGCCCCCACCACTGGCCTTGGCCGTTGCCGCCTTCATCCGATCGGCACCACTCTTGGCCTTGATCACCTTCAAGCGCTTGGGCCGCGGCTTGGCCGGGGTCAGTTCGGCACCTGTGTATAAGTCATCGATGACGATATCCACTTGGTCCACCTGAAACTGCCCGCGCTGGGCCGGCCCGTAAGCGCTCTGGCGCGCCTTGGGGGCGGCATTGTCCACAGTGGCAAGCATGGGCAGCCGCACCTTGAGGCGACGGCGCTGGCCGCGCGGCAGGGCTTGCAGCACCTGGGCTACGCCATTGCTCACGGATTCGACCTCGGCCAACCCCGTCACCAACGGCCACCCCAGCTTTTCCGCCAGCAGGAACGGCAACATGCCCGACCCTTCGCCGGTTTCGGCCTGGGTACCGGCCAGCACCAGCTGCGCGCCGACCTCGTGCAGGTAGTCGGCCAGGGCGGGCAGCACGTCGCTGCCCGCCGTCTGTTCCAGCACATCCATGTGCGCCAGCCCCATGCCCAGGTAGGCACGCAAGGCCGGTTCGGCGACATCGCCGGCATGCACCACCTGCAAGTTATCCCCAGCCAGCTGCAACCCCAGTTCCACCGCGCGCGAGTCCTGCTCGGCGCGGCGGCTGCGGCCGGAGGTGGGGTGGGCGCCGATCGATACCAGGCTGACGACTTTCATGTTCATGTGCACCTCAGGCGGCATCGCGCTTGGCTTCGTTACGGTAGGCGTCCACGGCATCGATCAGGGCCTTGAGCAGTTCGGCGCTTTCGCCGATCACCGACAGGTCGGCCCGCTTGATCATGTCGCAGCCAGGGTCCAGGTTGATGGCGATCACCTTGTCGCAGGCACCAATGCCCTGCAAATGCTGGATGGCGCCGGAGATACCCACAGCCACGTACACCCGCGCAGTGACCCAGGTGCCGCTGGCGCCGACCTGGCGGTCGCGGGTCATGAAGCCATCGTCCACGGCCACCCGCGAGGCGCCTTCGGTGGCGCCCAGGGCGGCGGCAGTGCGGTGGAACAGGTCCCAGTCCTTGACGCCGTTGCCGCCGGAGAAGATGAACTCGGCCTCGGCCATCGGGATGGCCGCCGGGTCCACGGCCACCGCGCCCAGATCGTCGATGCGCGACAGGCTGCGCGCCACGCTTGTGGATAACTGCACGGGCAGCGCTTCGTGGCGGGTTTCATCCACCGGCTCGGCGCATTCGGCAGCGGCCAGGATCAAGCGCGGCAGCGCGCGGCTGATGTCCTGCTGACCGGCACCGGCACGGCCCACGCACTGGCCGTCCTTGATCTGCCATACCCGCGTGGCCGGGCGTTCGCCGAGGCTTGCGCCCAAACGGCGGCCCAGTTCGCCGCCACCGCTGCGGCTGTCAGGCAGCAGCCAGTGGCGCGGGTTGAATTGGTTATCCACAGCCCGCAGGCCCTGGATACGCTGCTCCGGCGCGTAGCCGTCGTATTCCTCGCCGGTGATTTCCAGCAGGCGGTCGACACCGGCTGTGGAAAAGCCGCTCTCCTTGTGTTCGCCGAAGACGATGGCCACTACCGCGCCGTCGCTGCCCGCCAACTGGTGGGCCAGGCCCAGCAGGTCGCGGTCGTGAGTGCTCAGGCGGCCACCGACCATGTCCGGCACCACGGCGATGTAAAACGCAGGTTCCGTGACCCGATGCAGCGGCAACAGCACTTCCACGGCCGCCGAGCGCTTGCTCGCCCCGCCCTGTTGCGCGCCGCTGCGGTCAATGCGCTTGATGCCATTGGGGCCGATAAAGCCCACGGCATGGGGGTTCTTGCGGATGACGCCGGCAGGCCCCATCCACGAAGCCAGCACCGGCTGCATGGCCGCGTGCAGCGGGTGCAGGCGGTTGCGGGCGATCCTCTCGGCCCGCGGGTCGCGGCGGATAATGTCGCTCATCAATGCACCTCCGCAGGGATACGTTTAACCGCTGGCGGCTTTACCGCCACTACTTCTTCCACCAGCGCATCAGCCACCAGTTCGGCGATGTCCTTGATCAGGGGGCGGGGTTCGACAACGCCTTCGAGCATGGCGGTGCATTGTGGACAACCGACGGCCACCAGTTCGGCCTGGGTTTCGCGGATATCGTCCATACGCATGTCGGGGATGCGCTGCTTGCCGGGGATGTCGGTGATCGGCGCGCCACCACCGCCGCCGCAGCAACGGGAACGGAAGCCGGAACGCTGCATTTCGCGCACTTCAATACCCAGCGCCTTCAGCACATCACGCGGGGCCTGGTACTCGCCGTTGTAGCGGCCCAGGTAGCACGGGTCGTGATAGGTCACGCTGCCGCCCTTGTGCTGGCCCAAGTTGAGCAGGCCCTCAGTCACCAGTTCGGCCATGTAGGTGCTGTGGTGCTGCACCAGGTAGTTGCCGTCGAAGGCGCCGTATTCGTTTTTCAGCACGTGGAAGCTGTGCGGGTCGCAAGTGACGATGCGCTTGAAGCTGTATTTGCTGAGGGTCTGGATATTGCGCTTGGCCAGCATCTGGAACGTCGCTTCGTCGCCCAGGCGGCGGGCCACGTCACCGCTGTCGCGTTCTTCCAGGCCCAGCACGGCGAAGTCGACCTTGGCGGCTTTCAGCACTTTGACAAAAGCGCGCAGGGTGCGCTGGTTGCGCATGTCGAAGGCGCCGTCGCCGACCCAGAACAGCACGTCGGCGGTCTTTTTCTCGCTGAACAGGTTGAGGTTGAGGTCGGCCGCCCAGTTCATCCGCCCGCCGGGGTTGAAGCCGCCCGGGTTGTCGGTGGCGATCAGGTTGTCCAGCACCTCGGCGCCCTTGTTCGGCGTGGCGCCCTTTTCCAGGGTGAGGTGGCGGCGCATGTCGACGATGGCGTCCACGTGCTCGATCATCATCGGGCACTCTTCCACGCAGGCGCGGCAGGTGGTGCACGACCACAGGGTTTCGGCGTCCACCAGGCCGTTGACGATCGGCTGGTGCGGGTTGCCGCCGTGCTCACCGATTGGCTTGCCGGGGTACGGGCTGCCGGCGAACTTGGCGTCAGTGCCACCGGCCAGGCCCACGACCATGTCCTGAATCAGCTTTTTGGGGTTCAGCGGCTGGCCAGCCGCAAAGGCCGGGCAGGCGGCTTCGCACTTGCCGCACTGCACGCAAGCGTCGAAGCCCAGCAATTGGTTCCAGGTGAAGTCCTTGGGTTTCTCCACGCCCAGCGGCGCGGCCCGGTCGGCCAGGTTCAGCGGTTTGAGGCCGGTGGAACGGCCACCGCCAAAGCGCTCGGCGCGGCGGTGCCAGGCCAGGTGCAGGGCACCGGCGAAGGCGTGCTTCATGGGCCCGCCCCAGGTCATGCCGAAGAAAAGCTCGGACACGCCCCACAGCACGCCCACCGCCAGGATGGCGGCCAACACCCAGCCACCGAAGTCGGCAGGCAGAATGCCGGCCACCGGCAAGGTCAGCAGGAAGAAACTGGCCGAAAACGCCAGCAGGCTTTTCGGCAGGCGCATCCACGGGCCTTTCGACAGCCGTGCAGGCGGGTTGAGCCGGCGTTTGAAGACGAACACGGCGCCGACGAACATGATCACGGTAGCCAGCAGCAGGGCGTAACCGAGGAGGCGGTTATGCAGGCCGAAACCGTGCACCAGGATCGCCAGGACGATGGACAGCACCGCGCCACCGGCGGTGGCCACGTGGGTGTTGGCGATGTATTTGTCGCGGGCCACCACGTGGTGCAGGTCGACCATGTAGCGGCGCGGCATGGCCAGCAGGCCGCCGAGCAGGTCCACGGCGGCCGGGCGGCCCTGGCGCCACAGGCGCACGCGGCGCACGGCGCCGAGCACGCCGAGGGCCAGGGCGGCGAATAGCAGGATGGGGAGGATAGTGTTCAACATGTGAAGCCCCTAAAGACCCTGAGGTCTCGAATAAAGGGATGCCAACGCAGATCCTGTGGGAGCGGGCTCTGCCCGCGAATCAAGCACCGCGGTGGCTGCTTCGCGGGCAGAGCCCGCTCCCACACAATCCATTCCCACAGGAATTCAAGCGTCAGGGTGGCTCAGAAGTCCTTGCACAGGCGCAGAGCGTCATAGATCGCCGCATGGGTGTTGCGCTGGGCCACGCAGTCGCCGATGCGATACAGCAGGTACCCGTCCCCCGCCTGGCTCAATGCCGGCTGCGGCTGGATGGCGAACAGCGCCTCGATGTCCATCTGGCCCTTGTTGCGCGACTCCTGCTTCAGCTCGTAATAGAGCTTCTCGTCCGGACGCACGCCGTTCTCCACCACCACCTGATCCACCACGCGCTCCTCCTTGGCCCCGGTGTATTCGTTCTCCAGCACCGCCACCAGCTTGTCGCCCTCGCGGTAGACCTTTTCCAGCATGAAGTCGCCGGTCATGATCACTTCTTTGGGGTACATGCTGCGGTAGTAGGTGGGGAACGAGGTACCGCCAATCGCCACGCCCGGCTTGATGTCGTCGGTGACGATCTCCACCTGGGCGCCCTTGTCGGCCAGGTAGTCGGCCACCGACATGCCGGTGAACTCGCAGATGGTGTCGTACACCAGCACGTTCTTGCCCGGTGCCACCTTGCCGTCCAGCACGTCCCAACTGCTGACCACCAGGCCTTCTTCCGCGCCCCAGTGCTCGTTCTGCTCCAGGAACGGGTGGCCGCCCACCGCCAGCACCACCACGTCGGGGCGCAGGTCGCGAATGGTGGCCGCATCAGCGGCAGTGCCCAGGCGCAGGTCGACTTTCAAACGTGCCAGTTCCAGCTGGAACCAGCGGGTAATGCCGGCGATCTGGTCACGCTGCGGCGCTTTCGATGCCGTGGTGATCTGCCCGCCAATGAAATCTTTCTTCTCGAACAGCGTCACGTCATGGCCACGTTCGGCCGACACGCGCGCCGCTTCCATGCCCGCAGGGCCGGCACCGACCACCACCACCTTGCGTTTGGGCCCGGTGGATTTCTCGATGATGTGCGGCACGCCCATGTATTCACGCGAAGTGGCGGCGTTCTGGATGCACAGCACGTCCAGGCCCTGGTATTGGCGGTCGATGCAGTAGTTGGCGCCCACGCACTGCTTGATCTGGTCCACCTGGCCCATCTTGATCTTGGCGATCAGGTGCGGGTCGGCGATGTGCGCACGGGTCATGCCGACCATGTCCACGTAGCCGCCTTCCAGAATGCGCGTGGCCTGGTTGGGGTCCTTGATGTTCTGCGCGTGCAGCACCGGCGCCTTGACCACTTCCTTGATACCGGCGGCCAGGTGCAGGAACGGCTCCGGTGGATAACTCATGTTGGGGATAACGTTGGCCAGGGTGTTGTGGGTGTCGCAACCCGAGCCCACCACACCGATGAAGTCGATCATGCCGGTGTCGTCGTAGTACTTGGCGATCTGCTTCATGTCCTCGTGGCTGAGGCCATCGGGGTGGAATTCGTCGCCGCAGATACGCAGGCCCACGCAGAAGTCCGGGCCCACTTCCTTGCGCACGGCCTTGATCACTTCCAGGCCGAAGCGCATGCGGTTCTCAAAGCTGCCGCCCCATTCGTCGGTGCGCTTGTTGACCCGCGGGCTCCAGAACTGGTCGATCATGTGCTGGTGCACCGCCGACAGTTCCACGCCATCCAGGCCGCCGGCCTTGGCCCGCGCCGCAGCGCTGGCGTAGTTGCCGATCACGCGCCAGATTTCCTCGGGCTCGATGGTTTTGCAGGTGGCACGGTGCACCGGCTCGCGGATGCCCGACGGCGACATCAGCGTGGGCCAGTGCTCGCCGTCCCAGCGCGAGCGGCGGCCCATGTGGGTAATCTGGATCATGATCTTGGCGCCATGCTTGTGCATGGCGTCGGCCAGGTTCTGGAAGTGCGGGATGATCTTGTCGGTGGCCAGGTTCACCGACTTCCACCAGCCTTGCGGGCTGTCGATGGCCACGCTGGAGGAGCCGCCGCAGATCGCCAGGCCGATGCCGCCCTTGGCTTTCTCTTCGTAGTATTTGACGTAACGATCAGTGGTCATGCCGCCATCGGTGGCGTAGACCTCGGCGTGCGCAGTGCTGAGCACGCGGTTGCGGATCGTCAACTTGCCGATCTGGATCGGCTGGAACATCGCTTCGAAAGCCATGACGGTTTCCTCGACTTACAACGGCTTGACGGTGAACAGGCCATCTTCGTGGCCTTCTTCCGAACCGCCGTATACCTGTTCGGCGACGGTGCGGATGGCGCTGCCCTTGGCAGCCAGAATCTGGTCCATGGCGCCGGCGAACCAGCCGGTGAACATGTAATCCACCTTGCGGCCGACCTTGCCGTACACGTACACAAAGCAGGAGTGCTCAAGCTTGACGCTGGCGGTGCCCTTTTCCAGGTCGATGTCCTGGATCTTGAACAGGCCCCAGCCGCGTTGCGACAGACGCTTCATGTAGTGCTCGAACACCGCCACGCCTTCCAGGCCATGGCATTCGGCTTCCTTCTCGCACCAGTGCCAGGCCGATTTGTAGCCCGCCTTGTAGAGGATCTCGGCATAGGCGTCGGCGCCCAGCACTTCCTCGATGCCCATGTGGTTGTTGACGAAGAAATGGCGCGGCACGTACAGCATCGGCAGGGCGTCGGAGGTCCAGACACCGGTTTCGCTGTCGACTTCGATTGGCAATTGCGGGGCGATCTTGGCCATGGAAACTTAACTCCAGAAATTTGAAATAAGGGGGTGAGGCGGGTTAAGGCGTTATTCGCCCCACACGTCCTTCAATACGTTGACCCAGTTTTCGCCCATGATCTTGCGCACCACGCGTTCGCTGTGGCCGCGCTTGAGCAGGGTTTCGGTCAGATTCGGGAACTCGCCCACGGTGCGGATGCCCAGCGGGTTGATGATCTTGCCGAAGTTGGTCAGGCGACGGGCGTAGCCCTTGTCGTGGGTCAGGTATTCGAAGAAGTCCTGGCCATGGCCCTGGGTAAAGTCGGTGCCGATGCCGATGGAGTCTTCGCCGACGATGTTCATGGTGTATTCGATGGCTTCGGCGTAGTCGTCGATGGTCGACTCGATGCCCTTGGCCAAAAACGGCGCAAACATGGTCACGCCAACGAAACCGCCGTGGTCGGCGATGAACTTCAGTTCTTCATCGGACTTGTTGCGCGGGTGCTCCTTGAGCCCGGACGGCAGGCAGTGGGAGTAGCACACCGGCTTCTTGGATTCGAGGATCACCTCTTCGGAGGTCTTGGAGCCGACGTGGGACAGGTCGCACATCACGCCTACGCGGTTCATCTCGGCGACGATCTCGCGGCCGAAACCCGACAGGCCGCCGTCGCGCTCGTAACAGCCGGTGCCCACCAGGTTCTGGGTGTTGTAGCACATCTGCACAATGCCCACGCCCAGTTGCTTGAACACTTCCACGTAGCCGATCTGGTCTTCGTAGGCGTGGGCGTTCTGGAAGCCGAACAGGATGCCGGTCTTGCCCAGCTCTTTCGCCTTGCGGATGTCGGCGGTGGTGCGCACGGGCATCACCAGGTCGCTGTTCTCGCGCATCAGCTTCTGGCTTTTGCAGATGCTGTCGATGGTGGCCTGGAAGCCTTCCCACACCGAAACGGTGCAGTTGGCCATGGTCAGGCCGCCTTTGCGCATGTCCTCGAACAGCTCGCGGTTCCATTTGGCGATGATCAAGCCATCGATAACGATGCTGTCGGCGTGCAGTTCGGCTGGGCTCATCAGGCTGTCCCCTTTGGTTAATCACGCGCCGAAACGTCTGCCGGCGCTTTGGGGCCAGCATATGCCTGCGCGCAGAAGCATCCGGATGCAAAAACGACAGGGGGGTTGTTGAAAGCGTCAACGGGGGGATTTGTGGTGCTGCCTTCCCGAGCTTCGCCCGGTCCCACAAGGGCTCGCAGCCCCCCGCCTCCCTTTGTGGGACCGGGCGAAGCTCGGGAAGCAGGCGCCGCCGCTCCAGAACCAGACCAAGACTACTGTATGATCGGAAATGCCTGACACGGTCATCTCAAGGGGCAATGCTACCCTCCGGCGGTCGTCAAACCTGACGGCCGGGCGTGAGAACCCGGAGATAGATCCTGGGGCAGCCGTAATGGCAGCTGCTCGCGGGCAGGCTTTTGCCTGGCCGGATCTATCTCCCGGTTTCTCACCCCGCGAACAGCTGCCACCTCTCCCGTGAGAAGGAAGGTGCCAGCCTTGATTTGAGAGATAGCTGATGAAAGAACAAACAATCGGTACCGCCACCTTCGGCCCCGTCGACACTCACAACCTCCCCCTATTTACCATTACACCCGGCTTCAACGGCGAAGACGCCCTGGCCCACGTCACCGTGCTGCTCAAAGGCGCCGAGGCCTGCGCTTACGAGCTTACTGAAAGCCCTGGGGATACCGCCCACGGCCTGGCGCTGGCCCTGTTGCATCAGCTGGAAATGGCCCGCGGGGTCATCAATGCCCTGCTCCACGGTAGGGTTTCACCTGTTGCCCCCTGTTCTTTAGCCCCGGCGTAAGCCAAAATCCCCGCCATTGTTCTGCACATCTTGGCGGGGGTCTCGCACATGAAATCTTGGTTACTGGTACTGGCGTTGGCTTCCCTGGGTGCCCACGCGGCCGAAGACGGCCCTACCCCTTGCGACAACGTTGACGACAGCAAGGCCAGCCTGGCCTGCTCGGCGTACAACAAGAAAACCGCCGAAAGCGAACTCAAGGACGCCTTCAAAGACCTGCTCGACCGCGCCAAGACCAACTTCAGCGGCGAACCGGCCAAGCAGGCCAAAATGAAAGACTTGATCACTGCCGCCCAGGCTCAGTGGGAAAAGACCCGCGACGCCGACTGCGCCATCGAGACCTTCGAGGCCAAGCCGGGCACCCCGGAGTTCACCACCGCCCAGGACGACTGCATCGCGCAGAAGAGCGACGAGCGGTCTGAATACCTGCAAACCCTGGCCAACCCAGGCGATGAAGGCGACGTGCCCGAGCAATAACCCCCTCCCAACCCAAGGCATCCCATGAAAATCTGCGGTATCGACATCAAGGCCAGCGAAGCCATCTTCGCCCTGGCCAGCGTTGAAGGCGGAGCACTGGCCCACCTGCCACTGCCCCTGAAGAAACTGGCGCTGGAGGACGATGACGATGCCGCACAGGTCAAGGCCTTCGCTCGTCAGGCGGCGGCATTGATTGCCGAAAATGGCATTACCCATCTGGCGATCAAGAAACGCAGCAAGAAGGGCGAGTTCGCCGGGGGGCCAGTGACCTTCAAGATTGAAGGCATTTTGCAGTTGCTGGAAAACTGTGAGGTGGAACTGGTGTCGCCGCAGACTATCAATGCGCAGGCGAAGAAGCATGGCATTGAGCTGCCCACTTCGCTGAATAAGTATCAGCATGATGCATTCAAGGCCGCTTGTGCAGTGTTGCTCAAACGAAGCTGATCCCCCGGCCACTGCATTAATACTCGATCAGGACACTCACTTCTTAAGCGAATGAGTGTTTTGCCCGAGCAGGTACAAGTTCCAACTGCTGCGCCCCTCTTCAATTATCGACACTCTCCGCTCGCCCAACCGGGCGACAACAATCATTGGAGAGTGACGATGTTTAACATTGACCTGCAAAACTTGTCTGATGCAGAACGCGCACGCCGATTTCACGCGATGCGCTTACCCGCCTATAAGCACGCTGCACCCGGGTTCTCGACTCGAACACTGCCGGACGATGACGACGCCGACTTCAAGCCTGCAGAAGGCGAAGAACATGGTGTGGTGCTGGGCGATTCGGTTGTAACGCTCGAGCCGAAGATGTCTAACCTGGCGCTTGAAGCAGTACAGTATTCGACGTTCTATGCACAAATCTGGGCGAACGGCGAATACCCCAACAAAGAGAAGGATCTCAAGGAATGGTATACGGCGTACACCGAGGCGATGACGTTCATGGGTTGGAACATGACGTCTTTTCAGTTCAAGGAACAGCAGACAAACAATACGTCGGTGGATGTCGACCAGATAGCCCTTAAAATGCTGGCCGCAGCGGCTGGCCCCGGCGCCGCTGGGGCTGTGTTGATGGCGTCGATCAAGGCAGGCCTCGAAGGCCTCAAGGAAAGCAAAAAAGCCATCGGCCTGTTCCACAAGGAAAGTGCCAAAGAGAATAACGGCAGTTTCCAACTGATCCCCGGCGGCGAGCTGTCCAACGGCTCGCCGATGATATTACTCAACTCGGTTTACTGTTCGACCAAGAAGAACATGGGCAAAATTCTGTTCGTCTCCTGGAACAACTCTGATGTTCGCGTGTGGGGGAACGCACAGAAACTGGGGATGATCCTGGACATCTACAAAAGGAACGAAAACAAAATCAAGGATGAGCTGGATGACTATCTGGTCAGTGGCTTCCACGAGAAATTCAAGCTGAAACGCAAGCCAAAGTAAGGTCTCGAAAACCTGGAGCCGCCACACATGGATATCTCGGAATTCAAGACTTACTTGCATTATCGAACGGCTATCGCCTTGCGGTCGCCAGACAGTTCGCAGGAAAAAGCACTGCTGCGCGCTGTCGGCTATACACAGCTTCTGGCCGATGACGCCATGCAGTCATCACTCGAACCTTGGGTAAACACCAAGCTTCTTGCTTATGAGGAGCTTTATTGGGCAATCCGCAGCCAACGCGACACAACCGCCTCCGGGGGCGTTGATACCAACGGCCTGGAACAATCGCAAGTGATGATGCGCAATGCGGTGCGCAGTTGTTTGCCCGACAGCCTTCAACCCATGGCCGCAAGCCTGCTCAATGTTTACTTTGAAGCGCTGCGAACACTCCCACCAACAGCGCCCAGTGACAAGGACGCTGAAGTGGCCAAACCAGCACCGTCGCACCTTGAGGTGGTGACGGTGACGTCCAAGCGCTCCGCCTATGTGATTGCCGTGGATACACAGGATTGTCGAGTGTCATTCAGGCACTTCGAAATACTGCCAATGTTTTGGAACGCTTCGCTGAAATTGGCGGATGACGTTGATGACGACATCAAACGGCACTTGAAAACCCTTTGACACCACTGCCAAGTCGCCCCGATCCGGCCGGACCGGATCGGGGCGCAAGGAGCGCATCATGAGAATCGAACCTGCGAGCAAGGAAGAGGGCGATTATATTTTCGAGGAACTGCGAAAAGCCTTGAGGGAGCAACCTGTGCTGCCCCGCACAACACGCCTCGCAACCAGCACCCTGGGCCACAGCGCCAAGGAGCGCGACGTGGTGCTGGTCGGCAAGGGCAAGGTCACGGCGTTGCAAAGCGGGCTTCCGGACGACGAGTGCGAGGCAGCACTCAACTGCACGTACCTGGCGCACTACTACGCCAGCTCAAGGGCAAAACCGGACGAACCGGCCTGGGCCGAGCGATACGCGAAGTTCATGACCATTTCGGGCTGGCCAATGGTCAATCAAACCATTCAAACGCAAAAAGATCACTGGGTTGGCCGGAACACCATTGCCAGCGTTACCTTCGCGTTGTTGCACGAGGTCAAGGAAACTGAAATGGGTGAGTTCATGGCCCATCACTTGCGGGCGATCGAAGGTAATAGCGCTTCAATGAAACGCTTTCATTCCCCCACCCATGAGAAAACAGCCAGTTTCCAAATGCTGCCGGTGAAGGGTGATGGCCGGGGTAACCCTACTCTGGTCTTTACCAGCCTGGCGACACAAAGCGGCAGCGAACGCGACTGGGGCAAGTTACGCAACGTGGTCGACTTCTTTAGCGGCAGCCATGACATGACCTTTCAGGGCAGAGCCTCACGGCACAGTCTGGATGAACAGCTGTACCAGACCCGGTTACCCACCATCAAGTTGTGCATGGACGAACTTGCGCTGACGGGATACTCGGATATTGCCGAGAACTTTAACGCATCCGTCAGACGTTGACCCTGAGCGATGACGACTCACCTGGCTGCTCCCTGCGCCGCTCCTCCCGTGGGCACCGCGCAAACCGCACCCGATAACTGCGGGTAAAGTACGACGCCGACTCAAACCCGCAGGCAATGCTGACCTGCAGCACACTCATGCCCGTCTGCCGTAACAGCTGGCGGGCCTTTTCCAGGCGCAGCCCCAGATAGAACGCACTGGGCGTGTCGTTGAGGTGCAACTTGAACAGCCGCTCCAACTGCCGTCGGGTCACGCCGATGCTTTGCGCCAGCGCCAGGGTGCTCAGCGGCGGCTCGGTGTGCTGCTCCATGTCGCCAATTACCTGCACCAGCTTGCGATTGCTGACGCCATAGCGCGACGCGATCTGCATGCGCTGATGGTCTTTGCGTGGGCGGATGCGCCCTACCACGAACTGCTCCGACACCTCGACGGCCAGTGCGCTGCCGTGGGCGTGACCGATCAGGTCCAGCATCAGATCGATGGAGGCGGTGCCGCCGGCCGAGGTGATGCGCCGCCGGTCGATCTCGAACAGTTCCTGAGTGGCCTGCAGGTGTGGATACGTTTCCTTGAACGCCTCCAGCGCTTCCCAGTGCAGGGTCACGCGGTAACCATCGAGCAGGCCGGCCTTGGCCAGCACAAAAGCCCCCGTATCGATACCACCCAGCGTGACGCCATTGTGATCAAGGCGACGCAGCCATTGGTGCAGCGTTGGGGTGAACGCCTTTAGTGGTTCGAACCCGGCAACGATCAGCAGCGTGGCGCCAGGCCCCAGTGGCTCCAGCGCCGCATCGGCGTTCACCGACATGCCGTTGCTGGCCAACACCGGCCCACCGTCCAGGCTCAGCACGTGCCAGCGATACAGCTCACCGCGAAAGCGGTTGGGCCACACGCAAAGGCTCCACCGCCGAGATGAAGCCGATGGCGGAAAAGCCGGGTAGCAAGAGGAAGTAATAGTCCTGGGACATGGCCGCGCTCGTGCAGGGAAGCCTCGTTAATACGCCGCAGGTCGCCGCAGTGCAAGTGCAGGTCGCCGCAGTGCGAATTTCCCCTGCCCGCAAGGGCTACCTTGTTGTCCAGGGTGCGCAGACACCCTCCCCCCCAATAACTAGAAACTGCCGCGAGAGGAGCCATCATGAAAAGACTGATCAGCTGCTGTCTGCTGATGCTCACCAGTACCGCGATGCTGCCGGCCGCGCAGGCCGCCGACCCCGAAAGCTGCAAGAACGTGCGCCTGGGCGTGGTCAACTGGACCGACGTGATGGCCACCAGCGCCATGACCCAGGTGCTGCTCGACGGCCTGGGCTACCAGACCAAGCAGACCAGCGCCTCCCAGCAAATTATCTTCGCCGGCATCCGTGACCAGCGCCTGGACTTGTTCCTGGGCTACTGGAACCCGCTGATGACGCAGACCATCACCCCTTTCGTGGACCAGAACCAGGTGAAAGTGCTGGCCGAGCCCAGCCTCAAGGACGCCCGCGCCACCCTGGCCGTGCCCACGTACCTGGCGGACAAAGGCCTGAAAAGCTTCTCCGACATCGCCAAATTCAAGAAGGAACTGGGCGGCAAGATCTACGGCATCGAGCCCGGCTCCGGGGCCAACAAGCAGATCAAGGAAATGATCGCCAAGAACCAGTTCGGCCTGGGTGGCTTCCAGCTGGTGGAGTCCAGCGAGGCCGGCATGCTCTCGGCGGTGACGCGCGCCACACAGCGTAACGAAGCGATCGTGTTCTTCGGCTGGGCGCCGCACCCCATGAACGTCAACCTGAAGATGACCTACCTCTCCGGCAGCCAGGACGCCCTGGGCCCGAATGAAGGCATGGCCACCGTATGGACCGTCACCGCGCCGGACTACGCCAGCCGCTGCCCCAACGTGGGCAAGCTGCTGACCAACCTGACCTACAGCGCCGAAGACGAGAGCCGCATGATGCAGCCGCTGCTGGACCACAAGGACGCCCTGGAGTCGGCCAAGGCCTGGCTCAAGGCCCACCCCGAGGACCAGAAACGCTGGCTGTCGGGCGTGACCACCTTCGACGGCAAGCCGGCTGAACAGAACCTGCAACTGACCACCAATCCCTAAACAACCCTACTCAAACCTTGGGAACGACCGGCTTTGTGGGAGCGGGTTCTACCCGCGAATCGGACACCGCGCATGTGCTGTAAGGCGCGGTGTGCTTTTCGCGGGCAGAGCCCGCTCCCACGGGGTAGTCCCAGGGAAACGTGCGCCTGAAATTCAAGGAGACAGCATGAACCACGACGTGATCATCACCTGCGCCCTCACCGGCGCCGGCGACACCACCGGCAAAAGCCACCTGGTGCCCATCACCCCGAAACAGATCGCGGCAGCTGCCGTGGAAGCCGCCAAGGCCGGCGCCACCGTGGTGCACTGCCACGTGCGCGATCCAGACACCGGCAAATTCAGCCGCGACGTGGCCCTGTACCGCGAAGTGATGGAGCGCATCCGCGAGGCCGACATCGACATCATCGTCAACCTTACTGCAGGCATGGGCGGCGACCTTGAAATCGGCCCGGGCGAGTCGCCCATGGAGTTCGGCCCCAACACCGACCTGGTCGGCCCGCTGACCCGCCTGGCGCACGTGGAAGCACTGCTGCCGGAGATCTGCACCCTGGACTGCGGCACCCTTAATTTCGGCGACGGCGACACCATTTACGTCTCCACCCCGGCGCAGCTGCGCGCGGGCGCCAAACGCATCACCGAACTGGGCGTGAAGGCCGAGTTGGAGATCTTCGACACCGGCCACCTGTGGTTCGCCAAGCAGATGATCAAGGAAGGCCTGCTGCATGACCCGCTGTTCCAGCTGTGCCTGGGCATCCCCTGGGGCGCGCCCGCCGACACCACCACCATGAAGGCCATGGTCGACAACCTGCCGACAGACGCCGTGTGGGCCGGTTTCGGCATCGGCCGCATGCAGATGCCCATGGCGGCGCAGGCGGTGCTGCTGGGCGGCAACGTGCGCGTGGGCCTTGAGGACAACCTGTGGCTGGAAAAGGGTGTGCTCGCCAGCAATGGCCAACTGGTGGAACGCGCCAGCGAAATCCTCACCCGCCTGGGCGCCCGCGTGCTGACCCCCGCCGAGGGCCGCGCCAAGATGAACCTGACCCGTCGCACTTAAGGAATTGCCATGACCTTCATCACCGAGATCAAGACCTTCGCCGCACTGGGCAGCGGTGTCATCGGCAGCGGCTGGGTAGCCCGTGCCCTGGCCCACGGCCTGGATGTAGTGGCCTGGGACCCGGCGCCGGGTGCCGAAGCGGCGTTGCGCAAGCGCGTGGCCAACGCCTGGCCGGCGTTGGTACAAAGCGGCCTGGCCGCAGGCGCATCGCAAGAGCGCCTGCAATTCGTCGACACCATCGAAGCCTGCGTGCGCAACGCGGATTTCATCCAGGAAAGCGCACCTGAGCGCCTGGAACTCAAGCTCGACCTGCACGCCAAGATCAGCGCCGCCGCCAAACCCGACGCCCTGATCGCCTCCAGCACCTCGGGCCTGCTGCCCAGCGAGTTCTACGAAGGCGCCAGCCACCCCGAACGCTGCGTGGTCGGCCACCCGTTCAACCCTGTCTACCTGCTGCCGCTGGTGGAAGTGGTAGGTGGCCGGCAAACGGCGCCCCAAGCGGTGCAGGCGGCTATCCAGGTGTATCAATCCCTGGGCATGCGCCCCCTGCACGTGCGCAAGGAAGTGCCCGGTTTCATTGCCGACCGCCTGCTCGAAGCCCTGTGGCGCGAGGCCCTGCACCTGGTCAACGACGGCGTGGCGACCACGGGTGAAATCGACGACGCCATCCGCTTCGGTGCCGGCCTGCGCTGGTCGTTCATGGGTACCTTCCTGACCTACACCCTGGCGGGTGGCGACGCCGGCATGCGCCATTTCATGAGCCAGTTTGGCCCGGCCCTGAAGCTGCCCTGGACCTACCTGCCAGCCCCGGAACTGACCGACAAACTGATCGACGATGTAGTCGATGGCACCAGCGACCAACTGGGCAGCCGCAGCATCAGCGCGCTTGAGCGCTATCGCGATGATTGCCTGCTGGCGGTGCTGGAAGCGGTGCGCGTGACCAAGGCCAGACATGGCATGGAGTTCAGCGAATGATCAGCTACCGCACCCCGGTGCTGGAAGAATGGGTGGACTACAACGGGCACCTGCGTGATGCCTTCTACCTGCTGATCTTCAGCTATGCCACCGATGCGTTCATGGCCGAGATCGGCGTGGACCCGGCGCGCGACCAGCGCTCATTGTTTACTCTGGAATGCCACCTCAACTATTTGCATGAGGTGAAGCTGGGGACGCAGGTGCAGGTACATACGCGGGTAATCGGTCATGACCGCAAGCGGCTGCACCTGTATCACAGCCTGCATGCCGGTGCCGATGGACAGCCGTTGGCTACCACTGAACAGATGTTGCTGCACGTGGACCTGGCGGGGCCCAGGTCGACGCCGTTCAGCGAGGCGACGGTGCAGTGCCTTGAGCGGTTGCAGGCGGGGCAGGCCGATGAGCAACCTATCAACATAGGCCGCAGCATCACCCTGTGAGGGCCTCATCGCGAGCAAGCTTTGCTCCCACAGTGGTGAGGCATGCACCTGTATTCGGTTCAACACTGTGGGAGCAAAGCTTGCTCGCGATGAGGCCCTCACAGACAAAAAAAGCCCCGATCCAGCCGTATCCGGATCGGGGCGCAGGGAACTGCGATCAGCGTGACGAAGGTGACCAAACCCGCACGCTGGAAGCCGACGCCAGTGTGCCCTGCCAACCCGCCGGCGATTTAGCCGAAAACGACACGCTCATGCCCACCGCGGCCACGGCGACGATCACCCCTTGCCGCGCTGCCCGGGCCCTTACAGAATCGGCCAAAGCCCCTAACAAAAGGACTCGCCTCATGATGCACGTGGATCTGATCGACCAGGATGACCTGCTTGGCCACCTCAAGGCCCTGGGCTTCGAAATGCCCGCAGGCGCCAGCGCCGAGCAAGCCTGTGAATACGCCGTGCGCGGCCTGAGCGAAGCCCGCGCCAAGGCCCTGCGCAACATGGTCGAGCAGTTGCTGACCGGCAGCGCCACCATCCTGCCGGCCGTGCGCCAGGCCATCGACAAGCAACTGCTGCCCGCACTGGCCCAGTACCAGCAATCGCGTGCCTGACAACCTGTTGCTGGCCCGCAAGCCGCGGGCCAGACGCCTCGCCTACGGCGCGACATAAACAAAACACATACCCGCATAACCGTTTCGCGGCAGACGGCCGGTGGATCCAGTCGTACCTTCTTTCTTACAGCGCCCCGGCGCCATGACAAGAAAGAGAGTGTATGCCGATGAACAACAGCCCTGCAGTTGACGTCAAGGCGTGGATCGATTCACGTGCCATTTCCCCCTACCAGTGGCTCGTCCTGGCACTGTGCTCCCTGATCATCCTGTTCGACGGCTACGACGCCGCGGTCATGGGTTTCATTGCCCCCGCCCTGGCGCAGGACTGGGGCCTGGCCCCGGCGCAGATGGGCCTGATCCTGGGCGCGGCGATGTTCGGCGTGGCCCTGGGCGCGCTGGTGGCAGGCCCCTATTCCGACCGCCTGGGCCGCAAGCGCGTGCTGCTGGTGTCGATCTTCTGCTTCGCGTTGTTCAGCGTGATGTGCACCTTTGCCCGCAACCCCTATGAAATGGCCCTGCTGCGCTTCCTCACTGGCCTTGGCCTGGGTGCGGTGATGCCCAACTGCGTGACCCTGGTCTCGGAATACATGCCCGAGCGCCGTCGCGGCCTGCTCATCACCCTGATGTACTGCGGCTTCAATATCGGCTCCGGCGCCGGCGGCTTCGTCGCGGCCGCCCTGTTGCCCGTGGGCGGCTGGAAATCGGTACTGCTGCTGGGCGGTCTCTGCCCGCTGGTGGTGCTGCCGCTGCTGGTGTGGCTGCTGCCTGAATCGGCCCTGTACATGGTGGTGCGCAACCACACCCAGAGCAGCATCGGCGACATCCTGCGGCGCATGGGCGGTGTGTTTGCCGCCGGTACGCGCTTCACCCTCAAAACCCCGGCCCTGGACAAGAAAGCCCAAGTGTTCAAGCTGTTCTCCAACGGCTACGCCCATGGCACGCTGATGCTCTGGCTGACGTACTTCATGGGCCTGTTCGTGATTTACCTGCTCAACGGCTGGCTGCCCACCATCATGCGCGCCGGCGGCCTGAGCCTGGAAAAAGCCGCGATCACCGCCGGCCTGTTCCAGCTGGGCGGCACCCTGGGCGGCCTGCTGGTGGGCAGCCTGATGGACCACTTCCAGGCGCGCAAGAAAGTCATCGGCGCCTTCTACCTGATGGGCATGTGCTGCCTGCTGGCCGAAGGCATCTTCGGTTTCGGCCCTACCGTGCTGGGCATGCTGGTGTTCGTCAGCGGCATGTGCGTGAACGGCGCACAGACCGGCCTGCAGGCTTTCTCGCCCACCTTCTACCCCACCGAAATGCGCGCCACCGGCGTCAGCTGGATGCACGGCATCGGCCGCAGCGGCGCTATCATCAGCTCCTCGCTGGGCGGGCTGTTGCTGGGCGCCTTTCCCGGTACCAGCAGTATCTTTATCGTGCTGTCGATTCCTGCCCTGTTCGCGGCGCTGGCCATCGTCAATCACCGCAACGCCGTAGTGGCTCCACCGCTCGAGCGCGCTCGGCGCCTGCTTGAAGCACCTATTCGATGAGTGATCCATGAGTGTACTGACGCAACCCAAGATCGACTGCCACCACCACATCTTCGACCCGGCGCAGTTCCCCTACGTGGCCGATACCCAATATCGCCCCGAGGGGCACGAACTGGGCACCTCGCTGCATTACGACGCGGTGATGCAGGCGTACAACATTCGCCACTCGCTGATCGTGGGCCCTACTTCGGCCTACAACACCGACAACCGCTGCCTGCTGGCCGCGCTGGCCGAACACCCGGGGCGCTCCAAGGGCATTGCCGTTGTGCCGTTGACCATCGGCAGCGATGAGCTGGCAGCGCTCAAGGAACAAGGCGTGGTGGGCATCGCCTTCAACGTTGCCATGCTCGGCACTGCGCCGTTCGTGGCGGTGGATGGGCTGATGGGGCGCCTGGCCGAGCTGGAGCTGTTTGCCCAGGTGCAGGTGATGGATGATCAATTGCCGGACTTGATGCCGCTGCTGAAACGCACGACCACACCGTTGCTGATCGACCACAGCGGCCGCCCGGACGTAACGGCGGGGCTGGACCAGGCGGCGTTCAAGGCGTTGCTGTCGCTGGCGGGGCAGGAACGTACGTGTGTGAAGCTGTCGGGGTTGTCGAAGTTTTCCCGGCAGCAGTATCCGTGGGCCGATGGGCAGCCTTATCAGGTGGCGTTGCTGGAGGCGTTTGGCGCGCAGAACTGCATGTGGGGCTCGGACTGGCCGTTCTTGCGGGCGGGTGAGCGGATGGATATCGGCACGTTGCTGATGCTGGTGGAACGGTTGTTCCCGGATGAGAAGGTGCTTGAGCAGATTCTGTGGAGCACGCCGAAGCGGGTGTTTGGCTTTACTGATTGATCTGGATTTTGCTGTGTTGCTGCTGACCTCATCGCGAGCAAGCTTTGCTCCCACAGGCGTGCACCGCACTGAAGGTATACACCCGTGGGAGCAAAGCTTGCTCGCGATGAGGCCGGCAGCCTCACCACAAATCCCTAAATCCGCACGCTGGCAAAGGTCGACTCATTACGCGCCTGGCTCAGCGCCGACATCGGCCCCGACAACGGCGCCAGCACCATGGCCTGCGGGATCGGCATCATCGCCACCTGCTGCGCCGTGTTGGACCCCACGCGCTCGTCACGCGGCGGGATGCCGAAGTATTCGCGGTAGCACTTGGAGAAGTGCGGCGTGGACACGAAGCCACACACCGACGCCACTTCAATGATCGACATGGGCGTCTGCTTCAGCAGCTGGCGCGCACGAATCAGCCGCAGCTTGAGGTAGTAGCGCGACGGCGAGCAGTGCAGGTATTTCTGGAACAGGCGCTCCAGCTGCCGACGCGACACCGACACATACACGGCCAGCTCATCCAGATCGATCGGCTCTTCCAGGTTGGCTTCCATCAGCGCCACGATTTCCTGCAGCTTGGGCTGGTTGGTGCCCAGCATGTGCTTGAGCGGCACGCGCTGGTGGTCCTGTTCGTTGCGGATACGCTCGTACACGAACATCTCGGAGATGGCCGCCGACAGTTCACGACCGTGGTCGCGGCTGATCAGGTGCAGCATCATGTCCAGCGGCGCGGTGCCGCCCGAGCTGGTGAAACGGTTACGGTCCAGGGTGAACAGGCGGGTGCTCATGGCCACGCGCGGGAAGGCTTCCTGCATCGAGGCCAGGCATTCCCAGTGCACGCTGCAATCGAAACCGTCCAGCAGACCGGCGCAGGCCAGGGCCCAGCTGCCGGTGCACACAGCGCCCAGACGCTTGGACTGGCGGGCCTGGCTTTGCAGCCAGGTCACGTGCTCGCGGGTCACGGTGCGTTGAATGCCGACGCCGCCACAGACAATCACGGTATCCATGGCCGGAGCCTTGTGCATTGCCGCATCCGGGGTGATCTGCAGGCCATCGCTGGCCCAGACCTGCCCGCCGTCCACGCTCAAGGTCGTCCAGCGATACAGCTCGCGGCCGGACAACTGGTTGGCCATGCGTAGGGGTTCTACTGCAGAGGCCAGGGAAATCAGCGTGAAATTATCCAGCAGCAGAAAGCCGATGGATTGAGGCGTACGGGTCTGGGGTTGGGCCCCGGAGTTGAACGACGTCATCGCGGTATCTCCTCACTCAAAGCGGGTGATGGCCTCAGGCGGAGGCTCTTCTTATGGCCCTGCTTGAAGGAGGGCTTTGCAATGACAACGCAAATGCCATGCCTAAAGTTGAATGGCTATTCAATAAATCCTGAAAACGACGTCGCGATGCGGCCAGATGCCGCAGATGGCCAATGGACATCTTCGGCAGGCCTCAAGGGCTGTGAGCACTTCGGTAGCACTTGTGTGAAGCGACAGGCGGAACGTGGGTAAACAGTGTCACCGCAAGCACGAACGAGCGGCGCCCGAAGGAGGGTCGCCGCTGCAGGAAACGATGAGCGCTAAACGCGCCAAAACGTTGCGGGCAAAACGCACTGTGAACGAAAACAGCGCAGGGTCAGCACTCGATGGCGCTGACTGCCAGGCCGCCGCGCGACGTCTCCTTGTACTTGTCGTGCATGTCGGCGCCGGTGTCGCGCATGGTGCGGATCACCCGGTCCAGGGAAATGAAGTGCTGGCCGTCGCCACGCAGGGCCATCTGCGCCGCGTTGATGGCCTTTACCGCAGCGATGGCGTTGCGCTCGATGCACGGCACCTGCACCAGGCCGCCCACCGGGTCGCAGGTCAGGCCCAGATTGTGTTCCAGGCCGATCTCGGCAGCGTTTTCCAGTTGCGCCGGGGTAGCCCCCAGGATCTCCGCCAGCCCCGCCGCCGCCATGGCGCAGGCCGAACCGACTTCGCCCTGGCAGCCCACCTCGGCGCCGGAGATGGACGCATTCTTCTTGCACAGGATGCCGATGGCCGCGGCCGCCAGCAGGTAATCGACGACGTTGGCCTCGCTGACCTCGTCGCTGAACTTCATGTAGTAATGCAGCACCGCCGGGATGATGCCTGCCGCACCGTTGGTCGGCGCCGTGACCATGCGCCCGCCGGCGGCATTCTCTTCGTTGACCGCCAGGGCGAACAGGTTCACCCACTCCATGGCGCTGAGGGTGGAACCGATGACATTGGGTTTGTTCAGTTCCTGCAAGCTGCGGTGCAGGCGTGCCGCGCGACGGCGTACGTTGAGGCCGCCGGGCAGAATGCCTTCGTGCTTGAGGCCGTGTTCAACGCAGTCCTGCATGGCGCGCCAGAGCTTCATCAGGCCGGCGCGGATTTCCGCTTCGCTGCGCCAGACTTTCTCGTTGGCCATCATCAGTTGCGACACGCGCAGGTCGTTTTGCTCGCACAGCTCCAGCAGTTCCACGGCGGTGTCGAAATCGTAGGGCAACACGGTGTTGTCGGCGTCCAGCACACCACTGGCGGCCTGGGCCGAGTCCACCACAAAACCGCCGCCCACCGAGTAGTAGGTGTCGCGATGCAGTTCGCCCGCCTCGCCCTCGGCGATCAGGGTCATGGCGTTGGGGTGGTAGGGCAGGTTTTCGTCCAGCAGCAGCATGTCGCGCTGCCACACGAACGGGATGGGCCGCTCGTTGGCCAGCTTCAAGGTGTCGGTTTCACGCAGGGTGGCGATGTGCTGACCGATGCTGGTGGGGTCCACGGCATCCGGCCATTCGCCCATCAGGCCCATGATCACGGCGTTGTCGCTGCCGTGGCCCACGCCGGTGGCGGACAGCGAGCCATACAGGCGCACTTCCACGCGTGTCACCTGCTGCAGTTCGCCGCGTTCGCACAGGCCCTGCACGAACAACGCGGCGGCGCGCATGGGCCCCACCGTATGGGAACTGGACGGCCCGATGCCGATCTTGAACAGGTCAAACACACTGATAGCCATTGCCGCGCACCTCCTGAATTGGGCAGACCGGGCCGCCACTGCGGCCACTGGCGCAACTGCTACGCTTGAGCCACGTGCGCCGGATTGCCTTCATCATCGGGCTTCCGGCCACGGGTGCGACGTCTGCAACCGACCCGCTCATGCCCACCAGCGCCCAGCCCTGCCAGGGGCCGTTTTCGGCGATGCCGGCGGTCGAAAATGGGCTTTCCAGGGCCAGGAAAATCTGTAAGCGACACCACCGGCACTGGAAGCGACTCCCTATGTACTGGTTACGACGCCCCCTGTAGGCGACGGTTTTTCACTGGTCCATGATCAGTCTCGACTCGATTGCAAGGCACCCGGCTAGCGCTGTCTTTCCAGAGCGCCGCCCGCCACCCAACCGCGACCAGAAAGCGGGTCAGCCTGAGCAGGCCGCCCGAGAAAAAACATCCAGGAGCGCAACCCCATGAAAGGTTCACCATCGTTGTTGTTGGCCGCCATGCTGAGTCTGCCGATGCTGGCCAACGCCGCCGAACCGGCGCAGTGCCAGACCGTGAATTTCTCCGACGTCGGCTGGACTGACATTACCGTCACCACGGCCGTTACCAGCGCCGTGCTGCAGTCGCTGGGCTACAAGACCAACACCACCATGATCTCGGTGCCGGTTACCTACAAATCCCTGGCTGACGGCAAGAACATGGATGTATTCCTCGGCAACTGGATGCCGACCATGGAAAACGACATCAAGGCCTACCGTGATGCCGGCACCGTGGAAACCGTGCGCGCCAACCTGGAAAACGCCAAGTACACCCTGGCAGTGCCCCAGGCGCTGTACGACAAGGGCCTGCACGACTTCGCCGACATCGCCAAATTCAAGAAGGAACTGGACGGCAAGATCTACGGCATCGAGCCGGGCAACGACGGTAACCGCCTGATCCAGAGCATGATCGACAAGAACGCCTTCGGCCTCAAGGACGCAGGTTTCAAGGTGGTCGAGTCCAGCGAAGCCGGCATGCTCAGCCAGGTTGACCGCGCCCAGCGCCGCAACACCGACGTGGTGTTCCTGGGCTGGGAACCGCACCCAATGAACACCCGCTTCAAAATCAAATACCTGACCGGCGGCGATGACTACTTCGGCCCCAACTTCGGCCAGGCCACCATCTACACCAACGTGCGCAAGGGCTACACCCAGGAATGCAGCAACGTGGGCCAGTTGCTGAAAAACCTGGCCTTCACCCTGCCGATGGAAAGCTCGCTGATGGGCAACGTGCTGGACGACAAGATGAAGCCAGCCGTGGCCGCCAAGGCGTGGCTGAAGAAAAACCCGCAAGTGCTCGACACCTGGCTGGCGGGCGTGACCACCGTGGACGGCAAACCAGGCCTGGAGGCCGCCAAAGCCAAGCTTGCGCAGTAACCGCTGAACTTGCGGCGGGTACGCCCGCCGCAAGACGTTCTTTCAACTTGCATGCGGACGTTCATTACCATGCTGACTGATCATAAAATCCCGCTGGGCCAATACATCGCCGGCTTCGTCGACTGGCTGACGCGAAACGGCGCCAGCACCTTCGACAGCATTTCCTCCTCCCTCGAAGCAATGATCCATGGCCTGACGTTCTGCCTGACCTGGTTCAACCCCTTTGCCCTGATCTTCCTGATTGCCGCGCTGGCGCACTTCATCCAGCGCAAGTGGGGGCTGACTGCCTTCGTGGTGCTGTCATTCCTGTTGATCCTCAACCTGGGGTACTGGCAGGAAACCATGGAAACCCTGGCCCAGGTGCTGTTCGCCACCCTGGTGTGCGTGGCCATCGGCGTGCCGCTGGGCATCGTCGCGGCGCACAAGCCCATGTTCTACACCATGATGCGCCCCGTGCTGGACCTGATGCAGACCGTACCGACCTTCGTGTACCTGATCCCAACCCTCACTCTGTTCGGCCTGGGCGTGGTGCCGGGGCTGATTTCCACGGTGGTGTTCGCGATTGCCGCGCCCATCCGCCTGACCTACCTGGGCATCCGCGACGTGCCCCACGAACTGTTGGACGCTGGCAAGGCCTTTGGCTGCTCGCGCGGCCAGCTGCTGTCGCGTATCGAACTGCCGCACGCCATGCCCAGCATCGCCGCCGGCATCACCCAGTGCATCATGCTGTCGCTGTCGATGGTGGTGATCGCCGCCCTGGTGGGCGCCGATGGCCTGGGCAAACCCGTGGTCAACGCACTCAACACCGCCGATATCGCCCTGGGCTTCGAAGCAGGCCTGGCCATCGTGCTGCTGGCGATCATGCTCGACCGTATCTGCAAACAACCCGATGCAAAAGTAGGGGGTGACGCATGAGCATAATCCGCTTCGACAAGGTAGACGTCGTCTTCACCAATAAACCGCGGGAGGCCCTCAGCCTGCTGGACCAGGGCCTGTCGCGGGATGAGATCCTGAAAAAGACCGGCCAGGTGGTGGGCGTGGAAAAGGCCAGCCTGGACATCAACAAGGGCGAGATCTGCGTGTTGATGGGCCTGTCCGGTTCAGGCAAGTCCAGCCTGCTGCGCTGCATCAACGGCCTGAATACCGTGAGCCGTGGCAACCTGTTCATCGAGCACGAAGGCTCGCAGATCGACATTGCCAACTGCACCCCGGCCGAATTGAAACTGATGCGCACCAAGCGCATCGCCATGGTGTTCCAGAAGTTCGCGCTGATGCCCTGGCTGACCGTGCGTGAAAACATCAGTTTTGGCCTGGAAATGCAGGGCCGCCCTGAAAAGGAACGGCGCAAGCTGGTGGAAGAGAAGCTGGAGCTGGTGGGCCTGACCCAGTGGCGCAACAAGAAGCCCGACGAACTGTCCGGCGGCATGCAGCAACGGGTCGGCCTGGCCCGCGCCCTGGCGATGGACGCCGACATCCTGCTGATGGACGAACCCTTCTCGGCCCTTGACCCGCTGATCCGCCAGGGCCTGCAGGACGAACTGCTGGCGCTGCAGAACAAGCTCAGCAAGACCATCGTTTTCGTCAGCCACGACCTGGATGAGGCGCTGAAACTGGGCAGCCGCATCGCCATCATGAAAGACGGCAAGATCATTCAGTACAGCAAGCCGGAAGAAATCGTGCTGAACCCGGCCGATGACTACGTACGTACCTTCGTCGCCCACACCAACCCGCTGAACGTACTGTGCGGCCGCAGCCTGATGCGCACGCTGGACAACTGCAAGCGCATCAACGGCTCGGTGTGCCTGGACCCGGGCGGCGACTCGTGGATTGACCTGGCCGAAGGCAACACCATCAAGGGTGCGCGCCAGGGTGCGGGCGTGCTGGACTTGCAGCAATGGGTACCGGGGCAGGCCGTGGAAGGCCTGGGCCGTCAGCCGACCGTGGTAGGCGCGGACATCGGCATGCGCGATGCGCTGCAGATTCGTTACCACACCGGCAACAAGCTGGTGTTGCAGGATGGCAACCGGGTGGTGGGTATTCTGGGGGACAGCGAGCTGTATCACGCGCTGCTGGGTAAGAATCTGGGGTGATAGGCCCACTCGCCCACACCAAAGAAGGCCATTGTGGGAGCGGGCTCTGCCCGCGAAGCAGCCACCGCGGTGAATAAGCTAATACGCGGTGTTTTCTTCGCGGGCAGAGCCCGCTCCCACAGGGGGTAAGGCAACTCAACGGCGGATAAACTCCCGGCCACCCAGCGCCAGCAACTCCGCCTGCATCTGCTCCAACCGGTCTTCTTCGACCTTGGCGTCCTGTTTCATGGCCTTCACCAGCCCGAACATGAACAGCACCAGCACCACCGAGAACGGCAGGCCAGCCAGCACCACCATGGTCTGCATGGCTTCGAAGTTGCCTGCAAACAGCAGGCCGATGGTTACCAGGGTAATGATCGCCGACCAGAGGATACGCAACCAGTGAGGGGCATCTTCATCCACGTCGCCGCCTTTGCACGACAGGTTGGCCATCATCACCGCGCCGGAATCGGCTGGGGTCAGGAACAGCACGAAGCCGACGAAAATGGCCACGCCGATGACGATCTTCGACGCCGGGTAGTGGTCCAGCAACTGGTACATGGCCATGGACGGCTGTTCCAGCGCCGTCTTGCCCAACTCCACCGCGTTCTGGTTCATCACCAGGTCCAGCGCGGTATTGCCGAACACCGACAGCCACGCCAGGGTGAAACCCAGCGGAATCAGCAGCACGCCGAAGATCAGTTCACGCACCGTGCGGCCACGGGAAATACGCGCGATGAACATGCCCACGAATGGCGCCCAGGAAATCCACCACGCCCAGTAGAACAGGGTCCACAGGCCCAGCCAGCGCTCGGACTTGGCGACGTCGCCGGTGTAGACGTACAAGTCAAAGGTCTTCAGCACCACACCGTTCAGGTAGTCGCCGATGTTCTGGATGAAGCCATTGAGCAGGTGCAGGGTGTTACCGGCCAGCAGCACGAAAATCAGCAGGCCGCTGAACAGCACGATATTGAGGTTGGACAGCCGGCGGATGCCGTTCTCCACCCCCGACACCGCGGCAATCGTAGCCACGGTGCTCATCACCAGGATCACGATCAGCAGGTTGGTGTTGCTGTGCTCCATGCCAAACAAGTGTTCCAGCCCCGACGACACCTGCATGGCGCCAATGCCCAGGTTGGTCACCAGGCCCAGGAGGGTCACGAACATGCCGAAACCGTCCACCGCATCGCCCGCCAGGCCCTTGACCCAGCGCTGGCCGACCAGCGGGTACAAGGCCGAACGCAGCGCCAGCGGCTGGTTGTGGCGGTAGGCGAAATAGGCCACGGCCAACCCCACCAACGCGTAGATCGCCCAGCCGTGCAGGCCCCAATGCAGGAATGTCAGTTGAATGGACTGACGAGCGGCTTCATGGCTGGCCGAAACGCCCTCGGGCGGGTTGAAAAAGTGGTCCAGCGGCTCGGAAGCGCCAAAGTACAGCAGCGAAATGCCGATGCCGGAAGAGAACAGCATGCCGGCCCATGCGCCGTAGCTGAAATCGGGGGTGTCGTCCTTGGTACCCAGCTTGAGTTTGCCGAAAGAAGTGAACGCCAGTGCCACCACAAACACCAGGTAGGCGCCGATGACCAGCATGTAATACCAGCCAAAACTCTTGGACAGCCAATCCTGGGCCACGCCCAGCATATGCCCGGCCTGTTGGGGTGCGGCGATCAGCACCGCGGTCAGCAGCAGTATCAAAATCGTCGATGCATAAAACACGACGGGGTTGAGCCGAACCCTTTCGGAGGGGTTCTTGATCAGGGAGGCAGAACTCATGGCACAGATGCTCCAGGCAGTGCGAGAGAAAGACACACAAGGACTCATTCCTTAGGCGAATGGAGCAATGCCCACACGCCCAGGAGTGATATAAAGCACCTCGATTTTTTTCGGGGTGCCATTTGTGCCACTCGGACGCCCGCAAAGCATGTCAATGGCACAAATTGTCGCAGAGCTTATTCTTTGTTGATTGAACGTTCAATCAAAACAAAATAGACTGGTCTTCGCCGAGACGGGCGGCTTGCTGTCCGTCGCAAGGCCAAAGGAGAAGTTTTCAATGCCCAAGGTCGGTATGCAGCCCATCCGCCGCCAGCAGTTGATCGAAGCCACGCTGCTTGCGGTCGATCAGGTCGGCATGGCAGATGCCAGCATTGCGCTGATCGCCCGCCTGGCGGGTGTGTCGAACGGAATCATCAGTCACTACTTTCAGGACAAGAACGGCCTGATCGCGGCGACCATGCGCTACCTGATGAACGCCCTGATCGAGAACGTGAGGGCGCGGCGCCAGGCACTGGGGGACGAAAGCCCCCGCGCCCACCTGCAGGTGATCATCGAAGGCAACTTCGACGCCAGCCAGGTCAACGGCCCGGCAATGAAAACCTGGCTGGCCTTCTGGGCCGCCAGCATGCACCAGCCGTCTTTGCACCGGTTGCAGCGGATCAACGACCACCGCCTGTATTCCAACCTGTGCTGCCAGTTCCGCCGCGTATTGCCGCAGGAACAGGCACGCAGCGCCGCCCGCGGGCTGGCTGCACTGATCGACGGCCTGTGGTTGCGCGGCGCGCTTTCGGGCGACGCCTTTGACACTGAGCAGGCGCAGCAAATCGCCTACGAATACATGGATCAGCAATTGGCAAAGCAGATGCACTGACGGTTCGCCGCTCGCATCTGCCCAGCTACCCAGACAAGCACTTGCGAGGACACTATGGCCCGTTTCGAACTGCAAAAACTCTACATTGACGGCGGTTACGTGGACGCTTCCAGCGACGCCACCTTCGACGCCATCAACCCGGCCAACGGCGAGGTCCTTGCCCACGTGCAACGGGCCACCCAGGCTGACGTGGAGCGCGCTGTGGTCAGCGCCGAAAAGGGCCAGAAAGTCTGGGCCGCCATGACCGCCATGGAGCGTTCGCGCATCCTGCGCCGCGCCGTCGACATCCTGCGTGAGCGCAACGACGAGCTGGCCGCCCTGGAAACCCTGGACACCGGCAAGGCCTACTCCGAAACCCGCTACGTGGACATCGTCACCGGTGCCGACGTGCTGGAATACTACGCAGGCCTGGTGCCGGCCATCGAAGGCGAGCAGATCCCGCTGCGCGACACCTCGTTCGTCTACACCCGTCGCGAGCCGCTGGGCGTGACCGTGGGCATCGGTGCCTGGAACTACCCGATCCAGATTGCCCTGTGGAAATCGGCCCCGGCCCTGGCCGCCGGCAACGCGATGATCTTCAAGCCCAGCGAAGTGACGTCGCTGACCACCCTGAAGCTGGCCGAGATATACACCGAGGCTGGCCTGCCGGCAGGTGTGTTCAACGTACTGACCGGTAGCGGCCGCGAAGTGGGCAGCTGGCTGACCGAGCACCCGCGCATCGAGAAAATCTCCTTCACCGGCGGCACCGACACCGGCAAGAAGGTCATGGCCAGCGCCTCCAGCAGCTCGCTGAAGGAAGTGACCATGGAACTGGGCGGCAAGAGCCCGCTGATCATTTTCGACGACGCCGACCTGGACCGCGCCGCCGACATCGCCATGATGGCCAACTTCTACAGCTCGGGCCAGGTGTGCACCAACGGCACCCGCGTGTTCGTGCCCAACGCCCTGAAGGCCGCCTTCGAAGCCAAGATCGTCGAGCGCGTGCAGCGCATCCGCGTCGGCAACCCGCAGGACGAGAACACCAACTTCGGCCCGCTGGTGAGCTTCGCCCACATGGAAAGCGTGCTGGGCTACATCGCCAAGGGCAAGGAAGAAGGCGCCCGCGTACTGTGCGGCGGCCAGCGCCTGACCGAAGGTGAATTCGCCCAGGGCGCCTACGTGGCCCCGACCGTGTTCACCGACTGCCGCGACGACATGACCATCGTCCGTGAAGAGATCTTCGGCCCGGTAATGGCCATCCTCGGCTACGACAGCGAAGAAGAAGTGATCCGCCGTGCCAACGACACCGACTTCGGCCTGGCCGCCGGTATCGTCACCCAGAACCTTACCCGCGCGCACCGCGTGATTCATCAGCTGGAAGCCGGTATCTGCTGGATCAACGCCTGGGGCGAATCCGACGCCAAGATGCCAGTGGGCGGCTACAAGCAATCGGGCGTGGGCCGCGAGAACGGCATCAGCTCGCTGAACCAGTACACCCGGATCAAATCGATCCAGGTCGAGCTGGGCGAGTACGCCTCGGTCTTCTAAACGCCGCGCCCTTTCCCTGTGGGAATGGGTACTTGTGGGAGCGGGCTCTGCCCGCGAATGGATCGCCGCCGACCTTTTCGCGGGCAGAGCCCGCTCCCACGGGTTTCACATCCCATAGGCATTTGCCCACCCTACGACTTTGACAGGGAGCAGAAATGTCCAAAGAATTCGATTACATCATCATCGGTGCCGGCTCGGCCGGTAACACCCTGGCCACCCGCCTGACCGAAGATGCAGGCGTCACCGTCCTGCTGCTGGAAGCCGGCGGCCCCGACTACCGCGCCGACTTCCGCACCCAGATGCCCGCCGCCCTGGCCTTCCCGCTGCAAGGCCGCCGCTACAACTGGGCCTACGAGACCGATCCCGAGCCGCACATGGACAACCGTCGCATGGAATGCGGCCGTGGCAAGGGCCTGGGTGGCTCGTCGCTGATCAACGGCATGTGCTACATCCGCGGCAACGCCATGGACTACGACGGCTGGGCCAAGCTGCCGGGCCTGGAAGACTGGACCTACCTGGACTGCCTGCCGTACTTCCGCAAGGCCGAAACCCGTGACATCGGCGCCAACGACTACCACGGCGGCGAAGGCCCGGTCAGCGTCACCACGCCCAAGGCCGGCAACAACCCGCTATTCCACGCCATGGTCGAGGCCGGCGTGCAGGCCGGTTACCCGCGCACTGACGACCTCAACGGTTACCAGCAGGAAGGCTTCGGCCCCATGGACCGTACCGTCACGCCAAAGGGCCGCCGCGCCAGCACCGCCCGTGGCTACCTGGACACCGCCAAGCAGCGTGACACCCTGACCATCGTCACCCACGCGCTGACCGACCGCATCCTGTTCGACGGCAAGCGCGCCGTGGGCGTGTCCTACCTGGTGGGCGACAGCAACACCCCGGTTGAAGCCCGTGCCCGCAAGGAAGTGCTGCTGTGCAGCGGCGCCATCGCGTCGCCGCAGATTCTGCAACGTTCCGGCGTAGGTCCGAAGGACCTGCTCAAGACCCTGGACATTCCCGTGGTGCACGACCTGCCTGGCGTCGGCCAGAACCTGCAGGACCACCTGGAAATGTACTTGCAGTACGCCTGCACCAAGCCGGTGTCGCTGTACCCGTCACTGCTGTGGTGGAACCAGCCGGCCATCGGCGCCGAGTGGATGTTTAACGGCACCGGCATCGGCGCCAGCAACCAGTTCGAGGCCGGTGGCTTTATCCGCACCCGTCCGGAATTCGAATGGCCGAACATTCAGTACCACTTCCTGCCGGTGGCGATTAACTACAACGGCAGCAATGGCGTGAAGGAACACGGCTTCCAGGCCCACGTGGGCTCCATGCGCTCGCCAAGCCGCGGCCGCGTGCAGGTGAAGTCGAAGAACCCGCGCGAATACCCGAGCATCCTCTTCAACTACATGGCCACCGAGCAGGACTGGCAGGAGTTCCGCGACGGCATCCGCCTGACCCGTGAAATCATGCAGCAGCCGGCGCTGGACGAATTCCGTGGCCGCGAAATCAGCCCCGGCATCGAGGTGCAGACCGACGAGCAGCTGGACAAGTTCGTGCGCGAGCACGCCGAGACCGCGTTCCACCCCTCGTGCTCGTGCAAGATGGGCACCGACGAGATGGCCGTGGTCGATGGCCAGGGCCGTGTGCATGGCCTGCAGAGCCTGCGCGTGGTGGATGCGTCGATCATGCCGATCATCACCACTGGCAACCTGAATGCCCCGACGATCATGATGGCCGAGAAAATCGCCGACAAGATTCGTGGGCGTCAGCCGTTGCCGCGTAGTACGGCTGATTACTATGTGGCGGGTGATGCACCGGTGCGCAAAGCACCACTGCGCGCAGTGCACTAACCTGTAGCCGCTGCCGCCAGGCTGCGCTGGCCCTACGCCTCACTGGGAATCTCCAGCGTAGGCGAGGGCCAGCGCAGCCTGCGGCAGCGGCTACAACTTGCGACAAATCACCGGACCCACCTAAGCTAGGCACTCCCCCACACAAGCAAGGGATGTCATGCCGGCCCTTCTAGACCCCCGCACCGCCAAGCTGCTGCCCTGGGTAGTCGCCATCGCTTTCTTCATGCAGTCCCTGGACGGCACCATCCTCAACACCGCCCTGCCCGCCATGGCCCGCGACCTGGCCGAAGACCCGTTGCGCATGCAGTCGGTGGTCATCGCCTACATGCTCACCGTGGCCCTGCTGATCCCGGCCTCGGGCTGGCTCGCCGATCGCTTCGGCACCAAGCATATCTTCTTCAGCGCCATCGCCCTGTTCAGCCTGGGTTCGCTGGCCTGCGCGGTATCGGGCAGCCTCACGATGCTGATCATCTCCCGCGTGCTGCAAGGCCTGGGCGGCGCGCTGATGTTGCCGGTGGGACGGCTGGTGGTGCTGCGGGCGTATCCGCGTTCCGACCTGGTGCGCATCATGGGCTTCGTCACCATTCCCGGCCTGCTGGGCCCACTGATCGGCCCCACCCTGGGCGGCTGGATGGTGGAATACCTGAGCTGGCACTGGATATTTTTGATCAACCTGCCGGTGGGCCTGCTGGGTTGCTGGGCGGTGTGGAGCATCGTCCCGGACCTGCGCGGCAGCAGCCGCACGCACTTCGATACCCTGGGCTTCCTGATGTTCGGCGCCGCCATGGTGCTGATCACCATCGCCATGGAAGGCCTGGGCGAGCTGCACCTGCCGCACCTGCGGGTGATGCTGTTGCTGTTCGCCGGCATGGCTTGCCTGGCGGCCTACTGGGTGCGTGCCGCCCACGACCCCGAGCCGCTGTTCTCGCCCACCCTGTTCCGCACCCGCACCTTTGCCGTGGGCATTCTGGGCAACCTGTTCGCCCGCCTGGGCAGCGGCGCCCTGCCCTTTCTGGTGCCGTTGCTGTTGCAGGTGGCGCTGGGTTATTCGCCGGCCCAGGCGGGCATGAGCATGTTGCCGTTGGCCGCCTCGGCCATGATCGCCAAGTCAGTGGCGCGACCGCTGATCGAGCGCTTCGGCTACCGCATCGTACTCACGGCCAATACCCTGGCCCTGGGCGTGATGCTGGCCAGCATGGGCCTGGTGACGCCGGACACGCCCTATATCGTGCTGTTGATTCAGCTGGGCGTGATGGGCGCGGTGAACTCCCTGCAGTTCACCGCGATGAACACCGTGACTCTGATCGACCTCGACGACGCCAGCGCCAGCAGCGGCAATAGCCTGCTGTCAGTGGTGGCGCAGCTGTCCCTGAGCCTGGGCGTGGCCTGCGCCGGCGCCCTGCTGGGCGGTTTCAGCACCGAGGCCGGCACCAATGTGCTGCAGGCGTTCCAGCTGACCTTCCTGACGATCGGCATCATGGCCATGCTGGCGGCGGCAATCTTCGTGCAGCTGTCCAACGCCGACGGCAAAAAGGCCAGCGGCAACGCTGTTCGTCCGGAACCGGAGATAGAGGCTTAGGGCCAAAGGCCATGGGGCTGGTACACTGCGCGACATTTTGTTTTGCAGGCCAGTCCCGTGACCACCATTGCCACCGCTTTTAATACTTTGCCTTTGTCCGCCGCCATGCTGGCCAACCTGGAATCCCTCGGGTATGCCCAGATGACGCCGATTCAGGCGCAAAGCTTGCCGGTGATCCTCAAAGGCATGGACCTGATCGCCCAGGCCAAGACCGGCAGCGGCAAGACCGCCGCCTTCGGCATCGGCCTGCTGAACCCGATCAACCCGCGCTATTTCGGCTGCCAGGCACTGATCATGTGCCCCACCCGCGAGCTGGCTGACCAGGTGGCCAAGGAAATCCGCCGCCTGGCCCGCGCCGAAGACAACATCAAGGTGCTGACCCTGTGCGGCGGCGTCTCGCTGGGCCCGCAGATTGCCTCGCTGGAACACGGCGCGCACATCATCGTCGGCACCCCGGGCCGTATTCAGCAGCACCTGCGCAAGGGCTCGCTGGTACTGGACGGCCTCAACACCCTGGTGTTGGACGAAGCCGACCGCATGCTGGACATGGGCTTCTACGACGCCATCGAAGACATCATCGAGCAGACCCCGGCCCGTCGCCAGACCCTGCTGTTCTCGGCCACCTACCCGGTGGGCATCAAGCAGTTGGCCTCCAAGTTCATGCGTGACCCGCAGACCGTCAAGGCCGAGTCGCTGCACGCCGACAGCCAGATCGAGCAGCGTTTCTACGAGATCAGCCCGGACGACCGCCTGAGCGCCGTGACCAAGGCCCTGGGCCATTTCCGCCCGCAGTCCTGCGTAGCGTTCTGCTACACCAAGCAGCAGTGCCAGGAAGTGGTCGACCACCTGACCGCCAAGGGCATCAGCGCCGTGGCCCTGAACGGTGACCTTGAGCAGCGCGACCGCGACCAGGTACTGGCCATGTTCGCCAACCGCAGCACCTCGGTGCTGGTGGCCACCGACGTTGCCGCCCGTGGTCTGGACATCGATTCGCTGGACATGGTGATCAACGTCGAGCTGGCCCGTGATTCGGAAATCCACATTCACCGCGTGGGCCGTACCGGCCGTGCCGGCGAGAACGGCCTGGCGATCAGCTTCGTGGCCCCTGCCGAGGCGCAGCGTGCCCAGGCCATCGAGCAACTGCAGAAGTCGCCACTCAACTGGCAGCCGGTCGACAGCCTGACCGCCCAGGCCGGCGGCCCGCTGCTGCCGCCCATGGCGACCCTGTGCATTGCTGCCGGGCGCAAGGACAAGGTTCGTCCGGGCGACATCCTGGGTGCACTGACTGGTGACGCCGGCATCCCGGGTGCCCAGGTGGGCAAGATCGCGATCTTCGACTTCCAGGCCTACGTGGCCGTGGACCGCGACATCGCCAAGCAGGCGTTGCAGCGCCTGAACAACGGCAAGATCAAGGGCCGCTCGCTGCGCGTGCGTATTCTCTGATCAGCCAAATCCCGTAGCCGCTGCCGCCAGGCTGCGCTGGCGCTGTGCCCCACTGAAACTCTCCAGCGGGCACCCCGGCCCGCGCAGCCTGGCGGCAGCGGCTACGGTGTTGTGACACCCCCCCATTTTCGAGGATGATGTTGTGCGCTCTACCGACGTTGTGATCATTGGCGCAGGGGCCGCAGGCCTGATGTGCGCCTTCAGCGCCGCCGCCCGCGGCCGCCAGGTGCTGCTTATCGATCACGCCAACAAGGCCGGCAAAAAGATCCTGATGTCGGGCGGAGGGCGCTGCAACTTCACCAATATGTACGCCGAACCTGCCAACTTCCTCTCGCAGAACCCGCATTTCTGCAAGTCGGCGCTGGCCCGCTACACCCAGTGGGACTTCATCGCCATGGTGGCCAAGCACGGCGTGCCGTACCACGAGAAGAAGCTGGGCCAGCTGTTCTGCGACAACAAATCCAGCGACATTCTGGAAATGCTGCTCGAAGAGTGCAACCAGGTGAACGTCGACCTGCGCCTGGACACCTCGGTGCAGCACATCGAGAAAACCGAAGCCGGCTACCTGCTGAACACCAGCATGGGCCAGGTGACCTGCCAGTCGCTGGTGGTGGCCACCGGCGGCCTGTCGATCCCCACCCTGGGCGCCACCGGCTTCGGCTACCAGATCGCCCGCCAGTTCGGCCACGACGTGCTGCCTACCCGCGCAGGCCTGGTGCCGTTCACCATCACCGACCAGCTCAAGGAACTGTGCACCGAGCTGTCCGGCACCTCGGTGGACTGCCTGGTCAGCTGCAACGACCAAAGCTTTCGCGAGAACATCCTGTTCACTCACCGTGGCCTTAGCGGCCCGGCGATTCTGCAGATTTCCTCGTTCTGGCACCCCGGCGACGCCGTGGAAATCAACCTGCTGCCCGATCACGACGCCTTGGGCTGGCTGCAACAGCAACAGGCCGAACGCCCCAACAGCGAATTGAAGACACTGCTGGGCGAGATCTTCACCAAGAAGATGGCCAACCTGCTGGCCGACCACTGGTTCGTCTCCAAGCCGATGAAGCAATACACCCCGGCCGAACTGCGCGATGTGGCCGACAAGCTCGGCGCCTGGCAGGTAGTACCGGCCGGCACCGAGGGCTACCGTACCGCCGAGGTCACCCTGGGTGGCGTGGACACCCGCGAAGTGTCGTCCAAGACCATGGAATCGCTGAAAACGCCGGGGCTGTATTTCGTTGGCGAGGTGCTGGATGTCAGCGGCCACCTGGGTGGTTTCAATTTCCAGTGGGCGTGGGCCTCGGGCTACGCGGCAGCGCAGTTCGTCTAAAACGCCGCGGGCAGTATCCCGGAATAGATTTTGCTGGTAAGAAGGGAGCGGCGACAGTGAATCGCCGCGCTCCACCGGCTTTGTTTAGATCAACTGCCCAACAGGTTCGCCCCCCTCTATGGCATCGACCTCGTTTCGCCAAAACATGCGCCGCCTTTGGGCGCTCGACAAGTTCAGCTACAGCGTGCGGGTATTCATTGCCCTCACCGGTTCCATGGCCTTCTGTTGGTACCAGCGGGAAATGCATTCGCTGATCCCGATCTTCCTCGGGATTATCGCCTGCGCCCTGGCCGAGACCGACGACAACTGGCAAGGCCGTATCAAGGCATTGGCGGTGACGCTGGTGTGCTTCAGTTGCTCGGCGCTGTCGGTGGAGCTGCTATTCCCCTACCCCTATCTGTTTGTGTGCGCCCTGGCGCTGGCCGCCTTCGGGCTGACCATGCTCGGCGCCCTGGGCGAACGCTATAACGCAGTGGCCTACGCCACGCTGATCGTGGCGGTGTACACCATGATCGGCGTGGACCAGCGCGGCGGCGAAACCAGCAATTTCTGGGAGGAACCCCTGCTGCTGGTGATCGGCGCGGCCTGGTACGGCCTGTGGTCGGTGCTGTGGCAGGCATTGTTCGCCAACCAGCCGGTGCAGCAGGCCTTGGCCAAGCTGTTCCGCGAACTGGGCTACTACCTCAAGCTCAAGGCCAGCCTGTTCGAGCCCATCCGCGGCCTGGACGTGGAAGCTCGGCGCCTGGAACTGGCTAAGCAGAACGGCCGCGTGGTGGCCGCGCTCAACTCCACCAAGGAAATCATCCTGCACCGCGTGGGCGGTGGGCGGCCAGGGTCGAAGATCAGCCGTTACCTGAAACTGTACTTCCTGGCCCAGGACGTCCACGAACGCGCCAGCTCGTCGCACTACCCCTACAACGCCCTGTCCGAAGCCTTCTTCCACAGCGACGTGCTGTTCCGCTGCCAGCGCCTGCTGCGCCAGCAGGGCGCCGCGTGCCGACGGCTGTCAGAGTCGATCCAGCTGCGCCAGCCGTTCGTCTACGACGACAGCTTCGCCGAAGCCCTGGGCGACCTGCACGCCTCCCTGGAGCACCTGCGCATCCAGAGCAACCCGGCCTGGCGCGGCCTGCTACGCTCGCTGCGGGCGCTGGCGGCCAACCTGGCCACCCTGGACCGCCTGCTCAGCGACGCCAGCAACCCCGACAAGCTGGCCGATGAAAGCGACAGCAGCCTGCTGGACCGCTCGCCCCGCACGTTCAAGGACATGTGGGCGCGCGTAAGGCAGAACCTGACGCCCACCTCGCTGCTGTTCCGTCACGCCCTGCGCCTGCCGTTGGCGGTGTCGGTGTGCTACGCCATCGTGCACCTGGTGCCCACCACCCAAAGCTACTGGATCATGCTGACCACGGTGTTCGTCTGCCAGCCCAGCTACGGCGCCACCCGCCGCAAACTGGGGCAGCGCATCATCGGCACGGCCATTGGCCTGACGGTGGGCTGGGCACTGTTCAACCTGTTCCCGAGCCCCTTGATCCAGTCGATGTTCGCCATCGCCGCCGGCCTGGTGTTCTTCGTCAACCGCACCACGCGCTACACCGTGTCCACGGCGGGCATCACGCTGATGGTGCTGTTCTGTTTCAACCAGGTGGGCGATGGCTACGGGCTGTTCCTGCCGCGCCTGATCGATACGGTTATCGGCAGCCTGATCGCCATCGTCGCGGTGTTCCTGTTCTTGCCTGACTGGCAGGGCCGCCGCCTGAACAAGGTGCTGGCCAACACCCTGACCTGCAACAGCATCTACCTGCGGCAGATTCTGGAGCAGTACGCGCGCGGCAAGCGCGACGACCTCAGCTACCGCCTGGCCCGACGCAACGCGCACAACGCCGACGCGGCGCTGTCCACCACGCTGGCCAACATGCTGATGGAGCCTGGGCACTTCCGCAAAGAGGCCGACGTGGGCTTCCGCTTTCTGGTGCTGTCGCACACCCTGCTCAGCTACCTGTCGGGGCTGGGCGCGCACCGTGCCACCGAGCTGCCCGAGGCCATCCGCTCGGAGTTGATCGAAGGCACCGGCCAGACCCTGGCCGCCAGCATCGACGAGATCGCCACCAGCCTTGCCAACAAGACCCCGGTGGCGCTGCACAGCGACGCCGAGGAAGCCCTGGCCAATGCGCTGGAGCAGATGCCCGAGGAAGTCGACGAAGGCCAGCGCCTGGTACAGACGCAACTGGCGCTGATTTGCCGTCAGCTGGGCCCGCTGCGTACCCTGGCCGCGCACCTGATCAAGGACAAGGCCACCCCGGCGGCCGCTTGATCACATACCGTACTGCTTGAGTAATCGGGCGTAGCTGCCATCGGCCTGCATCTGGCCGATGGCCTTGTTGAAGGCGGCGACGATCTTGGCGTGGTCGGGGTTCTTGAGACTCACCAGAATGTGCAGGTGGTTGAGGCTCAGGGGCTGGGGCAGGAATTCGACGCTGTTGCGCACCCGTGGCACTTCCCGGCTCAGGTAGTAGCGGGCCACGTACTCATCTTCCAGGGTCAGCTTGACCCGATCGGCCACCAGCATGCGCACGGCCATCGAGAAGTTGTGCACCGGGATTTTCTGCAGGTCACCATCGTTGTCAAAGGCCCCTGAGTAGGCGTAACCACGCACCACGGAGATGGGGTACGGGTGCAGCTCGTTGAGGTCGCCGTGAAACTCGATAGGCGAATCCTTGCGCTTTACGAACAAGATGCGGTTTTGCAGGTAGCTGCCGGAAAACTCGCCGATGTGGGTGCGATCTTCGCTGTACCACGTGTTGATCAGTACATCGTAACGCCCCTCGCCAACCCCCAGCAGCGCACGCGCCCAGGGCACCTGTTCGAAGTCGCTGGCATACCCGGCCCTGGTCAACGCGGTGGTAACCAGCTCCGTGGCAAGGCCGCCGTTGACCATGGTGGCATCGGTAAAGGGCGGCCAGGCATCGGCCACCAGGCGCAATCTGTCTGCTGAAGCCGCGTCGGCCACCAACAGCAATCCAAGCAAATACGAGGCTCGAAGCAAATGCAGCATGCTCAAGATCCTGTAGCGGGCTCCTGGCCCAGCGTGTTGGTCCAGCCTGAAGAACGGCGGGGTGAAAGGCATTTTCCCCGACACTAACCTTAGCTCACGCACATCTTTTATGATGGCAACCTGGTTAACAGCACGATTGTTGAGGAGTTCAAATGACCATCGAGTGGGTGTGCAAACACCATGCTGATCTGGGTATCGACCAGCTGTACCGAATTCTTCAACTGCGCACTGAAGTTTTCGTGGTGGAGCAGCAATGTCCGTACCAGGAAGTGGATGGGCAAGACCTGGAAGGCGACACCTGCCACCTGATGGGCTGGGAGGGTGACCGCCTGGCGGCATATCTGCGCCTGCTGGATCCTGCCGCCCATGAGGGCGACGTGGTGATCGGCCGCGTGGTGACCGCACCGTTTGCACGCGGCCAGGGGCTGGGGCATGAAATGATGACCCAGGCACTGTGGCATGCGGACAAGCTGTGGCCCCATGCGCCTATCTACCTGTCGGCGCAGGCGCATTTGCAGGGGTATTACGGCAAGTACGGGTTTGTGGCCGAGGGGGAGGAGTATCTGGAGGATGATATTCCGCATATCGGCATGCGGCGGGCTGGGTGAACTGCGGCGCCCTTATCGCGACCAAGGTCGGCTCCTACGCTGATCGGCGTAGGAGCCGACCTTGGTCGCGATAGCCTCAACGCGGGCCGTCAGGGGTAGCCCAGGGTCTGCTTGATAGTCGCCAGGTTACGCCCGATCCACGCCTTGTCGATCGCCCCCCAGTCACGCACCACATACTGCCCGATGTGGTTGCGCTCGCCTTCGGCTTGTTGAAACTCGCAGACAATGTCCAGATCCGCCAGCGCCAGCAGGGTGTCCTGCGCCGTGCGCCGGGGCATGCCGGTGGCTTCGGTGATGGCCGGCACGGTGCAGGCCGCGCCGCTGTCGATCAGCCAGGCCACGTACAGGCGGCGGTAGAAACTGGTCTTGGTCTTGCTGACATCCATCGAGCTTTCCTTGTCGGTCATTGCGCCAGGTCGCGCCAGGTCAGGTAGATTCGCAGGTCGAATTCCAGCTGATGGTAACCCGGCTGCATGTATTCGCAGAGCTTGTAGAAGGCCTTGTTGTGGTCCGATTCCTTCAGGTGCGCCAGCTCGTGCACCACGATCATTTTCAGGAACTGCGGCGCGGCGTCCTTGAACAATGAGGCAATGCGAATTTCCTTCTTGGCCTTGAGCTTGCCGCCCTGCACCCGCGACACCGCCGTGTGCAACCCCAGCGCGCGGTGGGTCAGGTCCAGGCGGTTGTCGTAAAGCACCTTGTCCAGGTTGGGCGCATTGCGCAGGTGTTCCTGCTTGAGTTCCAGGGCGTAGGTGTACAGGGCCTTGTCGCTCTGCACATCGTGACGCTGGGGGTAGCGCTGCTGCAGATAGTCACCCAGACGCCCTTCGGCCAGCAGCGTGCGCACCTGGTCTTGCAGGTGCGCGGGGTAGGCTTGCAGGTATTTGAGCGGGGTCATGGCAGCGGCACACAAGGAGTTCAGCTGCCAGTGTACCCAATTGTGCCCTTACACCGTGCTCCAATCGAAGTGCCCGGGGAAGGCTGTGGCATCTTCGGAGGTCAGGGGCTTGGCAACGATGAAGCCCTGTGCCAGCTCGCAACCGTGGGCTTGCAGCCACTGGTACTGCTCGCGAGTTTCCACGCCTTCGGCGATCACCGTGATGTCGAAGTCCCGACACAGGTCGATGACGCTGCGCGCCAGGGTGGCATCACGCGTGGACTCAGGCAGCCGCGCCACCAGGTGACGGTCCAGCTTGAGGGTGTCGATGGGCAGGTCACGCAGCAGTTTCAGCGAGCAGTTGCCGGTGCCGTAATCGTCCAGGGCCACGCGCACGCCCAGGTTGTGCAGCTCGTGGAGCTGGCGCATGGCTTCTTCCTGGTTGTGCATCAGCGAGGTTTCCACCACCTCCACTTCCAGTTGCTGCGCCTGCAGGCCGTTCATGGCAATGGCACGCTGCAACTCGGGCACCAGGTTGGGCATGGCGAATTGGGCGTTACTGAGGCTGATGCTGAGAATCAGCTGGTCGTCGAAGCTGTCGCGCCAGGCGTGCCGCTGGGCGGCCCCCTGATGGTAGATCCAGCTGGTGAGGCGGCTGATCAACCGAGCCTCTTCCAGCAGCGGGATGAACAGCCCCGGCGGCACGTCGCCGACGCTGGGGTGACGCCAGCGCAACAGCGCCTCGAAACCGCGCAGACGGCCATCGGCGATGGACACCTGGGGCTGGTACACCAGGGTGAAGTCCTTCTTCTCGATGGCGCTGCTGACGCTGTCTTCCAGCATCAGGCGCGACCGCGCGCGGCCGTTCATGTCCTGATCGTAGTAACGGTATTGCTGGCGGCCGGCCTGCTTGGCCGCGTACATGGCGATGTCGGCCGCGCGCAGCAGGCTGTCCAGGTTGGAGCCGCACTCGGGGTAGGTGGCGATGCCGATGCTGACCCCCAGGGTCACGTCCAGCCCGTCGATCTGCTGGCACATGGACACACGGTCGATCAGTTTTTCCGCAACCTTGGCCGCCTGCTCGGGGTATTCGAGGGTATCGAGCAGGGCAGTGAACTCATCGCCCCCCATGCGCGCGACGATGTCATAAGAGCGCAGGCAGTCCTTGAGCTGCTCGGCCACCCAGCGCAGCACCTTGTCGCCGGCGTCGTGGCCGTGGTTGTCATTGATGCGCTTGAAGCCGTCCAGGTCCAGGTACAGCAAGGCCTGGGACTTGTCGGAGCGTTCGTTGCGCACCAGTGCGCTTTCCACCGTCTGGTAGAAGCCGCGGCGGTTGAGCAGACCGGTCAGCGGGTCGGTGACGGCCTGGTATTCGAGTTGCTGGTGCAGGTTGCGCACCACCGACATGTCGAGGATGGTCACCACCATGGCGTGCTGCTCGCCCGGCAGCGGTGCGCAGGACAGCGCCGCAGGCAGCTGCTGGCCGGACACGGTGCACAGCACCGCGTCATGCACGCGGAAGGTTTCGCGGTTGGTGTAGGCGCGGTAGAACTCGGAATCCTGCCACTGGGACACGGCCGGCTTGGCCACGAACTTGAGCAGCTCGGCCCCCGTCAGTTCCGCCACCGAGGCGTTGAGCAGCCGGGAAATGGCCGGGTTGGCAAAGCTGATGCGGCCTTTCTCGTCGATCACCAGGATGCCTTCGGCGGCGTTCTCCAGCACCGAGGCGTTGAAGGCGCGGGCGGCTTCCAGGTCACGGCTCAGGCGCTGCAGGTCGCGGCGGTTGCGCTGCTGTTCCAGCAGGGCTTGCACCTTGGGCCGCAGAATCTGCGGGTCAAACGGCTTGAACAGGTAATCCACGGCGCCGTTGGCGTAGCCCTTGAGCACCGACGCCTGGTTCTGTTCGTTGGCGGTGAGGAAGATAATCGGGGTCAACCGGGTACGCTGGCTGCCGCGCATCAGGCGAGCCACCTCGAACCCGTCCATGCCTGGCATCTGCACATCGAGTAGCACCAGGTCGACCTCATGCTCGAGCAACATGCTCAAGGCCTCGACCCCGGACGCAGCGGTCACGACTCTCCAATCCTGGCGTTCGAGCAGGGCCCGCATGCTGATCAGGTTTTCCGGATAGTCATCGACGACCAACAAGGTTGAGCCGCCATCATTCGACTGGGGTTGCGCGCATTCCATGCATGCTTCTCATCAAGACATTTTGGCACCGGCTTGCTGACAAAAACCGGATACAGATTGCTCCTTACTCTAGACCGGGATCCAAGAGAGCGGGAGCCGTTAAAGTGCCAGCACCCTACCATTCCCAGCTTAGCCGACTAACGGTAATTTTCTACAGCCCCCGAAATCAGCGGGCTGCAGGAAAAACGACGAAAGGATGGCGCCAATCGTCCGGCGTGCCACCATTAACAAAAAAATCTGCTGTCCTTATAAAGAGCGCCCTCTCAACCCCGAGCTAAGCGGCCGGGTTGGTTTCTCGGCAGTCGACCGCCGCGATAAAATGGAAGGCTTTAATCATGATAGATCTATCGACCTGGATGCTCAGCGTCCCCGTAGGCACGCCCGCCGAAACCATCAGCACGCCCACGTTGGTGTCAGGCTTCAAGAACCAGTACTTTCACTCCGACACCGGCACCCTGTTCTTCTGGGCACCGGTAACCGGCACCACCACCGAAAGCGCTATCTACCCGCGCTGTGAGCTGCGCGAAGCCAATGCCGACGGCTCGGTGCGAAACTGGCAGTACCCCAACGCCGACAACACCCTGCGCGCCACGCTGGTGGTGGATCAGGTGCCGTCGTCAGGCAAGGTAGTCATCGGCCAGATCCATGTGTACGGCAGCAACCAGCCGCTGCTGAAGGTGGAATACCAGTACAAGACCAAGACCCAGACCGGCAACATCGTCGCCAAGGTGCGCTACCACATCGACGATGACGAGCCCACGGTGATCCAGGTGGCCACCGGGGTGCCGTTGGGCAAGCAGTTCAGTTACCTGATTCACCTGAGCCCAGGGGGTGCGCTGAGCGTCGACTCGGCGGGCTACACCTGGGTTGACCAGATCAGCGCCACCTGGAAGGCCTCGCAGCTGTACTTCAAGGCGGGGGTGTATACCCAGGACAATACGGGCGACGTCAACGAGGGCGGGACGGTGACGTTCTACAAGCTGGCGATAGCCCATACGTCCAGCTAGCGAATCTCGTAGGAGCCGACCTTGGTCGCGATTCAGGCACCCTGGTGGGTCAGACAGACCGCTATCGCGCGCAAGCGCGGCTCCTACAGGATTATGTTCGCCTCAATAAAAAACCCCGCTGGTGGGCGGGGTTCTTTTTGAAGCGTGAGGCTTAGTTGACCTTGGCGGCCAGCTCGCCCTTGGCGTAACGCTGGAACATCGCTTCCAGGGAGATCGGCTTGATCTTCGAAGCGTTGCCGGCAGTACCGAAGGCTTCGTAGCGGGCGATGCACACGTCGCGCATGGCCTTAACGGTTTCACCGAAGAATTTGCGCGGGTCGAATTCGCTCGGGTTGGTGGCCATCAGGCGACGCATGGCGCCAGTGGACGCCAGACGCAGGTCGGTGTCGATGTTGACCTTGCGCACGCCGTGCTTGATGCCTTCGACGATTTCTTCAACCGGTACGCCGTAGGTTTCCTTGATGTCGCCGCCGTACTGGTTGATGATCGCCAGCCACTCTTGCGGTACCGAGGAAGAACCGTGCATCACCAGGTGGGTGTTGGGGATGCGTTTGTGGATTTCCTTGATGCGGTCGATGGCCAGCACGTCGCCGGTAGGCGGCTTGGTGAACTTGTAGGCGCCGTGGCTGGTGCCGATGGCAATGGCCAGGGCGTCGACCTGGGTGCGCTTGACGAAGTCAGCCGCTTCCTCAGGGTCGGTCAGCATCTGGCTGTGGTCCAGCACGCCTTCGGCGCCGATGCCGTCTTCTTCACCGGCCATGCCGGTTTCCAGCGAACCCAGGCAGCCCAGCTCGCCTTCAACCGACACACCACAGGCGTGAGCCATGGCCACGGTCTGCTGGGTGACGCGCACGTTGTAGTCGTAGTCGGTAGGGGTCTTGCCGTCTTCGCCCAGCGAGCCGTCCATCATCACCGAGCTGAAGCCCAGCTGGATCGAGCGCTGGCACACGTCAGGGCTGGTGCCGTGGTCCTGGTGCATGCACACCGGGATGTGCGGAAATTCTTCGATGGCGGCCAGGATCAGGTGGCGCAGGAACGGCGCACCGGCGTATTTGCGGGCGCCAGCGGACGCCTGGACGATTACCGGGGAGTCAGTCTTGTCAGCGGCTTCCATGATGGCGCGCATCTGCTCAAGGTTGTTGACGTTGAAAGCTGGAACGCCGTAGCCGAATTCAGCGGCGTGGTCCAGCATCTGGCGCATGCTAATGAGTGCCATCTTGTGTTTATCTCCCGGTCGAGGGTCGTTAATCGTGCAAGCCTGCCTAAGCGGCGGCTGCTATTCAAGTAGTGTAGATCGGGCAGTGGCCCGACCCGCTGCATCACTGGGCCTTGCAGGCCCGGCCAATCAAATCGTTGGTCGCGACCCAGTAAACCAGGCCTTCATTACCTTTACTGTGGAACGCCAGGACACCATCGCTGTACAGCTCGCCCGACGCACCCGGCTCGGCTTTCAGGTGATACACCTGATCGCTGCCACCCAGCTTCACGTCCACGCTGGTCTTGTCGGCATCCAGGTAGCGCCAGTCGACGCTCGCCTGGCTGTCGCAGGTCCAGTGGGTCCATTCGGCGGGCGCCGGGGCCTGGTTGAAAGCTGCACATCCACCCAGCACTGCAAACGCCATCAGGGCCAAAAAGCCTTTCATCGTACTTCCTCGATTGCAGCATGACGGCGGCCCACGGGCCGCCGCTCAATTCCATGGGACTGGAAAGCCCCTCAGTTGTTCCGACCTGCGGTCGAATCAGGGGCAACCTTGCCCCTGGGCCTGGCGTTCAGGGTCGTACTTTTCCAGGCCATCCGGGCCCAGGCGCTTGTTGATGACCGGCGCCGTCTCGGCCTGCCAGTCGGCCTGGTAGCAGCCACCCTTGCCGGGTACCCGCTCAGGCGCGGCCGGGGCCGGCTTGCTGGCGCAACCGCTCAAAACACCCGCCAGCAGCAACAGCGGCAATGCCTTGGTCATCTGGACACTCCGTTTCCATTCGCGCATGAGGTGTCAGGCCTTGGCCCGTTGCTCCAGCATCTCGACCGCCGGCAGCACCTTGCCTTCGACGAACTCGAGGAAAGCACCGCCGCCGGTGGAAATGTAGGAGATGTCCTTGGACACACCGTACTTGTCGATGGCCGCCAGGGTGTCACCGCCACCGGCGATGGAGAACGCCGGGCTGTCGGCGATGGCCTTGGCCAGCACCTTGGTGCCGTTGCCGAACTGGTCGAACTCGAACACGCCCACCGGGCCGTTCCACAGGATGGTCTTCGACGATTTCAGCAGCTGGGCGAACTGCTCGGCGGTCTGCGGGCCGATGTCCAGGATCATGTCGTCATCGGCCACGTCAGCGATCAGCTTGACGGTGGCTTCGGCGGTTTCGGCGAATTGCTTGGCCACTACCACGTCCACCGGCAGCGGTACGCTGACCTTGGCGGCGATCTCACGGGCGGTGTCCAGCAGGTCAGGCTCGTACAGCGACTTGCCCACGTTGTGGCCGGCGGCAGCCAGGAAAGTGTTGGCGATGCCGCCACCCACGATCAGCTGGTCGCAGATCTGGCTCAGGCTGTTGAGCACGTCCAGCTTGGTGGATACCTTGGAACCGGCGACGATGGCGGCCATCGGCTTGGCCGGGGCGCCCAGGGCCTTGCCCAGCGCGTCCAGTTCGGCAGCCAGCAGCGGGCCAGCAGCGGCGATTTTGGCGAACTTGGCCACGCCGTGGGTCGAACCCTCGGCGCGGTGGGCCGTGCCGAAGGCGTCCATGACGAACACATCGCACAGGGCGGCGTATTGCTGCGCCAGCTCGTCGGCGTTCTTTTTCTCGCCCTTGTTGAAGCGCACGTTCTCGAACAGCACCAGGTCGCCGGCCTTGACGTCGACGCCGCCCAGGTAGTCAGCCACCAGCGGCACTTCACGGCCCAGGGCCTTGCTCAGGTAGTCGGCCACAGGCTTCAGGCTGTTCTCGGCCGAAAACTCGCCTTCGGTGGGACGCCCCAGGTGCGAGCAGACCATCACGGCCGCGCCTTTTTCCAGCGCCAACTTGATGGTTGGCAGCGAGGCCAGGATACGCGCGTCGCTGGTGACCACACCGTCCTTCACGGGCACGTTGAGATCTTCGCGGATCAGCACGCGCTTACCCTGCAGATCGAGGTCGGTCATCTTCAACACTGTCATGTGTTCAGTCCTTCAAGCCTGTTTTAATTGTTGGTTGACGACGTACAGAAAGTGCTCCGCAACGTCGAGCATCCGATTGGCAAAGCCCCATTCGTTGTCGAACCAGGCCAGGATGTTGACCAGGCGCGGGCCTGATACACGGGTCTGGCTGGCATCGACGATGGCCGAATGCGGGTCATGGTTGAAATCACAGCTGGCGTGGGGCAGTTCGGTGTAAGCCACCAACCCTTTGAGCGGCCCGCTCAACGCGGCGTCGTGGAGGATGCGATTGACCTCCGCGGCGTCGGTGTCACGGCTCACTTGCAGGGTGATGTCCAGGCAAGACACGTTCACTGTCGGCACGCGCACTGCTTTGGCCTGGATTCGGCCACCGAGTTCCGGCAGCAGCCGCTCGATTCCGCGCGCCAGCCCCGTGGACACCGGGATGATCGACTGGAAGGCAGAGCGGGTGCGGCGCAGGTCTTCGGCATGATAGGCATCGATCACCGGCTGATCATTCATGGCCGAATGGATCGTGGTGATCGAGATGTACTCCAGGCCCAGGGCCTCATCCAGCAACCGCAGCAACGGCACGCTGCAGTTGGTGGTGCATGAAGCGTTGGACACCAGGCGTTCGGTACCGGTCAATACCTCCTGGTTGATGCCGAACACCACAGTGGCGTCGACATCGGTCTCGCTGGCCATAGGCTGGGAGAACAGCACCCGTGGGGCGCCGGCGTCGAGGAAACGCTGGCCGTCGGCACGGGTATGCCAAGCCCCGGAGCACTCTAATACCAGGTCGACGTCAAGCGCCGCCCAGTCGATGCCCTCGGGGGTAGCGCTGCGCAGTACTTTCACGCAGTCGCCATTGATCATCAGACAGTCGCCTTCGCTGCGCACCTGGCCGGGGAAACGGCCGTGGGTGGAGTCGAAGCGTGTCAGGTATTCCAGGCTGGCCATGTCGGCCAGGTCGTTGATGGCAACCACCTCGAAGCCCGCTTCGGCACCGCGCTCGTACAACGCACGCATGACGCAACGACCGATACGGCCGTAGCCATTGAGTGCAACTTTATAGGGGCGTGGCTGGGGCATGAGGTGCTCACTGAAACCTTGTGGCCAATAATGCTCCTGTGGGAGCGGGCTCTGCCCGCGAATCATACACCGCCGCAGGTCATGACGGACCGCGGCGCCTGATTCGCGGGCAGAGCCCGCTCCCACAGGCAAACCCGCTGATTGCAATGCCTGCCCCGCAGGGCAGGCCTTGGATCAGTCTTCCAGCAGTTCTTCGGCAGTACCGACGATGTTCTCGACGGTGAAGCCGAACTCTTCGAACAGGGCAGCCGCAGGGGCCGACTCGCCGAAGGTGGTCATGCCGATGACGCGGCCTTCCAGGCCCACGTACTTGTACCAGTAGTCGGCGTGCGCGGCCTCGATGGCGATACGCGCGCTGACTTCCAGCGGCAGCACGGCCTGCTTGTAGCCGGCGTCCTGGGCTTCGAACACGCTGGTGCACGGCATCGACACCACGCGAACCTTGCGGCCCTGTTCGGTCAGCTTGGCCTGGGCCTTCACGGCCAGGTCAACTTCGGAACCGGTGGCGATCAGGATCAGTTCCGGCTCGCCGGCGCAGTCCTTCAGGATGTAGCCACCGCGAGCGATGTCGGCCAGTTGCGCGGCATCGCGCGGCTGGTTCTGCAGGTTCTGACGCGAGAAGATCAGCGCCGATGGACCGTCGTTACGCTGGATGGCGTACTTCCAGGCCACCGCCGATTCAACGGCGTCGGCTGGGCGCCAGGTGTCCAGGTTCGGCGTGCAGCGCAGGCTGGCCAGCTGCTCGATCGGCTGGTGAGTCGGGCCGTCTTCGCCCAGGCCGATGGAGTCGTGGGTGAACACGTACAGTACGCGTTTCTTCATCAACGAGGACATGCGCACGGCGTTGCGGGCGTATTCCATGAAGATCAGGAAGGTAGCGCCGTATGGCACGAAACCGCCGTGCAGGGCGATACCGTTCATGATGGCACCCATGCCGAACTCGCGCACGCCGTAGTGCAGGTAGTTGCCACCTGGCGCTTCGGCGCTGACGCTCTTGCTGCCTTTCCAGAAGGTCAGGTTGGAACCGGCCAGGTCAGCCGAGCCGCCCAGCAGTTCAGGCAGCAGTGGGCCGTAGGCGTTCAGGGCGTTCTGGCTGGCCTTGCGGCTGGCGATGGTTTCGCCCTTGGCCACGACGTCGGCAATCCAGGCATCGGCCTTTTCCGCGAAGTCGGCTGGCAGCTCACCGGCCATGCGGCGGATGAACTCGTTGGCCAGTTCAGGGTGCGCGGCCGAGTAGGCGGCGAAGCGCTGATCCCAGTCGGCTTCCAGGGCGCGACCGGCTTCCTTGGCGTCCCATTCGGCGTAGATGTCGGCCGGGATTTCGAAAGGACCGTGGTTCCACTTCAGGGCAGCGCGGGTCAGGGCGATTTCCTCGGCACCCAGTGGCGCGCCGTGGGATTCTTCCTTGCCTTGCTTGTTCGGCGAGCCGAAGCCGATGGTGGTCTTGCAGCAGATCAGGGTCGGACGGTCGCTTTTGCGCGCGGTCTCGATGGCGGTCTTGATCTCGTCGGCGTCATGGCCGTCGACGTTGCGGATCACCTGCCAGTTGTAGGCTTCGAAACGCTTTGGCGTGTCGTCAGTGAACCAGCCTTCGACTTCGCCGTCGATGGAAATGCCGTTGTCGTCGTAGAAGGCAATCAGCTTGCCCAGGTCCAGGGTACCGGCCAGGGAAGCGACTTCATGGGAGATGCCTTCCATCATGCAGCCATCACCCAGGAAAACGTAGGTGTTGTGGTCGACGACGTTGTGGCCTGGACGGTTGAACTGCGCCGCCAGGGTCTTTTCGGCGATGGCGAAGCCCACGGCGTTGGCCAGGCCCTGGCCCAGTGGGCCGGTGGTGGTTTCGACGCCCGGGGTGTAGCCATATTCCGGGTGGCCTGGGGTGCGGCTGTGCAGTTGGCGGAAGTTCTTCAGGTCGTCGATCGACAGGTCGTAACCGGTCAGGTGCAGCAGCGAGTAGACCAGCATCGAACCGTGACCGTTGGACATCACGAAACGGTCGCGGTTGGCGAACGACGGATTGGTCGGGTTGTGCTTCAAGAAGTCACGCCAAAGTACTTCGGCGATATCCGCCATGCCCATAGGGGCACCGGGATGGCCGCTGTTGGCTTTTTGCACGGCATCCATGCTGAGGGCACGAATGGCGTTGGCACGCTCACGACGGCTGGGCATCGCTTATCTCCTGGGCTTTGAAAAAAGTACGGTTCGGAAAAGACCGGCATTTTCCCCCACGCCACGCCTGCGGGCAATGACAGATAGTCATTTGCGCAGCGTTTTTGCTGCCCGTGGGCAGTAAATGTCGATCAGCCTGCAACGTATACAGGCAGTGGACCACTGTTGAGGGGGATGGATTCCATCCATCGACCAATATCAAAACTTTTTGATATTGCTATTGCGGGGGGCGATTTCGCTGACTAGACTGCCGAACCTATGAATCTACCCGCGCCCGCAATCCGCCACGAATTCAGCGACGAGCTGGCCGCCCTGTGCAAGGCCGGCGGCGACCCGCTGCGGCTCAATGTATTGCGCGCGCTGGCCAACGACTCGTTCGGCGTGCTGGAACTGGCGCAGATCTTCGCCATCGGCCAGTCCGGCATGAGCCATCACCTCAAGGTGCTGGCCCAGGCCAACCTGGTGGCCACCCGCCGCGAAGGCAACGCCATTTTCTACCGCCGCGCCCTGGCCGACAGCGCCGTACTGGGCGGACGCCTGCATGCCGCCCTGCTGGATGAGGTCGACAGCCTCGACCTGCCCGCCGATGCCGAGGCGCGCATGGCCCTGGTGCAGGGCCAGCGGGCGGCGGCCAGCGAACATTTTTTCTCGCGCATGGAAGAGAAATTCCGCGCGCAGCAGGACCTGATCGCCGGCCTGGCGCAATACCGCGACAGCGTCCTGGCGCTGCTGGACAAGCTCAGTTTCGACGAGCAGGCCAGCGCCCTGGAGATCGGCCCGGGGGACGGCGCGTTCCTGCCTGACCTGGCCCGACGTTTTGCCCAGGTCACCGCGCTGGACAACAGCGCCGAAATGCTCGAGCTGGCTCGCCAGCTCTGCCAGCGCGAACAACTGGACAATGTCCGGTTGCAACTGGCCGATGCCTTGGGCGACATCGATGTGCAGGCCCACTGCGTGGTGCTGAACATGGTGCTGCACCACTTCGCCGAGCCAGCGACTGCGCTCAAGCAGCTTGCCGCACGGGTTGCCCCCGGCGGCAGCCTGCTGGTGACCGAGTTGTGCAGCCACAACCAGAGCTGGGCCAGAGAGGCATGCGGTGATCTCTGGCTGGGTTTCGAACAGGAAGATCTGGCCTTTTGGGCTACTGCTGCGGGACTGGTTCCCGGGGAAAGTCTCTATGTAGGCTTACGTAATGGTTTCCAGATTCAGGTCCGCCATTTTCAGCGACCGGCTGGCGACACTCACCATCGGTAAATTTAGGAAACCGTCGAGATGAGCGAATACTCCCTTTTCACCTCCGAGTCCGTATCTGAAGGGCACCCGGATAAAATCGCCGACCAGATTTCTGATGCGGTGCTTGACGCCATCATCACCCAAGACAAGTTCGCCCGCGTTGCGTGCGAAACCCTGGTGAAAACCGGTGTGGCCATCATCGCCGGCGAAGTCACCACTTCGGCTTGGGTCGACCTGGAAGACATCGTCCGCAAGGTGATCATCGACATCGGCTACAACAGCTCCGACGTCGGCTTCGACGGCGCCACCTGCGCAGTGATGAACATCATCGGCAAGCAGTCCGTGGACATCGCCCAGGGCGTTGACCGCAGCAAGCCTGAAGACCAGGGCGCCGGCGACCAGGGCCTGATGTTCGGCTACGCCAGCAACGAAACCGACGTGCTGATGCCAGCCCCGATCTGCTTCTCGCACCGTCTGGTAGAGCGTCAGGCCGAAGCCCGCAAGTCGGGCCTGCTGCCTTGGCTGCGCCCGGACGCCAAGTCCCAGGTGACCTGCCGCTACGAAGGCGGCAAGGTGGTAGGCATCGACGCCATCGTGCTGTCGACCCAGCACAACCCGGACGTTTCCTACGCCAACCTGCGTGAAGGCGTGATGGAAGAGATCGTCAAGAAGGTGATCCCGGCCGAGCTGCTGCACAAGGGCACCGAGTTCCACATCAACCCTACCGGCAACTTCATCATCGGTGGCCCGGTGGGCGACTGCGGCCTGACCGGCCGCAAGATCATCGTTGACAGCTACGGCGGCATGGCCCGTCACGGCGGTGGCGCGTTCTCCGGCAAGGACCCATCCAAGGTTGACCGTTCGGCTGCCTACGCCGGTCGCTACGTGGCCAAGAACATCGTTGCCGCCGGCCTGGCCGACCGTTGCGAGATCCAGGTTTCCTACGCCATCGGCGTGGCCCAGCCTACTTCGATCTCGATCAACACCTTCGGCACCGGCAAGATCAGCGATGACAAGATCATCAACCTGGTCCGCGAGCACTTCGATCTGCGTCCGTACGCAATTACCACCATGCTCGACCTGCTGCACCCGATGTACCAGGCCACCGCGGCCTACGGCCACTTCGGCCGTACCCCTCAGCAAGTGACTGTGGGTGACGACACTTTCACCACTTTCACCTGGGAACGCACCGACCGCGCTGACGCGCTGCGCGCTGCTGCCGGCCTGTAACAAGTCCGATACCCAATAAAAAGCCCCGGCCAGGAAACTGGCCGGGGCTTTTTTGCTCTTATGCCTGCCCTTGTCACGGGCTGTGTTCATTTCATCTGTTTGAGGTTCCGATGCGTATTTCGCTGTTAGCTCCTGCCGCCGCCCTGCTGGGCCTGTTCGCCATCACCGCCCAGGCCGCCCCCATGGTCAACAGCCAGGACAACCACGACGCCCACGTGCAAGTGCACAAAGCCCCGCAACACAAGGTAGTGGTTAAAAAACGCGCCGTGCCACAGCACAAGGCTCCAGTACGCAAGGCCCAGCCGCACCGCGCCCAGGCCAGCCACGACGTACCGGCCAACCGCTGAGTCGGTAGCACCCGGTAACCACACCGCCGGGCGCCGTTGTCAAAGCTTTCCTAGGCTTGAGGTTCCACCTGTCGCGCAAGGACGCCGACGATGAAACCCTTGCTGTTGCTACTCGCCCTGCTGGTGCCTGCCGCTCACGCCAACGACTGCCCGCGCTGGGATGCGCCCCGGGCAGAGCGGCAGATCAGCGCCCTGCAGGCGCAGATCACCCAATGGGATGATCAGTATCACCGCCAGGGCGTATCGCCCATCGCCGACGAGCTTTACGACCAGTCGCGCCTGCGCCTGGCGCAGTGGCGTGGCTGTTTTCCTGGCGTGAAGGTTGCCGCGCCTGCCGCCCTGGCCACTGCGGCCGGGCCCGTGGCGCATCCCATCGTGCACACGGGCGTCAGCAAGCATGCGCAACAGGCCAGCGTCGCCGACTGGCTCAACGGTCGCCAGGACGTATGGGTTCAGCCCAAGGTCGACGGCGTGGCGGTGACCCTGGTGTACCGCCAAGGTCGGCTGCAGCAGTTGATCAGCCGTGGTGACGGCGTCCAAGGCCTGGACTGGACCGACGCCGCCGCCTCCATAACCGCCATCCCTGCCCAGTTGCCACGCCCTGTCGACCTGGTATTGCAGGGCGAGCTGTATTGGCGCTACAAGGGTCACGTCCAGGCCACCGCCGGTAGCGACAACGCCCGCAGCAAAGTGGCCGGCCTCATGGCCCGCAAGGCGCTGGGGCATGCCGAAGGTGCCGCTCTGGGGTTGTTCGTATGGGATTGGCCGGACGGCCCGCCTGCCCTGCCCGAACGCCTGGCTGGCTTGGAGTCACTGGGTTTTGCCGAACCTGCAGCGTACAGCCAGCCGATCCAGTCCGTAGAAGACGCCAGCCATTGGCGCGAGCACTGGTACAACAGCCCCCTGCCCTTCGCCAGCGACGGACTGATCCTGCGCGAAAGCCGCCGCCCACCCGCCGACCGCTGGCAGGCCAAGGCGCCTTACTGGATAGCTGCGTGGAAATACCCCTATGCCCAGGCGCTGGCCGAAGTGCGCGATGTCACCTTCGGGGTCGGGCGCAGCGGGCGCATTACCCCGGTGCTGGAACTGCTGCCGGTACGCCTGGACGACCGCACCGTGCGCAGGGTCAGCGTCGGCTCGCTCAAACGCTGGCAAGGGCTGGACATACGGCCGGGCGATCAGGTGGCCATCGACCTGGCCGGGCTGACCATCCCCCGGCTGGCCGAGGTGGTGTGGCGCAATCCCGAGCGTGTCGACATGGTTGTGCCCCAGCCTGAGCACTACCACGGCCTCAGTTGCTGGCGCCTGGCGCCGGGCTGTGAAAGTCAGTTTCGCGCGCGGCTGGCGTGGCTCAGTGGCAAGCAAGGGCTGAACCTGCCGCATGTGGGGCCGGGCACATGGGATCGGCTGATCGATGAAGGGCATGTGGTGGGGTTGCTTGACTGGCTGGCACTGACTGACCAGCAATTGCAGAGCATGCCGGGCATGGCGCAGCGCAGTCGTGAGCGGTTGCTGAGTAGTTTTGCCCTGGCTCGCCAACGGGATGCCGGCGTATGGCTGAAGGCCCTGGGCATGCCCAGCGGGCCGGTGCTGCAGCCTGGCGATACGTGGCAATTGCTTGCGGCCAGGGATGCGCAGCAGTGGCAGCAGCAGGCGGGGATTGGCGCGGTCAGGGCGGCACAGTTGCAGGGTTTCTTTCGGCACCCGGAGGTCATGCTTCTCGCCGAGCAACTGGCCGGGGCTGGCATCCTCGATCATGCGCCGCAACCGTAGCCGCTGCCGCGGGCTGCGCTGGCCCTATGCCCCACTGGAGATTCTCTGCGAATGGCAGGGCCAGCGCAGCCTGCGGCAGCGGCTACAGGGATAACCGTGACATTTATTTACACGATATAAGGAAACTTCCTACAGACAACAGCTTCAATTAGCTTTCCAATAGCGCAGCATTCAACTGGAGCCACCATGAAATCCTTACCCTTCCTGACGATGTTGACCCTCTGCTGCGCAGTGTCGACAACGCTGCTGGCGGCTGACGAAGACGCACCCGAAATCAAGGGCTGCGCCGCCAAACAACTGGCCATCACCACCCAGATCGACCAGGCCAAGGCCCACGGCAATGCCGCCCAGCAAGCCGGCCTTGAAAAAGCCCTGAGCGAAAGCCGCGCCAACTGCACCGACGCCGGCCTGCAGAAAGAACGCGAGAACAAGGTACTCGATGCCCGCCACGAGGTGGCCAAGCGTCAGGCCGACCTGGACAAGGCCATGAAGAAAGGCGACTCGGACAAGATCAACACCCGCAAGGACAAACTGGCCGAATCGCGCAAGGAACTGCAGCAAGCCTTGGACGAGCTGGACAAGTAACCCTAGTGGTCGCGGAACTCGCGGTGGCAGGCCTTGCAGGCGCCCTCCACCTTCTGCATCGGCCCGTCCAGCCCGTCGGCCGTTAGCGGCTGGATGCTGGTAGCCGTCACCAGCTCGGCGGTGGAGGCCTCGAGGTTCTGCGCCAACTGCTGGAAGCGCGCCTGTTTTTCCCACACTTCAGGCTTGGCGCTGGTGTGATCCTCCTCGCGCACCTTGGGGAAATGCTGCCAGGGCTGTTGCGCCAGCTGATCCAGCTTTACCGCGCTGGCCGCAAACTGCGGCCCGTCGAACGGCAGGCGGCCCAGCAGCATGCCGTTCATGTCTTCGCTGGTGTGCAGCATCTGCTTGAAGATGGCCTTGCGCTGCCCCAACGGCGACTTGGGATCTACCCCGCCGCAGGCGCTCAGGGCCAGGCAAGCCAGGGCCAGCACGGTCAATGTCTTGAGGGTCATGGGCGCTCGATCACATCGAAATGAAGAAGAAACTGGCGATCAGCCCCAGGCCGACGAACCACACCAACGAACGCAACATGGCCCAATCGGCCAGGTAGCAGATGATGTATAGCAGGCGGCTGGTAATGAACATCACCGCCAGCACATCCATGGTGACCTGCTCGGCGTTATGGCAGACATCGGCGATGATCACTGCGGCAGCGAACGCCGGGAAAGCCTCGAAACTGTTCTGCTGCGCGGCATGGGCACGCTTGGCGAACCCCTCCAGGTTGTCCAGGAAGGTGCGCGGGTCATGGTTCTGCCGCGGCCCGAACTTGCCGCCGCTGAACTTGGCAATGCTGGTGCAGACGAAGGGCAGCACCAGGGCAATCAATACACACCAGAAAGCAACAGTCATCGAACGGGTCTCTTTTTATAGTTTCATGATCAACATGCCCAACAGCACCAGCCCGCAGGCCAGCAATCGTGGGCGGCCAAAGGGTTCTTTCAAGTAACGCATTCCCAGCAACACCACCAGTATCACGCTGATTTCACGCAGCGCCGCAGCCTCCGCCACCGAGCCCATCTGCATCGCCCACAGCACCAGGGCGTAACTGAACAGCACAAAAAAGCCGACGCTCAAGCCGATCCGCCACTGGTTGCGCCAGAAGTGCCGGAAGCTCGCACGCCTGGCCACCACCGCCAGCAACGGGAACGGCCAGGCGCTGATCAGCGTCAGCCAGGTCAGATAGCCCAATGGCTGTGGCCAGCGCCGAATGGCCTGCCCGTCCAGCCAGGTGTAGCTGCCGATGCACAACCCGATCAACGCCACCACCGGCAGCATGCGCCACGGCAGGCGATCCCCGCCGCCGCCCTGCAACAGCAGGCAGGCCATGCCGCAGGGGATCAACAGAATCCCCACCACCTGATGCGCCGTGAGGATCTCCCCGCCAACGGCCAGGGTCAGCCCCAGCACGACCAACGGCGAAAGGCCGCGCATCAGCGGGTACACCAACCCCAAGTCGCCCACCTTGTAGGCCTGGATCAGCAGGTAGCGGTACAGCAGCTCGAACAGCGCCGAGGCCAGCATCCATGGCCACACCTCGGCGGGCGGTACCGGCGCGAACGGCACCAGCACTACCACGACCAGCAGCGCCACGGTGTCCATGGCCGATATCACCAGCAACCGTTCGGAGCTGAACTTGACCATCGTGTTCCATGCCGCATGCAGCAACGCGGCGAGCAGTACCAAAGCTGTGGCCAACACCCGGTAATCCTTAGCCCATGGCAGTCATTGGGGGAGTGAACCTGGCACTTTACCTTGAGTCGAAGGCTTTCTGGCGGTTCCCCGCAAGACTTTGTAACAACTGCGACATTCGCGCCTGTGTCACAACAGGTTACCGACTCGTCTTACCCCTGCACGGCGCCTGCGGGCGCTCAATTGTCCTGCCACCATGGGAGCCCGGATGCTCGAATTAGTTGCCGCCTTTATCTGCCTCACCACCCTGCTCACTTACGTCAATTACCGCTTTATCGGCCTGCCCCCAACCATCGGCGTGATGGTCACCGCACTGCTGTTTTCCCTGCTGCTGCAAGGCCTGAGCGTGCTCGGCTACCCCGGCCTGGAAGCCCGCGTGCAAGGCCTGATCGGCCAGATCGACTTCGGCGACCTGCTGATGAACTGGATGCTGGCCTTCCTGCTGTTCGCCGGCGCCCTGCACGTCAACCTCAGCGACCTGCGCAGCTACCGCTGGCCCATCGGCCTGCTGGCCACCTTCGGCGTGCTGATCGCCACACTGGTGATCGGTACCCTGGCGTTCTGGATCTTCGGCATGTTCGGCTGGCACGTCAGCTTCCTGTACTGCCTGCTGTTTGGCGCACTGATCTCGCCCACCGACCCCATCGCGGTGCTGGGCGTACTGCGGACCGCGAACGCCTCCAAGCCACTGAAGACCACCATCGTCGGCGAATCGCTGTTCAACGACGGCACGGCGGTAGTGGTGTTTACCGTGCTGTTGGGCATCGCCCAGCAAGGCTCGACGCCGACCGTGGGCGAAACCGCCATGCTGTTCGTGCACGAAGCCATTGGTGGCGTGCTGTTCGGCGCGCTGATCGGTTATGTGGTGTACCGCATGATCAAGAGCATCGAGCAGTACCAGGTGGAAGTCATGCTGACCCTGGCGCTGGTGATCGGTGGCTCGGCCATGTGCTACGAACTGCATGTTTCCGCGCCGATCGCGATGGTGACCGCCGGTTTGATCATCGGCAACCTGGGCCGCAAGCTGGCCATGAACGACATGACCCGCCGCTACATGGACGGTTTCTGGGAGCTGCTGGATGACATGCTCAACGCACTGCTGTTCGCGCTGATCGGCATGGAGCTGTTGCTGCTGCCGTTCTCGTGGATGCACGTGGCGGCGTCGAGCCTGCTGGCGGTGGCGATCCTGCTGTCGCGGTTGCTGACCGTGGCACCGGCCATCCTGCTGTTGCGCCGCTGGCGCAGCGTGCCGCGTGGCACCATCCGCATCCTCACCTGGGGTGGCTTGCGCGGTGGCGTATCGGTGGCGCTGGCCCTGGCGCTGCCGGTCGGTCCGGAGCGTGACCTGCTGCTGAGCATCACCTACATCGTGGTGCTGTCGTCGATCCTGTTGCAGGGGTTGAGCATTGGCAAGCTGGTGAAAAGCGTTACCCGCGATACCCCGCCCGAAGAAGCAACACACTGACCTGCAACCCTACTGGGAAGCAGCTGTTTCTGTGGGAGCGGGCTCTGCCCGCGAAGAAAACGCCGCAGTGTTTCAGACACTATGCGGCGTTCCCTTCGCGGGCAGAGCCCGCTCCCACATGGCTGAGGATTACTCCGCAGTTTCGGCGTCGAACTGATCCTTGATGTAGCGGATTTCCGTGCGCCCGTGCGGCGCCGGCAAACCATCCTCACCCAGGTTGACGAAGACCATCTTGTCCACGGTCAGGATGCTCTTGCGGGTGATCTTGTTGCGCACTTCACACATCAGCGTGATCGAGGTACGGCCAAACTCGGTGGCCGTGATGCCCAGCTCGATGATATCGCCCTGACGCGAGGCGCTGACGAAGTTGATTTCCGAAATGTACTTGGTCACCACGCGCTGGTTGCCCAGTTGCACGATGGCGTAGATCGCCGCTTCTTCGTCAATCCAGCGCAGCAGGCTGCCACCGAACAGGGTGCCGTTGGGGTTGAGGTCTTCGGGTTTAACCCACTTGCGGGTGTGGAAATTCATGCGTCGCTCCTGGCGTTTCGCCATTTCAGGATGCGCCTATGATCCCCTTTTGCGCGACGCGGGGAAACCCATGCCGGCGATAGCGAAAACTTTCTTGACGAGGCGCGGAGGGGAACTAGGCTGAAGCCCGGACCCAAAGATTGGATCCAGTAATGGCAGTTTGGAACCGGAAAAGGGGTCCACCCCATTTTCATGCAAAGGACGCACGAACATGTCACGAGTTACTGATGTCATCTGCAATTTCGACACCGAAACCATCCTGCAGAAATATCCGAACCCGAGCAAAGACCCAGGCAATCCCACCATGATTGACTGGAAGCACGTGTACATGATCACCAATCAGGACAACGTCGTCAGCGGCCAGGCCGGTGGCGAACTGGACCTCAAGGCCCAGGTCGGCGATCTGATCCGCTGGCGGGAAACCAGCCTGTCCCTGGGCTTCGAGAAAGCGGTGATTTTCTACAAGTTCGAGACCAGCGACCCCAAGTACCTGCTGATCTCGCCGCCCACGCCGCGCAAGGCCACCGCCAGCATCGCCCTGCCCAACCCCAGCAACCCCAGCGTGCCCACCTGCCAGAAGGTGGATAACTTCTACTGGTCCAGCGAGACCCTGTCCGAAGGCCGCGTGACCTATCACTTCCATTTCATGATCGTCGACCGTGACTGCAAACCCTGCGGTTACTACAAGTGGGATCCGTTCATCAGCATCCACAACTGACCGGCACCCACTGCCAGGGCCGTCCCGCCACGCCGGGGCGGTCCACAAGGAGCGATGATCATGGACAGACACATCAGCTTCATCGTCGATACCCAAAGCGCTGAAAGCGCCATTTCGACGCCAGCCACCTCCCCCGAACAGCCCAGCCCAATGGATCCAGCACACTGTTTTGTGCTGGGGGCCGACCAGGCCCGGGTGGGCGACACCTTGTACCTGCGCGTTTGCCCATTGGCGCTGCGCGGCGAAGACACACTGCTGTTGCACAGCGTACAGGTCGACGGAACCGTGCTGTCGGCACTCGACCACCAGGTGCGCGAGGTACAGGTACCGGTGCCGGACTTCAACGACCCATTGCAGATTACCTCCCAGGCGGCCAGCGATCACGTCTGGACCGGCCGTCTGGAGCAGGATGGCCCTTGCGCCATTACCCTGGGCCTGGCGCTGATCGCCCGCGACTGCACCCTCAAGGGATTTTTCACCACGACGCTGCAACTGGCCTTCGCACCTTGAGCAGGACTTTCGACCATTGCCCCTTGGGCTGGCCGACAAGCACGTCTATAATCCCTGCGCTTCACACGCGACGCGCCCACGCGCGTCGCTCCCGCCACCTGTCCGAGGGGCGCTGCAGCAGGGATTCCTGTCAGGCTCGGATGGGGCGTTGCCCGCACGGTTGGTCCGTGCAGGCTCTAAACGCACAACGGCGCCCATTCGCACATTACGAATGGAGGCTCTTCATGAGCGCTGTACTTACGCCTGCAGGTTTCAACGATTTCAAGGTTGCCGATATCTCCCTGGCCGCCTGGGGCCGCCGCGAGACCATCATCGCCGAATCGGAAATGCCTGCACTGATGGGCCTGCGCCGCAAATACGCCGGTGAGCAACCGCTCAAGGGCGCGAAGATTCTGGGCTGCATCCACATGACCATCCAGACTGCCGTGCTGATCGAAACCCTGGTTGCCCTGGGTGCCGAAGTGCGCTGGTCGTCCTGCAACATCTTCTCCACCCAGGACCAGGCCGCTGCTGCCATCGCCGCCGCCGGTATCCCTGTGTTCGCCTGGAAAGGCGAAACCGAAGAAGAGTACGAGTGGTGCATCGAGCAGACCATCCTGAAGGATGGCCAGCCTTGGGACGCCAACATGATCCTGGACGATGGCGGCGACCTGACCGAAATCATCCACAAGAAATACCCGCAGATGCTGGAACGCATCCACGGCGTGACCGAAGAAACCACCACTGGCGTGCACCGCCTGCTGGACATGCTGGCCAAGGGCGAACTGAAGATCCCGGCCATCAACGTCAACGACTCGGTCACCAAGAGCAAGAACGACAACAAGTACGGCTGCCGTCACAGCCTGAACGACGCCATCAAGCGCGGCACCGACCACCTGCTGTCGGGCAAGCAAGCCCTGGTGATCGGCTACGGTGACGTGGGCAAGGGCTCGGCCCAGTCCCTGCGTCAGGAAGGCATGATCGTCAAGGTCACCGAAGTCGACCCGATCTGCGCCATGCAAGCCTGCATGGACGGTTTCGAACTGGTTTCGCCGTTCATCGACGGTGAAAACGACGGCACCGAAGCCAGCATCGACAAGGCCCTGCTGGGCAAGATCGACCTGATCGTGACCACCACCGGTAACGTCAACGTCTGCGATGCCAACATGCTCAAGGCCCTGAAAAAGCGCGCCGTGGTGTGCAACATCGGTCACTTCGACAACGAAATCGACACCGCTTTCATGCGCAAGAACTGGGCATGGGAAGAAGTGAAGCCTCAGGTACACAAGATCCACCGTACCGGCCCTGGCGCTTTCGACGCGCAGAACGATGACTACCTGATCCTGCTGGCCGAAGGCCGTCTGGTTAACCTGGGCAACGCCACTGGCCACCCAAGCCGCATCATGGACGGCTCGTTCGCCAACCAGGTTCTGGCGCAGATCTTCCTGTTCGACCAGAAGTACGCCGACCTGTCGCCAGCCCAGAAAGCCGAGCGCCTGACCGTTGAAGTACTGCCCAAGAAACTCGACGAAGAAGTGGCCCTGGAAATGGTCCGCGGCTTCGGCGGCGTGGTTACCAAGCTGACCAAGCAGCAAGCCGACTACATTGGCGTTACCGTGGAAGGCCCGTTCAAGCCTCACGCCTACCGCTACTGATTGGCGCGGTCCTGAAGGTACCTGGGCCCTTGTAGGACCGGGCTCTGCCCGGGAACCAGGCACCGCGGTGCAACTCAAGCACCGTAGTGTCCTCTTCCCGGGCAGAGCCCGGTCCCACAGGCAAGCTTCAGGGCCTTTCGGCTTTCGAGTTTCCAGATAGGTGTAATCATGTCTCAGGAACGCCGCTTCAGTTTCGAGTTCTTCCCCACCAAGACCGACGCTGGGCATGAAAAACTGCTGAACGTTGCCCGCCAACTGGCCGGCTACAACCCCGATTTCTTCTCTTGCACCTACGGTGCAGGTGGCTCTACCCGCGACCGCACGCTCAACACCGTGCTGCAGCTGGAAAGCGAAGTGAAGGTCCCTGCCGCACCGCACCTGTCGTGCGTGGGCGACAGCAAGGCCGACCTGCGTGCCCTGCTGGCCCAGTATCAGGACGCCGGGATCAAGCGCATCGTTGCCCTGCGTGGCGACCTGCCTTCGGGCATGGGCATGGCCAGCGGCGAGCTGCGTCACGCCAATGACCTGGTGGAATTCATCCGGGCCGAAACCGGCAGCCACTTCCATATCGAAGTCGCCGCCTACCCGGAGATGCACCCCCAGGCGCACAACTTCGAAGACGACATCAAGAACTTCGTGCGCAAGGCCAACGCCGGTGCCGACAGCGCCATCACCCAGTACTTCTTCAACGCCGACAGCTACTTCTACTTCGTCGAGCGCGTGCAGAAACTGGGCGTGAACATCCCGATCGTGCCGGGCATCATGCCGATCACCAACTACAGCAAGCTGGCCCGCTTCTCCGACGCCTGTGGCGCCGAGATCCCGCGCTGGGTGCGCAAGCAACTGGAAGCCTACGGCGACGACGTCACCAGCATCCAGAAGTTTGGCGAGGAAGTGATCACCCGCATGTGCGAGCAACTGCTGGACGGCGGCGCGCCGGGCCTGCACTTCTACACCCTGAACCAGGCTGAAGCGAGCCTGGCGGTGTGGAACAACCTCAAGCTGCCGCGCTGAATCGGTAACCCCATCGCGGCCAAGGCCGGCTCCTACACGTACGGCGTAGGAGCCGGCCTTGGCCGCGATGCAGGCAACGCGGTTTTGACCTGTTGGGCATTGCACGGGCCCTTGCAGCATCGTACTCTCCGGGCCATGCCTGCCTTCCTATCGATGCTGACAGCCTTGCTTCTGACTTGCCTGAGCCTGTGCGCCCAGGGCGAGAAGTTGCGCATTGTCACCGACCCCTGGGCCCCTTACGCCTTCGAGCGCAATGGCCAGGGTGCGGGCATCGATTACGAAGTCACCGCCAAGGTCTTCGAACGCCTGGGCGTGGACATTCAATGGCAGTTCCTGCCGTGGAAGCGCTGCCTGGCCATGCTAGACCAGGGCGAAGCCGATGGCGTGCTGGACATCTTCCGCACCCCCGAACGCGAATCCACCCTGCTGTACCCCGACGAACCCTTGTCCGAAGTGCAGTTCGTGCTGTTCCAGGCCGCCGCCAAACCCCATGACGTCGCCACCCTGGCCGACCTGCAAGGGCTGACCATCGGCACCTCGGCCGGCTATAACTATGGCGATGCCTTCATGCAGGCCAGCGAGTTCCGCCGCGAATCCGCCGGCACCCAGGAAGCCAACTTCGGCAAACTGATCCGCCACCGCGTGGACCTGATCATCACCGACCTGCGCGTCGGCGACTTCACCCTGCAGGCCATGGGCCTGGAAGGCAAGGTCAGCGCCCTGCCGCTGGTGATCAGCCGCCAGCGCCAGTACCTGGCCGTGCGCCGCGGTGCCGGCATGGATCAGCTGGCCCTGCGCTTTTCCATCGAGCTGCGGCGCTTCAAGCGCGAGCCCGAATACGCCCAGCTGGTGGAGCGCTACGCCACCCCCGTCAGCGCCGATAAAACCGTTGAGCAGCAGGAACGCGGCGCACTGTGAATGCTCTGTTATACTCCGACCTTCCCGCCAGGCTTACGCCCGGACGCCCGGCCTTGCAAAAGGCATCCCGACCCGCTCGACTGCCCGGCACACGCCCGCTCAGCCAGGTCCGGATGCGCATTGAAGGCCCGGCAGGACCGGACGCGATAGTGCGCCCCCGCACCCGTCGCGCCAGGCAAGATTCCCATTGGGCAAAGCCCTCACTAGAACAGGATTACTCATGTCCTTTGCTTCCCTCGGTCTCTCCGAGGCTTTAGTCCGCGCCATCGAGGACGCGGGCTATACCCAGCCTACTCCGGTGCAACAGCGGGCCATTCCCGCCGTGTTGCAAGGTCGTGACCTGATGGTTGCGGCACAGACAGGTACTGGTAAAACCGGTGGTTTCGCCCTTCCGATCCTGGAACGGCTGTTTCCCAACGGTCACCCGGACAAATCCCAGCGTCACGGCCCGCGCCAACCGCGCGTGCTGGTGCTGACCCCCACCCGCGAGCTGGCGGCCCAGGTGCACGACAGCTTCAAGATCTACGCCCGTGACCTGAAATTCGTCAGCGCCTGCATTTTTGGCGGCGTAGGCATGAACCCGCAGGTCCAGGCCATGTCCCGTGGCGTCGATGTGCTGGTGGCGTGCCCCGGCCGTCTGCTGGACCTGTGCGGCCAAGGCAGCGTCGACCTGTCCCACGTGGAAATCCTGGTACTGGACGAAGCCGACCGCATGCTCGACATGGGCTTCGTCCATGACGTGAAAAAGGTACTGGCCCGCCTGCCGGCCAAGCGCCAGAACCTGCTGTTCTCGGCGACCTTCTCCAAGGACATCACTGACCTTGCCGGCCGCCTGCTGCACAACCCCGAGCGCATCGAAGTCACCCCGCCGAACACCACGGTGGAGCGCATCGAGCAACGCGTGTATCGCCTGTCGGCCAGCCACAAGCGTTCGCTGCTGGCCCACCTGATCACCCAGGGTGCCTGGGAACAGGTGCTGGTGTTCACCCGCACCAAGCACGGCGCCAACCGCCTGGCCGAGTACCTGGAAAAGCACGGCCTGAGCGCCGTTGCCATCCACGGCAACAAGAGCCAGAACGCCCGCACCAAGGCCCTGGCCGACTTCAAGGCCGGCTCGGTACGCATCATGGTTGCCACCGACATCGCCGCCCGCGGCCTGGACATCGACCAGTTGCCCCACGTGGTCAACTTCGAGCTGCCCAACGTCGATGAAGACTACGTGCACCGTATCGGCCGTACCGGCCGTGCCGGTCGTAGCGGCGAGGCCATCTCGCTGGTCGCCCCGGACGAGGAAAAGCTGCTCAAGAGCATCGAGCGCATGACCAAGCAGAAGATCCCGGACGGTGATCTGATGGGCTTCGATGTAACTGCCGTGGAAGCCGAGAAGCCAGAAGTGCGCGAGCGCCCGCAGGCCAACCAGCCTCGCAACGCCCGTGCGCCGCGCGAAGGTACCGCCAAGTCCGAAGCCGGTGGTGCCGGCCGCAAGGACAAAGGCAAGGATAAAGGCAAGGAGCGCCGTGCTGCTGCGCCGCAAGGTAAGGAGCAAGGCAAGGAAAAGCCCGCCGGGGCGCGTTCTGAACGCCAACCCCGTGACCAGAAGCCACGTCAGGCCCAGTCCACTCCAAAGCCTGAGGTAGCTTCTGCCAACCGCGCGCCCGACGAGTTCCTGGATGACGAAGTCGACAACTTTGGTAACCGTGCTGACTACGTCAGCCCGTACCAGAACAAGAACCAGGGCCGTAACCGTCGCCCGGGTGCCCCGGCAGCTGCCGGTGGCGCAGCCCCGGCCCCGGCTCCGCGCCAGGGTCGCCCGGCTGGCCCGCGCAACAACGCGCCCGCCGCTGGCAAACCTGCCGGCGACAAGCGCAGCAGCGGCCCACGCAGCAATGGTGGCGGTGCCCGTGATGGCCAGCCGCGTCGTGACAACAACGGTGGCGCTGGCCGCAACCGTCGTCCGGCCCGTGATGACCAGCCGCGTCAGGAACCAGCGGTAAGCAACTCGCGCGCCCCGCAGAACCAGCCGCGCATCGTGCACAAGGAATCGAAGATCGATCGTTTCCCCACTGCCGAGCAACTGGAACAGCTGGAGTCGCTGCCAAGCCGTCGCAACGGCGAGAAGCCCGCGCTGCTGACCCGCAACCGCGAAGGCTGAGTCACTTATTGGAGTCGACTGCAAACTCTGTGGGAGCGGGCTCTGCCCGCGAAGAATACGCCGCAGTGGGTCAGATACCCTGCGGTGGATGCTTCGCGGGTAGAACCCGCTCCCACACCAAGAATGTGCAGTGAATGTCCAACAGCCATAAAAAAACCGCAGCCATTGGCTGCGGTTTTTTTATGCGCCGAAGAAATTACTTCTTCTGCACGCCCTCGAACGTGATGTCCAGGGTCAGGGTGTCGGACTGCGGGCCCAGGTCCATCATCTTGCCGAAATCAGAACGCTTGATGGTGGTGGTGCCTTCAAAGCCGGCACGGTAGCCGCCCCATGGATCCTTGCCTTCGCCCAGGAACACAGTCTTGACCACAACCGGCTTGGTCACGCCGTGCAGGGTCAGGTCACCGGTCACGTCGGCGGTCAGCTTGCCATCAGCATTCTTGCCGGTGGTCTTGACGGCGGTCGACACGAAAGTAGCGGTTGGGTACTTGTCGGTCTCCAGGAAGTCCTTGCTCTGGATGTGCTTGTCACGCTCGGCGTGGTTGGTGTCGACGCTCTTGGTGTTCAGGGTGATGCTGATCTTGCTGTCTTCAGGCTTGGCAGCGTCGAAGCTGAAGGTACCGGTCCAGTCTTTGAAGGTACCGTGAATGAAGCTGTAGCCCAGGTGGCTGATCTTGAAGTCGATGAAGGCGTGCTGGCCTTCCTTGTCGATGGTGTAGTCGGCGGCCATGGCCTGGCCAGCTGTCAGCAGTGCGGTACCCAGAGCCAGAGCGGCCAGTGTCTTCTTCAACATGTGCAATATTCCTTGGAGTGAGTTGAGGGTCAGGCTTTGCGTCCCAGCATGCGTACCAGGGTCGCGTCACGATCGATAAAGTGGTGCTTCAAGGCGGCCAGGCCATGGAGTACAGCAAAGATCACCAGGATCCAGGCCAGGTACAGGTGCACGTTACCGGCGACTTCTGCCTGGTCAGGCAGCCCGGCGAACAACGCAGGTACTTCGAACAGGCCGAACACCGGGATGCCCACGCCGTCAGCGGTGGAGATCAGGTAACCGGCTGCCATTACCAGGAACAGGTCCAGGTAAAGGAAGGCATGACCCAGTTTGGCGGCGACGCGCACCAGCTTGCCCTGGGTGGGCGGCGGCGGTGGTGGCGGGCTGATGAACCGCCATACCACGCGTGCCAGCATGAAAAAGAACAGGGTCAGGCCGATGCTTTTGTGCAGGTCGGGGCCGGCCTTGCGCCACGGGTCGTAATAGCCCAGGTCGACCATCCACAGGCCCAGGGCAAACAACCCGAACACGGCAAGCGCCACCCCCCAGTGCAGGAAGATGCTGACCCAGCCATAGCGAGAAGGTGAATTGCGTAACTGCATCACGGTCATCCTGTAAGTTCTGCGACAAAGACTAGCTTTTTATCTATCGGATTAAAGCGGAAAATTTCGCTTTGAAATATCGAGATACACGATGGAACAGCATAGAAGTAAAGCGTTAAGTCATCGTTAACGCTGAAAACTTTACCTGTGGTGGGTGCGCACTGTGGGAGCAAAGCTTGCCTCTGTAGCAGCTGCCGAAGGCTGCGTCACCGGCGGCGCGTTGGATCAGACAGTGCGCGGCGTCAGTGACGCGGCCTGACGGCCGCTGCTACAGGTTGCCCAACACCATAGAATCCCCCAGGGCATCATGGCGGTTGCCCCCAGGGCATGCATTGCATAGGCTTGCGCCCACGCCGCTGCCAGGAGATAGAAAATGGGCCTCAACAACCAGTGGATGCAACGCGACCTCGCGGTCCTGTGGCACCCCTGCACCCAAATGAAAGATCACGAACAACTGCCGCTGATCCCGATCAAGCGCGGTGAAGGCATCTGGCTGGAAGACTTCGAAGGCAAGCGCTACCTGGACGCCGTCAGTTCCTGGTGGGTCAACGTGTTTGGCCACGCCAACCCGCGCATCAACCAGCGCATCAAGGACCAGGTCGACCAACTGGAGCACGTGATTCTCGCCGGCTTCAGTCACCAGCCGGTGATCGAGTTGTCCGAGCGCCTGGTGAAGATGACACCGGAAGGGCTGAACCGGGTGTTCTACGCCGACAATGGTTCGTCCTGCATCGAAGTGGCGCTGAAAATGAGCTTCCACTACTGGGTCAACCGTGGCCAGCCAAACAAGAAGCGCTTCGTCACCCTGACCAACAGCTACCATGGCGAAACCATCGCCGCCATGGCCGTGGGCGACGTGCCGCTGTTCACCGAGACCTACAAGCCGTTGCTGCTGGACACTATCAAGGTGCCAAGCCCCGACTGCTATCTGCGCCCCGAAGGCATGAGCTGGGAAGAGCACTCGCGCTTCATGTTCCAGGCCATGGAGCAGACCCTGGCCGAGCACCATGACAGCGTCGCCGCCGTGATCGTCGAGCCGCTGATCCAGGGCGCTGGCGGCATGCGCATGTACCACCCGGTGTACCTCAAGCTGCTGCGCGAGGCGTGCGACCGCTACAACGTGCACCTGATCCACGACGAAATCGCCGTGGGGTTCGGCCGCACCGGCACGATGTTCGCCTGCGAGCAGGCTGGCATCCGCCCGGACTTCCTGTGCCTGTCCAAGGCCCTGACCGGCGGCTACCTGCCCCTGGCGGCCTGCGTGACCACGGATGATGTGTACAGCGCGTTCTACGACGACTACCCCACCCTGCGCGCCTTCCTGCACTCGCACAGCTACACCGGCAACCCACTGGCGTGCGCAGCGGCCCTGGCCACCCTGGACATCTTCGAACAGGACAACGTGGTAGAGAACAACAAGGCCCTGGCAGCGCGCATGGCCAGCGCCACCGCGCACCTGGCCGACCACGCCCATGTCTCGGAGATCCGCCAGACCGGCATGGTACTGGCCATCGAGATGGTCCAGGACAAGGCCACCAAAGCTGCCTACCCCTGGCAGGAGCGTCGTGGCCTGCAGGTGTTCAACCACGCCCTGAGCCGTGGCGCCCTGCTGCGCCCGCTGGGCAGCGTGGTGTACTTCCTGCCGCCGTACATCATCACCCCGGAGCAGATCGACTTTTTGGCCGAAGTGGCCAGCGAAGGCATCGACATCGCCACCCGCACCAGCGTCAGCGTGGCCGTGCCGAGCGACTTCCACCCCGACTTCCGCGACCCGGGCTAACCGCCACACCCTACGACCCCGTAGCAGCTGCCGCAGGCTGCGTCCCGACGCAACACCGGGTTGCCTGCGGACGCAGCCTTCGGCAGCTGCTACGGATATTGCGAAGCCCCGATTCGAGACACCCCATGAGACTCTCCCGCTTTTACATCGATGCCCCCCTCAGCCTGGGCGAGCACGAACTGCCCGAGGCCCAGGCCCACTACATCGGCCGCGTGCTGCGCATGGCCGAAGGCGATGCCGTGCAGCTGTTCGACGGCTCGGGCCAGGAATACCGTGGTGCCCTGCTGGAAGTAGGCAAAAAGCGCGTGCGCGTGCAACTGGACGAAGCCTTCGCCGGTCAGCCCGAATCCAGCCTCAAGATTCATCTGGGCCAAGGCTTGTCCCGTGGCGAACGCATGGACTGGGCCATCCAGAAGGCCACCGAACTGGGTGTGAGCGAAATCACCCCGATCATCAGCGAGCGCTGCGAAGTGCGTCTGAAAGACGAGCGCGCCGAGAAGCGCCAGGCCCACTGGCAGCAGATCGCCGTCAGTGCCTGCGAGCAATGCGGCCGCTCCACGGTGCCGGTGATTCACCCACCGCTGCTGATGAGCGAATGGCTTAAGGCCTGCGACGCCGAGCTCAAGCTGGTGCTGCACCCGGTGGCCGAGCCACTGGTGAGCCATGCCAAGCCCGCCACCCTGGCCTTTCTGATCGGCCCCGAAGGCGGCCTGTCGGACGCCGAAGTCAGCCAGGCCCAGGCCGCCGGCTTCCACAGCGCCCGCCTGGGCCCACGCGTGCTGCGCACCGAGACCGCGCCGGTGGTGGCGCTGGCCGTGGCGCAGCAGCTGTGGGGCGATTTCTAAAGCACGTAGAAGAACACCGCCACGAAGTGCAGCAGGCTCCCGGCAATCACAAACAGATGCCAGATGCCGTGCCAGTGGCGGAAGCGCTGGTCGTAGGCAAAAAAGATGATGCCCACGGTGTACAGCACGCCGCCCGTGGCCAGCCAGGCAAAGCCAGCCGTGCCCAGGGTGGCGAGCAGCGGCTTGACCGCCACCAGCACGATCCAGCCCATTACCGCGTAAATCACGATCGACAGCACCCGCGCCTCCGAGCGCGGCTTGATCTCTTGCAGCATGCCGATCACCGCCAGCCCCCACACAATACCGAACAGCGTCCAGCCCCATGGCCCGCGCAGGGTCACCAGGCAGAACGGCGTGTAGCTTCCTGCGATCAGCAGATAGATCGAAAAATGATCGACCTTTTGCATGATCACCTTCGCGCGCCCCCGCACGCTGTGGTAAACCGTCGAAGCGCTGTACAGAATCACCAGGGTGACCCCGTAGATCGCCATGCTGACGATCTTCCACACATCGCCCTGAAAACTTGCCAGCACCAGCATCCAGACAGCTCCGATGGAAGCCAGCACAGCACCGACCAGGTGTGTCCAGGCGTTGAACCTTTCGCCGTGATACATGCAGTCGTTTCTCCTTGGTCTCGATTGGAATGCAATCCCGCCCCTACCCTAACAGAGCCAGTGTGATGTTGATCGATGAAGAGTTGACGTTGAAGAAGCTGGAAATCTTCCTGGCCTTCATGCGCACCGGCAATCTGGGGCGCGCGGCGGCGGAGTTGGACACCAGCAACGTCAGCGTGCACCGCGCCATTCATTCGTTGGAAAGCGCCCTGCGCTGCCCGCTGTTCAAGCATGAGGGGCGCAACCTGACGCCGCTGGAAAGTGCCTACGTGCTGGAAGAGCACGCGCAGAAGCTGGTGCAGGACGTGCTTGGCGCCGTGCGCCTGACCCGTGAGGCGGCGGGGTTCTCGGCGGAGCGCTTCCGCCTGGGTTCACTGTATTCGCTGACGGTGAAAACCGTGCCGCAGCTGATCATGGGCCTCAAGCTGCGCCGCAGCGAGCTGAACATCGACCTGATCCTGGGCTCCAACATCGACCTGTTGTACAAGCTCAAGAACATGGAAGTGGACGCGATACTGGTGTCGCTGGACGAGACCGTGAGCGATCCGGACTGCGAGCAATTGCCGCTGTTTTCCGACGATATCTTCCTGGCCACCCCAGCGGATTCACCGTTCGCGGGGCACAGCGAAGTGGACCTGGCCGATCTGCGCGAGGATACCTTCATCACCCTGACCCAGGGGTTTGCTACCCATCAGGATGGTGCGCGGGTGTTTCGTCAGGCGGGGTTCGAGCCGAAGGTGGCGATGCAGGTGAACGACATTTTCACGCTGCTGAGCATGGTCAGCTCGGGGGTAGGCTACGCCCTGCTGCCGGGGCGGGTGGCCGCAGTGTATGAGAACCGCGTACGCCTGGTGCCGTTGCAGGCGCGCTATCACCTGCAACAGCACATTGGCGTGGTGTTCCTCAAGGCTAAGGAACGCGACCCCAACCTGCTGGCGTTGCTGGCCGAGTGCCGCATGTACACCAACAAATTGAGATAACGCCCGTAGCCGCTGCCGCCAGGCTGCGCTGGCCCTCGTTTACGCTGGAGATCTTCAGGGTTCACGCAGGCCAGCGCAGCCTGGCGGCAGCGGCTACAGGCCGACGATTGCGCGCACCGCCAAGTACAACACCGAAGGCCCCAACAAGCAGCCAAGCCCGGTGTGGAACGTAGCCGTCAATGCCCCATAAGGCACCAACCGCCGATCCGTCGCCGCCAGCCCCGCCGTCACCCCACTCACCGTCCCCGCCAGCCCACCAAACACCATCGCCGACCGCGGGTTGTCCAGGCCCATCCAGCGTGCCGCCATGGGCGTGCCCACCATCACCAGAATCGCTTTGATCAGCCCCGTGGCAATCGACAGCGCCACCACATCGGAGCTGGCGCCGATCGCCGCCCCGGTCACCGGCCCGACGATGTAGGTCACCGCCCCGGCGCCGATGGTGGTCATGCTCACCGCATCGCGATAGCCGAACACCCAGGCCACGCAGCAGCCGAGGATGAACGGCAGCAAGGTGCCCAGCAGCAACGAGAACGCACCGATGAAACCGGCCTTGCGCGCCTCGGTGGCCTGCACCTCGAACGCCGTGGCGACGATGGCGAAGTCGCGCAGCATGGCCCCGCCCATCAGGCCGATGCCGGAAAACAGCGACAGATCGGCCAGCCCCTTTTGCCCGCCAGTCAGGGTGCCGCCCACCCAGGCCAGCACCAGGCCGATGACAATGGCGAACGCCGAGCCATGCACGCGGCCGAAGGTGAGGCGCTTGGACAGTTGCACCGACACCCACATCACCACCCCGACGAAGGCGAAGGCGGTGACCAGGCCGTTGGCTTCCAGCGCGTGTTCGATAAGGTTCCACATATCAGTGCGCTCCTGCTGGCAGGACCGCTTCGGGCACTTCGGGCGGCAGCGGCTCGCCCTTGTGGGTGCGGCTGATCAGGGCGATGGTGCAACCGCAGATCAACACCGAGCCGATGGCGGCGATCACCGCCACCGGGCCGCCATGCAAGGCGGTAACCACGTTCTGCTGGGCCGCCATGGCCACCACCACGGGGATGTACAGGGCGCCCCAGAAACCGACGCCCATCTCGCAATCCTTGCTCAGGCCGCCGTGCTTGCCCATGTACAGGCGGGCGCAGATCAGCAGGATCATGGCGATGCCCACCCCGCCCACGTTGGATTTGACGCCCAGCAGCACCCCGAGCATGTCGCCCGTGATCACCCCTGCCAGCGTGCAGATAGCCAGCAATGCCACACCGTAAATAATCATTATTGTTGTCCTCGGTTATTGTTTTTGTAGCCGCTGCCGCCAGGCTGCGCTGGGCGGTATTCCAACGCCGATTGCTCGGGTGTACGTAAGGGCCAGCGCAGCCTATCGGCAGCGGCTACGGCCGTGCATGGGCTTGCTCCTGCATCAGGGTGTGGAGGGTATCCAGACGGGCGCCCTGCCAGGCGATCAGGGTGCCCTCGGGAAAGGCGCGACGGCCCAGCCCGGTCAGCACGCTGCCAGGGGGCATTTCGATCTGCAGGCGCACGCCACGCTCGAACGCCGTGCTGGCCAAGGCCCGCCAGTCGACGATGCGGCACATGTTGAAGGCCAGGTCGTCGCGCAGTTTGTCCACCTCCATCACGGGCCGCGCGGTAGTGCTGCTCAGGTAGCAGACCTTCGGCGGTTGCAGCGACACGCTGGCGAAGGCTTCGGCCAGTTGCTCGGCAGGCACCTGCAGCAGCGGGCAATGGGACGGCACGCTGACCGCCAGGGGCTTGGCCAACCCTGCGCCTTCGCTACGGGCTCGCTTGGCCACGGCGGCCATGGCGGCATGGCTGCCGGCAATCACTACCTGGTTGTCGGCGTTGATGTTGGCCAGGTACACCGGGCCCTCAGCCTCAGCCAGCAACTGCTCGACGCGGCCCAGGTCCAGGCCGACGATGGCGGTCATGCCATAGCCTTGTGGATAAGCCGCCTGCATCAGCTGGCCGCGCAACGCCACCAGGCGCACGGCATCGTCGAAGCCCAAGGCACCCGCCACCACGGCGGCGGGATAGGCGCCGATGGACAGCCCCGCGACATAATCCGGTGTCGGGCCGTCACTGAGCAGCAGGCGTGCACAGGCAACACCTGCCACCAGCAGGCAAAGCTGCACGGCGCGGGTATCGCTGAGGGCCTGCGCGGTATCCAGTTCCAGCACCGATTGGCCCAGCACCGCGCTCGCTTCATCCAGGCAGGCCTGTACCAGCGGATGTTGGGGCAGCGCATGCAGCATGCCCGCCTGCTGGGCGCCCTGGCCGGGGAACGCCAGTAGCGTACTCATGCTGCGACGCCCCAGGGATCGTTCACCAGACGTGCGCCATCGGCTGCCTTGAGCAGCACCTTGCGGCTCTCGCCCGCCCATTCACGCAGGGCCACTGCACCGCTGGGGGTCTGCAATTGCATATCCACGCCAGGCTCCAGCAGGCTTAGTAATTCACGCGCGGCCTCCCGGGACAGCGGCGCGGGAGTGCGCAGGATCAAGTCCAGATCACTGCCCGCGTGCAAGGCAGCAAAGCCGCTGGCCAGCTCGAACCCGGCGCTGCCACTGACGCCCCACACCAGACCGAAGGCATCGAGTTTGCCGCGCAGGCGATACAGCGCCTGCAAGGCCGGCCAATCACCCTGGCCGGTGCAATGGGTCAAGGCTTCCGGGCTGACCTGGCGGCTGATCGCAGCCACCGGCATGCAGGTGCCATAGCGCTGATCGCGACGAATGCCGCGCACGCCCACGGCCACCTGCCCGGCAGCCACCTGCGCACGCCGCACCACCACCGGCTGCCCATCCGCCAGCGCCGAGGCCACCCACGCCGGGGCATCGGCCGGCAGCATGGCAGGCGTCAGGCCCCACAGCAGATCGTGAGGGCGTATCACTGCCATTGCTCGCGCAGCAGTTGACGAACCTTTGCCGAGGCCGCGCGGTTGGCAGCGCCGCGGCGGCTCGACAGGTCGCGATCATCCGCGCCGATATCGGCCAGCGCCTGGGCCAGGCAGGCTTGCACGCGGCTCACATCATCGGCACTGGGCTGCTCGACCTGCGCCACCGACAGGGTTTCCCACAACAGCCCAAGGCTGGCGTAGCTGTCGATGTCATAGGCCATGGGCGGCACGCTGGCGGCCAGGGTTTCCAGGGCCTCGACGCTGCGCTGGGTAACCCGCGCCGCCGAGGCCTTGCCCATGGCGTGCACCTGCACACCGGGGTCGCGCAGGGCGATCAGGCGGTTAGCCTGGTAGCCGTGGGCCAGGAAGGCGCCGGACATGGCCTTGCCCACCAGCAGCGCGACCACGCGGTGGCCGGCCAGGCGTGCACGGGCGTAGGCATCGGCGGCGGCGGCCAGGGCCTGGTGGATGCCCTGCTCTTCTTCGCGGCGGCCGTAGGCTTGGCTGGGGACGTCGACGATGGCGATGATGTTGCGTTTGGTGATTGCCGCATGATCGGCCTGGATCACTTCATCCACGGCCTTGGCCAGGCCCCAGCCTTCCAGCAGGCCCACCTCGCCCTGGCGGGCGCGGGGGAAGGGGTTGGCGGGGTCGGGGATGACGGCGATGAAGCGGGTGGTGGCGGTGTCGGCGGCCAGGATGGAGGCTGGCAGGCCGGCTACAGGGGTGGCTTCGCGGGTCAGTGCCTGGAACCAATTCAACCCGCGACGCGATCCTTGGTGTGTGACAGGGCTTGGGAATGAGGTGTCTGCTTCCCGAGCTTCGCCCGGTCCCACAGGGGCGCGGCGAGGCGGGTTGGGGGGCACGTCTTGCTGCAGGCAGGCACCCACGTTGGCGACGATTTCAGCTACGTCATCGCGCACATAGGCATCTACCAGCCCGGTCGCAAAACGCTGCTCGCCTCCACTCACACTCCAGATGAAGGGGCGGTCGCGAGAGTCATATTCGGCAATCCCCGCTTCCTGCTCGATCACTTGCGGCCCATTGAGGCCCAGTCGCGCTTCGCGGGTGACGATCAGGTGGCTGCACAAACCGGCAGCGATCGACATGCCGCCAAAGCAACCCACGCTACCGGCAATCACACCCACCACCGGCTGGTACTGGCGCAGGTCGACAATGGCCGCGTGAATGTCGGCAATGGCTGCCAGCCCGAGGTTGGCTTCCTGCAACCGTACCCCGCCCGTTTCCAGCAGCAGGATCGCAGCAGTGGGGATGCCGTTACGATTGTCCTGGGCGGCAAGCTCCAGGGCACCGGCAATCTTTGCCCCGCCGACTTCACCCAGGCTGCCGCCCTGAAATGCACCTTCGATCGCGGCCAGCACCACCGGCTGTCCGGCCAGGGTGCCCTTGGCGATGATCACGCCATCGTCCGCCTGGGGCACTACGTTCTGCCGCGCCAGCCACGGCGACATGACGCGCTGGAAGGGGTCGATCAGTTCGCGAAAGCTGCCCGCATCCAGCAAGGCCTTGGCACGTTGCCGGGCGCCCAGTTCGATGAAGCTGTGTTGTTGCAGCAGGCGTGCGGTATCAGTCATGGCCGATCTCCTCCAGGGCCTGCTCCAGGCGCAGGCGTACCACGCCGGGGGTGGCGCCGAAATCATTGATGTCGATGCGCAGGGCTGGCAGTGTCTGGCCGCTGAACATGCGCACGAACAGTTGCTCCCAGCGCTGGGCGGCGCCGTTGACCGAGGTCACCACCTGGATCGCCAGGGTGCCGGCCTGGCCGGGTTCGAGCAGCACTTCCAGGTCGCCCGAACCGACACAGCCCGCCAGGGCGCGGCCACGGGCCGGTTGCCCGGCGGGGAATTGAAAAGACAGGGTTTCCATCAGGCAAGGCTCCGTGAATGCTCGCCACGTTCCAGGCGATCGATGAACAGGCAGGCGGCCAGCAGGTCGGCGGCGCCACCGGGCGAGGCGTTGAGGGCCAGCAGTTGCTGGTCGAGGGCGTACAGGCGGCGCCGACCGGCCAGGGTGGCGCTGCCGCCGGCGGCCAGCACGGCTTGCGCGCCCTGTTGCATGGCCGTCAGGCCTTCGGGGCCGGCGCGGTAGAGCACGCAGGTATCGGCCAGGGTGGCCATGATTGCCAGCAGCGCATCCAGCCGGGCGTTCTGCTCGCCGTGCCCGGCCAGGCGGCTGGCGCGCAGTTGCGGCAGGGCGTGGTCGACGACGGTCGGGAAGCCGGCCTGGGCTTCGGCGCGGGCACCGCCGGCGCCGTAGCGCTGTTGCACCACGCGGCCGTGGCTCATGGGTTGTGGGGCCAGGCGGTCAGGCAGGCGCGCCAGGGCGCCAGCCCGTTCAGCTATGGCGGCGGATGCCAGGTTGTCGGGCGCCAAGGCGGCGGCCGCCACCAACAGGCCCAGGGCCCAGATCGCCCCGCGATGGGTGTTCACCCCAGCGGTAGTGCGCAGCATGTCGGTTTCGCCGTCGCGCCCGTGTTGCCCCAGGGCTTCGCGCAGGGCCAGGTTGACGTGGCCAGCTTGCAGCGCTGACTCGGCCATGGCCTGGAACGCTGGCCACAGCGACAGCGCCGAGGCATGCATCAGCCCCAGGTGCAGATCTGTATGGGCACCACTGCCACGACGGTCGACCAGCGCCGGCTTGGGCGACAGGTCGGCTTCGTCGATCAGCGCGTCCACGGCCAGGTCCGCCAGTTGCTCGGCCAGGGTGAGCGGCTTGGGTTGCGCGATCAATGCGTGCATCACCAGCTCCTGAATTTGGCAGGGGGGTTGTAGAGGCCGCCGGACCATTCCACCAGGTCGGCGATGCTCTTGGCCGCCAGCCACTCGCGGGTGGCGTCGGTGCGGCGGATGCCCAGGTCTTCGGGCAGGGCGATCAGGCCTTCACGGCGCATGCGCTCGGTGTCCTTGGGGTTGTGACGCAGGCCGATGGCGGTGACCCCGGCCACGGCGGCGATCATGGCCTGGCGTTCCTCCAGCGAGCGCGCCTTGTACAGGTAGGCGATGCCTTCTTCGGTCAGCAGGTGGGTGACGTCGTCGCCGTAGATCATGATCGGTGCCAGCGGCATGCCGGTTTTCTTCGCCACCTCCACCGCGTCCAGGGTTTCGACGAAGGTGGGTTTGCCGCCTTCCTGGAAGGTCTCAACCATCTGCACCACCAGCTTCTGCCCGCGTTCGAGCAGGGTGCTGGTTTCATCGGCGCCGGGGCGGCGCATGTCCAGCCAGGCCGGGGTGCCGTGGCGACGGCCCCGCGGGTCGTGGCCCATGTTCGGTGCACCGCCGAAACCGGCCAGGCGGCCACGGGTAACCGTGGAGGAATGACCGTCGCCGTCCACCTGCAAGGTAGCGCCGATAAACAGGTCCACCGCGTACTGCCCCGCCAGTTGGCAGAACATGCGGTTGGAGCGCATGGAGCCGTCGCGGCCGGTGAAGAACACATCCGGGCGGGCGGCGATGTAGTTTTCCATGCCCAGTTCGGTGCCGAAGCAATGCACGCTCTGCACCCAGCCGCTTTCGATGGCCGGGATCAGCGTGGGATGGGGGTTGAGCGTCCAGTTGCGGCAGATCTTGCCCTTCAGGCCCAGGGACTCACCGTAGGTGGGCAGGATCAGTTCGATGGCGGCGGTATTGAAGCCGATGCCATGGTTGAGCGACTGCACGTTGTGTTTTTCGTAGATGCCACGGATGGCCATCATCGCCATCAGTACGTGCACCGGCTTGATGTGGCGCGGGTCGCGGGTGAACAGCGGCTCGATGTAGAACGGCCGGTCGGCCACCACCACGAAGTCCACCCAACTGGCGGGAATGTCCACCCGTGGTAGGTCGCTGACGTCGTCGACCAACTGGTTGACCTGGACGATGACGATACCGTCGCTGAAGGCGGCCGGCTCGATCAGCGCCGGGCTGTCTTCGGTACTGGCGCCGGTGTAGATATTGCCCTGGCGGTCGGCCATGAAGCCGGCGGACAGCACCACGTTGGGGATCAGGTCCACCACCAGCCGCGAGTAGAGTTCGATGTAGGTGTGGATGGCGCCGATTTCCAGCAGGCCGTCTTCCAGCAACTGGCTGATGCGCAGGCTTTGGGTGCCGGCAAAGGAAAAGTCGAGCTTGCGGGCGATGCCCTTCTCAAACAGGTCGAGGTGCTCGGGGCGACCGACGCTGGGCATGATCATGTGCAGGTCGTGGAGCTTGCCGGGGTCGACCTGGGCCAGGGAGCGCGAGAGGAAATCGGCCTGCTTCTGGTTGTTGCCTTCCAGCACCACCCGGTCGCCGGGCATCAGCAGCGCTTCCAGCGCGGCGACGATGCCGTCGGTAGGCAGCACCACATCATCGGCCAGGGCGCGCACCTGCTCGATGCGCCGCTGCTTCTCGCTGCGCCGCCGCGTCCACTGTGGCTCGGGGGTGATTGTCGTTGTCATGGGGCCTCCACGGCGGGGATGTCGTGGACAGACATTAGGCCGGTGGGGCGGGGGTATCAATCAAGCTGCCAGATGAACCGTTACCCTGAGGGTAACGGAAACCGAGGGAACAACCCGTAGCCGCTGCCGCAGGCTGCGCTGGCCTTCGGGTACGCCAGGGAAATGTGCGTTGGAATGCGGGCCAGCGCAGCCTGGCGGCAGCGGCTACGTTAGGTGGTGGCGTCCAGGAGGCGTTCGATACCCACCAGATCGGGGACTTTGGCGACCTGTTCGCCCACTTGCACCGCAGCAACCTCCAACCCCGCCAACGGCACATCCACATAGCTCAATTGGCTGTCCAACCGGCACGAGCGCGGCACGCCCTGAATCAACAACCCGATAAAGCGCAACGGGCTATCCCCCAAGGCATTGAGCACCACGATGCGCGCCTGTTCGCCCATCACCAGCGGCGCGCCGCAGGCTGCTTCGAAGCTGACCAGCGGCAGCAACTGGTTGCGCCAGGTGATATGCCCCAGGTGCCAGGCGGGACGATCAGGCGCCGGCTGGCCGAACTGGTAGCCAATCAGCTCGGCCACGGCGACGTTGGGTAGCACCAGGGTGCGGTCCGACAACGGCAGCAGCAATGCGGTCAAGGTGGTGCGACGGCCGATGGCGCGGTCAAGCATGGCTGCGGCTCCACTGGGCGATGCTGTCGAGCAGCACCGATTCCTGATACGGCTTGCCCAGGTAGTCGTTGACGCCAATGGCCATGGCCCGCTCGCGGTGCTTCTGCCCGGTGCGCGAGGTGATCATGATGATTGGCAGGTCTTTGAGGCGCGGGTCGTGACGGATTTCGGTGGCCACTTCGAAGCCGTCCATGCGCGGCATCTCGATGTCGAGCAGCAGCACGTCCGGGATGTGATCCTGCAACAGGGCCATGGCGTCGACACCGTCCTTGGCGGTCAGCACGGTCATGCCATGGCGCTCCAGCAGGCGGCTGGTGACCTTGCGCACAGTGACCGAGTCGTCCACCACCATCACCAACCGCGCCCGGCTTTGCGGCAGTTCCACAAGCGGCAACGGCGGCTGTGCACGGGCGGGCAATTGCTGCATCTGCCGGACATGGGCTGCGCGCACCTGGGCCAGCAGGTCGAGAATCAACACCACCCGGCCATCGCCCAGAATGGTCGCGCCGGACAGGCCCTGCACCCCGGCGAACTGCGGCCCCAGGCTTTTGACCACGATTTCCCGCGAGCCGTCCAGGGCGTCCACCTGCACCGCCATCTGGTAATCCTGGCCATGGATCAGCAGCAACGGCAGCGGCTGGGTCTGGCCCAGCAGCTGGGGCCGTGGGCTGTTGTACAGCAGATCGCCCAGGTAGCGCAGGTCATAGCTCTGGCCGCCGTAGTGATACCGCGGCGGGTCCATGTGGTAATACTCTTCCAGCTCGGCGGGCAGTACCCGCACGATGCCTTCCAGGCCATTGAGCGGCAGCGCGTAGACCTCGTCGGCGCACTGCACCATCAGCGCCCGGTTCACCGACACGCTGAACGGCAGGCGGATCTGGAAGCGCGCGCCCTGCCCCGCCCGCGAATCGATGATCATCGAGCCGCCCAGTTGCTTGACCTCTTCATGCACCACGTCCATGCCCAGGCCCCGCCCGGAAATCTGCGTGACCTTGGCGGCCGTGGAGAAGCCGGGCTGCAGGATGAATTGCAGCACATCGTGATCGCTGACCACGCTGTCGACCTCGATCAACCCACGCTTGATGGCCTTGGCCCGCACCGCTTCCAGCGGCACGCCGGCACCGTCGTCACTGAGCTCGATGACGATGTCGCCACCCTCGTGCAGCAGGTTCAGGGTGATACGCCCCTGGGCCGGCTTGCCCTTGGCCAGGCGCACCTCGGTAGGCTCAAGGCCATGGTCGATGGCGTTGCGCAGCATGTGCTCCAGCGGCGCCAGCATGCGTTCCAGAACGCTGCGGTCCAGCTCGCCCTCGGCGTTGGTGACGTCGAACTCGACCTGCTTGCCCAGCTCACCGGCCACCTGGCGCACCAGGCGTTGCAGGCGCGGCACCATGCGTTCGAAGGGCACCATGCGGGTGCGCATCAGGCCTTCCTGCAGCTCGGTATTCACCCGGGCCTGCAACTGCAACAGTTTGTGCGCTTCGTGGTTGCGAGCGGCCAGGGTCTCCTGCAGATCAAGCAAGTCGGACGCCGACTCGAACAGCGCCCGCGACAGTTGCTGCAACTGGGAGTGGCGGTCCATTTCCAGCGGGTCGAAATCCTCGTAGCCCTGGCGTTCGCTGTCGGCGTGCTGGCGGCTGAGGATGCGGCCCTGGGTCTCGGTGTCGAGGCGGCGCAACTGCTCGCGCATGCGCTCGATGGTGGTTTCCATCTCGTTGAGGGCCACCTGTGCATCGTTGACCTGCTGCTCGATGCGGCCGCGGAAGATCGACGTCTCGCCGGCCAGGTTGCCCAGGTCTTCCAGCACCTCGGCGGCCACCTTGACCATGTCCCCCGGCACGCGCTCCGGCGCCGCCACGGGCTGCTCGGGCAGCAGTACCGCACGCTCGGGCTGCGGCGTGGCGGCGACCGGGCTGACAAAGCCGCGAATGGCTGCGATCAGTACGGGATCGGCCTGCACCGGGTGGCGCAAGCGCACGGCGTCGAGCATGTGCGCCAGGCGGTCATGGCCGTTCTGCAGCAGGCTGAACAACGGCGGGCTGGGCGCCAGCACCCCGGCGGACAGGTTTTCGTAGAGGAATTCCAGTTCGTGGGCCAGGTCGCCGATGGGGGCGATCTCGACCATGCGCGCACCGCCCTTGAGGGTGTGCAGGTCACGCAGCAGGTTTTCGATTTCCAGGCTGTTGCGCGGGTCGGCCTGCCAGCGCTGCAAGGCCGCGCCAGAGCTTTCGACAATGTCGAAGCCCTCTTCCAGGAACACTTCCAGCAGTTCGTTATCGCCGCTGGCTGCCGTTGGCGCTTCGGGCTCCACCGGCGCCACGGCCTGCCGCGCTTCGATCAGCGCCTGGGCCAGGTCCTCGGCGCTGCCAGCGGCCTGGCCGCGCTGCAACTGTTCGAGCATGGTCGCCAGTTGCTCATGGCAGTCGAGCAGCAGGGTCGCCAACGGTTCGCTGAAGCGCTGACGGCGCTTGCCCAGCGCCTCGTAGACCAGCTCCAGCTCCTGGGCCAGGTCGTCGACGGCGGGGACATTGGCCATGCGCGCGCCACCCTTGAGGGTGTGCAGGTCGCGCTGCAACGAGGACAGCGGGGCCAGGTTGTCCGGGTCGACCAACCAGCGCTGCAAGGCCTGGTCGGCGCTTTCCAGGATGTCGACGGCCTCGTCAAGGAAGAAGGCAATGACATCATCGTCCACGCCCGGCAGCTCGCTGGCCTGGGCCTGCAAGTGGTCGGTCAGGGTCGCCAGCTCGGTAATGCCGCCCTGGCCCACATGGCCCATGGCATCGGGGGCCAGGCCCTGCTCCAGCAATTGGTGCAGCGCCTGGATGCGTGCCGGTTGCGGGTCCGGCGCTTGGCCGGCGGCCACCTGGTCGAGCATGTCGATCAACGCATCATGGGCGTGCTCGGCCTCGTCAAAGAAAGCGTCGTTGGCGGTGAGGCTGCTTTCCTCGACGGCGCCGTACACATCCAGCAGCGCTTCGCACAGGTCGTCCACGGCCGGCAGGTCGGCCAGTTGCGCGCCCTCGCCCATGCGGGTCAGTTCGTCCAGCAGGCGCTCCAGCTCCAGGCGGCTGCCAGGCTGCTGGCGCCACTGCTTGAGCAGGGATTCGGCGTCGTAGAGGATGTCCATGGCCAGCATCAGGAAGGCCTGGGTGGCCTGGGCATCGCGCTGGGCCGGGGCCGCTTCAGGTTGCGAGCCCAGGCGCTGTTGCAGGCGCGCGACAACCTCGCGGGCCAGGACAGCGGCGTTGGGAATGGCCGCCAACGGCGTGCTGGCCAACTGCGCCAGGCCCAAATGCCAGCAGACTACGCCGCGCACCATCAGGCTCAGGTCGCTGGCCTCCAGGGGCAGCTCATGCGCCTTGTATTCGCGGGTCAGGGCATCGAACGGGCTGGCCAGTTCGGCCATCGGCAGCACACCGGCCATGTAGGCGCTGCCCTTGAGGGTGTGCATGGCACGTTGCAAGCCGTCATCGACCTGGGTCCGGGCCGAGGCCAGGAACAGCTCGATGGTGGTCAGGTGGCCCAGGGCCTCATTGCGGAAGATGTCCAGCAACTGTGGGTCCAGGCCGGTATCGTCGCTCATCTCGCTGGCCAGCTGATGGGCAGCAGCGGCCAACTGATCGACGTCGTCGCGCTGATGCTGGCCAGCGGCGGCGAACTCCTCGACCAGGCCAGGCATCAGCTGCACCACCTGATCGAGCACCTGTGCCACGGCAGCCACGTCGGCGACGCTGCGGTCCAGCACGCGGTTGAGCAGGTTTTCGCAGGCCCAGGCGAGCTCGCCCAGCACCAGTGCGCGCACCATACGGCCACTGCCCTTGAGGGTGTGGAACGCGCGCCGCAGCTCCCCCAGCGAGCGCTGGTCACTGCTGTCCCGGACCCACCGTGGCAGGTACTCGCGCAGTACCTGCAGTACTTCTTCGGCTTCCTCCAGGAACACTTCACGCAGCTCTTCGTCCACTGGCGCTTCGTCCGCCGGGGGCGGCAACAGGCTGGCTGGCGCCGATTGCGCCGGCGGGTTGAACACCGGCACGGGGCTGGCCAGCACACCGGCCAGCGAGCGTTTGACCTGGGCGTTATCCAGCGGCTGCAGGTCGCGCATCACCAGTGCTTCGGTGGGGCTGAGCACGTCTTCCAGCACCGGCACATCCGCCATCTGCGGCAAGTAGCCCAGCGCCGCCAGGCCTTCCTCGGCCACGTCCAGCAGGCGATCGCCGGGGGCCTGGGGGTCTTCGCTCAGGCGTTCCAGGTAATACTCGATGGCAGTCAGGGCATCGGCCAGGTTGTCCAGCTGCGGTGCTTCTGGCTGCTGCGGCTCCACCAGCAGGTGGGCCTTGATGTAGTGATTGCAGGTTTCCAGCAGGCCGGCGGCGCGGGTCAGCGGGATCATCGCCAAGGCGCCACGCACCTGGGTCAGCAGCTCAGGCAAGGGTTGCAGGCGCTCGCGGGCACCTGCCGACTCCAGGTATTCGCTGATCATGTCCTTGGCCTGTTGCAGGCCGAAACGCGCTTCCTTGATCACTAGTTGGTGGATCTGGGTGAGATCGGTGCTGGGCAGGCGGCTTTCATCCGCGCGCACAGGCTCGTCGGGGCCGACCATGCCGGCCAGGGTGGACTCCACGTACAGCAGCGCCCCGGCCACGTCCATCAACACCGAGTCGCTGGGCTCGCGGATGCCCTGGGCCAGGCCATGGACCACGGCCATCTGATCGAGAATCACCTTGCGCGGCTGGCCGAAGCCCAGCACCGCCAGGGTATCGGTGACCTGGCGCAGGGACGGCACCAGGCCTTCGAGCAGGCCGACCTGCTGGCGATCGCTGCGCACGAACTGGTCGAGCTGTTCCTTGACCCGCACCAACTCCTCGCACAAGGCACTGACCACCGAACGCAGCGCGTCGGGGTCAGGCACCACCAGGTGGGCCTGTTGCTGGGCCAGCGAATGCCCCGGCGCGGGCGGCTCGCCCAGCTCATAGGCTTCGCGCAGCGCTTGCAGGCGTGGCGACTGCCCCTGCGCCGTGGCGACGTAGAACAGCAGGCCTTTGAGCAATTGCGGCGGTGCGGGCTGATTGATGCCCACCACGCCGTCGTCCAGCAAGCGCCGCAGTTCGCGGTCGCAGTCCTTGAGCAGGCTGTTGAGCGCCGGGCTGTGGGCCACCGCGCCGGTCTGCAAGCCCTCAACCAGCGCCGAGGCCACCTGCCACAACGGGCTGAGCGGCGCGCCTTCGGCCACGGTTTCCAGGCGGCCGAACACCCGCGCCATCTGCCCCAGGTGCAGCGGCACATCCTGATCACGCATCAACCCCACCAGCGCCTGTTGCAGGCTTTGCCGCAGCTTGCGCAGCACCTCGGGCAGTTGCGGGGTGTCGATCTGGGCCAGTTCGTTGACGTCCAGGGCCTCGGGGGTGGGCAGTTCGACGCCAAACAGGCTGGTCTCCGCCAGCGGCGTGGCGCCACGGGCGTTGCGTAAATCGTTGATCAAGGGCAGTACCACCAAGGGTAAATCACGACGGGCCAGGTGCACCTGGTCCAGGTAAAGGGGTAATTGGGTAAAGGCTTGCAGCAGCCACTTCACGGCTTCGGCCTGCTGGGTGACGCGGCCGTGGGCCAGGGCGCGGCCCAAGTGTTCGATTTCTTCGGCGAACAGCGCCGCACCGTAGAACTCGACCATCTGCAGGCTGCCGTGCACCTGGTGCAGGTAGCCCAGGCAGCGGCCCATGGCCTCACCGGCATGGGGTTCGGCAACGAAGGCCTCCAGGGCCGAGCGCGCCTGCTTGAGGGTCTCGACGATTTCGCCCTTGACCCATTCCAGCGCCACGTAATCGTGCCGGTCAGCCATCTCGCGTCCCCTGGTGATGCGTCAACTCAGCTCGGCTCCCGAGCCTTGGGCAAGGTGAACCCGGACACCGACCGGCGCATCTCGCTGGCCATCTGTGCCAGGTTGCCGATGCTCTCGGCCGTGGTGGTGGTGCCGGACGAGGTTTGTTCAGTGATCTGCTGGATAACCGACATGGTGTGGGAAATCTGCCCGGCCGAGCTGGTCTGCTGCTGGGCGGCGGCGGAAATGGTCTGGATCAACGCTGCCAGGTCTTCCGACACGCCCTCGATCTCTTCCAGCGCTACGCCGGCGTCATGGGCCAGGCGGGCGCCGCGCACCACCTCGAAAGTAGTCTGCTCCATGGAGATGACCGCTTCATTGGTGTCGGCCTGAATCGCGCGCACCAGCATCTCGATCTGGCGGGTAGCCGACGACGAGCGCTCGGCCAGCCGCTGCACCTCATCCGCCACCACGGCAAAGCCGCGCCCGGCCTCACCGGCCATGGACGCCTGGATCGCGGCGTTGAGCGCCAGGATATTGGTCTGGTCGGCAATGTCATCGATCAGGCTAACTATGTCGCCGATTTCCTGGGAAGACTCGCCCAGACGCTTGATGCGTTTGGAGGTGTCCTGAATCTGCTCGCGAATGTTGTCCATGCCGCGAATGGTGTTGTGCACCACCTCGCTGCCCTTGCTGGCGATGGCCACCGAGCGCTCGGCCACCTTGGCCGATTCCCAGGCGTTGGTGGACACCCGGTCGATGGACTCGGCCATGTCGCTGATGGCCATGGACGCTTCGCTGATCTGCTGCGCCTGCATCTCCGAGGCACGCGCCAACTGGCGGGCGCTGGCCTGGGTGTCCTGCACGGCGGCGGCCACTTCCTCGGCGGTGAGGTTGATGGTGGCCACCAGGTCGCGCAGCTGGTCGATGGAATAGTTGATGGAGTCGGCGATGGTGCCGGTGAACTCTTCGGTGACCGAAGCGGTGACCGTCAGGTCGCCATCGGCCAGGTCTTCGATTTCGTCCAGCAGGCGCATGATCGCCGCCTGGTTGCGCTCGTTCTTCTGCGCGGTTTCGCGAAGCTGGCGGTTGGTCTCGCGCACCATCACCAGGCCGATCAAAATGATCGAGCCCAGCGCCAGCAGGCCCAGCACGTAGCCGCCCACGGTATCCAGGGTGCGTGACCCGGCCAGGTTCTCGAAGCTGGTGGCCAGGTGCGAGGCTTCATCCAGCAGGGTCTGCGACAGGGTGAAGATATTGGTCGAGGACTCGCGCACCTGGAACAGCTGCGGCGAGGTTTCGAGGATTTCATCCACGGAGCCGGAGACGAACTCGAACAGCTCGGAAATTTCCCTCAGCCGCGCCCGGGCGTCGGCGTCCTGTACCTGGCTGATGTGGATGCTGGCGTCGCCGTCGAGCATGCCGCGCAGCACCTGGCCAAAACGGTTGGCGTCGCGGCCGAACGACTCGGCGGCCGCGGCGGCGGTTTCGTCACCCGACAGCACGGTATTCACCGAGCCCAGAATACGCTCGGCCAACAGCGACTGGCGCTGGGCCACGGCCACCTGGCTGGCAGGGGCGCCGCGCAGCAGCAAAATCTCCACGACCTTTTCGTATTCCACCTGCAACTGCGGCACGGTCTCACCCAGGGTGGCGGCCACCTGGTGCAGGGACAGCACCGTCTGCTCGCTGGCCAGGATGGCGTCAGTGTTCTTGCGCAGGCTTTCCCAGTCGCGCTGCACCAGGCGCATTTCCTGATGCACCGCAGCCGGCGCCGGCGGCAGGCCGGTGCTGGTATCGCCGGACTTGAGCAAGCCCCAACGACGGTCGAAGTCGTTGCGCGCCTCGGCTAGCAGCTTGAACGCCTGGGGTTTGCCCGACGCCGCTTCAGTGGCGTTCTTGGCGATGTTCTGCGACAGCACTCGCAGTTCGCCGGCGTTGCCGATGTACTGCTTGTCGTAGTTGGACTGGGTGTTGAGGTAGGCGAAATTGGCGAACAGCAGCATGATCGAGACGATCAGGGCCACGAACAGCCCGGCGATCTGCGCACTGCTGCGCGACGCCTGGGTGGATTTGCCTGGGGTGGTTGCCTTGTTCATGGTCAGGCCCCCGCCTGTACTGGGAGCGTTTCAGAGAGCCACATTCATGAACCTCGGCAACTGGGCCAGCGCCAGGGGGCTGAACACGTGCCATACCTGGTCGCGCTGGAAATGGCCGTGGACGAAAGGCGCCATTCCGGCCGGCAGATCGACCGCCACCGACAGGTCCAGGCTGTGCAGCGGGAAGTGCTGCAGGCCACCCACTTCATCCACCAGCAGGCCGGCGAACCATTCGTCGCGGTCCAGCACCAGCACCCGGCGGTGCTTGTGCGGTGCCAGCAGGTCATGGCCCAGCAGGCCGCACAGGTCCATCACCGGCAGCAGCCGCCCACGCACGTTGGCCACGCCCAGCATCCACGGCTGCACGCCGGGCACGCGGCTCAGGCGCGGTTCGTGCAGCACTTCCGCCACCTCGCCCATGGGCGCCACGTACCAATGCTCGCCCAGGCGGAAACCGATGCCACTCCAGCTTTGCAGGCGGCTTTCCTGGGACGGCAGCTGCGCGGCCATCCGGCGGCAGCGCTGGTCGATATCCAGCAGCAGTTCGAAGGCGGTCTGCGCCATGGCCGGCTATCAGCCCGCCAGCACGGCGTTCAGGGTCTTGATCAGGGTTTCTTCTTCCACCGGCTTGGTCAGGTAGTCCTTGGCGCCCTGGCGGGTGCCCCACACCTTGTCGGTTTCCTGGTCTTTGGTGGTGATGATGATCACCTTGATGTGCGCGGTTTCCGCGTCCTTGTGCAACTGGCGGGTGGCCTGGAAGCCGTTGAGGCCAGGCATCACGATGTCCATCAGCACCGCATCGGGCTTTTCCTGGCGCGCCAGGGCCACGCCGTCGGCGCCGTTCTCGGCCTTGAGCACTTCGTGGCCATGCTTTTCGAGCATGCCGGCCAGTTTGTACATTTCGGTCGGCGAGTCGTCGACGATCAGAATACGAGCCATGCTGTTCCCCATCTTCATTAATTAGTGCGCGGCGGCGAAGCCCGGTACGTGAGCCCTGATGGCCCCCAGCAGCTCTTCCTTGCTGAAGGGCTTGGTCAGGAACTGGTCGGAACCCACGATGCGCCCGCGGGCCTTGTCGAACAGGCCGTCGCGGGACGACAGCATGATCACCGGGGTGGCCTTGAACGCGCTGTTGTTCTTGATCAGCGCACAGGTCTGGTAACCGTCCAGGCGCGGCATCATGATATCGACAAAGATGATACGTGGATGATTGTCGGCGATCTTGGCCAGTGCGTCGAAGCCGTCGGTGGCCGTGATGACCTCGCAGCCGACGTTCTCGAGCAGCATCTGGGCCGTGCGGCGAATCGTCTTCGAATCATCGATCACCATGACTTTTAGCGCTGTCGGGAGCTGTTTCATAGGGATCTGCTTCGGGGCCTGAGTAGCGGGCGGGGAAACCTTCTCCCACATTAACAAGCCTTTTTAGCACACTACCACCCTGCATTCCATTCACCAGCCCCTTGACCCCGGGGCTTGTCGGCGCCACCCTGACGCCACTTTTCAAGACCTGTCTACGGCGGCCCGAGCCGTCCAAAGGAGCTTCCCATGAGCGTACGCCTCGGCATTGTCATGGACCCCATCGCCGAAATCTCCTACAAAAAGGACAGCTCGCTGGCCATGCTGCTGGCAGCCCAGGAGCGCGGCTGGACCCTGTTCCACATGGAAATCCAGGACCTGTACCAGGCCGGTGGCAAGGCCCGCGCGCGCATGCGCCCGCTGAAAGTCTTCGCCAACCCCGAGCACTGGTTCGAATTCGAGTCCGAGGTCGATGCCCCGCTGGCCGACCTGGACGTGATCCTGATGCGCAAGGATCCACCGTTCGACCTGGAGTTCGTCTACTCGACTTACCTGCTGGAACAGGCAGAGAACGACGGCGTACTGGTGGTCAACAAGCCGCAGTCGCTGCGTGACTGCAACGAGAAAATGTTCGCCACGCTGTTCCCGCATTTGACGCCCACCACCATGGTCAGCCGCCGTGCCGACATCCTGCGCCAGTTCGCCGCCGAGCACGGCGACGTGATCCTCAAGCCGCTGGACGGCATGGGCGGCACCTCGATCTTCCGTCATCGCCCGGGCGACCCCAACCTGTCGGTGATCCTCGAGACCCTGACCGCCAACGGCACCCAGCAGATCATGGCGCAAACCTACCTGCCGGCCATCAAGGACGGCGACAAGCGCATCCTGATGATCGACGGCGAGCCGGTGCCTTACTGCCTGGCGCGTATCCCGGCGGCCGGCGAGACCCGTGGCAACCTGGCCGCCGGTGGCCGTGGCGAAGCCCGCCCGCTGACCGACAAGGACCGCTGGATCGCCGAACAGGTAGGCCCCACCCTGCGTGAAAAGGGCCTGCTGTTCGTAGGCCTGGACGTGATCGGTGAGCACCTGACCGAGATCAACGTCACCAGCCCCACCTGCATCCGCGAGATCGACGCGGCGTTCGGCACCAACATCGGCGGCCAGCTGATGGATGCCATCGATCGCAAGCTCAAGGCCCGCTGAGCGACAAGACAGGGGTTTTTCCGCGCAGTGCGTTATGATGCACGCCCATTTTTTGCTGTTGGGCGTGCGCTGCCGGACAAAACCCCGCGCCGCACGACTGCCGGATAACCGATGACTGCCGCAACCGACATCCCTGCCAAGTATTCCCGTGCTTCCGTGCGACCGGCGGACAGGCTCGGCTTTACCCTGTTCGTGGCCGCGCTGCTGCACCTGGCGTTGATCCTTGGCGTGAGCTTCACCATCGTCAAGCCTGCGGAAATCCGCCAGACCCTGGAGATCACCCTGTCCACCTTCAAGGACGCCAAGGCGCCGAAGAAGGCCGACTACCTGGCCCAGGACAACCAGCAGGGCAGCGGTACCCTGGACAAGAAGGCGCTGCCCAAGACCACTGAAGTGGCGCCCTTCCAGGACAACGTGATCAACAAGGTGACCCCGCCGCCGGTGCCCAAGCCCCAGATGCAGCCCGAGACTGCGCCAGTGAAAAAGGCCGTGACCACCGTGGCGCCCAAGCCGCAGAAGGTCGACACCCGCCGCGACGCCGTGAAGCAGGAAGCCCAGCCGAAAAAGGCCACGCCCGATTTCGACAGCACCAAGCTGTCCAGCGAGATTTCCAGCCTGGAAGCCGAGCTGGCCCACGAGCAGCAACTGTATGCCAAGCGCCCGCGCATCCATCGCCTGACAGCCGCCTCGACCATGCACGACAAAGGTGCCTGGTACAAAGACGACTGGCGCAAGAAGGTCGAGCGCATCGGCAACCTCAATTACCCCGAGGAAGCACGCCGCCAGCAGATCTACGGCAGCCTGCGCCTGATGGTGTCGATCAACAGCGACGGCTCGCTGTACGACGTGTTGGTGCTGGAATCTTCCGGGCAGCCGCTGCTGGACCAGGCCGCCCAGCGCATCGTGCGCCTGGCCGCGCCGTTCGCGCCGTTCACCGGTGACCTGTCGGACGTCGATCGCCTGGAAATCATTCGTACCTGGCGCTTCGCCAAGGGTGACCGTCTTTCCAGTAATTGATGGCGACGAAACAGTCTTGAATGTCGGCTTGTCAGCCCGGCTGCTCGACGCCACACTACAGGGTATGAAGAACGTCGATCCGAGTTACCTCAAGCATCAATTCCTGATCGCCATGCCCCACATGGCGGACCCGAACTTTGCGCAGACCTTGACCTACATTGTCGAGCACACGGCCAATGGCGCCATGGGTCTGGTGGTCAACCGGCCCCAGGAACTGAACCTGGCCGATATCCTCGAGCAACTGCGCCCGGACATCGAGCCGCCGGCCAGTTGCCAGCTGATCCCCATCTACGGCGGCGGCCCGGTGCAGACCGACCGCGGCTTCGTGCTGCACCCCAGCGGCCCCACCTACCAGGCCACGGTCGATCTGGGCGAGATCTCGCTGTCCACCTCCCAGGATGTGCTGTTCGCCATCGCCGACGGCCTGGGCCCGCAGAAAAGCCTGATTACCCTGGGCTACGCGGGCTGGGAAGCCGGCCAGCTGGAAGCCGAGCTTGCCGACAACGCCTGGCTGACCTGCCCGTTCGACGCCGACATCCTGTTCGCCATGGACAGTGACCAGCGGCTGGCGGCGGCAGCGGCGCGGCTGGGGGTCAACCTCAGTTTACTGACCAGCCAGGCGGGGCACGCCTGATGGCCAATATTCGCCTGCTGCTGGGCTTCGACTACGGCACCAAACAGATCGGCGTCGCGGTAGGCCAGGTCATCACTGGCCAGGCCCGCGAGCTGTGCACCCTCAAGGCCCAGAACGGCGTGCCCGACTGGAACCAGGTGGAAGCCCTGATCAAGGAGTGGAAGCCCGACGCCATCGTCGTCGGCCTGCCCCTGAACATGGACGGCACCCCCAGCGAGATGTGCGAGCGCGCCGAGAAGTTCGCCCGCCGCCTCAACGGCCGCTACAACCTGCCGGTGCACACCCACGACGAGCGCCTGACCACCTTCGAGGCCAAGGGCCAGCGCCGCGACCGTGGCGGCCAGAAAGGCACCTACCGTGACAACCCGGTGGATGCCATCGCCGCGGCCCTGCTGCTGCAAGGCTGGCTGGAGGAAAACGTCGGCCAGCTGGGCGCCTGAGGTTCCCCGTTTCAAAGCCGGGCGCGCGCCGCCCGGTCTCTCAAGGAGCAAGTCATGAGCCTTCCAAACCCCGCCCAACTGATCAGCCAGATGGCGGTCGACCTCACGGCGTACCTGGCCAAGCGCAACATCGGCGAACCGCGTTTCATCGGCATCCGCACCGGCGGCGTGTGGGTGGCCCAGGCGCTGCTGCAAGCCTTGGGCAAGGACGCGCCGCTGGGCACCCTGGACGTGTCCTTCTACCGTGACGACTTCAGCCAGAACGGCCTGCACCCACAGGTGCGCCCGTCCGAGCTGCCGTTCGAGATCGAAGGCCAGCACCTGATCCTGGTGGACGACGTATTGATGAGCGGCCGCACCATCCGCGCCGCGCTCAACGAGCTGTTCGATTACGGGCGCCCGGCCAGTGTCACCCTGGTCAGCCTGCTGGACCTGGACGCCGGCGAGCTGCCGATCCGCCCCAACATCGTCGGCGCCACCCTGTCGCTGGCCCCGCACGAACGGGTAAAATTGACCGGCCCCGCCCCGCTCGCCCTCGAGCGCCAGGACTTCGCCTCCGCTTCCGCACTTTAAAGAGTCCCGCGATGACGCCTATCGACGCCAAGCGCCCGCTGCAGCTCAATGATCAGGGCCAGCTGCGCCATTTTCTTTCGCTCGACGGGCTGCCCCGCGAGCTGCTGACCGAAATCCTCGACACCGCCGACTCGTTCCTGGAAGTGGGCGCGCGGGCGGTCAAGAAGGTGCCGCTGCTGCGCGGCAAGACCGTGTGCAACGTGTTCTTCGAGAACTCCACGCGCACCCGCACCACCTTTGAACTGGCGGCCCAGCGGCTGTCGGCGGACGTGATCACCCTGAACGTGTCGACTTCCTCGACCAGCAAGGGCGAGACCCTGTTCGATACCCTGCGCAACCTGGAGGCCATGGCCGCCGACATGTTCGTGGTGCGCCATGCCGACTCTGGCGCTGCGCATTTCATTGCCGAGCACGTGTGCCCGGAAGTGGCGATCATCAACGGCGGTGACGGGCGCCATGCGCACCCGACCCAGGGCATGCTCGACATGCTGACCGTCCGCCGACACAAAGGTGGGTTCGAGAACCTTTCGGTGGCGATCGTCGGCGATATCCTGCATTCGCGGGTAGCGCGCTCGAACATGATCGCGCTCAAGGCGCTGGGTTGCCCGGACATTCGCGTGGTGGCGCCCAAGACCCTGTTGCCGGTGGGCGTCGAGCAGTACGGCGTCAAGGTCTACACCGACCTGGCCCAGGGCCTGAAGGACGTCGACGTGGTGATCATGCTGCGCTTGCAGCGTGAGCGCATGGCTGGCGGCCTGCTGCCCAGCGAAGGCGAGTTCTACCGCCTGTTCGGCCTGACCACCGCGCGCCTGGCCGGCGCCAAGCCCGACTGCATCGTGATGCACCCAGGGCCGATCAACCGCGGGGTGGAAATCGAATCGGCGGTGGCCGACGGTGCCCAGTCAGTCATTCTCAACCAGGTCACCTACGGCATTGCCGTGCGCATGGCCGTGTTGTCCATGGCCATGAGCGGCCAGAATGCCCAGCGTCAATTCGACCAGGAGAACGCCCAGTGAGCCTCAGTATCCTCGGCGCTCGCGTCATCGACCCGGCCACCGGCCTGGACCACACCACAGACCTGCACATCAGCGAAGGCAGGATCCTGGCCATGGGCGCCGCGCCCGCAGGCTTCACCGCCAGCCAGACCCTGGAAGCCCACGGCCTGATCGCCGCCCCAGGCCTTGTGGACTTGAGCGTGGCCCTGCGCGAGCCGGGCTACAGCCGCAAGGGCACCATCGCCAGCGAGACCCGCGCCGCGGCCGCCGGTGGCGTCACCAGCCTGTGCTGCCCGCCGCGCACCAAGCCGGTACTGGATACCTCGGCGGTGGCTGAACTGATCCTGGACCGTGCCCGCGAGGCCGGCCATGCCAAGGTCTATCCCATCGGCGCCCTCAGCAAGGGCCTGGAAGGCGAGCAGCTGGCCGAACTGGTGGCGTTGCGTGATGCCGGCTGCGTGGCCTTCGGCAATGGCCTGAGCAGCTTCCAGAACACCCGCACCCTGTGCCGGGCCCTGGAATATGCCGCCACCTTCGACCTGACCGTGATTTTCCACTCCCAGGACCGCGACCTGGCCCAGGGCGGCATCGCCCACGAAGGCCCCACCGCCAGCTTCCTGGGCCTGGCCGGCATCCCGGAAACCGCCGAGACCGTGGCTCTGGCCCGCGACCTGCTGCTGGTCGAGCAAAGCGGCGTGCGTGCGCACTTCAGCCAACTGACCACCGCCCGTGGCGTGGAACTGATCGCCCAGGCGCAGGCCCGTGGCTTGCCGGTGACGGCGGATGTGGCGCTGTATCAGCTGATCTTGACCGATGAGGCGCTGATCGACTTCTCCAGCCTGTACCACGTGCAGCCGCCGCTGCGCACCCGCGCTGACCGCGATGCATTGCGTGAAGGGGTGAAGTCGGGGGTGATCCAGGCGATTGCCAGCCATCACCAGCCCCATGAACGGGACGCCAAGCTGGCGCCGTTCGCAGCGACCGAGCCGGGCATCAGCAGCGTAGAGCTGTTGCTGCCGTTGGCGCTGACCCTGGTGGAAGATGGTTTGCTGGACCTGCCAACCCTGCTGGCGCGCCTGAGCAGCGGCCCGGCGGCGGCCTTGCGCCTGCCGGTGGGCGAACTGAAAGTGGGCGGCCCTGCGGACCTGGTGCTGTTTGCCCGCAACGTCTCGACGGTGGCCGGCGAGCGCTGGCTGTCCAAGGGCGAGAACTGCCCGTTCCTGGGCCACACCCTGCCGGGTGCGGTGCGTTACACCCTGGTGGATGGGCACATCGCTCACAACGGCTGACGCCGCCCCCTGTAGCAGCGGCCGCCAGGCCGCGTCGCAGACGCCGCGCTATACCAGATGCACCGCGCGGGACCAGACGCAGCCTTCGGCAGCTACAGAACGGCGGCATCGGCCAAGGCCGGCTCCTACCACGGACAGTGTAGGAGACCCCACACCTGTGGGAGCGGGTTCTACCCGCGAAAAGAACACCGCGAAGTATCTGAACCACCACGGCGTCCTCTTCGCGGGCAGAGCCCGCTCCCACATGAAGACAGTTGCTGCTACAGGACCGCGTCGTCTGCATCGCGGCCAAGGCCGGCTCCTACCACGGACGGTGTAGGAGCCGACTTTAGTCGCGATGCAGGCGCCGCCAATTACCGGCTCTGCGCGTTCTTCAGGGAAATCTGGTCATTCAGGGTCCAGAAGTCATACAGCACGCCAATCAGGAACAACCCACCCGTCAACAGGTAGATCAGGCCACTGATCCACTTGCCCTGATACATCCGATGCACCCCGAACAAGCCCAGGAACGTCAGCAGCACCCACCCGGCGTTGTAGTCGGTCGGCCCAGCGATAAAACGCATGTCCGCCTCGCGGTCCATCGAGGGGATCAGGAACAGGTCAATCAGCCAGCCAATGCCGAACAGGCCGAAGGTGAAGAACCAGATCGTGCCCGTCACCGGCTTGCCGTAATAGAAACGATGAGACCCGGTAAAACCGAAAATCCACAACAGGTACCCCAGCACTTTGCTGTGGGTGTCCTGGTAGCGGCTGTCGTGCTGATAGCTGTTCATGATCGGCTTCGTACCCTCTGATAATTAAATTTTCTAAACATTTGTGTGACTTTTTTGTCGCTTGCCGACGTGTGGTTTTGTGACCGATCAGTCGGGCAAACCCTTGCCCCGCCTGACTTCCACAGAAATTTTGTGGGAATTTGCCGTTGTTTGATCACTTTTCGATCAGGATCACTGCCGACCAGCGGGTTAAAAACTGATCAAAAAGCTGTTATAAAGTTGCGCGCTTACCCACAAGAGCCTTGCCGAATGCGTCCATTTTTGAAGACATGGCTAACCATTTGCCTATTATTGCCACTGGCCGCCCACGCCACCAATCGTGAGCAACGACTACCCTCCGGCTTCACCGGTCACGCTGCAAAAACCGGTGCTGCGGAACACACATCCACCCCGGTAGACCGTACCGAGGTGATTGCCAGCAAAACCAGCAGCCGCAGCAAGAAGCAGTCGGGGCGTACCCGCCACGGTCGCAGCAACGCTGGCACCACCCCGGTAACGGGCCCGCTGGCGGGTGGGGGGGGGGGGGGGGGGGGGGGTGGGGGGGGGGGGGGGGGGGGGGGGGGGGGGGGGGGGGGGGGGGGGGGGGGGGGGGGGGGGGGGGGGGGTGGGGGGGGGGGGGGGGGGGGGGGGGGGGGGGGGGGGAGGGGGGGGGGGGGGGGGGGGGGGGGGGGGGGGGGGGGGGGGGGGGGGGGGGGGGGGGGGGGGGGGGGGGGGTGGGGGGGGGGGGGGGGGGGGGGGGGGGGGGGGGGGGGGGGGGGGGGGGGGGGGGGGGGGGGGGGGGGTGGGGGGGTGGGGGGGGGGGGGGGGGTGGGGGGTGGGGGGGGGGGGGGGGGGGGGGGGGGGGGGGGGGGGGGGGGGGGGGGGGGGGGGGGAGGGGGGGGGGGGGGGGGGGGGGGGGGGGGGGGGGGGGGGGGGGGGGGGGGGGGGGGGGGGGGGGGGGGGGGGGGGGGGGGGGGGGGGGTGGGGGGGGGGGGGGGGGGGGGGTGGGGGGGGGGGGGGGGGGGGGGGGGGGGTGGGGGGGGGGGTGGGGGGGGGGGGGGGGGGGGGGGGGGGGGGGGGGGGGGCCCAGATGTCGCCCAAGCAGAGCAGCGAAGTGCTGTCGCGCGCGGTCAACGTGCTGGGTACCCCTTATCGTTGGGGCGGCAGCAGCCCAAGTAAAGGGTTCGATTGCAGCGGTTTGGTGAAATACGCCTTCAATGACGTGCGCGCGGTCGATCTGCCGCGCACCTCCAATGCCATGGCCGCCGGCCACGGCCAGAAGGTTGATCAGAAGGACTTGAAGCCGGGCGACCTGCTGTTCTTCAACATCAAGAGCCGCCGGGTCAACCACGTGGCCATCTACCTGGGCAACGATCGCTTCATCCACGCGCCGCGTCGCGGCAAGTCGGTGACCATCGACACCCTGAACAAGCCTTACTGGCAGGAACACTACGTTGTTGCCAAGCGCGTTCTGCCAAAAGACCAGGCCATGCGCGTGGTCCAGCGCTGATTCAGCGTGAACCTGGCACCGGGCCTCTGTCCGGCGCCAGGTTCAACCCCTCCCTGGGCTCCGCGCCCGTGCTCGACTCCAGCTTGATCATCAGCCGCAGGTCATTGGCCGAATCGGCATAGGCCAGCGCGTCCTCGTAGCTGATCGCCTTCTCCCGGTACAACTCGTACAACGCCTGGTCCAGGGTGCGCATGCCTTGATCGTTGGTGCGGCGCATCAGCGTCTTCAGCCCCGGCACCTCGCCCTTGCGGATGCGGTCGGCCACCAGCGGCGTGTTCACCAGTATCTCCACCACGGCCCGGCGGCCAGCGCCATCGGGGGTGGGGATCAATTGCTGGGCAATCACCGCCTTCAGGTTCAGCGACAGCTCCATCCAGATCTGCCCATGCCGGTCCACCGGGAAGAAGCTGATCACCCGCTCCAGCGCCTGGTCGGCATTGGAAGCATGCAGGGTGGCCACGCACAGGTGCCCGGTTTCGGCAAAGCTCAAGGCCTGGCCCATGGTCTCGCGGCTGCGCACCTCGCCGATCATGATCACGTCCGGCGCCTGGCGCAGGGTGTTGCCCAGCGCCACCTCGAACGAGTCGGTGTCGATACCCACCTCGCGCTGGGTGACGATGCAGTTCTGGTGCTCATGCAAAAATTCGATGGGGTCCTCGATGGTGATGATGTGCCCTGTGCTGTTCTTGCTGCGATGATCAATCATTGCCGCCAGGGTTGAAGACTTGCCGGTACCCGTCGCGCCCACCACCAGTACCAGGCCGCGCTTGATCATCGACAGGCCTTTGAGGGTCTCGGGGAGCTTGAGTTCCTCAAAGGTGGGAATACGGCTTTCAATCCGACGGATAACCATCGCCGGCAAACTGCGCTGGCAATAAGCACTCACGCGGAACCGGCCGATGTCGCGGGCATGGATGGCAAAGTTGCACTCCCGACGCTCTGCGAACTCCAGGCGCTGCGCCTCGGTCATCAGGCCCAGCACCGCCTCGCGCACCTGCTCGGGGCTGAGGGCATTCTTGGTCACCGGCATGATCTTGCCGTGCACCTTGAGCGAGGGCGGTATCCCTGGGGTGATGAACAAGTCGGAACCGGCCTTGTCCACCATCAATCGCAGCAGCTTCTGGAATTCCATGTCCTGACCTCGTCAATCAGAAGTTGTCGGGGGTCTTGGCCTTCTCGCGTGCAGATTCACGGGCGATCAAGCCACGGCTGACCAAATCCTTGAGGCACATGTCCAGGGTCTGCATGCCGATGGAGCCACCGGTCTGGATGGACGAGTACATCTGCGCCACTTTGTCTTCGCGGATCAGGTTACGGATGGCCGGCGTGCCGATCATGATTTCGTGGGCAGCCACCCGGCCGCCGCCGATCTTCTTCAGCAGCGTCTGGGACACCACTGCCTGCAACGACTCCGACAGCATGGAGCGGACCATGGACTTTTCCTCGGCGGGGAACACGTCCACCACCCGGTCGATGGTCTTGGCGGCCGAGGTGGTGTGCAGGGTGCCGAACACCAGGTGGCCGGTCTCGGCGGCGGTCAGGGCCAGGCGGATGGTTTCCAGGTCGCGCATCTCGCCCACCAGGATGACGTCCGGGTCTTCACGCAGGGCCGAGCGCAGGGCGTTGGAGAAGCCCAGGGTGTCGCGGTGCACTTCACGCTGGTTGACCAGGCACTTCTTGGACTCGTGAACGAATTCGATCGGGTCTTCGATGGTAAGGATGTGATGGTGCTTGTTGTTGTTCAGGTAGTCGATCATCGCCGCCAGGGTGGTCGACTTTCCCGAACCGGTGGGGCCGGTGACCAGCACCAGGCCGCGCGGCACATCGGTAATTTTTCGAAACACATCGCCCATGCCCAGGTCTTCCATGGTCAGCACCTTGGAGGGAATGGTACGGAACACCGCGCCGGCGCCGCGGTTCTGGTTGAAGGCGTTGACCCGGAAACGCGCCACGCCGGGCACTTCGAACGAGAAGTCGGTCTCCAGGTATTCCTCGAAGTCCTTGCGCTGCTTGTCGTTCATGATGTCGTAGATCAGCTCGTGGACCTGTTTGTGGTCCAGCGGTGGCAAATTGATTCTACGTACATCACCATCGACCCGGATCATTGGCGGTAGACCGGCTGACAGGTGCAAGTCCGACGCGCCTTGCTTGGCGCTGAAAGCCAACAACTCAGTAATGTCCATGAGACTCCCCAAAAACAGACAAGCAGGTAGAATGCCCCGGACCCCAAGACCCGCTGGCACAAATTAATGTCCACGATAGCAGACAACGTTTTACGGGTAAGCGCCCGAATTGATGCCGCCGCGCACGCCGTGCAGCGCGACCCGGCCAGCATCGGCCTGCTGGCGGTCAGCAAGACCAAGCCTGCTGAAGCCGTTCGCGAGGCGTTCGCCGCCGGAATCAGCGAGTTCGGCGAAAATTACCTGCAGGAAGCCCTGGGCAAGCAGGAACAATTGACCGACCTGCCCTTGACTTGGCATTTCATCGGCCCCATTCAGTCAAACAAGACTCGTGCCATTGCCGAGCACTTTGCCTGGGTGCATTCCGTGGATCGCCTGAAAATTGCCCAACGCCTGTCCGAACAACGCCCGGCCGACTTGCCACCGCTGAACATCTGCATCCAGGTGAACGTCAGTGGCGAAGCCAGCAAGTCCGGCTGCACCCCGGCTGACCTGCCGGCCCTGGCCACGGCCATTGCCGCGCTGCCACGGCTGAAGCTGCGCGGCCTGATGGCGATCCCCGAACCCACCGAGGACCGCGCCGAACAAGACGCGGCCTTTGCCACCGTACGTACCTTGCAAGAAAGCCTGAACCTGCCACTGGACACGTTATCCATGGGCATGAGCCACGACCTGGAGTCGGCCGTCGCACAAGGCGCCACCTGGGTTCGCATCGGCACTGCCCTGTTCGGCGCCCGCGACTATGGCCAGCAGCCCTAGCGCGGGTACCTCCGCAACCTCTCAAGGACCTGTCATGAGCAAGACTCGTATTGCCTTCATCGGCGCCGGAAACATGGCTGCCAGCCTGATCGGCGGCCTGCGTGCAAAAGGCCTGGAAGCGGCGCAGATCCGCGCCAGCGACCCGGGCGCCGAGACCCGCGCGAAAATCACCGCCGAACACGGCATCGAGACCTTCGCCGACAACGGCCAGGCCATCGACGGCGCCGACGTGGTGGTGCTGGCGGTCAAGCCACAGGCCATGAAAGCCGTGTGCGAAGCCCTGCGCCCAAGCCTGGCACCCAACCAAGTGGTGGTGTCCATCGCCGCCGGCATCACCTGCGCCAGCATGACCCAATGGCTGGGCCAGCAGCCGATCGTGCGCTGCATGCCCAACACCCCGGCGCTGCTGCGCCAGGGCGTCAGCGGCCTGTACGCCACCGCGCAGGTCAGCCAGCAGCAACGCCAGCAGGCCGAAGACCTGCTGTCCGCCGTGGGCCTGGCCTTGTGGCTGGACCAGGAGCAACAGCTGGACGCCGTGACTGCCGTGTCCGGCAGTGGCCCGGCGTACTTCTTCCTGCTGATCGAAGCCATGACCGCCGCTGGCGAAAAGCTCGGCCTGCCGCGCGAAACCGCCGCCCAGCTGACCTTGCAGACTGCCCTGGGCGCCGCGCACATGGCGGTGTCCAGCGACGTCGACGCTGCCGAACTGCGCCGCCGCGTGACCTCGCCGGCCGGCACCACGGAAGCGGCAATCAAATCGTTCCAGGCCAACGGCTTTGAAGCCCTGGTGGAAAAGGCGCTGGGCGCCGCGGCACACCGCTCGGCCGAAATGGCCGAACAACTGGGCAAGTAAGGAGCTGACATGATTGGATTGAACACCGCAGGCATTTACATCATCCAGACCGTCGGCAGCCTGTACCTGCTGATCGTGCTGCTGCGTTTCGTGCTGCAACTGGTACGCGCCGACTTCTACAACCCGCTGAGCCAGTTCGCGGTGCGCGCCACCCAGCCGCTGCTCAAGCCTATCCGCCGCATCGTGCCCAGCCTGTTCGGGCTGGACATGTCGTCGCTGCTGCTGGCCATCGTGGTCCAGCTGATCGTGATGGGCCTGACCCTGCTGCTGGCCTATGGCACCACCGGTAACCCGCTGCAACTGCTGATCTGGTCGATCATTGGGGTCACGGCGCTGTTCCTGAAGATCTTCTTCTACGCCCTGATCATCAGCGTGATCCTGTCGTGGGTGGCGCCGGGCAGCCACAACCCGGGTGCCGAGTTGGTCAACCAGATCTGCGAACCGGCCCTGGCGCCGTTCCGCCGCATCCTGCCCAACCTGGGCGGCCTGGATATCTCGCCGATCCTGGCGTTCATGGTGCTCAAGCTGCTGGACATGCTGGTGATCAACAACCTGGCGGCCATGACCCTGATGCCGGATGTGCTGCGCATGCTGATCTGATGCACCGCGTCGCCCGTGACGCGGCCTTCGGCCGCTGCTACATAGCCTGTAGCAGCGGCCGTCAGGTCGCGTCCCAGGCGACGCGATGGGCATTGCTTGCCGCTGGGGTCGGGGGTCTTTAGACTTACGCCTCATTTATGCGAGAGCAGGGTCGATGTCCACTGTCTTCCCCGAAGATTCCGTCGGTTTAGTCACACCGCAAGTTGCCCATTTCAGCGAACCCCTGGCCCTGGCCTGCGGCCGCTCGCTGAACGCCTACGACCTCATCTACGAAACCTACGGCCAGCTCAATGCTGCCGCCAGCAACGCGATCCTGATCTGCCACGCGCTGTCGGGGCATCATCATGCCGCCGGCTACCACTCGGCCGACGACCGCAAGCCTGGCTGGTGGGACAGCTGCATCGGCCCCGGCAAGCCGATCGACACCAACAAGTTCTTCGTGGTGAGCCTCAACAACCTCGGCGGTTGCAACGGCTCCACCGGCCCCAGCAGCATCAACCCGGACACCGGCAAGCCGTTTGGCGCCGATTTCCCGGTGCTGACCGTGGAAGACTGGGTGCACAGCCAGGCGCGCCTGGCCGATGCCCTGGGCATCCACCAGTGGGCGGCCGTGGTCGGTGGCAGCCTGGGCGGCATGCAGGCCCAGCAATGGACCATCACCTACCCTGACCGCGTGCGCCACTGCGTGGCCATCGCCTCGGCGCCCAAGCTGTCGGCGCAGAACATCGCCTTCAACGAAGTGGCACGCCAGGCCATCCTCACCGACCCCGAGTTCCACGGCGGTTCGTTCCAGGAAGCGGGCGTGATCCCCAAGCGCGGGCTGATGCTGGCGCGCATGGTGGGCCACATCACTTACCTGTCGGACGACTCCATGGGCGAGAAATTCGGCCGTGGCCTGAAAAGCGAGAAGCTCAACTACGACTTTCACAGCGTGGAATTCCAGGTGGAAAGCTACCTGCGCTACCAAGGCGAAGAGTTCTCCGGGCGCTTCGACGCCAACACCTACCTGCTGATGACCAAGGCCCTGGACTACTTCGACCCGGCTGCCCAGCACGGCGACGACCTGGCCGAGACCTTCAAGGGCGCCACGGCGGACTTCTGCGTGATGTCCTTCACCACTGACTGGCGCTTCTCCCCGGCCCGTTCGCGGGAAATCGTCGACGCGCTGATGGCCGCGCGCAAGAACGTCTGCTACCTGGAGATCGATGCACCGCAAGGCCACGACGCCTTCCTGATCCCGATCCCCCGTTACCTGGCAGCGTTCAGCAGCTACATGAACCGAATTGCGATCTGAGGAAGCCATGAGAGCCGATCTTGAAATCATCCAGGACTGGATTCCGGCTGGCAGCCGCGTGCTCGACCTGGGTTGCGGCGACGGCGAACTGCTGGCGTGGCTGCGCGACAACAAGCGGGTGACCGGCTACGGCCTGGAAATCGATTCCGACAACATCAATGAATGTGTGCGCAAAGGCATCAACGTCATCGAGCAGGACCTGGACAAGGGCCTGGGCAACTTCGCCAGCAACAGCTTCGACGTGGTGGTCATGACCCAGGCCCTGCAGGCCGTGGAATACCCGGACCGCATCCTCGACGAAATGCTGCGCGTGGGCCGCCAGTGCATCATCACCTTCCCCAACTTCGGCCACTGGCGCTGCCGTTGGTACCTGGCGCGCAACGGGCGCATGCCGGTGTCGGACTTTCTACCGTATACCTGGTACAACACGCCGAACATCCACTTCTGCACGTTCAAGGACTTCGAGGAGCTGTGCAGCGAGCGCAGCGCCCAGGTACTCGACCGTCTGGCGGTAGACCATCAGCACAGGCATGGCTGGGCCAGTAAACTGTGGCCTAATCTGTTGGGTGAGATCGGCATTTACCGGGTCAACAGCCCGGGCCTGCAGGAGCACCGTCTGGCGGTGTGACCCTGCGTCCACCCTGGAGAATCATCATGCGTCGGCTTGCCCTGTTCCTGCTGTGCTGCTGCCTGGCCCTGCCAACCCTTGGGGCCGAGGCCGCCAGGCAAAACCGTCAGGAACAGTTCGGCGAGCTGACCGTGCATTACAATGCAATCGCCTCCAGCCTGTTGCAGCCGGCCATCGCCAAGGGCGCGGGGCTGATGCGCAGCAAGAACCTGGGCGTGCTGAACGTGGCGGTGGAAAAAGCCGGCAAGTCGTTCGCCGCCACCATCAGCGGCACCGTCAGCGGGCCGGATGGCAAGAAGGAAAAACTGACCTTCACCCAAGTGACCGAACAGGGCGCCGTTTCCTACGTTACGCAGTTCCAGATTCCGCAGGACGCGACCTACACCTTTGACTTGAGCATCAAGGCGGCCGGTGACACCAACCGCCTGAGCTTTGACCAAGAACTCTTTCCGGGCGACTCATGAACTTCACGCAACTCGTGCTGGCCAGCCACAACGCCGGCAAACTCAAGGAACTCCAGGCCATGCTGGGCGGCAGTGTGCAGCTGCGCGCGGTGGGCGAATTCAGCCAGGTAGAGCCGGAAGAAACTGGCCTGTCGTTCGTCGAGAACGCCATCCTCAAGGCCCGCAATGCCTCGCGCCTGTCCGGCCTGCCGGCCCTGGCCGACGACTCGGGCCTGGCGGTGGACTTCCTCGGCGGTGCGCCGGGCATCTACTCGGCGCGCTACGCCGACGGCCAGGGCGACGCGGCCAACAACGCCAAGCTGCTGGACGCCCTCAAGGACGTGCCGGACGCCGAGCGCGGCGCGCAGTTCGTCTGCGTGCTGGCCCTGGTGCGCCACGCCGATGACCCGCTGCCGATCCTGTGCGAAGGCCTGTGGCAGGGGCGCATCCTGCACGCCGCCAGCGGCGAGCATGGCTTTGGCTATGACCCGCTGTTCTGGGTGCCCGAGCGTGACTGCTCCAGCGCCGAGCTGAGCCCGGTGGAAAAGAACCAACTGAGCCACCGCGCCCGCGCCATGGCTATTCTGCGTCAACGCCTGAGCATTGCATGACCACCACCACGCTGTTTGCCGGTGAGGATGGTTTTTCCTCGGTGGCACCGCGGGCGCCGTTGCCCGTGCTGCCGCCCCTGGCCCTGTACATTCATATCCCGTGGTGCGTGCGCAAATGCCCGTATTGCGACTTCAACTCCCACGCCGCCAGCCCCGTGCTGCCGGAAGAAGAGTACGTCGACGCGTTGCTGGCCGACCTGGACATTGACCTGCCGGCCGCCTATGGCCGGCCGCTGAGCTCGATCTTCTTCGGCGGCGGTACGCCCAGTCTGTTCAGCGCCAAGGCGCTGGGGCGGCTGCTGGAAGGCGTGGAGCAACGCATTCCGTTCGCGCCCGACATCGAGATCACCCTGGAAGCCAACCCGGGTACCTTCGAGCAGGAAAAATTCAGCGCCTACCGCAAGCTGGGCATCAACCGCCTGTCCATCGGCATCCAGAGCTTCCAGGCCAGCAAGCTGCAAGCCCTGGGGCGCATCCACAACGGTGACGAGGCCATCCGCGCCGCCGACATGGCGCGCCAGGCCGGCTTCGACAACTTCAACATGGACCTGATGCACGGCCTGCCCGACCAGTCGCTGGAAGAGGCGCTGGACGACCTGCGCCAGGCCATCGCGCTCAAGCCCACGCATCTGTCCTGGTACCAGCTGACGCTGGAGCCCAACACGGTGTTCTGGAACCAGCCGCCGGTACTGCCTGAAGACGACACCCTGTGGGACATTCAGGAAGCCGGCCAGGCACTGCTGGCCGAGCACGGTTACGCCCAGTACGAAGTGTCCGCCTATGCCCAGCCGGGCAAGTCGGCGCGGCACAACCTCAACTACTGGAGCTTCGGCGACTTCATCGGCATCGGCGCCGGCGCCCACGGCAAGCTCAGCCACCCGGACGGGCGCATTGTGCGCACCTGGAAAACCCGGCTGCCCAAGGACTACCTGAACCCGGCCAAGCCGTACCAGGCCGGCGAGAAGCTGTTGCCGCTGGACGAATTGCCCTTCGAGTTCCTGATGAACGCCCTGCGCCTGACCGACGGCGTGGACGCCCAGCTTTACCCGCAGCGCACCGGTTTGACCCTGGAAAGCCTGGACGAAGGCCGCCGCCTGGCCGAACAAAAGGGTCTTTTGCAGGTCGAACCGTCGCGCCTGGTTGCCACGCCTCAGGGCCAGTTGTTTCTCAACGACCTGCTGCAGTACTTCTTGATCTAAGGATTGGCCAATGGAATTAGTGTTGAACCTGCTCGCCACCGTTTCGCGCTGGAGCCGCGGCAACCTGTCGGAAATCGCCCTGGCGCTGGTGGGTTGCCTGCTGGTGCTGTTCGGTGCGGATATCAAGGCCTGGCTGGACGCCCGCCTGGGGGGTATCGCCGGCGCATTGCGCGTACCGGTGATGGCGCTGGTGTGCTGCATCGGCAGCGGTGCGGCGTTGATCTATGCCACGCCGTGGGTGGTGAAGGGGTTGAGCCAGTTCAACAACTACAGCCTGGCGCCGGTGCTGTTGGTGGTGCTGGTGTTGATTGGCGTAGTCGCCGATCGCAAGTGATCTTGCGGACCTCTTCGCGGGCACGGCCCGCTCCTACAGGGATCGCGTAATCCTGTAGGAGCGGGCCGTGCCCGCGAAGGGTTCAACCCAATCTCGGATCAATCAACCTTTTCGAACTTCAAGTCCCACACACCATGCCCCAGGCGCTCACCACGGCGCTCGAACTTGGTGATCGGCCGCTCGGCCGGGCGTGGTACGCACTTGCCGTCTTCAGCCTGGTTGCGGTACCCCGGCGCCACGTTCATCACTTCCAGCATGTACTCGGCATAGGGTTCCCAGTCGGTGGCCATGTGCAGTATACCGCCCACTTTCAGCTTGCTGCGTACCAGTTCGGCGAAGGCCGGCTGCACGATGCGACGCTTGTGGTGGCGGCTTTTGTGCCACGGGTCCGGGAAGAACAGCATCAGGCGGTCCAGGCTGTTGTCGGCGACGCAGCGCTTGAGCACTTCGATGGCGTCGGTGTCGTAGACGCGCAGGTTCTTCAGGCCCTGGGTCAGCACGCCATTGAGCAGCGCACCCACACCCGGACGGTGTACCTCGATACCGATGAAGTCATGCTCAGGCGCCGCCGCAGCCATTTCCAGCAGCGAGTGGCCCATGCCGAAGCCGATTTCCACGGTACGCGGGGCGCTGCGGCCAAACACCTGGTCGTAGTCCACCGGCGCGTCGGCCAGCGGCAGCACGAACAGTGGCGCGCCCTGGTCCAGGCCGCGCTGCTGGCCTTCGGTCATGCGCCCGGCGCGCATCACGAAGCTCTTGATGGCGCGGTGTTGGCGCTGCTCGCCCTCGCCCTGCACGTCGTCGTTTTCCGGGGTCGGGGTATCTTGCGGTTCAGTCATGGTGGCTCTTACTTGATCAGACCATCCAGCGGCGAAGATGCGCTGGCATAGAGTTTTTTCGGCATGCGACCGGCCAGGTAGGCCATGCGGCCGGCGACGATGGCGTGCTTCATGGCACCGGCCATCATGATCGGGTCCTGGGCGTGGGCGATGGCCGAGTTCATCAGCACCGCCTCGCAGCCCAGTTCCATGGCGATGGTGGCGTCGGACGCGGTACCCACGCCTGCGTCGACCAGCACCGGCACCTTGGCTTCTTCCAGGATGATCTGCAGGTTGTACGGGTTGCAGATGCCCAGGCCGGTGCCGATCAGGCCAGCCAGCGGCATCACGGCGATGCAGCCGATTTCGGCCAGTTGGCGGGCGATGATCGGGTCATCACTGGTGTACACCATCACGTCGAAACCGTCCTTGACCAGCACTTCGGCGGCCTTGATGGTTTCGATCACGTTGGGGAACAGGGTCTTCTGGTCGGCCAGCACTTCCAGCTTCACCAGGTTGTGGCCGTCCAGCAGCTCACGGGCCAGGCGGCAGGTGCGCACGGCTTCCACCGCGTCGTAGCAACCGGCGGTGTTGGGCAGAATGGTGTAGCGGTCGGGCGGCAGCACGTCGAGCAGGTTGGGCTCGCCCGGGTTCTGGCCGATGTTGGTGCGGCGCACGGCCACGGTGACGATCTCGGCCCCCGAGGCTTCGATGGCCAGGCGGGTTTCTTCCAGGTCGCGGTACTTGCCGGTACCAACCAGCAGACGCGATTCGAAGGTACGGCCAGCCAGGATGAAGGGCTTGTCGGTACGCGGATTGCTCATCGTCGTTCCTCTCGGGGGTTGAAGGGGGGTGTGGACTTTGCGGCGGTCAGCCGCCGCCAATGGCATGGACCACTTCGACCTGGTCGCCTTCGCGCAGGGCGGTGGCTTCGTGCTGGCTGCGCGGCACGATGTCCAGGTTCAGTTCCACCGCCACCCGACGGCCCGTCAGTTCCAGGCGGGTCAGCAGCGCCGCGACGGTCTCGCCGTCCGGCAGTTCAAAGGTTTCACCGTTCAACTGAATGTGCATGCAGGCAGCAGCCATCATTTCAAAGGGGCAGGCATTCTAGCCCGTTCGCCGCTGGCGACCAACACAATCACGGGCCATTCGTCTCACGCCCTGCCCAGGTTCCAGGCCGCCATGCCCAGGCAGGCCCAGCCGGCCAGGAAACCCAGGCCGCCGAACGGGGTGATCACGCCGAACACGCGCACGCCGGTGAGGGTCAGCAGGTACAGGCTGCCGGAGAACAGCACGATGCCGATGCAGAACAGCACGCCGGCGGCATTGACCAGTCGGCTCGACAGCTGGGTGCTGAGCACCGCTACGGCCAGCAGCGCCAGGGCATGGACCAGCTGATAAGTGACGCCGGTATGGAACACCGCCAGGTAATCGCTGCTCAAACGATCCTTGAGGCCGTGGGCGGCGAACGCCCCCAGCCCTACCCCGGTGAATCCGAAAAAGGCAGCCAGCATGAGAAATTGTCGCAGCATCCAGGAACTCCGGTTCGATGGCACAGGGTCTGTATAATGGCCCGCTCAATGCGTCCGGCCAAGTCATCCATGCTCAATTCCGCGTTCACCCTGCTGCGTAAAGTGGCGATCTGGTTCGTCGTCGGCAGCGTCCTGCTGGTGGTGCTGTTTCGTTTCGTGCCGCCGCCGGGGACCATGCTGATGGTGGAGCGCAAGATCGAATCCTGGGTCGATGGCGAGCCCATCGACCTGCAGCGCAGCTGGCGGCCGTACGGCGAAATCTCCGACTCGCTGAAAATCGCCGTCATCGCCGGCGAAGACCAGCGCTTCGCCCAACACTGGGGTTTTGACTTCGACGCCATGCAGGCGGCCTTCCTGCACAACGAGCGCGGCGGCTCCATCCGTGGCGCCAGCACCCTCAGCCAGCAGGTGGCCAAGAACCTGTTCCTGTGGTCGGGGCGCAGCTACTTCCGCAAGGCGTTGGAGGCGTGGTTCACCGCGCTGATCGAGACCTTCTGGTCCAAGCAGCGGATTTTGGAGGTGTACCTCAACAGCGTGGAATGGGATGACGGCGTGTTCGGTGCCGAGGCGGCGGCGCGGCATCACTTCGGCGGGAATGCCGGCACCCTCTCGAACCAGCAGGCCAGCCTGTTGGCGGCCGTGCTGCCTAACCCGCGGGTGTGGAGTGCGAGCCATCCGAGTACTTACGTGGCTCGTCGGGCGGGGTGGATTCGTACGCAGATGGGGCAACTGGGCGGCTCGGCTTACCTGACCGATCTCAACCATTCGCGCAGTGCTACGCCCTGGGCGATGTAAAACAACGTAGCCGCTGCCGCAGGCTGCGCTGGCCCTGTGCCTCGCTGAAGATCTCCAGCGTATGAAAGGGCCAGCGCAGCCTGGCGGCAGCGGCTACAAAAAAGCCCCGGCACATGGCCGGGGCTTTTTTGTTCAGCGGCTGAATCAGGCTGCGATCGACACCTTCAGCTTGTTCATCGCGCTCTTCTCGAGCTGGCGGATACGCTCCGCCGACACGTTGTATTTCTCGGCCAACTCATGCAGCGTGGCCTTTTCCTCGGCCAGCCAGCGCTGGTAGAGGATGTCACGGCTGCGGTCGTCCAGCACTTCCAGGGCTTCGTGCAGGTTGCTGTTGGAGTTGTCACTCCAGTCGGCATCCTCCAGCTGACGCGCCGGGTCGTAGCGGTGGTCTTCCAGGTAGTTGGCCGGCGATTGGAAGGCGCTGTCGTCGTCCGCTTCCGCGGCCGGGTCGAAGGCCATGTCATGGCCGGTCAGGCGGCTTTCCATCTCGCGCACTTCACGCGGCTCCACGCCCAGGCTTTCGGCCACGCGGTGGACTTCCTCGTTGTTCAGCCAGGCCAGACGCTTTTTCTGGCTGCGCAGGTTGAAGAACAGCTTGCGCTGCGCCTTGGTGGTGGCCACCTTGACGATGCGCCAGTTGCGCAGGATGAACTCGTGGATTTCCGCCTTGATCCAGTGCACCGCAAAGGACACCAGGCGTACGCCCATTTCCGGGTTGAAGCGCTTCACGGCCTTCATCAGGCCGACGTTGCCTTCCTGGATCAGGTCGGCCTGTGCCAGACCGTACCCCGAATAGCTGCGTGCGATGTGCACGACAAAACGCAGGTGGGCGAGCACCATCTGCCGAGCCGCCCCAAGATCCTGCTCATAGTAGAGACTCTCGGCCAGTTCACGCTCCTGCTCGGGCGTCAGCAATGGAATGCTGTTCACCGTGTGCACATAGGCTTCCAGGTTCTGACCCGGGACCAAGGCATACGCAGGTTGCAAAGAAGTGGTCATACGAAAAAACCTCCGACTCACGAATTTGTGCATTAAAGCACAGACGCATAGACCGGGAACCGCTAAACAAGTTCCCTAAACTTAATTTCACCAAAGGTCAATGCAGAAACACGAATATTTCAACAAATTACCGAGGAGCGAGCTCGCGCAAATGGCGGGCCACTGCAATCCACGCACCGATATACCCTAACAATAGGGCGCCAAGCAAGAGTGACAGACCATCGGACGACGGAACCCCGGCCAGTGCAAAGTCACTGCCATACAGCCCGGAAAGCCCCACAACCGCGTCATTCAGCCAATCCAGGCCGAAAGCCAGCACGCCCCAGGCAAAAACGCCGCCGCCCAGGCCATAAATCGCCCCCATATAGAGAAACGGCCTACGCACGTAGGCGTCAGTACCGCCCACCAGCTTGATGACCTCGATTTCGGTGCGACGGTTCTCGATGTGCAGACGAATGGTATTGCCCACCACCAGCAGCAACGCCGACACCAGCAGCACGGTCAGGCCGAACACGAAGCGATCACCCAGCTTGAGGATGGCCGCCAGGCGCTCTACCCACACCAGGTCAAGTTGCGCCTGCTGCACTTTGGGCAGGTCGGCCAGTTGCGAGCGCAGGGCTTCCAGCGCCGCCTTGTCAATTTCCAGCGGAGTCACCACGACCACGCCCGGCAAGGGGTTGTCTGGCAGCTCTTTCAACGCCTCGCCCAGCCCGGACTGCTGCTGGAACTCGCCCAGCGCCTTGTCCTTGCTGATGAACTCGGCATCGGCCACGCCGTTGAGCCCCTTGATCTGAGTGACCAGGGCCTCGCCGTCGCGATTGTTGGCGTTCATGTCCAGATACAGCGAGATCTGCGCCGCACGCTGCCAGGAGCCGCCCAGCCGCTCGACGTTCTTGAGCAACAGCGACAGGCCCATGGGCAGGCTCAGGGCCACAGCCATCACCAGGCAAGTGAAGAAGCTGCCGAACGGCTGCTTGGCCAGGCGCTTGAGGCTGTCGTGCAGGCTGGCGCGGTGGCTTTCCACCCACGCCTTGAACAGGGTGGCGAAGTCCGGGCCGTCGTCCTGCTGTTGCTGCTGTTTCTTCGACGGTGGCGGCTCGGCGGCCTTGGGCGCCACGCGGTCGGTTACCTTGGGGCTGCGGGTGGAGCTCATTGCGCCACCTCCGCGTCACCGTCGCCGATCAGGCGGCCGCGTTGCAGGGTCAGCATGCGGTGACGCATGCGCGCGATCAGCGCCAGGTCATGGCTGGCGATCAGCACGCTGGTGCCCAGCCGGTTGATGTCTTCGAATACACCCATGATTTCCGCTGCCAGTCGTGGGTCGAGGTTACCGGTCGGTTCGTCCGCCAGCAGCAAGGCCGGACGGTGAACGATGGCCCGGGCGATGCCGACGCGCTGTTGCTGGCCGGTTGACAGGTCGCCTGGGTAGAGGTCGCCCTTGTCGGACAGCGACACGCGCTCCAGCGCCGAGTCCACGCGCTTGGCGATCTCGGGCTTGGACAGCCCGAGAATCTGCAGCGGCAGGGCGATGTTGTTGAACACCGTGCGGTCGAACAGCAACTGGTGGTTCTGGAACACCACGCCGATCTGGCGGCGCAGGTACGGGATCTGCGCGTTGCTGATCTGGCCCAGGTCCTGGCCGGCCAGGAGCAGTTTGCCCGAGGTCGGTCGTTCCATGGCCAGCAGCAGGCGCAACAGGGTGCTTTTACCGGCACCGGAGTGGCCGGTGACAAACAGAAACTCGCCGCGACGCACTCGAAAGCTCAGCTCATGCAAGCCGACGTGTCCGTTCGGATAGCGTTTACCGACCTGTTCGAAACGAATCATGAACGCTCCCGCTCGGCAAACAGTGCCTGGACAAAGGGTTCTGCTTCAAAGGTACGCAAATCGTCGATGCCTTCGCCCACGCCGATGTAACGAATCGGCAGGCCGAACTGCTTGGCCAGGGCGAAGATCACGCCGCCCTTGGCGGTACCGTCGAGCTTGGTCAGGGCCAGGCCGGTCAGGGCCACGGTGTTGTTGAATTGCTTGGCCTGGTTGATGGCGTTCTGGCCGGTGCCGGCGTCCAGCACCAGCAGCACTTCGTGCGGCGCGTCGGCGTCGAGCTTGCCGATCACCCGGCGAACCTTCTTCAGCTCTTCCATCAGGTTGTCTTTGGTGTGCAGGCGGCCGGCGGTGTCGGCGATCAGCACATCAATGCCACGGGCCTTGGCGGCCTGCACGGCGTCGAAGATCACCGAAGCGGAGTCAGCGCCGGTGTGCTGGGCGATGACCGGGATCTTGTTGCGCTCGCCCCACACTTGCAGCTGCTCAACGGCGGCGGCACGGAAGGTGTCACCGGCGGCCAGCATGACTTTCTTGCCTTCCAGCTGAAGCTTCTTGGCCAGTTTGCCGATGGTGGTGGTCTTGCCGGCGCCGTTGACGCCCACCACCAGGATCACGAACGGCTTGTTCTGCGACACCACTTTGAGCGGCTGTTCAACAGGGCGCAGCAGGTCGGTCAGTTCGCCTTGCAGCGACTTGTACAGCGCGTCACTGTCGGCCAACTGCTTGCGTGCCACCTTCTGGGTCAGGCTCTGGACGATCACCGAAGTGGCCTCCACGCCCACGTCGGCGGTCAGCAGGCGGGTTTCGATTTCTTCCAGCAGGTCATCGTCGATGACCTTTTTGCCCATGAACAGGCTGGCCATGCCCTCGCCCAGGCTGGCGCTGGTCTTGGCCAGGCCCTGCTTGAGGCGGGTGAAGAAGCCGACTTTGGCGGCTTCGCTTTGGGCGACCGGCTCTTGCTCAGGGGCAGGCTCTGGCTGGGGTTCGGGAACCACGACAGGCGCTGGAGCTACGACCACCGGGGCAGGTTGAGGCTCGACCACGGGCGCCGGAGCAACCACAGGGGCGGGCTCGATGACCGGTTCGGCGACCGGCGCAGGCTCGAATGCCACGGGTGCAGGGGCGGGCTCTGGTTCGACCGCCACCGGCTCTGGCTCGAAAGCCACCGGGGCATGCTCAGGCGCGGCAATCACCGGCTCAGGTACCACAACCGGCTCCACTACCACCGGCTCAGGCATCGGCGCGATCGGCGGCGGCTCCAGGGCTTCAAGTTCCGGCACCAGTGCCACCGGCTCTTCAGGCACGGGCAGCACCAGGCCGACCGGCGCAGGCGCAGCCTCGGCCACAGGCTCGATGACCACCTGGGGCGCAGGCTCGGCAACGATCTGCGGTGCAGGTTCGGCGATCACCTGCGGCGCAGGCGCCACGACAGGTTCCGGCGCGACCTCGACAACACTCTCGGGCGCTACGGTTTCAGGGGCTTTGGGCTGTTCAACCGCTTCTTGCGCAGGCTTTTTGCGCAGCCAGCCGAACAGGCCTTTCTTCTCGGGGGACTTTTTGTCGTCGTTGGAACCAAACATGGAGGACGGCTATCTCAAGGTAGCGACGCGCCAATGCGGCGCCTCAGGAAATTCTAATAACGCAGAACAGACTGTATTTTTCCCGGCTCGTTCATGCGCAACATTTTGTAGAGAGCCCGCAGGCCTTCTCTGCAACCAGGCATGGTCGCCAGGTAACCGGATCAGTATCCTAGCACCTCCTCGCCCGTGGACGCTAAGACCAAGCGGGCAGTCCGACAGGTTAAAAAACGAATGAATGCTCTAGCCCGCCGTGCCGCCGGCCTGCTGTTCAGCTCGGTTTGTCTGCCATTTGCCGCCTTGGCCGCCGATCCGCAACCCACCACAGAGTTCACCCTGGACAACGGCCTGAAGGTCGTGGTGCGCGAAGACCATCGCGCGCCCGTGGTGGTTTCGCAAATCTGGTACAAGGTCGGCTCCAGTTACGAGACGCCCGGCCAGACCGGCCTTTCCCACGCCCTGGAACATATGATGTTCAAGGGCAGCGAGAAACTGGGCCCCGGCGAAGCCTCGCGCGTGCTGCGTGACCTGGGCGCCGAGGAGAACGCCTTCACCAGCGACGACTACACCGCCTTCTATCAAGTGCTGGCCAAGGACCGCCTGCCGGTGGCCCTGGAGCTTGAGGCCGACCGCATGGCCACCCTGAAACTGCCGGCCGACGAGTTCAGCCGCGAAATCGAGGTGATCAAGGAAGAGCGGCGCATGCGCACCGACGACAAGCCCAGCGCCAAGGCCTTCGAGCTATTCAAGGCCATGGCCTACCCGGCCAGCGGCTACCACACGCCGACCATCGGCTGGATGGCCGACCTGGACCGCATGAAAATCGAGGAACTGCGCGACTGGTACAAGGCCTGGTACGTGCCCAACAACGCCACCCTGGTGGTGGTCGGCGACGTCACCCCCGATCAGGTCAAGGCCCTGGCCCAGCGCTTCTTCGCCGGCATCGCGCGCCGCGCCACGCCACCCAGCAAGATCCCGCTGGAACTGGCCGAGCCGGGCGAACGGCAGATCACCGTGCACGTGAAGACCGAGCTGCCAAGCGTGGTCTACGGCTTCAACGTGCCAGGCCTGGCCACCGCCGCCAACCCTCGCGACGCCCAGGCCCTGCGCCTGATCTCGGCGCTGCTGGACGGCGGCTACAGCGCGCGCCTGTCCACGCAGCTTGAACGCGGCGAAGAGCTGATCACCGGTGGTTCGGCCAGCTACAACCCGTTCAGCCGCGGCGACAGCCTGTTCATGTTGTCGGCCACGCCCAACCAGCAGAAGAAAAAGACCCTGGCCGACGTCGAGAAAGGCTTCTGGCGCCTGCTGGACCAGCTCAAGACCAAGCCGCCTACCGCCGAGGAACTGGAACGCGTGCGCGCCCAGGTCATCGCCGGGCTGGTCTACGAGCGTGACTCGATCAGCAGCCAGGCCACCACCATCGGCCAGCTGGAAACCGTGGGCCTGTCGTGGAAGCTGATGGACACCGAACTGGATGACATCAAGAGCGTCACCCCCCAGGACATCCAGAACGCCGCCCGCACCTACTTCACCAAGTCGCGCCTGAGCGTCGCCCACGTACTGCCAGAGGAATCGGCGCATGAATAAGCGCAATCAACCCCGCTTCGCCCTGCTGGGCGCGGCGCTGCTGGCCGCGCTGGTGACCGGCCAGGCCGTGGCCGAGACCGCCGCCGCCCCGGCGCCGCTGGACAACCTGCAGACGCTCAAGGAGCTGGACGGCAAGGCGCCCAGCCACCGCACCCTGGACATCCAGACCTGGCGCACCGCCCAAGGCTCGAAAGTGATGTTCGTCGAAGCGCACCAGCTGCCGATGTTCGACATGCGCCTGACCTTCGCCGCTGGCAGCAGCCAGGACCAGAAGACCCCAGGCATCGCCCTGCTGACCAACGCCATGCTCAATGAAGGCGTGGCCGGCAAGAACGTCGAAGCCATCGCCCAGGGCTTTGAAGGCCTGGGCGCCGACTTCAGCAACGGCGCCTACCGCGACATGGCCGTGGCCTCGCTGCGCAGCCTCAGCGCCAGCGACAAGCGCGAACCGGCGCTGAAGCTGTTCGCCGATGTGGTGGGCAAGCCGACCTTCCCGGCCGACTCCATGGCGCGCATCAAGAACCAGCTGCTGGCCAGCTTCCAGTATCAGAAGCAGAGCCCCGGCAAACTGGCCGGCAACGAGCTGTTCAGCCGTCTGTATGGTGACCATCCGTACGCGCACCCAAGCGATGGCGATGCCAAGTCCGTGACCGCCATCACTGCCCAGCAGTTGCGTGCCTTCCACAACCGCGCCTACGCGGCGGGTAATGCGGTGATCGCCATCGTCGGTGACCTGTCGCGCGAGGAAGCCGAGAAAATTGCCGAGCAAGTCTCGTCTGCACTGCCCAAGGGTCCGGCCCTGGCCCTGATGCCTGCACCCCAGGCACCCAAGCCCGGCCTGACCCACATCGAGTTCCCCTCCAAGCAGACCACCATGCTGCTGGCCGAACTGGGCATCACCCGCGACGATCCGGACTATGCAGCGCTGTCCATGGGCAACCAGATTCTGGGCGGTGGCACCTTCGGTACCCGCCTGATGAGCGAAGTGCGCGAGAAGCGCGGCCTGACCTACGGCATCTATTCGGGCTTCACCCCGATGCAGGCACGTGGGCCGTTCTCGATCAGCCTGCAAACCCGGGCCGAGCTGAGCGAAGGCACGCTGAAACTGGTGCAGGACATTCTGCGTGACTACCTCAAGACCGGCCCTAGCCAGCAGGAGCTGGACGCGGCCAAGCGCGAGCTGGCAGGCAGTTTCCCGCTGTCCACGGCAAGCAATTCGAGCATCGTCGGGCAATTGGGGGCCATTGGCTTCTATAATCTGCCGCTGAGCTTCCTCGAAGACTTTATGCAGCAGTCCCAGAACCTGACCATCGAGCAGGTCAAGGACGCGCTCAACCGCCACCTGGATGCCGACAAGCTGGTGATCGTCACCACCGGCCCCACCGTGGCCCAGAAGCCGCTGCCACCCCCTACTGACAAACCCCAGGAACAACCCATGGGCGTTCCGGAGCATTAATGGCACATCCCCCTGCAAAACCTGTGAAACACAACGGCCAGGGCCAGCTGCGCATCATTGGCGGCCAATGGCGCAGCCGCAAGCTGAGCTTCCCCGACGGCCCGGGCCTGCGCCCCACGCCTGACCGGGTGCGTGAAACCCTGTTCAACTGGCTGGCGCCTTACATCAACGGCGCCAAGGTGCTGGACCCCTTCAGCGGCAGCGGCGCGCTGTACCTGGAAGCGCTGTCGCGTGGCGCCAGCATGGGCCTGGCCCTGGACAGCAACGCCCAGGCCATCGCCAGCCTGCGCAGCAACCTGGACCTGCTCAACTGCGCCACCGGCCAGTTGCTGCAAAGCGATGCGTTGCGCTACCTGGAAACCCAGGCGGCCAGCGCCTTCGACCTGGTGTTCCTTGACCCGCCGTTCCATCAGAACCTGTTGCCGGCGGCGTGCGAGCTGCTGGAAACACGCGGCTGGCTGAGCGAACACGCCTGGGTGTACACCGAAAGCGAAACGCCACCCTCGACCTTGCAGTTGCCTGCCAACTGGCGCCTGCACCGCGAGAAAAAAGCCGGCCAGGTCTACTACGCCCTCTGGCAGCGCGGATGAGTTGTGGGAGCTGGCAGCAGCAACTGTCTTGAAACCGCGTCGTCTGTATCGCGACTAAAGTCGGCTCCTACCCCGTCCGTGGTAGGAGCCGGCCTTGGCCGCGATGCAGACGACGCGGTCCTGTAGCAGCTGCCGCAGGCTGCGTCACGGTGCACGCGGTAAGTCAGGCACTTCGCGGTGGCCGTGACGCGGCCTGGCGGCCGCTGCTACAGGTGCGGCTACATAGTTACCGCCTGGCGCTGCCAGCGCTGCGGCAGCCTCTGCCCTCGTCATCCATCGATCACGAGGGCCCTCCCCATGCGCTGCCCCCCTTTGAAAAAATCCACCCTGTCACTGCTGATCATCACCACCGGCATGCTCTTGGCCGCCACCCACGCACTCACCTACCAATAAACGCGATACAGCCGCCAGCGATTGTGGCAACGTAGCGGGTGTTACTGGAGGAAGAAACACCCGTGGACACGTCTACCGCGCAGGTTACTGCGCCTTTCAGCCCCGCCAGGGGGCTGGGCAACCCTCATCTGCAAACCCTCTGGGGCCCGGTGCTGCGCCGCCAACCGGCCCTGGTGCGCGAACGTCAGCGCCTGTGGCTGGCCGACGGCGATTTCATGGACCTGGACTGGCATGGCCCGCACAGCGCCGACAGCCCGTTGGTGCTGGTGCTGCATGGCCTGACCGGCTCATCCAGCTCGCATTACGTGGTGGGCCTGCAACGCGCGCTGGCCGCCCAGGGCTGGGCCAGCGTGGCCCTGAACTGGCGCGGCTGCTCGGGTGAGCCCAACCTGTTGGCGCGCAGTTATCACTCGGGCAGCAGCGAAGACCTGGCCGAAGTCATCGCCCACCTGCGCAGCCGTCGCCCCATGGCACCGCTGTATGCAGCGGGCTATTCGCTGGGCGCCAACATCCTGCTCAAGCACCTGGGCGAAGTGGGCAGCGACAGTCAGTTGCAGGGTGCCGTGGCAGTCTCGGTACCGTTCCGCCTGGACCAGTGCGCCGACCGCATCGCCATGGGCTTTTCCAAGGTGTACCAGGCGCACTTCATGCGCGAAATGCTCGCCTACGTGAAGGATAAGCAACGGCGCTTCCAGCACGAAGGCAAGCAGGATGGCCTGACCACTCTGAGCAACCTGGGGCCGCTGAAGAACCTGCGCACGTTCTGGGAATTCGATGGCAAGGTGACCGCGCCCTTGAATGGCTTCACCGACGCCCACGACTATTACCGCCGCTCGTCCAGCCGTTACTTCCTGGGCGAGAACCGCACCCCTACGCTGATCATCCAGGCGGCGGACGACCCCTTCGTATTCCGCCACAGCCTGCCCCAGGCCAACGAGCTTTCGCCCAGTATCACCCTGGAGCTGCACGAACACGGCGGCCACGTCGGCTTCGTCGAAGGCAGCCTGGGCAAGCCCAGCTACTACCTGGAGCGGCGCATTCCCCAGTGGCTGACGGGGCTGGCATGAACGCCGGCCCGCCGCGCGAGTCGATCCACTTCTGGCAGGCGCCGCCGCTGGCGGGCGTGGAACTGCTGTCGGCGCGCTACATCGAGCAGCGCTTCGTGCCCCATGTGCACGAAGGCTTCGTCATCGGCATGATCGTCGACGGTGCCCAGCGCTACCGGTATCGCGGCGCCGACCACCTGGCGCCCCGGGGCACCCTGGTGCTGATCAACCCTGATGAAGTGCACACCGGCAGCAAGGGGCACGATGGCGGCTGGCTGTACCGCGCGTTTTATCCACAGAACGCTCGGCTGCAGGGGTTGCTGGATGAACTGGATCTGGGCAACGGCGCTACACCTGCATTCAGCGAGACGCTGTACCGGGACAACGACCTGGTGGCGGGTTTCAATCGCCTGCATCAATTGCTGGAAAAGGGTGGCCAGGCCCTTGAGCAGCAGACGCTGTGGCGGGAAATGACCCTGGCGCTGTTCACCCGCCACGCCAAGGTACGCGCCCCGGCAGCGGCCGGCCGTGAGCCACGGGCCATCGCCCGGGCCAAGGAAATTCTGCTTAACCAGCTGGCCGAACCACCGTCACTCGAAGACCTGGCCCAGGCCGTCAACCTGTCACCCTTCCACTTCGCTCGCTGCTTCCGCAAGGCCACCGGCCTGCCGCCCCATGCCTGGCTGATGCAGCAACGCATCGCCCGCGCCCGTGCCTTGCTGCGCGAAGGCTGCCTGCCGCTGGCGGTGGCGACGCAGTTGGGGTTCGCCGACCAAAGCCATCTCAGTCGGCAGTTCAAGAAGGTGTACGGGGTAGGCCCGCGGGCCTACCGCGATGCAGGCAGTCAGTCGCCCTTGGCCAGGGGCCGCTGAGCGTCGGTGATCCACTCGCTCCAGGAACCTGCATACAGCGGCGCCAGCGGATAGCCGGCCAGGCACAGGGCAAAGAGGTTATGGCAGGCCGTCACGCCAGAGCCGCAGTAGGCGACCAGTGACTCGACCGGGCGCCCCGCCAGTTTCTGCTCGAAACGCTGCTTGAGTTCATCCGGTGGCAGGAATCGGTCATCGGCCCCCAGGTTGTCGGTGAACGCGGCGCATTGGGCGCCGGGAATGTGGCCGGCCACCGGATCGATCGGCTCCACTTCGCCACGGAAACGCGGCAATGCGCGGGCGTCCAGCAGGGTCAGGTCGGGCTGGCCAAGGCGCTCCTGCAACTGCCGGGCGGTCACCAGCAGGCTGGCGTCGGGCTTGCCGTGCAAGTGGCCGGGCGTGGTGCTCGGCGCATCCAGGCTCAGCGGCAATCCCGCTGCGTGCCAGGCCTTGAGGCCGCCATCCAGAATCGACACGCCATTGCGCTTGCCCAGCCATGCCAGCAACCACCAGGCCCGCGCCGCGAAGGCACCGGGGCCGTCGTCATACAGCACCACATCGCTGTCGGCATTGATGCCCCAGTGCTGCAGGCGCTCCAGCAAACGACCCGGCTCGGGTAACGGATGACGTCCGGTGACACCCTTGACCACGCGGCCGCTCAGGTCACGCTCAAGGTCGGCGAAATGGGCACCGGCGATGTGCCCCTCGGCATAGCTGCGCTGCCCATAGTCCGGATCTTCAAGGGCAAAACGACAGTCCAGGACCACCAGCGATGGCTGCTCCAGGCGAGCCGCCAGTTGCTGAGGGGTGATCAATTGCGCGATGGGCATGGCAGCCTCCCTGGGTAGATAAACAAGTTTAGTCCGACTGCTCCAGCGCCTGGTTCAACGGCACGTGAAATTCCTCGCACAGTTCGTCCACCGCCTCGCGAAAAGGCAACGTCACGAAACCCAATTCCAGCACCAGCACTTGGTAGACGCCACGCTTCAGGGCCTCTTCGGTCAGGTGCAGGGTGCTTTCGCGGGTGGTGCACAGGAAGCGCATCCAGGAGCTGAGGATAATCCAGGCATTGAGCGTTATCGCCTCCACCTGCATGGCATCCATCTGCAGGATGCCAGCTTCGACGAAGCCCTTGTAGATCAATTGCCCCTGAACGAGGCAGCGCTGGGAAAAAAGTCGATAACGCTCGGCCAGGCCAGGGTCGCTGTCGAGCAGGTGCTCGAGGTCACGGTGCAGAAAACGATAGCTCCACATGGCGGCCAGCACGGCGCGCAGATAGAAGCGTTTGTCTTCCACGGTCGCCAGGCGCCCCGCGGGCGGGCGCAGAAAGCCGTCCAGCTGGGCCTGGTACTGATCGAACAGCACGCTGATGATTTCCTGTTTGTTGGCGAAATGGTAATACAGATTGCCCGGCGAGATTTCCATGTGGGCGGCGATATGGTTGGTGCTGACACTGCGCTCGCCGTGCTGGTTGAACAGCTCCAGACTGTGCTGGACGATGCGTTCGCGGGTCTTGGGGCGGGCAGCCATGCGCAGTTCCTGAGCCATGAAATAATTTTGGATCCACAAACATAATGCCAAAGTGGCATACGCTGGTATACCACTTTGGTACATCGCCGGCGGCTGCCCTGCACCTTGGTGAAGATTACCGGTGGCAACACCGGCCAGCGCAGCCTTCGGCAGCGGCTACAGGTTGAGTTAGAGTATAAGCTCTATTTCACAACAATAACCTGCCACGGGAACCTGTCATGCCGGCCCAACTGCTCGAACCGCTGTTCCAGGCCCAGCGCCAGGCATTCGCCGCCAACCCCATGCCGCCCGCCGCACAACGACGCCAATGGCTGAAAAGCCTGCGCGAGCTGCTGGTAGCCGAGCAGCAGGCGCTGGTGGACGCCCTGCGTACCGACTTCGGTAACCGCAGCGCCGATGAAACGCTGCTGGCCGAGCTGATGCCAAGCCTGCAGAACATCCATTACGCCAGCCGCCACCTCAAAGCCTGGATGAAGCCGTCGCGGCGCAGGGTAGGCGCCGCGTTCCAGCCCGCGTCGGCCAAGGTGGTGTATCAGCCGCTGGGCGTGGTCGGCGTCATCGTGCCGTGGAACTATCCTTTGTTTCTGGCCATTGGCCCCTTGGTGGGCGCACTGTCGGCGGGCAACCGCGTCATGCTCAAGCTCAGCGAGGCAACGCCGGCCACCGGGCTGCTGCTCAAGCGCTTGCTGGAACGGGTGTTCCCCACCGACCTGGTGTGCGTGGTGCTGGGGGAAGCCGACGTGGGCATCGCCTTCTCGGGCCTGCCGTTCCACCACCTGCTGTTCACCGGCGCCACCAGCATTGGCCGCCAGGTAATGCGCGCCGCCGCCGACAACCTCACGCCGGTCACCCTTGAACTGGGCGGCAAGTCACCGGCCATCGTCAGCCACGACGTGCCCCTCAAGGACGCCGCCCAGCGCATCGCTTTCGGCAAGACCCTCAATGCCGGCCAGACCTGCGTGGCTCCCGATTACGTGCTGGTGCCCCGCGAGCGTGTGGATGCCTTCGTCGACGCTTTCCGGGAGACCGTGCAGCGCTTTTATCCACAGGTGCACGACAACCCCGACTACACCTCGATCATCAACCCGCGCCAGTTGGCCCGGCTCAATCATTATCTGGAAGATGCACGGGCCAAAGGCGCCCGGGTGATCAGCCTGTACCCGCCGGAGCAAAGTGTCGGCCGCTGCCTGGCGCCCCACGTGCTGCTGGAGGTCAACGATCAGATGACCGTGATGCAGGACGAAATCTTCGGCCCGCTGCTGCCCATCGTGTCGTATGACCGCCTCGACGACGCCCTTGCCTACGTCAACGGCCGCCCGCGCCCCCTGGCGCTGTACTACTTCGGCTATGACAAGGCCGAGCAGCAACGCGTGCTGGAACACACTCATTCGGGTGGGGCCTGCATCAACGACACCCTGCTGCACGTGGCCCAGGACGACATGCCCTTCGGCGGCGTCGGCCCCTCGGGCATGGGGCACTACCATGGCCACGAAGGCTTCCTGACCTTCAGCAAGGCCAAGGGCGTGCTGGTGAAGCAGCGCTTCAATGCCGCGCGGCTGATCTATCCGCCCTACGGCAAGGCCCTGCAGAAGTGGGTCTACCGCTTGTTCATTCGCTGAGGCGCCCGGCACCTTTTTCGCGCAGCACTTGCCCCAAAACACCGCATGCGCCCAATGGCAGGATTGCGCCGCCCCCAGCCGGCGCAGCTTACCCAAGGGGGCCACAGCGCTGGCATAGGCGTTGCAGAGCCCTTGCCCAGGAAGAAGCTGACCAAACCGCCAGAAACAAGGATGAGCCATATGGATAGTGCTGGGGTAAGCCGACGCAGTCTGCTCGGCTGGATAGGGATGACGGCCGGTGCTTCGGCCATGTACCAGGCAATGAACTCGCTGGCATTCGCTGCCGATTCCGACTACGACGCCCGCTTCGCCCTGAGCGGCGCCCCCAAGGGCACCAAGGTGCTGGTACTGGGCGCCGGGGTGGCCGGCATGACCGCCGCTTACGAACTGCGCAAGGCCGGTTACCAGGTCAAGGTGCTGGAATACAACGCCAAGGCCGGTGGCCGCTGCTGGACACTGCGCGGCGGCGACACCTTCACGGAACTGGGCGGGGCCACCCAGCACTGCCAATTCGAGCCGGGCCTGTACCTCAATCCCGGGCCATGGCGCGTGCCCTACCACCATTACGCCGTGCTGGATTACTGCAAGAAGTTCGGCGTAAAGCTGGAGCCCTTTATCCAGGTCAACCACAACGCCCTGATCCATTCGAGCAAGGCGTTCGGCGGCAAGCCCCAGAAATTCCGCGCCGTGCAGGCCGATTACCAAGGCCATGTCGCCGAGCTGCTGGGCAAAACCATCAAGCAAGGTGCACTGGATCAGGCCGTCACCCGCGAAGACCGGGAAAAGCTGATGGAGTCGCTGCGCGCCTGGGGCGCGCTGGACCACGACAATCAGTACCGCAAATCCCTGGAAAGCAGCCTGCGCCGCGGCTTTGCCGTGGACGCCGGTGGCGGCCTGATGCCCGTGGCCGAGCCTTCGGAGGTCATCGACCGCAAGGCGCTTATCGATTCGGGCCTGTGGCAACACCTGATCGACGGCCAGGAGTACGACTACCAGACCAGCATCTTCCAGCCGGTGGGCGGCATGGACATGATTGCCCAGGCCTTCGCCCGCGAGGTCGGCTCACTGATCCGGTACAACAGCCGCATCACCCAGATTCAGCAGAATGACCACGGCGTGACCGTCACCTGGGAGGATCGCCAGCAGCCCGGCGCCACGGCCAGCGAAAGCGCCGATTGGTGCGTATGCACCCTGCCGCTGTCGATCCTCAGCCAGATCCCCATCAACGTCAGCGCGCCGATGCAGGCCGCCATTCGCGCCGTACCCTACGATGCTTCGGTGAAAATCGGCCTCCAGTTCAAGCGACGTTTCTGGGAGGAGGACGAGCAGATTTACGGCGGCATCAGCTACACCGACACGCCCATCGCCAAGATCAGCTACCCCAGCACCGACTACGGCAAGGCAGGCAAGGGTGTGCTGCTGGGCGCCTACGTGTGGGGGCCGAACGCTTACGAGTTCACCGCCATGTCACCTGCGGAGCGGGTCAGCAAAGCCGTTGAGTACGGCAGCCAGTTGCATCACCAGTACCCCGCAGAGTTTGAAAACGGCATTGCCGTGGGCTGGCACCGAGTGCCTTGGACCAACGGCTGCTATGGCCTGTGGACCGAAGAACTGCGCGCCAAGCACTACAACAACCTGTGTCAGATCGACGGGCGCATCGTACTGGCGGGCGAGCATGCTTCCTACATACCCGCCTGGCAGGAAGGTGCCATCCTCTCGGCTCTGGATGCCAGCAAGCGCCTGCACACCCACATTGTCGCCAGCCAGCGCGGCGCCTAGAGCAAGGAGAGCTCGATGAAATCATTTATGGCCGCCGTCCTCCTCACCCTGGCCGGCCCGGTGCTGGCCGCCACCCCGCCCGCTTTCTCCAGCGGCGAGCAGTTCAATGAGCGCAGCGGCGAAGACCTGTTCCATGCCATCTGCCAGGGCTGCCACATGCCCGATGCCCTTGGCGCGCACGGGGCGGGCGCGTATCCGGCATTGGCCGCCAACCCCAAGCTGGCGGCCGCCGCCTACCCGGTGTACGTGGTCAGCCATGGCCAGGGCGGCATGCCGTCGTTCCGCGAGTACCTGGACGATGAGCAGATCGCCTCGGTGGTCAACTATGTGCGCAGCCACTTCGACAACCATTTCAACGACAACGTCAGCGCCGCCGACGTGAAGAAAATCAGCCAGCCCTGAACAAGGAGTTCACTGCATGCCTATCAAGACCTTATCCGCCCTGACCCTCGCCAGCCTGGTATGCCTCGGCGCCCAGGCCAGCGAAGTGGTGCGGCACAAACTGCCCGGTAATTCGACCTTCCCCATTGCCCTGGCCGTGGAGATCCCCGCCACGGCCACGGTGGTCAATCTCAGCGGTGCCGTGCCGTCGGTCGCAGACGCCAGCGCGCCCAAGGACAGCCTCAACGCCTATGGCGATACCCAGGTACAGAGCGAATCAGTGTTCAACAGCATTGAAAGCTCGCTGAAAAGCCTGAACCTGGGCATGGGCGACGTGATCAAGATGCAGGTGTTCCTGGTGGGCGACCCCGGCCAGGGCGGCAAGATGGACTTCGCCGGCTTCATGAAAGCCTACACCCGCCACTTCGGCACCACCGAGCAGCCCAACCTGCCCACCCGGTCGGTGATCCAGGTAGCAGGCTTGGCCAACCCGGGGTTCCTGGTGGAAATCGAAGTGACGGCCGTGCGTCGCTAGCTGGCTCCTTTAGCCGCAACGGGCTTGAAACTGTATTGCCTGCATCGCGGTAGGAGCCGGCCTTGGCCGCGATGCAGACGACGCGATCCACCGCCCATAGCAGCCTGGCGGCAGCAGCTACGGCTGTACCGAGCGCAAATTCGGCTAGCAATCAGTGATGTGCAAAACTGTCTATAGTCCGATATACCCTGAAGCCCGACTTGGCCGACCGGGAATGCTGCGATACCATCCCAGTCCCCAACGGATTCCCGCCAGGACGACGCGATGAACCGAGTGTTGTACCCAGGTACCTTCGACCCCATCACCAAGGGTCACGGCGATCTGGTCGAACGCGCCTCGCGCCTGTTCGACCACGTGGTCATTGCCGTGGCCGCGAGCCCGAAGAAAAACCCGCTGTTCCCCCTGGAACAACGGGTCGAACTGGCGCGCGAGGTCACCAAGCATCTGCCCAACGTCGAGGTGGTCGGCTTCTCTACCCTGCTGGCGCACTTCGCCAAGGAGCAGGGTGCCAATGTGTTCCTGCGCGGCCTGCGCGCGGTCTCGGACTTCGAGTACGAGTTCCAGCTGGCCAACATGAACCGCCAATTGGCGCCGGAAGTAGAGAGCCTGTTCCTCACCCCTTCCGAGCGTTATTCGTTCATTTCCTCGACCCTTGTCCGGGAAATAGCGGCGCTGGGCGGTGATATCACCAAGTTCGTGCACCCGGCCGTGGCCGAGGCGCTGACCCTGCGCTTCAAGAAGTAGCCCACCCCGGCCGTCCTGCATAAGCGTGCACTGCGCGCGCTTATGCGGCACAATTGCGCACATTAGTGTTCATATCGCCCGGGCCAAGGCCCCGGCCGGAGTACCCATGTCCCTGATCATCACCGACGATTGCATCAACTGCGACGTCTGCGAACCCGAGTGCCCGAACGCCGCCATCTCCCAGGGCGAAGAGATCTACGTGATCGACCCGAACCTGTGTACCCAGTGCGTCGGCCACTACGACGAACCACAATGCCAGCAGGTGTGCCCGGTCGACTGCATCCCACTGGATGAAGCGCACCCGGAAAGCGAAGAGCAATTGATGGAGAAATACCGCAAGATCACCGGCAAAGCCTGATCTTGCGCCCCATGGAGGAATAGCCGCATGCCGAACATCCACTCGCTGTTGTTCGGCGCCCTGATCCTCTGTAGTTCCGCCTTGGCCCAGGCTCAAACCCTGCCGGCTGCGGCGGCCATCGCCAGCCCGCACCCCCAGGCTACCGCTGCCGGGCAGAAGATTCTGGCCGAAGGGGGTAATGCCTTTGATGCCGCCGTTGCCATCAGCGCCACCCTGGCCGTGGTCGAACCGTACGCGTCAGGGCTGGGCGGTGGCGGCTATTTTCTGCTGCGCCAGACCGGTACCCCCGCGGCCTATCGGTTTATCGACGCCCGCGAGAAGGCGCCGCTGGCGGCCCGCGCCGACATGTACCTGCGCGACGGCAAGCAACAGCCGGGCCTGTCGATCAACGGCCCGCTGGCCAGCGGCATTCCCGGCCTGCCCGCCGCCCTGGTCGAACTGGCCACGCACTACGGCGCCCTGCCCCTGAAGGACTCCCTGGCCCCGGCCATCCGCCTGGCCAGCCATGGCTTTGCCGTGGACCGCGTCTACCGCGCCTGGGCCACGGCACGCCTGGCGGCCATGCGCGATGACCCGGAGACCGCGCGGCTGTTCCTGCGCAACGGCGAGGTGCCAGCCCTGGGCGAAGAACTGCGCCAACCGGAATTGGCGCAAACCCTGACGCGCCTGGCCGAACAAGGCCGCGACGGTTATTACGGCGGCCCCACCGCCCAGGCACTGGTGACGGCCGTGCAGGCGGGCGGCGGTATCTGGACCCTCAAGGACCTGGCCGAGTACCAGGTGGCCAGCCGCGAGCCCCTGCGCTTCCCCCTGGCCGACCAGCGTGAATTGATCAGCGCCCCACCGCCGTCCGCCGGCGGCATCGCCCTGGCGCAATCACTGGCGATGCTGCAGCAGCTGCCATGGCGCCAGGCCGATGCAACCCAACGCGCGCATTACGTGATTGAAGTGTTGCGCCGCGCCTATCGCGACCGCAGCCAACTGGGCGACCCGGATTTCATCGCCAACCCGGTCAAGGCCCTGCTGGCCCCCGATTACCTGAAAACCATGGCCGCCAGCATCGACACCCGCCAGGCCACGCCCAGCAGCGCCCTGCCGCCTGCCCCTGCGTGGCGCGAAGGCGAGCACACCACGCATTTCGCCGTGCTCGACAGCAAAGGCAACGCCGTGGCCGCCACCCTGTCGGTCAACCTGCCGTTCGGCGCTGCGTTTACGGTGCCAGGCACGGGCGTGGTGCTGAACGATGAGATGGACGACTTTGCCGCCGACCCGCAGGGCAGCAACGCCTACGGGCTGGCCGGCAGCCAGGCCAATGCAGTGGCGCCGGGCAAACGGCCGCTGTCGAGCATGAGCCCCAGCTTTATCGAAAGCCCCAAGGACTTCGCCGCCTTCGGTACACCGGGCGGCAGCCGCATCCCCAGCATGGTGCTGCTGGCGATGCTGCAATACCTGGACGGGCAGCCTGTGCCCACCTGGCCTGCCGTCCCGCGCTACCACCATCAGTATTTGCCCGATGTGGTGGAGTACGAACCCGGCGCCTTCACCGATGCCCAACTGGCCGAACTGAAGGGCCGGGGCTACAGCGTCAAGGAAACCGGGCGGGCGTATGGCAACCAGCAAGTGCTGCTGTGGCACAAGGACGATGGCAAGGTAGAAGCCGCCGGCGATCCACGTGGCGTGGGTGTTTCCGAGGTAATGCCGACCAATTGACCGGCATTCAAAGCGTTACTGGCGTTTGCCGTAACCATCGCCGGTGCAGCCCAGGCAGCGCACGAAGGCCGCCTTGCCGGGGTCGACTACCAGTGCCTTGCCGGCGTCCTTGACGTTGCCGCCCAAAGCGGTAAAAGGCAGCGACACCACGAATACCACTGCACCCACGGCCGTGGCCGCGACCAGGAATGGCCGGGCGATCACAAGGTCGGCGATCATCGAATAGGCGGGCGGGGCCTGCACCTGGTACACCGGATCGCCACTGCCGCTGCTTTCCTGCAACTCGTCAGCCAGGCTCGGCAGGGCCTGCAGCCCGAAGCACAGCATCAGCGCGAGCGAGAGGGTACGAAAGCAATTCATGGCACAGTCCTTTAGCGAAGCGGCTACTTGGGGCTTGATGAAAAATCCATCTGATTATTCACTATATCAGCCTATCGCCGCTTGTCAGGCTTGTGCCGTAACCGCTTACTTCTGGCAACGCGGGCAATACACGCTGGCGCGCTGGCCAAGCTTCACTTCGCGCAGGGTACTGCCGCACACCTTGCACATCTCGCCGCCACGGCCGTAGGCAAACAGCTCCTGCTGGAAGTAACCCGGCTGGCCGTCACCGCCGATGAAATCGCGCAAGGTGGTGCCACCGCGCTCGATGGCCATGGCCAGGATACGTTTGATCTCGATGGCCAGTTTCAGATAGCGCGCCCGGGAAATCGTACCCGCCTCGCGACGCGGATCGATGCCGGCGGCAAACAGCGCCTCGGTGGCGTAGATGTTGCCCACCCCCACCACCACGGCGTTGTCCATGATGAACGGCTTCACCGCCATGCTTTTGCCGCGCGACAGCTGGAACAGCCGCTCGCCGTCGAACAGCGCGGTCAGCGGCTCCGGGCCCAGGCGCACCAGCAGTTCGTGGTTGAGCGGGTCCAGGCTCCACAGCATGGCGCCAAAGCGGCGCGGGTCGGTGTAACGCAGCGCCAGCCCCGACTCCAGTTCGATGTCCACGTGTTCATGCTTGAGCGCCGGCAACCCGGATTCCACCAGGCGCAGGTTGCCCGACATGCCCAGATGGCTGATCAACGTGCCCACTTCGGCGTTGATCAGCAGGTATTTGGCCCGCCGCTCCACGCCGATGATCTTCTGCCCCGACAGGCGCACGTCCAGATCCTCGGGGATCGGCCAGCGCAGGCGCCGGTCACGCACGATCACACGGCTGACCCGCTGGCCTTCCAGGTGCGGCGCTATACCACGGCGGGTCGTTTCGACTTCAGGTAATTCAGGCATGGACGGCTCTAGGCAAGGAACCGGGCGAGGTCAGCGCGCGCCCAGTTCGCGGATGGATTCCTTCAGGTTCTCGAAGTCGTAGTCCGACAGGCCCACGTAATCGAGCACCAGATGGCTGATGCTGTCCCACTCGTGGTCAGCGTTCTGGTTACCCAGCACGCGGTACGAGGAACAGATGTGTTCAGCCATCTTCAGGATTGCCAGCAGGTTTTTCAACTGGCTGTTGCGGTTGGAGTCGTCGCTGAAGATCGCCAACGCGTTGTGGTGGTTGGCGATGGCGTTGCCCAGGTGCTCGGGCAGGCGCCACGACTTGGCGGTGTAATAGCCCACCACCGAGTGGTTGGTGTTGTACACCCGGTTCTCGGTGTCCACCACGCGCAGCTCGGGGCCGGCGTTGGCGTAGGCCTGCTCCAGGGTGTTCATGTAATCGGGGAAGCGCTTGAGCATCAACGGAATGCCGCAGTCATGGAACAGCCCCAGCGCATACGCCTCGTCCACCGCCTGGGAGCCAATGCGCTTGGCCAGGGTCAGGCAGGTCATGGCCACGTCCTGGGCGGTGTCCCAGAAGCGGTTGAGGGTAACGATGGTCTCGTCGCTCATCTCGCCCTTGATCGATTGGGCATTGATCAGGTTGATCACCGAGCGGCTGCCCAGCAGGTTCACCGCGCGCTGGATGGAGGCGATCTTGTTGGTCAGGCCGTAATACGGCGAATTGACGATCTTCAGCAGGGCACCGGACAGCCCCGGGTCCTGCGCTATCAGACGAGCGATCACTTCCAGGTCCGGGTCGGGCATGTACTGCTCCATCTGCAGATCCACCATGATCTGCGGTTGAGGCGGCACACTGATCCCTTGCAAGGCCTGCTGGATCTGTTCTTCCGATAACTCTTGGGACATACGTACTTACTCTGGGATGAGGGGCGATTTTAACCTCTCAGAGGCGGGGTGACACAACCGCTAGCTATTTTCTTCATGATCGGCGGCGCTATTTCCGTAGCCGCTGCCGCAGGCTGCGCTGGCCCTGTGCCTCGCTGGAGATTTCCAGTGCAGGGTAGGGCCAGCGCAGCCTGGCGGCAGCGGCTACAGGTCCGTCGATCTTGGGGGGGACCCGGCTTCGGCGTTCCACGCTATACTCCCGCTCTTTTTTCCCCGGAGCGACTTCATGTCCCTGCCCAGCCTTCGCCTCAAAGCCAATGCCGACCGCCGCCTGCGCGCCGGTCACCTGTGGGTCTACAGCAACGAGATCGACGTAGCCGCCACGCCCCTGCATGGTTTCAAGGCCGGCGATCAGGCCGTGCTCGAAGCTGCCGGTGGCAAGCCGCTGGGCATCGTCGCCATGAGCCCCAACAACCTGATCTGCGCCCGCCTGCTGTCGCGCGACGCCAAGCTGCCGCTGGACAAGTCGCTGCTGGTGCACCGCCTCAACGTTTGCCTGTCGCTGCGCGAGCGCCTGTTCGACAAGCCGTTCTACCGCCTGGTGTACGGCGACTCCGACCTGCTGCCAGGCCTGGTTGTCGACCGTTTCGGCGACATTCTGGTGGTTCAGCTGGCCTCGGCCACCATGGAACAGCACAAGGCCGACGTCATGGCCGCACTGATCCAGGTCATCAAGCCAAGCGGCATCCTGTTCAAGAACGACTCGGCCGCCCGTGACGCCGAAGGCCTGGAGCGCTATGTGGAAACCGCCTTCGGCGTGGTGCCGGAGTGGGTCGACCTGGAAGAAAACGGCGTGAAATTCCAGGCCCCGGTCATGGAAGGCCAGAAAACCGGCTGGTTCTACGACCACCGCATGAACCGCGCCCGCCTGGCCCCGTACGTCAAAGGCAAGCGCGTGCTCGACCTGTTCAGCTACATCGGTGGCTGGGGCGTACAGGCCGGTGCCTTCGGCGCCAGCGAAGTGTTCTGCGTCGACGCCTCGGGCTTTGCCCTGGACGGCGTTGAGCGCAACGCCGCCCTCAACGGTTTCGCCGAGAAAGTCACCTGCGTCGAGGGCGACGTGTTCGAAGCCCTGAAACAGCTGAAGGCTTCCGAAGAGCGCTTCGACGTGATCGTCGCCGACCCGCCCGCCTTCATCAAACGCAAGAAAGACCTGAAAAACGGCGAAGGCGCCTACCGTCGCCTGAACGAACAGGCCATGCGTCTGCTGAGCAAGGACGGCATCCTGGTCAGCGCTTCGTGCTCCATGCACCTGCCCGAAGACGACCTGCAGAACATCCTGCTGACCAGCGCCCGCCACCTGGACCGCAACATCCAGCTGCTGGAACGCGGCGGCCAGGGCCCGGACCACCCGGTGCACCCGGCTATTCCGGAGACGCGCTACATCAAGAGCATTACGTGCCGGTTGCTGCCTAACAGCTAAAGCAGATACGCCGGACCCTGTAGCCGCTGCCGCCAGGCTGCGCTGGCCCTATGCCTCACCGGAAATATCCAGTGAGGCATAGGGCCAGCGCAGCCTGCGGCAGCGGCTACGATAATTCCTACAAAAATTTAGGAAATTTCGCTAACTCGCCGCTATCGCCTCCGATCGCGCATCCCCGTAGCCTTGATCCAAAAAGGCTCACGTCATGCCCGTCACGCAAAAACGCTCCATCCTTACTCTGCTTCTGGCCATGGTCCTGCTCGGCGTCTTCCCCCTCGACGTCATCCTCCCCTCGTTCCCTGCCCTGTCCGATCACTTCGCCACGCCTTCCAGCGAAATAGCCCTCTCCATCAGCCTGTTCGCCCTGGGCGTCGCCATCTCGCAATTCTTTCTCGGCCCGCTGTCGGACCGAATCGGCCGCAAGGGACTGCTGGTCCTGGGGCTGGCCATTTCCATCCTCGGCGCAGTGGGCTGCGCCAACACCACACAGTTCATCCCCTTCATGATCTTCCGTACCCTGCAAGCCATCGGCTGCGGCTGCTTCGTGCTGCTCAACGCGCTGGTACAAGACCTGTTCCAGGATAAAGAACGCGAACGCACCCGCATTCTGGTCACCAGCGCCAGCGGCGTTTTCATCTCCACTTCGCCCTTGGTCGGTGCTCTGCTGCAGCATCTGGCCGGCTGGCAGGCCAGCTTCTATCTGTTCGCCCTGATCGCCCTGCTGGTACTGATCCAGGCCGTCCGCATCCTGCCGCCCACCCGCGGCGCCAATCGTCAGAGCAAAGGGCTGATCGGCGCCTACCGCGAACTGCTTGGGCACCCCGCCTTCATGGGCTTCTCACTGATCGCCGCCATCGCGTTCACCTGCCACTTCGCCTTCATCGCCACCTCACCGCTGATCTTCCTCGAGCACTTGCAGCTCACCCAACTGCAGTTCGGCCTGACCCTGCTCAGCTACGGCGTTGCCTACGTAGTAGGCGGCCTGATCGCCAGCCGCATGAGCCGCCACGTCAGCCACCGCCTGCAACTGAACACTGGTCTAACCCTGATCGGCCTGGCCGGCGTGACGATGCTGGCATTGTCCGCCCTCACCGAGCGCAGCGTGGCCACCGTATTGCTGCCCATGATGATCTGCACCGCCGGCACCACCATCGCCCGCCCAGCCGCCACGTCCCGGGCAATGGAGCTGGTACCGGCAAGCGCCGGGGCGTCGGCCTCGGTATTGAATACGCTGGTATTGGCGGCGGGTGGGGTGGGGAGTGCGGCGATCAGTTTGGTGACCGGGGATTTTGAATGGGTGCTGGGAATAATCTTTTTGGTGCTCTGCCTGGCAGGTCTCACCACCGTCACGCGCCTGTACGCAAAACCGTAGCCGCTGCCGCCAGGCTGCGCTGGCCCTCAATGCTTCGGAGATATCCGACATCCATTTCAGAACCGCCTGAATTTCTTCCCAACCGAGCGAAACCTATACTCGTTGCCCCAATACAGCAGGAAGCACCATGGCCAGCCTCACACTGGAACTCAGTGACGAAATCAATGACTGTCTCACGCAGATAGCAAAACGAAACTGCATCACCAAGGCGGAAGCGATGAAACGTGCATTCGCCCTCCTGGCCCTGGCGGATCGACAGAAACAACTGGCTGGCTGCTCGCTGGGGATCATTCGCGAGCGAGAGGACCATACCTTCGAGGTAGTTGGGCGGGTAACTGGGGTATGAGCTCGACGCCATCGAACCCCGAGCTTGACCTGGCAAATATCTTTGCCCGCGAAAGCGGCATTCAGCTGAAGGAGCATGACCGCTTGAGGTTTGCTCGGCAGATTCTCGTTTCACTGCTTCTGCTGTGCGCCGGAATATTCATTGCCTACGGATTGGACCCCGACAGCAAGGCGATGCAGCAGATGTTCGAGCTGGTAAAAATTGGCGCGCTCCCGCTCATCACTCTTGTGATCTCGTTCTATTTCCCCAAGAGCCCGTGACAAGTGCCACGAACCACCGTAGCCGCTGCCGCCAGGCTGCGCTGGCCCTACTCCGCACTGGAGATTTCCGGCGAGGTACAGGGCCAGCGCAGCCTGCGGCAGCGGCTACGGTCAGCAGCGAGCGCCTAGGTCACAGCTGCAAAACCACCGACGCGATCCCGAAGTACACCAACACCCCCGCCGCATCGGCAATAGAAGTGATCAACGGCCCGCTGGCCACCGCCGGGTCCATGTTCAGGCGGCTGAACAGGAAGGGCAGGCTCATGCCGATGACGCTGCCCACCAGCACGATCACCAGCATGCTGCTCGCGACCACCATGGAGATGTCCCAGCCGCCACGCGCTGCGCCCAACAGGGCAACGGCCACGGCCATTGTCACCCCCAAAGCGAGCGCCACCGAGCATTCGCGCCACAGCAGGCGCAGCCAGTCTTTCATCACCACTTCGCCGGTGGCCAGGGCACGCACCATCAGGGTGGCCGACTGGGCGCCGGCATTGCCGCCGCTGTCCACCAGAAGGGGCAGGAAGAACACCAGTACGATGTTGGCGGCGATCACGTCTTCGAAGGCCGCGATGCCGGCGCCCGAGAACAGGTTGCCGAACACCAGCAACACCAGCCACAGCACGCGCTTGCGGTACAACAGGCCGACGGTTGCGGTGCTGAGGTTGCCCAGGGGCGTGGAGATCAGCGCACCTTTGTGGAAGTCCTCGGTGGCTTCCACCGCAGCCTCCGTTTCGAGGCGGCTGAGGACGTCCGCGCGCTTTTCTTCAGGCAGCGCCTGCAGGTGGGCAGCGATGTCGGCGGCGGACAGGTGGGTCAGGGATGCATCGTGTTGCGCAAAGTCGAAGGTAGTCATTGTGTCTCTCCAGGCGGCGCAGGGCTGCCTGGCGAGCGGACGCGTCAGCTCACAGGCAGGCCCGCCGCCGCTGCGGTCGGTGCCAGGATGTGGTTCTCGAAGGAACTTAAACTGGGGTGGTCCATTGGGTGTTTTCTCGTCAGCCGCACATGCGGCGCAGGGATAGTAGTCAGTGCACAACGACAAAAACAGCCATCGGCGCAAAATCAGAAATGTCCTACAAGCAGCCCCCTGATCGGTCTCGCCATTCCATCCCGCCGCCAGCGGTGTAGAATCGGCTTATTCATCGCCAATCATCCCCCGGCGGGTTTATGAGCTCCGGTCGAGCGCGCAGCGATCCTGCAACGCCACCGACCTCATCCGCAGCGGCAGCTACCTGTCGCCGCTGCAAAGGACAAGAGAAGCTCACTCCCTTACTGATACCTGATTAGCCGCCCGGAGTGCTCCATGCCTGACTATCGTTCGAAAACGTCCACCCACGGCCGCAACATGGCCGGCGCCCGCGCCCTGTGGCGCGCCACGGGGATGAAAGATGCCGACTTCAAGAAGCCGATCATCGCCATCGCCAACTCGTTCACCCAGTTCGTCCCGGGGCACGTGCACCTGAAGGACCTGGGCCAACTGGTAGCCCGCGAGATCGAACGCGCCGGTGGCGTGGCCAAGGAATTCAACACCATCGCCGTGGACGACGGCATCGCCATGGGCCATGACGGCATGCTGTATTCGCTGCCCAGCCGCGAAATCATCGCCGACTCCGTGGAGTACATGGTCAACGCGCACTGCGCCGACGCCATCGTCTGCATCTCCAACTGCGACAAGATCACCCCCGGCATGCTGATGGCCGCCCTGCGCCTGAACATCCCGGTGATCTTCGTGTCCGGCGGCCCGATGGAAGCCGGCAAGACCAAACTGGCCAGCCATGGCCTGGACCTAGTCGACGCCATGGTCATCGCCGCCGACTCCAGCGCTTCTGACGAGAAAGTCGCTGAGTACGAGCGTAGCGCCTGCCCTACCTGTGGTTCGTGCTCGGGCATGTTCACCGCCAACTCCATGAACTGCCTGACCGAAGCCCTGGGCCTGGCCCTGCCGGGCAACGGTTCGACCCTGGCCACCCACAGCGACCGCGAGCAGCTGTTCCTGCAGGCCGGCCGTACCATCGTCGAGCTGTGCCAGCGTTACTACATCGAGAACGACGACTCGGTGCTGCCGCGCAACATCGCCAACTTCAAGGCGTTCGAGAACGCCATGATGCTGGACATCGCCATGGGCGGTTCCACCAACACCATCCTGCACTTGCTGGCCGCCGCCCAGGAAGCCGAGATCGCCTTCGACCTGCGCGATATCGACCGTCTGTCCCGCGTTGTGCCACAGCTGTGCAAAGTGGCGCCGAACATCCAGAAGTACCACATGGAAGACGTGCACCGCGCCGGCGGCATCTTCAGCATCCTCGGCTCGCTGGCCCGTGGCGGCCTGCTGCACACCGACCTGCCGACCGTGCACAGCCGCAGCATGGAAGAAGCCATTGCCAAGTGGGACATCACCCAGACCGACGACGAAGCGGTGCACCACTTCTTCAAGGCAGGCCCGGCCGGTATCCCGACCCAGACAGCATTCAGCCAGTCGACCCGTTGGGAAAGCCTGGACGACGACCGTGAAAACGGCTGCATCCGCAGCTTCGAGCACGCCTATTCGAAAGAAGGCGGCCTGGCCGTGCTGTACGGCAACATCGCCCTGGACGGCTGCGTGGTGAAAACCGCCGGCGTGGATGAGTCCATCCATGTGTTCGAAGGCAACGCCAAGATCTTCGAAAGCCAGGACAGCGCCGTACGCGGCATCCTCGCCGACGAAGTGAAGGAAGGCGACATCGTCATCATCCGCTACGAAGGCCCGAAAGGCGGCCCGGGCATGCAGGAGATGCTGTACCCGACCTCGTACCTGAAATCCAAAGGCCTGGGCAAGGCCTGCGCCCTGCTGACCGACGGTCGTTTCTCGGGCGGTACCTCGGGCCTGTCCATCGGCCACGCTTCGCCGGAAGCCGCTGCTGGCGGCGCCATCGGCCTGGTGCAGGACGGCGACAAGGTGCTGATCGACATCCCGAACCGTTCGATCAACCTGCTGGTCAGCGATGAAGAACTGGCGGCGCGCCGCGTGGAACAGGACAAGAAAGGCTGGAAGCCGGTCGAAATCCGCCCACGCAAAGTGACCACCGCACTGAAGGCCTACGCCCTGCTGGCGACCAGCGCCGACAAGGGCGCGGTGCGCAACAAGGCGATGCTGGACGGGCTGTAAGCTTCCCCTCCCCCCTTTGTGGGACCGGGCGAAGCTCGGGAAAAGAACACCGCGCAGCAACAGATACATCGCGGTTATGCCTTCCCGAGCTGCGCCCGGTCCCACAGGGATGGGGTTACTGGATCTCTTCAGGCTTCACAATCACCCAATTCTTGTCCGCCGTCACCGGCAACCCTTCCTGGGCCTGCGCCGCCGCGTTCTTGCTGATCATGCCGTTCAACTGGTCCATGTACTTGGCCTTGCGGTTCACCCACAAGTGCACCCCGCCCTTGGCCACGTCCACACTGTGGAACAGCATGTAGCCGTCGCTCGACGGTGTGTCGCCACCCACCAGCACCGGTTTCTTCCACTGATCGATATAGGTCAGGATCGCCGCCTGCTTGCCGGCCATCCAGGTCGCCGGGGTCCACAGGTACGGGGTCAGCACCATGCCCATATTGGCCTTGGGATCATACTTGCCGGCTCCGATCTGCTTGCGCGCCGTGGTCAGCTCGCCGGTCTTGGGGTCTTTCAACAGGGTGGTGACGCCAATCACGTTCTGCGGTTTGACGTTGTAGCCATACTTGGGATCGGCCGCCACCATGCGCACCAACTCCTCCGAGGCCGCCGTCATCACGTACACCTCGATGCCGTTTTCCATCAGCTTGTTGTACAGCTCGGTCTGGCCGGTGAACACCTTGGGCGGCTCGACGTTCATGGTCTTGACCACATCGCCTTCGAAATAGGTGGCAGGCACCGGCTTGCCGGAGGCCATCATCTCGTCCACGTAGCCCTTGAGCTCGGTGAGGGTGAAGCCGGAGAACACCTGCGCCACCCACGGATAGCAGACCATGTCGTCCACTTCGCACAGGCGGTAGTAATAACTGAACAGGCTTTCCTTGTGCTCGGCGGTGTCCTTGAACGGGATCAGTTTCAGCGACGGGTCAAGCTTCTCGCGGGTCAGTACGCCCTTGTTTTCCAGGTACGGCAGCAGCGACTCTTCCAGGTCGTAGCGGTAGCTGGTGTTGTCCATGTCAAACACCGCGTAATTGCCCTTGTGGGCATTGGCGGCAATCATCGCGTCGAGCTGTTTGGCCTGTGCCGCCGGCCAATGCTTGAGCTCGGTGGCGGCGAAGCCCGGGCTGGCCAGCGCCAGGCCCAGGGTGACGGCAAGCAGATTACGCAGTGGCTTCATCATTGATGCTCCCCAGTAAGATCCGATGGACCGTAGCAAATGCTCATGACAAAACACGCTTGAACGCGACCGCCAGGGGCCGGATCGCGTCATGGGTTTATCCGTGCGCGACCACTGCTTATTCCAGAAACGACTATCGACATTCGATCTCGGTATAAATAACAGAAAATTCAGGATGTTAGAGTTTGTGGTTGGCCAGCGCCCCTTAGAGGCGCAGCAGCCTGGAAATCTTTCACCTGGAGCTTCAATGAATCTGCCCCTGCTACTTAACCTGCTGGTGTTCCTGGCGTTGCTGCTGGGCCTGGCGCAAACCGGCCGCAATCAATTCAGCCTGGCGAAAAAGGTCCTGATCGGCCTGCTGCTGGGCGTGCTGTTCGGCAGTGCCCTGCACCTGGTCTACGGCCAAGGCAACCCGCTGCTCAAGACCACCATCAGCTGGCTGGACCTGGTGGGCAACGGCTATGTGCAGTTGCTGCAGATGATCGTGATGCCGCTGATCTTCGCCTCCATCCTCAGCGCCGTGGCCCGCCTGCACAACGCCTCGTCGCTGGGCAAGATCAGCTTCCTGACCATCGGCGTGCTGCTGTTCACCACCGCCATTGCGGCGCTGATCGGCGTGGGCCTGAGCAACCTGTTCGGCCTGACCGCCGAGGGCCTGGTGGCCGGCACCCAGGAACTGGCGCGCATGCAAGCGATCCAGAGCGATTACGTGGGCAAGGTCAACGACCTCAATATCCCGCAGCTGCTGCTGTCGTTCGTGCCGCAGAACCCAGTGGCCGACCTGGCCCGGGCCAAGCCGACGTCGATCATCAGTGTGGTGATCTTCGCTGCCTTCCTGGGTGTGGCCGCCCTGCAACTGCTCAAGGATGACGCCGAAAAAGGCGCGAAAGTGGTCAGCGCCATCGAGACGCTGCAAGCCTGGGTCACCCGCCTGGTACGCCTGGTGATGAAGTTGACGCCCTATGGCGTGCTGGCGCTGATGGCCAAGGTGGTCGCCAGTTCCAACCTGCAGGACATCCTCAAGCTGGGCAGCTTCGTGCTGGTGTCCTATATCGGCCTGACGCTGATGTTCATGGTCCACGGCGTGCTGCTGAGCACCGCCGGGGTCAACCCGCTGCGCTTCTTCCGCAAGGTGTGGCCGGTGCTGACGTTTGCCTTCACCAGCCGCTCCAGCGCCGCCACCATCCCGCTGAGCATCGAAGCGCAGACCCAGCGCCTGGGCATCCCGCAGTCGATCGCCAGCTTTGCCGCCTCGTTCGGCGCCACCATCGGCCAGAACGGTTGCGCGGGCCTGTACCCGGCGATGCTGGCAGTGATGGTCGCCCCTACCGTGGGCATCAACCCGCTGGACCCGATGTGGATCGCCACCCTGGTGGCCATCGTCACCCTGAGCTCGGCCGGCGTGGCCGGTGTCGGCGGCGGCGCGACCTTTGCCGCGCTGATCGTGCTGCCCGCCATGGGTTTGCCGGTGTCGCTGGTGGCGTTGCTGATTTCGGTGGAGCCGCTGATCGACATGGGCCGCACGGCGTTGAACGTCAGTGGTTCGATGACGGCGGGCACCATCGCCAGCCAGGTGTTGCAGCAGACCGACCGGACGCTGCTGGATGCCGATGAGCACGCGGAGCTGGCGCACCGCTGATTCATCCACCTTCGTGGGAGCGGGCTCTGCCCGCGAAAAGCGCACCGCGCAGTATCTGACTGCTCAGGGTGAAGCTTTCGCGGGCAGAGCCCGCTCCCACAGTTGTTCCGGGAAAGTTTTATCGGCGGTCCCAGACTTCGAAGGCATACGCCGGGGCATCGCCCACGGCCGGGCTTTCGGTGTTGGAGGCCAGCAACCACTGGCTCTCATCGTACTCGGGGAACCACGCATCCCCCGCCGGGCTCGCCGCCACGCGGGTCAGGTACAGGCGATCCGCCAGGTCCAGCCCCTGCGCATACAACTGCGCGCCCCCGATCAGCATCAGCTCATCGGCGCCATTCTCCAGCGCCCAGGCCTCAGCGCGGACGATGGCAGCCTCCAGCGACGGATAAACCTCCGCCCCCTCCAGCACCAGATCGGCTTGACGGCTGACCACGATATTAAGGCGCCCCGGCAGCGGCCGGCCCAGCGAATCCCAGGTCTTGCGACCCATGATGATCGGCTTGCCCAGGGTGGTGGCCTTGAAGTATTTGAAATCACCCGGCAGGTGCCAGGGCATGCTGTTGTCGATGCCGATGACGCGGTTCTCGGCGAGCGCCGCGATCAGGCTGAGGGGGAGTGTGTTTTTCATGCCGCGAGGATAGCAGAGCCCGAGGCTTCGCTGGGTTATGCTCTGGGTTGGTTTGATCAATGGATGGTGGCGTGACAGCACTGGACACTCTCTGGCTCACCGAAGCCATTCGCCTGCGCGAAGAACACACTGGCCCCCTGGACGATCAGGAGGCCAACCGCCGCGCCCGCCAACAGGGCGGCGACCTGACGGCCCGCATTCAACACCGGGCCGCCTGGCTGGCCGAACGCGACGGCCTGCTGCCGGCCCTGCGCCACTGGAAACAGGGCGCGCGCCTGAGCGTGATGCTGCTGGCCGTGCTGGTGATCATCAGCGGCGCGGGCCTGGCGTTCGCGGCACTGGGCACCGGCCCTGTGAATGTCTTCTGGGCCTTGGGCAGCCTGCTGGGCCTGAACTGGATCTTGTTGCTGAGCTGGGCCTGCGGCCTGCTGCTGGCCGGCGAACACAGCGCCAGCCTGGGGCGCCTGTGGATGTGGCTCAGCGCGCGCCTGGCCCGTGACGCCAACGCCGTGCACCTGGGGCCGGCGCTGGTGTTGCTGCTGCAACGCCGCCGCCTAAACCGCTGGCTGCTCGGCGCCTTGGTCAACGGCCTGTGGCTGCTGGCCCTGACCAGCGCGCTGGTGATCCTGCTGTTGCTGCTGGCCACCCGGCGCTACGGCTTCGTCTGGGAAACCACGATTTTGGGCCCCGACACTTTCATCGCCATGACCCGCGGCCTGGGCACCCTGCCCGCGCTGCTGGGCTTCAGCGTGCCGGACGTCGACACCATCCGCGCCAGCGGCGACAGCGCCCTGGCGATCGATGGCGCCCGTCAGGCCTGGGCCGGCTGGCTGGTGGGCGTGCTGCTGGTGTTCGGCATCGTCCCGCGCCTGCTGCTGGCGGTGGGCTGCTGGCTGCGCTGGCGCCTGGGCCGTCGTCAGCTGCAACTGGATCTGAGCCTGTATGGCGACCTGCGCGAACGCTTGATGCCCAGCAGCGAACGCCTGGGCGTCAACGACAGCGCCCCGGCCGCGCTGCATGAGGTGGCCTCACCCCTGGCAGCCACACAGGCCGACGGCGCGCTGCTGGTGGGCCTGGAACTGGACGACCAGCAACCATGGCCACCCCGCTTGCCCGCCTCGGTAGCCGACGGCGGCATCCTCGACAGTCGCGAATCCCGTCGCCGTCTGCTCGACCAACTGGCCCGCTACCCCGCCGCCCGCCTGGCCATCGCCTGCGACCCGCGCCGCTCGCCCGACCGCGGCAGCCTGGGGCTGATCGCGGAACTGGCGCGCAGTGCCGGGCACACGCGCATCTGGCTGCTCCCCGCGCCCGCCGGCCAGCAACTGGACGCCCACCGCCTGGCCGACTGGCAACAAGCCCTCGCCACCCTGGGCCTGGACGTGGTCGAAGCGCTGCCCCTCATTTGGCTGGAGACCGGCAATGACCAAGCCTCTTAAGCTGGCCGTGGTCGGCCACACCAACGTCGGCAAGACCTCGCTGCTGCGCACCCTCACTCGCGACGTGGGCTTCGGCGAAGTTTCGCACCGGCCCAGCACCACCCGCCATGTCGAAGGCGCGCGGCTGTCGGTGGACGGCGAAGCATTGCTTGAGCTCTACGACACCCCCGGCCTGGAAGACGCCATCGCCCTGCTCGACTACCTGGAACGCCTGGATCGCCCCGGCGAACGCCTCGACGGCCCGGCCCGCATCGAGCGCTTCCTGCAAGGCAGCGAGGCACGCCAACGCTTCGAACAGGAAGCCAAGGTGCTGCGCCAACTGTTGGCCAGCGACGCCGGGCTGTACGTGATCGACGCCCGCGAGCCGGTGCTGGCCAAGTACCGCGACGAGCTGGAAGTACTCAATGCCTGCGGCAAGCCGCTGCTGCCGGTGCTCAACTTCGTCGCCAGCCCCGGCCACCGCGAAGAGCAGTGGCGCGAAGCCCTGGCGCGCCTGGGCCTGCACGCGCTGGTGCGCTTCGACAGCGTGGCACCGCCCGAAGACGGCGAGCGGCGCCTGTACGAAAGCCTGGCCTTGCTGCTGGAACATGCCCGCCCCAGCCTGCAACGCCTGATCGAAGACCAGCGGCAGCAACGCTTGATGCGGCAACAACAGGCATTGCGCCTGATCGCCGAACTGTTGATCGACTGCGCCGCCTGCCGCCGCAGCGTGGCGAGCGATGGCGTGGAGGCGTCAATCAGCGCCCTGCGCGACGCGGTGCGCCAGCGTGAACAGAAATGCGTGCAGGCGCTACTCAAGCTCTACGCATTTCGCCTGGAAGACGCCGCCGCCAGCGACCTGCCGCTGCTGGATGGACGCTGGGGGGATGACCTGTTCAACCCTGAAACCCTCAAGCAACTGGGGGTCAAGGTGGGCAGCGGGATTGCCGCAGGAGCCGCAGCCGGTGCGGGTGTGGACCTGCTGGTCGGCGGTATCACCCTTGGCCTGGCGGCATTGGCCGGGGCCATCGCCGGTGGCGCCTTGCAGACTGCGCGAGGCTACGGCAGCCGGCTGATGGGCAAGCTCAAAGGCCAGCGTGAACTGACCGTGGACGACAACGTGCTGCGCCTGCTTGCCCTGCGCCAGCGCCAATTACTGCAAGCGCTGGACGCCCGTGGCCACGCCGCCATGGGCAGCATCGAACTGGGCGCCCCCCAGGACAAGGGCTGGCGCGAAGGCAAGTTGCCCGAAGCGCTGGGCAAGGCGCGGGCGCACCCGCAGTGGTCCTCGCTCAACCCCCAGCCGCGCCTGAGCCAGGCCGACCGCCACGAGCAGATCGAACGGCTCTCTACAGAACTCTGACGCCATCCCGATGTGGGACCGCCTTCACTTGCGTAACAGCCTCAAACCGTTGAAGACCACCAACAGGCTGACGCCCATATCGGCGAACACCGCCATCCACATCGTCGCCACCCCGGCGAAGGTCATCGCCAAAAAGACCGCCTTGATCACCAGCGCCAGCACGATGTTCTGCATCAGTACCGCCCTGGTCTGGCGCGAGAGCCTCACGAACGCCGGGATTTTCCGCAAGTCGTCGTCCATCAGCGCCACGTCGGCGGTCTCGATGGCGGTGTCGGTGCCGGCGGCGGCCATGGCGAAACCCAGTTCAGCGCGGGCCAGGGCCGGGGCGTCGTTAATGCCGTCACCCACCATGCCCACGCGATGGCCTTGGGCATACAGGTCTTCAATGGCCTGCAACTTGTCGGCAGGCATCAGGTTGCCGCGAGCCTGGTCGATGCCTACCTGGGCAGCGATGGCCTGGGCAGTGTGGGGATTATCGCCAGTCAGCATGAGGGTCTTGATGCCCAGGGCATGCAGCTCTTCGATGGCCTGGCGGCTGCTGTCCTTGAGGGTGTCGGCCACGGCGAAGAAGGCCAGCGGGCCTGTGGCATCGAGCAGCAGCACCACGCTTTTGCCCTGGCGTTCCAGGGTGTCCAGTTGTGCTTCCAACTTTGGCGAGCACAGGCCCAGCTCTTCCACCAGGCGATGATTGCCCAAATGGTAGACCTGGCCATTGACGCTGCCGCGCACCCCGCGCCCGGCCAGGGCGTGGAAATCAGTCACCTCAAGCAGCGCTTCACCTGCCTCCAGCGCCGGCCGGGCGATGGCCTGAGACACGGGGTGGTCAGAGCGCGCCGCCAAGCTGGCGGCGATCTGCTCGGCCGTGCGGGCATGGGCCGGAGCCAGCGGCACGAAGTCGGTCTGCACCGGCTTGCCGTGGGTCAGGGTGCCGGTCTTGTCCAGCGCCAGGAAGTCGAGCTTGTGCCCGCCTTCCAGAAACACCCCGCCCTTGATCAGGATGCCCTTTCGCGCCGCGGCAGCCAGACCGCTGACGATGGTCACTGGCGTGGAAATCACCAACGCACAGGGACAGGCGACCACCAGCAACACCAGCGCCCGGTAGATCCAGTCGAACCAGGTGCCGGCCGTGAACAGCGGCGGCAGCACCGCCACGGCCAACGCCAGGGCGAAAACGGCAGGTGTATAGATGCGGGAAAAGTTATCCACAAAACGCTGGGTCGGTGCCCGCGCGCTCTGGGCCTGCTCTACGGCATGGATGATACGGGCCAAGGTGGAATTGTCGGCCAGTGCGGTCACTCGGTATTCGAGCGAGCCGGCCTGGTTGATGGTGCCGGCAAATACCTTGTCGCCGGCTGCTTTCTCCACCGGCAGACTTTCGCCGGTGATCGCCGCCTGGTCGATGCTCGATTGCCCCGAAACCACCTCACCATCAAGGGCGATACGTTCACCAGGACGCACCCGCACGATCGCGCCCAAGGCAATCTCCCCAGCCTCTTGTTCACGCCATTGCCCGTCGGCCTGCTGCACCGTGGCGCGTTCAGGCGTCAATTGCAGCAGCCCGCCAATGGCATTGCGCGCACGGCTCAGCGAGCGTGCCTCGATCAGTTCGGCCACGGTAAACAGGAACATCACCATGGCCGCTTCCGGCCATTGGCCAATCAGCACGGCACCGGTGACCGCGATGCTCATCAGCGCGTTGATGTTCAGGTTGCGGTTTTTCAGGGCAATCCAGCCCTTTTTGTAGGTGTCCAGGCCGCCACTGAGAATCGCCAGCAAGGCCAGCCCGGCGATCAGCCAGGTCGGCGCCTGGCCGCTGAAATGCGCCACTTCCGAAGCCACCGCCGCGACGCCGGACAGGGCCAGCGGCCACCAGGGTTTGCGTGCAGGGGCCGCTTTCTCGGCAGCTGCCAGCCCATCCAGCGGCTCAGCACTCATGCCCAACCCGGCGATAGCCTCGATAATCGCCTCATCGCCTGCCAACGCATGACGAACGCCCAACACCCGGTTGATCAGGTTGAACTCCAGCGCCTCGACACCGGCCAGCTTGGCCAGGCGGTTCTGGATCAGCGTCTGCTCGGTGGGGCAGTCCATCTGCTCGATACGAAAGCGGCTCAGGCGCGCATCGGCGCTGGCCTTGGCGCCCAGGCGCACGGTGGCCGGCGCCTCGCTGGCGCAGCAGCCGCCGCCATGGGCATGGCCGCGAATGGCGGCATGCATATGGTCATGATCGTGTTCATGCTTGTGGCCGTGGGTTGGCTGGCTCATTGGTCAGGTCCGTGAAAGTGCCTGTTGCCAAGTGAACACCCTGTAGCCACTATAGGGTCAAGCACCTTTGGAGGGCGCACTGATGAAAATCGGCGAACTGGCCAAGGCCACCGACTGCCAGGTAGAGACGATCCGCTACTACGAGCGCGAGCAACTACTGCCGCCCCCGGCCCGCACCGACGGCAATTACCGGCTCTACACCCAGGCCCACGTGGAGCGGCTGACCTTCATCCGCAACTGCCGCACCCTGGACATGACCCTGGACGAAATCCGCAGCCTGCTGACCCTGCGCGACAGCCCCCAGGACCAGTGCGAAAGCGTCAACGCCCTGATCGACGAGCACATCCACCACGTACGCGCGCGCATCGACGGCCTGGTGGCCTTGCAGGCGCAGCTGCTGGAACTGCGCCAGCGCTGCGGCACCGTGGGCGACAACGATCAGTGCGGCATTCTCCAGCGCCTGGAGGTAACCGGGGCCGTCACCGCGCCGGAAGCTGAGCATTCACATGTGGGCCGCAGCCACGGCCACTGATGACGGCGGGCTAGGCACCGCCTCCAGTACCACTTCCACCCGGCGGTTTTCCGCACGCCCGGCCAGCGTGGCGTTGTCGCCCAGCGGATGGGTGTCGCCGAAACCCACGGCGCGCAGCCGCTGACCATCCACGCCGTTGCCCTGCAGGTAGCGCACCACGCTGGCGGCGCGGGCGCTGGACAGTTCCCAGTTGGACGGAAAACGCGGGCTCTGGATTTTCTCGGCGTCGGTGTGGCCTTCCACCAGGATCGGCTGGCTGTTCTTGCCCAACACCGGCAGCAATTGCTGCAAGGCGCCGATGCCGGCCTGGCTGAGGTCCGCCTGGCCGGATTCGAACAGCAACTCGCTGCTCAGGCGAAAGCTGACGGTCTTCTGCGAAATATCCACCTGAATGTCCTTGCCCAGCGCGTCGATGCCCAGCTTTTTCGCGATGTCATCGGCTGTTGGCAATGGCGGCGGTGCAGGCTGGGGCGGCTCAGGGGCTGCGACGGTGGCCACCACCGGCTTGACCACCTGCGGCCGCCCCAACAGCGCCAGCCCATGGGGCAGCAGGCCCTGGCCCATGAACGGCAGAGGCGCTGGGGCCGACGGCGCAGTGCTATGCAAGCGCGTGGTAATGGCCAGCATCGCCATGGTCACCACCAGCAGCAGGGTCATCATGTCCAGGTAAGTCATCATCCAACTGTCGTCGTCGCCCTCGGCGCTCATCCGCCCCAGCGCTTCCAGTGGCCGGCTCATGGCTGGCCGCTCTCGCCCAGGCGCGGGGTGATGCGCAGGTCCTCGCGGATCTCGTCCGGGTGGTGCGTGACAAAGGTGCTCAGGGTCTCGCGGATCAGCCCGGGGCTGCGCTTGTTGCACATCATCGAAATGCCCTGGATCACCATGTTCATCAGCAACACGCGCTGTTCAGTACGGCGCTCGAGCTTTACCGCCACTGGCTTGAGTGCCAGGTTGGCCAGCAATACCCCGTACAGGGTGGTCATCAGGCCCACCGACATCTGATGGCCGATAGTGACCATGTTGCCGTCGCCCAGCACGAACATCAGGTTCACCAGCCCCACCAGGGTGCCAAGCATGCCAAACGCCGGTGCGTAGCTGGCCATGACCCGGAACAGCTGGGCCTCGGCGCGCTCCTTGGCGCGCATGCGCACAATGCGCCATTGCAGCAGCTCGATGATCTCGGCTTCCGGGGTCTTGTCGATCACCAGTTGCACGCCCGAGCGCAGGAAGGGGTTGCGGGTGTTTTCCAGCTCCTTCTCCACTGCGCGCAAGTCATCGTCCAGCCACAACCGGGCCATGCTCACCAGTTGTTCGATGTCGTCGTGGGCGTGCACCGGCTCCTTGCGGATCACCGTGGCGAACAGGCCCACCACCCGGCGCACCTCGCTCAGCGGGTAGCTCAGGCAGGTAGCGGCAAAGGTGCCGATCACCACGATGCCTAGGCTCGGCAGGTCGACGAACATCAGCGGGTGCTCGGCCGAAAACAGCAACAGCAAGGCCAGCAGGACCAGGCCAGACAACAGGCCGATCAGGGTCGAGGGATTCATCACAGGCTCCGGGAAGTGAACAGCGGCGTGCGGATTTATAACGTGCGCGTGGCGCATTCAAATCCGTTAACACAGGGCTTTTCCCTATCGAAATCCAGCGACGAAGCCCCTACGCCCTGTAGCCGCTGCCGCCAGGCTGCGCTGGCCGCGTGCCTCACCGAAGATCTCCAGCGCACACAAGGGCCAGCGCAGCCTGGCGGCAGCGGCTACAGGGCGGTGGCAGAAAAAAATTTCGTGGGTTTCTAAAGGTGGAAGGGGTGGTGCCGATCTTCGCGGTTAAAACCCAGGGGTTAGGCCAAAGCCGCTCAAACCCTGGGTTCCAGACCCCTACACAGAAGGAAGTGCAGCATGTCCGTCATTAATACCAACATCACGTCCATGATCGCTCAGAAGAACCTGAGCTCCTCGGAAAGCTCCCTGAGCACCTCCATCGAGCGCCTGTCTTCTGGTCTGAAAATCAACAGCGCCTCCGACGACGCCGCCGGTGAAGCCATTGCCAACCGCATGAGCTCGCAGATCACCGGCCTGGACCAGGCCAGCAGCAACGCCAGCGACGGCATCTCCCTGGCGCAGACCACTGAAGGCGCGCTGGACGAAGTGAACGACAACTTGCAGCGTATCCGTGAGCTGTCGGTGCAGGCCGCCAACGGCACCAACTCGCAGTCCGACCTGCAGTCGATCCAGGATGAAATCACCCAGCGTCTGGACGAGATCGACCGTATCTCCTCGCAAACCGCATTCAACGGCGTGAGCGTGCTGGACTCCGACCAGACCATCACCATCCAGGTCGGCGCCAACGATGGCGAGACCATCGACATCAAGCTGAGCGAAATCAACAGCTCCACCCTGGGCCTGAGCGGTTTCAACGTCAACGGCTACGACGGCTCCACCACTGCGGCAACCGTAGAAGACGAAGCCGGCACCTCCATGTCGCTGTCGAGCACCAACACCACCATCACCGACAAGTCCGGCAATACCATCACCTACGGCGGCAGCGGCAGCACCGGCGGCACCCTGGTACAGGACGAAGACGGCGACTACTTCCTGCAAGTGGGCAGCGGTTCGACCGCCACTTACTACGCGGCCGACGTGACCGTCACCGGCAGCGGTTCCACTGCCACTGTTTCGGTAAGCATCGACACCGACAACGAAGTGACCCAGAAGTCCACCAACACCCTGACCACCCTGGACTCGGCACTGAACACCGTTGACTCCATGCGTTCGGACCTGGGTGCGGTGCAGAACCGGTTCGACTCGGCGATCTCCAACATCTCCACCACCGAAACCAACCTGACCTCGGCACGTTCGGGCATTGAAGACGTGGACTACGCCACTGAAGTATCGGCCATGACCAGCGCGCAAATCCTGCAACAGGCAGGTACCTCGGTATTGGCCCAGGCCAACTCCACCCCGCAACAAATGCTGTCCCTGCTGCAATAAGCGTGATCGCCGGAACAGGCCCCGCCGCGGGCCTGTTCTTGGCGCATCGCCTGGGGCCTACGGGCCCTACCCTAGTCATTCGACCCAAATTCTATCGGGACCATCGGACCATGACGGCGACCCCCTTCAACTGGAACTTCCAGGGCCGGCTGATCACCCTCGATCATGGCGCCAGCCTGGCCAGCCGCCCGGACTTCGCCGACCTGATGGCCCTGGACGCCCTGAGCGTCATCGTGTTCGACCCGGCCAGCCTGCTGCACGGCTCGCCCCTGGGTGAACACCCCGAGCTGCAAATGATCAACGGCGTCGCCTTGGGCGATGGTAACCCGCTGACTCTGCACGCCTGCCTCGACCCGCACCACAGCAGCAGCCGCGCCCCGCAGCCCCTGGTGCCGGTGCCCGCACCGCTGCAACGCGGCGCCCAGGTACTGGCGCGCCTGCCCCTGCGCAGCGCCCGGCTCGACGACCTGCAAGGCCTCAAGGCCCTGGACTGGCTGGTGCTGGATGATCGTCACGACACCCTGAACATCCTTCACCATGGCCCGGCAGTATTGGACCAACTGCTGCTGGCCCAGGTCAGCGTGTGCATGCTCAACCCTCACGCCAGCGACTTTGAGTTCGGCCCACTGTGCCAGCGACTGGCCGAGCATGGCCTGCAGTTCCATCGCTTCCATGCCCCCGCGCACCTGAGCCAGTTCCCCGCCGAGCTGCAACTGACCGAGCCACGTGCCACCCAGTTGCAGTCGGTGCAGGCCCTGTTCATCCCCACCCCGTCGCGGCTTGCGCAGCTACCGCCACAGCGCCGGCTGAAGCTGGCCTTCGTCCTGGACACCGCCTATGGCTTGCACGACCTGGCCTACCGCCTGCTGGCCGGCATCGACCAAGGTCAAGCGGCGCGCTACCTGCGTGCCCGTCACTACCTGCCAGCGGTGAGCCTTGAAGAAACCAGCTTCACCCTCACCGCCGAGTACAGCCCTGCGCCGTGGTAAGGGCGCGCACGTTCAGCCATTCATCCGGGGTTCATCATGTCTCGCACCGCTCGCACACCCTTGCGCAACAAAACCGAAGAGGCCGCCAACGCCTACATCAACAGCGGCCGTGCGCTGCTAAAGAACCAGCGTACCGACGAGGCCATCGCCAGCTTCCGCCAGGCCCTGCCCCTGGCGCCGCGCAATGCCCGGTTGCACGCAGACCTGGGCCTGCTGCTGAGCAAGCAGAAACAAACCGCCGAAGCCCGACCGCTATTGGAACGTGCGCTGGAACTGGACCCTGACCAGGTGCAGGTGCTGGTAAAACTGGGCGAGATCTACAACCAGCAAGAAAACAGCGACCGCGCCCAAGGCCTGTTGGAGCGCGCCTTGGCGCTGGCCCCCGAGAGCACCTCCGCGCACCTGGTGATGGGCGTGATCCGTCATCATCAGACCCGCCTGCCCGAAGCGCTGGATCATTACCGCCAGGCCCTGGCCCTGCGCCTGAAGCATCCGATCAAATCCTCGGTGAAAAAGCCGCGCAGCGATTTCAACAAACCCCAGGTGGAACAGCTGCTGTGGGATACATTGACGGCACTGTTCCAGGCGGGCGTGCACGCCTTCGCCGCCTACGGCACCCTGCTGGGCCTGACCCGTGAGGGCGGATTGCTGCCCTTCGACAAGGACATCGACTTCGGCCTGCCGCACTGTGAAATGGAGCGCGCCACCCACTGCCTGATTCGGCGCGGCTGGGTGGAACCGGTGGGCTCGCACCGGCTGACCAACCCCAAGGCGTTCTACCACCCGGTGCACAAGGTGTCCCTGGACCTGTCGGGTTTCGTCGTCGATGGCGACGGCAATACCTGCACCGGGTTCTGGGTCAAGGACGGCCAGCTCGAATGGCACCGCCAGACCCGCTACCCCACCCTGCACCTGGACAAGGGCCAGAGCCCCGCCGGCAAACCGCTGTGGCAACTGCGCGACGCCGACACCTGGCTGACTGCCGTGTACGGTGACTGGCGCACCCCCGACGCCCAGTTCGACACCGTGATCGCCGCCAAGAACCTGTGCGGTTTTTCCTTGCTGACCGAGTGCTACGCGGTGTCGCGCATCTACTCGCACATCGAAAGCGGCCACTTGCCTAAGGCACACGCCCTCGCCGGCCACGCACTGGTCCATCGCCCCGATGACAGCCTGCTGCTGCAAGCCCGCGCAGCCCTCGACACGGTGCTGCCAGCATGAGCCGCGTGATCATCACCTACGGCACCTTCGACCTGTTCCACATTGGTCACCTGAACCTTTTGCGCAACCTGCGGGCACTGGGCGACAAGCTGATCGTGGGGGTGTCCACCGACGAGTTCAATCTACTCAAGGGCAAGCAGACGGTGATCCCCTTCGCCGACCGCCTGGATATCGTACGCTCGCTAAAATGCGTGGACATGACCCTGGCGGAAACCTGCTGGGCGCAGAAAGCCGACGACATCCGCCGCCTGGGCGTGTCGGTGTTCGGCATGGGCGATGATTGGAGGGGGCACTTCGATACGCTGAGGTCGTTGTGCGAAGTGCGCTACCTGCCGCGCACGCCGGGCATATCCAGCTCAGCGCTGAAGCACTGCCTGGCCCACACCGCATAGCCACAACCGGCCGTAGCCGCTGCCGCCAGGCTGCGCTGGCCGGTGTGAACCCTGAAAATGTTCAGCGAGGCGCAGGGCCAGCGCACCCTGCGGCAGCGGCTACAGATAGCCGTTTTAATCAGCCAATGCGTCCCGCAGGCGCGAGACGGCCTGGCTGTGCAGTTGGCACACCCGCGACTCGCTGACACCGATCACCGCGCCGATTTCCTTGAAGTTGAGTTTTTCCTGGTAGTACAGCGCCAGCAACAACCGCTCACGCTCGGGCAATGCATCCAGCGCCTTGATGAAGCGATCGCGATTACGCTCCTGCATCAGTTCGACAAAGGGTGAAGCGCCGTAACCGGTACTGATACCGCTGGAATCGTCTTCGCCCAGCTCTTCGATAGGCATCAGTTGGCAGCCGTTGATATCCAGCAGCAACTGGCGGTATTGCTCCAGCGAAAGCTCCATGGCGTCGGCGATTTCGCGCTCTTCGGCCGGGCGACCCAGGGCCTGCTCCAGGCGGCGGATGGTGCCCTTCAGCGCCCGGGCGTTGCGCCGCACGCTGCGCGGCGCCCAGTCGCGGCTGCGCAGTTCGTCGATCATGGCGCCGCGGATGCGCTGGGAAGCGAAGGTGCCGAAGGTAGCGCCCTGGTCGGTGTCATAACGGGCCAGGGCGTCCAGCAGGCCGATGCTGCCAGCCTGCACCAGATCGTCCAGGTCGACATTGGCCGGTACCCTGGTTTTCAACTCAAGGGCGTGCCGGCGCACCAGAGGCAGGTACTGTTCCAGCAACTCGCTTGATTTTAGTTTTCCCTGAGCTGTGTACATCCTGCAGGCCTGGTGTGATGAGGAAACTGAGGGCATGCCGTGCCTCACGCGGGTCATGGCGTGGCTGGCGGGTCATGGGGCGGGGGCATTATTACTGCTTACCCCGCGTGGGTAAGGGCGGAATAGCCGTCGCGATTGGTGGCTTTTCGGTCAATTGAACTATCTGGGCACACTGCGGTCACGGCCTTTGCAGGCAGGCTTTCTGCCACTATCAGCAGCTGAATTCCCAGGAATCGGGCGGCAGCGCGGCGCAGGTTTTCGACCTGATCGGGACGGGTTGCGCAGGCGTCATGCAACAGCACAAAGCGTTGCGGCCCACCGGATTGGGACAGCCGCCGCAGCGCCACGTACGCCAGACGGCAATCCTCGTCCCCCGCGCCCAGCCACAGGCCCCAACGCGGGTGCTGACCCGCCAGGTCGAGCACCTGTGCGGCACCCGCTTCGACCGTCAGTACCCGCCAACGCGACGCATCGCCTACCCACCCGTGGCCCACAGCCGCCCAGCGTTGCAGGGTGGCCATGGCCAGGCCGCAGACGGTGGCCGGGCCAACCACCACCAGCGTCTGCAATGCCTGGCGTTCGGCCCAGCGCCGCAGGCCCTGAGCCTGGTCAGTCATGGGCCAGCCGGGCCATGGCGGCGCGGGTGGTCAGCATGTGCAGCAAACTTTCGAGCAACAGCAATGGGCTGCACGTGCGGCGCTTGCCGGACAGTTCCAACAGCTGTTGGCGTACCGCCACACCCCATGGCGCCTCGACCTGGTCGAGGTGGCAGGCGCACGCCGCCAGAGCACAGGCGAGGAACAGGCGCAGGTCGGCATTGAGCGGGCCATGGCGTTCGCCCAGGATGTTCCAGGCGCGCAAGGTCAGGGCGGGCAGTGACTCGCACGCCTGCAACCGCGCCAGGGTGGCCGCCTGTTGCGCTGGCGTATCAGAGCCGTCCGCCAACCAGTAGCGCTGGCCCAGCACTTGGTCGCTGTCGCAATGGCGCAAGGTGCCGAACCAGGCACGCACGGGTTGTTCGGGGTTGGCAGGCAAACTGACGGTCAACCGGCTGAGCTCGAACTTCACCCAGCGCCCGCGCTGGCGCAGCCCCCGGGCATCATGAACCTGTGCGTGCTCGGCCAATTGCGCCAGGCTCCAGGACTGACCGCCGTGGAGTACCCGCTGACCCCGCTGGGCGCCGGCCAGCCAGGGTTTGTCGCCCTGTTGCAGCACCTGCAACAGCTCACGCCCCGGCATGGCAGCCCACACATGGCCGCTGGCTTGCAACGTGACGTCGCTCCAGTCCAGCCGCTGGCGGGCGCCTATCGGCAATTGATGGACCAGCCAGGGGCGGATGCCCAGGCTGCCATCGGCGGCGAAGCTGAGCACCGGCATCTTCCAGGTAGCACCCACTACCGGCCGCTCTGCGCCCCACAGCACCTGACGACCAATGACAACGGCAAACGGCGCCCTGGCCAGCAGGTCTGCCAGCGCCAAGGTCTGATCGGCAGGGGGCAGTTCAGCCATGTGCCAGGCGCTCTCCAGCAAGGCGAAATCGTCGATCTGCCGGTGCAGGCTGGCCCGCAACGTGCCCAGCAGGCGACCGTGAGCGAGTACACTGCGAGCCAGCGTATCGAGCTGCTGCCCCTTACCGGCAGTGGCCGACGGGATAGCGCCGTACAGGGAGGGTTTTTCCCGCCTCAGGGCCTGGCCCAGCAACGCCTCGGCTTCAGGCAGGTGCAAATCCTCGGGCACCTGCTGGCCTGTGGAGGTGTAGTTCAGGCGCAGGTCGTGACGGATCAGCACATCCAGCACCGGCCCCAGGCGCGGGGCCTCGTCGCATTTGCTGATGATGCAGTCACGCAACGTGGTGCCGGCGCTCAAGGCGGCGCGCCGGTAAGTTTCCACCACCTCGTCCAGGGTGTCGCCGTGGCTGGCGGCATTGAGCACCAGCATCAGCCGCACCAGGCTGTCGCCGTTGGCCAGGCGCTTGATCTGCGCCAGCAGGCGCTGGTCGCGCTGGCTCATGCCCACGGTGTCGATGATCACCAGGCGCTTGTCGGTGAGGCGCGTCAGCAACTGCTCGATGTCGTCCTCGGCGCCCAGGGCGTGCACTTCGCCGCCCAGCAACTGGGCGTAGATGCGCAGCTGTTCATGGGCGCCGATACGGAAGCTGTCGGTGGTCACCAAGGCCAGGTCGCCAGCACCATGGCGCATGACGAAACGCGCCGCCAGCTTGGCGGTGGTAGTGGTCTTGCCCACACCGGTGGGGCCTATCAGGGCAATCACGCCGCCTTCTTCCAACAGAGGGCCGTCGTCGGCGAGTACCGACATGCGCGCAGCCAGGCGCTCGGCTAGCCACGTGGCGCGGCCGGTTTCGTCGAGGGCGGGCAAGGTGGGCGTCGCGTCCAGCAGTTCCTGACTCAGGCAGTGGCTGAAGCCGCTGGCCAGCAGGTCGCTGAGCAGGGCCTTGCGCGGGCCGTCGGAGGGGGTGGGTTGCTGATGCTGAAGCAGTTGACGCATCTGCGCCATTTCGCCGCGCAGCAGTTCGCTCAAGGCAGCGAAGTCGCTCGCGGGCAGTGGTGCCTCGGGCATGGGCGTTGTCTGTTCCGGCCTCTCGCGAGCAAGCTTTGCTCCCACAGTGTCTGCCACACCAGAATGGTGCACCTGTGGGAGCAAAGCTTGCTCGCGATGAGGCCGGTGAGGGTTGCCTAAAGCTTCCGGGGATTGCCGGGCATAGGCCGCCGCAGCGCGGCGGGGGCTGACCGGGGCTGGTTCGCCGTCGGCCACGGCCATTATCTCCACGCCCTGCTCCACGCTGCGGCTGGACAGAATCAGCGCATCTTCGCCCAGCACCAGGCGCACCTGGTGCATGGCTTCACGGCTGTTGGCCCCGACGAATCGCTGCACGCCCATCAATTACCTCCGCCGATCAGGCTGGTTATACGCAAGGTCCGGCCTTCCGGAATCTCTGACAAGGACATCACCACCAACTGCCGCAAACGCCGGCGCAGGAACCGCGCCAGCAGCGGCCGCAATTTGCTGGGCACCACCACCACGGCCGGGTGATTGCTGACTTCCTGGCGCGCCAGGGCGATTTCGGTCTGCTGCATCAGGTTGTCGGCCAGGCTCGGCTCCAGGGCGCCGCCGCTGGTGACGGCCTGCAGCAGCACCTGCTCAAGGTTGGAGCCCAGGCCGATGGCGTGCAGCTCGGTCTGGTTGGGGAACCATTGCTGGGTGATCGCCCGGCCCAGGGCCACGCGCACCACGGCGGTCATGTCCTGCACATCGGCTTCAGGTTGCGCGGTGACGAATTCAGCCAGGGCATCGAGAATGCTGCGCAGGTCGCGGATCGAAACTTCTTCCTCCAGCAGGTTTTGCAGGATGCGCTGCAGGGTGCCAAGGGAGATCAATTTGGGCACCACTTCTTCCACCAGCGCCTTATTGTCCTTGCTCAGCTTGTCGAGCAGCTTCTGCACTTCGCCACGCCCGAGCATGTCCTTGGCGTGCAGGTACAGCAGGTGATTGAGATGCGTGGCGGCCACGGTGCTGGCGTCAACCACGGTGTAGCCGAAGATCTGCCCGTGCTCGCGCATGTTAGGCTCGATCCAGATGGCCGGCAGGCCGAAAGCCGGGTCGACGATGACCTCGCCTTCCAGCTTGCCGGTGACCTGCCCGGGGTTGATCGCCAGCCACTTGCCGGGGAACAGTTCACCGCGCCCCACCTCCACGCCGTTGAGGCTGATGACGTAGGTGTTGGCCAGCATGTCGACCTTGTCGCGCACCCGCACCACGGGCGGCAGGAAACCCACATCCTGGGCGAATTTCTTGCGCACGCTCTTGATGCGTACCAGCATCTCGCCCTGCTGGCGGCTGTCCACCAGTGGGATCAGGCGATGGCCCACGGTCAGCGCCAGGGTGTCCACCAGGCTCACATCGTCCCAGCTGGCTTCCGAACTTTGCGAGGCAGCCTTGGGCACCACTTGTTCTTCGGGGGTTGCTGCCTGTTGCAGGTCGCGCTTGCGCAGCCACCAGCCCAGGCCGCCCAGCAATGCGGTGAACAACAGGAACACCAGGTTGGGCATGCCCGGCACCAGGCCCAGCAAGCCGATGACGCCAGCGGTGAGGATCAGCACCTGCGGACGGATGAACAGTTGTCCGATCATTTGCTGGCCCACGTCTTCCTCGGTGTTGACGCGGGACACAGTGACACCGGCGGCAATGGAGATCACCAGGCCGGGAATCTGCGCCACCAGGCCGTCGCCGATGGTCAGCATGGTGTAGGTATGGGCAGCGTCGGCGAAGGCCATGCCGTGTTGCAGCATGCCGATGATCAGACCGCCTACCACGTTGACGCCCATGATCACCAGACCGGCCATGGCGTCACCGCGCACGAACTTGCTGGCACCGTCCATGGAGCCGTAGAAATCGGCCTCCTGGGCCACTTCGCGACGGCGCTTGCGCGCTTCCGGTTCGCCGATCAGGCCAGCGTTGAGGTCGGCGTCGATGGCCATCTGCTTGCCGGGCATGGAGTCCAGGGTGAAGCGTGCGCCCACTTCGGCGATACGCCCGGCTCCCTTGGTGATCACCATGAAGTTGATGATTACCAGGATCAGGAATAGCGCCATGCCCACGGCGAAGTTGCCGCCCACCAGAAACTCGCCGAACGCCTCGATCACCCTGCCTGCCGCGTCCGGGCCCTGATGGCCTTCCATCAGTACCACGCGGGTCGACGCCACGTTCAGCGACAGGCGCAGCAAGGTAGTGAACAGCAGCACCGCCGGGAACGCCGAGAAATCCAGCGGCTTCTCGGTGAACATGCTGACCAGCAGCACCATGATCGCCAGGGCGATATTGAAGGTGAACAGCAGGTCGAGCACGAACGGCGGCAGCGGCAGGATCATCATCGACAGGATCATGACAATCAGCACGGGGCCGGCCAGCAGTTTCAGGTCGGCCTTGGCCAGCCAGGAATCGGGACCCAGCAGGTTGGTCATGGCGTTCATGGGTTCGGTGTTTCCTCGGCGGTGGCCCCCAGCGGGCCAGGCTGATCCATGCCGGCGGGTACCAGCAGGTTCTTCGGTTTGGGCGGCACCAGGCCGCCGGATTCAGTGACGCGCTTGAGGCGCATGGCCCAGGCCAGCACCTCGGCCACGGCGGTGTAGAGGGTGCCGGGGATCTCGCGGTCGATGTCCACGTGGAAGTACAGGGCACGGGCCAGCGCCGGGGCTTCGAGCATGGGGATGCGGTGCTCCTCGCCCAGCTCGCGGATGCGCAGCGCCACTTCGTCGGCGCCCTTGGCGATCACCCGCGGCGCCGACATCTTGTCCTGGTAGGCCAGGGCCACGGCGTAGTGGGTGGGGTTGGTGATGATTACGTCGGCCTTGGGCACCTTGCTCATCATTCGCGAACGGGCCATCAGCTGTTGCTGGCGGCGGATACGTGCCTTGATGTGCGGGTCGCCGTCGGTGTCCTTGTGTTCCTGGCGCACTTCTTCTCGGGTCATGCGCAGCTTTTTGTAATAGGTGTAGAACTGGAACGGCACGTCCAGGCCCACCACCAGCACCAGCGAACCGACCACCAGCGCGCAGGCCTTGGCCACTAGGCCCATGGCCGTGGCCAGTGCCAGTTCCACGGGCATGCCGGTCAGGTCCAGCAGCAGGTTGGCGTGGCTCTTGAGGAACAACACCGCCACGCAGCCGACCAGAAAGGCTTTGGCCAAAGCTTTGCCCAGGTCGGTCAGTGCCTGCAGGGAAAACATGCGGCCCAGGCCGGTGATGGGGTTCATGCGCGAGAAATTCGGCGCCAGCGCCTGCAGGGTAATCACCAGCCCGCCCAGCATCATCGACGCCGCCACACCCGCCAGGGCCAGGATCAGCAGGAACGGCATCACCGTCATCAGCCCCAACTGGGCAAGGCCCAGGGCGGCCTGGGTCATGCGTGTGCTGTCGAAGGCCTGGGCGCGTTCGAACAGCAGGCCGTGCTCCAGCAACTGGCACAACTGCCCATAAAACCAGCCGCCACCACCCCACAGGGCGGCGACGCCGGTGATCAGCACCAGAAACGTATTGAGTTCACGCGAGCGCACCACTTGGCCCTGTTCACGAGCCTTCTCGATCCTGCGCGCTGACGCCGATTCTGTTTTGTCTTCGTTGCTAGTGTCTTCCGCCATGGCGGTTCATCGGCTGGTGATAAGGGCGGTATTTTGCGCAGGCGCCTGCCGCGCCAATCGACGGAACACACCCACAATCGCCCCTCATTTAAGGCAATCACCCACTCGTCACGTAGCCGCTGCCGCCAGGCTGCGCTGGCCCTATGCCCCACTGAACATCTCCAGGGTTCACACCGGCCAGCGCAGCCTGGCGGCAGCGGCTACGGTCATTCGTTGCGGCTGAGGATTTTCTGCGCCACCTGGCTATCGAGCACGGTGATTTCGATGCGCCGGTTGGCGGCATCCGCAGGCTCGGTATTGCGCGTGGGAATGCGATCGGCCATGCCGGAGATACGCAGCAGCTTGTCCGAATCCAGCCCACCGCCCACCAATTCGAGCCGCGACGCCTTGGCGCGGTCCGCCGACAGCTCCCAGTTGCTGTAGCCGGCCTCGCCACCGGCGTACGGGTGAGCATCGGTGTGCCCACTGATCTGCACGCTGTTGGGCAACTCGTTGAGCACCGGCGCGATGGTGCGCAACAGCGTGCGCATGTACGGCGCCACCCTTGCGCTGCCCAGCTCGAACATGGGCCGCTGCTCGCTGTCGATCAGTTGCAGGTTCAGGCCTTCGGGGGTCAGCTCCATGAGGATCTGCTTGTTCAGATCCTTCAGCGCGGGGTTGAGTTGAATCACATGGCGCAGGCGCTGGCGCAGTGCTTCCAGACGCTTGAACTCTTCGTCCGACAACGGCCGTGCCGGCAACTCGATGGGGTTGAGCGAGGTTTCCTTGTAGGCCAGGGCCGGTGTGCCGCCCGGGATCGGGTTCTGGCTGCGGTTGATGGCGCTGAGCAACGGCGTGCTGAAGTAGTCGGCCACGGCGTTTTTCTGCGATTTGCTGGCGTTGGACAACACCCACAGCACCAGGAACAGAGCCATCAGCGCCGTCATGAAGTCGGCGAAGGCGATTTTCCAGGCGCCACCGTGGTGACCATGGCCGGCGCTCTTGCGCCGCCGGATGATGATCGGCCGGTCGCTCATCCCAGGGCCGCCGCGCCAACCGGCGTGCCGCGCAGGTAGCTTTCCAGTTCCAGGGCCGAGGGGCGTTCACCCAGGTGCAGGGCCTTGCGACCGAATTCGACCGCCAGCATCGGCGCCATGCCCTGCTGGCTGGCCAGCAGGGTCATGCGCATGCACTGCAGCATCTTCACCGACTCGGCCACTTGCCGGTCGATGCGGCTGGCCAGGGGGGCGATCACCCCGTAGGCCAGGTAGATGCCCAGGAAGGTGCCGACCAACGCATGGGCGATCATCTCACCCATCAGGTCCGGGCCGACATTGACTGCGCTCAGCGCCTTGACCACGCCCATCACCGCCGCGACGATGCCAAATGCCGGCAGTGCGTCGCTGACCTTGTACAAGGCATCGGCGGGAATGTGCGCGTCATGCTCGAAGCCTTCGATCTCGTGCAGCATCAGCTCGTCAAGTTCGTGCGCCTGCATCTGGCCGCTGAGGATCAGCCGCAAGTAGTCGGTGATGAAGGTCAGGATCAGCGGGTCGTCGAGCACCGCCGGATACTCGCTGAACAGCGAACTCTGGTCGGGGGCATCAATGTCGCGCTCCACCGCCAGCATGCCCTCGCGACGGGCCTTGCCCAGCAGGTGATAGAGCAGGCCCATGACCTCCAGGTACAGCGCCTTGTCATACCGGGTGCTGCGCTTGAGGCGGGGCACAATGGTGAGCGTGGCCTTGATCGCCTTGCCGTTGTTGGCGGCGACAAAGGCCCCTACGGCGGCACCGCCGATCATGAGCATTTCGGTGGGCTGGTACAGCGGCCCCAGGCTGCCGCCCGACAGCGCATAGCCGCCGAAGACCGAGAGCAGGATACCGATGAGTCCTAACGCGATGAGCACAGGCCGTTCCTTTTTCAACGCCGGGAGTGGCCTTGGCGAAGATCGGCGTGGCGGGAGGCAACTTTAATGGCCAAAGGCAATCATCTGTAGCCGCTGCCGTCAGGCTGCGCTGGCCGGCTTGAACCCTGGAGAGGTTCAGCGAGGCACAAAGCCAGCGCAGCCTGGCGGCAGCGGCTACGGATTAGCTACGCTTGCCGCAGATCATCCAGCTCTTCGCTCTCACGCCGCTTCAAAGTCTTGCCCGCCCGCGACGGCGGCTGGCAGATGCCACACACATAGCGCTGCGCCGGGCCATGGGAGTGCGCCACGAAATGCCCCGTGCAGGACGAGCAGCACACCAACTCCAACATGTCGCTTTCAAAGAAGCGCACCAGCGTCCAGGCGCGGGTCAGCCCCAGCACCACCTCACTTTCATCGTCACAACCGACCTGCTCCAGGTACAACCGATAAGCCTTGATGAAGGCCTCGATGCGGTCACAACCGATGCGCGTCAGGCGCAGGTAGATGCCGTAGAACAGCGACGAGTGGATGTTCGGCAGCCAGGTCACGAACCAGTCGGTGGAGAACGGCAGCATGCCTTTGGGTGGCGACACGCCACGCACTTCCTTGTACAGACGGATCAACCGCCCACGGCTCAGGCTGGTTTCCACTTCCAGCACCTGCAGGCGCGCACCCAGCTCAATGAGCTCGATCGCCAGTTGCACCTGGAACATTTCCTCGACCAGGCTTTTCTCAGACATGGGCCTGCCCCGCGCGTCCCCCCGCCTCGCCGCCGACGTCCACCGACGCCATCAACAACGACGAATGAATTTCCACCAGGCCCAGCTCGCGGGAGTTCCCCAACACCCGCGACAGACACTCGGCTTCATCGAACACCGGACGGCACACCAGCTGGTTGATGCGCGCCAACTGGGTCAGCTGCTTGCTGGTCAGTTGCACCAGCAGATCGGCCATGCCCTCGCTCAATTTGAGCCGAAACATGGCGGTGGCACGGTCCTTTCGCAGCAGACGCTGTACCAGCAACAAATAAGAGAAATTCAGGTCCTGAATATCTTCAAGACCTCTATCGGCGTTCAGCACTTGCTACTCCCCTGCACTTGTCGTATCCGTTGGCTGGCCCGCTAGACATGACGGGCCGACTTGCTGTTTTTATTCTCCTTGCCCACCCATCAGTATCAAAACAACAACAAAGTGCTGCTTGGACGCGTTGATTGATCGTGCAGGAGATACATTCCTTATAATTCGCGACATCCTGTCGCAGTATTAAACTTCCGGACGCACTACTGCCCTAAGTAGTGGCCTAACAGTGGCACTCGGCATATAAGCCTTGCCTTGTCCGCGCTTCAACCGGCCGGCAACTATCAGTGCACCCAGATGACTCTGGCGCTCGGCCAGGCATTTGCGAACTTCAACTTCCAAATCAAGTATCTGTCTGATCAATTCGAACTTGCGCCGACGATGTTCGTCATCCAGCGCCACCCCCGCTTCCTCCCGTCGCAGGGTTTCCTCATCGATCAGGCCCTGGGACTTCAACTGCAGGATCTGCTCCCAGTCCCCCTGCAACGCGCATTCCTGCATGCGTTGCGACTGCGCCAGCAACCGCTCGTACGACTCAACCACCTGCGCTTGCGACATCGCCATCCTCCCCCTCGACTCGAGGTCCTATCTGCCGCCACGCGGAACCAATGTTTTCAATCAGGCTTGCTGCCACATCCAGGACCTCCTCGTCGTTATGCAGATTGGCCCGCAATAACAGCCGCACCACCGTGTCGTATAGCCGGTCAAGGTTGGCGGCGATCTCCCCGCCGCGTTCCATGTCCAGCGAACCGCGCAGGCCACGGCTGACAATCTTGATGGCAGACGTGATGGCCTTGCCCTTGCCCGCCATGTCGCCGACCTGCATGTGCAACCGGGCCGTGCGGATGGCGGCCTGGTAACTGTCGAACAACATCACGGTCCGCTGGTACGGTGATGCGGCCAGGATGCCGCTCTCCAAACCCACCGTCGCGTAGGCATTCGCTCCGCGCAATACACTCACAACCTGCTCCCATCTATTGAGGATTAATCATCACTGCTCAACGCATCGAACTGGGTAGTGAGGTAGTCCGCTGTCGAATCAAGCTCGGAAATCAGGGTGTCCAGGGCCGTGAATTGCTCGGTATAGCGGTCCATCACACTGTCGATGAAGTCCTGCTTGTCTTCGTACTTCTCTTCCAGATCTTCGAGCTGGTCGTTCAGGTCGTTGACCACTGAAACGATTGAGCCGTCGTCCTCGTCCAGGAAAGTGTCCAGGTCGGTGGCCATCTGGGTGGCGAAGCCCTCGCTGTCATCGGTGCCCACGAAAAAGTCGGTGACATCGCTGAGGTTGTTGGTTACCGCGTCTTCCAGGGTGTCGTCGTCGATGGTCAGCGTGCCGTCCACCTCCAGCGAAATGCCCAACTGCGACAGATAGCTGAACGTGCCGTTGGAAATCGAGTTGTACAGGTCCTTGCTCAGGGTGCTGTCCACGCGGCGCGTGGTGGAGTCGCCCAGCAGCGCCCCGGCGGTATCGTCATCGGCGTCGTAGGACGTCAGCGTGTCCATGGTCGAGGCGTACGAGTTGTAGGCGTCGACGAAATCGTTGATGGCATCAATGATCGAGTCGGTGTCGCGTTCCACCGTCAGGGTCGAGGTGCCGGTGTCGGTCAGGCTCAGGGTCACACCCTGCAGCGCTTCTTCCACAGTGTTGCTCTGGCTGGTCACGCTCAGGCCGTTCACGGTCAGCAGGGCATCGGCCGCCGCCACGGTCTCGGTCATGGCGTTGCTGTCACTGTCGGCACTGTAGCCAAACAGGTCGGCGGCATCGCCCGAACCGTCGAAGGTCACGGTCATTTCCGAGTCGGTACCGGTGTCGTTCGAGGTCAGCACCAGACGGTAAGGCGTGTCGCTGCCGTCGTTGACGATGGACGCGGTGACCGAACCGCCCGCATCATTGATGGCGTCGCGGATACCTTCCAGGGTGTTGTTGCTCGAAGTCAGGTCGATACTGATACTTTCGTCGTCACCTACTGTAATGGTCAGGGTACCTGTGCCCAGGGCTGTTGTAGAATCCGCGATACCGTCCGTCGCCAAAGTCTGGGCGCTGGCCAGCTGGCTGACCACGATCGAGTAGGTGCCGGCCACTGCTTCGCTGGTCACTGCCGCGCTGACGCCGGTGCCACTGACGCTGCTGGTGAGGGCATCGTAAGTGTCAGGGTCGCTCAGCGTTTCAATGGCGGTTTGCAGGCTGGTCAGGGCGCTGGTCAACGTGCCATAAGCGGTGATTTCGGCGTTGATGTCGTCCTCTTGGTTCTCGATCGGTGTCAGCAGGCTTGTTTCCTGGGCCTCCTCGAGGCTATCGAGAATCGAGTCCAGATCCAGCCCCGACCCCACGCCCAACGAGGTAATGGTTCCGCTGGTAGCAGAGGAGGAAGAAGTGGAAGTGGTCGTCGTCATATAGTCCTCACAGGTCCGCGCCTATTAAGCAGGGCCAATCAAAAGTCACCCCATCACGAATGAAACATTCGCAATGACGCAGAGGAAATCGGCAGCCGAATATAAAACTTTAACGACACAAGTCTATTTATTTTTTAAGTAACGCCTTTTAAACAAAGCTATTTTTCGTAACTTTCAGACTTGCAACGCCCCACATTCACAGCACTTCGCTAGTTCGACCTTGGTAATAAGCCAGTTACACTGCGCCGGAACTAAGGGTTTCCCCTATGCAGCACCACTGGTCGATCCTGAATTTTTTTTCATCCTGCCCACCTAACACTCAAACGTATCTAACGATGTACATACAGATACTTTTCCGTAGATCGCAACATGCCTCGCCCTATACCTGCATCGCCATCACATCCTTATAAGCAGTCACCAACCGGTTCCGTACTTGCACGCCCATCTGAAAACTCAGGGCGGCTTTCTGCATGTCCACCATCACATCATTGAGCGAAACGTCCGGCGCGCCGACCTGAAACGCGTTGGATTGCTGGTTGGCCGTCTGCTGCAACTGGTTGATGCGCTTGAGCGATGCCTGCAACTCGCCAGTGAAGCCCCCGTTTCCTGCGGCACCGGCCACCGACGACGTCATGCCCTGGGACTCGTGGGCCAGCACGGTAAGTTGCTGCAAGGCAGCCTGGAGAGCAGATGTATTCATGGTGCAAACATGTCCAGGTTGAAAAAGTTGGCAAGGTGATGGCACCCAGATTAACAAGGTGAACCGTACCGACAAGCAACCAATTGGCTACAAAAGCGCTGGCTTTTCCGTCCTTTAGATCCGGGGCAGGTCGAGATAATAGCCGCCCTGCGATACCTGCCAGCGCAGGCAACAGGCAGCCCCGCGCACCTACGCGCCAGGGCTTCTCGACCACCTTCGACACCGGAACGAGCCATGTCTTTTGTACCGCCCCTACCCTCGCTTGCGAGGTGCGTGTGAGTAACGCGGCCCAAGGCAAGGGCTCTGCCAAAGCCAGCCCTGAAAAGAGCAAGACCAGCGCCCTGCAGCCCCTGCTGGAGCGCCTGCGCGGCCAGCCGCTGCCATTGCTGCTGGCCGGTGCGGCAGCCGTGGCACTGCTGGTGGTATTGGCCCTGTGGGCACGCGAGCCCGAGTACCGCGTGCTGTTCTCCAACCTCGGCGAGGCCGACGGCGGCCAGGTGATCGGCGAGCTGGAAAAGCGCCAGATCCCCTACCGCCTGAGCGAAGGTGGCCACGCCATCCTGGTGCCGGCCGCACAGATGAACGCCCTGCGCCTGCAACTGGCCGAACAGGGCCTGCCCAAGGGTGGCAACGTCGGTTTCGAGCTGATGGACAAGCAGGCCTTCGGGGTCAGCCAGTTCGCCGAACAGCTCAACTACCAGCGCGGCCTGGAAGGCGAGCTGGCGCGCACCATCGAATCCCTTGGCCCCATCGCCAGCGCCCGCGTGCACCTGGTGATGGCGCGCCAGTCGGTGTTCGTGCGTGAACGCGAACCGGCCCGCGCCTCGGTGATGGTCAACCTGCAACCGGGCCGTGAACTGGGCCAGGGCCAGGCCAATGCCATCGCCCACCTGGTGTCGTCCAGCGTCGCTGACCTGAGCATCGACGGCGTCACCATCGTCGACCAGAGCGGCCGCCTGCTGTCGCAAAACCCCAGCGACAACAATGGCCTGGACGGCAGCCAGCTGACCTATGTGCGGGACATCGAACGCGCCTACCAGCGCCGTATCGAAGACATCCTCGCGCCGCTGCTGGGCCGTCAGAACGTGCATGCCCAGGTCGTCGCCAAGGTGGACTTCGACAGCCGCGAAAGCACCGCCGAGCACTACGAACCCAATCAGGCCCCCGACCACGCCGCCGTGCGCAGCAAGCAGGTCAACGAAAGCCTGGCTGGCAGCGATTCTGCCGCCCGTGGCGTGCCCGGCGCACTGACCAACACGCCGCCCAACCAGCCACCGGCCACCCGCGCCACCGCCCCGGCCAAGCCCGGCGAAAGCGCCCAAGCCAGTACCGACGACAGCGACACCAGCGCCTCGGCACGCAGCAAGACCCTGCACAGCGAGCGCATGACCAACTACGAAGTCGACCATAGCGTAGAGCATGTCAAACAGGCACAAGGCGAAGTCACCCGCCTGACCACCGCCGTGGTGGTCAACTACCGCGCCATCGACAAGGACGGCAAGCCGAGCCAGGAACCGCTGAGCAAGGAAGAGCTTGAGAACATCGAGAGCCTGGTGCGTCAGGCCATGGGCTTCACCGAATCGCGTGGCGACGAGCTGAAAGTGATCAACAGCCCATTCGTGACCGACGACATCAGCGGGCCGGAGCTGGCCTGGTGGCGCACCCCCGAGTTCTACGCGCTGGCCATGAGCCTGTCGCGCTACCTGCTGGTTGCCTTCATCGCCCTGTTGCTGTGGCTGATGGTGCTGCGCCCGATGAACAAGCGCCACGCCGCCGCACTGAAAGCAGCGGCCGAAGCCGATGCGCCGCCCACCATGGTTACCGAAACCGGCGAAACCGTGGAAGTGCCTCCGGGCATGCGCAAGGCGCAAGGGTACGAGCAGAACATGAAACGCCTGCGTGAGATCTCCGTCGAGGACCCACGCTTGATCGCCATGATCATCAGGGGCTGGATGAAAAAAGATGACAAGTAAAATGACCGCTACACGCCGCAGCGCCATCCTGTTGCTGTCACTGGAGGCCGATGAGGCCGCCGAAGTGTTCAAGCTGCTGCCCAGCCAGGACGTGGAAAACATCAGCATGGAGATGGCCCGGCTCAGCCAGGTGTCCCATGACGAGATGCGCAAGGTGCTCGAAGAGTTCATCGACGAGACCGAGCAGTACGCGGCCATCAACATCCAGTCCAGCGACCATATCCGCGCCGTGCTGACCAAGGCCCTGGGCAGTGAGCGCGCCGCCAGCCTGATCGACGACATTCTGGAAGCCAACGACGGCGGTTCGGGCATCGACAAGTTGAACCTGATGGAAGCCTCGCTGGTGGCCGAGATGATCCGCGAGGAACACCCGCAGATCATCGCCACCATCCTGGTGCACCTGGACCGTCACCAGGCGTCGGACATTCTCGAACTGTTCGAGGAGCGCCAGCGCAACGACATCATCCTGCGCATTGCCACCTTCAGCGGCGTGCAGCCGGTGGCCCTGCAGGAACTGACCGAAGTGCTGGGCGGCATGCTCGATGGCCAGAACCTCAAGCGCAGCAAGATGGGCGGCGTACGCACGGTGGCCGAGATTCTCAACCTGATGAACTCGACCCTGGAAGAGTCTGCCATCCAGACCCTGCGCGCCCACAACGAAGACCTGACGCAGAAGATTCTCGACGAAATGTTCCTGTTCGAGAACCTGCTGGAAATCGACGACCGCGGCATCCAGACCATCCTCCAGGAAGTGGAAACCAACTCGCTGTCCATCGCCCTCAAGGGCGCGCCGACCGCGTTGCTGGACAAGTTCCTGATGAACATGTCGCAGCGTGCCGCGCAGCTGTTCCGCGAGGACATGGAAGCCCGCGGCCCGACCCGTATGTCCCAGGTCGAAGCCGAACAGAAAGCCATCCTGCAGGTGGTACGCCGCCTGGCCGATGCGGGCGTGATCGTCACCGGCAGCGGGGACGATTCCTATGTCTGACGGCAACCCTTGGGCCGAAGAGCCCGGCCAGTGGCAACCCTGGCGCATGGCCGTGCTGCCCAGCGAGCCGCTGCCCGCCCAGGAATTGGACGAAGCCCAGGCCGAAGCCCAGCGCAAGCATGCCTTCCAGCGCAAACTGGAATTGCAGGCACGCCGCGACAAGGTGCGCCAGGAAGCCCAGCGCCAAGGTCATGAAGCGGGCTTGGCCGCTGGCCACGCCGAGGGTTATGCACAGGGCCTGGAGGAAGGCCGGCTGGCCGGCGAGGCCGCCATGCAGGAGCAGATCCACGCCACCCTGGCACCGCTGATGCGCCTGTGCGAAAGCTTCGACCATGCCCTGCGGCACTTGGATGATCAGGTGCTGGGCCACCTGGTGGAGCTGGCGATGGGCACCGCCCGACATATTGCCGGCCACGCCCTGCAAGCCCATCCCGAACAGGTCGTGAACACCGTGCAGACCCTGTTGCAGCATGAGCCGGCGCTGACCGGACGGCCGCGCCTGTGGCTGCACGGCGACGACCTGGTGCTGGTGCAACAGGCCCTGGGCGAGCAGTTGGATGCCGCAGGCTGGAGCCTGCTGCCTGACGCCAACCTGGCCCGCGGTGGTTGCCGGGTGAGCAGCGCCAGCGGCGAGCTGGACGCCACCCTGGAAACCGCCTGGGCGAGCATCCGCAGCCGCCTGAACGACGCCCTGCCGGCCACCTCATGACCAACGCCAACTCCCATCTGCAAGGCTGGCAGCAGCGCCTTGCCAGCCTGCGTGACGACGTCGCCCGGGTGCCGCGCTACCTGCTCAGCGGGCGTATCGTGCGCGCCACCGGCCTGGTGCTGGAGGCCGTGGGCCTGAGCATTCCGCTGGGCGGTGCCTGCCGTATCGAAACCCAGGCGGGCGAGTTCGCCGAAGCCCAGGTGGTCGGCTTTTCCGGCGACACGCTGTATTTGATGCCCCTGGAAGAGATCGGCGACCTGCAACCCGGCTCGCGCGTGCTGCCGCTGGACGCGCGGGAAACCGGTGGCGCCAGCAGCCGCCAGTTCCCCCTGGGGCCGGCGCTGATGGGTCGGGTATTGGACAGCCGTGGCGAGCCGCTGGACGGCAAGGGCCCGCTGGCCGACGTGCGCCGCTGCCCGCTGAGCACGCCACCGCTCAACCCGCTCAAGCGCGCGCCCATCGACCGCCAGATCGACGTGGGCATCCGCGCCATCAATGCCTTGCTCAGCGTCGGCCGTGGCCAGCGCCTGGGCCTGTTCGCCGGCTCCGGGGTAGGCAAGTCGGTGCTGCTGGGCATGATGGCCCGCTACACCCGCGCCGACGTGATTGTGGTGGGGCTGATCGGCGAGCGTGGCCGCGAGGTGCAGGACTTCATCGACAACATCCTCGGCGAAGAAGGCCTGCGTCGCGCCGTGGTGGTGGCGGCACCGGCCGACACCTCGCCGCTGCAACGCCTGCAGGGCGCCGCCTATGCCACCAGGGTGGCCGAAGACTTCCGCGACCAGGGCCTGGATGTGCTGCTGATCATGGACTCGCTGACCCGCTACGCCATGGCCCAGCGCGAGATCGCCCTGGCCATCGGCGAGCCGCCGGCCACCAAGGGCTACCCGCCGTCGGTGTTCGCCAAGCTGCCCAAACTGGTGGAACGCGCCGGCAACGGCCCGCCCGGTGGCGGCTCGATCACCGCGTTCTACACGGTGCTCAGCGAAGGCGACGACCAGCAGGACCCCATCGCCGACTCGGCGCGGGCCATCCTCGACGGCCATATCGTGCTGTCGCGCACCCTGGCCGAGGCCGGACATTACCCGGCCATCGACATCGAAGCGTCGATCAGCCGCGCCATGACCGCCATCGTCAGCGACAGCCAGCAGCGCAAGGCCCAGCAGTTCAAGCAGGTGTTGAGCAAATACCAGCGCAACCGCGACCTGATCACCGTAGGCGCCTACGCCGCCGGTCACGATCAGTTGCTGGACCGCGCGGTGCAGTTGAATCCGCACCTGGAGCGCTTTCTGCAACAGCGCATCCAGGACAAAACCACCCTGGAAGAGACGCTCCAGGCCCTGAACCAGCTGTTCCCAGGCAAATGATGACGAGGCACCGGCATGACATCGTCCCTCGACCTGCTGGCTGAACTGGCGCACAAGGCCCAGGACGCCGCCGCGCGCACCCTGGCCCAACACCGCCAGCAATTGCGCCAGCTCGCCGCCCAGCTCAAGACCTTGCAGCAGTACCAGCAGGAATACCGCCAAGGGCTGCAGCAAAAACTGCACAAGGAGGGCATGAGCCCGGCCAGCCTGGCCAACTACCGGGCCTTCCTGACCTCGCTGGACACCGCCATGGACCGGGCGCGGGCGAGCATGGCCAAGCAGCAGGCCGAGATCACCAAGAGCCAGGCAGCCTGGCAGGCCGAGTGGCGCAAGGCACATGCCTACGACACCCTGATCGAACGTCGCGCCGCACAGGCGCAGCAGGCGGCGGGCCGCCGCGAACAACGCCAGAGTGACGAACTCGGCGCCCGGATGCACCAGCGCCCGGGCCACTTCACCCGTACTTGAGAGCCCCCATGGACATCACCGCATTGCTGGTCAGCACGGCAGCTGTCAGCGCCCCACAGGCCACGGCGGCCGAGACCGATGGCAGCGTATTCGCCCAGGCGCTGGACGCCGCTACCCAGGTGCAGGCAGAGCCGGTGCAAACCGCGCCCGTGGCGGTGGAGACGGCCGTGGAGACGCCACCGGTGTTGACCGAACCTGTCCCGCTCACGACCGAGGCCGCCAACATCGAAGTGCCGACCGCGCCATTGCCGGAATTGCCGGAACCGGCCCCCGAGCCCGTGGCGGAACCGACCGCGCCCGTGGAGACACCTGTTGTCCCCGTGGCCAAGCCGCAGCCGGCCGTGAAGGAAGAGCAAACCGCAGACATCGAAGTGCCGACCGCCCCCGCCGAGCCAGTCGACACTGAAGCGACGCCTGACAGCGACGACAGCGTGGACACGCAGCTGCAACATATCCGCGACCGCATGCACCTGATCGACACCGCCGGCACCCCGGACACCAGCACGGTGCAGGTCTATGTGGCCCCTGCGCCTGCACCGGTGCCGACAGTGACCACGCCCGAGGCCGCCGAAACCAGCGTGCAGACCACACCCCTGATCAGTCAGCGCAGCACCGCGCTGCCCAACGTGACGAGCACTGCACAGAAAACCGCGCCGGCCATCAGCGAAGACGACACCCCGCCCGTGGCCGCCGTACCCACCGATACCACCGCAGCCGTGATGCCCGCACCCGCCCAGGACGACAACACCGCCACCGACAGCGACAGCCCCAGCCCACCGCCCCTGGATGCCCTGAGCGCGTGGACACCCACCGCCAGCCCAGCGGTGAGCAGCGACACCGCGCAGGTCAACACCGGCAACCCGACCCTCACCGCCGCCGTCGGCAGCTCGCCATGGCAATCGGGCCTCAGCCAGCAAGTGCTCAACCTGCACCAGCGCGGCAAGGACCGGGTGGATCTGCAACTGCACCCTGCCGACCTCGGGCCGCTGTCGATCAGCCTCAAGCACGACACCAGCGGCACCCAGGCGCAGTTCGTCTGCGCGCATCCGTCGGTGCGCAGCGCGGTGGAGCAGGCGTTGCCGCAATTGCGCGAAGCATTGGCGGCGCAGGGGATTACGTTGGGGGAGACTTCGGTGAGTGACCAACCTTCGCGGCAGGCGCGGGATCAGCAGGTGCCGTATGTGCCGTCGGCAGGTGCGTCCGCCGTCGAGGAAGAGCCCTGCGAAACCGTTGCTACCCCGTTACTCACCCGTATTGATTTGTATACGTAGGGACGCTGGACATCTCCAGAGTGGCTTGGGGCCAGCGCAGCCTTCGGCAGCGGCTACGGGGTGATCGCGATCCGTAGCCGCTGCCGCCAGGCTGCGCTGGCCCTGTGCCTCCCCCCACACCCCCATGACCCACCCCGATCAAAACCCAAAGATACGCCCCATTGCCTGCCCTTATCCGGCCATGGTCGCCAGCCCGCCCTGTTCATACTCGCGGCTTGTCTGATCAGACCTACGAAGACACCGGATGAGCACGACCCGCAAGACCCCCTGGCTTCTGATAACCCTGTGCACCCTGGCCCTGGCTGCGGCCAGCGTGGCCGGCACCTGGTATTACGTGACCCGCGTGGAAAGCGCCACCGCCCCCGTGCAGCCGCCCGCAGCACCGGAACTGGTGACCATCCCGCCACTGACCGTGAACCTGCAGAACCCGCAGCACGAGCAGCGCCTGCTGTACATCGGCTTCGCCATTACCGTGGGCGACAAGGCTAGCCAGACGTTCCTGCAGCCCTACGTGCCGCAACTGCGCAGCCAGCTGTTCAAGCTGCTGGGCGAGCAGGACAGCACCGCGCTGATGACCAGCCAGGGCAAGAGCGCCCTGGCCGCCAAGGTGCTGGAGCTGGTCAAGCGCCCACTGACTACACCCCAACCCGAGCTTTCCATACTCGACGTCCTTTACACCGACTTCATCGTGCAATAGCCCATGGCCCTAGAAGATCTGTTGTCGCAGGAAGAGATCGATACCCTGCTCAAGGGCGTCAGCGGCGAGGATGAACACCCCGCCGACGGCGACGCCACCAGCTGGGACGCGCACATCCGCCCCTATGACCCGGCCACCCAGCACCGGGTGATCCGCGAGCGGCTGCACGCCCTGGATATCATCAACGAGCGCTTTGCCCGTTATTTCCGCATGGCCCTGTTCAACCTGATCCGGCGCAGCGCCGACATCACCGTGGACAGCGTGCGCTACCAGAGCTTCAGCGACTTCTCGCGCCACGTGCCGGTGCCCACCAACATCAACCTGCTGGCCATGAAGCCATTGCGCGGCACAGTGCTGACCGTGTTCCCGCCCAACCTGGTGTTCATGGTGGTGGACAACCTGTTCGGCGGCGACGGCCGCTTCCTGGCCAAGTCCGAAGGCCGCGAATTCACCCGCACCGAACAGCGCATTATCCGCCGCCTGCTGAGCCTGGCCATCAGCGCCTACCAGGACGCCTGGAGCTCGGTGTACCCGCTGGAAATCGAATACCTGCGTTCGGAAATGCAGGCCAAGTTCGCCAACATCACCAGCTCGCCCAACGAGATCGTGATCAACACCACCTTCCACCTGGAAGTGGGCAACCTGGCCAGCGACTTCAATATCGTCATCCCGTACCTGATGGTCGAGCCGCTGCGCCAGTTGCTCAACGGTCCGCTGACCGACAGCGACCCGGACGCCGAGCGCGCCTGGAGCCGCAAGATGGCCGGCGAGATCACCCAGTCGCATATCGAACTGGTGGCCGACTTCACCGAGATCGACACCAGCATCGGCCAGGTCATGGCCCTGCAGGTGGGCGACGTGCTGCCCATCGAACTGCCGGAGAGCATCGCCGCCAAAGTCGACGGCGTACCGGTGATGACCTGCGAATACGGCAGCCAGAACGGCCTGTGCGCCCTGCTGGTGAAAGACCTCATCGACCACTCGCCCGCCGGTCCCGAAGCCGCCAGCTTCGTGAAAGGCCCCGTGCCCCCTGCCAAGGACTCCGCCCATGACTGACCCCAATACCCCAGAGCCTACCCCGTCGGACGAGCCGTCGATGGAAGACGAGTGGGCCGCCGCCATGGCCGAACAGGGCGACGACGCCGGCTTCGATCCCTGGGCCGAAGCCCTGGCCGAGCAGGAAGCCGCCCCTGCGGACGCGCCTGCCACGGCGCCCGCGAAAGTGTTCCGGCCATTGACCGGCCAGGGCGGCAATGCCGTTAGCCGTGATCTGGAAATGATCATGGACATCCCGGTCAAACTCAGCGTGGAGCTGGGCCGCACCCGGGTCACCATCAAGCAGTTGCTGGAGCTGGCCCAGGGTTCGGTGCTGGCCCTCGACGGCCTGGCCGGCGAGCCAATGGACATCCTGATCAACGGCTACCTGATCGCCCAGGGCGAGGTGGTGGTGGTCGACGAGAAGTACGGTATCCGCATCACCGAGATCATCACCCCGTCCGAGCGGGTGCAGAAGCTCAACCGATGAGCAGCAATTCGCCCGATAACCTCATGGGCCTGGCGCTGCTGGGCAAGACCGCGCTGGCCTTCGCCGCGGTGGTGGCCAGCATCCTGCTGTGCGGCTGGCTGGCCAAGCGCATGCGCCCGGGCCACTCGCGCCCCGGCGCGCATCTGCGGTTGGTCGGCAGCACCTCGGTGGGCCAGCGCGAGCGCGTGGTCATTGTCCAGGTGCAGCAGCGCTGGCTGGTGCTGGGCGTGACGCCGCAGCACATCAGTGCGCTAAGCGAAATGCCGGTCCCCGATGACGCCCCGGTGGCGGCCAGCACGCCCCTGGCGCCAGCGTTCGCCGAGCGCCTGGCCGCCGCCCTCAAGCAGCGCCTCAACGGTACCGACAAGCCATGACCCTGCGCCCCCTGCTACTGCTCGCTGCCCTGCTGCCTGCGGTTATCGACACCGCCTGGGCTCAGGAAGCCCCAGGCCTGGCGGCCTTCACCAGCCAGGCCATGGGCAACGGCAGCCAGCAATGGTCGCTGAGCCTGCAAACCCTGATGCTGCTGTCGTCCATGGCGTTCCTGCCGGCACTGCTGCTGATGATGACCGGCTTCACCCGCATCATCATCGTGCTGGGCCTGCTGCGTACCGCCATCGGCACCACCTCGGCACCGCCCAATCAGGTGCTGCTGGGCCTGGCGCTGTTCCTGACCTTCTTCGTCATGTCGCCGGTGCTGAACAAGGCCTACGACACCGCCTGGCAGCCGTTCTCCAACAACCAGATCGGCATGGAAGAAATGCTCGACAAGGGCAGCCAGCCGTTTCGCGGCTTCATGCTCAAGCAGACGCGCGAAACCGACCTTGCCATGTACGCACGCATCGCCGACCTGCAGGACCTGGACGGCCCCGACCAGGTCCCCATGCGCGTGCTGATGCCGGCGTTCGTCACCAGCGAGCTGAAGACCGCCTTCCAGATCGGTTTCAGCATTTTCGTCCCGTTCCTGATCATCGACCTGATCGTCGCCAGCGTGCTGATGGCGCTGGGCATGATGATGGTGCCGCCGGCCACCATTTCCCTGCCGTTCAAGCTGATGCTGTTTGTGCTGGTGGACGGCTGGCAATTGCTGCTGGGCTCGCTGGCGCAGAGTTTCTACACCTGACACCCACCTTCGGAGCCCCACCACGATGACACCGGAAATGGTCATGGACCTGGCCTACAGGGGCATGCGCGTCAGCCTGTTCGTGGCCGCGCCACTGTTGCTCACCACCCTGGCGGTGGGCCTGATCATCAGCCTGTTCCAGGCCGCCACGCAAATCAACGAATCGACCCTGTCGTTCATCCCCAAGATCGTCGGCATCTGCGCGGTGCTGGTGTTGGCCGGGCCGTTGATGATGGACATGATCCTGGACTTCACCCGCGACCTGCTGGTGGGCCTGCCCCACCTGGTGGGCTGACGGCCCATGCTGGACATCGATTCAGGGCAATTGCAGCACTGGCTGGCGCTGTTCTTCTGGCCGCTGTGCCGCATTGCCGCGTTCATGCTGGTCGACCCGCTGATGGGCCACACCATCATCCCCAACACGGTAAAAATCAGCCTGGCGGTATTGCTCAGCGTGCTGCTGGCGCCGGTGCTGCCGGCCATGCCCGACGTGGCCATCGTGTCCTGGGAAAGCCTGGGCATTGCCGTGGAGCAATTGCTGATCGGCGCCAGCCTGGGCATGGTGATGCGCGTGACCCTGGCGGCGGTGGAAATGACCGGCGAGATTTGCGGCATGCAGATGGGCCTGGCCTTCGCCAGTTTCTATTCGGCGGAAAGCAACACCAACACCATGGTGCTGTCACGGTTGCTGAGCATGACCACCCTGCTGATGTTCCTCGCCCTGGACGGCCATCTGCTGGTGCTGCGCCTGCTGGCCAGCACCTTCCAGAGCCTGCCGATCGGCAACCTGCACTTCGATCCGTCGTCGTGGAAAATGATCGCCAACTACGGCAGCCACATCTTTCTCACCGGCCTGCTGCTGGCGCTGCCGATGGTGGCGGCGCTGCTGATCATCAACCTGGCCATGGGCATCCTCAACCGCGCGGCACCGCAACTGACGGTGTTTGCCGTGGGCTTCCCGGTCACCCTGAGCACCGGGCTGGTGCTGATCATGGCGCTGACCAGCCACCTGGGGCACTTCATCCAGCTGCTGCTGGATGAGTCCTTGCAGTTTCTGCAGGCCCTGGTCAGCAACATGATCGTGCCGACCTGACCCACATCAGATGTAGTCGAACAGAGTCATGCCCTGCACGCTGGAGAAGGTCTGCTGCGCCGCTTGCAGGGCCACCTGCAACGCCGTGTAGTTGGACACCGAGGTGGTGTAGTCCGCGTCAGTGAGGTTCGACAGGCTGGTGGCGTAGGTCAGCGAGGCATCGTCGCCCACGGTGTCCAGCACATCGATCTCGTTCATGCGCGTGCCCACCGAGGTGCGCACGGTCAGTACGTTGTCCAGGGCGTTGTCCAGTTCGCGGCTGCTGGTGGACAAGGTGTTGCTCAGCGCAGCCTGGTCGGCGTCGTCTTCCACCGGCGTGTTCAGCGCGGTGATGATGTTCTGCAAGGTGGTGAACAGGTTCGGATCGGCGTCGCTGGCGGTGCTGACGCTGATGCTGTCGCCATCGGCCGGCTCGCCTTCCAGGATCAGCGACAGGCCGTTGATTTCCAGAGTGTCGCCCGACTCGTAGGCCACCGCGTCGCCGCCGTCGACGCTGTAGGTGGCCACGCCATCGTCGTCCACGGCGAAGGTCAGGGTGAAGCCGGTACCATAGTTGGCATCGCTGCTGTCGGTGATGTCGGGGCCGTCGAAGGTCACCGAGCCGCTGTTGTCGGCACTGGCCTGGGCAACGAAACCGGCGGCGCTTCCCACGCTGAGGAACACACTCTGGCCGGTGTCGCCGCTGGCGATGGTCTCGGTGGCGCTGATCTGCTGCATCACCGCGTTGTCATCGCCCTGGTAGGTCAGGGTGCCGTCTTCGTTCTCGACGAAGGTCTGGCTCTCACTCTGGTAGCCGGAAAAGATGTAATTGCCGTTGCTGTCGGTGGTGTTGGCCAGCGACACCAGGGTGTCGTACACGCCCTGCAGCGAGGTGGCGATGGACGCCCGGTCCTCGTCGCTGAGGGTGCCGTCGCCCGCCTGGATCAGCAGGGTCTTGGCGCTGGTGATGGCATCACTGACGCTGTCCAGGGCGTTCTCTTCAGTGGACAGCGAGGTGTTCACCGAGGTGCGCGCGTCGGCGTACTGGTCGTTGAGCGACGAAGCCTGCTGCACGATCACTGCCTGGGCTGCCGCCGACGAGTCATCGGACGGATTGACCACGCGCTTGCCGCTGGACACTTCGTTGCTGGCGTCAAGGTAGGCCGCTTCCTGGGTGAGCATGTTGCTCAGGCCCTGGTTGAAGATGGTCTGGGTGGAAATACGCATTGCTTAACCTCCCTGTCAGGCGTCCATGCCGAGAATGGTGTCGAGGACCGTGGAACCCACCTCGACGATCTTCGCGCAGGCCTGGTAATAGGCCTGGTAGCGCACCAGGTCGGCGGCTTCTTCGTCCAGGTTCACGCCCGACGAGGACTGCTGCAGCGTGGTCAACTGGTCGGTGACGCTGGTCTGGTTGTCCAGGCGGGTGCTGATGGAACTGGTGGTGCTGCCCACTTCGCTGACCAGCGAGGCGTAGGCTTCGGCCAGGGTCGAGCTGCCGCCCACCAGGTCCTGGTTCTGCAGGTCGAGCATCTGCAGGGCGATGGTGTTATCGCTGTCGCCGCCACCCGAACCTGCAGCGATCAGCGAAGGATCGTCGATTTCAGTGTCCAGGGTGCTGGCGGCGCTGGCCAGGGGTTTGACCAGGAAGCTGTCGCCGTCGCTGGCGGTGCCGCTGATGGTCACGGTCAGGCCGCCGAAGCTGAGGGTGCCGGCGTCGGCATCGTAGGTGGCGTCCACTGCCGAACCGGTGCTGGCGTCGGTGACGGTGTAGCCGTCATCGTCCGAGTAGCTGACGGTGTAATTGCTGGTGGTCAGGCTGTCCAGGTCGTCCGAGAACGTGGCGCTCAAACTGGCGCTGCCGGTATTGCCGGTGTTGCTGTACACCACCGGGTCGGCCACCGAGAAGAATGCCGTGCCGGTGTCACCATTGAGGTCGGTGCCGCTGGTTTGCAGGCTGTTGAAAGCGCTGGCCAGGGCCACGGCCATCTGGCCCAGCTGGTTCTGCGCGGTGTCCAAGGTTTCACTGCGGAAGCTCAACAGGCCGCCCAGGGAGCCGCCGGTGATGGTCGCTTCGTCCAGCTCGGTCTGGTTGCCGGCGGCGTCGACGTAGCTGACGGTGGTCTGCGACGGGTCGCTGGAAGACGTGGTAGCCGCCAGTTCAAAGCTGTTGGAGCCGGACACCAGTGACAGGCCGTTGCTCAGCGAGAGGCTATAGCTGCCGTTGTCCTGCACGGTCAGGTCGACGTCCACCAGTTCGCTCAGCGAGGTGACCAGCGAATCGCGCTGGTCCATCAAAGTATTGGCCGCGTCCGAGCTGCTGCCCAGGGCGGTGATCTGCTGGTTGAGCGTGGCGATCTGGTCGGACAGGTCGTTGATCTGGTCGACCTGGTCGGTGATCTGCGACGACACGCTGCTTTGCATGTCATCCAGGTAGCTGCCCAGGGAGTTGAACTGGGCCACCAGGGTTTCGGCCGAGCCGATCACTTCTTCGCGGGCCGCCGAGTCGCTGGCGTCGCTGCTCATGGTTTGCACGGACGAGAAGAAGTCCTGCATCAGGGTGTCCAGGTCCGAGGTGCTGTCGGCCAGCAGGTCGTCGACTTGGGACACTTCCGTCGAGTAGGTGCTGAGCGCGCTTTCGGTGCTGGTGGACGCGTTGAGCTGGGCCGCGATAAACTGGTCGAACGTACGATCGACACTGGTCACCTCCACGCCCCCCGTGGAGCTCGCGGCAAGCGAGGTAGTCTCCAGGTTGTAGCCATCGGTATACACGTTGGTGATGTTGTTGCTGCTGGTGCTGAGGGCCACTTGTGCCGCATTCAGACCGCTGACACCGATCGATATGATGCTCATAAATAATTCCTACACGACGTGCCACGTGTTATCGGCCGATTGCCTGAAAACTTGAAAAATCAGCCGGTTTTTTTGCGCGCTTTCCACACCCTGTAGCCGCTGCCGAAGGCTGCGCTGGCCCTGTGCCTCACTGAAAATCACCAGGGTTCACACCGGCCAGCGCAGCCTGGCGGCAGCGGCTACAGGGAGATGTACGCCCCCGTTGTTTTGCGTCGTCTGCATCGCGGCCAAGGCCGGCTCCTACCCCGGTTGGCGTAGGAGCCGACTTTAGTCGCGATGCAGACGACACCATTTCAAGGCGCTGGCCCTGTGCCTCACTGAAAATCACCAGGGTTCACACCGGCCAGCGCAGCCTGGCGGCAGCGGCTACAGGGAGATGTACGCCCCGTTGTTTTGCGTCGTCTGCATCGCGGCCAAGGCCGGCTCCTACCCCGATGCAGACGACGCCATTTCAAGACAGCTACAGGGTGGGAGGCGACGCCCCGCGCGCGACTTGCAGGGGGCCGATGGTGGCCATGACGGCGATCAGTTTGCTGGCGTAGTCGGGATCGGTGGCGTAGCCGCCTTTCTGCAAGGCATGGGCGGCCTGCAGCGGGTCGCGGGCCGAGATTACGCCGGCGTAGTTGGCGTTGTTGCCGATCAGCTGGGCGTAGTCCGCCAGCGCCGCATCATCACTGGCGTAGGCCCGGAAGCTCTGTATCTGCTTGCGCATCGCGCCGTCCTCGAACTCGGTGGTCATGACCTCGGTGGTCGCCCCGCGCCAACGCCCGCCGGCCTTGATGCCGAACAGGTTGTGGCTGTCCTCGCCGCTGGCGGTGGGGATCTTGCGCCGCCCCCAGTCGGTTTCCAGCGCCGCCTGGGCCACAATCAGTTCGGCCGGGATGCCGCTGCTGCGCGAGGCCTGCTGCGCCGGGCCGGCCAGGCGCTGGACGAAGTCCTGCACGTGGGCCGCCCGGCTGCCGACATCGCCCACGGCGCGGCGCTGCCAGGCGGCGAACGCCTGCTGCACATTGGCGACCATGCCCGACGGCGCCGTCACCCGCGCACCGCCCGTGCCGCCCAATTGCCGGTCCAGTTGTTCGGCCAGCCCCAGGCCCTTGCCCGCCAGGTGCTGCGCCCACTGCTCGTCGAGCATCTCGGTGTACAGGGCAGTCTGCGAGTCCTTGTCCAGATCGGACTTGGGGATGGCCGCACGCATGCTCTTGAGCATCATCTGCAGGAACATCGCCTCGAACTGCTTGCTGGCTTCCTTGACCCCGGCGGCATGGTCCTGCTGCGCCGTGCGCCGCAGGTTGGCCAGGCCCTGCATGTCCAGGGCGAAACCATCGGTACTGCTGGCCAGGCTCATCAGATAATCTCCAGCTCGGCACGCAGCGAGCCCGCCGCCTTGAGCGCCTGCAGGATCACCATCAGGTCCTGAGGCGTAGCGCCCAGGGCGTTGAGGCCCTTGACCACGTCCATCAGGTTGGCGCTGCCTTCGACGAAGTGCAGCAGGCCACCCTGCTCCTGGATGGAAATGTTGCTGTTGGCCGTGCCCGCCGTCTGCCCCTGGCTCAACGCCCCCGGCTGGCTGACCTGATTATTGGTGTCGATGATCACCGACAGATTGCCGTGGGCCACCGCTGCACGCCCCAGTTTCACCGCAGCGTTGAGCACCACCGAGCCGGTACGCGAATCGATGATGACCTTGGGCCGCGCTTCGACCGGCAGCACCGCGATGCCTTGAACCCGGGCCATGAAATTGACCCGCTCGTTGGCCGACAGTGGCCCCTGCAACTGGATCACCCCACCGTTGATGGCCGAAGCCACGGTGCGGCGGAATTCGGAGTTGATGGCGAACACCACGCGCTCGGTGGTGGCGAAATCGGCTTCGTTCAAATACAGGTTCAGCACGCCATCGTTTCCGCCCAATCGCGACGGTACTTCGCGCTCCACCACCGCGCCACGCGGGATACGCCCACCGGCCAGCTGGTTGACGGTGACGCTGCTGCCATTGGCCGACGCACCCGCGCCGCCCACCAGCAGATTGCCCTGGGCCATGGCGTAGACATCGCCATCGGCGCCCTTGAGCGGCGTCATCAACAAGGTGCCGCCACGCAGGCTGCGGGCATTGCCGATGGACGACACGACAACGTCGATCTGCTGGCCCGGCCGCGCAAAGGGCGGCAGGTTGGCCGTGAGCATCACCGCAGCAATGTTGCGCATCTGCATGTTGGCGCCACTGGGCAGGGTCAGGCCCAACTGCGACAGCATGTTGGTCAGGCTCTGCTCGGTAAACGGGCTCTGGGTGGTCTGGTCGCCCGTGCCGTCCAGCCCCACCACCAGCCCATAACCCACCAGGCCGTTGGAGCGCACGCCGGAAAACTCGGCAATGTCGCGAATCTGCTCGGCCTGGGCCGCGGCACCTGCCAGCAACAGGAAGGCGGCCAGCACCGGCCCCAGGGTAGAGCGAATCAGATCAGCCATGGCACCGGCCCTCACAGCGGGGAAATGTTGAGGAAGAAGCGATGCAGCCAGCCCATGCGCTGCGCCTCGTTGATATAGCCGTCGCCGACGTATTCGATGCGCGCGTTGGACACCTGGGTGGACGCCACGGTGTTGTCGCCGGTGATGGTGCGCGGGTTGACCACGCCGGAGAAACGGATGAACTCGGTGCCCTGGTTGATGGCGATCTGTTTCTCGCCGCGCACACGCAGGTTGCCGTTGGGCATCACTTCCATCACCGCCACGGCAATGGTGCCGGTGAACGAGTTGGTGGCCTGGGAGCCGCCGCTGCCGGTGAAGTCGTTGTCCACCGAGGCGTCGAGGCCGTAGCTGCCTTCCTGGGAGGCACGCGCCGAAGTCGCCTTCATGCTCAGGCCTACCGAGCCACTGCGCCCGGCGTTGGACGCCGAGTTCTTGCTGGCACTGACCTGCTCGTTCAGGGTGATGGTCAGGGTATCGCCGACCATGCGCGGGCGGCGGTCCTCGAACAGCGGCTGCAGGCCACGACGGATCTGCAAAATCGATCCATCGGCCTGGCGCGGCGGCAACGCCGGTACCACCATGCTTTCGTCGGCCACCACCGGCTTGCGCGGCAGCACATCGCAGCCGGCCAGCAACAGCAGCACAAGGCACAGCGCGGGCTTGCGGTTCATGCCGTACCTCATAGCTGTGTCAGGCGCTGCAGCATTTCGTTGGACGCATCCACCGCCTTGCTGTTGATCTCGTAGGCGCGCTGGACCTGGATCATGCTGACCATTTCCTCCACGACGTTGACGTTGGAGGTTTCCACGTAACCTGCCGACAAGGTGCCCGCACCGTTCAGGCCAGGCGTGCTTTCGGTGGGCGCGCCGGAGGCATCGGTTTCCAGGTAGAGGTTCTGGCCGATGCTTTCCAGGCCAGCCGGGTTGATGAACAGCGCCACGTTCAACTGGCCTACCTGGGTGGACGTCGAGGAGCCGGAGGTGACCACCGAAACGATACCGTCGCTGCTCACCGACACCGACGTGGCGGTGCTGGGGATGGTGATGCCACCGGTCAGGGTGTAACCATTGGACGTCACCATCTGGCCGTTGGCGTCCAGCTGGAAGCTGCCGTCGCGGGTGTAGGCGGTGGTGCCGTCGGGCATGTCCACTTCAAAGAAGCCGTTGCCGTTGATGGCCAGGTCCTTGGAGTTGTCGGTCTCGGTCAGGTTGCCCTGGGTGTGCAGGCGCTCGGTGGCCACCTGACGCACGCCGGTGCCCACCTGCAGCCCCGAAGGCAGCTTGGTCTGGCTGGTGCTTTGCGCGCCGGGCTGGCGCATGTTCTGGTACAGCAGGTCCTCGAACACCGCCCGCGACTTCTTGAAGCCGTTGGTGCTGACGTTGGCCAGGTTGTTGGCGATGACGTCCATTTGCGCCTGCTGGGCTTCCAGGCCGGTCTTGGCCGTCCACAGTGATCGGATCATCGATCATTCCTCGTTCAATTCAACCGGTGCTTCAGCCCTGCAGGGACAGCAGGCTGTTGGCGCTCTTGGCGTTTTCGTCGGCGCTGCTGATGACCTTCATCTGCATCTCGTAGCGCCGGGAGTTGTCGATCATCGCGACCATGGCGCTGGTGGGGCTCAGGTTGCTGCCCTCCAGGTTGCCGGGGCTCAGGCGCATGGTTTCGTCGGCGGGCAGCGGCTGCACGGTGCCGTCCGCGCCTGGCGGGGCACGGAACAGGCCGTCGGCGCCGGCGTCGAGGGTGCCCGGCAGCGCCGAGACCATCTTCAGCCGGCCCACCTGGGCCAGGCCCTTGGCGTCGCCGCCCTGCTCGCGCACGCTGAGGGTGCCGTCGCTGCCGATGCTGACTTCGCTGCCGGGCGGCACGCTGAGCGGGCCGCCTTCACCGATCACCGGGCGGCCGCCCAGCGACAGGTTGCCGGCACCGTCAACCTGCAGATCGCCGCGGCGGGTGTAGGCCTCTCTGCCGTCGGCGGTCTGCACGGCCAGCAGGCCGTTGGCGTCCAGGGCCACGTCCAGGTTGCGGTCGGTGCGGGTCACCGGGCCCTGGCTCCAGTCCACGCCCACGCCGGTGGCGGCCACCGACACGCGGGTCGGCAGGCCTTCGCCGGGCACAGGCACGGCCTGCATCTGCGCCAGTTGCGAGCGGAAACCGGGCGTCACCACGTTGGCCAGGTTGTTGGCCACCATGGCTTGCTGGTCCAGAGACTGGTTGGCGCCGCTCATGGCGGTGAAAAGCATGCGATCCATGATTACGACCCGAGGCTGACCGCTTGCTGGAGGACTTCGCTCTGGGTCTTGACCGATTGCGAGTTGGCCTGGAAGTTGCGCTGGGCAATGATCAGGTTCACCAGTTCGGTGGTCAGGTCGACGTTGGAGTCCTCGGTCACGCCGCTCTCGATGGAGCCCAGCTGGCCGGTGCCGGCAGTGCCCAGCAGGGCCACGCCCGATTCGCTGGTGGCCACCCAGCTGTTGTCGCCCACGGCCTTGAGGCCCTGTTCGTTGTTGAAGGTGGCCAGCACGATCTGGTCGATGATCTGCGTCTGGTCGTTGGAGTAGCTGGCCACCACGTTGCCCGTGGAATCGATAGTGAAACCGGTCAGGCTGCCCGAGGTGTAACCGTCCTGGGAGCTGCTGGACAGTTCAAAGTCGTTGCCGAACTGCGTGGTGCCGGTCAGGTCGAGCTCGATGCTCATCTCTGCCGCGCCGTTGTCCGGGTCATAGGTGTAGGTCGACGTGGCGCCGCTGGTCAGCAGGCCGCTGGTGTCGAACGCCACTTCCTGGCTCAGGGCATTGCCGTCGTCGTCGGTCAGGGTGTTGCCGTCGACGGCGGTGTACACGTTCCAGGTGTTGGTGTCGTCGCTCTTGGCGAAGTACAGCGTCATGGTGTGGCTGTTGCCCAGCGAGTCGTACACCGTGGCGCTGGTGGAGTACGAATAAGTCGTCGCGTCAGTGGCGTCGAAGGTGCTGGTGATGGCGTCGGAGCTGGAGTCCAGATTGAGCGTGGCGTCCACCTCGGTGGTAGCACTGGCCTCAAGGCCGGTGGACGGGATCTGGATCACGCCGTTGACGCCCACCAGCTTGGCGCCCGAGGCGTTTTCCAGGTAGCCGTCGGAGCTCAGGGTGAGTTGGCCGTTGCGCGAATAGGTAGTGGTGGTGCCGTCGTTGAAGACGAAGAAACCGTCGCCGCTGATGGCCAGGTCCAGGTCATTGTCCGTGGTGGTCAGGCTGCCGGATTCGAAGTTCTGCACCACCCCCGACACCGACGTACCCAAGCCCACTTCGGCGTCGGCATAGACGTCGGCAAACTCGGTGGTGGAGCTTTTGAAGCCCACGGTTTCGGAGTTGGAGATGTTGTTGCTGATCACGTTGAGATCGGTGGACGCCGCGCTCAAACCGCTCAGTGCTTGGGAAAAGCCCATGTTTCGCTCCTTGAAGCCAATAAAGACCGGGCAGCCGCAAACGCCGCGAAGGTCACGTTTCTGTGAAAGGTCGGAGTGACGGCGTTACAGCAGCAGGCGGATATCGCTGAGGCTGGCGCTGTCGGTGTTGGCACCCAGTTCCAGCACCACGTCGCTGTCGTCGTCGGTGCTCACACCCGACACCAGCGCGTAATTGAGTGCGGTGGCGGCCACGGCCGTGCCTTCGTTGCTGGCGGTGATGCTGACGGTGTAATCGCCGTCCGCCACAGCCGTGCCGTCGTCTGCCAGGCCATCCCAGCTCAGCGAGTGCACGCCTTCGTCCAGCGAACCCACATCGATAGTGCGCACCACGTTGCCGCTGCTGTCGGTGATGGTGGCGGTGACCGTGTCGGCGTCGCCGTCCAGGTTGACGCCGTAGGTGGTGGCGGTGCCGCCGTCGACGGTGATCGAGTCGCCGTCCACCAGCACGCCCTTGCCCACCAGGGCCGAGGCTTGCAGCGCCTGGCTGGTGTCGATCTGCCCGGAGATGCTGTCCAGGGTGTCGCCCAGGTCGGTGATGCCGCTGATCATGTTGATCTGTGCCAGCTGCGAGACCATCTCGGTGTTGTCCATGGGCTCGGAGGGGTCCTGGTTTTGCAGTTCGGTCACCAGCAGGGTGAGGAACTCGCTTTGCAGGTCATCGGCCGTGGTGGTCGTGGTGCTGGTGGTCGTGGTGCTGTTCATGCTCGACAGCACGGAGCTGCTGATGGTGTTGGTCATGGATCAGGACTCTCCCAGAGTCAGGGTCTTAAGCATCAATTGCTTGCTAGTGCTCATGACCTCGACGTTGGCCTGGTAGGAACGCGAGGCGGAAATCATGTTGACCATCTCGCCCACCGGCTCCACGTTGGGCATGCTGACGTAGCCGTCGGCATCGGCCATGGGGTCGCCGGGGCGGTATTCCTTGCGAAACGCCGACTGGTCTTCCACCACCTGGCTGACGCGCACGCCGCCCAGGCCCTGGGCCTGAGCCTCGAACACGGCCTGGCGGGCACGGTAGGGCTGGCCGTCCGGGCCGCTGACGCTGTCGGCGTTGGCCAGGTTGCTGGCGGTCACGTTCATGCGCTGGGACTGGGCACTCAGCGCGGAACCGGCGATATCGAAAATGCTGAACATCGACATGATGGGTACCTGCTCTATTCGGACTGCATGGCGGTCTTGAGCGCCTGCAAACGGCTGTTCAGAAACGTGAGGCTGGCCTCGTAGCGCACCGAGTTGTCGCTGAACTGGGCGCGCTCGCGGTCCATGTCCACTGTGTTGCCATCCAGGCTGGGCTGGTCGGGTACGCGATAGAGCATTTCGTGCAACGAGTTGCCGCTGAAGCTGGCCGCCAGATGCCGGTCGCTGGTGGTGGCCAGGCTCATGCCGCTGGCCTTGGGCATACCCTGGCCCAGCGCACTGGCCAACTCGCCGGAGAAGTCGAAATCGCGGGCGCGGTAGCCCGGTGTGTCGGCGTTGGCGATGTTGTTGGCCAGCACTTGCTGGCGCTCGGCGCGCAGGCTCAGTGCGTTCTGCTGAAAGCTGAGCTCGTTGTCGAGCTTGTCGATCATGCTGGCGGCCTCTGACTCGGAATGGGGGTGAGGCGCGCAGAGTAGTCGCAAGGTTGCCAAGCCAAAGGCCGAAACAGACGTGCATTTATCGAGCACTTCCAACCTTGCATTGCGGCGCCGCGCTCTAGAATCACCTGCACGACCCCTCGACGAATTCGCCGCATGAACACACGCCTCACCCTTGCCCTGAGCGCGCTGCTGGGCCTGTCCCAGAGCGCCCCGGCTCTGGCCGACGGTGCGCTGGAGCAGGCGCGCATACGCGAACTGTTGATCGCCGCCCTGCCTGCCCACAGCCATCACCCGCAGATCGAACTGGCGGCCACCGGCGCTGCCTGCGATGACCCCAGGCCCTTCCTGCCGCACCCCGAACAGCGCAGCTACGGGCGCGTGCTGGTGGGGGTGAAGTGCGGTGCCGGGCAAGGCACGCACTACGTGCAGGCCAAGGTCTCGGTGATGGGCACCTATGTGGTCAGCCAGCAGGACATCGCCGCCAACCAGGTGGTGGAGGCCGACATGCTGATGATGAAAACCGGCGCTTTGGAGCGCCTGCCGGCCAATACCGCGCTGACGCCAAAAGAGGTGGTGGGGTTGCGCGCCACCCATGCGTTCAGGGCCTCGACGCCCTTGCTGGTCAGCGCGATGCGCAAGACCTGGCTGGTGGAGCAGAACCATCAGGTGGCCATGCAGTTTCGCGGCGCAGGTTTTGTGCTGAGTCGCCAGGGCAAGGCGCTGGACAACGGCTACCTGGGCGACGAGGTACGCGTGGCGGCCGAGCGCGGCAAGGTGCTGCGTGCCATCGTGACCGGGCCTGACCAACTGCTGGTGCGCGATTGATGGCGCCACAAATTTGAAATACAGGCGTTCAAGTTCACCCACCCAATGCCGATAGTGGGCAAAAGGGACACTATGAAAATTCGACCGTGAAAATAATCAGTACTGCGCTCAGCAACACACTGCCCAATACCGACCTGGCGGCCAACAATCGGCTGCAGAAAAGTGAGGCCAGTGACACGGACCCGGCGATCAGCAATACGCTGGAATTAAACGAAAGCCTGAAAGGGGCGGATACGTCCACCGCCGATATCGACATGAATCGGGTGAACGAAATTCGCCAGGCGATCAGTGACGGCACGCTGCAAGTCAGCTCGTCGCGGATCTTCGATGGCATGGCTGAAAGTGTGATGGAAATGAATGGGCAAGCCACTGAGTGAAGCTCGGCCACCGGCCGGACATGAGATTGCCAGGGGTCTGGCGCGTCACCTGCAACGTCAGCAGGTGGCCGCCCAGCGGCTGCTGACCTTGCTGGATCAAGAGCGCCTGGCGTTGGCCGGGCCCAAGATCAGCGGCGAGCGGCTGACCGAGCTGAGCATCGCCAAGCAGGCGATCCTGGAGAACCTGGAGCAGCTGGAAACCACCCGGCGCCGCGCCCAGCGTTCGCTCGGCCATGCGCCCGATCACAACGGCGCCATGCAACTGGCCCGTGACCAGGGCTGTCTGCCGGCCTGGACGCGCTTGCAGGATCTGGCGGCGCGCGCCCAGCGGCTCAATCAGCTCAATGGTGATTCGTTGCGGGTGCGCCAGCAGCAGAACCAGCGCATCCTCAATTACCTCACCGAAGCGGCCGGCCGTACCCTATATGGCCCGGATGGCCGCCACGCCGGCCACTCAAGCCGCGCATGAATGGCCGGCGGTCTGCATCGAGCGGGCCGCGCCGGTCAGGCCCTCCCCCAGCACGCGCCTGAACAACGCCAGCAGGGCGTTGGGCTTCAGCGGTTTCTGCACGATACCCAACAACGGCTGCGCCGGGCGCGCCACCTGGCAGGCCAGCAACTGCGGCGCCGGTACCTGACCGTCGGACAGCAGAATCAGGTGCCTGACCTTGCGGTCGGCGTACACCAGTTCCGCCAGGTCCAGATCACTCATGTCGAAGGTCCCCACGCTGCAGATCGCCACGTCGAAATGGTCCTTGGCGGTGCGCAGCACGTGGGCCAGTTCGTCCTGGCTCATCACCGGGGTCAGGTAGTGACAGCCCAGCTCGTAGAGCAGGGTCTGGGTGTCGAACAGTTGGAAGGCGTGGGGTTCTATCAACAGAATCCGCAGCCTGGAATTCTCTAGCAGCTCACGATCAATCACGGCATACCCCGTAGGCAAGGATGGCTTGCGCACGGAGGTTAATGGCCGTTTGGCGGTGGCAATCGAACGAGCACAGCCACGAAACAATGTCAGTTCGGGCAATCCCCGTCCCGCCTCGTAGCCGCTGCCGCCAGGCTGCGCTGGCCCTGCGCCTCACTGTGGATCTGCAGTGTACTCAGGGGCCAGCCCAGCCTGGCGGCAGCGGCTACGGGGTGGGTGTTCAGCGCAGCAGCATGGCGGCAGCGGCGGCGGCCATGATTACCGCCGCGCCGCGGAACAGGCGCTGCTGCGCCCGCAAGCTGGACAGCAGGTGGCGAATGCGTACGGCACCCAGGATGTACACCGCCCCAACGGCCAACAGCACCAGCGCCGTCAACGGCATCAGCATCAGTGCCCAGGTCTGCAACGAGACGGTTTCCAGGTTGATCACCAACGGCAGCAACGCCAGGTAAAACGCGATGGTCTTCGGATTGCCCAAGGTGATAGTCAACCCCGACACCGCCGCCGATAGCAGCTCCTTGCGCTGTGCAGGCTTGCCGGTTTCGATGGTCTGATGCCGGGCAAACCAGAACACCCAGGCCAGGTAGCACAGATAGATCGCGGCCCCCCACCGCACCAGTTGGAACAGGGCGTTGAAATGCTCGGCGATCATCGCCAGCCCGAACACGGCAAACGACAGATAGGTCAGGTCACCCAGAATCACCCCGAACAACAGGCAGAACCCCGACAACGCCCCGCCGCTGACACTGCGCGCCACCAGGGCGGCCATGCCCGGCCCGGGTATGGCGGCGGCAACACCCAGCGCGGCGCAATAGGTCAGTACTTGTGAGGTATCCAGCATGGTAGGGCGTCCTTGGGCAGTGAATGGCAACGAGGGAAATGCTATAGGGCGCCGCCGGGAAAATTATTCCTGTCTTTACCGTGGAACAGGCTATTTTGGGCAATAGCTACCCACTGCATGGACAAAGAAGGAATTTATGACCAACCCTCCCCTGACCAACACGGACGTGAAGATTCTCACCGCCCTGCAACAGGACGGCCGCATGACCAACCAGAACCTGGCCGACGCCCTGGGCATGTCGGCCTCCCCCTGCTGGCGACGAGTCCGACACCTGGAAGAGCATCGCTACATTCAGGGCTACCGCGCCGTGCTGGACCGCCGCAAGATCGGCCTGGGGGTGATGGTATTCATCCGCGTCAGCATCGACAGCCACAGCGAGGCCGAAGCACGAAAGTTCGAGCAGGAGGTGATGCAACTGGAGGATGTGGTGGCTTGCTACAGCATCGGCGGCGATGCCGACTTCCTGTTGCAGGTAGTGGCGCCTGACCTGGACGCGTTCGCCGAATTCGCCATGTCGGTGGTGCGGCGGCTGCCGGGGATCAAGGAGATGCAGAGCATGTTTGTGCTCAAGGAGATCAAGCCGTTCGTGTCGTTCCCCGTCAAACGCCCAAACCCAAACCTGTAGCCGCTGCCGCCAGGCTGCGCTGGCCCCTGAGTACACTGGAGATTTCCAGCGAGGTTGGGGGCCAGCGCAGCCTGGCGGCAGCGGCTACAGATTAGATGGCGACTGGCGCCTTGATGCCAGGATGCGGGTCATAGCCCACAATTTCGAAATCCTCGAATTTGTAGTCATAGATCGACGCCGGCTTGCGCTTGATGTTCAGCGTCGGCAGTTTGCGTGGCTCGCGCGCCAGTTGGGTCTGGATCTGTTCCATGTGGTTGGCGTAAGCGTGGGTGTCGCCGGTGGTGACGATGATCTCGTGGGGGATCAGGTCGCACTGCTGGGCCAGCATGTGGGTTAGCAGGGCCAGGGCCGCGGTGTTGTACGGCAGGCCCAGGAACACGTCCGAACTGCGGATGTACAGCTGCATCGACAGGTGCCCGTCGTTGACGAAGGCCTGGTACAGCAGGTGGCACGGCGGCAGGGCCTGACGGCCTTCGGCGGCGTTCTGCTGCGGGCTTTTCGATTCGTCGGGCAGGTACTCGACGTTCCAGCCGTGGAACAGGATGCGGCGGCTGTTGGGGTTGTTCTTCAGGGTGTCGACCATGTAGTCGATCTGGTTGATGGTCTTGCCATCCTTGGTCGGCCAGGCGGTCCACTGCTCGCCGTACACCGGGCCCAGGTCACCGCTTTCGGTGGCCCATTCGTCCCAGATGGTCACGCCATTTTCGTTCAGCCACTTCACGTTGGTGTTGCCGCTGAGCATCCAGATCAGCTCGTTGGCAATGCTCTTGAAGTGCAGCTTCTTGGTGGTCAGCAGCGGGAAGCCGTCGGCCAGGTTGTGACGGTACTGGCGCGCGAAGACGGCCTTGGTGCCGGTGCCGGTCCGATCACCCTTGGTCACGCCGTTGGTGATCACATCGGTCAGGAGATCCAGGTACGCTTTCATTGAGGCCTCAAGTCGGTCGCCAGCAGCCGCGACCGTGTACAGAAAAAGAAAAAGGCGGGGCTTTCGCCCCGCCCGTCAATCATACCGCGGCGTTTTTCGGCGCGGGGGGCCGGTTGTAGGCCCACCAGATCAGGCCCAGGCCACCGATGATCATCGGCAGGCAGAGGATCTGGCCCATGGTGACCCAGCCGAAGGCCAGGTAGCCCAGTTGCGCGTCGGGCACGCGGACGAACTCGACGATGAACCGGAAGATGCCGTAGAACAGCGCGAACATGCCGGACACTGCCATGGTGGGGCGCGGTTTGCGCGAGAACAGCCACAGGATAATGAACAGCGCCACGCCTTCAAGGGCAAATTGGTACAGCTGCGACGGATGGCGCGGCAGTTGCGCCGGATCGCTCAGCGGCGGGAAGATCATCGCCCACGGCACGTCGGTGGGTTTGCCCCACAGCTCGCCGTTGATGAAGTTGCCGATACGCCCGGCGCCCAGGCCGATCGGTACCATCGGGGCAATGAAGTCCATCAGCTCGAAGAACGACTTGCCGTTCTTGCGCCCGAACCACCAGGTGGCCAGCATCACACCGATCAGGCCGCCGTGGAACGCCATGCCGCCCTTCCACACTTCGAAGATCAGAGTGGGGTTGTCGATGTACACCTTCAGGTCGTAGAACAGCACGTAACCCAGCCGTCCGCCGACGATCACGCCCATGGCACACCAGAAGATCAGGTCGGAGAGTTTCTCCTTGGTCCAGGTGGGGTCAAAGCGGTTCAGGCGGCGCGAGGCCAGGAACCAGGCTGCGCCGATGCCGATCAGGTACATCAGGCCGTACCAGTGGATTTGAAGCGGTCCGATGGCGACGGCCACCGGATTGATCTGCGGGTAAGGCAGCATTGCGACTCCTTGACGTGGACAGGCGGCGGGATCACCCCTGCGTTCCCGGATGGCCACGAGGGGCGGGAAAACCCGAGACTATGCCCGGCCCACCGGCCCGTTGCCATGAAACTTGTGTCAGTGAAAACTGGAGCGCATGGTAACGGATAGGGGCAATCGCCTCTACTGTGCAGGGACGGAGTGCGGGTACAGTGAGCCAAAACACAAGGCCAACCTTATGTGTCTGATCGTATTCGCCTGGCGCCCCGGCCACGCTGTGCCGCTGGTGCTGGCAGCCAACCGTGATGAATTCTATGCCCGCCCCAGCCTGGCGCTGGGGCAGTGGTCCGAGGCCGAAGGCGTGTACGCCGGCCGTGACCTGGAAGCTGGCGGTACCTGGCTGGGGCTGGGCCCGGACGGGCGGTTTGCGGCGCTGACCAATATTCGTGACCCCGGCCAGGCGCTGGGGCGGCGGTCGCGCGGGGAGCTGGTTGCGCGTTTTTTAACCAGCGCGGTGTCCATTGATGAGTACGTGGACGACATCGGCAGCCGGGCGGCGGAGTATTCGGGGTTCAACCTGTTGCTCGGGGCGGCCGGGCGACTGTGTTATTTCAATCAGCGGGATCGGCGATTGCAGGAGCTGGCTACCGGGGTTTATGGACTGTCGAACGCGGGGCTGGATACGCCTTGGCCGAAGCTTTTGAAGGCTCGGGAAGGGCTGGCGGCGCAGCTGGATGATCCCGAGCCGGAAGGGTTGCTGGCATTGCTGAAGGATCCGGAGCGGGCGGCGGATGCGCTGTTGCCGGATACCGGCGTGGGGCTGGCGACCGAGTCGTTGCTGTCGAGTGTGTTTATTGCCAGCCCAACGTATGGGACGCGGGCGAGTACGGCGTTGATCGTGGGGGCGGATGGGTCGCGGCGAATCGTGGAGCGAAGCTTCGGACCGTATGGCGGTGCACTGGGCGAGGTGCATATAGCACTGTAGCCGCTGCCGCAGGCTGCGCTGGCCCTCCCATACGCTGGAAATTTCCAGTGTACTCAGGGGCCAGCGCAGCCTGGCGGCAGCGGCTACAGGCGTTTCAGAGGTGCTTGGGACCCGCCGGGTTGATCATGCGCGCCAGCCCCAGGTTTTTCAGCGCCAACTGCAGCGAGCTGTGGATAACCTGCGGGTTGTCGTGCTTCATCAGTTGCGCCAGCAGTTCCTTGGCCTTGCCCATGCTGATCTGCCGCAGCATCCACTTCACCTTCGGCAGGTTGGTGGCGTTCATCGACAGGCTGTCAAAACCCATGGCCATCAGCAGCACCGCCGCAGCCGGGTCACCGGCCATCTCGCCGCAGATACTCACCGGCTTGCCTTCGGCATGGGCCTCGGTGACCACATGCTGCAAGGCCTGCAACACCGCCGGGTGCAGGTAGTCGTAGAGGTCGGCCACCCGCGGGTTGTTGCGGTCCACGGCCAGCAGGTACTGGGTCAGGTCGTTGGAGCCCACCGACAGGAAGTCCACCTGGCGCGCCAGTTCGCGGGTCAGGTATACCGCAGCCGGAATCTCGATCATCACGCCCACCGGCGGCATCGGCACGTCGGTGCCTTCGTCACGCACCTCGCCCCAGGCCCGGTGGATCAGGTGCAGGGCTTCTTCGGTCTCGTGGGTACCGGAGATCATCGGCAGCAGGATGCGCAGGTTATTCAGGCCTTCGCTGGCCTTGAGCATGGCGCGGGTCTGCACCAGGAAGATTTCCGGGTGGTCAAGGGTGACGCGGATGCCGCGCCAGCCCAGGAACGGGTTGTCTTCCTTGATGGGGAAGTACGACAGCGCCTTGTCACCACCGATGTCCAGGCTGCGCATGGTCACCGGCAGCGGGTGGAAAGCGGCCAGCTGCTCGCGGTAGATGGCCAACTGTTCCTTTTCGCTGGGGAAGCGCTGGTTGATCATGAACGGCACTTCGGTGCGGTACAGGCCAACGCCCTCGGCGCCACGCTGTTGGGCGCGGGCCACGTCGGCCAGCAGGCCGGTGTTGACCCACAGCGGCATGCGGTGGCCGTCCAGGGTCACGCACGGCAGCTCGCGCAGGGCGTCGAGGCCCTGGGCCAACTGGCGCTCTTCTTCGACCACGTCGGCGTACTGGCGCGCCAGCACATCGCTGGGGTTGGTGTAGACCTCGCCCTTGTAGCCGTCCACGATCATCTTGATGCCGTCGACCTTGGAATACGGCAGGTCGACCAGGCCCATCACCGTCGGGATGCCCATGGCACGGGCCAGGATGGCGACGTGGGAGTTGCCCGAACCCAGTACCGAAATCAGGCCCACCAGCTTGCCTTCCGGCACTTCGCCGAGCATGGCCGGGGTCAATTCTTCGCTGATCAGGATGGTATTGTCGGGGTAAACCAGGGTTTGCTGGCGGGCTTCCTGCAGGTAGGCCAGCAGGCGGCGACCCAGGTCCTTGACGTCCGACGCCCGCTCACGCAGGTAGGCGTCGTCCATCAATTCGAAACGGTTGACGTGCTCGGTGACCACCTGGCGCAGGGCGCCCTGGGCCCACTGGCCGGTCTTGATCACGTTGGTCACTTCGCTGCCCAGCGAGGCGTCATCTAGCATCATCAGGTAGACGTCGAACAGTGCGCGCTCTTCCGGGCGCAACTGTGTGGCCAACTTCGCCGAAAGGGTGCGCATGTCGTTGCGAACGCCTTCAAGCGCGGTCTGGAACAGCGCGAGTTCGGCAGTGATGTCGGTAACGGTCTTGTCCGGCACCACGTCGAGGTCGGCCGGTGGCAGCATGACCACCGCCGTGCCCACGGCAGCGCCCGGTGAGCCAGGTACGCCGACGAACTTGGCTTCCTGGATGCCCTTGCCCTGACGCCCCAGCCCGCGGATCGAGCCGGTGGCCTCAGCGTGGGCAATAACGCCAGCCAATTGCGCGCTCATGGTGACCAGGAAGGCTTCTTCGCCCTCGTCGAACTGACGGCGCTCCTTTTGCTGGATAACCAATACCCCCACCACACGCCGGTGGTGAATGATCGGTGCACCCAGGAAGGAGGCAAAGCGTTCCTCACCGGTTTCGGCGAAGTAGCGGTAACGGGGGTGGTCGGCGGCGTTCTCGAGGTTCAGCGGCTCTTCGCGCGTACCCACCAAGCCCACCAGGCCCTCGTTGGGGGCCATGCTGACCTTGCCGATGGAGCGCTTGTTCAAGCCCTCGGTGGCCATCAGCACGAAACGGTTGGTTTCCGGGTCAAGCAGGTAGACCGAGCACACCTGGCTGCCCATGGCCTCTTTGACGCGCAGCACAATGATCCCCAACGCCGTCTTGAGATCCTTGGCGGAGTTGACTTCCTGGACGATCTTGCGCAGCGTATTGAGCATGGCTCGGGGTCGAACTCCGTCGTCAGTCGCGCGCCAGCAGGCGCGGGGCAAGCTCTTTGAGAGCGCGGCGATACACCTCGCGCTTGAATGTCACCACCTGGCCCAGCGGGTACCAATAGCTGACCCAGCGCCAGCCATCGAATTCCGGTTTACCGGTCAAATCCATTCTCACGCGCTGTTCGTTGGAAACCAGGCGCAAGAGAAACCACTTCTGCTTCTGGCCGATGCACAGCGGTTGGCTGTGGGTACGCACCAGGCGCTGAGGTAAACGATAACGCAACCAGCCGCGGGTGCAGGCAAGAATTTCAACATCTTGTCGCTCCAGCCCCACTTCTTCATTCAGCTCGCGGTACAAGGCCTCTTCCGGCGTCTCCTGGGGGTTGATGCCCCCTTGCGGAAACTGCCAGGCATCCTGGTTGATGCGACGAGCCCATAGTACCTGTCCGGCATCATTGGTCAGAATAATGCCGACATTGGGACGGAAACCATCGGGGTCGATCACGGCAGCAACCTCGCAAACGCATGTCTTTGCATTGTTCCACAAAGATCGTCAAGGCAGCAACGCACCCGCATACCTTATGTGCACTGTTGTGAAAAGTCCGTATTCTGTGGGCCTTTTCCGCTTTTTAGACGAGTAACTTCCATGCGCCTGGCTTTATTCGACCTCGATAACACCCTGCTTGGTGGCGACAGCGATCACGCCTGGGGCGATTACCTGTGTGAACGCGGCATCCTCGACCCGGTTGAATACAAGAACCGCAACGATGCCTTCTACCAGGATTACCTGGCCGGCCAGCTGAACCTGACCGACTACCTGAACTTCAGCCTGGAGATTCTGGCGGCCACCGACATGGCGCAACTGGCCGAATGGCACGCCGACTTCATGCGTGACTGCATCGAACCGATCATCCTGCCCAAGGCCCTGGCCCTGTTGCAGCAGCACCGTGATGCGGGCGACAAGCTGCTGATCATCACCGCCACCAACCGTTTCGTCACCGGCCCGATCGCCGAGCGCCTGGGCGTGGACACGTTGCTGGCCACTGAATGCGAGATGGTCGACGGCCGTTATACTGGCCGCAGCACCGACGTGCCGTGCTTCCGCGAAGGCAAGGTGACGCGCCTGGATCGCTGGCTGGCGGAGAATGGCTTTGATCTGGAAGGCAGCTACTTCTATAGCGACTCGATGAATGATCTGCCGTTGCTGGAGAAGGTGGCGAATCCGGTGGTGGTGGATGCCGACCCGAATCTGCTGGCTGAAGCGCAGCGGCGCGGGTGGAAGATCATGTCGCTGCGCGATTGATGCTCCACCCACCTCGCGTGGGAGCGGGCTCTGCCCGCGAAAAGGGCGACGCGCAGTGACAGATATCACGCGGTGTTCTTTTCGCGGGCAGAGCCCGCTCCCACGGGGTCGAATCAGACCGGCTTGATCAGCATCAACGCCAATATCGCCACCAACACCACCAGCGACACCCCCGCAAACACCATACTGAACTTGCGCTGCTTGACCACCTGCACCTGGTTATAGGCCACCGCCGCCTGCCGCCAGCGAATGGTGCGGCGCACCAGCAGCAGAAACCCCGCCACGCCCACTATGTACAACACCGAGCCGCCCAGCAGCCAGGTCTGCCCCAACGGCCAGCCCACGGTGTGCATCATCCACCAGCCGGTAAACGGAAAGCTCACCACGCACACGCCCATCAGTATCCAGGCGTACAGCCACGGGCGTTGCAGGGTTTTGGCGAAGGCCGACTTGTCGCCGCCGCGCCAGCCGCGCCAGGTCTGGAACAGCACGGCCGCCACGCTGCCCAGCAGCAGCGCGGTGGCAATGCCATGCAGCATTTTCAGCAAGCTCAGGGTTTCCATGGTGCAGGTCCTGTGCGTGTGTCGATGCCTTACAGCCTAGCAGTCAGCCCAGGAACAGGCGGTACGCCGGGTTATCGGTCTCGTCCCAGAACGGATAGCCGATTTCGGTCAGGGCCGCCGCCACGTCGCCGCGCTCCTGGGCCGGTACCTGCAGGCCCGCCACCACACGGCCGTCGGCCGCGCCATGGTTGCGGTAGTGGAACATCGAGATGTTCCAGCGCCCGCCCAGCTTGTTGAGGAAGTTGAACAGCGCGCCCGGGCGCTCCGGGAACTCGAAGCGCATGACCATCTCGTCGCTGACCTGCGCCGCATGCCCGCCCACCATGTGGCGGATGTGCAGTTTGGCCAGTTCGTTGTCGGTCAGGTCCAGCACCGGGAAACCCTGTTCGGTCAGGCTGGCGACCAGCGCGGCACGTGGGTCGGTGTCCGGGTGGGTCTGCACGCCGACAAAGATGTGCGCCTCGCGACCGGTGTGGTAGCGGTAGTTGAATTCGGTGATCTGGCGCTTGCCGATGGCTTCGCAGAACGCCTTGAAGCTGCCCGGCTTCTCGGGGATGGTCACAGCGATGATGGCTTCGCGGCCCTCGCCCAGTTCGGCACGCTCGGCCACGTGGCGCAGGCGGTCGAAGTTGACGTTGGCGCCCGAATCGATGGCCACCAGGGTCTGGCCGGTGACGCCGTACAGCTCCACGTACTTCTTGATGCCCGCCACGCCCAAGGCGCCGGCAGGTTCAGTGATCGAGCGGGTATCGTCGTAGATATCCTTGATGGCCGCGCAGATCTCGTCGGTGCTGACGGTGATCACTTCGTCTACGTAGTCTTTGCAGATATCAAAGGTGTGCTGACCGATCTGTGCCACGGCAACACCGTCGGCGAAGATGCCCACGGTCGGCAGCACCACGCGCTCGCCCGCCGCCATGGCGGCTTGCAGGCAGTTGGAGTCGTCCGGCTCCACGCCGATGACCTTGATCTCGGGGCGCAGGTACTTCACGTAGGCCGCGATACCGGCGATCAGGCCGCCGCCGCCCACGGGTACGAAGATCGCGTCCAGGTTGCCGGGGTGCTGACGCAGAATCTCCATGGCCACGGTGCCCTGGCCGGCGATGGTGTGCGGATCGTCATACGGGTGGATGTAGACGTAACCCTTCTCGTCCACCAGCTTGAGCGAGTAGGCCAGGGCCTCGGGGAAGGAGTCGCCATGCAGCACCACCTTGCCGCCGCGCGAGCGCACGCCTTCGACCTTGATCTCGGGGGTGGTCTTGGGCATCACGATGGTGGCTTTCACGCCCATTTCCCGCGCCGCCAGGGCCAGGCCCTGGGCGTGGTTGCCGGCCGAGGCGGTGACTACGCCACGGGCACGTTCTTCGTCGCTCAACTGCGCCAGTTTGTTGTAGGCGCCGCGAATCTTGAAGGAAAACACCGGCTGCAGGTCTTCGCGCTTGAGCAGAATACTGTTGCCCAGGCGTTTGGACAGCTGGCCGGCGGCCTGCAAGGGGGTTTCCACGGCAACGTCGTAGACGCGCGAGGTGAGGATCTTCTTAACGTACTGTTCGAGCATCGGAAGCATCACTGGCGGTTGAGCAAGACCTGCGAGTCTACCCCAGCGTTCCAGCCAAGGACCACAGCAAAGGGGTATAATGCCGCCCTTCCCCCGCTACTTTGTGCCCGCTCCGGAGCCCGCATGACCCAGGACCAACTCAAACAGGCCGTCGCCCAGGCTGCTGTCGACTTCATTCTGCCCAAGCTGGACGACAAGAGCATCGTCGGCGTCGGCACCGGCTCGACAGCCAACTGCTTCATCGACGCCCTGGCCCAGCACAAGGGTGCCTTCGACGGCGCCGTTGCCAGCTCCGAAGCCACCGCTGCGCGCCTCAAGGGCCACGGCATCCCAGTGTACGAGCTGAACACCGTCAGCGACCTGGAGTTCTACGTGGACGGCGCCGATGAAAGCGACGAGAAGCTGAACCTGATCAAGGGCGGCGGCGCAGCCCTGACCCGCGAGAAGATCGTCGCGGCTGTGGCCAAGACCTTCATCTGCATCGCCGACGCCAGCAAGCTGGTGCCGGTGCTGGGCGCGTTCCCGCTGCCGGTGGAAGTCATCCCGATGGCCCGCAGCCACGTGGCGCGCCAGCTGGTCAAGCTGGGCGGCGACCCGGTGTACCGTGAAGGGGTGATCACTGACAACGGCAACATCATTCTCGATGTGCACAACATGCAGATCACCGACCCGGTGGCACTGGAAGCGCAGATCAATGCGATTGTCGGCGTGGTGACCAACGGCCTGTTCGCGGCGCGTCCGGCTGACCTGCTGTTGCTGGGTACCGCCGAAGGCGTGAAGACCCTCACCAAGTGATACCTCTGTAGCCGCTGCCGCAGGCTGCGCTGGCCCTGGAATACACTGAAGATGTTCAGCGTGGCATAGGGCCAGCGCAGCCTGCGGCAGCGGCTACAGGCAATCAGAACTTGCGGAACACGTAGAACAGGTTCGGCTCGCTGACCATATAGATAGTCCCGCTTTCGTCCATCGTCACGCCTTCTGCGCGTGGAATGGTGTCCTTCAGGCCGTTCAGGCCGCCCAGCAAGGTCATGTAGCTGATCTGTTTGCCGCTGGGGTCCAGCTCCAACAGCATGTGCGAGTCCGCCGACAGGGCCAGGGTATTGCCCGTGCGCCGGTCAACGGCCAGCGCCGACAGGTTGCGCATGTTCAGGGTGGTGTAGGGCAGCTTCACTTTGTCGCCCTGCCACTGCCCCTTGTCATCGCTCTTGAGCGCGAACATCGCCGCCGGACGCTCTTCACCCAACAGGATCTGGCCGCGACGCGGGTCCCAGGCAATCCCCTCGAACGCCTTGTTCTGATTGGCCGACGGCCCCAGGTCGAACTGCGGCCAATCGGCCAGGTTCAACGCCTGGGTCTCGGGGGTCACGGTGACCACGGTCATCAGGTGCTGACGCTCATCGGTAATCGCCATACGGCCACCGCTCAGGTAAGTCACGCCCTCGGGGTTGGACCAGCCATTGAGTGGCATCTTGCGCAGCACGTCGCCTTCCAGGTTCAACTCCACCAGGAACGCATGCTTGCCCATCACCGAGAACAGCGTCTTGGTATCGGGGTTGTAGGTCAGGTCTGACGCTTCGTCCGTCTCCAGGCCCACCATTTTCTTGCCATCAATAAAGGCGTGGTAATCGGGCAGCCAGACCGCAGCATCGCGCTGAGCCTGGGGGGTCATGCGCTCAATCACCCAGAGTTTGACCCGGGTGTCCCACTGCATGATCGCGGCAACGGCGTAGGCCGCCACGACAAGCAACAGCCAGACATACCAGCGGGTCAAAAAGCGCGATTTGCGCCCGCGCGCTGGCGAGGAAACGGAGGGGGATACGGCCATGTGGATGTCTTCCTGAGAATGCGGCGACCCTGGGCGCAACGGCGCGCAGGGTGATTAAGCCGCATTATCCGGATGACGTGTGAAAAAAAAGCAAAAGCCCGGAGGTCAGTTCACAACGGACTCGAAACGGCTGGCACCCGGCAATTCCAGCACCAGCTCATCGCCCGGGTTCAGCGCGCCAACCCCGGCCGGCGTACCGGTCAGGATCACGTCGCCGGCCTGCAGCGAGAAGTGCGCGGCCATGTACTGGATCATCGGCACGATGGGGTTGAGCATCAGGTTGCTGTTGCCGTCCTGGCGCACTTCGCCATTGATGGTCAGGCGCACCGGGATGTCGGTCAGGTCCGGGTAGGTGCCGGTGGCCACGAACGGCGCGATCACCGCCGCACCGTCGAACGACTTGGCCAGCTCCCACGGCAGGCCTTTTTCCTTGAGCTTGCTCTGCACGTCGCGCAGGGTCAGGTCCAGCGCCGGGGCGAAACCGGAAATGGCGTCCAGTACCTCTTCCTCGCTGGGCCGGGTGGACAGCGGCTTGCCCAGCAGCACGGCGATTTCCGCCTCGTAATGCACCGAACCGCGATCAGTCGGGATCTTGAAGCCGCCTTCCACCGGCACCACGCAGCTGCCCGGCTTGATGAACAGCAGCGGCTCGGTAGGCACCGGGTTGTTCAGTTCCTTGGCGTGTTCGGCGTAGTTGCGGCCAATGCACACCACTTTGCCGAGGGGAAAGTGAATGCGGGTACCGTCTACATATTGATGCTGATAGCTCATGACCGACTCCTTATTGATCAACCGGGAAGATCTTGCCAGGGTTCATGATGCCATTGGGGTCGAACACCGCCTTCAGGGCTTTCATGTATTCGATTTCCGCAGGCGAGCGGCTGTAGTCCAGATAATCGCGCTTGACCAGGCCCACGCCGTGCTCGGCAGAGATCGAGCCGTTGTACTTCTGCACCGTCTCGAACACCGCGGTATTCACCGATACGCACTTGGCAAAGAACTCTTCCTTGCTCAGGTCTTCAGGCTTGAGGATGTTCAAGTGCAGGTTGCCGTCGCCGATGTGGCCGTACCACACCACTTCGAAATCCGGGTAGCTGGCGCTGACGATGGTGTCGATGTCCTTCAGGAACGCCGGCACCTGGGCCACGGTCACCGAGATGTCGTTCTTGTAGGGCGTGCGGTGCGAGATGGTCTCGGAGATGTACTCGCGCAGCTTCCACAGGTTGGCCAGTTGCTGTTCGCTCTGGCTCATCACGCCATCCACCACCCAACCCTGCTCCACGCAGTGCTCGAAGGTGGCCAGCGCTTCGTTGGACACCTCTTCGGTGGTGGCCTCGAACTCCAGCAGGGCGTAGAACGGGCAGTCGGTGGCGAACGGCGGCGGCACATCGCCGCGGGCCATGACCTTGGCCAGGGCCTTGTCGCTGAAGAATTCGAACGCAGTCAGGTCAAGTTTGCCGCGGAAGGCGTGCAATACCGGCATGATCGAATCGAAATCCGGCGTGCCCAGCACCATGGCGGTGAGGTTTTTCGGCGCCCGGTCCAGGCGCATGGTGGCTTCCACCACGAAACCCAGGGTGCCCTCGGCGCCGATGAACAGCTGGCGCATGTCGTAGCCGGTGGCGTTCTTGATCAGGTCCTTGTTGAGTTCCAACAGGTCGCCCTTGCCGGTCACCACTTTCAGGCCGGCCACCCAGTTGCGGGTCATGCCGTAGCGAATCACCTTGATGCCGCCGGCATTGGTGCCGATATTGCCGCCAATCTGGCTGGAACCGGAGGAGGCGAAGTCCACCGGGTAATACAGGTCGTGATCCTTGGCCAGGTTCTGCAACTGCTTGGTGATCACGCCCGGTTGGCACACCACGGTCCGATCAACGGTATCCACGGCGCCAATCCTGTTCATGTAGTCGAACGACACCACCACTTCGCCATTGGCGGCAACCGCCGCCGCAGACAGGCCGGTGCGGCCGCCCGAGGGCACCAGCGCAATCTTGTGGGTGTTGGCCCAGCGCACGATGGCCTGGACCTGTTCGACGGTCTTGGGGAAGACGATTGCACTGGGGGCCGGGGCGAATTGCTTCGTCCAGTCCTTGCCATAAGCCTCGAGAGAGTCGGCGTCGGTGAGTACCTTGCCGGGTTCAACCAGGGTGTGAAGCTCTTCAAGAAACGCTGAATGGGTCATCGCAGAACTCTCGAACTATTCATAGTCACCCTGAGCACACTTCACGTCCCAGGGATGGGCTTATCAAGGGGGGGATATGCTAGCATACGCCCCCCGCTAATCGCGCTTTGCGCCGATTCTGCGACTGGCTTCATCCCCCCTGCCATTTTTTCTCCGGGACACAGGTTTACGCAGATGAGCAAGACTTCTCTCGATAAGAGCAAGATCAAGTTCCTTCTTCTCGAAGGCGTCCACCAATCCGCCGTCGACGTCCTCAAGGCCGCCGGGTACACGAACATCGAGTACCACATCAAGGCGCTGCCAGAAGCCGAGCTGAAGGAAAAGATCGCCGATGCACACTTCATCGGTATCCGCTCCCGCACCCAGCTGACTGAAGAGCTGTTCGATTGCGCGAAAAAACTGGTAGCTGTCGGCTGCTTCTGCATCGGCACCAACCAGGTAGACCTGGACGCGGCCCGCGAGCGCGGCATCGCCGTGTTCAACGCCCCGTACTCCAACACCCGTTCGGTAGCCGAACTGGTGCTGGCCGAGGCTATCCTGCTGCTGCGCGGCATCCCCGAGAAGAACGCTTCCTGCCACCGTGGTGGCTGGATCAAGAGCGCGGCCAACTCCTTCGAGATCCGCGGCAAGAAGCTGGGCATCGTCGGCTACGGCTCGATCGGTACCCAACTGTCGGTTCTGGCCGAAAGCCTGGGCATGCAGGTGTTCTTCTACGACACCATCACCAAGCTGCCGCTGGGCAACGCCACTCAGGTTGCCAGCCTGACCGAGCTGCTGGGCATGTCCGACATCGTCTCGCTGCACGTGCCTGAAACCGCTGCTACCCAGTGGATGATGGGCGAGAAGGAAATCCGCGCCATCAAGAAGGGCGGCATCCTGATCAACGCCGCCCGCGGCACCGTGGTCGAGCTGGACCACCTGGCCGAAGCCATCAAGGACAAGCACCTGATCGGCGCCGCCATCGACGTGTTCCCGGTGGAGCCACGCTCCAACGACGACATCTTCGAAAGCCCGCTGCGTGGCCTGGACAACGTGATCCTGACCCCGCACATCGGTGGTTCCACCGCCGAAGCCCAGGCCAACATCGGCCTGGAAGTGGCCGAGAAACTGGTCAAGTACAGCGACAACGGTACCTCGGTGTCGTCGGTCAACTTCCCTGAAGTGGCCCTGCCGGCTCACCCGGGCAAGCACCGTCTGCTGCACATCCACGAGAACATCCCGGGCGTGCTGAGCGAGATCAACAAGGTGTTCGCCGAAAACGGCATCAACATCTCCGGTCAGTTCCTGCAGACCAACGAGAAAGTCGGCTACGTGGTTATCGACGTGGACGCCGATTACTCGGACCTGGCCCAGGCCAAGCTGCAACAGATCAAAGGCACCATCCGTAGCCGCGTTCTGTTCTAAGCAAGCCTGCGTCATCAAGAAAGAGGCCTTCGGGCCTCTTTTTTTTGGCCCTCACAACGCCTGCCGACGAGTGCCCTGGCCACGTACGGTATTATGTCGCAACGGTAACGACGCCTTCACTGAAAGCTGACAAACCCCGTGCTACAGTCCGACACTATCCGTATTGCATCGGTCCACGAGAGCAAGCCGCTTGAATAATTCGCCCGTCACTCCCCCTGATTCCACGCCACGTGCAACCACCGCATTCGTAGGCCTGGCGCCCTTCCTGCGGATGAGCATCGCCGGCATCGACTTTACCCAGCAGGCCGCCGACATGATTGCTGGGGTGCAGCAGGCCCCAGACGATGCCGAGCTGCACCTCAACCTGTCGGTAGCCCTGATGTGCCTTGGCCACCAGGCAATCGGCCTGGAAATGCTGGGCCATGCCCTGGACTTGCAGCGGGTGTACCACATCAAGCCGCGGCAGCCGGTGCGTCTGCGCCTGCTGATACTGATGGTGCCGGGCGAACTGTCGGCCAACGTGCCGGTTGACTGCCTGCTGGAAGACTCGGACGTGGAGCTGATCTACTACTACGTCAGCCCGGACGAGCCCCTGAAGGTGGCCATTCCCGAGCACGACGTGGTGCTGGTGGGCATCAGTGCCGCCGACGGCACCCGCCAGGTGCTGGCGCAGCTCGAAGAACCGCTGAGCCGCTGGCCGCTCCCGGTCATCAATACGCCAAGCCAGGTGGCCTTGTCCGAGCGCCATGTCGCCAGCCAGTTGCTGCAAGGCGTGCCGGGGCTGACCATGGCCCAGGTCCAGCGCATCACCCCGACCACCCTGCAGGATGTGGCGCGCGGCAGCTTGGCCCTGAAGGATGTCACCGGCGGGATCGATTTCCCGATTATCCTGCGCCCGGTGGGCACCCACGGCGGCCACGGCCTGGAGCGCGTCAACTCGGCCGAGGATATCCACGGCTACCTGTCGCGCGTCGAAGCAGCGCAATACTTCCTCGCCCGCTTCATTGACTACAGCGCGGCCGATGATGGCCTGTTCCGCAAGGCGCGCGTGTTCCTCATCGACGGCAAACCGTACGCCTGCCACATGGCAACGTCGGAAAACTGGATGATCCATTACCTCAACGCCCGGATGTACGAGCTGGAGGAGCGCCGTGCCGAAGAAGCCCGCTTCCTGGACAACTTCCCGGCATTCGCCGCGCGCCATGCCGGCGCCCTGCAAGCCATTGCCGAACGCACCGGGCTGGACTACCTGGGCATTGACTGCGCGCAAACGCGTGACGGTGACCTGCTGGTGTTCGAGATCGACCCGGCCATGGTGATTCACGCCATGGACCTGGAAGCCGTGTTCCCCAACAAGCAGCATCACATGCAGAAAGTGAAGACAGCCCTTCACGACCTGCTTGTGCACCGCAGTGCCCAGCAGCCTGGGCAACCCACCGTCCAATCGTCTTGATGACAAGGTCTATGGCAACTAACCCGCGTAATGCCCTGAATTTTTCCGGAGGCCCCGGCGCCTTGCCCGAGACGGTGCTGGCCCAGGTCCAGCAGGCTATCGTGGAAGTCCCGGAGGTCGGCTTGTCGATCCTGGGCATCAGCCACCGCTCCGATTGGTTCGCTGCCGTAGTGGAGGAAGCCGAAAGCAATATCCGCACGTTGCTGGGGTTGCCACAGGACTTCCACGTGCTGTTTCTGCAAGGTGGCGCGACCCAACAGTTTTCCATGGTGCCCATGACCCTGTTGCGCGGCAGCGAGCATCCGGCCGAGTACATCGACTCGGGCTACTGGAGCCGCAAAGTCATTCAGGAAGCCAGGCGTGAAGGGCCGATCAAGACCCTCTGGAGTGGTGAAGCCTGCCGCTACAGCCGCCTGCCTACCGATGACGAGCTTACGTTTTCGGCTGACGCACCCTATCTGCATTATGTCGCCAACGAAACCGTGGAAGGCCTGCAGTTCCACCGGGTGCTGGGCCGTGATGACGTACCGCGCATCTGCGACATGTCGTCGGACTTCCTGTCCAAGCCTTGCGATGCCGACAAGTTCTCGGTGATCTACGCCCATGCGCAGAAAAATATCGGCCCGGCCGGCGTCACCGTGGTGCTGGTGCGCGATGCCGTGGCACGCAAGGCGTCGGATGACTTGCCGTCGTTCCTCAACTACCGCCGTCATATCGAAGCACGCTCCAACCTCAATACCCCGCCGGTGTTCGCCATCTACGTGGTGCTGCTGGTCACGCGCTGGCTGTTAAATGACATCGGTGGCCTGCAGAACATGGCAGGCATCAACCGGCTCAAGGCACAGCAGTTATATTCAGCCTTGGACGAGGCTGAAGGGTTTTACCAGGGCTGGGCAAACAAGGCGGACCGTTCGAACATGAACGTGGCGTTCACGCTGCCCAATGAGCGCCTGCAACAAGCGTTCTTCGAACAAAGCCGGGCCTTGGGCTTTTCCGGGCTTGAAGGCCACCGGGCCATCGGTGGGGTGCGCGCCTCCATCTACAACGCCCTGTCGTTGCCTGCGGTGGAGCAGCTCACGGAGTTCATGCATGACTTCCGCCGGCGTCACTGAGCACAAGCATGAAAAAAGGGGGAGGCTAATCAGCCTCCCCTTTTTGTTGGGCGCCAAACCCGCCGGGGTTACTTGACGGTCACGGTGATCTTCTTCGACTCGACGGCTGGCTTGAACGGTACATGGAAGCGATCACCCAGCAGCAACTGCAGGGTGTGCTTGCCCGGTGCCAGGGTCAGGGTGGTTTCGGTCTGCGCCTTGCCGAAGTGCAGGATGTGGTCGGTGACCGGCAGTGGCTGGTCGGCTGGCGGCTGCTGATCGACGTCCACCAGCAGGTGGTGGTGACCGGTGCCAGGCGTGGCATCGCCAGCCGGGGCCAGCTTCATGCCTTCGATGCCGAATTTCACGGTGAAGGTCTTGTCGACGGTCGCGCCGTCTTCGGGGGAAACGATGAACACCTTGGCACCGGCCGGGGCTTCGACGCTTTTCAGGTCGTCAGCGGTGGCCAGCAGGGAAGCACTCATCAGCAGACCGGCAACGGCGGCGCGGGCAAAAAGAGATTTCATGGTGGTCTCCAGGGAATGTTTCTGGTTTTGTCTGGAGATACCTTAGACCATTTCGCAGCCCTTTAGACCGGGGCTTGCGCAGGTTTCACGTAGCCGCTGCCGCCAGGCTGCGCTGGCCCTCGATTTCACTGAAGATCTCCAGCGGGGCACAGGGCCAGCGCGGCCTGCGGCAGCGGCTACAGGGACTGCAGGGCCTGGGCGGCTTCGGGCAGTTGCAGTTCGCTGAATACTTGTACGCCTTCGCGGCGCAGCAGGGCTGCGGTGACGCCCTCGCCGGTCACTTTGGTGGCGGTGAAGGTGCCGTCGTAGGTCAACAGGTTGCCGCACGACGGGCTGTTGGCCTTGAGCACCGCGATACGGATGCCATGCCGGCGCACTGTTTCCAGCGCCAGCTGGGCGCCGCGCATGAACGCCTCGGTGAAGTCCTCCCCCGCTTCGGTCAGCACCAGTGCCTGGCCGTCGAGCACTTGCACGCCCTGCCCGCCCGGAATCTCTGCCGCAGGGCGCGGGGTAGGCAGGCCACCGGCCACTTCCGGGCACAACCCCACCACGCGCCCTTCGGCCAGCCACACATCAAGCTGATCGAAAGGCCCGCTGGCGCCCCCGTCGTAACGCACGCGGTGGCCCAGCAGGCAGCGGCTGACCAGTATCTTGTGCATATCAGAACGGCTCATTGCCACGGCGGCGGAACCAGCCGGTCAGCGACAGGCGATCACGCAGGGCCGGCAGCACTTCGTGGGGCACCTCGCCCGACAGGAACACCACCAGGCAACCGCCGGTCGGCGCCACGTCGTGTTCGCGGCCCTCTTCGAGGTACATACGCAGATGGCCGCCGTGCTCCGGCTGCCACGCATCGTTCAAATACAGTACGACCGAGACCATACGCTTGTCGTCATCACGGAAGCGGTCCACATGCTTGCGGTAGAACGCACCCGGCGGGTACAGCGCAAAATGGCATTCGAAGTCCTCGAGACCCAGGAACAGCCCACGGTTGAGGGCTTCGCGCAGGCTGTCCATCATCGTCAGGTATTGGTCGCATGGCGCTGACTCGCCAGGTTCCAGCCACTGGATGCGATCACCGCGGATACCCTCGCGGATCTCCTGCGCCGGGCCACGGCCCACGGCGGCAGGCGCCAGCTCGCCCTGGGCGGCGCGCTGGCGGCACTCGGCCGCCAGCTGTGCTGTCAGCGCCTGGGGCAGGAACAGGTCTTGCTGCGACCAGCCGCGCTCGGCCAGGTCGTCGACGATACTTAACAGCAGCGGGTGATCAGAGGATATTTGCATGCCGCGCATAGTATCCATGTGCCCGCGAAACGGACAGAGCCACTTGGCTCCCCAGTTGCAGCACGTCGATTATGTTGCAGGGAGTGATACGAATTCTCGACAAAGCCCCGCCTGGCCAAGGACAATGACGGCCTGCCGACAGGAGTCCCTGATGCGCCGTTTGTTTTTCCTTTTGATCATGTGCTGCGCCCTGCCTGCGTGGGCAGACAGTCACGACCAGTTGTACAAGGTCGCCGGCTGGCCGGAGCAGCGGGCGCATTTCACCGATGCCCTGAAAGCAGCCCAGCAACGCTACCAGAACAGCCTGCCGCCCGCGGTGTTCCAGGCCCTGGTGAACAACAGCGACCAGCGTTTCGCCCCCCAGGCCATGGACCAGCGCGCCGAAGCGCGGCTGCGCCAGACCCTGGCCGACCCCAACCCGGCCCTGGCCTTCTTCCAGTCGCCGCTGGGCCGCAAAGTGGTGGCCGCCGAACTGCTGGCCACCCGCCGCGACCAGCTGGCCAAAAACGCCCAGGGCCTGCCGCACATCGAAGCCAGCGACACCCGCACGCTGATCATCGGCCACCTGTCCCGCGCCCTGCCCGCCCGCGAGGCCGGCGCCGAAGTCAGCCTGGCCATCGCCGGCGTCGCGGCCGACAGCCTCAGCCAGATGATTCCCGGCCTTCTAGGTGGCGACCAGGCGCAGGGCATGCTCGATGGCCAGCGTCAGCGGCTGATGGCGCAGATTGGCGGTGAGCTGGATAACACCCTGCTGTACGTGTACCGCGACCTGTCCGACCCGGAGTTGGAGGAATTTGCCAACTTCGCCGAATCGCCTGAAGGCCAGGCCTACTACCAGGCCGCCCTGGCCGCCGTGCGCGCCAGTCTGGCGGTGGGGCAAAGCACCTCGAGCCTGAACCCGCGCAAGGGTAATTGACTGCGCCCCCGTAGCAGCAGGCACACCGCGCTGGCCATGACGCCGCCTTCGGCAGCTGCTACAGAAGCGGGGTGCACACTGTGGGAGCAAAGCTTGCTCGCGATGCAGGCGACGCGGTTTTTCTGGATTACGGCGTCGATGCCATCGCGAGCAAGCTTTGCTCCCACAGTGTGTACCGCCACAAGACAGTTGCTGCTACAGAGGTCGCGTCATTAGGTGCGGCGGTTACAGTTTTGAATCCACAAACCCGAAGTACCGCTCGCGAATCGGTGCCACTTCATTGGCCAGGTGATGCCGCGCCCCCGGCAACATCAGCACCTGTGGGGCCAGGAACTTGCTCTGCAGCACGCTCAGGTTGTGCTCCCAGTCCACGGTCATGTCATCGTCACCCTGAATGATCAGCGGCGAACGCGGGCAATGGGGTGCGGCTTCGATGCGCGGTATCCAGTTTTTCAACGCGCCGACCCAGGCGGTGGGCAGCCGCACGGGCTGCAACGGGTCGGCCTGCAGGAAGGGCATGAAGTCCGGGTCGTTGGTGTTCTCGCTGAAGCGCCGGGCAATGCCTTTGACGAAGGGGCTGAGCAGGTGATAGCTCAGCTGCGACCAGCGCCAGCCCTTGGGCCGCACCAGCGGCGCCAGCAGGATGCTGTGGCCCTGGGCCGGGCTGTCCAGGCCGTGGTACAGCAGGTGGTCGAGGACAATGGCGCCGCCAGTACTTTGCCCCAGCAGGTGCCAAGGCTTGGGCAGGCCGATGCTGTCAGCCTCCACGAACAAGCCGCGCAAGGCCGCCTGGTAATCGTCGAAGTCATCGATACGCGCGCGCTCGCCACTGGACAAGCCATGCCCCGGCAGGTCAGCCGAGATCACCGCGAAGCCATGGTCCAGCGCCCAGCGGATCACATGCCGGTACAGGCCCATGTGGTCATAGAAGCCATGCAGCAGGAACAAGGTGGCCACCGGCGCAGGCGGCAGCCACACCTGGCTGACTAGCTCGAAGCCAACCGCCTCGAAACGCCCCAGCCAGCTTTCGCACGGCAAGTCGATGCCATAAAAGCGCTGGTAGGCCTGAGCCTCGGCAGTCAGCGGCTGGCGTTGGGCCAGGGGCTTGAGGCCGGCGCGTAGCGCATCCGGCCGGAAGGTTGCGGGCATAAGGTCTCGCAGTCGAAAGCGAATAAACACAAAGCCGATATTCTTCTGTCTGGCCCGGCATGGCAAGCTAGGCGTCCTGCCACGGACCGAGCCTTTATGTCTGCCTCGCGCCGCAAAACCCTTTTTCTCAGCCTGCTGGCCCTGATTTGCGCAGTGACCCTGTGGGTGGCCTACGGCTGGTTCCAGTCGCGCTACATCCGCGCCTTCAGCGAGCACGCCACGCTGTTTGAAGGCGACAGCCTGAAGCTTCCCGACGCCCTGGCCGGCCCCGGCCCCATCCGCCTGGTGCACTTCTGGGACCCGGCCTGCCCCTGCAACGTCGCCAACCAGCAACACCTGGGCGAGCTGCAAGCCACCTTCAGCCCCCAGGGCGTGCAGTTCTATGCTGTACAAAAAACCGGCAGCCACGGCCGACTGCCTGCTGATCTGGACACATTCAAGGCCCTTGCGGCCATAACCGGCAGCGAACACATCCCCGCCAGCCCCGCCGTGGCAATCTGGGACCACCAAGGCCACCTGGCCTATTTCGGCCCTTACAGCGAAGGGGCGACGTGCAATTCGAGCAACAGCTTCATCGAGCCGATCCTGAAAGCGCTGACCGAGGGCCGGCACGTCAATGCCACCCATACCCTGGCCCAGGGTTGCTACTGCCCATGGAATGCCCCCGCACCGTAACGAACAAGGACACCCGATGAAACGCAGCCTCAGCGTCCTCGCCGTGCTCATCGCCGCCGCTGCGGCCGGCGGCGCCTGGTATATCCACGGCAAGCAACCCCAGCGCAGTGGCGACCTCACCCTCCCCCACCTCACCGCCGCCGTCAGCGTGCGCTACGACGACCGTGGCGTGCCGCATATCCAGGCGCAGAACCAGCCCGACCTGTACCGTGCCCTGGGCTATGTGCAGGCCCAGGACCGGCTGTTCCAGATGGAGATCATGCGCCGCCTGGCTCGTGGTGAACTGGCCGAAGTGCTGGGCCCCAACCTGGTAGCCACCGACACCCTGTTCCGCAGCCTGCGCATTCGCGAACAGGCCGAGGTGTACGTGGCCCGGCAGGACAAGCAGTCACCGGCCTGGCAGGCCCTGCAGGCCTACCTGGACGGCATCAACCAATACCAGGCCAGCCACCCGCGCCCCCTCGAGTTCGACGTGCTGGGCATCAAGCCACGCCCATTCACCGCCCAGGACACCTTCAGCGTCGCCGGCTACATGGCCTACAGCTTCGCCGCAGCCTTCCGCACCGAGCCACTGCTGACCTACGTGCGCGACAAGCTAGGCCCCGGCTATCTGAAGATCTTCGATATGGATTGGCACCCGCAAGGCGTGCTGCCCCTGGCCGCCAGCGACTGGAAAAGCCTGGACACCGTCGCCCAGCTCAGCCAGCAGGCCTTGACCCAGGCCGGCCTGCCACAGTACGAGGGCAGCAACGCCTGGGCCATCTCTGGAACGCGCACCGCCAGCGGCAAGCCGCTGCTGGCCGGTGACCCGCACATTGGCTTCTCGGTGCCGGCGGTGTGGTATGAGGCGCAGTTGTCGGCACCCGGCTTCGACCTGTACGGCTACCACCAGCCGCTCAACCCTTTCGCCGCCCTGGGGCAGAACATGGACTTCGGCTGGAGCCTGACCATGTTCCAGAACGACGACCTGGACCTGGTGGCCGAGAAGGTCAACCCGGCAAACGCCAACCAGGTCTGGTACCACGGCCAATGGACCGACCTGCAGGCCAGCACCCAGCAGGTCGCGGTCAAGGGCGAGCAGCCAGTGACTATCACCCTGCGCCGCTCGCCCCACGGCCCCATCATCAACGACGCGCTGGGCAAGGTCGCACCCGCCACGCCGATCGCCATGTGGTGGTCATTCCTGGAATCGGAAAACCCGATCCTGGAAGGCTTCTACGAGGTCAACCGCGCCGATACCCTGGCGAAGATGCGCAGCGCCGCCGCAAAAATCCAGTCGCCCGGCCTGAACCTGATGTGGGCCAACGCCAAGGGCGACATCGGCTGGTGGGCCGCCGCGCAATTGCCCATCCGGCCGGCAGGCGTGCAGCCGCAGTTCATCCTCGACGGCAGCGGTCCGGACGCCGACAAGCTGGGGTTCTACCCGTTCAGCGCCAACCCGCAGGAAGAAAACCCCAGCCGCGGCTTCATTATCTCGGCCAATTTCCAGCCGCTGTCGCCCACCGGCATCGCCATCCCCGGTTACTACAACCTGGCCGATCGCGGCCAGCAGCTGTTCAGCCAGCTGGATGATCCCAGCGTGAAATGGGACGTGCGCAACACCCAGGCGCTGCAGTTGGGCAACCGCACCGGCTACGCCCAGCGCGTGCTCCAGCCATTGCTGCCGGTGCTGCGCGAGGTGGTCCGCGACCCGCAGGAAAAGGCCCTGGTGGAGCAGCTTGGCCAGTGGCACGGCGACTACCCGCTGGATTCCACCAACGCCACGCTGTTCACCCAGTTCCTGTATGAGGTGACCTACGCGGCCATGCACGACAAGCTGGGCGACGCCATGTTCGACACCCTGCTGACCACCCGCGACCTGGACAGCGCCCTGCCGCGGCTGGCAGCCGATGCCGATTCACCATGGTGGGGGCCCGCAGGCCGTGCCGAAACCGTGAAAAAGGCCTGGCGCAACAGCCTGACCCATCTGCAGGCGACGCTGGGAGACGACCGCGCAAAATGGCAATGGGGCAAGGCGCACACCCTCACCCACGGCCATCCGCTGGGCAAACAGCAGCCGCTGGACAAGCTGTTCAACGTCGGCCCGTTCGCCGCGCCAGGCACCCATGAAGTGCCTGACAACCTCTCGGCAAAACTCGGCCCCGCGCCGTGGCACGTCAGCTATGGCCCGTCGACCCGCCGCATCATCGATTTCGCCGACCCGGCGCATGCCTTGACGATCAACCCGGTGGGGCAAAGCGGGGTGTTGTTCGACGCGCATTACAGCGATCAGGCGAAGGATTACATCGAGGGCAAGTACCGGCAGGCGCTGATACAGGAGGGGGATGTGGCGAAGGGGACGATGAGCACGCTGAGATTGGTGCCCGGCGCGTAAGACGCGGCCTTACGGCCGCTGCTACAGGGGCGGTAAACCCTGTAGCAGCAACTGTCTTCATGTGGGAGCGGGCTCTGCCCGCGAAGAGGACGCGGTGGTGCTTCAGATACTTCGCGGTGTTCTTTTCGCGGGTAGAACCCGCTCCCACAGGTGCGGGATCGTGTCAGGATAAATAGCGGTGTCCGCATCGCGACCAAGGTCGGCTCCTACGCTGTCCGTGGTAGGAGCCGGCCTTGGCCGCGATGCAGACGCCGCCGTTGTGTAACAGCTGCCGAAGGCGGCGTCATCAGGCGACGCGCACCATCAGGCCGCAGCTGGCTGCTGCGCGCGGCGCGGATCAGGCTGTTTCCAGCCGTCGGCCGCAGCCTCTTCGATCGCCGCCTGAATGGCGCGCTTGCGGTGCTCTTCGGCACGGCGGGTGAAGAACCATACCAGGAAGGTCACGATCGACACCGACAGCAGGATCAGGCTGGCCACGGCGTTGATCTCCGGCTTCACGCCCAGGCGAACCGCCGAGAACACTTCCATCGGCAGGGTAGTGGAACCCGGGCCCGACACGAAGCTGGCCAGCACCAGGTCGTCCAGCGACAGGGCGAACGACATCATGCCGCCCGCCGCCAGCGATGGCGCGATCATCGGGATGGTGATCAGCATGAACACCTTCCACGGCCGCGCGCCCAGGTCCATGGCTGCTTCTTCGATGGACAGGTCCAGCTCGCGCAGACGGGCCGACACCACCACCGCCACATAGGCGGCGCAGAACGTGGTGTGGGCGATCCAGATGGTGACGATGCCGCGCTCTTCAGGCCAGCCCAGGGACTGGGCCATGGCCACGAACAGCAACAGCAGCGACAGACCGGTGATCACCTCGGGCATTACCAGCGGCGCCGTCACCAGGCCGCCGAACAGCGTACGGCCCTTGAAGCGGGTGACGCGGGTCAGCACGAACGCCGCCAGGGTGCCCAGCGCCACCGCCGCGATGGCGGTGTAGCAGGCGATTTCCAGCGAACGGCCCACCGAGCTCACCAGCTGGGTGTTGTCCAGCAGGCCCACGTACCACTTCACCGACCAGCCGCCCCACACCGTCACCAGCTTTGAGGCGTTGAACGAGTAGATCACCAGGATGACCATGGGCAGGTAGATGAACAGCAGGCCCAGTACCAGCATCAGGTTGGAAAAACTGAAACGCTTCATGCCTTGCCCTCCATCTCTTTGGCCTGACTACGGTTGAAGAGCAGGATCGGCACAATCAGGATCGCCAGCATCACTACCGCCAGGGCCGACGCCACCGGCCAGTCACGGTTGTTGAAGAACTCTTGCCACAACACGCGGCCGATCATCAGGGTTTCCGGGCCACCCAGCAGTTCAGGAATCACGAACTCGCCCACCACCGGGATGAACACCAGCATGCAGCCGGCGATGATGCCGTTCTTGGACAGCGGAATGGTGATTTTCCAGAAGCTGTTGAAGGTGCTCGAACCCAGGTCGGATGCGGCTTCCAGCAGGCTTTCGTCGTGCTTCACCAGGTTGGCGAACAGCGGCAGGATCATGAACGGCAGGTACGAATAGACCACGCCGATATACACCGCCAGGTTGGTGTTGAGGATCTGCAGCGGCTGATCGATCAAGCCAGTCCACATCAGGAAGGCGTTGAGCAGACCGTTGTTGCTGAGAATGCCCATCCACGCATAAACGCGGATCAGGATCGCGGTCCAGGTCGGCATCATGATCAGCAGCAACAGCACCGTCTGGATGTCCTTGCGGGCACGGGCAATGGCGTAGGCCATCGGGTAGCCGATCACCAGGCACAGCAGGGTGCTGAAGAACGCCATTTTCAGCGAGCCCAGGTACGCCGAGATGTACAGGTCGTCGTCGCCCAGCATCGCGTAGTTGCCCAGGTTGAGCAGCAACTGGATCTTCTGGTCGACGAAGGTGTAGATCTGGGTGTACGGCGGGATCGCCACGTCCGCTTCAGCGAAGCTGATCTTCAAGACGATGAAGAACGGCAGCATGAAGAACAGGAACAGCCACAGGAACGGCACGCCAATCACAAACTGGCGGCCGCCGGGCGTTATTCGTTGCAGGGCACGTTTGAGTTTTTTTGTATTCATGAGCGCAGTACCACGCCGCTGTCATCTTCCCACCACACGTACACCTGGTCGTCCCAGGTAGGGCGTGCGCCACGGCGTTCGGCGTTGGCCACGAACGACTGGACCAGCTTGCCGCACGGCAGCTCCACGTAGAACACCGAGTGGCCGCCCAGGTAGGCGATGTCATGGACCTTGCCGCGCGACCAGTTGTACTCGCCAGCAGGCGGCTCGACGGTCACCAGCAGTTTTTCCGGGCGGATGGCGTAGGTGATGCGCTTGTCCTGCACCGAGGTGCTGACGCCGTGGCCCACGTAGATATTGCGCTCCAGCTCCGGGCTGTGGATCAGCGCGTGGCCTTCGGCGTCGTCCACCACTTCGCCTTCGAACAGGTTGACGTTACCAATGAATTCGCACACCAGGCGGCTGGTCGGCGTTTCATAGATATCGATCGGGCTGCCGATCTGGGCAATCCAGCCCAGGTGCATGATGGCGATGCGCTGGGCCATGGTCATGGCCTCTTCCTGGTCGTGGGTTACCATGACGCAGGTCACGCCAACGCGCTCGATGATCTCCACCAGCTCCAGCTGCATTTGCGAACGCAGCTTCTTGTCCAGCGCGCCCATGGGCTCGTCGAGCAGCAGCAGTTTCGGACGCTTGGCCAGCGAACGGGCCAGGGCCACGCGCTGACGCTGGCCACCGGACAGCTGGTGCGGCTTGCGCTTGGCGTACTGGCTCATCTGCACCAGCTTGAGCATCTCGGCCACGCGGGCATCGATCTCGGCAGCCGGGATCTTGTCCTGCTTCAAGCCGAAGGCAATGTTCTGCGCCACGGTCATGTGCGGGAACAAGGCGTAGGACTGGAACATCATGTTGATCGGCCGCTCGTAGGGCGGCATGTCGGTGATGTCCACGCCATCGAGGAAAATACGCCCCTCGGTTGGCCGTTCGAAACCGGCCAGCATGCGCAGCAAGGTGGATTTACCCGAGCCGGAGCCGCCGAGCAGGGCAAAGATCTCGCCCTTGTTGATTTGCAGCGACACGTCATCGACTGCAACCGTCTCGTCGAACTTCTTCGTGACCCGGTCGATTTTGACCAGCACCTGTTTAGGTTGCTGATCGCCCTCGAGGGCTTTCTTATAGGCACCGGAGGCAACTGCCATTACGAAACTCCCAACAAAATTTTTCAGCCCACCCCGGATAGGCGGGCCCTGGATTCTTGCAGCCTGGTCCTTCAGGTCGCCCGCCACAGGGTATTGGCAGGCCTGACCGACTGAATCACGGGACCTGAGCGATCACTTCAGGCGCTTGTGAGACGGCCAACAGTGTCGGCTCCTAAGTACAAATGCATGCTTGAAGGCATGCGCAAACGGTAATGCAGAAAACAAAATGCGGACGGCCGCGTGCCGACCGATTGAAAAACCGGCGCGCAACTTAACAACTGTTACAGCCTTGCAGCAAAAACTATTTCGAAATCAGTTACCTGCGGTACTGCGCCGCGCGTTGCGACGCAGTACCCCAGTAACCTCAAGCTCGGCTTACTTGCCCGATTTGATGGTGGTCCAGGTGCGAGTCAGGATGCGCTGAGTCGCAGCCGGCAGGTCGGCGATGGCGTACAGCTTGGCCAGCACTTCAGCCGGCGGGTAAACGCCTGGGTCGCCCGAGATATCCTTGTTCACCAGCGGGGTCGCGGCGGCGTTGCCGTTCGGGAAGCCCACGGCGTCGGTGATCTCGGCCATCACTTTAGGTTGCAGGATGAAGTTCATGAACTTGTAGGCGCCTTCGACGTTTTCGGCATCTTTGGGGATCGCGACCATGTCGTAGAAGCTGCCTGCACCTTCTTTCGGAATGGCGTAGCTGACGTGCACCTTGTCACCGGCTTCGTGGGCGCGGGCAGCGGCCTGCTTCACGTCACCCGAGTAGCCCACGGCCACGCAGATGTTGCCGTTGGCCAGGTCCGAGATGTACTTGGACGAATGGAAGTAGGCGATCGAAGGACGAATCTTGAGGTACAGATCCTCGGCCTTCTTGATTTCATCCTTGTTTTGGGTGTCGGTCTTGAAGCCCAGGTAGTGCAGCGCGGCCGGAATCATCTCGGTTGGCGAGTCCAGGAAGCTGATGCCACAGCCTTTGAGCTTGGCAGCGTTCTCGGGCTTGAACACCAGGTCCCACGAGTTGACCGGTGCATCGGCGCCCAGGGCAGCCTTGACCTTCTCGGGGTTGTAGCCGATGCCGATGGTGCCCCACATGTACGGGAAGGCGTGGGCGTTGTTCGGGTCGCTGATGGACACGGCCTTGAGCAGGTCCTTGTTCAGGTTGCCGTAGTTGCTCAGCTTGGACTTATCCAGTTCCTGATAAACGCCAGCCTTGATCTGCTTGGCCAGGAAGTTGTTGGACGGCACCACGATGTCGTAGCCCGATTTGCCGGCCAGCAGCTTGGCTTCCAGGGTTTCGTTGCTGTCGAATACGTCGTAGACAACCTTGATCCCCGACTCCTTCTCGAACGCCGCGATGGTATTCGGTGCAATGTAGTCCGACCAGTTGTACACGTGCAGTACTTTGTCGTCCGCGTGAGCAGCACCAGCCACGGCACCCATAAGGGACATGGCGAGGAGGGTCTTGCCAAATATCTTCATGCGTAAGGCTCCAATATTTTTTTTGATTCCGTTGTGTCAGTAGCCGGGGGCAACCGCACCGCCTAGTCTGGCAAGGACCGAGTTGCTGTTTCAATTAAAACAGCAACCTTTTCCTCCCCCCCTGCGAACAACCTCAAAGCCTAGCACTCAGTTGTTCAGCGCTTCCAAAGTCAGGTCCAGGCATTTACGCGCCTTGGTCACCAACTCATCGATCTCCTCATGAGTGATCACCAGCGATGGCGCGATGATCATGGTGTCGCCCACGGCGCGCATGATCAGGCCATTGTCGAAGCAGAAGTTGCGGCACACCATGCCCACACCCTTGCCGTCGTAGCGCTGGCGCGTGGCCTTGTCCTTGACCAGTTCGATGGCCCCCAGCAATCCCAACCCGCGAACTTCGCCCACCAGCGGGTGGTCATTCAGCTCACGCAGACGTTTCTGCAAATACGGTGCCGTTTCTTCACGCACGCGCTCGATAATTTTTTCGTCGCGCAAAATACGGATGTTTTCCAGGCCCACGGCAGCGGCTACCGGGTGGCCGGAATAGGTAAAACCGTGGTTGAAATCGCCGCCCTCGGACAGGGTCTTGGCCACTTCGTCACGCACAATCACGCCGCCCATGGGGATGTAGCCGGAGGTCAGGCCCTTGGCGATGGTCATCAGGTCCGGCGCAAGGCCGTAGTAATCGCTGCCGAACCACTGGCCGGTACGGCCAAAGCCGCAGATCACTTCGTCGGCCACGAACAGGATGTCGTACTTGGCCAGGATCTCTTTCACCCGTGGCCAGTAGGTTTCTGGCGGAATGATCACGCCACCGGCACCCTGGATCGGCTCGGCAATGAAGGCGCCGACGGTGTCCACGCCCAGCTCCAGAATCTTTTTCTCCAACTGGTCGGCCGCCCACACGCCGAACTCGTCCTGGCTCATGTCGCCGCCTTCGCCAAACCAGTACGGCTGGGCAATGTGGACGATGCCGGGAATCGGCAGGTCGCCCTGCTCGTGCATGCCCACCATGCCGCCCAGGCTGGCGCCGGCCACGGTGGAGCCGTGGTAGCCGTTGATGCGGCTAATGATCACCTTTTTCTCGGGCTTGCCCTTCAGCGCCCAGTAATGGCGGACCATGCGCAGCACGGTGTCGTTGCCTTCGGAGCCGGAGCCGGTGAAGAACACGTGGGTCATGCCTTCGGGGGCCACGTCGCTGACTGCCTTGGCCAACTCCAGCGCCGGTGGGTGGGCGGTCTGGAAGAACAGGTTGTAGTACGGCAGCTCGCGCATCTGCTTGGCGGCCACATCGGCCAGCTCGTCACGGCCGTAGCCCACGGCCACGCACCACAGGCCGGCCATGCCGTCGAGGATCTTGTTGCCTTCGCTGTCCCACAGGTGCACGCCCTTCGCCTTGGTGATGATGCGCGGGCCTTTCGCCTTGAGCTGGTTGTAGTCGCTGAACGGCGCCAGGTGGTGCTCGCCGCTCAGGGCCTGCCACGCTTGGGTTTGCGAATTCTTGTTGCTCATTGCCTTCTCCTCATCGGGGCGCGCCCCGGGTTGATCACACCGCGAACAGCAGGAATTCACGTTCCCATGAGCTGATGACGCGCTTGAAGTTCTCATGCTCCGCACGCTTGACCGCGACGTAGCCGATGATGAATTTACTGCCCAGGTACTGCTCTACCGTCTTGCAGTTTTCCATGCGTTCCAGGGCGTCTTCGAGGGTCAGCGGCAGGCGCAGGTTGCGGCGCTCGTAGCCGCGGCCCTGCACCGGCGCGCTGGGCTCGATGCCCTCGACCATGCCGATGTAGCCGCACAGCAGGCTGGCGGCGATGGCCAGATAGGGGTTGGCGTCGGCGCCCGGCAGGCGGTTTTCGACACGGCGGTTCTGTGGGCCGGCATCGGGCACGCGCAGGCCGACGGTGCGGTTCTCCTCGCCCCATTCCACGTTCACCGGCGCCGAGGTGTCAGGCAGGAAGCGGCGGAACGAATTGACGTTGGGCGCGAACAGCGGCAACAGCTCGGGGATGAACTTCTGCAAGCCGCCCACATGGTTGAGGAACAGCTGGCTCATGCTGCCGTCTTCATTGGAGAAGATGTTCTTGCCGGTCTCCATGTCGACAATGCTCTGGTGCAGGTGCATGGCGCTGCCGGGCTCGCCGGTCATGGGCTTGGCCATGAAGGTGGCGGCCACGTTGTGCTTGAGCGCCGCCTCGCGCATGGTGCGCTTGAACACCAGGATCTGGTCGGCCAGGTGCAAGGCGTTGCCGTGACGGAAGTTGATCTCCATCTGCGCCGTGCCGTCTTCATGAATGAGGGTATCGAGGTCCAGGTTCTGCAGCTCGCACCAGTCGTAGACGTCCTCGAACAGCGGGTCGAATTCGTTCGCCGCTTCAATAGAGAACGACTGGCGACCGGTCTCCGGGCGGCCCGAGCGGCCCACGGGCGCTTGCAGCGGGAAGTCCGGGTCTTCGCAGCGCTTGGTCAGGTAGAACTCCATCTCCGGCGCCACGATGGGCTGCCAGCCCTTGTCGGTGTACAGCTTGAGCACCTTCTTGAGCACGTTGCGCGGCGACAGCTCGATCGGGTTGCCCTGCTTGTCATAGGTGTCGTGGATCACCTGCGCGGTAGGCTCAATGGCCCAAGGCACCAGGAATACGGCGCTTTCGTCGGGGCGGCAGATCATGTCGATGTCGGCCGGGTCCAGCAGCTCGTAGTAGATGTCGTCTTCCACGTAGTCGCCGGTAACGGTTTGCAACAAAACACTTTCCGGCAAGCGCATGCCCTTTTCGGCGATGAACTTGTTGGTGGGCGAGATCTTGCCGCGGGTGATGCCGGTGAGGTCGGCAATCAGGCATTCGACTTCGGTGATCTTGTGTTCTTTCAGCCAATCGGTGAGCTGGTCGAGACTGGTACGCATGACTACCTCGGGGCTATTGGGCACTACGGGCCGCAGCGGCGTCGCGTTGCGCCGCGCGCTGCCGGCAGGCCTGGCCGAAGGCCTGGAAAATGGCCAGGTAGTGCGGGTTATCCAGCACTTGCCATTCAGGATGCCATTGCAAGCCTAGTGCAAAACCCCGGCCTGCCTCGACCGACACCGCCTCCACCAGGCCATCGGGGGCCACGGCTTCCACCCGCAAACCCGGGGCCACGCGGTCGATACCCTGGCCATGGATGGAGTTGACCTGGATCTGCGCCGGCAGGCCGATGGCTTGCAGAACGCCGCCAGGCTGGACAGCCAGGGCATGGCGCAGGGCATACTGGACCTCGACCGGCTGGTCCTTGGGCTCGCGATGGTCCATGAAGGTTCCGGTTTCGTGCACCTGCTGATGCAACGAACCGCCCAGGGCCACATTGAGCTCCTGAAAACCGCGGCAAATGCCCAAAACCGGCACGCCAGCCGCCACGGCGGCGCGAATCAGGGGTAGAGTAGTAGCATCACGGGCAGGATCATGCGCGGTGCCCGGTGCACTGTCGGAGCCGGCGTAATGACGCGGCTCGACGTTGGAAGGTGAACCGGTAAAGAGGATGCCATCCAGACCGTCAAGTATTTGGGTCGGCTGGAACAGTTCGCCAAGCGCAGGGATGATCATCGGCAAGCCTTCGGCGGCCACGGCGACTGCGCGGACGTATTTGTCACCACACGTATGGCTGGCATGCAAACCGACCGGTTTTATGCAGGCGGTGACGCCGATTGTCGGCAGGCGTGACATGAGATCCCCCGGTATTATTGGCGTTATGGGTTGTGACCGAGCTTAGCGTTGTTCATTTTTTTTCACAACACCCCCGTAAAAAATACAACACGCCCCACCGAACAATTCATTTGAGGGCCTCTGGAAACAGAAAAATCGCCCCAAAATGCTGCAAAAATAGCTTCAAGGCGCCAATTCAGGGCAAACCGGGCCTCGCTTGACTTCAGGATGGCTTTCCGATTGACTGAAACAGCAAAAGCCCAATGATTGATATTTTTAACAACAAAGGTGTTGCATCATGTCGGTACCCCCGCGTGCCGTTCAGCTCAACGAAGCGAACGCATTCCTTAAGGAACATCCTGAGGTTCTGTACGTCGACCTTCTGATTGCAGATATGAATGGTGTGGTGCGCGGCAAGCGCATCGAACGCACCAGCCTCCACAAGGTTTACGAGAAAGGCATTAACCTGCCTGCCTCCCTTTTCGCCCTGGACATCAATGGCTCGACAGTGGAAAGCACTGGCCTGGGCCTGGACATCGGCGACGCAGACCGCATCTGCTATCCGATCCCCGATACCCTCTCCAACGAGCCTTGGCAGAAGCGCCCTACCGCGCAACTGTTGATGACCATGCACGAACTGGAAGGCGAGCCATTCTTCGCCGACCCGCGTGAAGTGCTGCGCCAGGTAGTGTCCAAGTTCGACGAACTGGGCCTGACCATCTGCGCCGCGTTCGAACTTGAGTTCTACCTGATCGACCAGGAAAACGTGAACGGCCGTCCGCAGCCGCCACGCTCGCCTATCTCCGGTAAACGTCCGCACTCGACCCAGGTTTACCTGATCGACGACCTGGACGAATACGTGGACTGCCTCCAGGACATCCTGGAAGGTGCCAAGGAGCAAGGCATCCCGGCCGACGCCATCGTCAAGGAAAGTGCCCCGGCGCAGTTCGAAGTGAACCTGCACCACGTGGCCGACCCGATCAAGGCCTGCGACTACGCGGTACTGCTCAAGCGCCTGATCAAGAACATCGCCTACGACCATGAGATGGACACCACCTTCATGGCCAAGCCCTACCCGGGCCAGGCGGGCAACGGTCTGCACGTGCACATCTCGATCCTGGACAAGGACGGCAAGAATATCTTCACCAGTGAGGATCCCGAGCAGAACGCCGCGCTGCGTCACGCGATCGGCGGTGTGCTCGAGACCCTACCAGCGTCGATGGCGTTCCTGTGCCCGAACGTCAACTCGTACCGCCGGTTTGGTGCTCAGTTCTACGTGCCTAACTCCCCGTGCTGGGGCCTGGACAACCGCACTGTGGCCCTGCGCGTGCCTACCGGTACACCGGACGCCGTGCGCATCGAACACCGCGTGGCCGGTGCCGACGCCAACCCATACCTGCTGATGGCTGCCGTGCTGGCGGGCGTGCACCACGGCCTGACCAACAAGGTCGAGCCCAACGAGCCGGTGGAAGGCAACTCGTACGAGCAGAACGAGCAGAGCCTGCCGAACAACCTGCGCGATGCACTGCGCGAGCTGGACGACAGCGAGATCCTGGCGCGGTATATCGATCCCAAGTACATCGATATCTTCGTGGCGTGCAAGGAGAGCGAGCTGGAGGAGTTTGAACACTCCATCTCCGACCTTGAGTACAACTGGTATCTGCATACGGTTTGATGGCTGGGCGCTGTAAAAAAAACCGCAGCCTCCCCAACGGGGAGCTGCGGTTTTTTCGTTTATCGGCGGCGCCTGCTTCCCGAGCTTCGCCCGGTCCCACAGTGGGGATGTGGTTCCATTGTGGGACCGGGCGAAGCTCGGGAAGCAGACACCGCAAACCCCACCCCCTACAATGCGCGCCTGACCCGGAGAAGCCCATGACCCGCACCGCCACGCCCCGCAAACCCCGCGCCCGCAGCCAGGCCCGGATCGACTCGATTCTCGAGGCGGCGCGTGCCCTGCTGGCCAGCGAAGGGGTGGGCAGTCTGTCGATCTACAGCGTGGCCGAGCGCGCCGAGATCCCGCCGTCGTCGGTGTACCACTTCTTCGCCAGCGTACCCGCCCTGCTCGAAGCCCTCACCGCCGACGTGCACGCCGCCTTCCGCGCCTGCCTGCAAGCGCCGGTGGACCACGCCAGCCTGCGCAGCTGGCACGACCTGTCGCGCATCCTGGAAGAGCGCATGCTGGTGATCTACAGCGAAGACGCCGCCGCCCGCCAGCTGATCCTGGCGCAGCACGGCCTGGCCGAAGTGACCCAGGCGGATCGTCAGCATGACCTTGAACTGGGGGTGTTGATGCATCAAGTGTTCGACCGGCACTTCCAACTGCCTGCCCTGCCGGATGATGTGGATGTGTTTGCCCTGGCCATGGAGCTGGGCGACCGGGTGTACGCGCGCTCGGTGCAGCTGCATGGGCTGATCAGCCCGCGGCTGGCGGAGGAAGGGATGCGGGTGTTTGATGCGTATGTGGGGCTGTATCTGCCGCCGTTTCTGCCTAAACGCGTACTCAAACCGTAGCCGCTGCCGCCAGGCTGCGCTGGCCCTGTGCCCCACTGGAAATCCTCAGGGTTCACACCGGCCAGCGCAGCCTGCGGCAGCGGCTACAGGTTAGTCGAGAATCAAATGCGGCAAGAACCTGCTGGTATCCTTGGTGATCAAGCTGTCATCTTCGCGAATCCCGATGCCCGCCGCACGGTCGCCAATCACCCACGACCCCACCAGCGTATAGCTGTCGCCAAACCTGGGCAGCGGCGCCAGCTGCTGCAAAATGTAGGGCGCGTCATCGTACGGCCCTTCCACCACGTGCAGTTGATCATCCGCCGTACGCAACTCGATATTCGCCCCCTCGCGGGAGAAATACGGCTTGCGTACCCAGCCCTTCGGCACCGCCGAACGCGGGTTGCTGTCCTGGTGGCTTTCCAGCAAGTTGGGGTGGCCTTTGTGCGCCTCCCACAGCATCGGCAGGATGCCCTTGTTGGACAGGATCGCCTTCCACGCCGGCTCGATGAACTGCGTGTCGCACTGGGCGATGGCCGCGCCGAACGGCTCATGGAAGATGAACTCCCAGGCGTGCAGCTTGAACAGGTGCGGTATCCAGCGATCCTCCAGGTCGACGAAGCGGCCGTCCAGCAGGCCGATGTCTTCCAGGTCGATGTGCCGTGATTCGATGCCGACTTTCTCGGCGATCAGGCGCAGGTAATCGGTGGTGGCCTTGTCTTCTACCGAGCCTTTGATAGAGGCGAAGTAGAACGGCCGCTGGATGTTCAACGCAGCGAAGGCTTCGTGCAGGCGGGTGTCGATGCTATTGAACTGGTCGACCCCGGCAGGCAGCAGGCCGCGCTCGAGGCACTGCTCCAGCCAGCCCCACTGGAAGGCCGAAGCCTCGTAGAGGCTGGTGGGCGTGTCGTAGTTCAGTTCCAGCAGCTTGGCCGGGCCAGTACCGTCGTAGGAGAAGTCCATGCGCCCGTACAGGTGCGGATGGCCTTCCAGCCACGAGGTGCGCACCAGGTCGTGAAAGGCGGCGGGGATGGCCAGGCGTTCCAGTTGCTCCTCGCTGTGCACCACCTGGCCGACCAGGTCCATGCACATATCGTGGAGTTCCTGGGTCGGGTCTTCCAGGTCGTCCTCGATCTGCTTGAGGCTGAACTGGTAGTAGGCGCTTTCATCCCAGTAGGGCTCGCCATCGATGGTGTGGAACATGAAGCCCAACTGCTCGGCCGTCTGTTTCCAGTCGGGGCGTTCGGCGATGGCGATTTTCTTCATGCCGCCCTCACCCGCCGAAACTGCTGCGCGACGAGGACGAGCCGCCCCAGCCGCTGCGTGCCGTGGCCGAACTGCCGAAGCCCCCGCGCGTGGTGGCCTGGCGCACCGACACCGGGTTGGCGTTGGTGCGACCGAAGCTGCCACTGCTGTAGCCATTGCCCGACTCGCTCTGGCGCGAGCGCGAGAAAGTGGCACCGCTGTTGATGCGCGAGCCCAGGGTGGAGCTGGAGTAATTGCCGCGGTCATCACGGTACTGATACACCGGCGCCGACCTGAAGTTGCCGGTGCTGCTGCTCAGCATGTGGCCGATCAGCAGGCCCGTGAGCAGGCCGTTGCTGTTGAAGCCGCCACCGCTGCTTTCACCGCCGCTGCGCGCCACTTCGGCTTTGGCCGCATCCAGCTGGCCCTGGGTAACGGTGCCATCAGCGTCCATCTCGAAGCCGCCCAGCTGGGGCATGTACTTGCCCGCCGAATCGACCTGGCAGTAGTCCGGTACAAAGTCGGCTTCGCAGTCGGCCTTGTTGTCGTACACCGGGGCAATCTTGCGGTGCTGGTTGAGCGCGGCGATGTAGGCGTCGGAGCACACGTCCACGGGAAACCTCTGCGCGGTGCACTCGGCCACTGTCTTGAAATCGAAGGTCTTCTTGACCTGGTAAGTCTTCTCCGGCGCACCACAGCCGGCCACCGCCAGCGCCACCGAGGCGGCCAGCGACAGTTGTACGTACTTGCTTCGTTTCATCCCTGGCTCCGCGATCAGTTGGTGTTGGGCGTCATGCAGGCGGCATTGAGCATGCCCACGCTGATCGCCACCGCTGCCACATAGATGCCCGTGGCCAGCTCGCCGCGCTGGATACGCGCCGACACGCCCTTGAGCACAAGGCTCACGGCCAGGAACGCCAGCAGTTGCACCACGCCTGCGATCAAGGCCCACACCACGAAATCCAGCAGGCTGATGGAGTAGGCAATCACGTTGCTGGCCGGGATGGCGAAGCCGATGATCGCGCCGCCCAGGGCGATGGCCGCGGCGACGTTACCCTCGCGGATCAGCTCGAATTCCTTGTGCGGGGTCATGCGCGTGTAGATGAACTGGAACAGCGCGAGGAAAATCGCCGCGCCCAGCAGGTAGATCAGGAAACCCAGCACCGCGGTGGGGTTCAGCGAAATCGAGAGTGCGTCTAGCATGGCATGTCCTTATGGGGGTCAGAGGATGTGCAGGTCGGTGGAGTACAGCGAAATGCCCAGCGAGGCGCTGAGGCTGACGGTGCCCTCCTCGTCCTGCTCCACCGAGAACAGCAGAAACTCGCGGCGGTCGGTGAGGCCGGTTTCACGCGCATACAGCATCGCCCGATGCTCAACCACGTAGGATTCGTTGGGGTTGGCCACGCGCTCGCGCAGGTCCACCAGCTCGGTCTGGCCGGCTTCGGTGCCCCAGACGCGGGTGTACTGCACACCGTCAAGGGTGTAGGTGGGCGGGCCGATGTCGCTGGTAGGGCCGGCCAGACGCTGCAGCTCGGCCGTGCTGCTGATGGTGGCGTAGCGCAGGTAGTTGAATAGGATCACCGATTCCACCTGGCCGTCCTGGTCACCGCTGGTGTGCACCTGCAGCCAGTAGTCTTCGTCGTCCATGTAGTAGCGGCTCAGCCACTGGGACTGGCCCAGCTCGACGCTGCCCACGCTCCAGATCTGCTGGGTACCGGGGATGGCGACCCGGGTGTGGCCGTCGAGCAGCAGCTTGAGCGTGCTGTCGAAGCTCACCGACCGGCCCTGGGCCAAGCCCAGCGCGCCTTCGACGGGGGCCTGCGGTTTGGCGGCAGGCGCCTCCAGCCCCATGATTTGCTTGAACCAACCCATTTATCGAACTCCTTCTTCTTTGCGCAAAAGCATCCGTGCTGCCATCAGCCCCGCCACCGCACCGGCGATATGGGACTCGAACGAGACGCCATAGCGTGGCAGAAAACCGAATATCAGCCCACCGTACAGCACCAGGGCCGCCACGGCGCAGAACAGATTGGCCCAGCTGTGATGGAACCAGGCCCGGGCCAGCACGTACACCCACAAACCAAGTACCCAGCCGCTGGCGCCTACATGGTAGTAGCCACGGCCGAACAGCCACACCAGCAGGCCGCCGATGACGACGATTAGCGCGCTGGCGGTGAGGAAACGGCGGATGCCGTCCTTGGCCACCAACGCGCCCAGCACCACGAACGGCACCAGATTGCCCAGCAGGTGCCAGATGGAACCATGCAGGAACGGCGCGCTGACAATGCCCAGCAGGCCATGGGCCGAACGGGGCAGCAGGCCATAGGTGTTGAGGCTATAGCCCGACAGCAGGTTGAGCACCTGCACCACGCACATCACCCCGGCTAGCCAGAGTACGGGTTTGAAATCCTTGGCGGCGATCACAAGCGTTTCCTGGCGTGGCTGTAGCCGCTGCCGCAGGCTGCGCTGGCCCGCAACCACACTGGAGATTTTCAGTGCACTTGAGGGCCAGCGCAGCCTGGCGGCAGCGGCTACAGAAGGGTTACTGGCCGGCCTGCTGCTTGCGCAGGCGCTCCAGGATGGCGTCGGCGCTGCCGGTGTCCGGCACGATGCCGGCTTCCTTGAGCTTGCGCTCCAGGTCGTTGCCGGTAGAAGCATCGGCCAGTTGGTCCTGGGCTTCCAGCTCGGCAGCGCGCTGCTCCTGCTTGGCCTGCAGGCGGTTCAAGGTGCCCACCGCAGTCTCCAGCTTGCCATTGGCACCGCCGCTGGCGATGGAGGCGCTGACCTGGGCCTTCTGCACGCTTTCACGGGCCTTGGCCACGTCCACCTGCTGGCGCAGGCTTTTGATGCGCGCTTCAGCCTTTGTGATGTCCTTGCGCATTTTCTCGACGTAGCCGCCGAACTCGACAACCTGCTTGTGCTCGGTCTCGCGCTCGTTGACCTGCACGGCAATGGCCTCGGCCACTTCGTGGGCCAGGTCGTTGCGCTCGGCCTTCATGGCGGCCAGGGCCTTGGTTTCCAGGTCACTGATGCGGGCGTCGTACTGGGCCACGCGGTCAGTGGCCAGCTTGTGCTTGGCCATGATGGTCACCAGCTCGCGCTTGGCGTTGGCCAGCGCGGTGTCGGCGTCGCGGATCTCCTGATCGAGGATGCGCAGGGCCTGGTGGTCGACGATGGTCTCGCCGACTTCGCTGGCACCGCCGCGCAGCGCCGTGAACAACTTGCTCCAGATGGATTGATTACTCATGTCGTTACTCCTTGGCGATTACTTGAAGAAGCCCTGAAAGGCTTCGGCGGCGCGCTGTACGTTGTCCACCAGGGTGAACACTTCGGTCACCACGTTGGTCAGGCTGGAACTGGCACTCAGCGCGCCGAACATGTTGTAGACGGTCTGGCCGTTGGGCATTTGCTCAAGGCCGATGGACGACAGCGGGAACAGCTCGCGGCTACGCAGCACGGCTTCGTTGAAGTGAGCCAGGTCCTTGATCGAATCGACGTCCACCAGCACGGTGTCGACGATGATCTGCTCGCCCACCACGGCAATGTGAATCGGCAGGCCGCCGTATTCGTTCATCTCCAGCTTCAGGCTCTGTTCCGCGCCTTGCACCAGGGTTAGGGTGATTTCCTTCGACGCTACTTCGTCCAGGGCCTGAAAGGCCTGGTGAAGGCGGTCAAGGGTCCATTTCTCCGCTGTGGTCATGTGTTCCTCCAACTTGAATGTGCCAGCCATCACCGGCTGACGAAGCTGTTTTTCCACCTGCTTGAGCAACCCGCGATTCTCCGGGAGCACCCAGGCTTCGTGTTTCACATAGCCGGCATCCGCCAGGCCGGCCCGCATCCGCTTCATGTAGAAGCTGGAGGTTTTCTTCTCCGCGGGCAGCTTTTTGGCTGCCGGTTTCGGGCTGTCTGGCTTGTCCGTCATCGTGTCTGTTCCGTATCACATGTGATAAACATACACCTTCTTCCGGGGAGTGCAATACATCACGCGTGAGAGAATATTTCCATTTGTGACCGAATACCCCTGTGGGAATAAAAAAGCCCCGCAGGGCGAACCGTGCGGGGCTGAAACTGCCTGAAAGCTGGTTACAACTTGGCGATCGACACCTCAGTGGATTTCACAAAGGCAATCACCTCACTGCCAATCACCAGTTCCAGCTCACGCACCGAGCGGGTGGTGATCACCGAGGTGACGATGCCGGAGGCGGTCTGCACGTCGATTTCCGACAGTACCGGGCCTTCGATGATTTCCTTCACGGTGCCTTTGAACTGGTTGCGGACGTTGATCGCTTTGATGGTCATGTGATTCTTCCTGTTCAAACGAGGGTAAGGTTCAGAGTGCCCAGCGCAGTTGCGTAGGCAAGGGAGCCGTTGGCTCGGGTTCGGGCGGTGTGCCCGGCAACGCCAGCACACGGTTGAGGACTTCGGTTTCCAGCGCCGCCAGGCGGTGCGAGCCACGGGCACGCGGGCGCGGCAGTTCGACGTGCAGGTCCAGGCCCACCTCGCCGTCTTCGATCAGGATGACCCGATCGGCCACCGCCACCGCTTCGGCCACGTCGTGGGTCACCAGCAGTACGGTGAAGCCATGCTGCTTCCACAGGCGCTCGATCAGTTGCTGCATCTCGATACGGGTCAGGGCATCCAGCGCACCCAGTGGCTCGTCGAGCAACAGCAGGCGCGGCTTGTGGATAAGTGCCCGGGCCAAGGCCACGCGTTGCTTCTGGCCACCGGACAAGGCCGCCGGCCATTCATTGGCGCGTTCGGCCAGCCCCACGGCTTCCAGGGCTTCCAGCGCTTGCGGGCGCCAGTTGCCTTTGAGGCCCAGGCCGACGTTGTCGATGACCTTCTTCCACGGCAGCAGGCGGGCTTCCTGGAACATCAGGCGCGTGTCGTCGCGGGCTTGGCTCAGCGGCGCAGAGCCGGCCAGCAGCTCGCCGCCACTGGGTTTGTCGAGGCCGGCCAGCAGACGCAGCAGGGTACTTTTGCCGCACCCGCTGCGGCCCACCACGGCGACGAATTGCCCGGCCGGAATGTGCAGGTCGATGTCCTTGAGCACCTGACGGCTGCCGAAGGATTTGTGCAGCTTGTCCAGCGCCAGCGGGATGCCTTGCAGCAGGCGCGGCGGTTGCCCTTTCAATACGGCCGTCATGCGGCACCTCCCTTGACCACTTGATAGGCAGGGTGCCAGCGCAGCCACACGCGCTCCAGGCCACGGGCGGCCAGGTCGGCGAGCTTGCCAAGCACGGCGTACAAGACAATGGCCAGCACCACCACGTCGGTCTGCAGGAATTCACGGGCGTTCATGGCCAGGTAGCCAATGCCGGAGCTGGCCGAGATGGTTTCCGCCACGATCAGCGTCAGCCACATGAAGCCCAAGGCAAAGCGCACGCCCACCAAAATCGACGGCAGCGCGCCCGGCAGGATCACTTGGCGGAACAGCGCAAAACCGCTCAGGCCATAGCTACGGGCCATTTCCACTAACGCCGGATCGACGTTGCGGATGCCGTGGTAGGTGTTCAGGTAGATCGGGAACAGGGTGCCCAGGGCCACCAGGAAGATCTTCGCCGACTCGTCGATGCCGAACCACAGAATCACCAGCGGGATCAGCGCCAGGTGCGGCACGTTGCGGATCATCTGCATGGAGCTGTCGAGCAGGCGCTCACCCCATTTCGACAAGCCGACGACGAAGCCCAGGAACAAGCCCAGCGAGCCGCCAATGACGAAGCCGACACCGGCACGCCAGCCACTGATGGCCAGGTGGGTCCAGATTTCGCCGCTGCGCACCAGCTCCACGCCCGCTTCCACCACAGCGCTGGGCGCCGGGAGGATGCGCGTGGACAGCCAGCCGGCGCTCACTGATAACTGCCATACCGCCAGCAGCAGGACGGGCAGCGCCCAAGGCGCCAGCCTGTGGATAATCTTTTCCATGACCAGCCCTCAGCCCCGCGCCGCAGCTTGGGGCACGATATCGTTGGCCACGATTTCACCCGCCGCCTTGACCGGCCTGCCACCCTGCGGCCACTCGGGCTTTTGCACATCCAGCAGGGGGAACAGCAGTTCGGCCACGCGATAGGACTCTTCCAGGTGCGGGTAGCCGGAGAAGATGAAGGTGTCGATGCCAAGATCTGCGTATTCCTTGACCCGTGCAGCCACCGTCTCGGCATCACCCACCAGCGCAGTGCCGGCACCGGTACGCACCAGCCCTACGCCAGCCCACAGGTTAGGGCTGACTTCCAGCTTGTTGCGGTCGCCGCCATGCAACGCCGCCATGCGCTGCTGGCCCACCGAATCAAAGCGCGCCAGGGAGGCCTGGGCGCGGGCGATGGTTTCGTCGTCCACATTCGATATCAGGCGCTCGGCCGCTGCCCAGGCCTCGGCGCTGGTTTCACGCACGATCACATGCAGGCGGATACCGAAGCGCACGGTGCGGCCCAGCTTGGCGGCCTTGGCGCGCACCTGGGCAATTTTCTCGGCGACGGCCGCGGGTGGCTCGCCCCAGGTCAGGTACATCTCCACCTGCTCGGCGGCCAGGTCCTGGGCGGCATCCGAAGAGCCACCAAAATACAGCGGCGGGCGTGGCTGCTGCACGGGCTCGTACAGCAGTCGGGCGCCCTTCACGGTGATGTGCTTGCCGTCGTAGTCCACGGTCTCGCCTTCCAGCACGCGACGCCAGATGCGGGTGAATTCCACCGAGGCTTCGTAGCGCTCCTCGTGCGTGAGGAACAGGCCATCCCCGGACAGCTCCTCCGGATCACCGCCGGTCACCAGGTTGAACAGTGCGCGGCCGCCGGACAGACGGTCCAGGGTGGCCGCCTGGCGCGCCGCGACCGTGGGCGAAATGATGCCGGGGCGCAACGCCACCAGGAACTTCAGGCGCTGGGTCACCGGGATCAGCGATGCCGCCACCAGCCAGGAATCCTCGCAGGAACGCCCCGTGGGAATCAGCACGCCGCCGAAGCCCAGGCGGTCGGCCGCCTGCGCAATCTGTTGCAGGTAGCCATGATCCACGGCGCGCGCGCCCTCGGCGGTGCCCAGGTAGTGACCGTCGCCATGGGTGGGAAGAAACCAGAAAATATTGAGGCTCATTGGAGTTGTCTCCTAAGGGTGGCTGGGGCCGACGCGACGCGCCGGCCCGCGGTACAAATCACGGGGCGGTCGCGACCTTGGCAGGCGGCGTCCAGATCACATCCTTGATGCTCAACGGCTTTGGAATCAGCTTGAGCTGGTAGAAGGCGTCGGCGATCTTCTGCTGCGCGGCCACCACCTCAGGGGTGATGAACTCGGCACCAAAGCCTTGGCGCTTCACCGACGTCAGGGTGATGTCGGCCGGCAGGCCCAGCAGGGGCGAGACTTCCTTGGTCACCTGCTCGGGGTTGGACTTGGACCACTCGCCAACCGAACGCACTTCGTCGACCAGGGTGGCGATCACTTGCGGATGCTGTTGCGCGTACGGCTTGGTGGCCAGGTAGAACTGGTTGTTGTCGACCAGGCCCTTGCCGTCACGCAGGGTGCGGGCTTGCAGTTGCTGTTCGGCGGCGGCCTGGTAGGGGTCCCAGATCACCCAGGCGTCGACGGCGCCGCGTTCGAAGGCGGCGCGGGCGTCAGCCGGTGGCAGGAACACGGTCTGGATATCGGTGTACTTCAGGCCGGCGTCTTCCAGGGCGCGTACCAGCAGGTAGTGCACGTTGGAGCCCTTGTTGAGCACGACCTTTTTGCCTTTCAGATCGGCCACGGATTTGATCGGCGAATCCTTGGGTACCAGGATGGCTTCGCTGTGGGGCGCGGGCGGCTCGTGGGCCACGTACAGCAGGTCGGCGCCGGCCGCCTGGGCAAATACCGGCGGGGTCTCGCCGGTAACGCCGAAGTCGATGGAGCCTACGTTCAGGCCTTCCAGCAGCTGCGGGCCGCCGGGGAATTCGGTCCACTGCACTTGCACGCCCTGGGCGGCCAGGCGTTTCTCCAGCGAGCCGCGGGCCTTGAGCAGCACCAGGGTGCCGTACTTCTGGTAGCCGATGCGCAGGGTGTCAGCCTGGGCCTGGGTAATGGCGCCGAACGACACAGCCGCAGCAAACAGAGCGACCAGCCCACGACGCAAAAAGACTGTGCGCATAGCGCCGCTCCTTTGCTTGATAGGGTTATTGGCTGCACCTGCTTGCCCGTTGGCGGGCGAGTAAGGCCAGTAAATCTCTGTAGCCGCTGCCGCCAGGCTGCGCTGGCCCTTAGTGCACTGGAAATCTCCAGTGGGGTCGGGGGCCAGCGCAGCCTGCGGCAGCGGCTACGGGCGGCGTCAGATACTCCAGCGCGCGCTCAGTAGTCTTTCGTTGAGAATGCCCGGGTCCAGCGCATGGGGCCTGCGGCTCAGCGCGTAGTGGAACTCGTCCAGGGCATCGGCCAGGCGCTGCTCCAGCGCCGGTGCCAGCTGCGCCGCGGCGCTGCCTTCGCCGTAGGCGATCTGGCTGTCGTCAGCAAAGATCCCCTGCAGCATTTCCTGGGCCTTGAGCGCGGCCAACACCGGCTTCAGGGCGTAATCCACCGCCAGCATGTGGGCGATGCTGCCGCCGGTGGCGATGGGCAATACCACTTTGTTGGCCAGCGCGCGCTCGGGCAGCAGGTCCAGCAGGGTTTTCAGTGCGCCGCTGAACGATGCCTTGTACACCGGGGTGGCGACGATCAGGCCGTCGGCCTTCTGCACCAGCTCCAGAAAGTCGAGCACCTTGGGGCTGTCGAAACGGGCGTGCAGCAAATCCTCGGCCGCGAAGTCGCGTACCTGGAAAGTCACCACTTCGACGTTATGACGCTGCAACCAAAGGCGTGTCTGTTCCAGCAACACACCGGATCGCGAGCGCACACTGGGACTGCCACCAAGAGATACAACCAGCATTGCGACGCTTCCTTCGTTGTCCAAAAGGCCTCGCGATCAGCGAGATGGCACTGACCATAACAGGCCTTTTATATATCCATAAATCATATTTTTTCATGTGGTTAGACGCTGAAAGCATATGCATTTTCGGGCAAAAAAAAGGGCCGTGATCAACGGCCCTGAAACCCTGTCGTGGGAGGATGAATGGGATGGATCTTTGGTTGTGGGAGCGGGCTCTGCCCGCGAAAAGGACGCCGCGTAATTGCAGATGCACCGCGGTGCATAGTTCGCGGGCAGAGCCCGCTCCCACAAGATGAATCAGTGCTCAGCGGTTGGGCTGAGGGGTCAGGCGCAGGTACGGCTTCACCGCGCGGTAGCCCTTGGGAAAGCGTTGCTTGATCTCTTCCTCGTCCTTGAGCGACGGCACGATCACCACCTCATCACCGTCCTGCCAGTTGGCCGGGGTAGCCACCTTGTGGTTGTCAGTCAGCTGCAACGAATCGATCACCCGCAGGATTTCGTGGAAGTTGCGGCCGGTGCTGGCGGGGTAGGTAATGGTCAGGCGCACTTTCTTGTTCGGGTCGATCACGAACAGCGAGCGCACGGTGAGGGTGTCATTGGCGTTGGGGTGGATCAGGTCGTACAGGTCAGCCACTTTGCGATCGGCGTCGGCCAGGATCGGGAAGTTGACGATGGTGTTCTGGGTTTCGTTGATGTCTTCGATCCACTTGTGGTGCGAGTCCACCGGGTCCACCGACAGGGCGATGGCCTTGACGTTGCGCTTGGCGAACTCTTCCTTGAGCTTGGCGGTGAAGCCCAGCTCGGTGGTGCACACCGGGGTGAAGTCGGCCGGGTGGGAGAACAACACACCCCAGCTGTTGCCCAGCCACTCGTGGAAACGGATCTTGCCGGCGCTGGAGTCTTGTTCGAAATCGGGGGCGATGTCGCCGAGGCGGATGCTCATGAGGGGCCTTGCTCCTTGTTGAGTGCTGTATGGGAACTACTGTGCACTCAGCGTAGACGAAATAAAAAGAATAAATATCGATTTATTAAGCACTCAAAAGCATAAGCATTTGGCGCAAGCCGTAGCCGCTGCGGCCAGGCTGCGCTGGCCAGTGTGAACCCTGAAAATCTCCAGCGGGGGACAGGGCCAGCGCAGCCTGGCGGCAGCGGCTACGGGCCTTGGAGGCAATAAAAAACCCGCCGGGGATGGGATCCGCGGCGGGTTTTTGGGTTACGGCAAAAATTACTTCAGTGGGATCGAGTAGCTGACGATCACACGGTTTTCGTCCTGGTCGCGCGCAGACAACACGTCGTTGCGTGTCATAGCGTTTTTCCAAGTGAAGCCCAGGCCTTTGAAGGTGCCTTCTGGCACTACGTAAGCCAGGGTGATGTCGCGTTCCCACTCGGAGCGGCCGTTGGACTGCACGGTAGCACTGTGAGTATCGATATTGTCACCGCGCGAGTAGACGATGCCCGCAGTAGCACCAGGCAAGCCCAGGGCAGCGAAGTCATACGAGTAACGCGCCTGCCAGGTACGCTCACCTGCACGGCCGAACTTAACGATCTGCATGTCAGTGATGGTGTAGTTCGACGAACCGTCGCCCTGGTTCAGCCACGGGAAGTCCGAGCTGCCGTTGCTTACCTGATAACCGCCACCAAAGGTGTGGCCTGCAACGGTATACAGGAACAGGCCGCTGTACAGGTTGTTGTCCACAGGACCTTTACCGGTGCTGTTGTTCTGGTAGCTACCAGTGGTGTAGTAGGCGGCATTGTTGCTATTGGCGCCGTCATCGCTGCTGTTGAAGTAGCGCAGATCGGACTTCAGCACACCGGGACCGATCGCCCAGTTGTGGGTCAGGCCCAGGAAGTGCTGCTTGTAGAAGTCAGTCAGCTCACCGTAGTAATACTGCAGCAGCAGGTCCTTGGTGACCTTGTAGTCGGCGCCAGCGTAGTAGAACTTGTTGCTACGCTCGCCAGCATTGCTGTTGCCGCTGCCGTTAGCACCGCTAATCGACAGGTTCTCGTTGTTGCTGGAGTTACGGCCCTTGGCCGACTCGATCTGACCCGCGATCAGAGTCAGGTCCTTGATCTCGCCCGAGGTGATCTGGCCACCCTGGAAGGTCTGAGGCAGCAGGCGACCGTCGTTGTATTGAATGACCGGCAGCTTGGGCAGCAGGGTACCGATCTTCAACTCGGTCTTGGAGATCTTGGCCTTGGCGGTCAGGCCCAGGCTTGAGAACTCGCTCGCCGGATCGTTGCCGTCGGTTGGGAACACACTACCGCCGTCAGCCGCGCCCGAATAGTTGTTCGAGCGACCACGGCCGCTGTCCAGACGCACACCGAGCAGACCGATAGCATCAACACCAAAACCCACGGTACCCGCGGTATAACCCGACTGGAAGTCGAGCTGGAAGCCTTGGCCCCATTCAGCAGAGTAATTGTTGGTCTTGGGCGAGCCCGAATCACGGTTATCCGTGTTGATGTAGTAGTTACGCAGCTTCAGCGTAGCCTTGCTGTCATCCAGAAAACCTTCAGCATTGGCTTGCGCGGCCAGCACCCCAACAGCCACGGCCAAAGCCAGAGAAGACTTGTACATTGTGTTGCTCCTGTAATGATTCTAATTCTTGTCTGCCCCCAATCCTGGATCTTCTGTCCATTACGCTGGGGTTGTTGCGATTAGTGCCACTGGCGAGCATCGCTTCAACCGCTCTAGGCCGGTTTTCAGCGATGGTCTATGTCCATTTTGTGACGGGCAAGAGTAAATAATATTTCATAACTCTAAAAAGAATTGTTTCATCTCTTTTCAGACCGTTTTGGAATAAATATCCCGCCGGCCCAAACCAATGGCCTAAAGCCTGTATCGGCCTCTAAGCTAATTACTAAACAGTCTTTGTATTCTATTTTTTAGATCGTTTAGCTTTCACTCCACCGGTCCACCGGACATCCCGTCACCCCTTTCCGACCAGCCGCCCCTGCGGCCAGAGGTGCTCCATGTCCGTCCGCCGTCCGCCCATGAACAAAGTTTTAATCGCCGCCCTCAGCCTGTTCATCTTCAACGCCTCGGCGCAGGCCGCTGAAACCCTGCGTATCGGCTACCAGAAGTCATCCACGCTGATCACCCTGCTCAAGCAGCAAGGCACCCTGGAGAAGGACCTGGCCGCCCATGGCATCCAGGTCAGCTGGCATGAGTTCCCCAGCGGCCTGCCGCTGCTGGAATCGTTGAACGTGGGCAATGTCGACATCAGCGCCGACGTGGCCGACACCGTGCCGGTGTTCGCGCAAGCGGCTGGCGCCAACCTCACCTACTTCGCCCAGGAAACCGCCTCGCCCGAGGCCCAGGCCATCGTGGTGCGCCAGGACAGCCCGCTGAAAACGCTGGCCGATCTGAAGGGCAAGAAAGTCGCCGTGACCAAGGCCGCCGGCACCCATTACCTGTTGATCGCCGCGCTGAACAAGGCCGGGCTCAAATTCACTGATATCCAGCCCGCCTACCTGACCCCGGCCGATGGCCGCGCCGCCTTCGAAAACGGCAAGGTAGACGCCTGGGTGACCTGGGAACCGTTCCTCACCAGCGTGCAGCGGCAGTTGCCGACCCGCGTGCTGGCCGGGGGCGCAGGGCTGGCCCAGTACAAGCGCTATTACCTGACCAGCACGGCGTATGCCCAGGCCCACCCGGACGTGCTGAAGCTGGTGTTCGCCGACCTGCAGAAAGCCGGTGAATGGACCAAGGCCCATCCCGACCAGGCCGCCGCCGTGCTTGGCCCGCTGTGGGGCAACCTCGACAGCGCCACGGTGCAGGCGGCCAACCAGCATCGCAGCTACCAAGTGCAGCCGGTGAAGCTCGACCAACTGGGCGAACAGCAAAGCATCGCCGATGCCTTCTTCAGCGCCGGGCTGTTGCCCAAGCCGGTGGACACCAAGACCGTCGCCATCTGGCACCCCTGATTCCAATAACAACCCGACACCAAAGGCACCCCACATGGCTATCACCCTGCCCTACCGCCGCCTGTTCGCCGCCATCGCCCTCGCCGGGTTTGGCTTGAGCGCCCAGGCCGCCAACCTGACCATCGGCTACCAGACCGGCATCGACCCCAGCAAAGTCCCGCAGGCCGACGGCGCCTACGAGAAGGCCATTGGCGAGAAGATCGACTGGCGCCGCTTCAACAGCGGCCCTGAAGTGGTCACCGCCATCGCCTCGGGTGACGTGCAAATCGGCAACCTGGGCTCCAGCCCGCTGGCTGCCGCCGCTTCGCGCAAACTGCCGATCGTGGCTTTCATCGTCTCGGCGCAGATCAACGCCGCCGAGGCCCTGGTGGTGCGCAACGGCAGCGGCATCAACAACCCGCAGGACCTGGTGGGCAAGACCATCGCCACGCCGTTCGTGTCCACTTCGCACTACAGCCTATTGGGCGCGCTCAAGCACTGGGGCCTGGAGGGCAAGGTCAAGGTGGTGAACCTGCAGCCGGCCGAAATCGCCGCCGCCTGGAAGCGTGGCGACATCGACGGCGCCTTCGTCTGGTCGCCAGCGTTGGGCGAAATCCGCAAGACCGGCAAGACCCTCACCGACGCCGCCCAGGTGGGCCAATGGGGGGCGCCCACGTTCGAAGTGTGGGTAGCGCGCAAGGACTACGCCGACAAGCATCCCGAGGTGATCGCGCAGTTTGCCAAAGTGACGCTGGACTCGTTCGCCGACTATGCGGCGCACAAGGACGCCTGGACGGCGGATTCGGTGCCTGTACAGAAAATCGCCAAACTGACCGGTGCCAACGCCACTGACGTACCGGAACTGCTGGCCGGCTCGGCGTTCCCGGACGCCAAGGCCCAGCAGACCGCAGCGCTGCTGCAAGGCGGTACCGCCAAGGCGATCGAGCAGACCGCTGAATTCCTCAAGGAACAGGGCAAGGTAGAGAGCGTGCTGCCCGACTACTCTCCCTACGTCAGCGCCAAGTTCGTCAACTGACCGCCGCCGATCTTCTGTAGCAGCGGCCGCCAGGCCGCGTCACGGACGCCGCGCAGTTACTGACTCACCGCGCCGCCTGTAACGCAGCCTTCGGCAGCTGCTACGAGGCGGGGCGCACACCGTGCGCGGCAGCGGCTACAATGCGCTGGCCTAAGCTAATGAAAAACGGTTATTTATTTACCGATTCTTAGATCATTTAGTCTTAACTTCACACACGCCATCCGGCCGCCTGACGAGGAGCTGCACCATGTCCCGATTCAACCCCCTCCGCCTGCTGGCGGCCGTCACCCTGGCAGGCGCCACGTTCATGGCCCAGGCCGCCGACTTCACCGTGGCCTACCAGACCACCGTCGACCCGGCCAAGGTGGCCCAGGCCGATGGCGCTTACGAAAAAGCCACCCAATCGACCATCAACTGGCGCAAATTCGACGGCGGCGCGCAGGTCATCACCGCCGTCGCCTCCGGTGACGTACAGATCGGCTACGTCGGCTCCAGCCCCCTGGCTGCCGCCGCCACCCGCCAACTGCCGGTGGAAACCTTTTTGATCGCCACCCAGATCGGCGCCGCCGAGGCCCTGGTGGCCCGCAACGGTGCGGGCATCAACAGCCCGCAAGACCTGGTCGGCAAGAAGATCGCCGTGCCGTTCGTGTCCACTGGTCACTACAGCCTGCTGGCCGCCCTCAAACAGTGGAAGATCGACCCCTCCACGGTTACCATCCTCAACCTTGACCCACCGGCCATCATCGCGGCCTGGAAGCGCGGCGACATCGACGCCACCTACGTCTGGGACCCTGCCCTGGGCGTGGCCAAGGAGAGCGGCAAGGTACTGATCACCTCCGGCGAACTGGCCAAGGTTGGCGCGCCTACGTTTGACGCCTGGATCGTGCGCAAGGACTTTGCCGCCAAGCATCCGGAAATCGTCAAGGCATTTGCCAAAGTGACCCTGGACGCCTACGCCGATTACCGCAAAGACCCGAAAGCCTGGCTGGCCAACCAAAGCAATGTCGACAAGCTGGTGAAGCTGTCGGGTGCCAAGGCGGCTGACATCCCGCTGCTATTGCAGGGCAACGTCTACCCGCTGGCCGCAGACCAGGTAACCGCATTGGGCGCCCCTACCACCCAGGCCATCACCAACACCGCCACCTTCCTGAAAGAACAAGGCAAGGTCGACGCCGTACTGCCCGACTACGCCCCGTACGTAAGCGCGAAGTTCGTTCAGTAAACTTTTGTACCCATCTGCACAGACTCTGTGGGAGCGGGCTTTGCCCGCGAAGAATTCACCTCGATCTACCTGATACACCGAGGTGACCTTTTCGTGGGCAGAGCCCACTCCCACAGAGGTCAGTAAAGCAGCCCAACGAGGATCGATCCCATGGCCCTGCTGCAACTCGAGCGCATCAGCGCCCAATATCCCGGCGCCAGCGCGCCGGTACTGGCCGACATCAACCTGTCCCTCGGCCCGCAACAACTGCTGGTGGCCCTGGGCCCTTCGGGTAGCGGCAAAACCTCGCTGCTGAACCTGATCGCGGGTTTCATCGAACCCAGCGCCGGGCGCATCACGCTCGACGGCGTGCCCGTCAAAGGCCCCAGCGCCGAGCGCGGCGTGGTGTTCCAGGATGATGCCCTGCTGCCCTGGCAGGACGTGCTGGCCAACGTCGCCTTCGGTCTGCAACTAGCCGGCGTGCCGCGCGAAAAGCGCGAACTGCGCGCCCGCGACATGCTCGCCCTGGTGGACCTGGCCGACTTCGGCAGCCGCCGCATCTGGCAACTGTCCGGTGGCCAGAAGCAACGTGTCGGCCTGGCCCGCGCCCTGGCCGCCGACCCGCGCGTGCTGCTGATGGACGAACCCTTCGGCGCCCTCGATGCCTTCACCCGCGAGCAAATGCAGGAACTGCTGCTGCAAGTGTGGAAGCGCACCGCCAAGCCGGTGTTCCTGATTACCCACGACATCGAAGAAGCCGTGTTCCTGGCCACCGACCTGATCCTGCTGGCACCCAACCCGGGCCAAGTGGTGGAGCGCCTGAACCTGGACTTCGGCCAGCGCTACGGCCAGGGCGAGTCGGCCCGCTCAATCAAGTCCGACCCACGCTTTATCGAAACCCGCGAATACGTACTCTCGCGGGTCTTTTCCCAACGCACCGCACTGCAACAGGAGCTGGCATGAGCAGCTACCAGGCCCCCGCCAACGCCCAGGCCACCTTGATCAAACCGGTCAAGCCACGGCGCCAGCTGAGCACCCGCGCCATCAGCGCCATCACCCTGCTGACACTGCTGGCCTTATGGTGGGGCGTGACCGCCAGCGGCCTGATCGAGCCGCTGTTCCTGCCGCCGCCCACCGCCGTGCTGGAAAAAGGCTGGCTGCTGGCGACCAAGGGCTACATGGACGCCACCCTGTGGCAGCACTTGGGTGCCAGCCTGAGCCGTATCGGCCTGGCCCTGGGCTTCGCCATCCTCACGGCCATCCCGATCGGCATCGCCATTGGCACCAACCGCATCGCACGCGGCATCTTCGACCCGCTGATCGAGTTTTACCGCCCCATCCCGCCACTGGCCTACCTGCCGCTGATCGTGATCTGGTGCGGCATTGGCGAGCTGTCGAAAGTGCTGCTGATCTACCTGGCCATCTTCGCCCCCATCGCCATCGCCACCGCCACCGGCGTGCGCACGGTCGACCCAGCCAAACTGCGCGCCGCCCAGTCGCTGGGCGCCACCCGCGCGCAACTGATCCGCCACGTGATTTTGCCCAGCGCCCTGCCCGACATCCTCACCGGCGTGCGCATCGGCTTGGGGGTGGGCTGGTCCACCCTGGTGGCCGCCGAACTGATCGCCGCCACCAGCGGCCTGGGCTTCATGGTGCAATCGGCCGCGCAGTTCCTGGTCACCGACGTGGTGATCCTGGGCATCCTGGTGATTGCCATCATCGCCTTCGCGCTGGAAATGGGCCTGCGCGCCCTGCAACGCAAACTGGTGCCCTGGCACGGCCAGAGCCATTGATCGACCGCTGATTACCTGGAATGACGAGACAGCCATGAGCCTGACCATCACCCCCATCAGCCCGGCCATCGGTGCTGTCATCAGCGGCATCGACATCGCCCAGCCGCTGGAGCAGGACAACCGCGACGCCATTGAACAGGCGCTGCTGGCGCATCACGTACTGTTCTTCCGTGACCAGCCGATCACCCCGCAACAACAGGCGCGGTTTGCGGCGCACTTTGGTGATCTGCACATTCACCCGATCTATCCCAACGTGCCGGAGCAGCCCGAAGTGCTGATCCTGGACACCGCCATCACCGACGTGCGCGACAACGCCACCTGGCACACCGACGTAACCTTCCTGCCCAACCCTGCGATGGGCGCAGTGCTTAGCGCCAAAGTGATCCCGCCCTACGGCGGCGATACCCTGTGGGCCAGCGGCATAGCGGCGTATGAAGCGCTGTCCGAACCGATGAAGCGCCTGCTGGACGGCCTCACGGCCACCCACGACTTCACCAAGACCTTCCCCCTGGAGCGCTTTGGCAGCACCCCGCAAGACCTGGCCCGCTGGGAAGAAACCCGCCGCAAAAACCCGCCGATCAGCCACCCGGTGATCCGCACCCACCCGGTGAGCGGGCGCAAAACGTTATTCGTCAGCGATGGTTTTACCACCCGCATCAACGAGCTGGAACCGGCCGAGAGCGAAGCCATCCTGAAACTGCTGTTCGCCCACGCCGCCCGCCCGGAATTCTTCGTGCGCTGGCGGTGGCAGGAAAACGACGTGGCATTCTGGGATAACCGCAGCACCCAGCATTACGCCGTGGATGATTACCGGCCTGCGCGGCGGGTGATGCAGCGTGCGACGATTCTGGGTGATGCGCCGTTTTAGCCAGCCCCGCACGATGCCTGTAGCCGCTGCCGCCAGGCTGCGCTGGCCCTGATCCCCACTGAAGATCTTCAGCGTACTCAGGGGCCAGCGCAGCCTATCGGCAGCGGCTACTGTGCATGGCCTCCAGCACCTTACAGCCTTCCTGCAGCAAGTGATACGACACCTCGGCGACCACATTCAGGTCCTTGCCCTCGATCGAACATGAGTTCATGCACGACAAGGGTTCCATCAGGTTGCGCACCGTCTGGAAACGGCGGGTGGCGAATTCGAAGAGGTCGAGGTCGGGGCAGTCGGGGTTGATCAGGAAGATGGGGGGTGAGGCGTCGTGGTTGGTCATGGCAAGTACTCTGGACAGTTGAGACAGCCACCCTCGCTTGCACGCGAATGAGGTGGCAGCTATGCGCAGGTGTGCAAGACCGGTCCAGAGCCGGCAGACCCGAAGGCCTCCCACACATAGCCGCCATAACGAGCACAGCAGGCAATTCTACTGCCTGCTGTGCGCTTACGGGACTAAGTTTCTGGACAGGCTTGCACGCCCGGTCGCTGATGCTCAGCAACGCAGACGACTATAGGGCGATGCCTGGGGCAGCAGTACCCGGCCACTTCCGATAACACTGTGGGAAAAATCCCAAACAACGCGGGCCGACCGTAGCCGCTGCCGCCAGGCTGCGCTGGCCCGGATCCCCACTGAAGATCATCAGTGTACTCAGGGGCCAGCGCAGCCTATCGGCAGCGGCTACGGTGCATGGCCTCCAGCACCTCACAGCCTTCCTGCAGCAAGTGATACGACACCTCGGCGACGACATTCAGGTCCTTGCCCTCGATCGAGCAGGAATTCATGCACGACAAGGATTCCATCAGGTTGCGCACGGTCTGGAAACGGCGGGTGGCGAATTCGAAGAGGTCGAGGTCGGGGCAGTCGGGGTTGATCAGGAAGATGGGGGGTGAGGCGTCGTGGTTGGTCATGGCTAAGTCCCTAAAGCTGATGAACCGCCACCATCGTTTGCACACGATTTAAAGGTGGCGGCTGTGCGCAGGTGTGCAAAACCGGGCTTTAGAAACCGGCAGACCCGAAGGTCTCCCACGCACAGCCACCATAAAGCCGAACAGCAGGCATAAATATGCCTGCTGTGCAGATTGATGGCTACAGCGTCTAAAGCACGGGTTTGCACGCCCGGTCGCTGATGCTCAGCAACGCAGAGGACTATAGGGCGATGCCTGGGGCATCACTACCCGGCCACTTCCGATAACTGTGTAGGAACAATCCCAAAACACCGCCAAGGTGTCATGCATAAGAAAACCGCCTGATAGAGGCGGCTTCTTTAACTCATGTGTCCTCAAGGGGAGGCTTACGCCAACAGATCTTGAGGCAATCATTTCCAATATAAAACGATTTATTGAGGCTGAATATCCCGAAATTTCCTGCGAACACGTAGGAAATCTCTCCTTTTCGTTATTGGCCTAAATACGGACAAATGGACAGAAAAAGCCTTTCAAAACGAAGAAAAGTTGGCTAGATATCCGCTTATCGAATCATAAGAAAGGCAGTATCCATGGTGACCAAGCACGACCTTCAGCGCTTCATCCGAGCGGAGATTCATCAGGATTTTTTTGAGGAGCTGAGCATCCTCATCCCCCAGACCTTCCAGAAAGCCATGTCTGACAGTCAACAGCTGCGCAACGTCCCACCCGAGCATTTGCGCGGTTACCTGCGCTATATGTACGTTCAAGAGGCCATGGGCGGGCTAGTTCGCTGGTCCCCTGTAATCCGGGAGACAGCGCCCAAGGGAAGCTTTTTCGTGCTTCTTGCTATAGGCAAAGTCCGTCTGACCGCCGTGGTGCTGCCTTGGCAGAAGGAAGTGCGTGAAGCCAAATACCGATCAGAGCTCAAGCTATTGAACGAAACACTGGCTTGCACCCAGATCGACTGGATCAATGAGGTAACGCAACCAGCGGATGATCACCTGATCAATGCCCTGGTTATCGCACATGCTCCACCTCCCAGCTGCGCTAACCAGGCAGAGCCGCTGGCTATTGCATTGGCGGTACCGCATTTCAACGGTAAAGGCTTTCACATGAGCTGTGCGTTGGAGGAACTGATCGATGGCTATGCTGAAGATGAGCACGCTGGTCTTAAACCCATTGCGCTGGTGAAATTGCGAGATAATATGCGCCGCGCAGAAGACACAGACACCGAAACCCAAGCGAAGAGGTAATGATGAGGACGGGAGTCGCAGGCTTTCAATCAGGACGCCTCAAGCAGTTGCGCCTGGCATTTGGCCTGACTCAATCCGGGCTGGCTGAATTGGTTGGCCGCGCCTCTGGAAATATCTCCAAATGGGAAAATGGCCTTCAGGCTCCTGAAGCAGATGCATTTCACCGTTTGTGCGAGGTTTTCGGCGTAAGCCAGAACTGGCTAGTGGAGTCACCTGTGCACAGCGACGCCGCCAGTCCATTCTTCTTCCGTTCAAATGTCACGGCCACGGAAACCGCGAGGGAAATAGCTGCGATCCGGCTGTCGTGGCTCCAGGAAATCTCCTTCAAACTGCAGGAAAGCCTCGAATTCCCCGACGTCAACGTTCCCTGCCTCTACGAACAAAACTGCGAACTGATTTCCGACGCCGAGATCGAGCAGGTCGCCAGCGCATGTCGTCAGGCGTGGGGCCTGGGTAATGGCCCGATCCCGCATGTAATCGACATCATGGAGCGCGCCGGCATCGTCTGTGCGAGAAGCCATCTGGGCTTTCTGAAGATGGATGGCGTATCAAATTGGTGCCTGGCAGATGATCGGCCTTACGCCCTCATTATCGCGGACAAGGCCAATGGGCTTCGCAATCGATTTGATGCCGCCCACGAGCTGGGGCATATCGTGCTTCACCGGCACGTGACGCAAACACAGTACGTTGAAAAGTACGCGTTGCTGGAGACACAAGCCCATCGCTTCGCCAGCTCCTTCCTGCTGCCTGCAGAAAGTTTCTGCCGTGAAGTGCGTTGGCCCACACTGGATACCCTGCTTGCACTCAAACCCCGCTGGAAGGTCTCGGTGGCGGCCATGGTGAGGCGGTGCCAAGACTTGGACATCATCAACGAAACCACCGCTACGCGCCTCTGGAAGGCACGTTCAGCGAGAGGCTGGGTGAAGGGCGAACCTCTGGATGACACCCTTCAACATGAGTTGCCGTCGTTGCTGTCTCAAAGCATCAAGATGATGGTTGAGAGCAAGGTGCTCTCTCGCTCTCAACTTCGACAGGTGCTTGGCTTACCCACTGACACACTGGAATCGCTGTGCAGCCTTGAGCAGGGATACTTTGAACTCCCTGATGCAGCTCGGATCCTGGAATTGCGAGTCAAACGCCAGCCGATCTCGAATCCGTCCTTCAAGAAGCCTGCACAGGTGCTCGGCTTCCCTGCCAAACACTGATCCGCATCATTTCCAGGCTTGCTGGCTCACGTCCAAATGCTTGGGCAACAACCGATTCTGATAAAACAAATCCGCCGTCACCTGCTGCGCCGCCATCACCTTCCCATCAATCGGCGAAATCGGCGAAGGCGGGCGGTTGTCGATGTACTGCGCCACCACCGCCTTGGGCAGGTTCATGTTGCCCGCCAGCACGTTGATGCTGTCTTCACGCTGGCTGCGCGTCAGGGCCTCCGCCTGGCTCAGTTCGTCCAGCACGCTGTGGATAAACGGCCCATTCTGCTCGGCGTACTGCCGGCGTGCGGTGTATAGCGGCCCGGACAGGCCCAGCCCGGTGCCATCGGCGAGTTTGCGGGTGTGGCCTTCGCTCAGGGCCAGCGAGGAGTACGGGTCCCAGATCACCCAGGCGTCGACGCTGCCTTGCTCGAAGGCCGCGCGGGCGTCGGCGGGGCTCAGGTAGATGGGCTGGATGTCCTTGTAGGTCAGGCCAGCCTGGTTGAGGGCGCGCAGGATCAGGTTGTGCGAGCTTGAGCCCTTCTGGAACGCGACTTTCTTGCCCTTGAGCTCGGCCACGCTGTGCAGCGGGCTGTCGTTTTTCACCAGGATCACTTCCGCCGCAGGCTTGGACGGTTCGGCGCCGATGTAGACCAGGTCCGCGCCTGCCGCTTGGGCGAACAGCGGCGGGATGTCGCCGGTGGAGCCTACGTCCAGAGCGCCGACGTTGAGGGCTTCGAGCATTTGCGGGCCAGCGGGGAATTCGATCCACTGCACCTTGGTTTGCGGGAACTGCTTTTCCAGCAGGCCGTGCTCTTTGGCCAGTACCAGGGCGATGGAGCCTTTCTGGTAGCCGATGCGCAGCGCGGCCGGGTCGGCCAGGGCGTTGAAGGTCAGGGCGAGCAGGGACAGGCCGGCGGCCAGGCGTGCTAGTGGTTTCATCGGGTTTCTCGCAATGCAGGGCCGGGGGCCGTAGCCCCCGGCGGGGCGGGGTTATTCAGCCAGCGATGGCTTTTCCCACAGGTTGATGCCGCCTTCCACGGCGAAGCGGTCGATGGCGTCCAGCTCTTCACGGCTGAAGGACAGGTTCTTCAGCGCGCCGACGTTCTCGATGATCTGCTCCGGGCGGCTGGCACCGATCAGTGCCGAGGTCACGCGTGGGTCGCGCAGGGTCCAGGCCAGGGCCATCTGCGCCAGGCTTTGGCCGCGCTGTTGGGCGATTTCGTTCAGCGAGCGGATGTGCGCCAGGTTGCTGTCCGACAGGTGCGATTGCAGCAGCGAACCGCCGCCGGGTTTGTTGACCCGGGCGTCCTTGGGCACGCCATTCAGGTATTTGTCGGTCAGCAGGCCCTGGGCCAGCGGGGTGAAGGCGATCACGCCGCTGCCCAGTTCGTCGGTGACGTCCAGCAGGTCCTTTTCCACCCAGCGGTTGAGCAGGTTGTAGGCCGGCTGGTGAATCAGCAGCGGCACTTTCCATTCCTGCAGCAGCTTGGCGATCTCGCGGGTTTTCACCCCCGAGTATGAGGAGATGCCGATGTACAGCGCCTTGCCCTGCTGCACGGCCGTGGCCAGTGCGCCGGCGGTTTCTTCCAGCGGGGTGTCGGGATCGAAGCGGTGCGAGTAGAAAATGTCCACGTAGTCCAGGCCCAGGCGCTGCAGGCTCTGGTCCAGGCTTGCGAGGATGTATTTGCGCGAGCCGCCGCCCTGGCCGTACGGGCCTGGCCACATGTCCCAACCGGCCTTGCTGGAGATGATCAGTTCGTCGCGGTACTGCTTGAAGTCTTCGCGCAGCAGGCGGCCGAAGTTGATCTCGGCGCTGCCGTAGGGCGGGCCGTAGTTGTTGGCCAGGTCGAAGTGGTTGATGCCCAGGTCGAAGGCGGTGCGCAGCAGCGCGCGCTGGGTGTCGATGGGCGTGCTGTCGCCGAAGTTGTGCCACAGGCCCAGGGACAGCGCGGGCAGCACCAGGCCGCTGCGGCCTACGCGGCGGTAAGGGATGGACTCGTAGCGGTCTTGCGCAGCGATGTAGGTCATCGGTTCCTCTCTTATTGAATGTGGCAACCTGTAGCCGCTGCCGCCAGGCTGCGCTGGCCCTCGAGTACACTGGGCATCTCCAGCGAGGCCCAGGGCCAGCGCAGCCTGGCGGCAGCGGCTACGGGGTTTACAAAAACGGGTTGGCGGGTCTTGCCAGGCCCAGGTTCTCGCGCAGCGTGGTGCCTTCGTACTCGGTTCTGAACAGCCCGCGGCGTTGCAGCTCGGGCACTACGTGATCGGCAAAATCCTCCAGGCCGCCAGGTAAATGCGGCACCAGTACGTTGAAGCCATCCGCCGCGCCCTGTTCAAACCATGCCTGCAACTGATCGGCAATCTGCACCGGGGTTCCGATCAGGCTGTAATGCCCGCGCCCACCGGCGATCTTGCGGCCCAGCTCGGCCAGGCTGAGGTTCTCGCGGCCGGCCAGTTCGGTCAGCAGTTTCTGCCGGCTTTGCTGGCCGCTGTCGGTCAGCGGCAACTCGGGCAACGGCCCGTCCAGCGGGTAGCCGGACAGGTCGAAGTTGCCGAGCATACGCCCTAACAGGGCGACGCCGACTTCAGGTTCGACCAAAGCCTGAAACGCTTCGAACTTCGCCCGCGCCAGGGCTTCGGTCTCGCCCACCACCACGAACACGCCTGGCATGATTTTCATCGAATCAGGGCTACGGCCGAACTTTGCCAACCGGCCCTTGAGGTCGGCGTAGAACGCCTGGGCGTTGGCCAGCGAAGTCTGGGCAGTAAAGACCACTTCGGCGGTTTGCGCTGCCAGCTCGCGACCGGTTTCCGAAGAACCAGCCTGCACGATCACCGGCCGGCCCTGGGGCGAACGGGCGACGTTGAGCGGGCCCTTGACCTTGAAGTGCTCGCCGCTGTGGTTGAGCACATGCAGCTTGGCCGGGTCGTAGTACTGACCGCTGGCCTTGTCGCGGGTGAAGGCGTCATCGGCCCAGCTGTCCCACAGGCCGGTGACCACCTGGTAGAACTCGCGAGCGCGGCTGTAGCGGTCGGCATGGCCGATGTGCTCGTCACGGCCGAAGTTCTGCGCCTCGGCGGCCGCATCGGAGGTCACCAGGTTCCAGCCGGCGCGGCCGCCGGACAGGTGATCCAGCGAGGCGAACTTGCGTGCCACGTGGTAGGGCTCGTTGTAGCTGGTGGTGACGGTGCTGATCAGGCCGATGTGTTCGGTGACGGCGCTGAGCGCCGACAACAGGGTCAGCGGCTCGAAGTGATCGGAGCGGGCCATGCGGCTGGCGATGTCGCCGGTGGCCGCGGCCACGCTGTCGGCCACGAACAGCGTGTCGAAGCGGGCCCGCTCGGCCACCTGGGCCAGGTGTTTGTAGTGTTTGAAATCCAGGCCCGCGTTGGCCGGTACATCAGGGTGCCGCCAGGCCGCCACGTGGTGCCCGGTGGCCATCAGGAACGCGCCCAATTTAAGTTGTCGTGGTGCCTGGCTCATGGTCAGAAGTCCTTGCGTACTTGAATGCCGAAGTAACGTTGGTCGTCACGCGGTACCGCGCGGTAAACGTAGCCGCTGCCGCTGGCCAGCAGGGGCGAGTAAGACTTGTCGAGCAGGTTCTTGCCCTCCAGCGATACGCGCCAGCCGCTGTTGTAGTCGGCCAGGGCCACGCTGGCGTTCCAGATGCCGTAGGCGCCCTGCTTGGTGTCGGGGTTCTGGCTGATGTCGTACTGCACTTGGCTCTGCCAGTTGTAATCAGTGCCCAGCTCGATATCCATGCCGTTGTCCAGCGGGATGTCGTAGTCGGCGCGCACGTAGGTTTTCCAGTCCGGGCTGAACGGCAGGGTCTTGCCGTTGACGTTGCAGGACGCGGCGGCGCCGGCCGGGCAGCTGAACTGGTCGATGCGCGCGTGGGTGTAGGCGAACGCGCCGGACAGTTTCAGGTTGCGAGTGGCCTGCAAGGCCCAGTCACCCTCCACACCTTCGGTGCTGACCGTACCGGCGTTGATCAACCGGGTAACCACCTGGCCGGCCACGGTGTCGTAGAAGTTGGCCTGGTAGTTGTCGTAGTCGCTGTGGAATACGGCCAGGTTGGTGGTCAGGCGGTTGTTCCAGCTGGTGGCCTTGATGCCCACTTCCCAGGTGTTGGAGGTTTCCGGCTTGAGGGCCTGGGTGTCGCGCGGCTGCATGTTGAAGAACACGTTGTAGGCCGGGCCCTTGTAGCCACGCGAGTAGGTGACGTAGCTGGTCACGGTGTCACTCAGGTCGTACTGCAAGCCCAGGCGGCCCGACCAGCCTTCCTCGCTGGTACTGCCCGAACTGCTGGTGCTGGGGTTGATGCCATTGACCGCCACGGCCGAGGTGGACGTGCGGTCGTGGTCGTATTTCAGCTCGTCGTGGGTCCAGCGCAGGCCGGCGATGCCGCGGAAGGTGGGCGTGAAGTTGAAGGTGTTCTCGCCGAATACCGCGTAGCTGTCGCTGGTGGTGCTGTAGTTGGCCAGGCCGCTGTTGGTGGCCGTGGTGGTGATCAGCGTGCGGCCGTAGGTTTCCTTGTCCTTGGCGTGCATGTAGTACAGGCCGCCCACGTATTCCAGGAACTCGCCCTTGGGCGAGGCCAGGCGGATTTCCTGGCTGTACTGGTCGTAGTCCAGGGTGCCTTTGTCCTGAATGCCGGGGAAGGCGGCACTGATGGTGGACAGACGGTCGGCGTCCTGCCACTGGTCGTTGTTCCAGCCGCGCCAGGCGGTGATGGACGTCAGGGTGTAATCGCCCAGGTTCCAGTCCAGCTGCGCCGACAGACCCTTGTTGATGTCGTCGACATGGGTGCGGTAATCGCTGTTGATATCGCGGTTGTGCGAGGTGGCATTAACGGGCGACAGGGCATTGGCGAACGCCGTGCTGCTGGTGCTGCTGACCACGCCGTTGGGCGCGTCGCTGCCGGAGTTCATGTAGTCGGCCGACAGGGTCAGCTTGACGTCATCGTTGGGGGTGAATTCCAGTTTGCCGCGCACGCCCTTGCGGTTGTAGCCGTTCACTTCCTGGCCGTTGGCCTTGTTGTCGACGTTGCCGTCGTAGCTGCTGACCAGGGTAGTGAGGTTGCCCTTCAGGGTGCCGGGGATCAGCGTGCCGCCGATGCCGAAACGGGTGCGGCTTTCGTTGCCCTGGTAGTAGGACTGTTCCACGTAGCCGTGGGTCTCGTCGGTGGGCGCCTTGGTGGTGATGTTGAGCACGCCAGCCGAGGCGTTCTTGCCGAACAGGGTACCCTGCGGGCCACGCAGCACTTCGATGCGCTCAAGGTCCAGCAGGTCGAGGGTGGCCATGCCCGGGCGGCCGTACACCACGCCGTCGACCACGGTGGCCACGGTCGGCTCCACGCCCGGGGAGGTGGAGATGGTGCCCACGCCGCGGATGAACAGCGACGTGTCCTTGTTGGAGGCGCCGGTGCGGAAATTCACCGTGGGGATCTGCTGGACGATGCTTTCGATGTTGGTGCGGTTCTCACGCCCCAACTGCTCGCCGTCCACCACGGTCACGGCCACGGGCACCTTCTGCAGTGACTCTTCGCGGCGGGTGGCAGTGACGGTCACCGACTTCAGCGTCGGCTCGGCGCTGCTGTCGGCGGCCGCCGCCTCTGCTGCCTGGGCGGCGCCCAATGGCATGGCAGCGCAGGCGGCCAACGTCCAGCCAAAGGCCTGGGCCAAGGTGGTGGTTTTGAAGCGATCCCCAAATCGGTTTTGCATGTCGATGCCCTGCTCGAAGGTTGTGCCCTGGCCGTGGCTCTGCGGCCACTGCGTCTGTCGTTTCGCAGATAAGGTGTCTTGGGCATTCGCTCGAGCGAGTAGCAGACAAAGCACTTTGTTAGCGCTAACATCGAAAGTATCGGCAATCCGGACATAGACCGTCCAATACTGAAAAATTACTTTTATATGCGTTTAGGTTTTATCAGGAGGCACAGGTGAGCGAAGACAAGCGCAAGCGGCGTGGCGCCGGTCGGGTCACGTTGAACACCGTGGCGCGGCATGCGCAGGTGTCGGCGATCACCGTGTCGCGCTACTTCAACCAGCCGGACCAGGTGTCGCCCGAGCGACGCGAGCGCATCAAGGCAGCGGTGGATGAGCTGGGGTACGTGCCCAATCTGGTGGCCGGTGGACTGGCGTCGGCGCGTGGGCGGATTGTCGGGATGGTGATTCCCAACATCTCCGGGCCGATATTCGCCAGCACCATTCAGGGGTTCAGCGACACCTTGAATCGCCATGGCTATCAGCTGCTGCTGGCCTCCAGTTACTTCTCGGTGGAGCAGGAAGAAAGCGCGGTGCGTGCGTTCCTGGGTTGGTCGCCTGCCGCCCTGGTGCTGACCAGCCATTTCCACAGCGAGGCGACCGAGAAGATGATCGCCGAAGCCGATATTCCGCTGATCGAGACCTGGGATTACCGGCCTGAACGCAGCCCGATCCAGATCGGCTTTTCGCATTTTCAGGTGGGGGTCACGGCTGCGCGGTACCTGCATGGCAAGGGCTACCAGCGCATTGCTTTCGTGCAGAACAGCGCGGCGGGGGACTTCAGTGCGCTGGAGCGGCGTGATGGCTATAGCGCGACCATGACCGAGTTGAGCCTTGAGCCGCAGGTGTATGCGCCGCAGGAAGGCCTGGCGCCGTTCGAGGCGGGCAAGCAGGCCATGCAGGCGTTGATGGCCAGCGAGCTGCCGCCCCAGGCAATCATCTTTGCCAACGACAACCTGGCGGCGGGTGGCTTGCTGGCCGGGCAGCGGGCGGGGGTGAAGATCCCCGGGGACTGCGCGGTGGTGGGGTTTGGTGACTATCCGTTTGCCGAGATGCTGATGCCCAGTTTGACCACCATCAAGCCGCCGGCGCTGGAGATTGGGGTGTTGGCGGCGACGCGGGTGTTGGAGAGTCTGGGGGAGGTGGAGGTTGAGCGCCTGAATCTGCTGGAGTGCCGGCTGATTGAGCGCGAAAGCGCCTGACCGTAGCCGCTGCCGCCAGGCTGCGCTGGCCCTCGCGTACAACTGAAACTTCAGGGTTGGAATACGGGCCAGCGCAGCCTGGCGGCAGCGGCTACAGGGCCCGGCTAAAAACCTCAGCTACCCAATCCACAAACGCCCGCACCCTCGGCGCCATGTGGCGGTTCTGTGGGTACAGCACCGACACCGGCATCGGCGGCGGCGCAAACTGCGGCAGCACCTCACGCAGCAAGCCCTGCTCGATCGGCAAGGCCGCCCGATACCGCGGCACCTGAAACAACCCCAACCCGGCAATCGCCGACGCCGTATAGATCTGCGTGCCAAACACCGAGATCGCCCCCGGCACCTGCACTTCCACCACGTCGTCATCAACCATGAATTCGAAGGGAAACGCCTTGCCCGAAGCGCGTGACACGTAGTTCACCGCCTTGTGCCCCTGCAAATCGGCCAAGGTCTTCGGCTCCCCATGCAAACGCAGGTACCCAGGACTGGCGCACGTCACCTGAGGCAAATTCGCCACCCGCCGCCCGATCAGCGACGAATCCCCCAGGTTGCCCGCCCGCACCACGCAATCCACGCCCTCCTCGATCAGGTCGACAAAGCGATCTGCCTCGCTCAACGACAACTCGATATCCGGATAGCGCGCCATGAACTCCGGCAACGCCGGCACCACGAAGTAGCTGGCCAGCGAGCCATGCAGATCCACCCGCAAGCGCCCTTTCGGGGCCACCTGCCGGAACGCCAGCTCAGCCTCCTCCAGCTCGGCCAGCAATTGCACGCAGCGGGCGTAATAGGCCTGGCCATCCAGCGTCGGCCGCACCCGCCGGGTGCTGCGTTCCAGCAACCGCGTGCCCAGCCAGGCTTCGAATTGATTGAGGGTGTGGGTCAGGGTGGCGCGGGGCATGCCCAAGTCTTCGGCGGCCTGGGTGAAGCTGCTGCGTTCATAGATGCGCACGAAGATCTTCATGGCGCGAACCTGGTCCATGCGGCCCCCTGATTGTTGGCGTGGATTGAACAGTCAAGGCAACTCTGGGGCATTTATCGGGCTGGGTAAACCTGTAAATCTTTGCTCCACACCCACCCGACAAAGGACTTCCCCCCATGAGCAAAGTAGCCATCGTCACCGGCGCCTCGCGCGGCATCGGCGCCGTCATCGCCCAACGCTTGGCCCGCGACGGCTTCGCGGTAGCCGTCAACTACGCCAGCAGCGCCCACGAGGCCGAAGCGCTGGTCAGCCAGATCAAGGCAGGCGGCGGCCAGGCCATCGCCGTGAAAGCCAACGTCGCCAACAGCAGCGAAGTAGGCGCATTGTTCGACATTACCGAACAGCAATTGGGCAAGGTCGACGTACTGGTCAACAACGCCGGCATCATGAAGCCCACCCCCATCGCCGAGACCTCGGATGAGCTGTACGAGCAGATCTTCGCCATCAACACCCGCGGCACCTTCAACACCCTGCGCGAAGCCGCCACGCGCCTGAACGACGGTGGGCGGGTGATCAACTTCTCAAGCTCGGCGCTGGCCCTGAAACTGCCGGGTTACGCCGTCTACAACGCCAGCAAGGCAGCGGTGGAGTCCATGACCCACGTGTTCGCCAAGGAACTGCGTGGTCGGCACATCACCGTCAACGCCGTGGCGCCGGGGCCGGTGGCAACCGAGCTGTTTTTGACCGGCAAGAGTGAAGAGCAGATCCAGCACTTCGCCAAGCTGCCGCCCCTGGAGCGGCTGGGGCAGCCGGAGGATATCGCCGGGGTGGTGGCGTTCCTGGCGGGGCCGGATGGTGGGTGGGTGAACGGGCAGACGCTGCGGGCCAATGGGGGGATTGTTTGAATCAGCTCAACGTTTGCGCCGATCTCTAGGCCCTATCGCGAGCAAGCTTTGCTCCCACAGTGTCAAGCCGACCACGGTGGATGCCATCACACTGTGGGAGCAAAGCTTGCTCGCGATGAGGCCAGCGGTAGCGCCGGAAATGACCGGTCTACCTAGCGCACCATGTGCAGAAACTGCATATGCCGCTCGTACTGGTCCAGAATGTCGTTGATCACCTGCTCGCGGGTGTAGCCCACCAGGTCATAGTCCTGGCTACCTTCAGCCAGATGCACCTCGGCGCGATAATACCGGCGGTTCTTCAACTCCTTGGTGCCCATGCCACCCCGTGCAAACGAAGGGGTGAAATACCCGCGCATCTGCACCTGATAGATGAACGGCCGCTCTTCACCGTGGCCGATTTCCAGGCTGACCTGGTCGTGGCTCAAGTCTTCCTGGGTGACCACCTTCAGGCCTTTCTCGGTGAACACCGCCGAGACTTCCTCGATGGCCGGGCGCACCAGGGTGTCCATGAAGCGGTACACCTCGTCGCGCGACGGGAAGTGCACGGCCTGGCTCAGACGCTGGCGCCAGCCGCCTCGGCCGCGGCGGGCGTTGGTGGCTACCGGGGCCAGGGAGTACATCTGCGCGATCTTGCGCTGGGACTCCAGGTAGAACGCCTTGTGCAGGCCCCACATCATCGCCAGCAGGATCAGCGAGAACGGCAGCGAGGTGAGCACCACCGCCGATTTCAGCGAGTCGATGCTGCCGGCGAACAGCAGGCCGCTGGTGACCACTGCGGTCATCACGCCCCAGAACACCCGCAGCCACTTGGGCCCGTCTTCGTCGGCGTTGCCGCCACGCGCCGACAGGGTCGAGAGCACCACGGTGCCCGAGTCTGCCGAGGTGACGAAGAACACGAAGCTGATGAACACCGTGACAGCGATGACTTCGCGGCTCCACGGGTACGTCTGCAGCAGCAGGTACAGGGTCTTGGCCGGGTCGGCCAGGGCCGACTGGCCCAGGGCGGTCATGCCGTGATTGAGCACCATGTCGATGGCGCTGTTGCCGAAGATCGACATCCACGCCAGGGTAAAGCCCAGCGGGATCAGCAGCACGCCGAAGACGAACTCACGGATGGTGCGGCCCCGGGAAATGCGCGCGATGAACAGCCCCACGAACGGCGCCCACGCAATCCACCAGGCCCAGTAGAACACCGTCCAGTTGCCCAGCCAGTCGCTGGGCTTGTCGTAGGCGTACACGTCGAAACTCTTGGACGGCAGCGCGCCCAGGTAGTCGCCGACGTTCTGGATCAGGGTAGTCAGCAGGTGCTGGGTGGGCCCGGCGAACAGCACGAACAGCAGCAGCGCAACGGCCAGCAGCATGTTGATGTCGGACATCACCCGCACGCCCTTGTCCACGCCGGATACGGCAACGATGATTGCCGCGCCCATCATCAGCGTGATCAGGATCACCTGCACCCACTGGGTGTGCGGCACGCCGAAGAGGATGTCGAGGCCGGAGTTCAAGTGCAGCACGCCAAAGCCCATGTCAGCGCCCAGGCCGAACACCGTGGCGATGATGCCGAAGCCGTCCACCGCGTAGCCGATGGGGCCGTTGATGCGCTTGCCAATCAGGGGGTACAGCGCCGAGCGCAAGGCCAGCGGCAGGTTATGCCGGTAGGCGAAGTACGCCAGGGCCATGCCCACGAAGGCGAACACGCCCCAGCCGTGCAGGCCCCAGTGCAGGAACAGCAGCTGCATGGCCTGGCGCGCAGCCGCCTGGGTGCCGCCCTCGCCTTGCGGCGGGGTGAGCATGTGGGTCAGGGGTTCGGACACGCAGAAGAAAAACAGGGTAATGCTGATGCCGGCGGCGAACAGCATGCCGGCCCATGACAGGTAACTGAACTCGGGCTCGTCGTGGTCGGCACCGAGCTTGATCTTGCCGTAGCCAGACAAGGCGGTGACCACCACGAAGACCAGATACAGGGTCATGGCCAGCATGTAATACCAGCCAACGGTGTTGGCGGCCCAGGTTTGCGCGGCAGTGAGCCAGGCCCCGGCTTGTTGCGGGAAAGCGATGACCACGATGCCGAACAGCAGGATGAAGCTGGCGGCGAAGTAGAACACCGGTGGGTTCATGCGGACATTGCCGCTGGCGGGAGTAGACGAGGCACTCATTGGCAGTGCACCTCGAAAGGCGGGAAAGCAGCTGAATAGAGCGTTTTCAGCAAGGGATAACCTCCTGTAGAACGCGGAACGCGAACATCTTTTAAATTGAACAGCCGTTCAATTTAAACACAGATGGCCACTCCAGACCAAACCGGGCGCCCTGTAGCAGCGGCCGCCAGGTCGCGTCACAGGCGCTGCGCACTTGCTGACACACCGCGCCGCCTGTGACGCAGCCTTCGGCAGCTGCTACAGAACCCCCGACCCACCGCAGCAAAATTCGCGTTAAACGTTACTTCTGGGTGCCGTCATCGTGCTGCAGGTTGGCCTGGGTCAGGTTGCTGCCGGCCGCCACGCTGCGGGTCAGCCACACGTTGCCGCCGATGGTCGAGCCTTTGCCAATGGTGATGCGCCCCAGGATTGTCGCCCCGGCGTATATCACCACGTCGTCCTCGACAATCGGGTGGCGCGGATGGCCCTTCTGCAATTGCCCCGACTCGTCCGCCGGGAAGCGCTTGGCGCCCAGGGTCACGGCCTGGTAGATGCGCACGCGCTCACCGATGATCGCCGTCTCGCCAATCACCACGCCGGTGCCATGGTCGATAAAGAAGCTCGGCCCGATCTGCGCACCGGGGTGGATGTCGATACCCGTGGCCGAATGCGCCAGCTCCGAACTGATGCGCGCCAGCAACGGCAGGCCCGCGCGATACAGGTGATGGGCCAGGCGATGATGGATGATCGCCAGGATGCCGGGGTAGCACAGCAGCACCTCGTCCACACTGCGCGCCGCCGGGTCGCCGTGGTAGGCGGCCAGCACGTCGGTGTCCAGCAGCACGCGAAGGTGCGGCAAGGCAGCCGCGAAGCCCTGGATCAACTCCAGCGCCTGGGCATCCACGTCTTCCTGCTGTTGTTGATGACGCGCGGCGTAGCGCAGTTCCAGGCGGGCCTGTACAAGCAGCGCATTCAGCGCCGCATCCAGGGTGTGGCCGACATAGAAGTCCTCGCTTTCCTCGCGCAGGTCCACCGGGCCCAGGCGCATGGGGAACAGCGCGCCGCACAGCTGCTCCAGAATGCAGCGCACCGCCTCGCGCGACGGCAGTTGCCGCCCACCCTGCTCGCCGCTGCTGCGCCCGTTCGAACGGCGCCACTGCTCGCGCGCACCGCGCAGCTGACTGACGATTGACTGCAGCTGCCAGTGGCCATTGGGCCCTTGGGGTTTGTCGCTCACGATGGGTACTCCTGATATGGCCGCCTGATCGGCGCCCACTCTACGGTAGATTGTCGCACCGCAAAAAGAACCGATTCTGCTGGGTGGTGATGTTATGAACATAAGCCAATGCAGCCGTTCCATCCCCACAGCTGGGCATCTTTTGTGGGAGCGGGCTCTGCCCGCGAATGGGCCATCGCGGTGTTCTTTTCGCGGGCAGAGCCCGCTCCCACAGAATCACAGGGTTGCCCCCCATTCAGTGCCTGCCTATAGTCCTGTTTCCCCCACCCACCGGAATCCCCATGATCACGCAATCGCTTGCCCGCTTCCCCCGTCTCGAACTCCTGGGTGCCCCCACTGCACTGGAAAAACTCGAGCGACTGTCACAGTGGGTAGGCCGCGACATTTACGTCAAGCGTGACGACCTGACCCCGCTGGCCATGGGTGGCAACAAGCTGCGTAAGCTCGAATACCTGGCCGCCGACGCCCTGGCCCAAGGCTGCGACACCCTGGTCACTGCCGGCGCCATCCAGTCCAACCACGTGCGCCAGACCGCCGCCATCGCCGCCAAACTGGGCCTGGGCTGCGTCGCGCTGCTGGAAAACCCCATCGGCACCGATGACAGCAGCTACCTGGGCAACGGCAACCGCCTGCTGCTGGACCTGTTCGATGCCAAGGTCGAGCTGGTGGAAAACCTCGACAACGCCGACGAGCAACTGCAAGCCCTGGCCCGCCGCCTGGCCGACAGCGGCCGCAAGCCGTACCTGGTGCCGATCGGCGGTTCCAACGCCCTGGGCGCCCTGGGCTACGTGCGCGCCGGCCTGGAACTGGCCGAGCAGATCAAGGCCACCGGCCTGGACTTCGCCGCCGTGGTACTGGCCTCCGGCAGCGCCGGCACCCACAGCGGCCTGGCCCTGGGCCTGAGCGAGTCGCTGCCGCAGTTGCCGGTGATCGGCATCACCGTGTCGCGCACCGAGGAAGCCCAGCGCCCCAAGGTGCAGGGGCTGGCCGAGCGCACCGCCGAGCTGCTGGGCGTGCCGCTGCCTGACAGCTTCAAGGTCACCCTGTGGGATGAATTCTTCGGCCCGCGCTATGGTGAACCCAACGCCGGCACGCTGTCGGCGATCAAGCTGGTGGCCAACCAGGAGGGCCTGCTGCTGGACCCGGTCTACACCGGCAAGGCCATGGCCGGGCTGCTGGACGGTATCGGTCGTCAGCGTTTCAACGACGGCCCGGTGATTTTCCTGCACACCGGCGGGGCGCCGGCGCTGTTCGCCTACCCGGGCATCTGGCCCAGCTGATATACCCGTAATAGCAGAAAGCTGAATTTTTTATTATTTTCAGCCATAACGACAGGCGGCGATAATTACGCCTCCAGCGCAAGGATGCGTTGCCTTCCCTCACAACAACATATGGGGCATCACATGACTTTTTCCGCGTTGCGTCGCAATCTCCTCATCGCCAGCATGGGCCTGGTCATGGGTTCCGCTCTGGTCGGCCAGGCAGTGGCTGGCGACGAGCTGAAATCCATCCAGGACAAGGGCAGCATCAGCGTAGGCCTTGAAGGCACCTACCCGCCGTTCAGCTACGTCGACGAGAACGGCAAGCTCACCGGCTTCGAAGTGGAGTTCGCCCAGGCCCTGGCCAAAGAGCTGGGCGTGACCGCCAAGCTGCAGCCGACCAAATGGGACGGCATCCTCGCATCGCTGGAGTCCAAGCGCCTGGACGTGGCCATCAACCAGGTGACCATCTCTGAAGAGCGCAAGAAGAAGTACGACTTCTCCGAGCCCTACACCGTGTCGGGCATCCAGGCCCTGACCCAGAAGAAGGACGCGGGCAAGATCACCTCGGCCAATGACCTGACCGGCAAGAAGGTCGGTGTGGGCCTGGGCACCAACTACGAGCAGTGGCTGAAAGACAACGTGCCGGGCGCCGTGATCAAGACCTACGACGATGACCCAACCAAGTACCAGGACCTGCGCGTAGGCCGTATCGACGCCATTCTGGTCGACCGCCTGGCTGCGTTCGAACTGATCAGCAAGACCAACGACACCCTGGCCGTTTCCGGCCCGGCGTTCTCCCGCCAGGAAGCCGGCGTGACCCTGCGCAAGGGCGAGCCTGAGCTGCTGGCCGCCATCAACAAGGCCATCGACAAACTGCGCGCAGACGGCACCCTGGCCAAGCTGTCGCAGAAGTATTTCAACGCTGACGTGACCAAATGATTGAAGAAAGTCTGAAACTGGCGCTGGATTCAGCGCCTTTCCTGCTCAAGGGTGCCGAATTCACGGTGCTCTTGAGCCTGGGCGGGATGTTTTTCGGTTTGCTGCTGGGCTTCGGCCTGGCGCTGATGCGGCTGTCACGCTTCATGGTGGCGCGGGGTATTTCGCGGGTCTACGTGTCGTTCTTCCGCGGCACGCCGTTGCTGGTGCAGTTGTTCGTGATCTATTACGGCCTGCCACAGGTCGGTATCGAGCTGGACCCGCTGCCGGCGGCCTTGATCGGTTTCTCGCTGAACATGGCGGCCTACGTGTGTGAAATCCTGCGTGCGGCCATCAGTTCCGTGGACCGTGGCCAGTGGGAAGCGGCCGCCAGTATCGGCATGACCCGTGGCCAGACGCTGCGCCGGGCGATTCTGCCCCAGGCCGCGCGCACCGCCCTGCCGCCGTTGGGCAACAGCTTTATCTCGCTGGTCAAGGACACCGCCCTGGCGGCCACCATCCAGGTGCCCGAGCTGTTCCGCCAGGCGCAGCTGATCACCGCCCGTACCTTTGAAGTGTTCACCATGTATTTGGCTGCGGCGCTGATTTACTGGGTGCTGGCCAGCGCGCTGTCGGCGCTGCAGAACCGTCTAGAAGCGCGGGTCAACCGCCATGACCAGGAGGCCTGACGCCATGATCGTGGTGGAAAAACTGACCAAGCATTTCAACGGCAACGCCGTGCTCAAGGGCATCGACCTGCGCGTCGACGCCGGCGAAGTGGTAGCCATCATCGGCCCCAGCGGTTCGGGCAAGACCACCTTCCTGCGCTGCCTGAACCTGCTGGAAACCCCGGACAGCGGACGCATCCGCATGGGTGACATCGAGATCGACGGCAGCCGCATCGCCCAGCAACAGGGGCTGATCCGCCGCCTGCGCCAGCAGGTGGGCTTTGTGTTCCAGAACTTCAACCTGTTCCCGCACCGCACGGCGCTGGAAAACGTGATCGAAGGCCCGGTGGTGGTCAAGAAGACCCCACGCGCCCAGGCCGAGGCCCTGGGCCGCAAGCTGCTGGCCAAGGTTGGCCTGGCGGGCAAGGAAGACGCCTACCCGCGTCGGCTGTCCGGTGGGCAGCAACAGCGAGTGGCAATCGCCCGGGCCCTAGCCATGGAGCCGGAGGTGATCCTGTTCGACGAACCCACCTCGGCGCTGGACCCGGAACTAGTAGGCGAAGTGCTGGCGACCATTCGCAGCCTGGCCGAAGAAAAACGCACGATGGTCATCGTCACCCACGAAATGGCTTTCGCCCGTGACGTGGCCAATCGCGTGGTGTTCTTCGACAAGGGTGTGATCGTGGAACAGGGCGAGGCCAAAGCCTTGTTCGCCAACCCGCAGCAGGAGCGCACCAAGCAGTTCCTCAGCAAGTTCCTGGCTGGCTGAGCACCAATGTAGCCGCTGCCGCCAGGCTGCGCTGGCCCCCGCGTACACCCGAAATATCAGGGTTGGACTACGGGCCAGCGCAGCCTGGCGGCAGCGGCTACAGGGGGCGCCGTTTGTAGGAATGGTCTGAACAGGCACAACGGCAATCCCCCCACCTTGACCCCCGCACCGGCAACCCCCTATCAAGGACGCCCTGCCCTCAAGGAGACTCGCCATGCGCCTGTTCAATGGATCTGAACTCTCGCCGCCCACCCTGCCCCCCTGCGCCAGCCACGGCATAAGCCTGCACGCCGCCAACCACCTCAGCGCCACCATCGCCCCCTACCCCGACATGGACCAGGGCGATCTGGTCGAGTTGTTCTGCAACAGCCGTTTCGTCAGCGCCCACCCCCTGCAAGCCGACGACATAGGTAACACGTTGCAGCTGCCCATCCCCGCCAGCTTCGTACTCAGCGGCGAAGCCCACCTGCACTACCGCGTGCTGCGCGTCGGCCATCGGGCGCAAAAGTCCCAAAGCCTGAGCGTGCCGGTGAAGCTCGACTGCCCCGGCGGCTCGCTTCAGGTCGACGGCGAAAACCAGTTCCTGGCCCCGGTGCAACTGCCCGACGAGGTGTGCCTGAACACCCTCAAGCGCGGCATCCCCTTCAGCATCGAGCCTTGGCGCCACATGGCCGCGCTCGACTGCCTGACCCTGCGCTGGGGCGATCTGCGCCTGGACTTGCCGCCGTTGCATGGCGATCAGGTGGGCGAGCCGATCAAGGGCCGCATCCCCAAGTCCATGGTGCGCGAAGCTGGCCAGGACGCTCATCTGGAGGTGACCTATTGCATCCTCGACCGGGTCGGCAACCCGTCCGGCTGGGCCCCTTCCCGGCAGGTGCGGGTGTACCGCGATCCCGCTTCTATTGATATTCCTAAAGGTTAGTATATTTAAAATTTATACACGATTAGGGTATATAAACCGGACCACCGGACCAACGCATTTTCCGTCGCGACAACGCGGCGCTATTCATGACGTGAGGACGGTATGGTCAGCAACAACGACATCCAGTCGCATCTGGACACCCCGCCACCGCTGCTGCCCGCCAAGGTGCTGGGCAGCGACGCCGAGGCCCTGCAGGCCGCCCATGAACTGGCCGCCGCTGCCCGCAGTGGCGCTGCCACCCGCGACCGCCAGCGGCAGTTGCCCTGGGCGCAGATCGAGCAGTTCACCGCCACTGGCCTGGGTAGCATCTCCATCCCTAAAGCATTCGGCGGGCCGCAGCTTTCGTTTGTCACCATTGCCGATGTGTTCCGCATCGTCTCGGCCGCCGACCCGGCGCTGGGGCAGATCCCGCAGAACCAGTTCGGCCTGCTGCACTTGTTGCCGGGCGTGGCCACGCAACAGCAGCAGCGCCAGTTGTTCACCTCGGTGCTGCAAGGCGCGCGCATCGGCAATGCCGGTCCCGAACGCGGCACCCGCAATACCCTGGAACTCAAGGCCCGCATCACTCGCCAAGGCGACAACTACGTCATCAACGGCCAGAAGTTCTACTCCACTGGCGCCCTGTTCGCCCACTGGGTAGCCGTCAAGGCACTGAACGAGGAAGGCCGCCAGGTGATGGCGTTTGTGCCCCGTGGCACCCCTGGCCTGCACATCGTCGATGACTGGAGCGGCTTCGGCCAGCGCACCACCGCCAGCGGCACGGTGCTGCTGGACAATGTGGTGGTGGCCGCCGACCTGGTGGTGGACAACTGGCGCAGCGGCGAACGGCCGAATATCCAGGGCGCAGTGTCGCAACTGATCCAAGCTGCCATCGATGCCGGTATCGCCGAAGAAGCCATCGCCGACACCATCGCCTTCGTTCGCGAGCGCTCGCGCCCCTGGGTCGACGCCAACGTGGAACGCGCCAGCGATGATCCGTATGTGATTGCCGACGTCGGCCGCCTGACCCTGGAGCTGCACGCTGCCCAGGCGCTGCTGCGCAAGGCCGGCCGGGTGCTGGACGAGGTGTTCGCGGGGGTCATCGACCAAGACGCGGCTGGCCGCGCGTCCATCGCCGTGGCCGAAGCCAAGGTGCTGACCACCGAAATTGCCCTGCAGGCCAGCGAGAAGCTGCTGGAACTGGCCGGCAGCCGCGCCACCCTGGCCGAGTTCAACCTGGACCGCCACTGGCGCAACGCCCGCGTGCACACCCTGCACGACCCGGTGCGCTGGAAGTACCACGCCGTGGGCGCCTACCACCTCAACGGCAGCCTCCCCGCCCGCCACTCCTGGATTTGACCAGCGCACCGGAGAACGCAATGAACGCATTCACCCCCAAGCCGGGGCCGGTGGAGCTGATCCGCTCTGACGCCCAGGCCATCGAAACCGCTCACCGCCTGGCCGCCACCCTGCGCCAGGACAGCATCGTACGCGACCGCGAACGCCGCCTGCCCCATGACGAACTGGCGCTGTTCAGCCAGTCCGGGCTGTGGGCCATCAGCGTGCCGAAAGCCTTCGGCGGTGCTGGCGTGTCCAACGTCACCCTGGCCCAGGTAGTAGCCATCATCGCCCAGGCCGACGCCTCCCTGGGGCAGATTCCGCAGAACCACTATTACGCCCTGGAAGTGCTGCGCGTGAACGGCAGCCCCGAACAACAGCGCCGTCTTTATGCCGAAGTACTCGCCGGCCAGCGCTTCGGCAACGCCCTGGCCGAACTGGGCACCAAGACTGCCCACGACCGCACCACGCGCCTGACCCGTGACGGCGACGGCTACCGCATCCACGGCCGCAAGTTCTACGCCACCGGCGCCCTGTACGCCCAGCGTATCCCTACCTCGGTGGTGGACGAGCAAGGCGTGCAGCAACTGGCCTTCGTGCCCCGTGACAGCCAAGGCCTCGAAGTTATCGACGATTGGAGCGGCTTCGGCCAGCGCACCACGGGCAGCGGCTCGGTGGTGTTCGACCACGTCTACGTCGCCGCCGAAGACGTCATCCCGTTCCAGACCGCCTTCGAGCGCCCCACCCCGGTCGGCCCGCTGGCGCAAATCCTCCACGCCGCCATCGACACCGGCATCGCTCGCGCCGCCTACGAAGACGCCCTGCACTTCGTGCGCACCCGCACCCGGCCGTGGATCGACTCCGGCATCGAAAAGGCCGTGGACGACCCGCACAGCCTCAAATCCATCGGCCATTTGGCCATCCGCCTGCACGCCACTGAGGCGCTGCTGGAACGCGCCGGCGAATACCTCGACCTGGCCCAGGCCGACAGCAACGCCGACAGCGTGGCCGCGGCCTCCATCGCCGTGGCCGAGGCCCGCGCCATCAGCACCGAAGTGTCGCTGGCCGCCGGCAGCACCCTGTTCGAACTGGCCGGCAGCCAGGCCACCCTCGCCGAGCATGGCCTGGACCGCCACTGGCGCAACGCCCGCGTGCACACCCTGCACGACCCGGTGCGCTGGAAGTACCACGCCATCGGTAACTACTACCTCAACGACGAGAAGCCGCCACGCCGAGGGACCCTTTGATGAGCGATAAGAAGATCCTGCTCAATGCCTTCAACATGAACTGCATCGGGCACATCAACCACGGCCTGTGGACACACCCGCGCGACACCTCTACCCAGTACAAGACCCTCGAGTACTGGACCGACCTGGCCAAGACCCTCGAGCGCGGCTTGTTCGACGGCCTGTTCATCGCCGATATCGTCGGTGTCTACGACGTGTATCAGAACAGCGTCGACGTGCCGCTGCGCGAGGCCATCCAACTGCCGGTCAACGACCCGCTGCTGCTGGTCTCGGCCATGGCCGCGGTAACCAAAAACCTGGGCTTCGGCCTGACCGCCAACCTCACCTACGAGCCGCCCTATCTGTTCGCCCGCCGCATGTCCACGCTCGACCACCTGAGCCGTGGCCGGGTGGGCTGGAACATTGTCACCGGTTACCTGGACAGCGCCGCCAAGGCCATGGGCCTCAGCGAGCAGGCCGAACACGACCGTCGCTACGACCAGGCCGACGAGTACCTGCAGGTGCTGTACAAGCTGTGGGAAGGCAGCTGGGAAGACGACGCCGTGGTCAACGACCCGGCCCGCCGCGTGTACGCCGAGCCGAGCAAGGTGCACAAGGTGGAGCATCAGGGTGAGTTCTACCAGGTCAACGGCTACCACCTGTGCGAGCCCTCGCCCCAGCGCACGCCGGTGCTGTTCCAGGCCGGTGCCTCGGAGCGTGGCCTGCTGTTCGCCGGGCGACATGCTGAGTGCGTGTTCATCAGCGGCCAGACCCGGGCGGCTACCCGTGCCCAGGTCGACAAGGTGCGCGCCAGTGCTGCGGCCGCCGGGCGCCGCCCGGAAGACATCAAGGTGTTCATGGGCCTGACCGTGATCGTCGCCCCGACCGAGGAGGCCGCCCGCGCCAAACACGCCGAATACCTGCAATACGCCAGCGCCGAAGCCGGCGTGGCGCATTTCGCCAGCTCCACCGGCATCGACTTTGCCCAGTACGAGCTCGACGAACCGATCCAGTACGTGAAAAGCAACGCCATCCAGTCGGCCACCAAGAACCTGCAGAACAACGACTGGACCCGCCGCAAGCTGCTGGATCAACACGCCCTGGGCGGGCGCTATATCACCCTGGTCGGCTCGCCCGAGCAGGTGGCGGATGAACTGATCGGCTGGCTGGACGACACCGGCCTGGACGGCTTCAACCTGGCGCGTACGGTGACGCCGGAAAGCTACGTGGACTTCATCGACCTGGTGGTGCCGGAGCTGCAACGGCGCGGGCGGTACAAGACCGCGTATGGCGACGGCACCTTGCGCGAGAAGCTGTTCGAGCAGGGCGCGCGCCTGCCGCACAACCATATTGCCAGCGAATTCAAACCACACAACTTGTAGCCGCTGCCGCCAGGCTGCGCTGGCCCGTATTCCAACCCTGAGTTCTCGGGTGTACACGGCGGCCAGCGCAGCCTTCGGCAGCGGCTACGGATAAACCATTTCGGAGCTGACCCATGAAAAAACTCACCACCCTGCTGCTCACCCTCAGCCTGGCCACCGGCCTGGCCCATGCCGCCGATGCCCCGCTGAAAATCGGCACCACCGCCGCCTTCGCCATCCCCCTGGAAGCCGCCGTCGCCGAAGCCGACAAGCAAGGCCTGAAAGTGCAACTGGTGGAATTCACCGACTGGATCGCCCCCAACGTCAGCCTGGCCGCCGGTGACATCGACGTGAACTACTTCCAGCACATCCCCTTCCTGGAAAACGCCAAGGCCGCCGCCGGCTTCGACCTGGTGCCCTACGCCCCAGGCATCATCAACAACGTCGGGCTCTACTCCAAGAAGTACAAAAGCTTCAACGACCTGCCCGACGGCGCCACCGTGGCCATCGCCAACGACCCCATCAACAGCGGCCGTGGCCTGCAACTGCTGGCCAAGGCCAAGCTGATTAGCCTCAAGGACGGCGTGGGCTACAAGGCCACCGAGGACGATATCGTCGCCAACCCCAAGCACCTGAAGATCCTGCAGGTGGAAGCGGTGCAGCTGGTGCGCGCCTACGATGACGCCGACCTGGTGCAGGGCTACCCCGCCTATATCCGCCTGGCCAAGACCTTCGATGCCGAGTCGGCGTTGCTGTTCGACGGTGTCGATCACCCTGAGTACGTGATCCAGTTCGTGATCCAGCCCAAGGAGAAGGCCGACCCGCGCCTGGCCAAGTTCATCGACATCTACCAGCACTCGCCGGTCGTGCGCGCCGCCTTGGACAAGACCTACGGCAAGCTTTACCAGACCGGTTGGGGGAGCTGACCATGAGCAGCGCCCAGCGCCTGATTGAAACCACCACCACCGTCAGCGCCGAGCGCACCCAGCTGCACCCGGAACTGGCCAACGCCCACGTGCGCTTCATCGGCGTGGGCAAGACCTATCAGGGCCAGAACGGCCCGGTGCAGGCCCTGCAAGGCATCGACCTGAACATCCAGCGCGGCGAGATCTTCGGCATCATTGGCCGCAGCGGCGCTGGCAAGTCATCGCTGATCCGCACCATCAACCGCCTGGAGCAACCCAGCGTCGGCCGGGTGCTGATCGATCAGGTGGACATCGGCGAATTCGACGAAGACCACCTGGTGGCGCTGCGGCGGCGCATCGGCATGATCTTCCAGCACTTTAACCTGATGTCGGCCAAGACCGTGTGGCAGAACGTCGAGCTGCCGCTGAAGGTGGCGGGCGTGAGCCAGGCCGAGCGGCACCGCAAGGTCAGCCAACTGCTTGATCTGGTGGGCCTGGCCGACAAGCATCACGTCTACCCGGCGCAGCTGTCCGGCGGCCAGAAACAGCGCGTGGGCATTGCCCGTGCCCTGGTGCACGACCCGGCGATTCTGCTGTGCGACGAGGCCACCTCGGCGCTAGACCCGGAAACCACCGAGTCGATCCTGACGCTGTTGCGCGACATCAACCAGCGCCTGGGCCTGACGGTGATCCTGATTACCCATGAAATGGCGGTGATCCGCGATATCTGCGACCGCGTGGTGGTGCTGGAAAAAGGCCAGGTGGTTGAGCAAGGACCGGTGTGGCAAGTGTTTGGCGACCCGCAGCACGAGGTCAGCAAGACCCTGCTGGCGCCTTTGCAGCATGGCTTGCCGGCCGAGTTGCAGGCGCGCCTGCACAGCGAGCCGCAATCGGCCGCTTCGGCACTGGTGCTGGGCCTGCGCCTGACCGGCACCGACGGTGACGAGCCGGACCTGTCGGCGCTGTTCCACAGCCTGGGTGGCCGCGTCAGCCTGCTGCAGGGCGGCGTCGAACGCATCCAGGGCCGCGCCCTGGGGCAACTGGTGATCGCCGTGGCGCACTCGCCGCTGGCTCGCGAACAATTGGTGGAACGTGCCGCCCTGTGGGCGCATCGCGTGGAGGTGCTGGGTTATGTGGGCTGAACGACTGTTGCAAGGCATCCTCGACACGCTGCTGATGGTCGGCGTGTCGTCCTGTATCGCGCTGATCCTTGGCATTCCCCTGGCGGTGATCCTGGTCACCAGCAGCAAGGGCGGCATCTACGAAGCCCCCGCCGTAAACCGGGTGCTGGGCGCCTTTGTGAATCTGTTCCGCTCGGTGCCGTTCCTGATCCTGATGGTGGCGCTGATCCCCTTCACCCGACTGATCGTGGGCACCACCTACGGCGTGTGGGCCGCCGTGGTGCCGCTGACCATCGCCGCCACGCCGTTCTTCGCGCGCATCGCCGAAGTCAGCCTGCGTGAGGTGGACCACGGCCTGATCGAGGCCGCCCAGGCCATGGGTTGCCGACGCTGGCACATCATCTGGCACGTACTGTTGCCCGAGGCGCGGCCCGGCATCGTCGGCGGTTTCACCATCACCTTGGTGACCATGATCAACTCCTCGGCCATGGCCGGCGCCATCGGTGCCGGCGGCCTGGGCGACATCGCCTACCGCTACGGCTACCAGCGCTTCGACAGCCAGATCATGCTGACCGTGATCGTGCTGCTGGTGGTACTGGTGGCGTTCATCCAGTTTGGCGGCGATCGGCTGGCCAAGGTGTTGAACAAGCGCTGAGGTATCATCGTGGTCATCACCCACCGTTGGCGACCACGATGAAACTCGACCCCCAGGCCCTGCAACAGATCACCCAGACCACCCTGGGCAACTACAACCAGACCGCCGAAAGCTTCCGTGCTGGCACCCGCGACCACGATGTCAGCCAGAACATCGAGGCGCTGTTGCGGCATATCCAGGTGCCAGCGCCTGCGCAGATCCTCGACTTTGGCTGCGGGCCGGGGCGCGACCTGCGCACCTTCACCCACCTGGGTCATGTCGCGACCGGGCTGGATGGCAGCGAGCGGTTCGCCGAGATGGCGCGGGCGGACAGTGGCTGCGAGGTGTGGCAGCAGAACTTTCTGGAGCTGAACCTGCCGGCCGAGCGCTTCGACGGCATCTTCGCCAATGCGGTGCTCTTCCATATCCCCAGCCAGGAACTGCCTCGGGTGCTGGCTCAGTTGCATGCCACGTTGAAGCCAGGGGGTGTGCTGTTCAGCTCCAACCCGCGTGGCGACAACCAGGAAGGCTGGAAAGGCCCGCGGTATGGGGCCTATCACGACCTGGAGAATTGGCGGCGGGTGCTGACCGAGGCCGGGTTTGTCGAGCTTGAACACTACTACCGCCCGGCAGGCTTGCCGCGCGAGCAGCAGCCCTGGTTGGCGAGTGTGTGGCGCAAGGCTTGAGTCCTCGGCGTCTGCTTCCCGAGCTTCGCCCGGTCCCACAACGGTGATGCGTGGTGCCTGTGGGACCGGGCGAAGCTCGGGAAAAAGACGCCGCCTGGTTCAGCCAAACCCTACTACCCCGTAGCCTGGCGTCAGCGGCTGCATGAGGCCACTCGCGTAGCACCCTGGTACAAAAACTCGATTGCCGCTATTGGATCTGCCGAAGAAACTGTCGCCCTTTTGCATTGGCGCCCACCATGGCAGGCAGTATTCAAGAACGAGGGGATCGAGCATTAGCGGATGCATTCGAAGCATTGCTCAATGCAGCGATTGATCTCGCTGAATGCAAGGGTACTTTGCCTCATAACACTCAGTCACCGAGCTTTTCCTACCTGCTGACGCCCAAGCAGTTCGACAAAATCCGAAAAATATGCCGAGAGATGAACTGGCCTGTCCCAAACAGGCGGGGCATATTGATGGACCTGCAGGCGGTCGCACATCCGCTTGCGTCAAGGTCTCGGAAAGATGGCTGCACACCTCAAGAAACGTTGTCCATTCTGGTCAACGCATACTGCGCATACAGCCAGATCGGTTTGAACAAACCTAAACACACACAAGGAATTATCTTCAACACCGGCCGCAAAGTGCGAATTGGGGATGCGATGTATTTTGCGGTAGCAGTACTTCAGGTTTGCACTGAGGGAGGGGAAAAGTACTTGGCCCCGGTCACTGCGTATCACGCAACCGAGGCCAAGCTGAAGAATATCAAGTGACTACGAGGAAGGACGGCCTCACAGGAAAGTCTTTCGCACTGAAGCGAAACAACCGGGCACCTGCAATTTCCCTTCATATGAGCTTGGCAAGCCAAGCCCTGCGCAGCTCCGCCGACAAATTTTCTGCTGTCGCGTAGTCAGCTGCAATCTTAAGCCGCGCAACCAGTCGGTCGCAAGGCTAGCCGTCGGAGCAATTACGTGTCCGTATGTTGCGCAGTGGTCTTCTTCGGCTCCTTGATCTTGTACCACGCCACATACAGCGCCGGCAGGAACAGCAGCGTCAGCAGCGTGGCGCTGATGATGCCGCCGATCATGGCGTAGGCCATGGGGCCCCAGAATACTTCGCGGGCGATGGGGATCATGCCCAGGCTGGCCGCAGCGGCGGTCAGCAGGATGGGGCGGCGGCGGTGCTGGGCGGCTTCGACCACGGCGTCCCAGGGGGCGTAGCCGTCCTTTTCGAAGATGTCGATCTGGGTCACCAAAATCACCGAGTTGCGGATGATGATGCCGATCAACGCCAGGATGCCGAGGATGGCCACAAAGCCCATCGGCGTGCCGGTGGGCACCAGTGCCACCACCACGCCGATCAGCCCCAGCGGCGCGACGCTGGCCACCAGGAACATCTTCTGCACGCTGTGCAGCTGGATCATCAGGAAGGTCGCCATCAAAAACAGCATCAGCGGCACCACCTTGGCGATTGGGCCCTGGGCCTTGCCGCTTTCCTCCACGGTGCCGCCGGTGGCCACCTTGTAGCCCACGGGCAGGCTGTTGGCGAACTGCTCGATGTCGGGCTTGAGCTGGGTGACCAGGTCGGTGGGTTGCATCTGGTCGCGCACCGAGGCCTTGATGGTGATGGTGGGGTGCCGATCACGACGCCACACCAGCGGTTGCTCCAGCTCATAACGCACGGTGGCGAACGCCAGCAACGGGATCGACACGCCGTTGGGGGTGACGATCTGCAGGTTCTGCAAGGTCTCGGGCGAGCCCCGCTCGGCGTTTTCGGCGCGGCCCACCACGTTGATCAGGTAGATGTCGTCGTTCACCTGGGTCACGGCGGTGCCGCTGACGATGGTATTCATCAGCTTGGCCACGTCCTCCGAAGACAGCCCCAACTGCCGGGCCTTGTCCTGGTTGATGTCGATGCGCAGCACCTTGCCCGGCTCGTTCCAGTCGTAAATGATCTGGCCGATGTGCGGGTTCTTGTCCAGCAGGGTGGCCAGGTCGATGGCGTGCTTGCGCACCTGGTCGATGTCTTTGCCGCTGACCCGGTACTGGATCGGCCGGCCCACGGGCGGGCCCATCTCCAGGGTCTGCACGTAGCTGCCAATGCCGACGAAGTTGTCGCGCAGGCGCTGGCGCAGGCGGTCCATCAGGGCGGCGCGCTGCTCCAGGCTTTTGCTGACGATCACCAGCTGGGCGTAGTACGGGTTCTCCAGTTGCTGGTCCAGCGGCAGGTAGAAACGAATCGCGCCCTGGCCAATGTAGGTGCTCCAGCGGTCGATGTCCGGGTCGTCCTTGAGCGTGGCTTCCAGCTTGTCCACGGCCTTGCGCGTCTCGTTGATCGAGGCGTTCTGCGGCAGGTTGAGCTCCACCAGTACTTCAGGCCGGTCGGAAGACGGGAAGAACTGGTTCTGCACAAACTTCATGCAGAACACCGACAACAGAAAAATCCCCACGGTAATCGCCACCGTCAGCCAGCGATGGCGCATGGACCACAGCAGCCCGCTGTTGAACGCCCGGCCGATGCGCCCCGCCTCGTTGGAGTGCGGCTTCACGTTGGTGCTGAGGATATGCACGCCCAGCACCGGCGCGAACAACACCGCCACCACCCACGACACCAGCATCGCCACGGCGATTACCGCGAACAGGGTGAAGGTGTATTCCCCCGCCGAGCTGGCGTTGAGGCCGATGGGCACGAAGCCCGCCACCGTCACCAAGGTACCGGTCAGCATCGGGAATGCCGTGGAGGTGTAGGCGAACGTGGCCGCCTGCTCTTTGGTCTCGCCCATTTCCAGGCGCGTGACCATCATCTCCACGGTGATCATGGCATCGTCCACCAGCAAGCCCAGGGCGATGATCAACGCCCCCAGCGAGATACGCTGCATGGTGATGCCGCTGTATTCCATGAACACAAACACCAGCGCCAGCACCAACGGGATCGAGCAGGCCACCACCAGCCCGGCGCGCACGCCCAGGCTGATGAAGCTGACCACCAGCACGATGATCACCGCCTCGAACAGCGCGCTGGTGAAGCCGCCCACCGCCTCTTCCACCACCTGGGCCTGGTCAGAGACGTTGTGGATGCCCACGCCTACGGGCAGGTCAGCGGTGATCTCGGTGATGCGCTGGTGCAGCGCCTTGCCGAACGACTGGATGTTGCCACCGTCGCGCATGGCGATGCCCAGGCCGATGGCCGGCTGGCCGTTGAAGCGGAACATGGGCGTGGGCGGGTCGCTGTAGCCGCGCTGGATATCGGCGACGTCGGCCAGGCGATAGAAGCGGTCGTTGAGCCGCAGGTTGACGGCGGCCAGGTCTTTCTCGGAGGCGAACTGGCCGCTGGTGCGCACGGAAATGCGCTCCGGCCCGGCCTCGATCACCCCGGCGGGCGTCACTGCGTTCTGTGCCTGCAGGGCCTGCACCACCTGGCGCTGGTCGATGCCCAGGGCCGCCAGTTTGCGGGTCGAGAAGTTCAGGTACAGCACCTCGTCCTGGGCGCCGATCATCTCGATCTTGCCCAGCCCCGGCACCTGGCGGATCTCGGCGCGCGCCTGCTCCACGTAGTCGCGCAACTGGCGCATGCTCAGGCCGTCGGCGGTGAAGGCGTAGATCGAGCCATACACATCGCCGAACTCATCGTTGAACGCCGGCCCCTGGATGCCCTGGGGGAAGCTGCTGCGGATATCGTCGATCTTCTTGCGCACCTGGTACCAGATCTGCGGGATGGCCTTGCCGTTGGTGGTGTCGCGCAGGTACACGAACACGGTGGACTCGCCGGGACGGGTGTAGCTTTTCACGTAGTCCAGGGAGTCCAGCTCTTCGAGCTTTTTCTCGATGCGGTCGGTGACCTGCAGCAGGGTTTCGTCCTGGGTGGCGCCCGGCCAGCGGGTCTGGATGATCATGGTCTTGATGGTGAAGCTGGGGTCTTCCTCGCGGCCCAGGTTGAGGTAGGAGAACACCCCCATCAGCAAGGCCACGAACATCAGGTACCAGACGAAGGACTGGTGCTTGAGCGCCCAGTCGGACAGGTTGAAGCTTCCTTTCATTGCTTGCTGCCCTCGTCCACTTTGACCTTCTGCCCGGGTTTGAGACTGTTGACGCCAGCGCTGACAACGCGCGTGCCGGCCTTGAGCCCGGCGCTGACGATGACTGAGTCCTTATCACGGCTGAGCACCTGCACCGCCTGGGGCGCGACCGTGTGGTTTTGCATGTCGAGAATCCAGATGCGCGACTGGCCGTCGATGTCCTGAATGGCGCTGAGCGGCAGCTCCACCTTGGGTTCGATGGCCGTGCTCAGGGTGACGCCGATGGCCGTGCCCAGGCGGAACGCCGCCGGGGTGTCGGCCAGGCTCAGGCGCGCGCGACGGGTGCGCGTGGCGCTGTCGGCCTGGGGCTCCAGTTCGCGCAGGGTGGCGGTGGTGGCGATGCTGGGTTCAAGCTGGTCGGCGACGCTGAAGGTCACGCCCTGGGGCAGTTGCTCGGCCAGGGTCGAGGGAAGGTCGATGACGGCTTCCTTGATGTCGGGTCGGGCCAGGGTCACCACTTCCTGACCGGCGCCCACCACTTGGCCGGCCTCGGCGTTCCAGTGGGTGACCACGGCGTCGTGGTCGGTGCGCAGTTCGCTGTAGTTGAGTTGGTCACGGGCCTGGCTGACCGAGGCCTTGGCCTGGTCGAGGGAGGCCTTGGTGGTCTTCAGGTTGGTCTGCGCCACGTCCAGCTGCGCCTGGGCGCCCACGCCACGGTCGAACAGCTCCTGCTGGCGTCGGGCGTCGGCCTGGGCGTTGATCCATTGCGCCTGCACGCGAGCCAGGTCGCCTTGGCTTGAGCGCACCTGGTTCTGCAGATCGGTGGGGTCGAGGGTGGCCAGCAGGTCGCCGGCCTTCACTTCGCTGCCCACGTCCACGGCGCGGCGGGCGATGCGGCCCGACACGCGGAAGCCCAGGGTGCTTTCGTAACGGGCCTGGATGGTGCCGGCGAAGCGGCCCAGTTGTTCCATGTTCTGCGGGGTGATTTCCACCGACAGCACCGGGCGTACCGGCTCGGGCGGAGGTTCGTTCTTCGAGCAGCCCAGCAACGCCAGGCCCAGGCACATCAGCGCCAACGTACGACTCATGGTTTGCCCTCGGCGGCGATCTCGACCTGCATGTCCGGGTGCAGCAATTGACCGCCAGCCACCACGACCTTCTCGCCGTTCTGCAGGCCATCGCCGATGACCACCTTGCCGGTCAGGTAGCGGATCACCGTGACCTTCTGCAGGCTGGCCTTGTTCTGCGCGTCCACCCGCCACACGGCGGGGTCGCTGCCGTCCTTGGTCAGGGCCGACCAGGGCAGTTCGATGCTGGGTTTGGCCGGGCCGCTGAGGCTGCCGCTGACCACCGCGCCCAGGTTCATGCCCGGCGGCAGGCTGGCCAGCGCGACTTTGACCTGCAAGGTACCGGTCTGCGCCGACACCGCCGGGGTCACTTCGCGCACCTTGCCGCTGGTCTTGATGCTGGGGTCTTCGACCAGGCTGACCGGCACCGGCTGGTCGGTGGGCGGGGCGACGAACAGGGATTCGTAGACGTTGAACACGGCGTCGCGCTCGCCATCGCGGGCCAGGCTGAAGATCGGCACGGTGGCCTGCACCACCTGGCCGACTTCGGCCTGGCGGGCAGTGATGATGCCCGGCGCGTCGGCCACCAGGTCGGTGTAGCTCAGTTGTTCGCGGGCGCTGGCCAGTTGGGCGTTGGCGGCGGTCAGGGCGCTTTGGCTGCTGCGCAGGGCGGCTTGGGCGGAGTCGTATTCGCTTTGGCTGGTGTAGCCCTTGGGCAGCAGTTTCTGCTGACGCACGAAGGCGGCCTGGGCCTGGGTGACGCGGGCCTGTTCGGCGAACACGGCGGCCTTGGCGGAATCGACGTTGGTCTGCAGGTCTTTGGGGTCGAGCTGGGCCAGCACCTGGCGCGCGGTGACGCGGTCGCCGACATCGACCATGCGCTTGATGATCTTGCCGCCCACGCGGAATGACAGCTGGGTTTGCACCCGTGCCTGAATGTCCCCGGTGAGGCTGACCGGCGCGGCGAAATCGGCGCTTTGCACCGACATCACCTGCACGCGCGGGTATTCGCGCGGTGCCGGCTTGCCCTGCCCACAACCGGCCAGGGCCGCCGCAAGGCACACCCCAGCCACCAACCCCAACCGACGAGCAGCCATGCAGGCTCCTTTGCGTGCGCTATCAACTCAGAATCATTGCGACTGTGAGGGTAGCGCAGGGTTCATTGTGGGGACAATGATGCCGTCAATGGCAAATCCGCAAACCTGTAGCCGCTGCCGCCAGGCTGCGCTGGCCGGTGTGAACCCTGAAGATCTCCAGTGAGGCTTGGGGCCAGCGCAGCCTACGGCAGCGGCTACGGATTGATGTAGCCGCTGCCGCCAGGCTGCGCTGGCCGGTGTGGACCCTGAAGATCTCCAGTGAGGCTTAGGGCCAGCGCAGCCTGCGGCAGCGGCTACGGATTGATGTAGCCGCTGCCGCCTGGCTGCGCTGGCCGGTGTGGACCCTGGAGATCTCCAGTGAGGCTTAGGGCCAGCGCAGCCTGCGGCAGCGGCTACGGATTGATGTAGCCGCTGCCGCCAGGCTGCGCTGGCCGGTGTGAACCCTGAAGATCTCCAGTGAGGCTTGGGGCCAGCGCAGCCTACGGCAGCGGCTACGGATTGATGTAGCCGCTGCCGCCAGGCTGCGCTGGCCGGTGTGGACCCTGAAGATCTCCAGTGAGGCTTGGGGCCAGCGCAGCCTACGGCAGCGGCTACGGATTGATGTAGCCGCTGCCGCCAGGCTGCGCTGGCCGGTGTGGACCCTGGAGATCTCCAGTGAGGCTTAGGGCCAGCGCAGCCTGCGGCGGCGGCTACGGATCGATGTAGCCGCTGCCGCCAGGCTGCGCTGGCCGGTGTGGACCTTGAAGATCTCCAGTGAGGCTTAGGGCCAGCGCAGCCTGCGGCAGCGGCTACGGATTGATGTAGCCGCTGCCGCCAGGCTGCGCTGGCCGGTGTGAACCCTGAAGATCTCCAGTGAGGCTTAGGGCCAGCGCAGCCTGCGGCAGCGGCTACGGATTGATGTAGCCGCTGCCGCCAGGCTGCGCTGGCCGGTGTGGACCCTGGAGATCTCCAGTGAGGCTTGGGGCCAGCGCAGCCTACGGCAGCGGCTACGGGTTCGGTTTGGTTGGGTATTACATCACCCCTGCCACTTGCCGCCTTCAACGATCACGCTCTCAGGCTTGGTGTCATCACTCAACTGCTTGCGAACATACTGGTCATACAGCTTGAGCAGATACTTCTGCTCACCCAGCTTGGCCAGTTCGGTGTTAACCCAGTCACGCAGCTCGATGTTGCCTTTCTTCACCGCCGGAGCAATCGGGGCTTCAGCGCCCAGTTTCTCGTCCAGCACGCGATAGCCCGGGTTCTGCTTGGCCCAGCTGAACAGCACCAGGTTGTCCTGGGCATAGGCATCGCCACGGCCGTTGGCCAAGGCCTGCAGCGACTCGGAGTTTTTCTCGAACTTGAGCAGTTTCCAGTCCGGATGGTTTTTGGTCAGCCACACGTCAGCCGTGGTGCCGGTGGTGACGATGGTGGTGCGGGTAGCCAGGTCATCCAGGCTTTTCACGCTGCTGTCGTTAGGCACCAGCGCCTGCACCGCTACCTTCAGGTTGGGGTTGGTGAAGTCCACCGCCTGCTGACGCTCGGGGGTGACGGTCATGTTGGCCAGGATCAGGTCGACCTTGTCGCTCTGCAAGAAGGGAATGCGGCTGGCCGGCTCCACTGCCACGAACTCGACCTTGTTCTCGTCGCCCAGCAGGTCCTTGGCGAACTGGCGGCCGATGTCGGTATCGAAGCCCACGTAGCGGCCCTTCTCATCGACGAAACCGAACGGCGGCTTGTCGGTGAACACGCCGACAATCAGCTTGTCGCGCGCCTTGATGGTGTCCAGGTAGCTGGTGGTGGCAGGTGCAGCACCCGAAGCAACCGGTTTGGCCGGGGCTTCGGACTTGTTGCAGCCGGCCAACAGGGCCAGGCCCAGCAGGGGCACTAACAGCAGTGACGATTTGGCAGTTTTCATGAAAGCTCCTTTGCATGCGACTTGGGCATGGCTTCGACGTAGGAGAACTTCTCCAGGAACTGCTGCGCGCGTGCGGTCTGCGGGTTCGTAAAGAAAGCCTCGGGATGGTGTTGTTCAAGGATGCGCCCGGCGTCCATGAACACGATGCGGTCGGCCACCGCGCGGGCGAAGGCCATTTCGTGGGTGACGATGAGCATGGTCATGCCGCCGCGGGCCAGGTCCAGGATCACTTCCAGCACTTCCTTGACCATCTCCGGGTCCAGCGCCGCAGTGACCTCGTCGAACAGCATGACCTGGGGGTTCATGCACAACGAGCGGACGATGGCGATGCGTTGCTGCTGGCCGCCCGACAGTTGCCGCGGGAAGGCGTCGCGCTTGTCCCACAGCCCGACCCGGCGCAGCAGCGCCTCGGCCTGGGCGGTGGCTTCGGCACGCTCGCGGCGCTGCACTTTCAGCGGGCCCAGCAGGATGTTGTCGAGCACGCTCATGTGGCCGAACAGGTGATAGCTCTGGAACACCATGCCAACCTGCTGGCGCACCTGGCGCCAGTCGGTGGCCTTGCCCAACAGCTCGTCGCCCGCCAGGCGCAGGCTGCCGCTGTGGGCCACTTCCAGGCCGTTGAGGCAGCGCAGCAGCGTGCTCTTGCCGCAGCCGCTGGGGCCGAGGATGACGATCACCTCGCCGGCCTGCACCGACAGGTCGACGTTGTTCAGCACCTGGTTGCTGCCGAAGTATTTGTTGAAACCCTTGAACTCGATCAATGCGCTCATGCTTGCGTCCAGCGCCGCTCCAGCGCGCGCGAGGCGGCCGACAGCGGGTAGCAGATGAAAAAGAAAAACAGGAACAGCGCGCCGTAGATCAGTACCGACTCGTACGTACGCTCGATGATCTGCTGGCCCACTTTGATCACGTCCACCACGCCGATCAGCACCGCCAGCGAGCTGGTCTTGATGATGCGCGTGTAGATATTGATGGTCGGCGGCGTCATGCGCTTCAGCGCCTGGGGCAGCAGCACATAGCCGTACAGCTGCGCGCCGGACAGGCCGATGGACAGCCCCGCCTCACGCTGGCCGCGCGGCAGCGAATGCAGTGCGCCGCGCACCACTTCACCCACCTCGCTGGCGCCCCACAGCGACAGCACCAGCACCGCGCACCAGAACGACGGGATGCTGAGGCCGAAGAAAATCGGCAGGCCGAAAAACAGCAGGTACAGCCACACCAGCACGGGGATGGCGCGGAACAGCTCCAGATAAACGCGCAACAGCAGGTTCAGCGCCCGCTGGTTGAGGCTCCGGAGCACGCCGTAGAGCACGCCACCCACGCTGCTGAAGACAATGCTCAGCGCCGAGATCGCCAATGTCTGCGCGGCGCCCTTGGCCAGTTGCGGCAAGGACACCAACAGCAGTTCAAGACCCGAACTGGCCATGTTGCAACCTCCTTTCCAGGCGGCTGAGCAGCAGCGACAGGGGCAAAAACAGCAACACGCAGATCAGCGTCAGCACGGTGAGCATTTCGTAGGTCTTGTAGTACAGGGCGATGTAGCTCTTGGTGGTGTAGAGGATTTCCGGCACCGCCACCGCCGAGACCACGGTGGTTTCCTTGAGCAGGAAAATGAAATTGGCGAACAGCGCGGGCAGGCTGAGGATGCCGGCCTGGGGCAGGATCACGTGGCGCAGCAACTGGGTATCGGACAGGCCGATAGAGCGCCCGGACTCGATCTGCGCGGCGGGCACGGCTTCCACGCCGGCGCGCAGCACCTCGGTCAGGTAGGCACCGCCCAGGAAGGTCATGGTGACGATGGCGGCGGTGAAACCCGAGACCTTGATGCCCAGGGCCGGCAAGGCGAAATAGACGAAGAACAGCTGGATCAGCAGCGGCGTGTTGCGCGCCAGCTCCACGTACAGCGCCACCAGGCGGTGAAGGTACGGCGTGCGATAGACCAGCAACGCGGCATTGATCAACGCCACCAGCAGCGAGGTGCAGATGGCGATCAGGCCCACTTGCAGCGTCACCCCTACCGCCTTGAGGAAGGCCGGCAGCGTGCTGAGGATAAAGGGAATATCAAGGTTCAAGGAAACACAGCCTCCTGGCGCGCGTGTCGGGCGACGGCGCAGGAAGCGACTTTAAGGGTATATAAAACTAAATTTAAATACCGTTAAGGCATATGCATATCACGGAAATTTTTTTGCGGGCATGGATCTTTTTCGTACGGGCGTACTCGAAAAAAATCAGCCCATTCCAAGGAAGACAATAATGAACAACAAGACCGTGAAAAAGCTCGATCCCAAGGAAGTGCTCAAGCTGCTGACCGCTTTGCGCCGGGCGGTGAAAGCTGCCCGCTGATTCGCTTTACCGGAGCGTCTTCAGCGTTCACACCGGCCAGCGCAGCCTGGCGGCAGCGGCTACACGCCCGTAGCCGCTGCCGAAGGCTGCGCTGGCCCTGCTCCGCACTGAAGATCTCAAGGGTTCACATCGCAAGGCAATAAAAAACGCCGACGCTGTAAAAGCCGTCGGCGTTTTTGTCAGTGCAGCTCAACCGGCAATCAGAACGCCGGCAGTACCGCGCCGTTGTACTTCTTGGCGATGAAGGCTTTCACTTCCGGGCTGGTCAGGGCAGCGGCCAGTTTCTTGATGGCGTCGCTGTCCTTGTTGTCCGGACGGGCAACCAGGTAGTTCACGTACGGCGAGTCAGCACCTTCGATCACCAGGGCGTCCTTGGCCGGGTTCAGGCCGGCGTCCAGCGCGTAGTTGGTGTTGATCATGTCCAGGTCAACCTGGTCCAGGGCGCGTGGCAGCATGGCCGATTCCAGTTCCTTGAACTTCAGGTGCTTGGGGTTCTCGGCGATGTCTTTAGGCGTGGCCAGGGCATTCTTCGGATCTTTCAAGGTGATCAGGCCGGCTTTCTGCAGCAGCAGCAAGGCACGACCGCTGTTGCTGCCTTCGTTAGGAATGGCAACGGTAGCGCCGTCCTTGAGTTCGGACAGCGACTTGATCTTCTTCGAGTAGCCACCGAAGGGTTCCACGTGCACGCCGATCACGGTCACCAGGTTAGTGCCCTTGCCTTCGTTGAAGTTCTTCAGGTACGGCAGGGTCTGGAAGTAGTTGGCGTCCAGACGCTTCTGGTCAACCTGCACGTTAGGCTGCACGTAGTCGGTGAATACCTTGATTTCCAGGTCTACACCTTCCTTGGCCAGGACTGGCTTCACCAGCTCCAGGATTTCAGCGTGCGGGACCGGCGTGGCAGCAACCACCAGCTTCTCGTTGGCGTTGGCAACACCCATGGTCAGGGCGGCGGCCAGGGCAGTGAACAGCAGAGCCTTTTTCATGCAAAGTCCTTGATCAATAAGGTGCCAGCTGCGTATTTGGCCGGCTTGGGGCGGACAATACCGATATTCTTTATATCAAGACAATATCTTTTAATTCGCTGCTTATGCCTTTTTTACCATTTTTCAGCAAAAGGCCATGTCGGCGCCTGGTGCATGGATCAGCCCGCCTGTTGCGCCAGACGCAATGCGCTGCGCTCCAGCAACGCCTTGAGGCCTTGAAGGGCCAAGCCAGAGCCTTCGCTGAACAATGCGTCAATCTGCCGCTCGATATCGGCCAACGGTTCGGGCGCCGATGGCAGGTTCAGGTGCTCGGGCAGGATCTCTTCGCCACTGCTCACCAGCAGGGCGAAATGGATGATGTTTTCCAGCTCGCGGGTATTGCCCGGCCAGCTGTGGCGCTCCAATACCTGCTGGGCGCTTTCGCTGATGAAAGGCACTGACAGGTTGAGGCGCACGCTGTAGATGCCGACAAAATATTCGGCCAGCGAAAGAATGTCGCCCGGCCGCTCGCGCAACGCCGGCAGTTCCAGGTGCCCTTCGCTCAGGTAATGAAACAGCCGCTCATTGAACTTGCCCGCCGCCACCGCCTGGGCCAGGTCGATGCTGGTGGCTGCCACCAAACGCACATCCACCGGGCTTGGCTGCTGGGCGCCGACGCGGGTGACTTCATGGTTCTCCAGCGCCGCCAGCAGCTTTTGCTGAATAGGCAGCGGCAGGTCGCCGATCTCGTCCAGGTACAAGGTGCCGCCGTTGGCCGAGCCGAACCAGCCAGCGCGGCTGCTGGCCGAGCCGCTGTGGGCTCCGGCGCTGTAGCCGAACAGCTCAGCGTCGGCGTAGGTGGGGCTGATGGCGCCGCAGTTGACTGACACGAACAGCCCGGCGCGATCGCTTTCCCGATGGATGTGGCGTGCCAGCAGCTCTTTACCGGTACCGGTCTCACCCTTTATCAACACGGGCAGGCTGCGCGGCGCCAGGGCTTCCATCTCCCGGCGCAGTTGCCGCGAACGCGGGTCGACGAACACCAGCGCCTTGGCGCGAATGCTCAACGGGCTTTTGTCGGCTTCGGGAAAGGTCAGCAACGGCTGGCCGAATTCAGTGTGACTCATGGCACCACCTTAGGCGCGTAGCAAGGCGTGCTGCTCGATACGACCCTGCAAACGATAGAGATAAGCAAATCCCTGCTCCCAGCGCTGGTGGCCGGATTTGACGTTGATGTGGCCGGCCCCGGTAAGGAAACCAGCTTCGCTGCCCCAGTCGCGAGCCATGTCCATGGCGCGCGGCACGCTGACGGCCGGGTCGTTGTCGGAACTGACGATTTGGCTGGGGAACGGCAGCAGGTGACGCGGAATGGGGGCAAAATTGCGCAAGGCCGTGTTGCAGGTAGGCCGCTCGACATCCGCCGGCGCCACCAGCAATGCGCCGCGCACCTTGCGCAGCGAGGCACGCGGCGCGTGCTCGGCCCAGTGGGCAACGGTGACGCAACCCAGGCTGTGGGCAATCAGGATCACCGGCGTGTCATCGGCGTTCACCGCCTCTTCCAGCGCGCCTACCCAGGCCTCGCGTTGTGGGGCATGCCAATCCGCCTGCTCGACCCGCGCACTGTTGGGCAGGCTGGCCTGCCAGTGGCTCTGCCAATGGTCCTGTGGCGAACCTTGCCAGCCTGGGACTATCAAGTAGCGGATCGATTCATTGCGCATGGAATACGCCTCCTGCATCGTTTTGCGTGGGGTTCAGTATAAAGGCGAGGTATATATCCGTTAAGGAATAAGAAGCTATTTGTTAATAACCTATAACGATATAACTGCTTGATTGCCCTTATTGATCGATAATCATTCTCATCTATCAAAGAAAGATGGGCAAGGATTAATCAGGCTTTCTAGGGCCCCCATCAATCTCATGCCAGGCCACCAAGGCTAAAACCTCGGTGTGTCAGGCCATGGCGCGTTGCAACAGACGTGGGAGCGGGCTCTGCCCGCGAAGCGCCGCGCGGGCGGCGCTCGATCTGAAGGGCGCCAGAGAGACCAAGGCATGCACCTCCAAGGCCCATGCAATTTCAACTCAGGCACATCGGGATGTTTGCGATTTTATCGACGGTAGACCGCGTCATGGCCACCAGGTGCTAGCCGATGATGTTATGGCGCTCTTGAGATCGAGCGCCGCCCGCGCGGCGCTTCGCCGCCTCACGCGCAAGCCCGCTCCCACGTCTGTTGCAACGCGCCATGGCCTGACACACCGCGTGTTTAGCCTTGTGTGATAGGCATTGGTTGGGTGGAGGCATTGTTTTGGCAAAAAAAAAGGGCCGCCCCCTGCCTGAGGAGCGGCCCAAGAAACCTGTATTCCCTATCAACGCTTGGTAATGACCGACAACTTGGTAATCCCCGCCTTCTCGATCGACGCCATGGCCCCGGCCACCTTGCCGTAGCCCACCCCGTCATCGGCCTGCAGTTGCACACGCAGGTCGGGGTTCTTGGCCTTGGCGGCTTCCAGGTTGGATTCCAGCAAGTCGGGCTGCACTTCATCCTTGTTGATGAAGAACTTGCCCCCACCGTCGATGCTCACCACCAGCGGGTCCTTCTGCTCCACCGGCGCCACGGCGTCGGTTTTGGGCAGGTTGATCGGGATCGAGTTGGTCAGCAGCGGCGCGGTGACGATGAACACCACCAGCAGTACCAGCATCACGTCCACCAGCGGCGTGACGTTGATCTCGCTCAGTACCTCATCACTGTCTTGGGTCGAGAAGGCCATATCAGGACGCCTCCTTCACTTTCTGGCCAGCACCGCCCTGGGCAGTCTTGGTCAGGGCCGGGTGCAGCAGCACGCGGAATTGGCTCTTCTGGGCCAGGCTGTAGAAGTCGTGGGCGAAGTCGTCCAGGTCGGCGACGGTCAGCTTCAGACGGCGCAGGAAGAAGTTGTAGACCAGCACGGCCGGTACGGCGACAGCGATACCCACGCCGGTGGCAACCAGGGCAGAACCGATGGGGCCGGCCACGGTTTCCAGGCTGGCGGAACCGGCGGCGCTGATGCCCTTGAGTGCGGACATGATGCCCCACACGGTACCGAACAGGCCGATGAAGGGCGACGTCGAACCAATACTGGCGAGCACGGCCAGGCCGGCTTCCAGGGAGCGGCGTTCACGCACGATCTGCTGACGCAGGGCGCGTTCCAGGCGGTCCTGGTGGTTGATGGCCTGGCTCAGGTCTGCAGCGTGGCCGGGTTCACCCACCTGGATGGCGGCATAGCCTGCCTGGGCAACGCGGGCCGCGGCGCCAGGCTGGGTTACGGTCAGTTCGGCCGCCGAATCAAGGCTCGACGCCGCCCAGAATTGTTTGTGGAACTTGCGATCCTGATTCTTCAGGCGGCCGAACTGCGCGCCCTTGGCCAGGAACAGGCCCCAGGTAGCGACAGAGAACGCGATCAACAGCCAGATCACCGCGCCTTCGATGGATTCAAATGGGGAAGCCAATGTACTCATGATGTGTATTCCTTGTGTTAGCGCGAATTAGCGGATCTTGAAGTCGATGGGCACGCTGACCCAGCCGTCCTGGGCGACATCGCCCTGCTTGGCGGGTACGAAGCTCCAGCGCTTGACGGCGGCCAGGGCGGCGTCATCGAGCTGATCGCGACCACTGCTTTTCTGAATCTGGATCTCACCCGGCTTGCCGCTGGCCAACACATGGACGCGCAGCAAAACGGTACCTTCCCAGTTGCGGCGCATGGCCAGGGCCGGGTATTCGGGGGCCGGGTTATGCAGGTAGCCAGCGTTGGCCGAGGCCGGTGTCACAGGCGCCGGCGCGGGTGGCGCTGGCGGTGCCGGTGGCGTGGGTGCGGCTACCGGTTGTGGCGGCGCGGGCGGCTGCTCCACCGGTTTGGGGACCGGCTTGGGCACTGGCTTGGCGACCTGCTTGGGTTTGGGTTTTGGCTTGGGCGGCGGCTTGGTGGCCAGCTCGTCCTCGACCGGTGGCGGCGGCTCCACGGGCTGCACCACGGGTGGTGGCGGCGGTGGAGGCGTTTCAACCACCGGCGGTGCCGGTTGGGAAAACTCGATGGTCATTGGCGGGATTTCCGGCGGCTTGATTGGCAGCGCTGCCAGCGGCTTCTGGCTCAGCCAGAAAATCACCGCGCCATGCAGCACCAGCGCAAACACGCCCAGCAGAATCCCTTCACGCCGGCTCAGTACACCCTTGGGGGTCTTGTGCAGACGCGACTGGGCGAGCGGCGAACGGTGCGCGCGGCCCAGGTCGACCAACTCGCCACCGGGCGCCGGGCGCACAAACGCCTGGGCTGCACTGGCTGCGGTCTGGACATTACCCATTGTTGTACTCCTGCGGTTTTCAGCGATTGCGCGAGGGAGGCCTCGCGAGGCGAATCATCATCGCCAGACGCTTAGCTCCGAAAGTAATCTTTAAAGTTATCCATAGATCGTAAATGCATATGGAAAACCCCCGTTTCCCGCCAGCCCCCGTGCTACAAGGCCTGTAGCAGAGCGGTCGGCGGGCCATGCCTTGGCGGCATTGAAAATATTCCGCCAAGGCATGGGTTTAGCGGCTGGCGTTGGCGTTTTTCAGCGCAGCGTCAGGGGCGATCACGGCAGTTTCCGAACGCGGCGTGCCTTCGGGCACCCAGTCGTAGGCCACCGGCAAGGCGCGGTACACCCAGTTGCTGACCGCATCGCTGCCCGGTGCCTTGCCCTGATAAGGGCTGACGTACTCCCAGACGATCTCGCCCTTGTCGGTGACCTGGAAGAAGCGGCCGTTCATGCCCTCGTCGATCAGCGTGTTGCCGTTGGGCAAGCGCCGGGCGCTGCTGATGAACGAGCTGTAGAACGCCCAGGACGGCTGTTTGGAGCTGGCGGCGGTGTACTGCCACACCACCTGCTGCTTGATCGGGTCGATCTCCAGCACCCGCGAGCCAGGCGTCAGGCCCAGCGGCGCCGAGGGGTAGCCGGCGGTGCCCTGGTTGTCGAACACCATCAGGTTGCCCGCGCCCGGCAGGCCGGCCGGGATGATGTGCACGTCGTGCTGGCCCACGAACTGGTCCAGCGGGCGTGGTACCTGCTGCGCAGTCTTGGGGTTAATGGTCGGCAGGTTGGGGCCCAGGTGCCACACCACCTTGCCGCTGGCCTTGTCGATGATGGCGATGAAGTTGGAGTTGCGTGAGTCCAGCAGCAGGTTGTCGGGGGCGAAGCGCTTGTCGCCGGCGTCGAACCACTTGTTGGGGCCCACCACGCTGAGGTTGTTGATGTGCAGGTAGTCCGGGTTGTCGGTGGCGCGCACCAGCTTCAACTGCGCCGGGGTGAAGCCGAACTCGGTGAGGTGGTCGCTGGCCAGCCACTGCCATTTCACCTGGCCTTGGGGGTCGACTTCGTAGACCACGTCGTCGATCAGCTCCGGCACCTTGAAGCCGGCCACCTTGTGCACCTTGTTGGCCAGCACCAGGGTGTTGCCGTTGCTCAGGCGACGCTGGTCATGGTGCTGCTGGGCGGCGCCACCGGGGGCTTTGTCGCCCCACTGCCACACCACCTTGCCGCTCCAGTCCAGCTCGCCGACGCTCTGGTTGGCCAGGCCATTGCCCGCCGCACCCAGGGGGCCGGGGGCCTTGTCGGACAGTTGCAACAGCACATGGCCGCGCTCACCGCCTACCAGCTTGGGGTCGATGATGGCCGACGGGAAACCGTTGTGCGGCCAGCTTTTGACTTCGTTGCCGTCCATGTCGATCAGGTGCGTCTGCTTGTCGGCACCGGCGAAGATCACGTACTGGTTGTAGGCCTTGGCCGGGTCGTAGCGGGTCACCCCGGTGGGGTACACGCTGGGCGCGGCGTGGGCTGTGCTGGCGAACACGGCGCCGGCCAGCAGGGCAGTCTTGAAGGCTTTCATCGTCACGCTCCTGTTATTAGAAGTCATAGCGGGCGGTCACGCCCAGGGTGCGCGGGTCGCCGAGCACGCCGCTGTAGCCACCGTTACCCTCGGCCCAGAGGGTGGTGTAGTAGGTCTTGTCGAAGGCGTTTTTCAGCCACAGCGAAACGTCCCACTGGCCTTGGCCGAGGTCGCCGCGAAAGCCGGTGCTGAGGTTGACCAGGCTGTAGCCGGGGATCTGCGCGTAGGCGGAATCTTCCAGGGTGCCCACGGCGTGGGAGCGGTACGAGTAGCTGCCGGTGACGTACTCTTCCAGGCCGTTATCCCAGTTCCACTTGTATTCACCGTTGGTGTTGAACACGTATTTGGAGGCGCCCGCCACCTGATGGCCGGACAGGCTGCACGAGGCCGGTGCACCGGTCTGCTCGCTGACTTCCGGCGGGCATGGGGCGTCCTTGTAGGACATGTAGCGCACGTCGTTGTACGAGCCGTTGAAGTTCAGGGTCAGGCCCTTCACCGGGATGACCGTGCCGTCCAGCTCCAGGCCACGGGAGCGCACGGTGCCGGCGTTGGTCAGGTACGACACGCGGTTGGTGGAGTCATAGGCGTTGGCCTGGTAACCGTTGACGGTGGTCCAGAACAGGTTGGCGTTAAGCAGCAGGCGACGATCCCACAGGGTGCTCTTGACCCCCAACTCGGCGTCGTTGGCACGCTCGGAGCCGATCAGCAATGAATCCGCACCGGCAGTTGGCGCACTGCCCACCGCCAGGTTGACGCCGCCCGACTTCTCGCCGTGGGACAGGGTGGCGTAGCCCATCACGTCGTCGGTGAAGTGGTAGCTGAGGTTGACCATGCCCGAGGGGCTGGCGCTGTACAGGCTCAGGTCGCCGGAGTTGTAGGCACCGGCGCGGCCATTGCGCGCCGCCAGTGCGGCACCGGTCACAGTGGCGCCACCCACGGGCGCGTCGCGCTCCACGGTAGCGCTCTTCTCTTCGTACGTGCCGCGGATACCGGCGGTCAGGTCCAGCTTGGGCGTGAGGTGCCAGGTGCCCTGGGCGAACAGCGCGAAGCTGTCGGTATCGATGTGGCCACGGCCAATGCTGGTGACGTTGGCCAGCGCGCCAGTGGCCGTGCCGTTCCAGATATCCGCCTGGGGGCCGTAGTAGGCGAACGACTTGTTGTCCGTCTTGGAGCCGAAATAGTAGCCGCCCAGCACGTAGTCAAACGCCCCGCCCGTAGGCGACGCCAAGCGAAATTCCTGGGACCACTGCTTGTCTTCCACCGACACGCCGGCGTTGTAGGAAGCGGCCACGTTCAGGCCATCGTCGTTGCGCGGGGTGAAGTTCCAGAACCGGTAGGAGCTGATCGAAGTCAGGGTGAAGTCGCTCGGCAGCTTCCAGTTGGCCTCCACCGATCCGCCGCCCTGGTGCACCGTCACGTGCTGGCTGCCGTCCAGATTGACCTTGCGCGAGCCAGGCTCCACCAGTGTCGCGCCAGCTGCTGCGGCGCGGGTTTCGTACAGGTTGACGCCGTTGACGGTCGGCCCGGTGCTGAACAGCGTGCGGGTACCGGAGCTGGAGTCTTCCTCGTTGTAGTCGAGGATGGCGCGCAGGCTGAAGTCCTCGTTGGGCTTGAACAGCAATTGCCCGCGCACGCCGTCACGCTCGCCGCCGCCCAGCTTGTGGCCGTTTTCCTCGTTGGTGATGGTGCCGCCGCTGTCGCTGCGGTACACCGACAGGCGCCCGGCCAGCTCATCGGTGATGGGGCCGGAGATGGTGCCCTTGGTCTGCACGTAACCATGCTGGCCCACCGAGGTTTCGATGGTGCGCTCGGGGGTGAAGCTGGGCGCGCGGGTGGTGATGTTGATCACCCCGGCGGTGGTGTTTTTGCCGAACAGCGTGCCTTGCGGGCCGCGCAATACCGCCAGTTGGTCGATGTCCATCAGGTCGAATACGGCCATGCCCGGGCGGCCCAGGTAGACGTTGTCGATGTACAAACCGACGCTGCCTTCCAGGCCGTCGCTGGCCGGGTTGTTGCCCAGCCCACGGATGGACACGCTGGACTGGCGCGCGTGCATGAACGCCACGTTGACGCTGGGCACCAGCTGCTGCAGGTCCTGAATACGGTACACGTGCTGGCTTTCCAGGGTGCTGCCGTCGACGGTGCTGATCGGCGTGGGCACGTCCTGGGCGCTTTCTTCACGGCGGCGCGCGGTCACGGTCACGGTCTTGAGGTGAGTGCCGTCGTCCTGGGCGGCGGGGGCCGTCGCGCTGGTGGGGGTTACGTCGTCAGCCGCATGGGCCAGGGAAAAACTGGCGCTGCCGGCCAACAGCAGGGCCAGCGGCAGGCGCTTCAAACGCCTCGCGGAAGTAGGGGTAGCAGATGGTGACTGACGACTCATGGACGGCTCCTCGGTGAGGGAACTGGGGGACGGCCTGCGATGGGCACGTCACTCCTCATATTCCCTTCAGTTATTTGCATATGCTTTTCTAGAGATTTACTGCATAAGTGATTGCCTTTATAAGGAGTGCACCGGATGCATAGCAAATGCATTTGCCCGATACTTTTAATGTGAAAAATGCATATAGACCTGCGCCAACTCCGCCACCTGATCGCCCTTGCCGAGCACCGCAGCTTCGTCGCTGCCGCGGTGGCGGTTAACCTGTCGCAATCGGCTTTCAGCCGCAGCATCCAGGCGCTGGAACACAGCGTCGGCTGCCAGCTGGTGGACCGTGGGCGCAAGGATCTGCCACCTACCAAGCAGGGCCAGGTGGTGCTCGAACATGCCCGCCGACTGGTCAGCGGCGCGCGTCAGCTGAGCAACGAGATCAGCCAATTCAATGGCCTGGAGGCCGGTGAACTGCGCTTCGGCTGCGGACCGGCGCCGGCTTCCTGGCTGGTGCCGTCGGCGGTGGGCAGCTTCATCGGTCGCTACCCCAAGGCGCGGGTGCATTTCCACGTGGATGACTGGCACAGCCTGAGCAAGCGGCTGCTGAGCGAAGAATTCGAATTCTTCGTCGCCGATACCCGCCAGTTCGAAGCTGACCCCGACTACCACACCCATCGCCTGCGCCCGCGCAAATGGCACTTCTGCTGCCGCGCCGGGCACCCGCTGGCGCAGCAGGAACGGGTGACCGCCGAGCAGTTGCTCAGCTACCCCCTGGCCGCCACCCTGCGCCCGCCCAACCTGCGCAAAGTGCTGGCCGACCTTAGCGGCCGCCCGGACTTTGCGCCGAATGTGGAGTGCGAAAGCAGCTATGCGCTGTTGAGCGTGGTGCTGCGTTCGGACGCCATTGGCATCAGCGGCACTTACAGCGATGCGGTGCAGAATGCCGGTGGCGAGTTGGTGCGTTTGCGTATCGAGGGGCTGGATGAGCAGCGTGAAGAGTTGTTTACCCGCTATGGGATAGTCAGCCGGGCGGGGTATCGGTTGTCGCCGTTGGCGGAGGCGATGATCGAAGAGATCAAGTTGGTGGATGGGCGGGATGAGAGCGCCAGCACCTACGACATCCACAACCTGGCGGTGTAAGCCACCCACCCGTAGCCGCTGCCGCCAGGCTGCGCTGGCCGGTGTGAACCCTGGAAATCTTCAGCGAGGCCCAGGGCCAGCGCAGCCTTCGGCAGCGGCTACGGTATGCATCCGCTGCATACAAATTATTCACTGAATGCGCTTGCCGAATACCCCCTCCCGATCGCGAAATAGTCGCTATTTCAGTGACTTGCGCAATCAGGAAGGCCCATGAAAAAGTTCTTCAAACCGCTCTTAGGCATCGTCCTCGCCGGCCTGCTGGGCCAGGCCCAGGCAGCCGACCCCGTCACCCTTCGCATCGGCACACCTGACCAGGGCGCCGGCAGCGCCCCGTTCATTGCCGGGCCCGTGGGCCTGGCGCATATCCAGAAGCAACTGGAGAACGAGTTCGCCGCCGACGGCGTGAAGGTGGAGTGGCACTTCTTCAAGGGCGCCGGCCCGGCCGTCAACGAAGCGCTGGCCAATCAGCAACTGGACTTCGCCTGGCTGGGCGACCTGGCGGCCATTATCGGTCGCTCCAGCGGCCTGCAGACCCGCCTGCTGCTGGGCGCGCGCGGCAACAACATGTACCTGGCCACCCGCGCAGGTTCGGATATCCACAGCCTGGCGGACCTCAAGGGCAAGCGCGTGGCCGTGTACCGGGGTACCGCCGACCAACTGTCGTTCGCCCGCGCCCTGGCCGCCCAGGGCCTGAAGGAACACGACCTGCAAATCATCAGCCTGGACTGGAGCGCCGCCCGTGCCGCCCTGGCCAGCGGCCAGATCGACGCCACCTGGTCGGGCATGGGCATTCTCGCCCTGGGCCAGCAGGGCGTGCAGTTCCCACTCAGCACTAAACAACTGCCGCGCCTGTCCACCACCCAGGCCGGGCTGGTGGCCACCCAAGCCTTCATCGACCAGCACCCCGACCTGACCCAGCGCCTGATCAACGTGCTGGTGAAGAACGCCGCCTGGCTCACCGACGGCCAGAACCAGGCCGCCTACAACCAGCTGATGGGTGAGCAAAGCGCGATCCCCGCCAAGCTGTTCGAACAGGAAAGCGCAGGCGATGACCTCAAGTTCCGCGACTCGCCACGCATCGACGATTTCCTGCGCGCCAGCCTGCAGGACAGCGTCGACCAGGCCAAGACCCTGGGCCTGATCCGCCGCCCCTTCACTGCCGCCGACTGGGTAGAGCCACGCTTCGTGGACGCCGCCGTGCAGCAACAGAAACTCGACACCCTGTGGCCCGCCTTCGACGCCACCGGCAAAGCCCTCTGATTCCAGGTACCGACCATGACCGCCATCAAGAACGTGTTGTACATCATGTGCGACCAACTGCGCCGCGACTACCTGTCGTGCTACGGCCACCCGCACCTGCACACCCCCAACATCGATCGCCTGGCCGCCGCCGGCGTGCGCTTCAGCCGCGCCTACACCCAGGGCACCATCTGCGGGCCGTCGCGCATGTCGGCCTACACCGGGCGCTACGTCAGCAGCCACCAGGTGGCCTGGAACGCCGTGCCGCTGCCGCTGGACGAGCTGACCATCGGCGACTACCTGCGCCCGGCCGGCATCCGCACCGCGCTGGTGGGCAAGACCCACGCCACGCCCAACACCGATGCCCAGCAGCGCCTGGACATGGCCCCGGACAGCGCCCAGGCCGAGCAGCTCAACGAAGTGGGTTTCGAACCCTACGTGCGTCATGACGGGCTGTTCCCCGACGACCCGATCTTCGACGGCAAGCGCGAAAGCGCGCCCTACACCCACTACCTGCGTGAAAAAGGCTACGAAGGCCGCAACCCGTGGCACGACTGGGCCAACGCTGCCGAAGGCAAGGACGGCGAAATTCTCAGCGGCTGGAAAATGCGCAACGCGCACTTGCCTGCCCGCGTGCCCGAGCAGCATTCGGAAACCGTCTACACCACCGACCGCGCCATCGACTTCATCAGCGAACAGGCCGAACAGCCGTGGTGCCTGCACCTGTCCTACATCAAGCCACACTGGCCCTACATTGCGCCTGCGCCGTACCACGCGCTGTACGGCAAGGACCAGGTAGTGCCCGCCGTGCTGCCCCAGCCAGGCCAGGAAAACGACCACCCGGTGTACAACGCCTTCCGCCAGCACGAGGAAAGCCGCAACTTCTCGCGCCAAGAGGTGCGCCTGAACGTAATCCCCACCTACATGGGCCTGATCAAGCAGGTGGACGACCAACTGGGCCGGCTGTTCGACTTCCTGCAAAGCAACGGCCGCTGGGATGACACCCTGATCGTGTTCACCAGTGACCATGGCGACTACCTGGGCGATCACTTCCTGGGGGAAAAGGAGTTCCTGCTGGAGCCGGCCGTGGGCGTGCCGCTGATCGTGCGCGACCCGCGGGCCGAGGCCGACGTGACCCGTGGCAGCGTCGATGATCGCCTGGCCGAAACCATCGACGCCCTGCCCACCTTCCTCGATGCCCTGGGCTTGCCGCCTGCCGACCATCGCCTGGAAGGCCGCTCGCTGATCCCGCTGCTGCATGGCCGGCAACCGCAGTGGCGCGACTTCGCCGTGGCTGAGTACGACTACGCCTTCCAGGCCCCGGCCCGCGAGCGCCTGGGCCAGCCGATCGACCGCTGCCGCATGTACATGGTGCGCAGCGAGCGCTACAAGTACCTGGCGTACGACGGCTACCGGCCGCAGTTGTTCGACCTGGAGAATGACCCGCAGGAGTTGCATGACCTGGGCACCGACCCGGCGTTTGCCGGGGTGCGCGAGCAGCATCAGGGGTATCTGTTTGATTGGCTGCGCGGGTTGAAGCGGCGCACCACCATCAGCAATCGGGAGATTGATGTGCGTGGCAAGCGGTTCCGCTATGGCGAGCCTGAGGAAGAGAAACTGGTGCCCATCGGCGTGTGGTAAACACTGTAATTGGATGGACTCGCCCAAGCCGAGGCGTCAATGCGCCACGGTGGCAGTCTAAACAGCCAACGACAGCGAGGGCGAGTCCATGAAAAAGCATACTTCGATTGATCAATCCTTGTCTTCCGCCAATTTGTCGGCTTGCACGACCGTGGCAGTCGATCTGGCCAAACATGTCTTTCAGGTTGCCGGAGAGGATGCCCTCGGCCACGTGCACTATGAGCAACGCCTCAAGTCGCGCGAAGCGTTCTACGAGTTCCTTCAACAACTGGCACCCCACGTCATAGTCTTGATGGAGACGGGACCAGGTGCGCAAGCCTGGGCGCGTCAGCTGCAGGAACAGGGCGTCGAGGCTCGGATTTTGCCGGCCAAGCTGGTGACGACACACCGCACAGGGCCTAAAAACGATCGTAACGATGCGTTGGCGATTTTGCGGGCCGGTCGTGATGAGAAAATCTGCGCAGTACCGATCAAGAGCGTTGCGGCGCTTGCTATGCAGGCATTGCATCGTGCTCGCCAGGGCTATGTGCGCCGCCGCACGGCATTGAGTAATCAGATGCGCGGCCTGCTGCTTGAGCACGGCGTGGTCCTGGCTCAAGGTGATGTCGCCATCAGCCAGAGAATTCCACGAGTATTGGAGGATGCCACTCAACCAGTGCCAGCCATGTTGCGCGAGTTGATCGATGAACTGCTGGCGGAATGGCGCTTTTTGGGCGAGCGCATTGCGGTGTTGACGGGCCGTCTGGAAGCAGCGGCAAATGCCGACAGCACGGCCAAGCGGCTGATGAGCGTGCGCGGTATCGGTCCGGTGACCGCCACGGCGTTGGTAGCCAAGGAAACCCAGCCCGAACGGTTCCCCAATGCACGCAAGTTCGCGGCCTACTTTGGCCTGGTTCCCGACCAACACAGCAGCGGGAATAAAGTTCGCCTGGGCGGTATGAGCAAGCGAGGCGATTCATATCTGCGCAGCCTGATGATCCAGGGCGCGCACGCGGTGCTGCAACAGCTGCGATCCGATTCGGAGCAACCCGACGACCGCCGATTACTGCGCTGGATGAGCCGCCTGGGCCGCAAACAGGCTGCGGTCCGGCTGGCCAATCGCAACCTGCGTATCGTCTGGAGGCTTCTACAGAATGACCAGACTTATCGTCGACAGCATGGCAGCGGCCAGCCAGCGATGATGAGCCACTGATCCACCGAGTTCTGCCACCGAGGTAACGACTGTCCAACCCTGTGCTGAAAAACATTGACCCCAGATAGGATCGGCGTGGATTGATGCCTAAGCGGCTAGCGGCCTTCGAGGCCTGACTGTAATCGGCATACCACGAGCTCTTCCAATGTCGGCCAGAGGCCCAAAGCGGCTTCCTTGAATAGGCCTAATACATAGATGCAACGGGCGGCAGTTTTTCAAAAGCGGGTAGACAGGAGGGGCGAGTCCATACATAGCCGCTGCCGTCAGGCTGCGCTGGCCCCCGGGTTCACTGGAGATGTTCAGTGTATGAGAGGGCCAGCGCAGCCTGGCGGCAGCGGCTACGGGTGGATCAGATACCGCGCGTTGTCACGCTGCGCTGCCCCGCCACCCCCACCGGCACCTCGCCCTGCAGGGTCACCCGGCGCACGATGCGTTCCTGGGTGCCGTAGTCGTCCACCGCGTAATGCTGGGTGGCGCGGTTGTCCCAGATGGCCACGTCACCCGTGTTCCAGCGCCAGCGCACGGTGTTCTCCAGGCGCACCACATGGCTTTGCAGCAACCCGAACAGGTGCGCCGAATCGCTGGCGTTGTAGCCCTTGATGCGCTTCACGAAGTGCCCCAGCAGCAAGGTTTTCTCACCGCTGATGGGGTGCACGCGCACCACCGGGTGCTCGGTCTCGAACACGGTGGAGGTGAACACCTTGCGGTAGTTCTCCAGCTTCTCCGCCGACACGTCCGGCTTGGCCGACGCGTAGTCGTATTCGTTGCTGTGCACGGCCCACAGCTTGTCGGCCAGCTCCTGCAACGGCGCCGGCAGGTCGTTGTAGGCGGCTGCGGTATTGGCCCATACGGTGTCGCCACCGGCAGCCGGGGCGATCACCGAGCGCAGGATCGACGCCTTGGGGTAGGCATCGACGAAGGTCACGTCAGTGTGCCAGGAGTTGGCGCGCTGGCCGTCGGCGCCGCTCAGTTGCATCAGGTAGCGGGTGCCGTCGCGCACCGGCACGGTGGGGTGGGCGATGGGCTCGCCCAGCAGGTGGGCGAAGGCCTCCTGGCTCTGGTCGTCGAGGTGGGTCTGGCCACGGAAGAACACCACCTTGTACTTCACCAGCGCAGCCTGGATGGCTTCAACGGTGGCAGCGTCCAGGTCGGCACCCAGCTTGATGCCGCGGATCTCGGCACCGATGCGGCCAGCGACCGGGTGGATATCCAGCGCAACGGCGGTGGGGTTTGTGGCAAGTGTGGCTTGGCTCATGGTTCGACCCTCTTCTCTCTATGCATATAAGTATTGGTTCTAGATAAACAACCAACGCTTCGTTGACGGAATAAGAGCTTGCATTTAAAACCTCAACCCACTCGCTGTACCAATACCTTCGACCTATTTTTCAAATGCCGGGAATGCATATGGATCTGCGCCAACTGCGGTACTTCATCGCCCTCAACGAACACCGCAGTTTTGTCCGCGCCGCCGATGCCATGGGCATCACCCAGCCGGCCTTCAGCCGCAGCATCCAAGGATTGGAACAGGAGTTCGGCTGCGTGCTGGTGGACCGCGCCAACAAGGACCTGCGGCCCACGCCAGAGGGCCAGGTGGTACTGCAACATGCCCTGAGCCTGGTGCAAGGCGCCGCCTTGCTGGCCAGCGAAGTGACGCAGATGACCAAGCTCGACGCCGGCGAGCTGCGCTTCGGTTGCGGCCCGGCGCCGGCCGTGCGCCTGGTGCCCGAGGCGGTGTCAGCCTTCGTGCGCGCGCACCCCAAGGTGCGCACCTGCTTCGAGGTCAACCACTGGGAAAAACTCAGCCGCGCACTGAGCCGTGAAGAGATCGAGTTCTTCATCGCCGACATCCGCCACTTCGAAGCCGACCCCAACTTCCAGACCCAGCCACTGACGCCCAAGCGCGGCGCGTTCTTCTGCCGCCGTGGGCACCCGCTGGTGAACAAGGAAAGCCTGTCCACCAACGACATGTTCGACTACCCCTTGGCCGCCACGCTGATCCCGCCGGGGGTGCGCAAGCTGCTGGCCAACCTGAGTGGCAAGACCGATTTCAGCCCGCATATCCAGACCGAGCACATGCCCACGCTGATGAAGATCGTGTTGAATTCAGATGCCATCGGGTTGTGCAGCGAAGAGGGTTTCGATGAGGACAATCTCGATGGGCAGCTGGTGCGGCTGCACTGGCGCAACCTGCCGCAGAACCTGGAGAGCCTGAGTGCGCGTTGCGGGATTGTCAGCCGCATGGGGTATCGCTTGTCGCCGGCGGCGCGGGCGATGATCGATACCATCGTCGAGATTGATGCCCAGCCGGCAGCAAAAGCAGGCTAAAGAGACGCAGACATCCTTGTGGGAGCGGGCTCTGCCCGCGAAAAGGCCACCGTGGAGTAACTGACTAATCGCGGCGCTCTTTTCGCGGGCAGAGCCCGCTCCCACATAAAATAATCACCGACTCCAGAATTTTCAGAGCGCCGGCGCCACCCAATCCGCCACCTTGAACGGCTTGCGAATCAGGCGCTGCTGCGCTGCCAGGTCCACCGACGCCTGCAACGTACCGAGGAACTGTGGATCAAGGCTGGCCGGGAACACTTCACTCAACCGATCATTCTTCAAATCCTGCGCCAAAATCGCCGGTGGATAGCTGGCCACCTGCGACACCAACTGCACGTAGGCATCCTTGTTGCCATCCTGGGTCAGCCATTGCACGGCCGTGCCCTGCGCCTTGAGCAGGCGCGCGACGATGTCAGGATGGGCGTCGACAAACGCGCCATTGCCCACCAGCACGCTCTGGATGCTGCCGGCGCCACCCAGGTCCTTGGTGGTCAGCGGCAGGTCAGCCAGGCCCTTCTGCTGCAGCACAATCACATTGCTCAGGCCCCAGGTAGCGTCGATCTGCTTGGCCGCCAAGGCCGACTGCGCGGCGCTGTAGTCCAGGTTGACCACCTTGAGGTCCTTCTCGCTCAAGCCCTGGCTGGCCAGCGCGGCGTCGAACGACAGCTGGCTGGCGGTGCCGCGGAAGATGCCTACGCGCTTGCCCTTGAGGTCTTGCAGGGTCTTGATGTCGGAGCCCGGCTGCACCGCCAGGTACTGTTTGATGCCGCGCGCGGTGGCGCTGAGCAGGCGGGTGTCCAGGCCATTGGACTTGCCGATGATAGCGGCCAGATCGCCCAGGTAGGCAAAGTCCACCTGGCCGTTGGCGAAGGCTTCGTTGATGACAGGACCGGCGCCCTTGAAGAACTGCCAATTCACCTTGATGCCGTCGTCGGCGAAGGCTTTTTCCAGCAACTGCTGTTGGCGCAGCACATCCACCACGCCCCCGCCGCTGTGCTGGGCACCCGCGCTGAGGTCGGGCACGGCGATGCGGATTTCCTTCACCGCATCGGCATAGCTGGCCAGCGGCGCGCAGGCCAGCAGGGCAGGAAGGGCGAAGCGGCTGATGGCGCGGGTAAGGGCTTTTTTCATGGGCGGATGCTCCTGGCTGAATCACGGATGGCGCTCAGTCAGGCACACATCAGCTGATTTCCATAAATACTATAAATTCACATTTTAGTTACTTTAAGGAATAAGCAGGCAGCAGGAGCGCCGAACGGACCCCATGCATAACGCGCATCAAAAATATTCCCAGAATGCATTGGATGCCAGGCGGACATCAGCCTTAAATGGCACCTCTTATCTCTTTATCGAACTTATAATATTTTTTATATATCTGAAAAGAATAAGCAAATAGCCCCACGCAGTAGCCGACAACGGAGGTCTGACATGGCCCGCGACTCGCTGATTAGCCTGCCCCTGGCAAAACCCGTCACTGCCAGGCGGCGTACCGGTCCCGGTCTGGGCCAACGCTTGCAACCTTTCTACCTGCCCGCCGCCATCTTCCTGCTGTGGTGGCTGGCCGCGCGCAACCACTGGATGAGCGAGCAGATTCTGCCGGCGCCGTCGCTGGTGTGGCAAAGCGCGCTGGACCTGGCCACCAACGACCTGCCCGTCAACCTGTGGATCAGCCTGCAACGGCTGTTCTGGGGCCTGTTGGCAGGTATCGGTGGTGGCGCCGTGTTGGGCGCCTGGCTGGGTTTCAGCCGCCGTGCCGAACGCCTGGTACTGCCGACCTTCACCGCCCTGGCGCAGATTCCGACCCTGGCGTGGATCCCGCTGTTCATGGTGTTCTTCGGCATCGGCGAGTTGCTCAAGCTGGTGGTGCTGATCAAGGCCGTGGTGGTGCCGGTCACCTTGCACACCCTGGTGGGCGTGCGTGACGCCCAACCGCGCCTGCGCGAAGCCGCCGCCGTGCTGCGCCTGCCGCCGCACCTGCTGATTCGCCGCCTGGTGCTGCCGGCCGCCCTGCCCTCGTTCATGGCCGGCGTGCGCCTGGCGCTGGGCGCGGGCTGGTCGTCGCTGCTGGCCGTCGAGTTGCTGGCCTCAAGCGAAGGCATCGGCTACCTGATGGTGTGGGCGCGGCAGTTGTTCATGCTCGATATCGTCTTCGTCTGCGTGGTGGTGATCGGCATCATCGGCGTGGCGATGGACAAGGGCATCACCCTGGCCGACCGCAAGCTGGTGCACTGGCCCCACGCAGCCACCGCCGCCCTGCCGCGCAGCGTCGGCGCCCGTGGCCTGGACCGCCTGACGCCGTGGCTGTTGCCGGCGGCGCTGCTGGTGCTGTGGCAAGCCGCGAGCCAGCTGCAATGGGTCGACCCCGCCATCCTCGCTTCGCCGCTGGCGGTGCTGCACACCACTTGGGCCGGCCTGCTCGACGGCTCGCTGCTGACGGCGATGGGCCTCAGCCTGGGCCGTACCGTGGGCGGCCTGCTGCTGGGCGGCGGGCTGGGCTTCGGCCTGGGCCTGCTGCTGGGGCTGTCCGGCACCGCCAACCGCCTGCTCAACCCCAGCCTGTCGGCGCTGCGTCAAATCGCCATTTTTGCCTGGGTACCGCTGATTACCGCCTGGTTCGGTTTGGGTGAGCCCGCCAAATGGGTGTTCGTGGCCCTGGCCGCGTTCTTCCCGCTGTTCATCGCCACCCACCGCAGCGTCGCCAGCCTGTCGCCGCAACTGGCCGAAGCCGCCCAAGTGCTGCGCCTTAGCCTGTGGCAGCGCCTGCGCCGCCTGGTGCTGCCGGGTGCGGCGCCGGGCATCTTCGCCGGCCTGCGCCTGAGCCTGATCTACGCCTGGCTGGGCACCATCGGCGCCGAATACTTCATGCCGTCCAACGGTGGCATCGCCAGCCTGATGATCGGCGCCCAACAGTTGATGCGCATGGACCTGATCATGAGCGGCATGCTCCTGGTCGGCCTCACCGGCGCCCTGCTCAACGCCCTCGGACAACGCATCGAAGCGCGCGCCACGCGCTGGAGACACGCATGAACGCACTGACCACCCCTATCGTCAGCTTCAACCACGTCGGCAAGCAGTTCGACGTCGACGGCGGCACCCTGGAAGCCATCCGCGAGTTCAACCTGCAGATTGCCGAGGGCGAATTCGTTGCCATCGTCGGCTCCAGCGGCTGTGGCAAATCCACCCTGCTGCGCCTGCTGATCGGCCTGGACACCGACTTCCGTGGCGAGATCCAGGTCGACGGCAAGCCGGTGACCGGCATCGGCAGCGAGCGCGGCATCGTCTTCCAGGAACACCGGCTGTTCCCCTGGCTGACCGTCGAGGAAAACATCGGCCTGGGCCTGGTCAACGAAGCCCTGAGCAACGAGCAGCGCCAGCGCCGGGTGCAGGACTTCGTCAACCTGGTGGGGCTCAAGGACTTCACCCGTGCCTACCCACACCAGCTGTCCGGCGGCATGGCCCAGCGCGTGGCCATCGCCCGCGGCCTGGTGGCCAGCCCACGGATCCTGCTGCTGGACGAACCCTTCGGCGCCCTCGACGCCCTGACCCGCCAGCAGATGCAGGACGAGCTGCTGGCCATCCGCGAGCGCGCGCGCATCACCACCGTGCTGGTGACCCATGACGTCGAGGAAGCCATTTTCCTGGCCGACCGCGTGGTGGTGATGGAGCCGCGCCCCGGCCGCATCAAGCGCGTGGTGGACATCGACCTGCCGCACCCGCGCCAGCGCAGCAGCTTCGAGTTCCACCAACTGCGCGAGGAACTGCTGCACGAACTGACCAGCGACGACCACTACGTGGCGCCCAATCCCGTGCAGATCCGCGACCTGCACCCCGCCTTCATTGCTTGCTGAACCATGGAGCCGCACGATGCCCCAACGTCCCAATTTCCTGGTGATCCTGGCCGACGACCTCGGCTTTTCGGACATCGGCGCCTTCGGCAGCGAGATCGCCACGCCACACCTGGACAAACTGGCCCTGGCCGGCCTGCGCCTGACCGACTTCCACACCGCGCCCACCTGCTCGCCCACCCGCTCGATGCTGCTGACCGGCACCGACCACCACATTGCCGGCATCGGCACCATGGCCGAGGCGCTGACGCCCGAACTGATCGGCAAACCCGGCTACGAGGGCTACCTCAACGAACGCGTGGTGGCCCTGCCGGAGCTGCTGCGCGAAGCCGGTTACCAGACCCTGATGAGCGGCAAGTGGCACCTGGGCCTGACCGCCGAACTGGCGCCCCATGCCCGCGGCTTCGAGCGTTCGTTCTCGCTGCTGCCGGGCGCGGCCAACCACTACGGTTTCGAGCCCACCTACGATGACAGCACCCCCGGCCTGCTCAAGGTCACCCCGGCGCTGTACATCGAGGACGACACCTTCGTCGACGAACTGCCCGAGGACTTCTATTCCTCCGACGCCTTCGGTGACAAGCTGCTGCAGTACCTCAAGGAGCGCGACCAGAGCCGGCCGTTCTTCGCCTACCTGCCCTTCTCCGCGCCGCACTGGCCGTTGCAGGCACCGGCGGACATCGTCGCCAAGTACAAGGGCCGCTACGACGCTGGCCCGCACGCCCTGCGTCAGGAGCGCCTGGCGAAGCTGCGCGAACTGGGCCTGATCGACGACGCCACCGAAGCCCACCCGCTGCTGGAGCTCAACGCCGAGTGGGACAAGCTCGACGACAGCCAGCGCCAGGCCTCGGCGCGGGCCATGGAGGTGTACGCCGCCATGGTCGAGCGCATGGACTGGAACATCGGCCGGGTGGTGGAGTACCTGCGCCAGCAGGGCCAGCTGGACAACACCTTCATCCTGTTCATGTCCGACAACGGCGCCGAAGGCGCGCTGCTGGAAGCCTTCCCGAAATTCGGGCCGGAGCTGATGACGTACCTGGACACCCATTACGACAACAGCCTTGAGAACATTGGCCGGGCCAATTCCTACGTGTGGTACGGACCGGGTTGGGCCCAGGCGGCGACCGCGCCGTCACGGCTGTTCAAGGCCTTTACCACCGAAGGCGGCATCCGCGTGCCCGCGCTGATCCACTACCCCGCACTGGCGCGGCAGAAGCAGATTGGCCATGGCTTCGGCACGGTGATGGACGTGACCCCGACCATCCTCGACCTGGCCGGGGTGCGCCACCCGGGTACGCGCTGGCGTGGCAAGGAGGTGGCGCCGGTGCGCGGGCGTTCGTGGCTGGGGTATCTGTCGGGTGAGACGGCGACCGTGCACGATGACAAGACGGTCACGGGCTGGGAGCTGTTCGGGCAGCGGGCTATTCGGCAGGGGGATTGGAAGGCGGTGTGGATCCCCGGGCCGATTGGGCCGGCGACCTGGCAGCTGTATGACCTGAGCCGGGATCGGGGCGAGGTGCATGATTTGGCCGGGAGCCATCCCGAGAAGCTGGCGGCGTTGATTGGGGAGTGGCAGAAATACGTTGAGGAAACCGGGGTAATCCTGAACAAATCCCCCTTCCAGCCTGACTGAATACCAGCAACCACGACCCTGTAGCCGCTGCCGGCAGGCTGCGCTGGCCCCTGAGTACACTCAAGATCTTCAGCGAGGATCAGGGCCAGCGCAGCCTTCGGCAGCGGCTACAGGCGTCTTACGCGTTGCCTTGCGCAGCGGGGGCGGTGACGGCATCGGGCACCGGCGTAAACCGATTCGCCCGCGCAAACGTCCCGAAATCATTAAACCGCACCCCCATCTCCGCCATCACTTTGTGCGCCACCGGCGCGGTCATCTGGCGAATGTAGAACGGTTCCTTCACCACAAAATGATGAATGCCATGGGTGCTGCCAAAGTTGAAGCAGAACGCATGCAACGGCCACAACCACCACGCATTCAGCACCTGGGTCTGCTGCATTACGTTACCCAGCTCGACGTCGCCGTAGTAATGCATGTTCGAACTGACGAAGTGCAGGCAGAAGGTGCGCAGCACATTCGGGCCCACGATCACCACCACGGCCAGGTCGATCACGTGCATCACCGCCAGCGTGTCGGCTGACCACTCGATAGGCGCCCCCAGCAGCCAGGCCACGCCATTGGCGGCATGGAAGCCCAGGAACACATACCACGCCCCCCAGTTCAGCAGCGCCAGCGGCGCATACACCCGCATCGTGCGTTTGAGGATGCTCCACTTGTGCGCCCAGGTCTTGGCCCGCAGCATGCGGATCAGCGACGACATGACGTTGTCACCCACCATCAGCAGGCGCACGATGCCCCAAGGCTCGCCGTTGGTGATGGCGCGTTCTTCCATGTCGGTCTCGGTGCCCGAGACCTTGTGGTGGTTGAGGTGCAGATGGCGACGGATCCACGGGTTGATGGTGCTGGGCCGCGCCAGCCACACCAGCGCCAGCATCAGGTTGTGCGGCACCCGCTGTTTGCGGAAGTACATACTGTGGATCAGGTCGTGTTCCAGCTCGTGGGTCAGCGAGGCGAAGAAGGCGTTGAGCAGCAGGCACACCCACCAGGCCATGTAACCCGCCAGGTAGAGCGCTGCGCTGCCGATCATGCCGGCCAGGGCGAAGGCCAGGATACTGGCGCCGATGGCGTCCTGGTGCTGAAGTATCGGGTAGCGGCGGCGCAACTCATCGCCTCGGGCCATCACTACCTGGCGAATATGCGCGCTGCGTTGTTGTGCATTCAGTCTGTCGGGGCTTGCACAAGTGCGGTCCATGCTTCCATCCTCTTGTTATGGATGGACCGACTGTGCCCCAGAACTCGCCAAGGAACGCTAGCCGTGGACGCCAACCTGTTGACCTCAGGCGCCATCTGCCATGACTGAACCGACCACGCTTGCCAGCTGGACCCGAGCCTTGCGCAAACAACTCGACGCACTGGGCCTGGACAGCGCTGCGCTGTGCGCAAAGGCCGGGCTGGACCTGCAGCACATGGACGACCCCAAGGCCCGCTACCCGCTGTCGGCCACCACGCGCCTGTGGCAGTTGGCGGTGCAGGCCAGCGGCGACCCGGCCATCGGCCTGCGGGTGTCGCGCTACGTCAGCCCCACTACCTTCCACGCCCTGGGCTACGCGCTGGTGGCCAGCGAAAACCTGCGCGAAGTGTTCGAGCGCATCGTGCGTTATCACCAGGTGGTCAGCGATGCCGTAGTGCCGCACCTGAGCCGGGAAAACGGGCGCTATGTGTTCCGCCTGGAAATCCCCGAAGGCGCTCCCGCCCCGGCGCCGGAAGCCATGGATGCCTTTGCGGCGATCTACGTGCGCACTTGCCGCAACCGCCTGGGCCGGGACTACGCGCCGCTGGGCGTGTGGCTGACGCGCCCGCCACCCGCAGACCCTGCGCCCTGGCACACAGTGTTCCGCGCCCCCGTTCATTTCAACGCGCCGTACAACGGGCTGGAATTTGCCTGTGCCGATTTCGAGTGCCACCTGGACGACGCCAACCCGGAGCTGGCCGAACACAACGAAGCCGTGCTCAACCGCACGCTGGAGCTGTTGCACCCACTGACCTGGGAGCGCCGCGTGCGCAACGCCATCGAACACCACCTGCCCCAGGGCGTACCTTCGGCCGACCAGATTGCCGAGTCCATGCACTTGAGCCTGCGCAGCCTGCAACGCCACCTGGCCGACGAAGGCTGCCGCTATGACGCGCTGCTGGACCAGTGCCGGCAGAACCTGGCGCTGGCCTACCTGCGCGATGCCGAGGTGTCGCTGGGCGAGATCGGTTTCCGCCTGGGGTTCGCCGATGCCAGTAGCTTCAACCGCGCCTTCAAGCGCTGGACGGGGTTGTCCCCGGGGCAGTTCCGCGACCGGATGGTGTGAAGGCCAGGCGGAAGACCGTGGCCTGGGCGTCACTGCTGACGCTGACCTGGCCGCCATGCAATTGCATGATCGAACGCACGATGGCCAGGCCCAGGCCGCCGGAATCACCGGGTTCGGCGCGTGAGGGGTCGATGCGAAAGAAGCGGTCGAACAGCCGCCCCAGGTGCTGCGCCGGAATCGGCTCGCCCTGGTTGGCCACGCACAGGCTGCCATCTGTCACCGTCAGGCTGATGGTGCTGCCCGGCGTGGCGTGCCGCACTGCATTGGCCAGCAGGTTGGCCAACGCCCGTTGCAGCAACTGCAAATCAGCCTGCAGCGTGCCGTGCAACTGGTTGTCCAGGCGCAGTTCACGGTCTTCGGCCAAGGCTTCGAAATAGCCGCACAGATCCTCGCCCAAGGCGTGCAGGTCGACCGATTGCAGGTTCAGCAGGCGCTCGCCGTGATCGGCGCGGGCCAGGAACAGCAGGTTTTCGATCATGCGGTTCAGGCGCTCGTACTCCTCCAGGTTGGAGGCCAGCACTTCCTGATATTCGTCGACGCTGCGTGGCTGGTTCAGCGCCAGGCCGTTGCTGCCCAGCAGGTTGTGCAACGGCGTGCGAATCTCGTGGGCCAGGTCGGCGGAAAACTGCGACAAGCGCTCGAAGCTGTCGTTGAGGCGCGCCAGCATCCCATTCAGGGCCACCACCGGCTCGTGCAGCTCACGGGGGATGGCCTGCAATTGCAGGCGCCGGTCCAGGCTGCGCAGGTCGATGGCGGCCACGGTGTCGGTCATGTGGCGCAGCGGCAACAGCGCCCGGCGCAGCAACAGCAGGCCCACCGCAAAGGCCAGCAGCGCGCCCAGCCCTACTGCCAGGTACACCCGCAATCGATAGCTGGCCAGCATGGCCTCGCGCTCGGCCAAATGCTTGCCGACAATCACCGTCAGCGTTTCGCCGCGCGGCCCTTGGGCAGCACCGGCCAACAGCAGCAGCGAGTCAGAGCGTTGGATATCCGTGGGCTGCGGGCCGCGCTGCTCGGGGATGGCGGCCACCGGGGGCACCTTCTGCCGACGCGGGTTGATGGCGATCACTGCGGTACCGTCGGCGCGATTGACCAGTAGCAGGCTCTCCTGATTGCCGAGCATGTTCTGGTACAGGCGCGGGCGCTGTTGCAGGGCGTCAAGGCTGTCGCTGTCCTGCAGCAGGGCCCGCACCTGCTCCAAGCGGCCGAGCAAGGCCTGGTCGTCGCGGTACACCAGCTCCGATTCCAGGCTGCGATACAGGAACACCCCCGCCACGCTCAGCACCAGGGCGCACACCGCGGCGAAGGCCAAGGCCAGCCGCCACGCCAGCGACGGCCCCTTGGCGACCTCACTCATCAGGCGCCTCCAGCTGGTAGCCCACACCCCGAACGGTGTGGATCAGCTTGGGCATGAACGGGTCATCGACCTTGGCGCGCAAGCGGCGCACGGCCACTTCGACCATGTTGGTGTCGCTGTCGAAGTTCAGGTTCCACACCTGGGAGGCAATCAGGGTGCGCGACAGCACCTCGCCACGACGGCTGGCCAGCAGTTGCAGGAGGGCGAATTCCTTGTTGGTCAGGGCGATGCGCTGGCCGCCACGGCTGACCCGGCGGCGCAGCACGTCCACTTCCAGGTCGGCGATGCGGTAGTGCTCCACCTCGCGGGTAGGGCCGCGGCGCAGCAGGGTGCGCACCCGCGCCAGCAGTTCGACGAAGGCGAAGGGTTTGAGCAGGTAGTCGTCAGCGCCCAGCTCCAGGCCGCGCACGCGGTCTTCGATGGCGTCCCGGGCGGTGAGGAACAGCACCGGGGTGTCGCCACGCTGGCGGATCAACTTCAGCAACTGCCAGCCATTGAGGCCAGGCAGCATCACGTCGAGGATGATCAGGTCGTAGGCCTGTTCCTCGATGTAATGCCGCCCGTCCAGGCCGTTGAGCGCCACGTCCACGCTGAACCCCGATTCTTCCAGGCCCTTGGCCAGGAACCGGGCGGTCTTGGCTTCGTCTTCCACCACCAGCAAATGCATCGCACACCTCGATTGAGCTGCGCATAGGCTAGGCCTGTACGCGGCGCTTGCCCATTACAAAGTTGTAATCAGGGCGACGGTTTTCTGCAGGCAGGGCCTGGTTAAGGTAGCGCCACTTATCCACAGGAGCCCTGCCATGCCGCTCAAACCCCTGCTGTTCTGCGCCGCCACCCTGGCCGCTGTGCAGGCCCAGGCCGGCCTGCCGCAACACCCGGAACTGGACCTGGCCAGCGCGCGCCGCCTGGTGGACGCAGCGCCCTGCCGCGCCGCCATCGCCGTACTGGACCGCGGCGGCAACCCGATTCTGGCCCAGCGCGCCGACGGCGTAGGCCCGCACAACGCCGATGCGGCGCGCCGCAAGGCCTACACCGCGCTGTCCAGCAAGACGCCGACCCGGCTGTTCGCCGAGCGGGCGCGCAACAACCCCGAGGCCGCCAACCTCAACACCCTGCCCGAACTGCTGTTGCTGGGCGGCGGCATCCCGCTGTTCGAAGGCCGCGAACTGGTGGGCGCCCTGGGCGTGGCCGGGGCCGGCGGCGCCGAGCAGGACGAACAATGCGCAACCACTGCCGCCAGTGCCCTGGGCCTGGCCATTCACCCATGAAGGAGCTACCGATGAAACTGATACTGGCCTTGGGCCTGAGTACCCTGTCGAGCCTGGCCATGGCGGCCAACCCGCTGAGCGTGCACGTGTTGAACCTGGAAAACGGCGTGCCGTCGCCGGGCGTGGAAGTGACCCTTGAGCAGCACGTGGGCAAGGACTGGCAGATGCTGGCCCATGGCACCACCAACGAGCAGGGTCGCATTGCCGAACTGTTCCCGGCCGATCACACCTTTGTGCAGGGTGAATACCGGGTGGTGTTCAAAACCGGCGACTATTACAAGCGCGTTGGGCATGAAACGTTCTTCCCGGAGATCCCGGTGATTTTCCAGGTGAAGCAGACGGACCAGCATTACCACATTCCGCTGCTGCTGAGCCCTTATGGCTTCAGCACTTACCGCGGTTCGTAAAAAGCGCCCCTACCCTCTGTAGCAGCGGCCGCCAGGCCGCGTCACAGGCACCGCGGTGTAGCTGATAGTCCGCGTGGGCCCGACGCCGCCTTCGGCAGCTGCTACAGGGTTGCGGCGTGCTTGAGGGCGTTGAGGTCGAGGATTTCGATTTCGCCGTAGCTGAGCCGTAGCACTCCCTGCAGCTCAAGCTCTTTCAGGATCTGGTTGGTGGTCTGCCGCGACAGCGACAACATCATCGCCAACTGCTCCTGCCCCAGCCGAATAATCCGCCGCGCGCCCTCCACCTCGCCATACCCCTGGGCAATCATCAACAGCCGATGCGCCAGCCGTGGCGCCGCCGCCAGCAGGCTTTGCTGCTCCAGCATGACAAACGCCAACCGCAGCTTCTGGCTCATCAGCAAGGCAACGTCGCGCCACCAGCCAGGTGTTGCTGCCAACAGCGCCAGCAGCGCCCCCTGGGGCACCCACACCAGCACGCAGTCGTCCTCGGCGTAGGCATCGTGGGTACGCGGCTGGCCGTCGAACAGGGCGATCTCGCCGAACCACTGCGGCGCTTCCACCAGCGCCAGCAACGCCTCCTTGCCCTGGGCATTCACCGCGCCGATGCGCATCGAACCTTCCACCACGGCGTACAACCCACACGGCGCATCGCCGCGCTGGAACAGGCAGGCGCCGGCCGGCACCCGGCGCAGGCGGGCGGCTGCCAGCACACTATCCTGAAGGGAGGGTGGCAATTGCGCGAACCAGTGCCCGGTCAGCAGGCGCGGGCGCCAGGCGTTGACGTCGTTCATGAAGCCTCTCGTGCGGGTTTGTCGGCTAGCCGACAGAGCATGGGCCAGCGAAAGCGCATGATCAATCATCACCCAACCTGAGGGCACAACAATGAAAAACCTCGTGCAGCACCTGAGCCAATACGCCGCCTACCACCGCGACCCGCGAAATATCGCCAGCCATTTCGTTGGCATCCCGCTGATTGTGGTGGCGGTCACGGTGCTGCTGTCGCGGCCCGGAAGCTGGGTAGCCGGTTTGTGGGTAAGCCCTGCGCTATTCGCGGCATTGGCATCGGCGTGGTTTTACCTGCGCCTGGATCGGCGGTTTGGGGTGGTGATGACGGTGTTGCTGGGGCTGTGCCTGTGGGCCGGGCAGGCACTGGCGGTGCAGACGACGGCGGTGTGGCTGAGTGCAGGGTTGGGATTGTTTGTGGTGGGGTGGGCGATTCAGTTCGTCGGGCATTACTGGGAGGGGCGCAAGCCGGCGTTTGTGGATGATGTGATGGGGTTGATTGTGGGGCCGTTGTTTGTGGTGGCGGAGATGGGGTTTCTAATGGGAATGCGACAAGAGCTGAACCAGCAGATTGAACTCAATGTGGGAGCGGGCTCTGCCCGCGAAAAGGGCACCGCGTAACAACAGACTCTACGCGGTGATCTTTTCGCGGGCAGAGCCCGCTCCCACAGACTGATTCAATCCTTTCAGATCGCGGCTACCTTCTGCCAGACCTTGGGCTTGAAGAACAGCGTTTCGCCCTTCGCCAGGTTGGTCAGGCTGTCGTGGTCTTTCACCACTTCAGCTTCGATCAGGTCAGGCTGGCCTTCCACTTTCAGGGTGACCCGGGTGGTGGCGCCCAGCGGACGAATGTCGCGTACTTCGGCGGCATGGTGGCCTTCCACCTCCGAACGTGACAACGACACCTCGTGCGGCCGGAACAGCACGTGGTTGTCCTCGCCCAGGTGCAGGCGGTTGGAATCACCGAGGAAGTGGTAAACGAAATCGCTGGCCGGGTTCTCGTACACCTGGCCCGGCGAGCCGATCTGCTCGATCACGCCCTTGTTCATCACCACGATGCGATCAGCCACTTCCATGGCCTCTTCCTGGTCGTGGGTCACGAATACCGAGGTCAGGTTGATGTCTTCGTGCAGGCGCGCCAGCCAGCGGCGCAGTTCTTTGCGCACCTTGGCGTCGAGGGCGCCGAACGGCTCGTCCAGCAGCAGTACCTTGGGCTCCACCGCTAGGGCGCGGGCCAGGGCGATACGCTGGCGCTGGCCACCGGACAGCTGCTCGGGGTAGCGGTCGGCCAGCCAGTCCAGTTGCACCATGTTCAGCAACTCGTGGACCTTCTCGGCAATGCGTGTCTCGTTGGGGCGCTCGCCCTTGGGCTTCATGCGCAGGCCGAAGGCGACGTTGTCGAACACGGTCATGTGGCGGAACAGGGCGTAGTGCTGGAACACGAAACCCACGTTGCGGTTGCGCACATCGGTGCCCGACACGTCTTCGCCATGGAAAACGATGCTGCCATCGTCCGGGGTTTCCAGCCCGGCGATGATGCGCAACAGGGTGGTCTTGCCACAACCGGACGGGCCCAGCAGGGCCACCAACTCGCCACTCTGGATGTCCAGATTGATGGAGTTCAGGGCCTGGAAGGCGTTGAAGCGCTTGCTGACATTACGAACTTCGATCGACATGAATTATTCCTCCGCAGCGCTGTTGCGCAGGCGGTTAATACGGTTCTCGCTCCACTGCTTGAGCAGCAGGATGAAGAGCGCCATGACCAGCAGAAGGCTCGCGACCGCGAAGGCGGCGACGTGGTTGTATTCGTTGTAGAGGATCTCGACGTGCAGCGGCAGGGTGTTGGTGACGCCACGGATGTGCCCCGACACCACCGACACCGCGCCGAACTCGCCCATGGCCCGGGCGGTACACAGCACCACGCCATAGATCAGGCCCCATTTGATGTTGGGCACGGTGACGTGCCAGAACATCTGCCAGCCGTTGGCGCCCAGCAGGCGCGCGGCTTCCTCTTCCTGGGTGCCCTGCTCCTGCATCAGCGGGATCAGTTCGCGGGCGACGAAGGGCACGGTGACGAAGATGGTGGCCAGCACGATGCCCGGCAGGGCGAAGACGATCTGGATGTCATGGTCGGCCAGCCACGGGCCGAACAGGCCCTGGGCGCCAAACATCAGCACGTAGACCAGGCCGGCAATGACCGGCGACACCGAGAACGGCAAGTCGATCAGCGTCACCAGGATGGCCTTGCCACGGAACGAGTATTTGCTCACGCACCAGGCGGCACTGACGCCGAACACCACGTTGAGCGGTACCGAGATCACCACGGCGATCACCGTGAGTTTCAGCGCCGACAGCGCGTCGGGTTCCAGGATCGCGGTGAAGAACTCGCCCACGCCCTTGCTCAGCCCTTGGGACACCACGATGAACAGCGGCAACAGCAGAAACACGGCAAACACCAGCCAGCCCAGGCTGATCAGCACCGTGCGCGACCAGGCGCTGCCACGGCGGGCGGCGTTGGCGCTGGTAGCAGCAATTGAAGATGCAGACATATTCAGCGCCTCCTTCAAGGGGTTTCGATGCGCCGCTGCAACAAGTTGATCAGCAGCAACAGAATGAAGGAAACCACCAGCATCATCACGCCGATGGCGGTGGCGCCGGTGTAGTCGTACTGGTCCAGCTTGACCATGATCAGCAGCGGCAGGATCTCGGTTTTCATCGGCATGTTGCCGGCGATGAAGATCACAGAACCGTACTCGCCCACGCCACGGGCGAACGCCAGGGCGAAGCCGGTGAGCCAGGCGGGCAGCAGCGCCGGCGCCAGGATGTAGCGGAACACCTGCAGCGGCTTGGCGCCCAGGCAGGCGGCGGCCTCTTCGACTTCACGGGGGATGTCGGCCAGCACCGGCTGCACCGTGCGCACCACGAACGGCAGGGTCACGAAGGTCAGCGCCAGGGTGATGCCCAGGGGGGTGTAGGCGATCTTGAAGCCCAGGCTTTCGGCGAACTGGCCGACCAGGCCGTTGGGGGTGTACAGCGCCGTCAGGGCAATGCCCGCCACGGCGGTGGGCAGCGCGAACGGCAGGTCGATCATGGCATCGATGATCTTGCGGCCGGGGAAGGTGTAGCGCACCAGTACCCAGGCCAGCAGCGTGCCGATGATGCCGTTGATGATGGCGGCGCACAGGGCGGTGCCGAAGCTCAGCTTGAGGGCCGCCAAGGTGCGCGGCGAGCTGACGATGGCCCAGAACTGGTCGAAGGTAAGCTGGGCGGCGTGGACAAACATTACCGCCAGCGGGATCAGCACAATCAGGCTGAGGTACACCAAGGTGTAGCCCAGCGTCAGCCCGAAGCCGGGTATGACGGGGGAGATACGACGCGACATAAGTGTCCTTGGTACAAGGTTTTAAACGTCATTGGCCCCTTCGCGGGCAGAGCCCGCTCCCACGCCAGATCCTGTGCACAGGTCCATTGTGGGAGCGGGCTCTGCCCGCGAAGAGGCCAGTTAGCTATCAGATCCTTACTGCGCCTGGTAGATCTGGTCGAACACGCCGCCGTCATTGAAGAACTTGGGCTGCGCGGTTTTCCAGCCGCCGAAGTCCTTGTCGATGGTGGCCAGGCTCTTCACTTCCTGGAACTGCTTGGAATACTGGGCAGCCACTTCCTTGTCACGCGGACGGTAGAAGTTCTTGGCGGCGATTTCCTGGCCTTCCTTGCTGTACAGGTGCTCCAGGTACGCCTTGGCGATGGCTTCGTTGCCTTTCTTCTCGGCGTTCTTATCAACCACAGCCACCGGCGGCTCGGCGAGGATCGACACGGACGGCACGACGATGTCGAACTTGTCCTTGCCGCCGTCTTCCTTCAGTGCCAGATAGGCTTCGTTTTCCCAGGCCAGCAACACGTCGCCCTGGCCGTTGTTGACGAAGGTGATGGTCGAACCGCGGGCGCCGGTGTCCAGCACGGGCACGTGCTTGAACAGGGTCTGCACGTAGGCTTTGGCCTTGCCTTCGTCACCGCCGTTGGCTTTCAGGCCGTAGGCCCAGGCCGCCAGGAAGTTCCAGCGCGCGCCACCCGAGGTTTTCGGGTTGGGGGTGATCACCGAAACGCCGTCCTTGATCAGGTCGTTCCAGTCATGGATGCCCTTGGGGTTGCCCTTGCGCACCAGGAACACGATGGTCGAGGTGTAGGGGGTGCTGGCGTCCGGCAGTTTGGTTTGCCAGTTGTCCGGCAGGGTCTTGCCCAGCTTGGCGATTTCGTCGATGTCGCCGGCCAGGGCCAGGGTCACCACGTCGGCACGCAGGCCGTCGATCACGGCGCGGCCTTGCTTGCCCGAGCCACCGTGGGACTGCTTGATGTCGACCTTGTCGTCGGGGTGGGCTTTTTTCCAGAAGTTCACGAACTCGGCGTTGTAGTCCTGGTACAGCTCACGCGTCGGGTCGTAGGAAACGTTAAGCAGCTCATAGTCCTTGGCGACCGCAGAGCCTGCAAACAGCGCGCTGGCGAGCGCCGCCAGAGCGTAATGACGGATAGACATGGTGAAGCTCCTGGATGACTCTTGATTATTATATTGGCGTTTTTATAGCAGAATCATTTAGCTGGGCTTGTTGCCCGGATTCTGCAGGCGGAATTTTTCCTTCCGCTCGATTTGCACCACTTGGGCGTTGTGGACAGTGATTTCCACGGCCCCGAAGCGCAGGTCACGCAGCGCGCTCTGGATTTCGCGCAGAATGGTTGCTTCGTCCTGACCGTCGACGCTACGCAGAGATGCGCTCATGATCATGCTCCTTGAAGTGAGAGTTGCCTTGAGCGCCATAGTAGATAGGCCGGGTTATACTTAAAAATACTATTTAAGAATGCCCATATAACCAAAAAACCGACCCCCCCCACATTACCGTAGCAGCTGCCGAAGGCTGCGTCAGACGGCACGCGGTGTACCTGACTCAACGCGGCGCTTGGGACGCGGCCTACGGCCGCTGCTACAGGACGGTGTAGGAGGCGGCGTCAGCCGAAAGACAGATCAGCAGCAGGCATGGGGCGGCCATACCAGTAACCCTGCCCCAGCTCACAACCCTGCTCGCGCAGAAACTGCGCCTGCTCCGGCTGCTCGATGCCTTCGGCATGGATCTGCATGCCCATGCTGCGCCCCAGGGCAATGATCACCCGCACAATCGCTGCATCGTCTTCATCCAGCGGCAAGCCCGCCACAAAGCCCTGGTCGATCTTGAGCTTCTGCACCGGCAGGCGCTTGAGGCGCAGCAGCGATGAATAACCGGTGCCGAAGTCATCGATGGACAGGCGCAGGCCCAGCTCACGCAGGCGGTGCATCTGCTCCAGCGCCGACTCGGGGTCTTCCATCACCGCACTCTCGGTGACTTCCAGTTCCAGCCGCGCCGGGTTTAAACCAGTATCAGCGAGGATGCGCGCCACCTGCTGGTACAGCTCGCGGTGGCCGAACAGGCGGCTGGAAACGTTGACGGCGATGAAGTCCAGCTCATGGCCCTGGGCTTGCCATGCGCACATCTGCCGACAGGATTGGGTCATCACCCAGGCGTCGATGTCGGCGATCAGGCCGGTGCGCTCGGCGATCGGGATGAATTCGCCCGGCGGGATCAGACCGCGCTCGGGGTGCAGCCAGCGCACCAGCGCCTCGACGCCCACCAGCTGGCCGCTGGCCAGGTCGTGCACCGGCTGGTAGTACACGCGCAATTCTTCCTGGGCCAGGGCGCGCTGCAGTTCGGCGGTCATCTCCACGCGTTGTTGGGCGTGGGCGGTCAGTTCTTCGGTGTACAGCGCATAACCGCCACGGCCGTTGCCCTTGGCCTTGAACAGGGCCGAGTCCGCGTTGCGCAGCAGCTGCTCGGCGCCCGGCGCGTCACTTGGAAACAGGCTGATGCCAACGCTGGCGCTGATGAACAGGGTGTGGCCTTCGAGCAGGAACGGGCCCTTGAGGCCGTCGATGATGGCCTGCGCCACGGTCGCCGCGTGCGCCGCCTGGGGCGAGTCTTCCAGCAACACTGCGAACTCGTCGCCGCCCATGCGCGCCAGGGTCACGCCCGGTTCCAGCAGGCCTTGCAGGCGTTGCACCACAGCCTTGATCAGCTGGTCGCCGATGCTGTGGCCCAGGCTGTCGTTGATGCTCTGGAAGTGGTCCAGGTCCAGCAACAACAGCGCGCAACCGCGCTTGTTGGCCTGGGCGGCGGCCAGGGCCTGTTCGGCACGGTCGTGGAACAGCAGGCGGTTGGGCAGTTCGGTCAGCGGGTCGTGCTGGATCAGGTGGGCGCGCTCGCGCTCTGAATGCTTGCTGGCGCTGATGTCGGAGAACACCGCCACGTAATGGCTGGTGTGGCCGGCGTCATTGCAGATGGTGCGGATGGTCTGCCACTGCGGGTAGATCTCACCGCTTTTGCGCCGGTTCCAGATCTCGCCGCTCCAGCGCCCCTGGTGATCGAGGGTATGGAACATCTGCCGGTAGAAATCGGCATCGTGACGCCCGGATTTGAATTTGCTGGGGTTGTGGCCCAGCACTTCGTCCTCACGGTAGCCGGTGATGTCCATGAACGCGCGGTTGACGTGCACGATGTTGCCCAGCCGGTTGGTCACCAACACACCTTCCAAAGTGCTGTCGAACACCGCCGCGGCCATGCGCAGGCGCTCGCGCTGGATACGGCCCTGGTCACCCAGGCCAAAGCAGCGCAGCAGACGGGCGCGGGCCAGGAAAATCAGCAGCGCGGTGGCGGCAACCCAGACATAACCGTTGATCAGCTGCCAACGCAGCACTTGCGTCGAATCATCGAAAAGGCTGCTCAATATTTGATCAGCCAGCACCAGCCATACCACCGAGGCCAGCAGGTAGAGCAAGGCCGCGCGCAAGGCGCCGCGAGAAGATCCAGGCATAAAATTGGCGAAGCCCACGCGAAAAGTCGGGATTATAGAGCAGAAACATTCAGCCACTCTTATCTAAAAGCCGGACTGGTTTTATCTGCCAGCATGCCGATAATGCGGCATGCTGTTACTTTTTCTTTGACGAGGGCCCTGCAGCCTATGTGGTACAACGGTTTTCTCGACCTGTCAGCCTGGCAACTGGTGGCGGTCACCCTGTTGATGACCCATGTGACGATTGTCAGTGTCACCATCTACCTACACCGCTATTCCTCCCACCGTTCGCTGGAACTCAACGGCGGCCTCAAACACTTTTTCCGCTTCTGGCTGTGGCTGACCACGGCGCAGAACACCCGCGAGTGGACCGCCATCCACCGCAAGCACCACGCCAAATGCGAAACCGTGGACGACCCGCACAGCCCGGTGATCAAGGGCCTGGGCACGGTACTGGGCCGCGGCGCCGAGCTGTACCGCGCCGAGGCGCAAAACGCCGAGACCCTGCGCATCTATGGCAAGAACTGCCCCGAGGACTGGATCGAGCGCAACCTGTACTCGCGCTATCGCCTGCTGGGCGTGTTCCTGATGCTGGGCATCGACCTGGCCTGCTTCGGCGCCATCGGCCTGACCGTGTGGGCCATCCAGATGATGTGGATTCCGTTCTGGGCCGCCGGCGTGGTCAACGGCCTGGGCCATGCTGTGGGCTACCGCAACTTCGAATGCCGTGATGCAGCCACCAACCTGGTGCCCTGGGGCATCATCATTGGCGGCGAAGAACTGCACAACAATCACCACACCTACCCCAACTCGGCCAAGCTGTCGGTGCGCAAGTGGGAGTTCGACATGGGCTGGATGTGGATTCGCATCCTGTCGTTCCTGCGCCTGGCCAAGGTGCAGCGCATCGCGCCCATCGCCCACCGCGTGGAAGGCAAGGGCCATCTGGACATGGACACAGCCATGGCCATCCTCAACAACCGTTTCCAGATCATGGCCCAGTACCGCAAGCTGGTGATCGCGCCCCTGGTCACCCAGGAGCTGGCCCGCGTCGATGCCTCGGTGCGCCACCAATTCCGCCGCGCCAAGCGCCTGCTGTCGCGGGAAACCAGCCTGCTGGATGACCGCCACCATGTGCGCATCCAGACCATGCTGGAGCACAGCCAAGCGCTGAAGGTGATCTACGAGAAACGCCTGGCGCTGCAACAGATCTGGGCGCGCACCAGTTCCAACGGCCACGACATGCTGGCCGCCATGAAAGACTGGATTCACGAAGCCGAAGCCAGCGGTATCCAGTCGCTGCGCGACTTCGCCGCCCAGCTCAAAACCTACTCGCTGCGCCCCGCCACCGCCTGACGCCGTCCATCGGCACGCTTTCGCAAGGGGCGTGCCGTTTGGAACTTCATTACAAATTATTAATCCTACGAGTGATCGCCTACGCGGCGGGACCTTGCGCGTGCGCACGCCAGGGCCCGGCCCCCGTGACATTCGAGATTTCGTGATGATGGTCAACAAACTACCGCAGTCACCTGCCTTTGCCCCCATGCCGGCTGCCGCCGAGACGCTGCTGGCGCTGATGCACGCCCAGGGCGAAGTGGCACGGCTGAGTGAACGTGAACAGCTGTTCAGCTCGCTGCTGGTCAGCGTCAATGCGGTGTTGTGGGCCTTCGACTGGGAAGCCCAGCGCATGATCTACGTCAGCCCCGCCTACGAGCGCATCTTCGGGCGCTCGGCCGGGCTGCTGCTGGCCGACTACAACGAATGGCGCGACAGCATCTACCCCGACGACCTGGACTACGCCGAGCGCAGCCTGGCCGAGGTGCTGGAAAAGGGCGCCGTGGAAGACCGCGAGTACCGCATCATCAGCGCCGACGGCCAAGTGCGCTGGCTCAGCGACAAGTGCTTTATCAACCAGCAGACCAGCCCGGACCAGCGTGTGATCGTGGTCGGCATTGCCGAAGACATCACCGAGAAGAAACACCTGGAAGGTGAGCTGCAACGGTTGGCGACCATTGACGTGCTGACCCAGAGCAGCAACCGTCGGCACTTCTTCGAGTGCGCCCACCGCGAGTTCGAACAGGCGCGCCTGCAAAGCTCGAACTTCTCGTTTCTGTTGCTCGATATCGATGACTTCAAGGTGATCAACGACACCTACGGGCACCAGGAAGGTGACGTGGTGCTGCAACGCATCGCCGAGACGGGGCGTTCGGTGTTGCGCCGGGGCGATCTGTTTGGGCGCATTGGTGGCGAGGAGTTTGCGGCCGTGTTCCCCGGTTGCTCGCCGGAAGTGGCGCGGCAGATTGCCGAGCGCTTGCAGCGCGAGATTCAGCGATTGAGTTTCAACCATGAAGGTGAGGTGTACGGGGTGACTGTCAGCCAGGGGCTGACGGGGCTCACCGAGGGTGATGATTTGCTGGATACGCTGTTTGCGCGGGCGGATGCTGCGATGTATCAGGCCAAGCGGCAGGGCAAGAATCAGATTGTTCTAGGCTGACTGTAGCCGCTGCCGCCAGGCTGCGCTGGCCGGTGTTAGCCCTGAAGATCTGCAGGGCGGTACCGGCCAGCGCAGCCTGGCGGCAGCGGCTACAGGTCAGTTGCGACGCAGGCGGGTAAGCTCAGGCAGGGTCATTTTCAGCAAACGCGCAGTCTTGCCATTGGCAATCGGCTCCAGGCTTTCCCCCGGATCAAGCCGCGCCAGCTGCCCCGCCAGGTTCATGGCCAGGGTATCGCGCCCATACACCCCACCCCCCAGTTGATAGATCGCCGCGATCAATTCCCGCAGCTCCAGCGGCAACCGCCAGCGGGTGCGCAGGGCTGAACCATACGCCGCGCCGAATTCCTTCAGCGCCTTGTCCACCGCGCCCTCCTCCAGCAAGCCACCGGCCAGCCGCCATTCCTGCAACGCCCTCAGCAACGCCAGGTCGCCCAGACAATGCAGCAGCCCTGCGCAATAGCAGCGCTCCTGATCCACGTCCAGGTTGCGCGCCAGGGTGCGGGCGTATTCGGCGGCATGCAGGGAATGGCTCCAGAAGCGCTCGGCATGGCCCGACAGCTCCGGGTCCGACAACCGCGCGCTGCGCTTGAGGGTCAGGCCCAGGATCAGGTTCATGCTTTGCTTGGCGCCCAGCTTGGTCAGGGCTTGCATCAGCGTTTGTGCTGGCGCGTCGCGGTGGTGCGCGGCGCTGTTGGCCGCGGCGATCAGCACCGCAGTGATCTGCGGATCGGTGCGTACCTCTTCTTCCAGCTGGCGCAGGTTGAGGCCCTGGGGGTTGAGCGCACGCTTGACCGCCACCTGTACGTCGGTCAGCAACGGCCCGCCGTCGGAGTGCTGGCGGCGCTCTTCCAGGTAAGCCTCCAGGCGGATGCCCGGGGCCAGGGCCGGTATTTCGCACACCACGTTCTGGCCGACCTCCAGCAGCAACGCGTGCAAGCGCTCCTTGAGCGAGTCCAGGTTCAACGGTTTGGACAAATAGGCCGTAGGGTGCAGGGGCACGGCTTCGCGCACGCTGGCAACATCGCTGCGGTCGCTGATGAGGATGAAGGGGATGGTCTTGCGCTGGCTTTTCTGCCGCACGGCACGCAGCAGGTCCAGGCCGTCGAAGCCCGGCAGTTCGCGGGCGGCGATCACCAGGTCGGGATTGCGCATGAGCAATTGCCGGGCGTCCTGGCCGTCGGTGCATACGTCCAAGTGAGCGTCGCAGCGTACGCTCAGCAACATTTGCGTCAGCAGGTCCCGGGTCCAGGGGTCTGCTTCGGCGATCAATACCCGTGGAATTGCCGGGCTATCCTGCGCACTCATGGCTCTTACTCCGAAGGCATTGGTTACAGGTTATCCAGACATTGGGCTGTGCGCTTGGTTTCAGCGAAAAAAACGTGCTGTGGATCACATTTTCTGCTGACCCTGTAGCCGCTGCCGCCAGGCTGCGCTGGCCCTTCCATACACCCGAGAATGCTCGATTGGAATACCGGCCAGCGCAGCCTGGCGGCAGCGGCTACAGGGATGGCAGCGGAAAAAAAAACCCGCCGAGGCGGGTTTTTCTGTGTATCGAGGGGGACTTACGCCAGTTCGGCGAAGCACTCTTCGATGATGGCCAGGCCCTTGTCCATCTGCTCGTCAGGCGCGGTCAGCGGAACCAGGATGCGCAGCACGTTACCGTAGGTGCCGCACGACAGCAGGATCAGGCCCTTGTCGCGAGCCTTGGCAACCACCGAGGCAACGGCAGCAGCGTTAGGCTTGTGGTTGTCGGCGCCTTCGAACACTTCAACAGCAATCATGGCGCCCAGCGCACGCACGTCACCGATGATCGGGTGCTTGGCCTGGATGGCACGCAGGCCGGTCACCAGGCGCTCGCCCACGGCCTTGCTGCGGTCCAGCAGGTTTTCTTCTTCGAACACTTCCATCACGGCCAGGGCCGCGGCGCAGGCGATCGGGCTGCCGGCATAAGTGCCGCCCAGGCCGCCCGGGGCGATGGCGTCCATGTACTCGGCCTTGCCGCACACACCGGCCAGCGGGAAGCCGCCAGCGATGGATTTGGCGAAGGTGGTCAGGTCAGGCGCGACGCCCATCTGTTCCATGGCGAAGAAGGTGCCGGTACGGCCAGCGCCAGTCTGTACTTCGTCGGCGATCAGCAGGATGCCGTGCTGGTCGCACAGGGCGCGCAGGCGCACCATGAACTCTTTCGGCGCGACGTAGAAACCGCCTTCGCCCTGCACCGGTTCCAGGATGATGGCTGCGATGTCACGCGGCTCGGCGTCGTTCTTGAACACGCGCTCGATGCTGGCGATCGAATCGTCGACGCTCACACCGTGCAGTTCGTTCGGGTACAGGGCGCGGAACACGCCGCCTGGCATCAGGCCCATGCCGGCCGAGTAAGGCACGACTTTACCGGTCAGGCCCAGGGTCATCATGGTGCGGCCGTGGTAGGCGCCGGTGAAGGCGATCACGCCAGCACGGCCGGTGGCGGCACGGGCGATCTTGACGGCGTTCTCGACCGCTTCCGAACCGGTGGTCACCAGCAGGGTCTTCTTGGCGAAGTCGCCAGGCACGCGAGCGTTGATTTTCTCGCACACTTCCACGTATGGCTCGTAGGCCAGCACCTGGAAGCAGGTATGGGTGAGCTTGTGCAGCTGAGCTTCGACGGCGGCGATGATTTTCGGGTGCACGTGACCGGTGTTCAGCACGGCGATACCGCCGGCGAAGTCGATGAACTCGCGACCTTCAACGTCGGTGACGGTAGCGTTCTTGGCCGACTCGGCGAAGATCGGGTGGATCTGGCCAACGCCACGTGGAACGGCTGCCTGGCGGCGTTGCATCAAGGATTCGTTAGTCTTGCTCATGGTTTCCTCATTCACCGCTCATCGGGCGGCGTGGTTCAAGGATCAAGCGGCGGGGGTCAACGGCGACAGCATACGATGATCGACTGTCACGGCCTCCCGGCCACGAAAAGGGGTTGCTTGGGTGCTGCATAAAGCCGCCGGGACGTCGCTCTCGCGCCCCGGCGGCTGCAATACCGCTGCTTATCAGACCGAAATGCAGAGGTATTTGATTTCCAGGTAGTCTTCGATGCCGTACTTGGAGCCTTCACGGCCCAGGCCCGAAGCCTTGATGCCGCCGAACGGCGCCACTTCGTTGGAGATCAGGCCGGTGTTGATACCCACCATGCCGTATTCCAGGGCTTCGGCAACGCGGAACACGCGGCTCATGTCACGGGCGTAGAAGTACGACGCCAGGCCGAACTCGGTGTCGTTGGACATGGCGATCACTTCGGCTTCGTCCTGGAAGCGGAACAGTGGCGCCAGCGGGCCGAAGGTTTCTTCCTTGGCCACGGCAGCGGTCTTCGGCACGTTGACCAGTACGGTCGGCTCGAAGAAGTTGCCTTCCATCGCGTTGCCGCCGGTCAGCACGGTAGCGCCTTTGCTCAGGGCGTCGGCGATGTGTTCCTTGACCTTGGCCACGGCTTTTTCATCGATCAGCGGGCCAGTGGTGGTGCCTTCTTCCAGACCGTTGCCGATCTTCAGCTTGTTGACGGCCACTTTCAGCTTCTCGGCGAACGCGTCGTACACGCCGTCCTGCACGTAGATGCGGTTGGCACACACGCAGGTCTGGCCGTTGTTGCGGTACTTGGAGATGATCGCGCCTTCGACGGCCTTATCCAGGTCGGCGTCGTCGAACACGATGAACGGCGCGTTGCCGCCCAGTTCCAGGGACACTTTCTTGATGTCCTTGGCGCATTCGGACATCAGCTGGCGACCGATTTCGGTCGAGCCGGTGAACGACAGTTTGCGCACGATCGGGTTGCCGGTCAGCTCGCTGCCGATGTCGCCGGCGCTGCCGGTGACTACGCTGAACACGCCTTTAGGGATGCCGGCGCGCTCGGCCAGTTCGGCCAGTGCCAGGGCGGAGTACGGGGTCTGCGAAGCAGGCTTGAGCACCATGGTGCAGCCAGCGGCCAGGGCCGGGCCGGCTTTACGGGTGATCATGGCAGCCGGGAAGTTCCACGGGGTGATGGCCGCGGTAACGCCGATTGGCTGCTTGATGACGATCAGGCGCTTGTCTGGCTGGTGGCCAGGGATGGTGTCACCGTAGACGCGCTTGGCTTCTTCGGCGAACCACTCGATGAACGAGGCGGCGTAGCCGATTTCGCCCTTGGCTTCGGCCAATGGCTTGCCTTGTTCCAGGGTCATCAGGCGCGCCAGGTCGTCCTGGTTTTCGATCATCAGTTCGAACCAGCGGCGCAGCTTGTTGGAGCGCTCCTTGGCGGTCAGTGCACGCCAGGCCGGCAGCGCCTTGTCGGCGGCTTCGATGGCGCGGCGGGTTTCTGCGGCGCCCATCTTAGGCACGGTACCCAGGACTTCTCCCGTGGCCGGGTTGGTGACCTTGATGGTCTGGCCGTTGTCCGCGTCAGCCCAAACACCGTCGAGGTAGGCTTGTTGGCGGAACAACTGAGCGTCTTTAAGCTGCATGTCGGCTTCCTTAACAGCACCGTGCATACACGGGGCAAATTGTTGATGTTGGTTAGGCGTTCCTGGTGGAACTGCCGTCAGGAAATCATACGCCGGGCAAAACACCAAATGCGCACAGGATATTACCCGTGCGAGCGCAGCACCGGACTGAGGAGCGTTTGAAATCTCAAACGAATCCTAGGAGCAATGGGGGTAAAGGACAATAGGCTGTTCGGAAAAAAGAACAAAATTCCCCCAGACGGTGCAGTTTTCAGACTGACGTAGGGGCTGCACCGCAAACTGTGCGAAATCATCCACACATCACCGCATAGACGCCCACCCCTCAGATGGGTATCATGGCGCCCGCGTTGCACTTGTAGCTCAGCTGGATAGAGTACTGCCCTCCGAAGGCAGGGGTCGTGGGTTCGAATCCCGCCAAGTGCGCCATATAAAAGAAAAGCCCCGGGGTTAGCGCCCCGGGGCTTTTTGCGTTTCGGGCCTCAACAGCACCCGCACCTGTAGCAGCTGCCGCCAGGCTGCGTCGCGCCGCGCACGCGGCGCTCGATCCAGAGGGCGCCTATACCCCATCGCCTGGCGCCTGGCCGCCTCAACGTGTCCTTCAGTGAGCATCGTCGGAGAAAGCATCATGGCTGGAAGGCGCGCGTCATGACCTTTCTGGCGCTCTGGAGACCGAGCGCCGCCCGCGCGGCGCGACGCAGCCTGGCGGCAGCTGCTACATTTGTTGCAACGTGCCATTGGCTGTCGGATAGGCGTCGCCAGCCTTGTTTGCCCGCTTTGGATCAGCTGGGCGCCTGTCTTTTCTTCAGCCACTTCATCTCAGGCCTTTTTGCGCCGAACTCGCCAGCCAATCAGCCCTGCACCACCGAGCACCAGCACGGCGATCACGGCGTAGCGATACTGCCGCAACCACGACCGTGCATCCCGCCACGCATGCACATACGGGAAGCGCGCCGCGGCATCGAAGTCCGGCTCCACGCACTGGTGGCCGAAGTCCTCGGCAAAGGCCACGGCTGCGCCTTCTTTGACGTAGCGCAGGTACACCTTCTCCGCTCGCGCCTGGTCGTTCTGCACGAAGTGCGTGGCCTGGCACAGCACGGCCGCAAACGCCTGAGAGCGTGCAGGCACGTTGTCCGCCGCTTTCAGCGCATGCTCCACGGCCACATAGCGGTAGTGGAAACGCTGTGGAAGTGGCTCGGTGGCGGCATAGCGCTGACGCTCACCGTCGCTGACCAGCGGGCCCGGCAGATCGGAGACGGCGCGCTGCTCGGCGGTATCGCGTGGCAGCGGCTTGCCGTCGGCACCGTTGCGAGGATAGCTGTAGCGGCCTGCGCCATAGGTGAACGCGCCGCCGAACTCAGCGAAGTCCGGGGCCTGTTCGTAGCCCATGATTTCCATGCCGTGCTGCCGCGCCAGCGTGGCGGCCGCATACCAGGCGCGGGCGCGGGTGGTGTCGCGCCAGCCGTGCTCGGCGTCCTCCAGGGCATCGCCGTAGGCCTTGGCCCAACCGCGCGCGGTGGTGGTGGCGAGGTAGTTTTTTTCGGCTGCCTCATCGTAGGCGGTATCGACATTGCGCGGGTCGCTGTCCTCCGGGAAGTAAGGCAGGGCCTGCTGTACACGGCCTTCACGCACCAGGCGCCGTGCAAGCAGCGAACGCAAGCGGTCGCCTTGGGTGAAATGCGGGTAAGCGTTCTGCGTGCTCCAGGTGGAAAACTCCTGCTGGCTGAAGTCCTTGAACCCGGCCGGCGTGACCGGTGCAGCGGAGGCGGACACATGCTGGTCGACGTACGCCTTGAGTTCATCGACGGTCAGCACGCGCTCGGCCACGTAGGCCATATCGCCGTAGTAATCACCGCCGCTGTATTGGCTGCCGCCGGCCGCAATCTGCGCCGCCATGTAGAACTGATCCAGCGCCTGCACGTAATCGCCACGCGACAGGGTCAGCACGCCCTGCTCACCCTTGATCTGCGCGCCCACCACCGGCTCGACGCTGTTATCCAGCGTGGGGAACGACTGGGACGCCTGCGCGTAGGCCTGCGCGGCGGCGGGTGTATTGCCCTGGCGCAGGGCGAGCTTGGCCCGCACCCAGCCGGCCAAAGCGCTGGACTGCTTGTCGACCAGGGCCTGGGCCATGCTGTAATCACCCACGCGGTAGGCCAGCGCGGCCAGGCGGTCGGCGCCTTGCACTTGCTGTAGATCTTTTTTGCGGATCGCCTCGACCAGCGTCTTCAGCACAGCATTGCTGGTGTAGTCGGCGGGGGTGTCGGCGTTTTCGCCCAGCACATCACTGGCTCGCCCGATGGCGTAGGCCACCAGCAGCCGTTGACTCAGCGGATCAGCGATCACCGACGCGGCAGTATCGCCATCGCTGAGCAGCCACTCGGCGAGGATGCGCAACGACTGCAGGCCGATATCCGAGCCACGCGCGGCTTGCTCGGCATACAGCGCGATGGCGCGCTGCAAGTTGGCGGGCGTGATGCCGGTGGGGCATTCAGTGCCATTGGTGAAGTCCGTGTAATCGCAGCGTTGCTGGGCGTTTACCAGGTACAGGCGGGCTTCTTCACCGTAACTGCTGACCGCCAGGCCCCAAGGATCTGGAGCGCCAGCGATTGCCAGGGTGCGGGCTTGTTTGAACGCCTCGGCTGCGGCGGCTTGCTCGCCACGCTCCGCATGCAATCGACCCAACGCATAAGCCGCCCACACCGAGCGGGCCGCGCCCTGCTCGGCAGGCAGGTCCAGCACCGCCTGGAAACGCTGTGCGGCCAGGGCCTGCAATTCATCCACACAACCTTGGGCCTCTGCCGCACAGTGCTGCGCCGCCTTCAGGTCCACCGCACCGGTGGTGTACAGCCGCAAGGCAGGCGGCAGCGCGCTGCCCAAGGCGTACGCCGCGCCATCGCTGTCGGCCTGACGCATCGCTTGCAGGGCGGCCCATTGCGCTGCGGGCAACGAAGCCTGATCAGGCTTGTCCGGGGTGACGGGTTCGCCATAAGGGTTGTTGTCGCGCTCACTGGCCTTGAGCGCATCCGCAGGTGTAATCCAATGCGTCACCTCGAAGGCGAACGAATTGCCCGGCGGTGACGCCAACGCCTGCGCACGATCATCCAGCACCTGCAGCGGAAAGAACGGCCCGCAGGCCATCACGGCCACGGTGCCGGTCGACAGGGCGACGGCAATGACCGTCGCCAGTTTTTTACGATTCCACATGCAGCGATTCCTTTCCTTGTTCACAACGAAGCCAACCGATAGGGCGCTGCCGGCCAGGCCGAAGCAGCCCGGGTTCGCGCGCCTGGAACACCAACCCATCGGCATTGCGCTCCATGAAATAACCATTGATGGCGTCTGCTGCCGCGCAGCGCCCCGAGACTTTTATCGTGGCCGGCGGCGTGCCGTCGCCCACACCGGTATTGGCCAGCACCAGATCGAACAACTGCGGGTCATTGGTGCTGCGCAGTTGCGCGGAGATGACCGGGTCGATCGGCGCATGCGTGAGCACCGCGCGCCAGGTTGCCGGGCTCCAGGCGCGGGCGTCCTGTTCGGTGGGCAGGCGAAACCAGACGATGCCAGCCAGGTCCTGGGGCGGGTCAGCAGCAAGCTGACGGGTGAAATCCTGAAGGTTTTGCGGATCGGCCATCAGCTCGTGAGACTCCATGCCAGTGACCAGCATGGCGCGCTCGCTCTCGATGCTGATCACGCGTCCGTCACGGTCCCAGGCCACGCGGCTGCCGTAGGCGGGCAACGCCACGCGCCAGGGTTTGTGCATATGGTCGGCGAAAGTGTCGAGCCAGGTGCGCGCTGCCTGCGGGTCGAACAACCCTACCCTGGGGTTCTGCACGGCGTGCACCTGGAGCACCGCTTCGTCGACCTGGGCCAGCACGGCGTCCAATGCGTTGCTGTTCAGCCAGGTGGGCAAGGCGGTGATCGACAGATGCTCGTTGCCGTGCAGCGTGGCGCGCAGGTTGGCCAGCCAGTGCGCGTAGGCTGGGAGCCGGGCAGTGGCGCAGTCGTGGTCGATTTCTATCCCGGCCAGGGGGACACCGCTGGCGCGCCATGGCTGCAGGGTACTTTCGACTTGTTGCAGCAGGACCTTTTCATCGAATCTGGCGAGCTGGCCGTCGATGCGTATGACGGCGATGATCGGTTTGCCGCTGGCCTTCAGTGCAGCCCAGTCCGGTGCCGTGGTTTGCCACTGCCCGTTGGCATCGGCCTGCGCGGCCAGCACGCGCCAGTGGCTGATGATGTCGGCGTTGGACTGCACGGCAGCCACTAACGCGGGCGTCCACTGGCGTTGCCAGATATAGGCGTCGTTGGGCAATACCACCGGCGGGCGCGAACAGCCCTGGGCGATGGTAAGCAGCAGCGTGGCCAGGGCCAGGCGAACGAGGGATAGGGGCATGATGGGGAGAGGCGAATGCCGTGTCGCGGGGTGGGGAGTTTACCGCATGCGCTGGGTGCACGGTCAGCCCCGTAGCCGCTGCCGACAGGCTGCGCTGGCCCTCATGTGCGCTGGAGATATGCAGTGAGGCATAGGGCCAGCGCAGCCTTCGGCAGCGGCTACGGGTTCGCTGTCAGGCAGGGTGCCGATGCATCGTCCTTCACACCGCGGGACAACAGCCGATCAATGGACGCTTGGGCCTCGGCCTCACCTGCCTGCAATGCTGCCCGGTAGCACGCCAAAGCGCGTGGCGGGTTCATCGCAATCAGGTCGCCCGCCCCGAGCGCCTCGGCTAGATCGTGAAGCCCTCTCGCGCTTCCGGACATTGCCGCCGCTTCCAGCACACCCTGCGCTTTCTGCGGCGCAACGCATGCACCTTCACGCGGCGTATCGCCCCCATTGCAGTAGAAAGTGGCCAGCACCAATGTCGCATCCGGGATGGTCTTGGCCGCCGCCTTGAAAAGCCGCTCCGTCTCGGCATAGCCCGGATACGCCGCCATGCCAGAAAGCCCCAGGCCTGCGGCACCATAACTTGACTCCGGGTCCCCGGATGCGGCTGCGCAGACAAGGTAATCCATGGACGCCTGAAAAAACTCGGCCGTCAGTGGATAACGTTCCGGGCCGCCCAATTGACCGTACAAGTCTGCTCGGGCCGCACAACGCTGCTCGACAGGGGACATGCCTGGTCTGTCGGGCAGGGTTAGTTGGGCATCGCGGACGGACCAGTCTTCAATGCCTGACAGCAGCCAGCAGGTGTTGCTGTGCTGGAACGTGTAGATCTTGATGTTGCCCAGCCCGCCGCGTTTGTCGGTGTAGGTGGCTGAGTTGCCGTCCGGGCTGATGACGACTGACGTCACGGATGGCTCGGCGGCAGGCATCAGGGGGTAATGCAGCGCGCGGGAGTCCACCATCGGCTGGTAGGGAAGCAGGGGGCCGCTGGGGGATTTGAGTAGGGTGAGTTTGCGGATGTAGTGTTGGTGGTAGTTGGATTGGAGGGTTGTGTTGGTGGAGAAGGCGGTTAGGAACTGGTTGAAGTTTTGGGAGGGGCATTGAGTTTGGGCGGGGTTGGCGTGCGCGGCTAACGAAAATGTGGTCACCAGTAGGGGCACTAAAGCGAAGCAGCTCCGGCATTTGGTCTTATTCAAACAATATCTCCATCCTTCATTAACGGACTGAAGCGCTTCATGTGAACCTTATCCGCCCGATGATCTAACCAAGCAGGTTGCCTACATACAGCTGCTCAAAGACAATATCCTCTGGTAGATCCGAGAACCTTTCAAAATCATCATACCCGTCTGGCAGACTTAGGTAAATTTGATGATTGTTATCTAGAACCAGATACCCGTAACATTCCTCTTGGTGACGCGAGACCTTAGCTATCTCCGCGGCCGTCATACCTGGGCCAATTCGCCCATCGAATAGCCCTCTATAAGGTTTCCTGCACCTGACATCCAGAATCACTCCATCTTCATCCGCAGTAAGTGATACTGCCCCGTCATAAAAACAGTACCACATCAGGCTCCTTCCATCAGGCGCAAAAAAATAATCCGAGGAAACCGGACAATCTTCAGCCAAGCACGAAAGTACAGTATCGATATCGTCGCCAATACGGATACCCCCAATCGACAGCCCCTGCAGAATCTCAGCTTTCATGTCTGGAAAGCGATTCGTCATTCCCTACTCCAAGCATTCATCAAGACACCTTCCGCATAAACAGGAGAATTTTTGATCCGGTCATACTTTTGAAAGCCGGCCCCACCGATCCGACCATAAACCTTATCGACACTGTCACCAGGCTTTTTAATCTTCCAATAAGGGCCGCCGTGCAGGTCGCCCTTAGGGTTATAGTCTAGAATATATTCCCCCCTAGTGAATAATACGTGCTGCGTCTTTAATGGCTCCGCGGAATAAGGATAAGATTTTACCCACCCTTTACTTTGAAGATGTCCCGACAAATCATCCGCAGACTTGCCGGTCAGCAACGGGACAAAACGCTTCGTAATATTGTCTCTCTTGTTGAACCTTTTTTGGGAGTTTTCCCGGCACCAGCCCAGAGGATCTATCCAACCTGTTGGGTTATTACCGTATGCGTAGAGATTAGTTCCACCCGCCAACCCAATCGGATCCGGCGAAACAAACCGCCCCACATCCGGATCATAAAACCGAAACGTGTTGTAGTGCAGCCCCGTCTCCCGGTCCAGGTACTGCCCCTGAAACCGCAGGTTCTGCTCTTCAATGTAGTACGGCTCCCGCACCTCCTCGACCGTGTTGCCCCACACCTGATACTTGGCCCGCCACACGGTATGGCCGTCAGCTTCGGTGAGTTGTTCAGGCAGCCCGTTCAGGTCGTTGTGGTAATAGCGAATCCGCGCCTCGGGCCCAATGCCATCCACCCGCGCCAGCGGGTCGTAGCTGCCTTCGCTGGAGTAGAGGTAGAGGCTGCTCTGCCCATGCCGGTGCTCCTGCAACAGCCGCAGCCCGTCCCAATCAAACCGCGTCTCGCCCAGCGGAAAGCCCTTGGCGTCATGCTCGCTTTTGCCAATCCGCCGACCCAACGGGTCGTACGTCATGCGCAAAACAGTCTCGCGGTGCCCATCCTGCGTCCGAATCTCTTTGATGCGATGCTCAGCGTCATAGCTGAACCGCTGCACCACATGGCTCCCCTTGCGCTTCTCGATCAGCCGGCCAAACCCATCGTAGCGGTAGCGTTTGTCCTGATAGGTGAGCAGTTTGTTGTGCACCACCAATCCTGCGCCCACACCCGGGCCGTCGAGCAGGTTGGCGGCCGCGTCGTACGCGAAGGTCTCGGTGCGGGCGCCGGATTGGGCAGCCATGATTCGGCCGGTGGCGTCGTAGTGCAGCAGGTCCTGGCGGCGCTCATCGTTTTGCTGGTCGAAGCGGCCGATCAGGTTGTCGCTGGGGTCGTATTCGTAGCGCTTCTGTACCGCCGCCGGCAGCACGGCCGGCAGGTTTCTTACCCGGCGTTTGCGGCTGAGCAAACGGCCGCTGCGGTCGTAATCGCTGCGGGTATCGAGTTGGCCTTGGGTGCGCAGCACTTCGCGGTGCAGCCGGTCGCGCTCGAAGTCGCTGATTACGCGACCGTCGAGGTTGAGCTGGTGCAGGTGGCCGCTGCCGTAGTACAGGCGGTTGAGCCAGCGGCCGTCCGGGAGCTGGGTCTGGATGAGGTTGCCGAGCTCGTCGTAGTGATGCTGCAAGGTACCGGCGGCGCTGGTGTCTTCCCGCAACTGGCCAAGGGCGTCGTAGACGAAGCTCAAGGTCTGTTCGCTGCCATCCCAACCGGTGAATCCGATGTCGGTGAGCTGACCGACAGGGTCGTAGGTATAGGCGGTGCGACCATCGTCGGTCAGCTTGGTGCGCAGCTGGCCGATGGCGTCACGCTGCAGCCAATGCATTACAGGTGCGCCGTCCTCGACCAAGGCCAGCCCCGCGCCATGCGGCGCCGGACGATATTGCACGGCAATCACGCTGTTCATGGCGTCGTAACCATAGCGACGGGCGCTACCGTCCAGGTCCTGCTGCTCGATCAGACGATCGGCCGCGTCCCAGGTGAAACGATAGCTTTCGCCGTTTTCGTTGGTCAGCGCCTGCAGGCGGCCGTAGGGGTCATAGCTGAACTGTACCTGGCGATTCAGCGGGTCAATGCGCTGCCGCACCTGGCCACGATGGTCGCGCTGGTAGCGGGTGGTGTGCCCGGCTGGGTCGGTGTAAGCCAGCAGTTGCCCGCCGACATCACGCGCGAACTGCTCGGTGCGGCCATCGGGCAGTTCGCTGCGGATCAGCCGGCCGAGGGCGTCGTGGTGGTACACCGAGCGCTCGCCCAAAGCATCAGTGACGGCTTGCAGATGGCCGCGCTTGTCGTACGCGAACTCCGTAGGGTAGCTGGAGCAATCGATGTGCTGGATGATTTGCCCGGCATTGTTCCAGCGCAGTTTTTTCGACTTACCGGTGGCGTCGATGATTTCCACCACCTGGCCACGGCGGTCGTGGATGTAGCGGGTGACGTGACCCAGCGGGTCGGTCTCTTCGCTGAGGTTGCCACGCGTGTCGTAGCGATAGCGCCAACTGTTGCCGGCTGCGTCGGTCTCGGCCTGGGGCAGTGACCAGTGCTCGAGCCAGACCGTACTTTGAGTTTGGCCCAGGGCATTGGTGGACGAGGCCAGGTTGCCGGATTCGTCGTAAGCAAACGACCATTGGCCACCTTTCGGGTCGACGGCACCCATCAATTGGCGCTCGTCATTCCAGTCGAAGTGCCAGGTGTGGCCAAGGTTGTCGATGGAGCGGATGATCTGGAACTGCGGGTTCCACTGGCGGGTGCTGGTGCGCCCCAGGCCATCGGTGATTTGGGTAAGGCCCTGCTCCAGGTCATAGTCGAACTGGTACTGCTCGCCATCGTCGGTCCAACTGCGCACTACCCGCCAGTCGCCGTCCGTGAAATGTGCCCACTCGTAGAAGCAGCGCAAACCGCCGGGCAATTGGTGCTCTACCATGCGTCGGCCGGCATCGTAGGCGAACTGGCGCACTACCCGTGCCTCGGCATCGCTGACCACCGTCAGGTCGCCGGCGTGATCATAGCGGTACTCGGCGAGGCGTTCGCGGCTGTGGTCCGGGTAGATGCGGTCCACGGCGGCTACCCGTCGGGGCCACTGCAGATCGTACAGAAGCTCGGCCTGCACCACATCCAAGTCATCATGCAAGCGCGCCAACCGACCCAGATCGTCATAGGTCAGGTACAGGCGATTGTCGTTGCGGTCACCCCACTGGCTCAGGCGCAACAGCGTCGGGTTCGAGCGGCGAAGGGTCGAACAGGCGGTACAGGCCGTCTTCGCTCTCGATCAACAATTGCCCATTGATGTGCCGACGCACACTCAGCCCTTCGCCCGCACTGAACACGGCGCTGCCGGGCGCGATGGCGCCCATCTCGATACGCCGGCCCTGCTCATCGGTGTAGATCAGCTGCTCGCCGCCGTCCGGGTGCGGCAGCACTTGGACCTGGACCTCGAATGGCACGCTCCACCCGGCACCGAACAGGCCGTCGCGGCGCAGATCGGCGCTGCTGTAGAAGCGCCGCCACTCCAGGGGCATGATCCCCGGCAGGACGAAGTCGGTGTCGTCGTCGCCGTTGAGCACCTTGCCGCCGGTCGCAGCATGCACCGGGTGCGGCGAGCCGACGATGGCGTTGACCGCTGCACCAATGGCCTGATCGACCGTCCAGCCACGTACCAAGCCCAGCGCCAGGCAAGGCAGTCGGCTGAAAAACTTGCCTCTGTTGCCGCGCAGGGCCATCAGCACGGTAATCGCCAAGCCGACGCCGGGCGTCTTGCCGCTGCGAATGTCCCGTACCACCACCGCACCGCCACCGATGCGCACGTTCGGCGAAATCAGCCCGGAGCTGGCCACCGTGGCCTCGCAGGTGCTGCGGTCACCGCTGCGCACAGCAGGCTGGCCGTTGATGCTGACCTTGCTTGAGCCCTCGGCCAGAAATTGCGGTGCGCCTGGCGGGTGCTTGGTACAGATGATCATGTCATCCGGACACGGTACCGCCAGGGGCGAAGCCATGGCTACCGTGGGCCGCCATAGCTGCGAAAAAAAGCCCATGGCCATGTCGAGGTAGCTGCCTTCCTCGGGCTCGGGCTGTGGGGTACAGACATCGGTACCCGGCGCGGCGGCGCTGCCCAGGGCACCCGCAGCACGGGCCGCAGGCTTGCCGTTGATGAAGGTATTGCTGGAGCCTGTGAGGATGTTGGCTTGCACCACTGGCGGAAAGATCGCCGTGGCAATGCTGTCGCAAAAACCGCTCAACCGCTCGCCCAGACCGGTGCCGTTCATGGTGACGCCAACCACGATGCCGACCGCCGCGTTCAGTACGCAGCCACCCGCCAGTGCGGCTACAGCGCCCAGGCCGGCAACGGCAAGAAGAGGTCCTGCCGCCATGGTGACCAGGGTTCCCACCGCCGCATAAGCTGCGACCTCAAGCACCCCGCCGAGGATGTCGGCCATCATGCTCGAGTGCATCAGTGCATCGCCCTCGCGGGCGGCCCATAGGGCGTCAGACATGGATAGGGGAACTCAAACGGAGGGATTGATGATGAGGGTGTTCTTGATCAGCGCCCAATGGGCCAGTTCGGCATCGCCCAGCGGCTGGGGCTTCACATAGCTGAGGGCGAGCATCTGTCGGGTGCCAGGCATCACCAACACCAGCTGACACTGGAAAACGTTTTCGTTGCCCTTGCTGAACTGGCTGCGCAGCTCGAATGCTGGAACGTCGGCGGCAGGCCCGACCATTAACGCCACCGCTGGCTGGAAACGCACGTCCTGAAGCTGCTCGCCCATGCGCTTGAGCTGCGCGTCGAAACTGGCTTGCAGGGTTTCGCCCTCCGCCAGCAGGCTGCGGCTGATCACCAGGGAGGTGCCAAGGTTGGCGAACTTGAGGATGTTGATCGATGCGTCCTGCACATCAGGATCAGGCATCTGGAATTGCAATTGCTGGGTACGGTAAGTCATCAGGATTTGCCTTCGGGCGTGGGGAACATGGCTGCCACGCTGCTTTGAATATTGGTCTGCACACCCTGGCCAGCAGGCGCTGCCCCGGCAGGGCCGCCAATGTTGAGATTGAGATTGCCGCCGGTGTTGAAGTGGGCGTCCTGGGAGGCGAAAAAATTGAAATTCTTGCCGGTCAGGTTGATGTCGCCATTGGCCTTGAGCTCCAGCACGCTGTCGCCACACACCAGACGAAATGTCTGCCCCACTTCGAGCAAATAGACGTCCGCGACGCTGTCGCGCTTGCTGTTGCCCACCATCAGCACGTCGTCTTCCTTGACCGCCCGCACACGGTTGGCACCAATGGTGACGAGCTCGCTGAAATCGACCGTCTTGGTACGGTTATGCCCCACCCAATGCGTCTCATCGTTCTCCACCTCGATGTCCTGATTGCGCTCGGCATGGATAAACAGCTGCTCCGCGCCCTTCTTGTCCTCCATGCGGATTTCATTGAAGTTGGCCGGCGTGCCGCCCTTGCTCGAACGGCTTTTGGTGCCACTTTGCGTGGCATTGGCCGGCAGGTCGTAAGGCACAGGCTGTTCGGCGTTGTACACGCGGCCGGTGATGATCGGCCGGTCGGGGTCGCCTTCCAGGAAGCTGACGATCACTTCCTGACCAATGCGCGGGATCTGCATGGACCCCCAGTTCTTGCCGGCCCAGGCCTGTGACACGCGGATCCAGCACGAGCTGTTCTCGTTGGACTGGTCGTGACGGTCCCAGTGGAAGTGCACCTTCACGCGGCCGTATTGGTCGGTCCAGATTTCCTCGTTGGCCGGCCCCACCACCACGGCGGTCTGCGGGCCGCGCACGATGGGGCGGTGGGTGACCGCCAGCGGGCGGAAGACCTGCTGGGCGTCGATGCAGCTCAGGTGGCTTTCGAATTGCAGTTGGCTGGCACCCTGCCCGGTTTCCAGGTCTTCCTGGGTGATCAGGTAGCGGTTGGCGACGATCAGGTACTCGCGGTTCTGGTCCTGGCGGGCGAAGTTGCTCAGGGTGAACAGGTGGCCGGCGCCCAGGCCGCGGGCGTTGCCGGTCAGTTCGATGCGCTCGTGCAGGCTTTGCAGGGCCTGCACGCGGGTGCGCGAGTAATGCTCGCCGTCCTGGCTTTGCACGTACGCGCCGGGGTAGTCGTACAGCGGGTAGTCGGCGTAGTCGTGGGGGCGCGGGACTTCGGCGCGCACGTCGATGCGCGCGCTGGGGCGCTGGAAGTCGTAGTCGTTGAGCTCCACCGAGCCGGACTGCACCTCCTGGGCCAGGCGCCAGTCGAACAGGTGGTCGCGCTCGCGCTGCTGGCCATCGGGCGGGTAGAACGGCACCACGCTGTAGCCCGGCGCGTTGACGTGGGCGCCGTAAGCGTCGGCCAGCACCAGGACGTGACGGTCTTTTTCGTGGCGGAAGTAGTAGTAGATGCCTTCCTTTTCCAGCAGACGGCTGACGAAGTCGAAGCTGTTTTCCCGGTACTGCACGCAGTATTCCCACTCGCGGTAGGACTGGGTCAGCTGGTCTTCGAAGTCGGAAAAGCCCAGGTCGCGGAACACCTGCTTGACGATCTGCGGCACGCTCATGTGCTGGAAGATCCGGCAGTCGGAAGTGCGCGTCAGCAGCCACAACCACGGCCGCAGGGTGACCTGATAACTGGCGAACTGGCCGCGACCGTTGACCTGGCTGCAACGCGACACCACGCCGTGGAAGTAGCGGGTGCTGCCGTTATCCAGCCCCAGGCCCAGGGCCATTGGCTTGCCCAGCAGCAGGTTGAGGTTGATGGCCGGGTCCTGGGAGGTCAGTTGCAAGTCGTAGGCGAACAGGCGCCCCAGCTCCTCCACGCCGCCCATGTCCTTGAGCAGCAGGACATTGTCGGCGAGGGGGCTGTAGACCTGGACCAGGCGCGAGCTTTGGCTGAAGAACATGGTCAGTGGACGCTACCGAAGTCGTACTGCAAGGCCTGGTCGCGCACGCTGATGCGTACGCCGGCCAGTGGCTGGCCTTCAAGCAGGCGGGTCAGGAACTCGCGGCTCATGTCCGGCAGCAGGGTGTTGGTGAGGATGGCGTCGATCATGCGTCCACCGCTTTCATTTTCGGTGCAGCGCGACACGATCAGGTCGACTACGGCGTCGTCGTAATCGAACGCCACCCTGTGGGTGGACTCCACGCGGCGCTTGATGCGGTCCAGTTGCAGCCGGGTGATGGCCTTGAGCATGTCGTCGTTGAGCGGGTAGTACGGAATGGTCACCAGCCGGCCCAACAGCGCCGGCGGGAAGATCTCCAGCAGCGGCTGGCGCAGGGCCTTGGCGATGTCGTCGGGGTCGGGGACCGCACGACCAGGCTGGCAGAGGCCGGCGATCATCTCGGTGCCGGCGTTGGTGGTCAGCAGGATCAGGGTGTTCTTGAAGTCGATGACCCGGCCTTCGCCGTCTTCCATCACGCCCTTGTCGAACACTTGGAAGAAGATTTCGTGCACATCGGGGTGGGCTTTTTCCACCTCATCGAGCAGCACCACGCTGTAGGGCTTACGGCGCACGGCCTCGGTCAGCACACCGCCTTCGCCGTAGCCGACGTAGCCGGGCGGCGCGCCCTTGAGGGTGGAGACGGTGTGAGCTTCCTGGAACTCGCTCATGTTGATGGTGATGATGTTCTGCTCGCCGCCATACAGCGCCTCGGCCAGCGCCAGCGCGGTTTCAGTCTTGCCTACGCCGGAGGTGCCGGCCAGCATGAACACGCCGATGGGTTTGCTGGGGTTGTCGAGGCCGGCGCGCGAGGTCTGGATGCGCTTGGCGATCATCTTCAGGGCATGGTCCTGGCCGATGATGCGCTTGGCCATGAGCTGGTCGAGCTTGAGCACGGTCTCGATTTCATTACGCGCCATGCGCCCCACCGGGATACCGGTCCAGTCGGCGACCACGGCGGCTACGGCCTGGTAGTCCACGGTCGGCAGGATCAGCGGCGATTCGCCCTGCAGCAGGCCCAGGCGCCGTTGCACGTCGCGCAGTTGCGCGCGCTGCGCATGGTCTTCACTGCCTTCAACCGCGCCGAGGTTTTCGCGCAGGCTGGCGCGCAGCATCAACAGCTCGTCGACCAAGTGCTTCTCCTCGGTCCAGCGCCCTTCCAGCTCGGCCAACCGGGCGCGCTCGGTGCCCAGCGCGTCGTCTACCGCTGCCTGGCGGCTGGCGACCTCGACGCCAATGGCGTGCTCGCGGGCGATGATCGACAGTTCGGTTTCCAGCGCCTCGATGCGCCGACGGCTGTCATCGACCTCGGCGGGCACTGCATGCAGGCTGGTGGCAACGCGGGCACAGGCGGTGTCCAGCAGGCTGACCGATTTGTCCGGCAGCTGGCGCGCGGGGATGTAGCGATGGGACAGCTTGACGGCGGCCTCCAGCGCTTCGTCGAGGATCTGCACCTGGTGGTGCTTTTCCATGGTCGAGGCCACGCCGCGCATCATCAGCAAGGCCTTGCCCTCGGAAGGCTCGGCCACCTGCACCACCTGGAAGCGACGGGTCAGGGCCGGGTCTTTTTCGATGTGTTTTTTGTACTCCGCCCAGGTAGTGGCGGCAACAGTGCGCAGGGTGCCGCGGGCCAGCGCCGGTTTGAGCAGGTTGGCAGCATCGCCGGTGCCGGCGGCGCCACCGGCACCAACCAGGGTGTGGGCTTCGTCGATGAACAGGATGATCGGCTTGGGCGAGGCCTGCACGTCCTCGATGACCTGGCGCAGGCGCTGCTCGAACTCGCCCTTCATGCTGGCACCGGCTTGCAGCAGGCCAACGTCCAGGCTGCGCAGTTCCACGTCCTTGAGCGCGGGCGGCACATCACCGGCGACGATGCGCAAAGCGAAACCCTCGACCACGGCGGTCTTGCCGACCCCGGCCTCGCCGGTGAGGATGGGGTTGTTCTGGCGGCGACGCATCAGGATATCCACCAGTTGGCGGATTTCGTCATCACGGCCAACGATGGGGTCCAGCTTGCCGCTGCGCGCCTGCTCGGTCAGATCGACGGTGAAGCGCTTGAGCGCTTCCTGCTTGCCCAGCGCGCTGGGCGCCAGGGCGCCGCTGGCTTCGCCCGGCACGGCACCGGCGTTGAAACCGTCGGTGGCAGCCAGGGCATTTTCCGGGGAGTCACCCACGTACTCGGCGAAGCGTTCGGTCAGGCTTTCGACCTTGAGCTTGTCGAATTCGGCACTCAGGCCCAGCAGCCCGTGGCGCAGGCTGGGGGTCTTGAGGATGCCAATCAGCAGGTAACCGCTACGCACCTGGCTTTCGCCGAACATCAGGCTGCCATACACCCAGCCGCGTTCCACGCTCTCTTCCACTTGCGATGACAGGTCGGTGATCGAGGTGGAACCGCGCGGCAGGCGATCCAGCGCTTCGGTCAGGCCCTGGGCCACGCGGGCCGGGTCCAGGTTGAACTGGCGGATGATGCGATGCAGGTCGCTGTCCTGCAGTTGCAGCAGCTGGTGGAACCAGTGCGCCAGTTCCACGTAGGGGTTGCCGCGCAGCTTGCAGAACACCGTCGCCGCTTCGATGGCCTTGTAGGCCACGCTGTTGAGTTTGCCGAACAAGGCGGCGCGGCTGATTTCACCCATGATTGGAATCCTTTGCAATGTGAGGTTCGGCGTAATGCCTTGACAGCAGCAGGTCCGCGGCATCCGCGCCGGGCCGGCCAAGCCAGGTGTTGAAACCCAGGCGGCTGTCGCCACCCAGGCTGAGGTCGGGCACGTGTTGCTGTTCCAGCACCAGGTTTAGGTCCCAGTCCAGCTCTTCGCCCTGGTATTCGCGCACCCAGGCGGCCAGCTCGATGAACAGCTGGCCACCGGGCAGCAGGGCCATGTAGCGCGCCAGTGGCAGTGGCCCCAGGCGCAGACGGAATTTGTGCTGGCGGTCCCAGACATGGCTGCCCAGGCACAGGTCTTCGCCCAGCCGGCAGTGTTCGATGCCCAGGCGATTGCGGTCCGGCAGCGCCAGCCACTGGCCTACGTATTCCTCGACTGCCACCGGTACGCCGAAGTATTCGCTGAGGATGGCGCGCAAGCCGTCGGGGTGACGGGTCTGGGCTGCCAGGTGGCCGCTGTAGTGCAGCGTGGCGTTGTCGGCGATGGGCCCCTGGCTCAGCAGGCTGTCCATGCCGCGCCCGCACAGCGCTGCCAGGCGTGCCGACCAGTAATCATCGTCGGGGCGGTCGTGGCTGGCGGTTGGCCGTGCTTCAGCCCAGGCGCGGTAGAACAGGCTGAGCAAGCGATGGTGGAACATGTCCAGAAAATGCTTGGTGGTGCTGTCGCCCTGATTGCGTTCGCGGTCGCGCACGTACTCGGTCATGGGCAACGGCATGGGCCCGTTGGGGCCGCCCAGGCCGAAGAAAAACTGCTCCAGGCGCGGCGCGCTGCCCTCTTCGCCCGGGGTCAACGCTGCCAGGGTGGACGGTGCGAAGGTGCAGTCGGCGCGTTGGCCCAGGCGCAGGGCATCCTCGCTCAGACGGCGTGAATGCCCCAGCCGTGGTAGCTCGGGGGTTTCGCACTGGAGGCGGCGCAGCGCCTGGAAAAAATCGAATTCCCAGGGTGCCGCCTGCATGGCCGATTGGCTGTTCACAGGGTGGGCCGGCAGCCGGGCTGGGCTTTCCATCGCATGATCTCGCCGCGCTCGGTGGTCTTGAGCACGGTCTCGGTAAAACTGTTGATCGATACGTAGCGGGCCAGGAAGCGCTGGAACACGGCGCCCAGCAAAAACACGCCCGCGCCGCGAAAGGCGTTTTCATCGAACGTCAGGGTTATTTCCAGGCCACGGCCAAACACGATGGGGCCGGGCATGGGCAAGCGTCGGGTGCACGGACGGGCACTGACGTCGCGCAGGCCTTCGATCTGCAATTGCAACGCCGGGTCGTTGTCATCGCCATACAGGCGCAGCATTTCGCGCAAGGCTGCCGCGCCCTGCCCCTGTTCGCACAAAGACAGGTAGTTGAGCGACAGCTGGCTGATCAGGCGCCAGGCCTTGCCGTCATGGGCGTGACTGGCGCGCGGGCGGCTGGGGCCGGCCAGGCAGCGCACCGACAACACGGGGGCGCTATCGGACAAGGTGAAGTCGGTGTTGCCGCCGCCCACGCTCATGAACAGCGGCAAGTCGCGGTTAGTGCACAGCGCGCCAACGCCCAACTGGCGCAGGTCATGGCGGTAAGGCGCCTGGCCGGCGTCCACCAGGCTGATGAAGGTTTCGCTGCCCACGTAGTTGGAACGTGGGCCGCTGCGCCGCTGGTTGCTGGACAGCACCCGCGGCTCGCGGCGCACGATGTAATACGCCTGGTCGCGCCCGTAGCGCGACGGATCGCGCACGGCGTAGAACGGCAGGAACGCCTGATCGGGGCCGGTGCCGTGGCCGCTGAGGTCAGTCAGCGAGTGCACTTCGAAATCCATCGGCCGGGTGCGGTCGGCGATCACATGGTGCTCGTTGACCCGGTCCGACAGATGAATACGGTCCAGGCGGCGCGGGAACAGGTTGATGGCCGGGGCGCAATAGGGTCGAAAATGCCCGGCATCGACCTGCCCTTCCAGGGCCTTGTCGACGTTGTTGAACAGCACGATCACTTCCAGCGTCGAGCCCTGGCAGGCGCGCACGCAGCGCTGCAGCCCGGTGAACTCAACGAACAGAAAGCGTTGCGGCAAGGCGAAATATTCCTGCAGCAGGCGATAACCCTGGAACGCCCGGGGCACCACCGGCAACGCCGCGTCGGCATCATCAAACCCCCGGGTGCGCAAGGCATCGGCGGGCAGGCGTTCGACCCGATCGCTGCCCGGCTCGCGGACAAACACCGCGCAGGCGTTGCCAAGCAACTGCTCGTACAGGCGCGACGGCTGCTCGCCCGCGCCATGCAGGTACAGTGGCAGTTCATCCAGGCCCAGTTCGCTGAAGCGTTGCTCGGCGCCCACCCGCAGGGTCAGGCGCAGGCCCGCACGGGCCTTGGGTTCGCTGGCTGCCAAACGCCCCAGTACCGCCTGCGGGTTGCCGAAGTAATCGGCCTGCGTCAGGGTTACCGGCCACAGGGTCACGGCATGAGCGGTACGGTACTCGCAGCACGTCTGACTGTCGCGCCCAAGGGTGGCGCGCAAGGCGGTGCCGCGCGGCAACGTGAACCCTGCGCTCAACGAACCCTCCTCGGTGTCCGGGTTCAGCTGCACCACCGTCATCGACGGCGTCGGCGCCAGGTAATGCGGGTAGGCGACTTCCAGCAGGTTATGGGTGAAGGTCGGGTATTCGGCGTCCAGTTTCAGTTGCACGCGCGCGGTCAGGTAGGCGAACCCTTCCAGCAGGCGTTCGACATAAGGGTCGGCGCATTCGATGCCACTGAGCGACAGCCGCCCGGCGATCTTGGGGTATTGCTGGGCGAACTCGGCCGCACCATCACGGATGTGTTGCAGCTCCTGGTTGTAGAACTCCAGCAGGCGCGGGTTCATGGGCGCCTCCGTTCGGCGTGCACCACGCGCACGTGCCCCGATTCCAGGTCCAGGTCGGTCTGCAGCAGCAAGCGTAACGGCACCGGCTGCGCCCACAGGTCGCCTTCGATGGCGAAGCTCAAGGCGTTGTGGTTCATCTCGCCAGGCGCCATGCAGGCTTTGACCCTGACGCTGGCGGCGAGGATGCGCGGCTCGAAGGTGATGATGGTTTGTCGAATCACGCGTTCCAGCGCCTCCACATCGACGTTGGACGCACTATTGCCCGCCAGCGCCGGCAACCCGTAGTTGATCACCGAGGAACCGGCCGGGGTGTTCTGGCTGGTGTCGGCGTCGAACAGACAGGTGCTGTTGAGCAGCCAGGTCAGGTCGCGCAGCACCGACTCCTTCAGCTGGCCGAGGGACAGGGCACGCTGCTCGGGCGCCTCTTGCAGCACACCCGGCCGGTCATCGCTCAGACGGTCGAGCAGCGACGGCTGCAACCGCTCGCGCGGATTGAGGACATTGGAAGGCGTGGCCATGGGTCAGGCACCGAGGGGGTAAAGGCAATCAGGCGGCAGCGGCGCCAGGGCGCCGCTGCCAAGGGGCATCAGAGCTTGACGTTCTGACGGATGTTCCAGCCGTACTTGATCTGGCCACCGTCCTTGGTGCCATCGGCTTTCTGCGGCTGGTAGTCGACCAGCACCTGGGCGAAATTGAGGGTGATGGTCTCGGTCAGACGGTCATCGTGGTTGGTGCCACCGGTGCCGATGGAAGAGACCAGCACTTCCTTGAGGGTGATGACGATGTACTCGACCTGGCTGTCGCCGCCGGCCTTGCGCACCACCAGCTTGGCTTCCGGGTAATGCTTGCCGCTGGAGCAGGCCATCATCAGGTTCGGCGACGACTTGTCGAAGTACTTGTTGAAGGTCAGGTCCTGGACGTTGACCTTGCCGGCACCGCCGCCGCTGCCAAGGTGCATGGAACCGCTCTGGGACAGGCCCCAGCCCCACGACAGAACGTCGATTTCGTCCTTGTGGGCGGTGTCCTGGGACTCGCCCTTGATATCACCGATCTTGATGAACATGTCTACTGCCATGATTCCTCCTGGAATGCGTTAGTGGCGATGACGCGGCGCGCTGGGCGCCGCGTTGCTGTGTTTGGGTGAATCAGGCGCCCTTGGCCGATGGCAGCTTGGAGACAAGCCGCAGGGAAACGGTCAGGCCTTCGAGCTGGTAGTGCGGGCGCAGGAAGAACTTGGAGTTGTAGTAACCCGGATTACCTTCCACTTCCTCCACCACCACTTCGGCTGCCGCCAGCGGGTGCTGGGCCTTGGTGGTTTCGGTTGAGTGCGCCGGGTCGCCGTCGACGTAGTTGAGAATCCAGTCCTGCAGCCAGCGCTGCATCTCGTCCTTCTCTTTGAAGGAGCCGACCTTGTCGCGCACGATGCACTTCAGGTAATGGGCGAAGCGGCAGGTGGCGAACAGGTACGGCAAACGTGCGGCCAGGTTGGCATTGGCGGTGGCATCGGGGTCGTCGTACTCGGCCGGCTTCTGCAGCGACTGGGCGCCGATGAAGGCAGCGAAGTCGGTGTTCTTCTTGTGCAGCAGCGGCATGAAGCCATTCTTGGCCAGTTCGGCTTCACGACGATCGGAAATGGCGATCTCGGTCGGGCACTTCATGTCCACGCCGCCGTCATCGGTGGGGAAGGTATGCGCCGGCAGGTTCTGCACTTCGCCACCCGACTCCACACCACGGATGCGCGAGCACCAGCCGTAATACTTGAACGAGCGATTGATGTTCACCGCCATGGCATAGGCGGCGTTGGCCCAGGTGTACTTGCTGCTGTCGGCGCCGTCGGTGTTTTCCTCGAAGGCGAACGCCTCCACCGGATCGGTCTTGGCGCCGTAAGGCAGGCGCGCCAGGAACCGCGGCATGGTCAGGCCGATGTAGCGCGAATCCTCGGACTCGCGCAGCGAGCGCCAGCCGGCGTACTCGGGGGTGGTGAAGATCTTGGTCAGGTCACGCGGGTTCGACAGTTCCTGCCACGAGCCCATGCCCATGACGGTTGGCGAGGCGGCAGCAATGAACGGCGCGTGCATGGCCGCGCAGACCTTGGACAGCTCGCCCAGCAGTTCGACGTCGGGCGGCGACTGGTCGAAGTAGTAGTCGCCCACCAGGCAGCCGTACGGCTCGCCGCCGAACTGGCCGTACTCTTCCTCGTACATCTTCTTGAAGATGGGGCTCTGGTCCCAGGCCGTGCCCTTGAATTTCTTCAGGGTCTTGTGCAGTTCCGGCTTGGCGATGTTGAGCACGCGAATCTTCAGTTGCTCATCGGATTCGGTGTTGTTGACTAGGTAGTGCAGGCCACGCCAGGCGCTTTCCAGCTGCTGGAATTCGGGGTGGTGGATGACCTGGTTGACCTGGGCGGTGAGCTTGGCGTCGATGGCGGCGATGATCGATTCGATCGACTTGATGGCGTCGTTGGACACCAGGCTGGTCTGGGCCAGGGCTTGTTCGGCCAGGGTCCGTACCGCCGTCTCGACCGCTTCGCGGGCACGCTCGGTCTTGGGTTTGAACTCTTGCAGCAACAGGGAGGCGAACTCGTTGGCCTGCTCGGTCACCGCCGGTTGCGGCTGACTGTCTTTCATCAACTCGGACATGGGGATCTTCCTGATCAGGTGGTGGGCTCGGAGTCGCTTGGCTTCGGCGCGCTGGCCAGGGCGGCGAGCAGGGCGGGGTCCTGGATGGCCTTCATGATGGCTTCCTCGGCACCGCTTTTGCCGTCCATGTAGGTCAGCAGGTTGGCCAGCTGGGTGCGAGCCTCAAGAAGCTTGTTCAGGGCATCGACCTTGCGCGCCACGGCGGCCGGGCTGAAGTCGTCCATGCTTTCGAAGGTGATATCCAGGCTCAGGTTGCCTTCACCGGTCAGCTCGTTGGGCACGTGAAAGGCCACACGTGGCTTCATGGCCTTGAGCCGCGAGTCGAAGTTGTCGACGTCGATTTCCAGGAACTTGCGCTCGGCCACTGGTGCCAGCGGCTCCTCGGGCTTGCCGGCAAGGTCGGCCATGACACCCATGACGAAGGGCAGCTGGACTTTTTTCTCGGCACCGTACAACTCTACGTCGTACTCGATCTGCACACGAGGGGCGCGGTTGCGCGCGATGAACTTCTGGGAACTGGTAGTGGCCACGTTGCTCCTCCTTGTCGCCTGGGCGACGTGTTGAGGTCATGGCCTGCCTGGGCAGCCGGCCACTGACTGTACGACGGGGTCGCGACGCTATTCGGCGTCGGGACCACGCAAATTTTCGAATTGGGACATGCCGTCGGGGATCAGATTGCGCACGATCGCCGCAAAGTCCGCGCTGACCAATTGCCGGGCGCGGTTGAGCAGTACCGGCACGGGGCTGGAGGGCTCGTGGCGGGCGTAGTAATCGAGGATGCGCTGCAGGCTTTGCTGCACATCGTCACGGTTGTCGATCTGGCCGCTGCTGCGCGGCGGCGTGGGCAGGTGGTGAACCTGGGCGGGTTCTTCGCTGGCCACTGGCGGCGCGCTGTCATCGGCTTCGCCAGACTCCGCAGCACTGCCAAGGATCTGCCGGGCCAGCTTCAACGGGCGGTCCAGGGCGCTGAGGTCTACGCCCTGTGCAACGCCCAACTGGGCGGCCACCTGCTGCTCAATGCCCTGCAGGGCCTGGCGGGCTTCGTCCAGTGCCTGGCGGGTGGCTTCCAGCTGTTCGGGATCACTGTCCTGCAAGGCGCCGCGCAACTGATCGCCGCCCAGGCTCTCGCCTTGGAAATGCTGCAGACCGCTGGCATTGGCCGCTGCGCGCAGGCTGATGGCGCCGAATGCCCGTGAGCGGATCAGTGGCGTGTCACGCAGCAGGTTCAGGGTGGTTTCACTGGCCAGCCCTACCAGCGCATTGAGGCGCAGCGTGGGGTCGTTGTCATCGTCAGCGTCAAGCAACGGGTGCAACCCGGCCCAGTGATTTTCCAACAGGCGCTGCACCAGTGACAGCGTATCGGCCAGGCCGCGCAGCCCCTCGACGGCAAGCGCACCCTGCAGCAGAAAGTGGCAGATTCGCAAGTCTTTGCTGCGTTGCAGAAGTTGTTCGCTAAGCTGGCTTATCTCACGCCATTGCGGGGGCTCGGCGGCAAGTACCGCATCGCCCATGCTGCGTTCCGGCTGCCCGACAGCGGCCCGTTCCAAGTGCAGGAACTGCGGGTCGTATTCCAAGTCTTCGCCGCAAGGCAAATCCTCGGAAACAGGGGTGAGCAGGCAGGCAACATCCACCAAGATTTGATCTCCTTATCGCCCGCAGATGTACGGGACATGGCACGGAAGTTCCAGTATCGATTTCGAACTGTTCCACTGCCAAATGAACTCGACGATATCATCGAGCCACTACTCAATTGTAGAAAGTCCGACATTTTTGGTGTAGTTAATAGCCCTTGTCAAGGTAAGCTATGGCGCCTCGTTACTACCGGGTTGCCGGACAGCGAAGAGAAAGACGACTCAAAAATAGACAAAATTGGTCTGAATTCGCAGAAAATTGCGACTATTCAGCCATGAAATGCGCATCCACGCGATGGACGGATCTATAGCGCATGGCAGCAGGGAGCCAAAATGCCACTACGGTTAAGCATTACCAGTTATCACAAGATCACGCCCGGGCAATGTTCGGAAATGACCTTGGACAGTGGCGTCCTGAATATTGGCCGTGCTCAAAATAATGACTGGGTATTACCGGACCCTGAACGACTAATATCATCTAGCCACTGCACCATTCAGTCTCGGGATGGCACATACTTTCTAACTGATAACAGTACAAATGGGGTTGAGTTTGTAACTTCATCTATCCGTTTGCGCAGAGGAAATAGCGAGCGAATCAACGACGGAGAAGTTATCCGTATTGGTGATTACGAAATGCTCGCCACGCTCGATGACCGGCTGAAAATCGACGTCACAAATGCCACCCCAAGCAATGAGGCCGTCAGTTTCGAGGCACTGATGGGCGCGCAGGCGCAACCGGCACCAGCGGTTCGGGTGCCCCCGCAATTCGAGCATGCAGCGGCCAGTGACACCCTGCCCGACCTGTTTGATTTTCTGGCACCAGCGCCGGTTGCACCCGTGACGCAACCGGACCACGTGCCGGCCCAGCAGCATGATTTCCGGGCGCCGACGCCGCCGACTGCGCAACCGGCTGGCGATGCGCCTGCCCCGATGATTCCCGAGGACTGGGACTTGCCGGGCATAGCTCAGCCTGCCCTGCCTGCCCCCGTCGAAGCGCCCGCACCGGCGGCGTCTGCACCCGCGCCCACAGCCAATGACGATCTGATGCAGGCCTTCCTGCGCGGCGCTGGCCTTGACCACTTGCGCATCGACACCGCTCAGGCCGCCGCACAGATGGGAAGCCTGGGGCGCAGCTATCGCCTGATGGTCGAAGGGTTGATTGATGTGCTGCGTGCCCGCGCCAGCCTCAAGGGTGAGTTCCGCATGCAGCAGACGCTGATCCAGCCGCTGGAGAACAACCCGCTCAAATTCGCACCCAACGCCGACGAGGCGCTGTTGCTGTTGCTGCGCCACGGCAATCAGGCGTTCATGGCGCCCGATCAGGCCATCGCCGACAGTTTCGAGGACCTGCGCGCCCACCAGCTGGCGGTGATGGCCGGGGTGCAGGCCGCTATCGGGCACTTGCTCAAACGCTTCGAGCCTGCCGCCCTGGAGGCCCGCCTGGACAGCCCTGGTGGTTTGGCAGCGCTGCTGGCCGGGTCGCGGCAGGCGCGTTACTGGCAGCAATTCACCGAGCTTTACCAGCAAATCGCCAACGAAGCAGAGGACGACTTCCAGGACCTGTTCGGGCGCGAGTTCAGCCGCGCCTACGAGGAACACATCAGCCGGCTGCGGCGACCGTAAGCAACACCAGGAACACACGGATACGTAGTTGTCATTGAGGACAAAGGATGAGGATCAGCGCTTTTCTGGCCGTTGCAGCCACCCTGCTGCTGGCGGCCTGTGCCAAGGACCCGGCACCCGCCATCGCCGACAAGACCGCCGCGCCCCTGGTGCTGCACCTGCAATCCATCGCCGGCCTCAACCCCGGCGCTGATGGCCGGCCTGCGCCCGTGCGGGTGCGCCTGTACGAGCTGAAAAATGCCGCGGTGTTTGCCCGCGCCGACTATTTCGCCTTGGCCGATCACGCCCAGGCCACGCTGGGCGCCGACCTGCTGGATCAGGACGAAGTACTGGTGCAGCCCGGCGAGTACCGCCAAGTGGTGCGCCAGCTCAACCCGGCCACCCGTCAACTGGGCCTGGTGGTGGGTTACCGCGCCCTGGACCAGGCGCTGTGGCGCGACGTGATAACGGTGTCGCCCGGTGCAGGCGGCGAATTGCAGATCAGCCTTGACGTGAACGCGGTGCGTAGCGCAGCCGTCGTCGCCCCCTAGCCGGAGAATTACCCATGTCCTGGAATAATCGAGTGGTGTGGTCGGAGGGGATGTTCCTGCGCCCGCAGCATTTCCAGCAGCACGATCGCTACCTGGAAACCCTGATCGATGCCCGTAGCCGACCGTTCGTGGCCGGCAGCTGGGGCTTCTCCGAACTGCTGATCGACCAGGCCCTGCTGGGCCAAGGCAAGCTGGCGATCCTCAGCGCCCGCGGCCTGCTGCCCGATGGCACGCCGTTCAACATCCCGGCCGATGACCCGGCGCCACCGCCGCTGGACATCGATGAGCACCTGCGTGACGGCCTGGTGTACCTGGCGCTGCCGCTCAAGCGTGCAGGCGTGCGTGACACCGCCGAAGACGGCGAGCCGGTGGGCGCGGCACGTTACCAGAGCCAGGTGCGCGAAGTGCGCGACGACAACTCGCCCTTTGAGAACCGTGCCCCGGTAGCCGTGGGCAGCCGCGCCTTGCGCCTGCTGACACGCCAGGACGGGCTGGACGACCATGCCGCCATCGGCGTGGTACGGGTAGTTGAAAAGCGCCCGGACCGCGCCCTGGTGCTCGACGAGCGCTATGTCCCGCCCCTGCTCGACGTAGCCGCCAGCAATGTACTCAGCGGTTTTACCCGTGAACTGTTGGGCCTGCTGCACCAGCGCGCCGAAGCCCTGGCAGGCCGCGTGGTGGCCAGCAATGCAGGCGGCGCCTCCGAGATTGCCGACTTCATGCTGCTGCAGCTGGTCAACCGCGCCCAGCCGCTGATCGCCCACCTGGCCCGGCTAAGCCCGTTGCACCCTGAACGTCTGTTCAGCGAGCTGCTGAGTCTGGCCGGCGAGTTCGCCACCTTCGCCAGCGAAGCGCGGCGCCCGGATGACTTCCCGCTGTACCAGCATGACGAGCTGGCGCTGAGCTTCGAACCGGTGATGCAGGCCCTGCGCACTGCCCTCTCGATGCTGATGGACAGCAAGGCGACACCTATCCCGATTGTCGAAAAAGCCTACGGCGTGCACGTGGCCATGCTGGCCGACCGCACCCTGATCGACAACGCCAGCTTCATCCTGGTAGTGCGCGCCGACGTGCCGGGCGAGACCCTGCGCGGGCGTTTCGCCCAACAGAGCAAGGTGGGCTCGGTGGAGCACATTCGCGACCTGGTCAACCTGCAACTGCCAGGCATTGGCCTGCTGCCGCTACCCGTGGCCCCTCGCCAGTTGCCCTACCACGCCGGTTCCACCTACTACGAACTGGACCGTGGCAGCGAGCACTGGCAGAAACTGCGCCAGTCAGGTGGCTTCGCCTTCCATATCGCCGGCCAGTTCCCCGGGCTGGACCTGGCGTTCTGGGCGATTCGAGGGTAAGCGGCCATGCATGACGATCGCACCATGATCATGCCGCGCCCCGGTGGCCGCGGCGCGCCGACCGACAATCCGGAACCGCCGGCGCTGCAAATGCCCAGCGCACCAGTGCTCAATGCCCAGGCGCAGGGCCTCAACCCGCTGGAGCAGGCAGCCGGCCCGTTGCTGGCGCTGCTGACCCGCCTGCGCAGCACCCTTGCCCACCCGGCACCCGCCAGCCTGCGGGCGCAGTTATTGACCTGCCTGCGCCAGTTCGAGGAACGTGCGCAGGCAGCCGGCGTGCCGCGTAACGACGTGCTACTGGCGCGCTATGTGCTATGCACCGCACTGGACGAGGCCGTATTGAGCACGCCATGGGGCAGCGCCAGCGACTGGGGCAAGCAAAGCCTGCTGATTACCGTGCACAACGAAGCCTGGGGCGGCGAGAAGGTGTTCCAGTTGCTGGACCACTGCCTGCAAAGCCCCCGCGAACGCCTCGATCTGCTGGAGTTGCTGTACCTGTGCCTGTGCCTGGGTTTCGAAGGCCGCTACCGCGTGCTGCCCGATGGCCGTAGCCAACTGGATGCCCTGCGCGAACGTACCAGCGCCGCCATCCGCACGGCCCGCGGCGAACATGAGCGCGAACTGTCGCCGCACTGGCGCGGCACACCCGTGACGCGCGTTCGCCTGGCGCAGTTCATGCCGCCCTGGGTAGGGCTGGCGATTGCCGCAGCCTTGCTGCTGCTGTTGCTGGTGGGCCTGCGCCTGAAGCTGGCCGCGGACGCAGAGCCGGTGTTCCGGCATATCCACGCCCTGGGCGAAATTCCCGTGCAAGCCATCGACCGCCCGGCACAGCAGCCAAGGATCATTGAACGACCGCGATTGGCCGGTTTCCTGGCCGATGACGTTCGCGCTGGCCGCGTGGCCGTCGAGGATGCCGTCGACCGTTCCATCGTCACCATTCGCGGTGACGAGCTGTTCCCGTCCGCCAGCGCCAGCATCAAGGACGATTTCCAGCCACTGATGCTGCGTATTGCCGAAGCCATCGGCAAGGTCAAGGGCCGTGTGCTGGTGACCGGCCACAGCGACAACCGGCCCATCGCCACGCTGCGTTTCCCGTCCAACTGGAAGCTGTCCCAGGCCCGTGCCGAGGAAGTGCGGCAGCTGTTGGCTGCGCGTACCGGTCAGGCCGAGCGCTTCAGCGCCGAAGGCCGCAGCGATACCGAGCCGCTGGCGTCCAACGCCACCGCCGAAGGCCGTGCGCGCAATCGCCGGGTTGAAATCACTGTGTTTGCGGAGGGGGTCGAGTGAAGGCCGTGCTTGCGTTTGTAGTGCGCTGGGTGATCCCGGTGCTGGGCCTGCTCGCCTTGAGCCTGGTGATTTGGTTCGTTGGGCCGCTGCTGGATTGGCTGGTGCCCGAGGGCCGGCGTTGGGCGCTGATCGCCCTGCTGTTTGCAGCATGGCTGGCCTACCGCGTGTGGCGCATTGTGCAGGCACACCGTCAGGCGGCGAACGTGCTGGCCAGCCTGGCCGCAGATACCCCGCCGGACCCGGCCAGCGTGGCCACCGCCGAGGAGCTCGCCACCCTCAAGGCACGCATGGCCGAAGCCCTGGCACTGCTGAAGAAGGTGAGCCTTGGCGGTGACGAAAAGCGCAGCCTGTACGAGCTCCCCTGGTATGTGATTATTGGCCCGCCCGGTTCGGGCAAGACCACAGCGCTGCTCAACTCCGGTCTGAATTTCCCCCTGGCCGCGCACATGGGTGCAGGCGCCGTGCAGGGCGTGGGCGGAACGCGCAACTGCGATTGGTGGTTCACCGACCAGGCCGTGCTGCTGGACACCGCTGGCCGCTACACCACCCAGGACAGCCACGCCAGTGTCGACAAGGCAGCCTGGCTGGGTTTCCTCGACCTGCTGAAAACCCAACGCCCCCGGCGGCCGGTGGACGGGGCTTTCGTTGCCATCAGCCTGTCTGACTTGCTGATGGCCAGCGAAGCCGAACGCGCCGCCCATGCCGCCGCTATTCGTACTCGTATTCAAGAGCTGTACACCCGGTTAGGGGTACGCCTGCCGATCTACCTGACGCTGACCAAGCTTGACCTGGTACCCGGCTTCATGGAGTTCTTCGACAACCTGAGCAAGGAAGAACGGACCCAGGTGTGGGGCACCACCTTCGCGCTGGACGATGGCAATCAGGGTGATGGCCCCCTGGCCAACCTGGACCGCGAGTTTGAGGCACTGGAGTTGCGCCTCAACCAGCGCCTGGTTGAACGCCTGCAACAGGAGCGCGACCCGGCGCGGCGCGATCTGATCTACGGTTTCCCGCAACAACTCGGCGCCCTGAAAGAAACCCTCAATGGCTTCCTTCAAGCGGTGTTCCGCCCCAACCCTTATGAGCAGCGTGCCCTGCTGCGTGGCGTGTATTTCACCAGCGGCACCCAGGAAGGCAGCCCCATCGACCGCCTGATCGGCGCCATGGCGCAAAGCATGAACCTGGACCGCCAACACCTGGCGCGGCAAACCGGTACCGGGCGCAGTTATTTCATCCAGCGCCTATTCACCGATGTTGCCTTCGCCGAGCGCGGCCTGGTGGGCACCAACCCGGCCGTGGAGCGCCGGCGCAAATGGCTGGCGGCCGGCGCCCTGGCCGCCAGCGTGGCGTTGCTGCTGATTGTGGGCGGGCTGTGGATTGCCAGCTACCGCGCCAATGAGGCCTACATTGCCCAGGTCGATCAGCGCGTCGAACCCCTCGGCCAGGCCGTGCAGGCGCTCACGCCCGCGCAGCGCGAGGTGCTGTCGGTGCTGCCGTTGCTCGACGCCACGCGCCATCTGGCCGATGACCCGCCCCATTGGGCGCAGGGCCTGGGCCTGTACCAGGGCGACATGCTGGAGAGCGAAGCGGGCAGCCTGTACCGCAAGCTGCTGGTGGCGGTATTCGCACCACGGTTGGTGAGCCGCGTCGAGGAACAACTGCGTGGCGGCGGCAACTCCGATTTCCGTTACGAAGGCCTCAAGGCCTATCTGATGCTGGCTGACCACGACCACTATGATCCCGCCTTCATCAAGGCCTGGATCAGCCTGGACTGGGAGCAGCACCTGCCCCGCGACCTGGCCCCCGACCAGCGCCAGGCGCTCAACGAGCACTTGCAGGCCCTGTTCGAACGCCAACCGCCCGCCGCCCGACTGGATGAACGCCTGATCGATGATCAACGCCGACAGTTGCAGCAGGTTCCGGTGGCACAACGCGTCTACGACCGGGTCAAACGCCAGAAACTGCCAGCCGGTGTCAGTGACTTCCGCATCAGCGACGCTGCCGGCCGCGATGCCGCACTGGTCATGGTGCGCAAGAGCGGCAAGGCATTGGGCGATCCGCTGAGTGGCTTCTTTACTGCCAAGGGCTATCAGCAGGCGTTCCTGCTGGGCAGCCTCAGCCAATCCACTGCCCTGGCCGAAGAGCAATGGGTACTGGGCCTGGATCAGGCACAGCAGCAGGACGCCGTGGCGCTGGCTGCCGAAGTGCGGCGCCTGTACTGGCAGGACTATATCCGCCAATGGGATGCGCTGCTGGCCGACATCGACTTCGTGCCGATCACCAACACTGCCCAGGCTGCTGATGTGCTGCGGGTCATCTCCGGCCCGACGTCGCCCTTGAAAAAGCTGCTGCAGGCCGTGGCGCGTGAGACCGATCTGGCGCACCTCGACAAGGCGTTGGCTGCCCAAGTGGCGCCGGTGGAAAACAACGTCGACAAGCTGAAGCAGAAACTCGGTTCGCTGGTGGGGCAGGCGCCTGCCGCCGCACCCCGGGCGCAAGACCTGGATGATCCGGTGACCGTGCATTTCGCCGACCTCAATGCGCTGGTGGGCAAGAGTGACGGCGACCCTGCAGCCATCGACGGCCTGCTTGCCGACCTCAACGCCTTATACGTGCAGATCAGCGCCATGGTCGGCGCCAGCGGCGATGCACTGCTGGGCGAAGCCAAGAACCAGGCCAGCGCAGCCGCCGCACGGGTCAGCCTGACTGCCGAGCGCCAACCGCCAGTGGTCCAGGGGCTGGTCAAATCGGTGGTCAGCGCCACCACCAACAGCATGATGGGCGGCGTGCGCAATCAGCTCAACGCGGCCTGGCTGAGCGAGGTGGTGAACGTCTACCGCCAGTCGCTGGCCGGGCGCTACCCGCTGGTGTCGGGCAGCAATCGCGATGCGACGCTGGATGACTTCGGTCAGTTCTTCGGCGTGGGCGGCGTGATGGACAGCTACTTCCGCAAGTACCTGCAACCCTACGTGGACACGTCGGCAGCCACCTGGCGCTGGCAACCGGGCGCAGCACAGGGCCTGGGCATCACCCCGGCGATATTGCAGACCTTCCAGCGCGCCGCTTCGATTCGCGATGCCTACTTCCGCGCCGGCGGTACCCAGCCGGTGGTGCGCTTCGAGCTCAAGCCAGTGGCCATGGACAGCAGCGTCACCCAGTTCAACCTGGACCTGGACGGTCAACAGATCAGCTACGACCACGGACCCAGCCGCCCGGTAGCGCTGCAATGGCCCAACCCCAACAGCGTTGGCGTGGTACGCATGGCCATCGAGCCGCCTGCCGCCAGTGGCCGTTCGGGCATGACGCTGGATGGCCCCTGGGCCTGGTTCCGCCTGCTGCAGCAGTCCGACCTGAGCAACGCCGGCTCGCCCGACCGCTTCACCCTGCGCCTGCGCGTCGACGGCGCCAGCATCTCCTACGAACTGCGCGCCAACAGTGCCTTCAACCCGTTCAACAACCGCCTGGTCGCAGGTTTCAGCCTGCCGGAGCGGCTATGAGTCAGGTAGGTTTTTACGGCAAGCTGGCCAGTCGCGGCGATTTCGTCAGCCGCGACCTGCCGCCAACCTTCATTCAGCCTTGGGACACGTGGTTGGCCGCAGGTTTGCGCGCCAGTCATGAACAACTGGGCCCAGCCTGGCTGGACGCTTACCTGATCAGCCCGCTGTGGCGTTTCTTGCTGGCACCCGGCGTGTGCGGCAGCCAGGCGATGGCGGGCGTGTTGATGCCCAGCGTCGATCGCGTGGGCCGCTACTTCCCCCTGACCGTGGCCGTCACACTGCCGCAAGGCTGCGATCTGACCAGCGTGGTAGGCGGGCCGCAGGACTGGTTCGAGCGTGTTGAAGACGCGTTGCTGGCGACCCTGGAGCCTCAGGCCGACCTGCCCCACTTCGAGAACGCCCTGGCCGCCCTGCCCGGCCTGGCCACGGCAGCAGCCCTGCCCGACGACGATTTCGCTGGCCTGCAACGCAGCTACGCCGACACGCCCCAGGCCCGTCAGGCAGCGCTGGGCCGTTGGGCCTGCGCCGACGCCAGTCTGTGGTGGGGCAATGGCTCGCAGCGGGTGGCCTCCGGCCTGCTGCGCTGCAGCGGCATGCCCGGCAGCGACGTGTTCACCCGCTTCCTGCAAAGCCAGGGAGGGCCGCTGTAATGGCCGCCGCTCCCGTGCGCAACCTGCACAGCGCCAGCCACAGCCATGTGGGCATGGTGCGCCAGATCAACGAAGACGCGTGCCTGGACCTGCCCGACAGCGGCCTGTGGGCAGTGGCAGACGGCATGGGCGGGCACGCTGCGGGCGACTACGTCAGCAGCCTGATTGTCGATGCACTGCGCCGTATCCCAGGCAGCCCGTCGCTGCCGGCGTACAGCAATGCGCTGCGTCACGCCCTGGTCGAAGTGAATGCCCAGGTGCGCGACCAGGCGCAATTGCGAGGCGTAGCCATGATGGGCAGTACCGTGGTGGTGCTGGCGATGCGCGGCACCCAAGGCATGTGCCTGTGGGCCGGCGACAGTCGCCTGTACCGCCTGCGCGGCGGGCAGCTGACCGCCATTACGCGAGACCACAGCTACGTCCAGGAACTGGTGGACAGCGGCCTGCTCAACGAGGCCGAAGCGCGCCTGCACCCACGCTCCAACATCGTCACCCGCGCCGTGGGCGTGGCCAACCAGCTGGAACTGGACAGCGCGTTCCTGCACATCCTGCCCGAGGACACCTATCTGCTGTGCAGCGACGGTCTGAACAAGACTGCCGAAGACCATGAGATCCGCGATGTGCTGTGCCACAGCGATGCTTACACCGTGGTGCGCAGCCTGATCCACCTGGGCCTGACCCGTGGCGCCCCCGACAACATTACTGCCGTCGTCATCAAGGCCAGCTGAAGAACTTCGACCCCATGCACATCAACATCCCTGGCTACGACATCCACGACGAAATCGGCGAAGGCGCGATGGCCACCGTGTACCTGGCCACCCAGCGCTCGCTGGAGCGCAAGGTGGCGCTCAAGGTCATGGCCGCCGCCCTGGCGGCCGACGCCACCTTCTGCGAGCGTTTCCTGCGCGAAGGTCGCACCCTGGCCCGCCTGACGCATCCCAACACGGTCACCATCCACGACATCGGCAATGTCGGCGAGTTGTACTACATGGCCATGGAGTACCTGCCCAACGGTACCCTCAAGGAGCGCCTGGCCCAGGGCCTGAGCCCTGAGCAGGGGCTGGTGTACCTGCGCCAGATCGCCTCGGCGCTGGGCTATGCGCACGCCCAGGGGCTGGTGCATCGCGACGTGAAGCCGGCCAACATTCTGTTCCGTGCCGATGGTACGGCGGTGCTGTCGGACTTCGGCATCGCCAAGGCCTTGGACGATCGCACCCAGTTCACCCAGGCCGGTTTTGCCGTGGGCACGCCCAGCTACATGAGCCCCGAGCAGGCCCGTGGCCAGGAGATCGACGGCCGTGCCGACCTCTACGCCTTGGGTGTAGTGCTGTATGAACTGCTGGCCGGCAAGCTGCCCTACGTGGGTACGGATGCCCTGTCCACGGCGCTGGCCCATCTGACCCAGCCGCTGCCGGAGTTGCCAATCACCCAGGGGCGTTATCAGGCAATCCTGACGCGGTTGCTGGCCAAGGAGCCTGCTGACCGCTTCCCCGACGCCAAGGCGCTGCTCGATGCACTGGATGGCCTGGAGGCCGACAACGAGGCGACAGTTATCAGGCCGTTTGTGGCGCCCGTAGCACTGGCGGAAAAGGCGACAGCGCCTCAGATGCCGGTGAAGAAACGACCCGTGCTGGCACTCAGCGCATTGGCCGTGGCCGTGTTGCTGGCCATGGGCGGTGGCGGGTATGCGCTGCTGGCAGGTGGCAAGTCGGTGGCCAAACCTGCCCCCACAGCGCAGGCGCCAGCCATACCAGCTGTCGCAAACGTTGCCGCCGAACAGGATGGCGGCAGCCGGCCCCTGCTGATGCCCGGCAAGAAGACTCTGTTCCAGCGCGTGCTGAGTAAACCGGACGCCACGCTGGTCGACGCCGCAGGCGCCAAGACAGGCAAGCCGCTGCCGGCGTTTTCGGTGCTTTACGTGTACCAGCGCAAGACCGTGGACGGTGCCCAGTGGCTGCGCGTGGGCGCCGGCACGGCTGGCCACAGTGACGGCTGGTTGGCCGCCGATCAGGTCAGCGACTGGAAGCAGAGCCTGGTACTCAAGTTCACCGAGCGCTCGGGGCGTGCGCCGGTGATGTTTATGCACGATGCCACCAGCGTCGAGCGCCTGCTGGCCGACCCCGCCGCGGCGCACCGCGCACTCGACCAGGCGCGGGCCGGCCAGGGCGACGGCAAGCTGGTGATGGCCCTGGAGCCTGGCGCCAGCGCTATCCCGCAGGACAAGTTCTACCTGCTGCCGATCTTCGACGCCCGCGAGAGCTTCGACGAGAACGGCCAACCAGTGCAGTTACTCAATGTCGCCTCCATTGACCCGGGCAGCAGCGGCCAAGGCCCTGCCCCGGCAGCATCGACCGATGCCTTCCGCACAGCAGTGGTGCTGGTGGTGGATACCTCGGTGTCGATGCAGCCCTATATCGATCAGGTCACCGAGGTGGTGCATCAACTGCAAAGCCAGATTGCCCAGCGCGGCGAGTTGGATAACGTCAGCTTCGGCATGGTCGGTTTCCGCAACAATGTGCAGAAGACGCCTGGCCTGCAATACCTGACCAAGACGCTGATCCCGCTGGACCAGGGGCGCGACCCCGAACGGTTCCTGGAACTGGCCCGCCAGGTCAAGGCCACCGACGTGTCCAGCCAGTCCTTCAATGAAGACGCCTTTGCCGGGGTGATGCAGGCGGTACAGGGCATGGACTGGTCGCCCTACGGCGGGCGTCTGATCCTGCTGGTCAGCGATGCCGGCGCGCTGCGCAAGGCCGACCCACTGAGCAGCACGCACATGAACGAGGCAGAGGTACGCCAGGCCGCGCTGAACAAGCAGATCAAGATTTTCGCCCTGCACCTGCGCACCGAGGCCGGCAGGAAGAACCACGCCTCCGCGGAACAGCAGTACCGCGTGCTGACCGCCGACAGCAACCCGCAGATCGGCGACCTGTATGTGCCCATCCCCGGCGGCGACGTGCAGCGCTTTGGCGAACGTGTAGGTGAGATCGGCTCGGTGTTCGCGCAACTGGTCCACCAGGTGCGCACGGAGCAACCGTCAGTACCGCTACTGGCCAAGGCACCAAGCCTGAGTGACAAGTCGGCGGCCATCGGCTACGCCATGCACATGGATTTTCTGGGCCACCGCGCCGCCAACCGCGCGCCGCAACTGGTCAGTGCCTGGACGGCCGACCGCGACCTGACCAACCCTGCCCTGCCCGCCTTCCAGGTTTGCGTACTGCTGACCAAGTTGCAGCTCAACGACCTGCAGCAGTCGCTGAAGCTGATCGTTGACGCTGCGCGCAAGACACAGACATCACCCAAGGATTTCTTCCAGGAAATCGCCAGTGCCAGTGCCTACATGAGCCGCGACCCATCGGCATTGCGCAGCGGCGGTAACCTGGCCGAGGGCGGTGTGCTGGGCGAATACCTGCAGGGGCTGCCTTACCGCAGCAAGGCGCTGACCATGACCCAGGACCTGTGGCTGTCACTGTCGGTGGCCGAGCAGCAGGATTTCCTCGACGAGCTGGAATCGAAGATCCAGCTGTATGAAACCTTCCACAACGACTTGGCCAACTGGGTGCGCTTCGGCGACGCCGAGCCGGGTGATGCCCTCTACCGTGTTCCGTTGTCGACACTGCCATGATGCTGGACGTGCGCGAATTACGCATCACGCGGGGCCAAGGCGCCCAGCGTTACAGCCTGGAGGTGGAACGGCTGCAACTGGCTGCGGGGCAGCAGTACGCGCTGGTGGGTCCCAGCGGTTGTGGCAAGAGCACCCTGCTGGATGTGCTGGCATTGGTGGCCGCGCCGCAACAGGCCGCGCACTTTCACTTCTGCGGGGAAGATGTGATCAGCGCCTGGCGCGACAATCGCCAGGACTACCTGGCCGACCTGCGCAGCCGCCACCTGGGCTATGTACTGCAGACCGGCGGCCTGCTGGGGTTCACCACGGTGCGCGGCAATATCAACCTGCCGCGTGCGTTGTTGGGGCTGCCTGACGACGGCAGCGTGCAGCGCCTGGCCGAGCACCTGGGCATTGCCGGGCAGCTGGACAAGAAACCTGCCCAGCTGTCGGTGGGGCAACGCCAGCGCGCCGGTTGCGCCCGGGCGTTGGCCCATGGCCCACGGCTGTTGTTGGCCGATGAGCCGACCGCCGCACTGGACCCGATCAACGCCGAACGGGTTATGCAGCTGCTGTTGGCCCAGGCCATGGCGCAAGGCGCTGCCCGCCTGATCGCTACCCATGACCAGGAACTGGCCAGCCGCTGTGGCTTGCCGATGTTGCACCTGCGTTCGACCCCCGACAGCGATGGCGGCGTGACTGCCCGTCTGGTAGGCCCCTGATGCGTCTCACCGTGATTGCGGGGCTGGCCTGGGACGACTGGCGCGATGAGTGGCGGCTGTCGCTGTGTGCGGTCCTGGCGCTGGTGGCCGTGATCGCGCCTTTACTGCTGTTGTTCGGGCTCAAGTTCGGCCTGATTGGCGGTTTGAGCCAACGGTTGGAGCAAGACCCGACAGTACGCGAGATCATTCCCCTGGCGGGAGGGCGTTTTAACGCTGCGGATATCTCGGCATTGGCGGCGCGGCCTGACGTGGCCTTTGCGCTGCCTCGTACGCGGCAGATCGCGGCCACGGCGGACTTGCTGGACACACGGGGCAAACCGTTGGCAGTGGAAATGATCCCAACCGCTGCGGGCGATCCACTGCTTGGCGCGACCGCCGCGCCTGCTCGCTTGCAGGACGTAGTGCTGAGCCAGACTGCCGCGCAGAAGCTGGGCGCGCAGCCGGGGCAGGATATTGAGGCGCTGATTGGCCGCCAGGACGCCGGGCAGGTTCAGGTGAGACGCCTGACGGTGAAGGTGCAAGGCGTTCTGCCGATTGAAGCCTTCCCGCGCGATGCGCTGTTTGCCCCCTTGGCGTTGCTTGAAGCCGCCGAGGACTACCGGGACGGACGCCAGGTTGCCAGCCTGGGCTGGGCCGGGAGCGCACCGACACAGGCGCGCACCTACCCGGCATTCCGGTTGTACGCCCGCGGGCTGGCCGACGTGGAGCCGTTGCGGCAGTACTTCAGCCAGCATGGACTGGCCGTGGCCACCCAGGCGGCTGCGATCCAGCAGGTACAGACACTGAACAACAGCCTGACCACCGTGTTCTGGCTGATCGCCGGGTTGGCGTGTGCCGGCGCGTTCGCCGCCATCACCGCAGGCACCCTGGCGGCGGTGGAACGCAAGCAGCGGGCGCTGTCGGTACTGCGCCTGCTGGGCTTCAAGACCTCTGCGCTGTTGGCGTTCGTGCTGTGCCAGGCCCTGTATGGCGCCGTGTGCGCTGCCATGCTGGCGGCGCTTGTGTATGCGCTGGGGGCCTTGCTGCTGAATCGGATTTTCAACCAACTGGCCAGCCACCTGCTGCCCACTCACCTGGCCCTTGCCGTGCTGGCGATTGTGCTGGTCAGCCTGCTGGCGGCCACGGCCGGCGGCTGGCGGGTCACGCGCCTGCAGGCTGCCGAAGGAATTCGTGATGTTTAGACACTGGGCATGCGCTGCCTTGCTGGCCGCCAGTTCGCTGGTCGTGGCCGACGACAACAAGCTCGACAACCCCAAGCCGCTGGCCGATGACGTCAGCCTGCCGCTGCCATGCGATGGCGAGATGGTGTTCCGCTATGTCTACGTGCTGGCCAACGGGCCGCTGGACGATCGCGAGATCAACCTCGGCTACCCCTTCAGCGAGGGTGAGGCCGGGTATAAGCAGTCGTTCATTTCCGGCTACCGTCGCGACTACATCAACGGCCAGTTCACCCTCAATGACCTGGGCGCGGACTGGCGCAAGACACTGTCGCCCCTGCTGCCCAAGAGCGGCCCGGGCAACCCGCTCAAGCCGATGCTGTACTTCATTGGCAAGTATGAGGTCACCGCACGCCAGTACGCGCAGGTCATGGCGCAGGCGCAATCCCTGGCCAGCGGTGAGCCGGCCCCCGCCTGTGAAGCCGATGCAGCAATGACCGGGCGCTTGCCCAAGGTCAGCCTGTCGCACTTCGAGGCCGAGCGCTTTGCGGCGGTGTACAGCGCGTGGCTGATGAAGTACCACCGGGAGCTGCTGCCTGTCAGCGGCCGTGGTACCAGTGCCGAGGATGGCGGCCTGGGCTTCGTGCGGTTGCCCACGGAAGTCGAGTGGGAGTACGCGGCGCGCGGCGGCCAGGCGGTCAGCCGCCAGGAACTGGAGGGGCGTCTGTTCCCCCGGCATACCGAGGGTAGCGACGAAGATGCGCCGCTGGCCGATTACGCCGTGTTCAGCCAGGTGGCCGGCGGCACGGGACAAGGGGCACGGTTGATGCCCATTGGTACCAAGCTGCCTAATCCGATTGGCCTGTTTGATGTGATCGGAAATGCCGCCGAGATGGTCCAGGAGTCGTTCCAGCTGGTCAGCGCCGGACGTCGACAGGGCACCTACGGCGGTTTCGTGGTCAAGGGCGGCAACTACCTGGAAGGTGAAATGACCTTGTTCACGGGCATGCGCCGTGAGTACCCGCTGTTTGCCGCCGACGGCACCGAACAGCGCAACGAGACCACCGGTTTCCGCGTCGCCCTGGGCGCCCTGGCAGCCCCACGCTCGCGCTACAGCGAGCTATTCAATCAGTGGCAGAAGGAAGGCCGCCTGGCCTCCCTGACCGACGCCATCGATGACGCCCAGGACCCTACCAAGCGCCTGGACAGCATCATCGCCGCCAGTGTCGATCCGCGCCTGCAATCGGAGCTGGGGCTGGTCAACGAGGAGCTCAAGCGCAATGTTTCCCTGATTGCCAAGCAGCGCGAGGAAGCTGCCGGCAACCTGATCCAATCATCGGCGCTGGTGGCCGAGACCATCAATAACTACAACATTCGCCTCACCAACCTGCGCACTACGCGGGAAAAGGCCCTGGCCATGAAAGACCAGGCCAGCGCCGACCTGATCGGGTCGGCCATCGACAACGGCCGCAGCGCCCTGGATGGCGCCGTGGCGATCTACATCGACAACCTGGCAACCGGCACCCGTTATACCGACGCGGTGATCCAGGCGCAGTTTCAACGAGTCAAGGAAGAACTGGGGCGCAAGCCGGTACTGGGCAAGAGCCTGGTAGCGCGCGCCACATTGTTCGTCACCCACGTCGGCAATTACCGCAAGCAACAGCGGGCCGACCCAGAGGTGATTTTGAAGGAACTGCTCGCCCCGTCCGGGAAGAAGTAAACCTGGATGACGAGCGAGCGAGCAAGGGCGGGCAGCCATGGTGGCAGCCCAGCCAGGATAGATAAACCAAAGGAAGAGACACTTATCATGCGTTCGACCCTCAACACGTTCACGGCCGCCGGTGCGCGCCGCAGTGCCCTGCTGATCGCTACCAGCTTCACCCTGGTGCTGGGCGGCTGTGCCAGTGCACCGACCTCCAAAGTGGCCCAGACCACCAAGGTCGAGTTCTACCCGACCTGCTACGAGCCAGTAGAGCACTTGCGCAGCACCAATTCGGATGTCACCAAATCGGTCGCCACCGGCGCCGTGGTTGGCGGCTTGCTGGGCGGCGTTACGGGTGCCCTGGCCGGCGACAAGGAGAAGATGGGCCGTAATGCTGCCATTGGTCTTGCCGGCGGTGCCTTGGCGGGCGGAGCGGTAGGCTACTACACCGAGAAGCAGAAGCAGATTACCGATGACAAACAGCGCATTGGTTCCTATGCCTCTGACCTGGATGGCAGCACCCAGTCCCTGGATCGCAACATTGCCTACGCCAAGGCTTCCCAGACTTGCTACCAGGCTGAATTTGATCGCCTGATCTCGGCCCGCAAGGCCAAGACCATCAATGATGCTGAAGGCCGTCGCCGTTTGGCTGAAATCGTCTCGGGCCTGCGTGAGAGCAACCAACTGATCGTCGCCGCCAATGGCAAGGCCACCCAGGACGTCGACTCTTACTCCCAGGCGTATGAGAAGGATCTGCAGCAAGTAGGTGTGCAACGTCAGGACGTAGTGACTGTTGCTACCGCAGAGAGCACCTCGGTGAAGCCAACCAAGACCAAGGTCAAGGTGAAGAAGCCTGCCAACGTGCCGACTGAAGCGGTAAGCACCGAGAAGAGCCTGCAGAAGGCTCAGACCAAGCAGGTTGAAGCCAAGCAAGTGGCTGCCAACGGCCAGAGCCTGATGGCCAAGGTGTGCAGCAGCCCTGACATGGGTGACTGGGCGCCGGACAGCTGCAAGGCTTGATCTGAGGCTGGTTTGACCAACCCCTGGCTGCTTGCAGCCAGGGGTTTTTTATTGCCCTGTAGCCGCTGCCGCCAGGCTGCGCTGGCCCTAGCGTGCCCTGGAGATCTTTGGTGGGGGGTCGTTGTGGGACCGGGCGCAGCTCGGGAAGGGGCCAGCAGGGTAATCGAGTCGTTCGCTTCCCGAGCTTCGCCCGGTCCCACAGGGGCGGGGGGGGTATTTTCCAGGTGCTTAAACGACAAAACCCCCAGCTGCGTGGCAGCTGGGGGTTTCGGAATTCAATCTTGACGATGACCTACTCTCACATGGGGAAACCCCACACTACCATCGGCGATGCATCGTTTCACTGCTGAGTTCGGGATGGGATCAGGTGGTTCCAATGCTCTATGGTCGTCAAGAAACTCTGTGTGCCGATCCGTCACCGCGGTGACGTGCCAGCCGAAAATGTTGGAGCTTCTACTAAAGACAAAACCCCCACCTGCTTTCGCAAGTGGGGGTTTCGGAATTTAATCTTGACGATGACCTACTCTCACATGGGGAAACCCCACACTACCATCGGCGATGCATCGTTTCACTGCTGAGTTCGGGATGGGATCAGGTGGTTCCAATGCTCTATGGTCGTCAAGAAATTCTGTAGCCAGGATGCCCTTTGGGAGGCACTCCAGCGAATCGGGTATGTGATGGTATTTGTGAATCGCAAACTTTCGGTTCGTATCATCTTCACAACACCGCAATCTGGCTTCCGCTCAAATTGCTTGGGTGTTATATGGTCAAGCCTCACGGGCAATTAGTATTGGTTAGCTCAACGCCTCACAGCGCTTACACACCCAACCTATCAACGTCGTAGTCTTCGACGGCCCTTCAGGGAACTCAAGGTTCCAGTGAGATCTCATCTTGAGGCAAGTTTCCCGCTTAGATGCTTTCAGCGGTTATCTTTTCCGAACATAGCTACCCGGCAATGCCACTGGCGTGACAACCGGAACACCAGAGGTTCGTCCACTCCGGTCCTCTCGTACTAGGAGCAGCCCCTCTCAAATCTCAAACGTCCACGGCAGATAGGGACCGAACTGTCTCACGACGTTCTAAACCCAGCTCGCGTACCACTTTAAATGGCGAACAGCCATACCCTTGGGACCGGCTTCAGCCCCAGGATGTGATGAGCCGACATCGAGGTGCCAAACACCGCCGTCGATATGAACTCTTGGGCGGTATCAGCCTGTTATCCCCGGAGTACCTTTTATCCGTTGAGCGATGGCCCTTCCATACAGAACCACCGGATCACTAAGACCTACTTTCGTACCTGCTCGACGTGTCTGTCTCGCAGTCAAGCGCGCTTTTGCCTTTATACTCTACGACCGATTTCCGACCGGTCTGAGCGCACCTTCGTACTCCTCCGTTACTCTTTAGGAGGAGACCGCCCCAGTCAAACTACCCACCATACACTGTCCTCGATCCGGATAACGGACCTGAGTTAGAACCTCAAAGTTGCCAGGGTGGTATTTCAAGGATGGCTCCACGCGAACTGGCGTCCACGCTTCAAAGCCTCCCACCTATCCTACACAAGCAAATTCAAAGTCCAGTGCAAAGCTATAGTAAAGGTTCACGGGGTCTTTCCGTCTAGCCGCGGATACACTGCATCTTCACAGCGATTTCAATTTCACTGAGTCTCGGGTGGAGACAGCGCCGCCATCGTTACGCCATTCGTGCAGGTCGGAACTTACCCGACAAGGAATTTCGCTACCTTAGGACCGTTATAGTTACGGCCGCCGTTTACCGGGGCTTCGATCAAGAGCTTCGCGTTAGCTAACCCCATCAATTAACCTTCCGGCACCGGGCAGGCGTCACACCCTATACGTCCACTTTCGTGTTTGCAGAGTGCTGTGTTTTTAATAAACAGTCGCAGCGGCCTGGTATCTTCGACCGGCATGAGCTTACGGAGCAAGTCCTTCACCCTCACCGGCGCACCTTCTCCCGAAGTTACGGTGCCATTTTGCCTAGTTCCTTCACCCGAGTTCTCTCAAGCGCCTTGGTATTCTCTACCCAACCACCTGTGTCGGTTTGGGGTACGGTTCCTGGTTACCTGAAGCTTAGAAGCTTTTCTTGGAAGCATGGCATCAACCACTTCGTCGTCTAAAGACAACTCGTCATCAGCTCTCGGCCTTAGAATCCCGGATTTACCTAAGATTCCAGCCTACCACCTTAAACTTGGACAACCAACGCCAAGCTGGCCTAGCCTTCTCCGTCCCTCCATCGCAATAACCAGAAGTACAGGAATATTAACCTGTTTTCCATCGACTACGCTTTTCAGCCTCGCCTTAGGGACCGACTAACCCTGCGTCGATTAACGTTGCGCAGGAAACCTTGGTCTTTCGGCGTGGGTGTTTTTCACACCCATTGTCGTTACTCATGTCAGCATTCGCACTTCTGATACCTCCAGCAAGCTTCTCAACTCACCTTCACAGGCTTACAGAACGCTCCTCTACCGCATCACCAAAAGGTGATACCCGTAGCTTCGGTGCATGGTTTGAGCCCCGTTACATCTTCCGCGCAGGCCGACTCGACTAGTGAGCTATTACGCTTTCTTTAAAGGGTGGCTGCTTCTAAGCCAACCTCCTAGCTGTCTAAGCCTTCCCACATCGTTTCCCACTTAACCATGACTTTGGGACCTTAGCTGACGGTCTGGGTTGTTTCCCTTTTCACGACGGACGTTAGCACCCGCCGTGTGTCTCCCATGCTCGGCACTTGTAGGTATTCGGAGTTTGCATCGGTTTGGTAAGTCGGGATGACCCCCTAGCCGAAACAGTGCTCTACCCCCTACAGTGATACATGAGGCGCTACCTAAATAGCTTTCGAGGAGAACCAGCTATCTCCGAGCTTGATTAGCCTTTCACTCCGATCCACAGGTCATCCGCTAACTTTTCAACGGTAGTCGGTTCGGTCCTCCAGTTAGTGTTACCCAACCTTCAACCTGCCCATGGATAGATCGCCCGGTTTCGGGTCTATACCCAGCGACTAAACGCGCTATTAACACTCGCTTTCGCTACGCCTCCCCTATTCGGTTAAGCTCGCCACTGAATATAAGTCGCTGACCCATTATACAAAAGGTACGCAGTCACAGAACAAG
>NZ_JBWBQF010000001.1:925000-1135000 GCF_056278815.1 Pseudomonas sp. TE3644 | reverse complement strand
TCTTTGAGCGCTGGATCGACTGCTGACTCGATCAAATCCAAGCTTGCCGAAAAGCCTATTTCCCTGTTTACTAAACAGAGCTTCGATAGCAAAATCACACCACAAGCAACATCAGGCCGAGATTTGATTATGTTTTCAAGCCCCTCAGTCTTCACATCTAGAGCATCATAAACCCAATCCCCTCCACGCTCAAAGCAGTCCAACATGGTTTCCATCAAAGTAACCATCCCAGGATGCTCCCAATATTCGGGAGGGATGAAATTAATAACCCGCAAATCGAACCATTGTGCATCGGCCTCTAAGAAAATGTCCGACAGCCTGTCGCAAACCGAAAAATCCAGAAGCATCGGCTCTTCCAACATTGAGAGCATAACCATGATGCCGCTTGCGATAAGCCTCCGAGATCCTCTTGGCAGTCCAGAGTCGTAAAGAGCAAGAAGTTCGCCAACTATCTTAGGCTCGTACTCATCAGCTCGGGTATCTCCATGCAGGGCGAATACTGGAATACCAACAGACGCAATGCAATCATCAAAAGGCAACCCGTTCTTCGGCTGATATTTAAAGTCAGCCCTAGTGATACCATTTATTCCCCAGCGCCGCTCTGCCTCTAACCATTCGACTGTATCTCCGAGCATACCATCTAAGATGCAATCGCCAATACGCTCTAATTCGTCTGCCGAATCGGTAGACCTTACAATAGCGGAGATTTGCCACGGGAACCCCCAAACCCAACTCCCCAATCCAAAAATCTCCCTAGTCCTCATCAGCTTTGCCGCATCAAATATGATCTGGGCTAACGACTCCTTGTTCAAGTTCGCTGTAAATGCTGAACAGTCGTATACCCACTTCCATCCTACCGAAACAGGAGGAACAGTAGACGAACATAACTCCAACTCGTAAAGATGATCACTTCGGACACACAAAAACTGGTCACCAACTCCTTCAACCACAAATTCTCTTCGATCGTGCCCATTGTAGGCCTTAACTACAACATCATACCATTCAGGAGGTTCCAATTTTGCGGGAGCATCGGGAGCAACATGCGAATCATGAATTCCGGGGAGGTAGTGAATTGAAACCACTCCCGGAGAAGATTCCAAAACAGCATTATACCACTTAGGTGTTAACCAACCGGAAGGATCGCGCGAGATTTTACGAGCCGTTATCGCAAGCACTTCTTTAGGATTGCTCGGCCATTCTTTCTCGACCAACTCAACAGCCCAGGGAACTTCCCGCTCTGCTAGCTCAACGAGCACATGCCAAGCCCCAAGTCGAGAATAGAAATCCGCCCCACCAAGCCGTGACCGTATTGACTCTTGAAACAGATCATCGACCTCCAATTGATACACAGAGCTTAATCTAGTTAAAAGGGCGCTAGGCGGCTGTTCAATCAACCTTAACGCCAACCTAGTAAAAATCTTCAACTGACTTGGCTGATTAGCAATTACACCATCCTCAACCAGATCCAACGCTAACTCGCTCCCTGTCAGCAGAACATTGTTGATACCGCTGTTCCGACTTTCGAAAACCTCTTCATTAAGCTCAGAGCAGATTGAAAATATACTAGCCCTTAAATACTGTCGCTCATAGAAACAGCGGCCAGCAGCAAAAAGAAAAACGTTCCGCCAGTGCGATGCATGCGCAATAGACCTCAGTCTTGAAACAATCTCCTCATCCCTTCCAGATGTAATAGCCTGAGCGGCCATAAACTCCTGTAATGACCTAATCTCAAATCCGATCCTCCCTTCCTGCGGGGCAACCAGGAAAACCAACCTCTCAATTGCCGCCTCAATAATTTCAGCTTTAAAAAGCTTCGCCTTGTCGCCGGAATGCCCTTCAGACAGAAGTCTAGAGTCAATAACATGAGAAAACTCCTCCTCAGTCAACAGTGCGTCTGTCTTACCACTTCTCTCCGATTCCACCTGGAGGTATACACCGACCTTCTGGTGAATAAAGTCGATGTCCGCCTGATAACTATTCAAGAGCTTTGCCGCAGGAATTTCCCTTTCCTTTTCGCGCCTATTAATTACATGATAATACTCGTTAAATAACCTCCACCGCTCCTTAGGCGGTTCCCCTAGAGATTCGACCAGCAGGGCCATAATTGTCACCTGCAAAGGACTTTTCATCAAACGGACGGTGGAACTCTCTTCGCAAGCGCGCTGCATCCTTCCGAGAAGCGTTTGGACCTTATCTTCATCTTCTCCCCAGCGTCGAACAATCAGCTTTTCAGCATAACTCAGGGCACGATCAGCATCCAACTCACTTAACTTATAATGCGTATAACTACCCTGAGAGAAATCATCGTCATATCCCTGAGGACGACTCGTTGCAACCAGCAAGATGTCCGCATTACACTCAGCGGCATCTATGAGAAAATCCTGAATACTCCCTAACACCTGAGATCTATTAGAGGAGGCAGGCACCTCATCAAGCCCATCAAGGGCAATTAGCCATGGGTAACTTGACAACCAACCACGAAGATCGTCACTACCAATATCCCGCTCACTCCGCTCCTTGATCCTGTTCAATACAAAACCAAACAATGATGAACACCCGCCATTTGCGAGAGATGCTGCAAATCTATTCAACTCGATACGCAATGGAAACCTAGCAACACCTGGAGCTTCTATGCCTTCCTCTTGAGACTGCGAAACAATAATATTACAAGCCTCCTCGACTTCGGAGGTTAATGCCCTTACCGAATGCTGCCTTATAAAAGAACACCGGTGAAGCTGACAGAAGAATTGAGTCAGCGTGCTTTTTCCTTGCCCCGGCCCTCCAATAAAGACAATCCTTCCTGGATGGCGTGTTAAAGCAGCAGTCAGAAGTGTACTCCTCTTCGAAAGAGACTCCCCGTCAAGCAACTGAGAAGCGATACCACTGAGCTTTGCCAACGCCGTAGCATTATTAGATTCTTCTGATCGCGCATGCGTGCGAGAGTAAGAGTGATACTCCTCCACAGCTCCCGCATCTTGGATAGGTAAATCTACAAAGACACTGGCTAGAGGAATTCTGTCCTTATTATTATGTCCCGCCTGCCCCAAGTTAACGTACTGCTCACCCCTCAATTCCTTTTGAACAAAGTTCAGCATCACATCACGAAAGTTCTCCCCCTTTGGCCGCATGCCCTCGATCACTGCAGCCAAGACATCGCCTGGGGTAATCCAAGCTCTATAGGCAGTACGCACTGCTGGGTGCAAATCCAAAAATGCGCAAAGCTGATCATAATCCCACACCCTAAAATCCCTAATACCAATAGAGCCCTTATACTTATCAATAAGCGAGGAAACTTTGTCCTTCCCCCCTGTGCCAGCCACAGGACTCAACGGTACATTAGTAACAAATATGTAGTACTCCGGCTTTTTTACTCCCGACATTTTTGACAGTTTGGTCAGTTCGGCTCTAAGCTCTTTGACTGCCCATGCCCCGCTATTTGGCGCTGCTCGCTGCCGAAACTTTGCTTGTATCACTCCATAGCCTGACCAAGGCGAGTCTGGATGCGGAAAACTTTTAATATCGTCAAATGCGGCTTCACGGCCACCGTCCGGACCGTCCCCGAAAATGTTGACCCCACCCCCTAACACGGCAAGCGCTAACGACTGAATCATTTGCTCAAAGGACCGGGTGGAGAGCCTGCTGAAATCATAATCCATTTATTTCTGCACCATTTTTGGGTAGTTACGTCGCACAAAAGATCCGCGTCTACGAGGCGGGCGCTGCTTACGGGCTTAAGCGCAGTGATACCACATCAAAATCAACATTGTGAAGCCAAAAAGCCACCAGGACCCAAAAATATTTCCCTAACGCATTCACCTAGAGATGCAGACTCAATCATGCGCTCGCATCCGTGCCAGTGGTCACTCGAAGATAGGTTGCCCTAGTTTGAAATAAGCACATAGTTCACCGAGTCGATCGTTCCATGCTCTCGGTGCGGCCCAGTCTTGGCCTAAACTCCATTACAACTGCGGATTAAGGAGTGAAGATAATGTCAAGCTAGCCGCCCCCCACACAAACGTTCGAACTAGGTAATGACTCTCTTACTGGGAAGTAAATTACATCACCTGCCTTTTGAAAAGCTTTGTACTGACAGGGCCATATCCTCGAAAAGCCGCTAACCTAATGTCTCTCATTTGCTTACTCCCATCTCGATGAGGACCTCCCCATGGCAACCGATTGCACGCTCCCCGACATCCTAAAGGCACTCAATGAAAACCAGCTGGCCATCGCTGCGGCCATTGAGGAGCTCTCGAACTGGGTGGAACAACGCGGCTCTACAGCCGTAGCACAGCACGTAAAGGACAACCTTTCGAACCTGGACCGACACCAAGAACTCATCACTCGTGGCATCGGCCGGCTCTACTTGGAATCCCAGTAACCTAAGCCCGCCTGGAAGCCGGGGAGGCGGCTAGTTGTTGAAGTAACCAGGATCGATTGGGCTGAGGGCTCGCTTCAACTGGGCCTGATGCTCCTCGTTCGCAGCCTGCGCATGCTGCTTCAAGTCCGCCTGATACGTGTCGAAGATCCAGCCAGCCACAGCCTTTTTGCTATATTCCACTACGTGCCCCTCCTGGTTGGCCAGAGGCACCCCACCGGTCCAAACGGTGTATTCGCCTCGACTGTTAGGCTCCAGCCGAACGGAGTCTTTGCCAACGCCCTCGTCATCCGCGAGCTTCCCAGGAACGGAATTAATGAACCTTTCCATCCATTGCCCACGGTCTTCTCCCTTTGGAACTGGTGGGAGGTCTTTGTTGAGGTACAGAGTGTTGTTGATGTTGGTCGATACAGCTGGATCTTTCAGGTAGTCCTTGGCAGCCTCCACAGCCTGAGCGGCTCCAGGAACTTGCCCCGTCTTCAGAAGTAGCTCTGACATTCGACGGAGGTCAGCTTGCACGGCTGTGAAATTGGTCTGATCATTGTGGAAAATCCCTTTCTCCCAATGCACAGCACGGGCGTACAGGCTCGGATTCACGACTTCGTTCACCGCTGCGGCCACGCTGGCCTTCATAGCCCCCGTATCTTCTTGAGAGACACCGGACACTTGTCCCTGATAGACCAGGGAAGCTGCCGTGCTCGGATCTGGAAAACCACCCTTCTCCATCAGAAACTGGACGTCAGACAGCTTTTGATACGCACCACCAGCCAACTGCTGGGCATAAGCGGGGTTAACCGCATTGATACGGTTGAAGGTTTCAATCGCACCCTGCCCCTGCTCGTTGAGCTGCCCCAGAGGTTTACCGGTGGGAGCCCAACCAACTGAAGCAAGATTCGTCACTCCCGCCTGGATGATTCGCTTCCACTGCGCGTTATCCACGCCGTTGGTTGAGTAGAACTGCACCTGTTTATCGAAGGGCATCTGAGTGTCCTGAACCTGCTGCGCCATGAACTGCTGAGCATACGCGGCAGAGTCGAACGGCTTCATCTTGCCCTCGGGCCCCATCACCTGCTGCGGGGGCATGTAAGAGAAGTTGCCTTGCGAGATGTGAACTTGGACGGCCTGCTGCGCGCTAGCAACCGACTGCTGAGCTGCTGATAGAAGCTGCGATCTGGCAATAGCGTCCTGCCGCTGCTTCAGCTGAGCCCGATTACCATTAAGGATAGAATTCCAAGCAGGCGCCGACACCCACCGTGCGTTCTTGGTAGCCCAGTCATTGAACCCTTTCTCGTCCAGCTCACCAGTATCCGCCTGGGTAAGCCAGGGGCGCATCTCGCCGTCCACACGCTTGCGCTGCCTCTGGTCATCCATGCTCTGGGCGTGGAGGCTCATTTCGGCTGCGGTGGTGCCGCCCAGCGTGGACGCCACGGTGACACCGGAAGACAGCTTCTGAGCCAGGAGGGCGTCCACCAGAGACTTGTTCCCGGTCTGCGCGATATGGACCAGCGTGTTGTTCAAGGTGGTCTTGCGGGCATCGTCACGCAGGAGGGAAGTGGACGAAAGAAGGTTGAACCTGCCCGCGATTGCCTGTGCGGCTTGGTCCGTGGAGCCATTGAACTGGGAGCCAGTGACATCTCCCACCATGTTCATCAGGTTGTCGCTAGATTCCTGGATGCCACGGTTGATGGCTTGGGTGTTCATGGTTCGCGCGTTCGTGTCGAACACGTTCATGCGGAACGCTTGGTAGCCCTTATCGAAGCCCGCCACTGCGAAGTTGCTTTGGCCCTGTAGGGTTTCATTACGAGTCTTCGCGAGGTACTCGTCCACCTGCTGGGGATCGGTGAACTGGAGTTCGCCAGTCTGGATTTTCGACATGGTGTCCCGCTCCATGCCTTGCATCAGGTTCTCACCGTAGATGTGCTGGAGCGTGCCCTGGAAGGCTGGGGACTGGGAGGCCAGGATAGAGCCGTCTTTGATCTTCTGGCCCAGCTCACCTACGGTCATGGAGTCCGCTGTGTCTTGGGCCTTCTGCCGCTCCTGCTGATCCTCAGCGGAGCCGAACTGCTGAAGCGCTTGGGGAATCGCTGAGGAGCCCAATGCCTGGGCCAGTTGGTTGGCCTTTATCCCAGCCGTATCGTCCAGGTGCGCACGGACTGGCTGGAAGGCGATTGGGTTTACTTGCTCCATGCCTTGGACGCCTGGATCGTAGTTTACTTGTTGACGCATTAGTTCCTCTCATGATGCAAAATTTAGAAGCCCCCATTACAGGGGCAAACTCATGCCGGCACGTTATTTACCGAGTCGATTTTTCTTTTAAGCTCTCGGTGCCAAATATCCTTCATGGCGCTCGCGTACCAATCCACAATAGCTACAGAGGTTTTAGGGCCCAGCTCATAACAAACCTCCTTGCCTTGAACATCAATATAAGCGCTGGGCGCCCCAAAACCTTCAGAATAGTAAAGACCAACCAACTCCCCCATTCTTTTTCGACCAATTCCCAGGACCTCCGCTAGCTGAAAGCTGGTAATCCACCCTGGAAGCGAATCAACACCGCTCTCATCGGCATCATCTCCAATGAAACCCTCTACACCCATTGTCACACTCATAGACATGTTCATAGTTAAACCTTCATTTATCCCTATCAATCAGGTACAAATTTTCTGCTTCAGTCGCAGAAGTAATACCTTGGTGAATATGTTGGATGTGCCGCAGGTGACGGAGTATCTCGACTAAGTGCTCGCTGACCTCCGCTTCCCAAGCTGTTTTGCAGCTCCCCAGAAAATCCAGAGGATCTTCGACATCTCGATACAGCTGGCTGACAGTAATTGCCTTGGCCAGCAAGGCTGATGCGTCAGGATACGGTTTGCGCTTGGCACCGCCCTTCGGCTGCCAATCGAAGGTGCGCATGAAAGGGGCTTTGGTGTCACCAAAAAATCCCCGCAAATCAACAACACCGCCCGTGTAGCAAAACCGTAGATCCATATCTTGTGGCTTCATATGGCCTACTCCACAACTGTATTAATAGTCACGCACCACCAGGCGACACCAATCAAGGTCGCTCGGGAAATTACGTCGATTGAAAACCAACTACCGCGCTTGGACGGGCGCACCCGTTCCACAAAGCCTTCAAGCTTGCCCAGTCGAAAATATGGAAACGCCAATTCCACCACTAACATCTTCCCTCCACAGCTTTGCGCTATTGACTGGAGGAAAGTCTACAAAACAGAGGGGGACTTGTTGCAAGCCCCCTACTTCGTGTGATACCTATATAATACCCACATCACTTCCATTTTTGATAAGTTCACATATATGGAACTCATCAAACAACTTCACACCCAAAAAAAATCTTAAACACAACACTCAAACCGTCCATCATTACTGCGGAGTATCAGCGGTATCACAGAGCCCACAGCCGCTCCCACGCCGCGATCTAGAAGCACCCTCAGCCCTACTCTCTCTCGCACCTCAGCGCTCGTTGCCTGGATATTCCGCTCCAGGGCCAGCAGGAGGGTGCAGGCAGCCACAGCTGAGGCCCTCCGGAAAGGGAAGTCTGCCAAGCGGACCCGCCCGCCTTCCTCATGGGGTTTACCCTCGGGGGTGGTCAGGTGGGAGATGAACGTGATGATGATTCCCAGCTCGTTCGCCAGGCCCGCCATCTCTTTCATGATCTGCTCAAGTGAGCCCTTCTCATCTGCGGTGTCAGCCATCGCAGTGAGGTGGTCGATGTAGATAAGCTTGATACCCTCAGAGACGGCCATGTAGCGCACCTTGCGCTTCACGATGTCCCACTCGGTTTCACCAAATGCGTCGTACATGACCAGGTTTTCGCCCAGTGCATCTACGGCTGCATCCAGTTCCTCATCGGTCCAGCCAGCGGTTTCCTTGGGAACGTGGAAGCGTTTCCCGGCGATCTTCCCGGCCACACGCTTGGCGGTCTCGGTCGGTTTCTGCTCTAGGAAAATGGTGCCCACACGCTCGCCCAGGACTTGGATGTCGTAGGCGATTTGCTGCGTGAGGAAGTCGGTCTTGCCCACACCAGTACCCGCGCCCAGCCCGTAGACTTCGCCATAGCGGCGTCCATAGGTGAGTTGGGTGACTGGATCAAGGAACCACGGCAAGCCCATGACCACGGCCTTGCGAATCTCTTCGCGGAGGTCTCGGACGTTTACGATAGAGTCCGCCCGGTAGGGACGCGCTTCGGCGATAGCGGTGAGAATGTCGCTCTCCCGGCCAGCTACTAGCAACTCGTTGGCGTCCTTCATAGGAAGCTTGGCGATCTTGCACTTACCTGGCGTGAAGAGTGGTGCACACTCCTCCACAGCGCTATGCCCGGCTTCGTCCATATCAAACATCAGAACTACTTCCTGGAAGGTCTCCAGGTAGCGGAGGTTCCACTGGATCGCTATCGCTGCGTGCTCAGGGCCTCTTGGCAGCGACACCACTGCCCACAGGTTGTTCTGTGCCTGGGAGACAGACATTGCGTCCAGCTCTCCCTCCGTGATGATTACCCTGAAGCCACCGGGAGCCCACAGGTTCTGCCCAAACATCCGATGCAGGGAGGCGTCTCCCAGCGTGGTGAACTCCTTGTGCTGATCCCGCAGTTTCTGAGCGACCATCACACCGTGGCGGTCGAAGTACGGAGCAACCTGAACGGCCTTAGTCGGAAACTCCGCAATGAAGTATCCAAATTTCCGGCATGTCTCCAGCTTGATTCTGCGCTTCGTGAGTTCCTTGCACTCCCCTGAAAGCAGCACAGTCACCGCTCCGAACCATCCAATAGCACACAGTCACGAACTGCTGTCATGTTCTCTTGGAAGACCAGTCCGTACTTGGCGAATAAGCGGGCTAGCGCGGAGGTCAACTCCTCCTCTAAAGGTCTGGCCTCATACGGCAGCTCGTGGCGCTCGCCGTTGACTTCCACAGCGATGTCCCAACGCTTTCGCACGGAACTGTCCGACTGCTTGTGGGGTGCATGTAGTACTGGGATCAGACTTTCCACAGCCCCAATCCGAAGCAGCCGTAGGTCTTTCACACACGCAACAAACCAAGGTAGAGCTTCACAGATAGCTTGGATGGCAAGGACGCAGTGGACGGGAGAAATGGATGTCCCGCCCATATGGAAGCCGGGTGTTTGCTTAGCGAGTCCATGAGAGGCAAGAAGCGCCTCTACGGCTTCGGAAGCGGCACCCGGATGCAGCTCAAGGGAATCCGCGTCCAGGCGGAAGATGATGGCGTACATCTGATATCTCCTTGCGAATTGTGCGTGGAGTGTACCTTCACTGGTGCGAGAGGGGTGTTGGATGCTGCTTCAGCTCCCTCAGCAGGCGCTCTACTGAATCGGCATAGTCAGTTGTAGGGAAGCGAAGCATCTTGCTCTTCTCTGGCTTGATCACAGTGAGCTCCGCATTGCCGAGGAGGATGTCGCTGATGAGCAAGTCGCAGAACACTGCGAAGCCGATGTCCAGCCAACGGGCGAACTCGATGAGCAACTCGGGATGTCCCCAGGTGCCCCGCCCGGCCACGTAACGATTGCCAGGTACGACCTCGAAGGCCGGGTGCTCCAGAGCTCCAAGCTCTTTCAGGGCTTCGATATATTTCGCCGTGCTTTTGGAGCGGACGAAGTTGCTCAGGTCCTTACGGAAGTGCTGGGCGGCTGCGCTCATGTTGAAGTAGCCGTCACCGCGCATGGTGAACTGGAAGCCAGCCCAAGCGGAGTTTGCGGAGATGGAACGGTTGATGTGTTGGATATCGAACATAGTACGGTCCTCAGTCGGGAGCCAAGACGGCTCGTGTATTCGACTGTGGGCCCTGACCCGGCGAAATCTATGTGGGCCCGCGAGGTTGGGCCCGTGCAAAAACAGATAGTCGAACGCTTACGCTTCAGCGTTTTGGCGGGCCTTCACGAGCCTCAGCAGGGTGCTCCGTGATGCGCGTGTAGCCTTGCAGACCTCGGACCAGGAACTCCCCCTGTCCAACATCGCCAAGATCGCCTGATTCCTCTCCTCGTTGGCTGGGCGCCCTTTGTAACTGCGCTCCTCCTTGGGCTTGAGCTTGTCTCGCTCTTTGGCCTGCTGGATGCCCTGAGTGGTCCTACGGCGTCTGTCGTCATAGTCCTTGCGGGCGATGGCGGCCAGCATGTCCAGCATCATTGAATTCAAAGCATCCATCATCCGCATGGTCATCTCGTCCTCCGCCTTCACCATCATGTGAGAGGTCGGCAGGTCGAGGGCCACCACACGAATCTTGCGGCTCAGCAGCTCAGATTTCAGGCGGTCCCAGTCTTCGGCATTGAGGCGCGAAAGGCGGTCCACCTGTTCAATCAAGAGCACGTCTCCAGGGTGACTATCCGCCAACAAGCGGAACAGCTCGGGGCGCTTGAGATTGGCCCCCGATTCGTTCTCTGCGTACCAGGCTGCGATGCGCAAACCGCGCTCCTGGGTGAACGCTTCGAGGTCTGTTCGGGCGCGCTGAGCATCCTGATCTTGGGTTGAGGCGCGGAGGTAGGCGCGGATGTACATGGGACAGCTCCGGTTCGCTTTGGATGGTTCGCATAATACTGGTTCGTTTTGATTGGTCAACCATCAATTATCGAACCACCTATCGAACCACCCTCGCTGGTTCCGTAAAGGCATACCCATTCCGAACTGAAGGGAACGTACGGGTCTTATTCATCGGAATCCGATGGTTTAGCCCTCGTCCCTCCCGGGTATTGTTCGGCTCCTTCGTGGCTCATCACGCATCAACAGCGATTTAATCACTGGAATTCCAGTGACTAAGCCCCATTGAGCCGGTGCGCAGCCGCTTAATTCACCGGATCTCGGTGAGGGGGATGTGGGCTGAAAATTTAGCTCACACGCTCCGGCTAGTCAGCGCAGCCGCCGAAGCTCCCGCAGAGCTATCCTGCGGACATCCTTCTCGCGCTCGACCAGATGAGCCACTGCGTCTGGCACGGAGACACGGAGGAAGCCACAGCCCTCCAATTCCAGCCACCGCTTCACAATAAGGTTGCTCAGGGCATAGCTGTACCCCGCTAGCAGCGTGAAGGTGAGTTCCTTGTCCAGCAACAAGACAGGTCGCAGTTGTCCCTGGGCATCAGGCATGTGGGTCTCAACCCACTTCGGACCCGAGCTCAAATCTGAGCCGGGGTGTCCCTCAGCCTCAGCCAACTGGCCCAGCATCCTGCGGATATCGCGGAGGACGTTTTTGTGTTGTCGCCCGGTAACCTCAGCAATCTCCTGGGACGACATCGCAGGCATTCCGCTGATGGTGGTCAGTGTGGCGCCTGCGGCGATGTGTTCGATGTTCATGGTGTAGCGATTCCTTATTGGGAAACCTTCTAGCCGACCTCCACAGCCCAGCACCAAGTCCCCGCTACGGGGCCTGGGCGTGGTTCCAGAAGGTTTGCCAATGAGGCTTGGGATTTTGAGTGATGACCATCAACGCTGGCGGTCGAGCCGGGCGTAGTCAGGTGAGTTATGAGGTGCGCCAAGGGATTCTTGGGCGAAGGCTCAAGGGTCCCGCTTCCAGGGCTCGCTGGGGGCTACGGGGGGTATCACGGGCGAGTCACTTTCGAGGTGGGCTCTCAAATTTTTTCGGAAAACTATTTTGGAGCGGGGCCGCTAAAGGTCGGAAAAGCCGACCATTTGTATACGGAAATCATGGCCCAAATATGGACCATCCACGGGCCCAGGCGATTGCGGCCTCAGCAGGGTCCATGAAGTTGGGCAGCGCGGGCTTCTGGATGGCCGCTTCAAGCTCCACCATGCGGTCATAGACCCGCGCCTGGAGTTCGTAGCTGTAGCTCATCGCAACCAGGCAGGCTTCGCGCTTGGGCAGCCGGTAGATGGGCGATTGGCGTACTGCGCCCTTCGGCCCCGGCACTGGAACGTGAGCCAAAAATTCGGCTGACGTTCCTTCACCCAGTACCTTGGGGATTTTGGCTAGTAGGTGTTTATGCGCGAGCGCAGCCTTACCCGGCTCACGGGTGGCATTAATCATCTCCACCAGTTCCAGGCTGGTCATCGTTACGGTGTCTTCGGTGATGGTGGTGGCTACTGCGTTCATGCTACGTGTCCTTTTGATTTCGTTGAGTGGCCGCACTGGCGGCTCAGTAATCCGAATGTGGCCCACCGGGATTGCCGGAGCCCGAGTCCAAAGACTTGCTGTAACCACGCTGGGCAGTGATACCCGGAATCACGGGGATCACTTCGTGAAGGGCCTTGAGATAGTCCTTCGACCTACTGAACAACCACTCGCCTCTAAACGGTGCCTGTAGTGCCGACCAGGGGAGCAACCCACTTCCCGCTGAATCGTAGTCAGATACTTTCCGAGATAATCCAGGTTAAGGATTCGTTCTCAGGAAGCGAGCCCCAGGAGTTGCCCAACTGATTCCAGATAAGACTGCGAGGCGGCCGCTACGGCAGACTGCGCGGGCTTCGTGATAACCAGCTCAGCGTTGCCCCGGAGGATGTCGTCAATCGCCATGTCGAAAACCACGGCAAAGCGGGCATCCAGCCAGCGGGCGAACACACAACCAGCTTAGGTTGGCCCCAGGTGCCGCTATTACGGCCACGGGAAGTTTCAACTAAAACCCTGGAATCCATAGTTTTAGTGATGGCGATTCCCCTCACTAAATCGTCGAGGGCAGGGATACCTGGAATGCCAGGGATCACTTATGAGGGATCAGTCGGGGAAGGTACCACTCCCTCAGCAATTCCTGCGGATGTAGTCCGCACCACGGAAGGCATGCCCCGGATGTACGTGGATGAGCTGACCTTTTGCACCTTTCTTGGGTCTCTTAATGGGCCCTTTCATCAGGCGCTAATTGCGCCAGAACAGTGAAGCCGCCAGGCGCGGATGTGGCGCTGCTATAGCTCAACATCCAGCCGAATACTCACGCCCAAGTGCTCCGCCAGCCCATCCATGGCACTCAACACGAACTCTCCAACTTGCGACTCATACGGTGCCTCCAGCCCCTCATCATCACTGACAACGTGTGCATTCCACTCCAGCAAGGTTTGTGAACCCTGTTCCGCCCAGCTGACCCTGAGCGAGGCACTGAAGCTGGATACCAGCATGTTTGGACCTGTGAGACCGTAGGACAGGGTCATTTCGTTATTGTCGATTGAATGGAGTCGTTCACGGAGGACCTCACCGTTGACGAGGTACAGCGTCCTGACTGATCCCCCATCACCCGTGTCCTCACCTCCCGCGATAACGCATAAGCGGACTTCCGGGTGCCACGTACTGATTGCGCCGAACTGCCGTAGAAGATGCCATACCGTAAGCGGCTCGGTGCTCAGGATGGCGGAGTGATTGATTGAGGCCAAAGGTTCCGTCCTTCTCTCAGGGGACTAGTAGGGCTGTGTTCTCTCGGCAGCGCCGAGATAGGGCCTGATGGCTGGGAGCGGGAGTGAGGTCTGGATGCATGCGTCCATCCTGAGCCTCCACGAACAGGATGAAGCAGGAGCACATGATGACCTGTTCTAAGCAGCGGCATTGAGTAAGCCCCATAGGCGGACTCATGTGCCCTCAAGGCAGGCTAGGAGAGTCGCTACCGTCCACGGTTTGGCAAGGTAGGTCCAATGTTTGGGTATCGCGTACTCGGACATGTCATAGCCAGAGGTCAGCACACAGCGGACCAGCGGCCATCTTGCCTGCACGATCATGAGGAAATCGAAGCCTTGTAGACAACCTGGGACGCCGTGGTCAGATATGACAACACCACATGGCGGGTCAGTAGCCAAGTAGGTTAGAGCTTCATCGCAAGTAGCGAAAGCACGACACGCGCCACCGAAGTCACCCACAATTTCAGCTATGAGTTCTCGCAGAGTGGAATCATCTTCAACTACCACCACCTCTCCAAACATCTGGAGCGGCACACGGTCAGCAATTTCCATGGGCTGCCCCTCAGAAGTGAAGGGCGAGTGTTTCACTGTTGACTGTTGAGGTCCACATAAATGCCGGGCCCCGTTCCAAGCACCGGTATCGGGCTATGCGCCTAGAAGCTATGCCTGAGGGGTGATGGATGATGGCCATCACCATAGAGACACCTTAGAGATGCCCCTAAGGGCTGTATCCATGATCGACCAGCAGGAGCCCCAGTATGCCCCCCTACCCCCCATCATCGGTGGTGTAGAGTGGCCTGCGGTCCTGGTGGTCATCACACGGATACAAGTCCATGATCAGACGCAGCGAGGATGCCCACAGTCCGGCACAAGTCCGGCATCACGAGTGAACGTGACGAAGCCCCGGATCACGGCTGGGTGATCCTATTGTGGTCCCACGGGCGATCCTCGGTGAACATACCAGTAGGCTTTAAATGAAACTAGCCTACCTCACCCAACTCCTCGATCGCTGTCCATTCTATGCAATTGTCGGGGCGAGCATTTGCTGTATCCAAGAGATAATCGAGTAGGCCCTTTACTTTTAGCGCAGACTCTTGATCACTCTGAATTCGCAAGAACGCCCTGTAAGGCTTCTCATCCTTTTCCTCCTTACCAAATAGTGCTGTTTCGAAGCAAGTTTTGCAGGCCACCAAACGCACTCTTCCTTGAGCGTTATCGAGCCCAAGAACGGATGCGATAGTTTTATTCATCCCCCAAGCTGGATTACCTTTCCCCTTAGCCGTAAGCGGAGCATCGGTATCATGGAGGATCGTAAATTGCTTCGAGAACTGTAGCAAAACTTTAGCCACACTCGGAATAATCCCCTTACCACGTGCGCGTATAATTTGCACATCCTTGTACTCATCGATGAACATATCTCGAATTATTGAGAATGCCGTGTATTCAGTATCCCCTTCAACGATAATTTGGCGCCCCCCAAAAAAGAACTCGTTAACATAAGGATCACAGACATTCAGCATCTTGAGATTTTTTCGATCATCTGGGTCAAGCTTGGCCCGTGACGGTCGGTAAAGGGTTGTACTTTCGACATCCTGCCCCTCACCACGATAGACACGTACGATAGTGGTGTTATCTTTTGACAAATCGATAAAAATAGGGGAGTGAGACGTTATCATAACTTGCCAATTACCTGACTGCGGAAGGTCATACAGCACAGCCCGCGCCTCCCGAATAGCCGATGGATGCAGGCAGATTTCTGGCTCGTCCAGCAACAACACATGCGGCCTTGCGCCGTCGCTATCCTTGCATTCAGACAGATACTTCAAGGCAGCCCACAAAAGAGTTCTCCGGGCGCCACTGCCCTGATGAGCGATACCGGAAAGATAGCCATCCTTAGGCCCCATCAACAAATCAGCCGTTGTCTTGAACGGGGTATATGCCTTGTCAATATCTAACTCCGGCTTCGCATCAAATTTCACATGATGATTAGGAAAAAGGCGATCTAGGTATTTGGTAATTTCAGCCTCAATCGAAGCCACTTCCTCAATGGTCGCCGCAACCGCCTTCGTCTGAAGTTCGCGAATCTTGTCAATAACAATCTCGTAATCCGAAAACTCTTGCTCAGGATCCGTTTTGATTTCCTGAAGCCTTTCTTTCAGCAATGAGGTAATAAGCGCAACGATTTCACCCGCCTGCTTATCTGGGGATGCAAAAGCATCAATCCTATGAGGCCTAGGTCGTTTGGCATTGGCGATATTTGGCGCCCCCCAAGGAACTTGGGAATCCCACCCCCCCTTTTGAATATCAAAGCCCTGGCGGACAGGATCTTTAGTGGGACTGTCCCATATTCAGCGCTCACGAATTAAGTACTCACCGTTTGCCATAGGATGGAGCCAACGCTCTCCCGGTGCATTATTGAACACTACAGTTTGCAACTCGATGGTTGGCTGTTTCTCTCTATCGACTACACCGTTGGGAAAATCATGAATTGACAACTGCCCATCTTTCGAGCCGTGCGACATGACGATCTCATATGCGCGGAGAATGCTGCTTTTTCCGGCGTTATTGGCTCCCACCAGCACGACAATGTCGTCTAGCTCGATTTCCACAGGAGTATTTCCGATGGAACGGAAATTTTGAATGATTAGCTTGTGAAGCCTTGGACGAGGTGCGCCATCCGCAGTGAGGGCGACAATTTCGAGAACAGGTTGTTTTTTGGCCATGATGCATCCTTGATCGTATGGGAGTAGTGCTACCCATGACCGCATACCTATGGGCATTATGAGCATCACCCGCCCTATAAAAGATGTCAATGAGACATCACTAGTGCAGATCACCCTGCCAACCCCTCATTCGAACATCCTCAAAACCTGCCGCTTGTAGACCTCCACTCCACACACGTCAGCTACAGCTTTGAACCTGAGCCGAAAAAAACAATAGGCTCACCATTTCCACGACAGGCGCCAAGACCTCAGGACGAAAGTCCTTCCCATACCGGCTAAACGTAATGCCTTCAGCCTGATGCCCCAGTATTCCACCCACCAGCGACTCCGCAACGCCCTTTTGCTTCAAGTGATCCGCGAAAGTATGACGAAAGCTGTGGAAATCCTTCTGCACGCCCTCCCCCTTGAACCCTAGCCGTTCCCGTAGCCGCGCAAACCACTTAGACGCCACGGCACTGTACCCATGCTTTTTATGCAGACTTAGCTCCGGAAACAATCGGGCACCTCCAAGCGCACGCTGCTGACTGACATACTCATTAAACCCGAGCGCCGTCAGCTGAGAGTGGATAGGCACCAATCGCTCAGACGAAATAGTCTTCAGCTTTTGATCCTCCCGCGTGGCACGAATGTGGATGCAGTCGATTCCGTTCACAACCACGATGTCGTCCAGGTACAACTGGCAAAGCTCATTGAGCCTAGCACCGGTATATAGCCCCATTAGCGGCAACCAGTATTGATGCGGACGAGGAGAATTCTTAAGTGCGTAACTGTCCGAAGTGAATAGCCTAGCGAGGTCACCAGAAGTAAAAATACTCCGCTCCTCGCTCACTTTTCTGCGCTGCTTCACACGCATCCCATCGAACGGATTGCGGGCGCAGTAGCCCTCTCGCACCGCATAGCTGAAGAACGTGGTGAGGTTCTTCACGTAGTTGTTAAAGGTTGTCACGCTGATAGTCGTCTTGGCCTTCGCAATGATTTCCTCCAGAGGCATCTCGGGTAGTTGATAGAGACGCGGAGGCAGCTTGAGGGAGGTCTCTCTGAACTGGTGAGCGTCCTTCCGCGTCACTGCATTGATCGCCTTGTCGCCCACAACTCGGGTCAGCAACAATGCGACAGCCCGCTTATCGTCCAGCGCCTTCTTGGAAACGCCTTCACGTTGCTGCGCAGCAATATGCTCATCTACCACCTCCATGAAGCTCTTGGAGGACTCGCTTTCCGCAACCGCAGAGCTGGGCTCTTGGGGCATCAACGGGGCGCACACTGGGACCACAGGAAGGTGGTCACCTGGGGGCACCGAGACAATGACCTCAGGCTCACTTCGCAACCAGGACGCCCAACTAGCCAACCGCCTTCCGCCAGCCTCCCAGGAACCACCGAGACACTCAACGGAGGGACGGGTGCCTCTAAACGCCTGGGTGAAGAGTCGCTGGGTTTGAGCCAGCAGTTCACGCCCACGGATCAACGCTTCGCGCTTGCAGCGGGTCTGCAACGATCTTCGGATTTCACGCTTAGGAAAGAAAGGACGAATGACATCGGGCACGACGATTCGGAAGTAGAAAACCGAGTGTCGAGACAACCAAAGGTAGGACGGGATATGAGACACGATGGATCACTCTTTGGATCACCACGCGGTGAAAGAGCGAAAAGTCGTTTAAAATCAGGAGCTTAAGACGAATGGAGGCAACCCCACCAGCCACACCCCGGCACACAATGTTCCCGCTGTGGCTGCTCCCTTCCGGGCCTGACCAGGTTAACGGGTAATCGTTGCGGGGGGACCGATGGGGTCACCATAACAACACTCGCCTAACAGCGAGCGGGGCCATTGTACCGGTCTTGAGCGAAGATACAACCATTGATTGCAGGAAAAAATTCTTAAGCGGTTCAAGCACTTGTCGGCGGGGTGGATTGCGGGGATGGCAACGAGGGCTTATAGTCCGCGCTTCGCTGCAAAATCAGCGGAGCGGGTGTGGAAGCCCGGGCATAGCGTACAGCCTTCGAATGGCTATCCCATCCTGTGGGATGGACGCGTTCGCCTATGGCGGCTGTATGCAGGACACCTTCGGGTGTGCCGGCCTATGCCCGGTCTTCCACACCTGTGTACAGCTGCCACCCTTCATGTGGAAGTGAATGCTGGCGGCTCCTGACAACTGCATGGGAGTTTCAATCATGGATTCACGTTTTACTGCTTTACCCTCTTCTACCGCACCACGACCCGTTGTGCATCTCGATACCGATGCTGCGCTTGGCGATATCTTCAGCTTTGCCGACCAACGCCTCAACCTCGCCCGCCACGTATTGGCCAGCCTGGAAGGCGCCGACGAATGCGATTACCGCCTCCTCGCCCGCGCCGCCCAGGTATTGCTGGAGGATGGCTGCGCCGTGATGGGCGCGATCGAGCGGCGCGTGGTGGATGGGGATGGGCCGCAACGGCGCTTGCCCTGCCGGCCAGACTTGACGGTGGTGTAAGGACGTAGCCGCTGCCGGAGGCTGCGCTGGGCCTGCGCTTCGCTGGAGATTGTCAGTGTATCTGAGGGCCAGCGCAGCCTGGCGGCAGCGGCTACAGATAAAGTGGCGTCACACCTGTAACACTTCATCCGCCCTGCCGCCCGCCTCCTGGATCACCAGATGAATAAAGTGCAGCTTGGCAATCACCGCCTGCGGCAGCACAAACGGGTAGAAATCCGGCTGCCCCATGCTGTGCGACAGCTCATTGAGCATGCCCGCCAATTCGATCCAGTTGTTGACGAACGCCAGAAACGCCGGCCCGCTGGCGTGCTGCGGATCGTAGAGGGTGTCCAGCGGAAACGGCTGGTAGTCCAGGTCCATGTCGCGGGCGCTCATGCCGAACCCCAGTGCGGTGTCGACGGCGTCCATCATGTGCAGGTAGTGGGCCCAGGTTTCGGCCCAGTCCTCCCAAGGGTGCATGGTGGCGTAGGCACTGACGTAGCTCTGTTGCCAGTCCAGCGGCGCACCCTGGTCATAGTGGCGTTGCAGGGCATCGGCGTAGCTCTGGGTTTCGTCGCCGAACAGGTGGCGGAATTCACCCAGCCAGTGGCTGTCGGCAACCAGGCGGTCCCAGTAGTAGTGGCCCACTTCGTGGCGGAAGTGGCCGAGCAAGGTGCGGTAGGGTTCGCGCATCATCACCCGCACTTTTTCCCGGTGGGCGTCGTCGGCCTCCTTGATGTCCAGGGTGATCAGGCCATTGGCGTGGCCGGTCATGGGGGCGTTGCCTTCAAGGTCAATGCCGATGAAGTCGAAGGCCAGGCCGGTGTCTTCATCCTGCACCTTGGGCACCACGGGCAGGCCCAGGTTGATCAGTTGCGAGACCATGCGCCGCTTGGCGGTTTCCACTTTGCGCCAGCGCTCGGGGTTCTCCGGCACGGACAGGTCGGGGATGGTGCGGTTCAGCGCACAGGACACGCAGAAGGTCTCGGGGCTGTCGGCCGGCAGCAACCAGTTGCACGCAGCCGGGGTGTCAAGGTTGGCGCAGCGGCGGAACAGGCCGGCTTCGAGGTCGGCGTCCAATTGCCAGCTGCCTTCCTGGGGGCCTGCCTGCAGCGACGACAGCAGGTTCAGGTCAGGCCAGAACCCCAGCGCTGCCGTGCAGGCCAGGCACTGGCTGTTGCGAAAGAACACCGATTGCCCGCACTGGCATTGCCATACCTTGCTGTGACGGTTTTCCTGCGCCTTGAAGGGCGCGGCAATGCGGGTGCTCAACTGCTCGAAAAAGCGATACATGCACGTACTCCAAGGGTGACAGGGATAACTACTGCGGCGTGCTGCTGACCACGCGCAGCGCCAGGCCTTCGTAGGGGTCAAGGGTGATGGTGAAGTCGCCGCTCTCGGTCAGGTCGCCTTCCACGCGTTCGTTGATGATGTCCACCACCGGGCCCGGGGCAATGCCCGGCAGGTGCAGGGTTTCCACCAACGCATCGGCGCTGAAGTTCAGGGCAGTGATCTGCGTGCCCTTGCCGGCGGGCAGTTCATGCACCAGCACCAGCAGGCCGGGATGCTCCACATCGGGGATCAAAATCTGGCGGCTGGCGGCGATGTCGTAGGCGCGGCGCACGGCGAGGATTTTCTTCAGCTGGGTAGCGAAAGAATCCGGCTGCTGCAACTGACGGGTGAGGCTGCCATACAGGGTTTTCGGCCGTGGCATGCCGCCAGCGGACAGTTCGGCATCAGGGTCCAGATCGACCAGGTCGTAGGCGCCGCGGTGAATCCAGCGGGTATCGCCGTCCTGCATCAGGTGCGCTACCTGTTCGGCCGGCAGCGGCAAGGCGCCCACCAGGTCCCAGCCCGACAGGGCGAACACGCCGGGCTGCATGGCGTTGTACATCACCAGCAGCAGGTGGATGTGCTGAATCTTGCGCACGTCCTCGGTGGTGATGGCGTCCAGGTCGCGGATGCCCAGCGCGGCGGTGATGATGCTGGCCGTGGTGCAGGACACCCCGTTGGTGACGAACTTGAGGTTGTAAGGCGCGTGTTCACCGGCCAGGCGCTCGTACATCTCTTCACGGATGTGCTCGCGCAGGATGTTGCCGGGGAAGGTCTGGCCCTGGTAGAGGTAGGTGTCGTGGGCGTGCAGGGTCCAGAAGTGCACCAGCTCCAGGGTCAGCTCGTCGTGGTTCTGCAAGGCGTGGATCAGCGACGCCGGGTCGATGCCGAAGTGGTGCACTTGGCGCAGCATCAGCCGCAGGAATTCGGTGTTGCCGGTCAGCAGCGCGTGCTGGTAGGCCGGGCGGGTAATGAAGTCGTAGGACAGGTCGGCGCCGCCCTTGGACATGGCGGCGATGTCGTCGATGGTCAGGTTCAGCTCCTGGAAGCTGAAGCCGCCGGCCTTGCGGATGGTACCGGCCAGCAACTGGTTGCCGTTGACCGACAGCGGGTGGCTCTCCGACCAGGCGTTGCCTTCGGCGCGGCGCTCCACACCCAGGAAGCCGTTGGCGTCCAGGCGCAGAATGCGCGCGCCCATTACGTCTATAGAGTGCAGGGCATCGCCGATGATCATCTGCTGGGCGGCGAAGGTGGGGTCCAGCCAGTTCAGCGATGGCTGGCCTTCCTTGAAGTAGTGCAGGTACACCCAGCGCCGCGCCTTGCCGTCGACGCCGACGATCACCGGGGTGACGCTCCAGTCGGTTTCCTTGACGCCGGGCTCGAAGAAGATCACTCGCTGCAACTGGCCGACGATGTAGTGCTTGGCCTTGAGCAGGTCGACGGTTTCCGGCGGCAGGTTGCGAGCGTCGCGGCCCTCCTCCACCTCGGGCAGCAGCGGCCAGTCTTCTTCCTTGATTTCGACCATGTGGTACAGGCCGGGATAGTCGGCGTGGGCGCGCTCGGCCAGGCGGAAGTCGGCGCCCTTGCCGGTGTGCGAGGGGATGGCGTCGTCGATGACGATGGCGTTGTGGGCGGCGGCGATGCGGCTGAGGCCGAGCATTTCGGTTTCGGTGCCCAGGGCCGGGTCGATGTCGAAGCTCATGCGGTCGAAGTTGCCGTCGACGCTGGGGGTGCGGTCGCGGCCGCGCAGGCCACCGGAGAGTTTCAGCGGGCCGTTGTGGATGCCCTGGATGCCGATCTCGGACAGCGCGTGCCACAGGGTTTCATCGCCCAGGGCCTGCAGCACCGAGCCGCCGTCACGGGTGACGATGGAGGCTGGGTAGGCGGTGAACCACACCGAGGCAATGGCCGAGGCGTCGCGCGGGCGGGCTTCGGCGAAGGGGCGCTGCCACAGCCGGGCTTGGCCGGCGTAGGTGATGGCGCGTTGCTTGGCCGCGTGGAGCATGGACTGGTCCACGAGCCATTGAATGGTGTCCTTGTCCGGCTTTGACATGGGGGATCCCTGCTGGTTTTTGGCATTTCCTTATGAGTGCACTGCGCTGGGATCGTTGCATAAAAACTGTGTGGGGCGGGAGACCGAGGTGCGGCTATCGCGACCAAGGTCGGCTCCTACGCGGTCGTTGTAGGAGCCGACCTTGGTCGCGATAGCCACACCACCGTCAGACGGTCATGCCGTGCCCTTCCAGGAAGGCAACGAAGGCATCTTCGTCCAGCACCTTGATCCCCAGTTCGTTAGCCTTGGTCAGTTTGGACCCAGCCCCCGGCCCCGCCACCACGCAATGGGTCTTGGCCGACACCGAGCCCGCTACCTTCGCCCCCAGGCTTTCCAGTTTCTCCTTGCCCACGTCGCGGCTCATGCGCTCCAGGCTGCCGGTCAGCACCCAGGTCTGGCCAGTCAGCGGCAGACCTTCGATGACTTTTTTCTCGCTGCCCCAGTGCATGCCGAAGGCTTGCAGTTGCTGTTCGACGGCCAAGGCGCGCTGGGCGTTTTCCGGCACCAGGAAGTATTCGCGCACGGCGTCCGCCTGCTTGGCCGCCAGGGCCTGGCGCAGGTCGATGCCGTCGGCGGCGATGATCTTGTCCAGGCTGCCCAGCTTGCTCACCAGCTTCTCGGCGCCGGTAGGGCCTACCGAGCTGATGTCCAGCTTGGCGATCAGACCGGCCAGGGTGGTGCTGGCGGCGAACTCGGCGTGTACGTCGCCCTGGTCCTGAGGCTCCAGGCCACGCTCCAGCAACTGGCCTATGACGGTGCGGTTGTGCGGGTCTTCGAAGAAGCTGTGGATTTCGTAGGCCACTTCCAGACCGATATCCGGCAAGTAGGTGAGCACCTGGGGCAAGGCCACCATGATGCGCTCCAGCGACCCCAGCGAGCGGGCCAGTACCTTGGCGGTTTCCTCGCCCACGTCAGGGATGCCCAGGGCGAAGATGAAGCGCGCCAGGGTTGGGCGCTTGCTGGCAGCGATGGCTTCCAGCAGCTTGTTGCTGGACACCTCGGCGAAGCCTTCCAGGTCGACGATCTGCTCGAAGCCCAAGGTATAAAGGTCGGCTGGCGAGCCGACCAGGCCCTCGTCCACCAACTGCTCGACGCTTTTCTCACCCAGGCCTTCAATGTCCATGGCGCGACGCGAGACGAAGTGAATAATCGCCTGCTTGAGCTGCGCACCGCAGGCCAGGCGGCCGACGCAGCGGTACACGGCGCCTTCGCTGACGGTTTCCTTGCCCTTGCTGCGCTTGACCAGCTGCGTGCGCTCCACGTGGGAGCCGCACACCGGGCAGGTTTCCGGGATGTGCACCGGGCGGGCATCGGCCGGGCGGCGCTCGGTGACCACTTGCATCACTTGCGGAATGACGTCACCGGCGCGGCGGATGATCACCGTGTCGCCGATCATCAGGCCCAGGCGCGCCACTTCATCCATGTTGTGCAGGGTGGCGTTGGCCACCGTAACGCCGGCCACTTTCACCGGCTTCAGGCGCGCTACGGGAGTCACGGCGCCGGTACGGCCGACCTGGAATTCCACGTCCAGCAGCTCGGTCAGCTCTTCCATGGCCGGGAATTTGTGCGCAATGGCCCAGCGCGGCTCACGGGCGCGGAAGCCCAGTTCGCGCTGGCTGGCCAGGCTGTTGACCTTGAACACCACGCCGTCGATTTCATAGGCCAGGGCGTTGCGGCGCTCGCCGATGTCGCGGTAGTAGGCCAGGCATTCTTCAATGCCGTTGGCCAGCTTCAGCTCACGGCTGATGGGCATGCCCCAGGCCTTGAGTTTTTCCAGGTTGCCGATGTGGGTCTCGGCGATGTTTTCCGAGACCTGGCCCAGGCCGTAGCAGCAGAACTCCAGCGGCCGGCTGGCGGTGATTTTCGAATCCAGCTGGCGCAGGCTGCCGGCCGCGGCGTTGCGCGGGTTGGCGAAGGTCTTGCCGCCCGCCTCCATCTGCGCTTCGTTGAGGCGTTCGAAACCGGCCTTGGACATGAATACTTCGCCGCGCACTTCCAGGGTGGCCGGCCAGCCCTCGCCGTGCAGCTTGAGCGGCACGTTGCGGATGGTGCGCACATTGACGCTGATGTCTTCGCCGGTGGTGCCGTCGCCACGGGTGGCGCCGCGCACCAGCAGGCCGTCCTGGTACAGCAGGCTCACGGCCAGGCCGTCGAGCTTGGGCTCGCAGCTGTATTGCACCGCCGCGCCGCCGCCGAACAGGTCGCCCACCGGCAGGTCCAGACCTTCGGTTACCCGGCGGTCGAACTCGTGCATGTCGGTTTCTTCGAAGGCGTTGCCCAGGCTGAGCATGGGGATTTCGTGACGCACCTGGCTGAACGCGGTCAGGGCGGCGTTGCCGACGCGCTGGGTGGGCGAGTCGGCGGTCACCAGCTCCGGGTGCTCGGCTTCCAGCGCCTTGAGTTCGCGGAACAGGCGGTCGTATTCGGCGTCCGGGATGCTCGGCTCGTCGAGCACGTGGTAGCGGTAGTTGTGCTGGTCCAGTTCGGTGCGCAGCTCGAGGATCCGGGTGTTGGCGGCGGTCATGTGCTGTGTTCTCGTATAAAGCAAAAGAGCAGCCGGGGCTGCTCTTCAGGTGTTCGGCGATAGGGTTGTGGTGCCCTATCGCGACCAAGGTCGGCTCCTACAGGGGCAGGGCCACCGATCTCAACGCTTCTGCGTCAACGCCCGACGTTCAAATTCGACAATACGCTGGCGGTAGTGTTCGATGGTCTGGGCGGTCAGCACGCTGCGCTGGTCGTCTTTCAATTCGCCATCCAGTTCGTGCGCCAGCTTGCGGGCAGCGGCGACCATGACGTCGAAGGCCTGCTTGGGGTGGCGCGGGCCGGGCAGGCCCAGGAAGAAGCTGACGGCACGGGTGCTGAAGTGGTCGATGTCGTCCAGGTCGAAAATGCCGGGCTTGACGGCATTGGCCATGGAGAACAGTACTTCGCCGTTGCCGGCCATGCTTTCGTGACGGTGGAAGATGTCCATCTCACCAAAGCGCAGGCCGCTTTCCAGGATGTTCTGCAGCAGGGCCGGGCCCTTGAAGCCGCCCTCGGAGCGCGAGATCACGCTGATGACCAGCACTTCTTCGGCTTGCGGCACTTCGCGGTGCTCGGCCGGCGCGGTGCCGGCGGCGGTGAAGGCCGGGGCCTTGTCTTCCGGGAAATCATCGTCACGGGCGCTGAACAGACTTGGCTGCGCAGGCTCCAGGGCCAGGTCGCCCTGGGTGGATTCGGCGGCCACGCGCTCACGTTCACGCTCGCGTTCCTGCTTTTTGTTGCGCTTGCTTGCCACAGGCTCACGCGCAGGGGCGCTCATGGACGGCAGGTCGTGCTCGTCCAGCGATGGCTCCTTGTGCTCTTCTTCCAGCACCCGCGACGGGCCCAGCACTTCAGCGCTGTGCTCTTCGTCCGGCAGGTTGGAGAAGCTGCGGTCGAGCCTGAATTTCAACTTGCCCTTGCCGCCGCGCATGCGGCGCCAGCCGTCGAAGAGAATACCGGCGATGACAATTACGCCGATGACGATCAGCCACTCGCGCAGACCGATTTCCATTTAATCCTGTGCCTCTATAAAAAATGCTGAAAAATAAAGGGCTTGAACCCCCTTTAAGACGTGGCGCCAACTCTATGTTCTGACAGGCGTTTTCCCCACGCGTACGAAAATATGTCCAATAAACTAGCACGACCCAAGATAACTTTACACCGTCTGTCGCAGCAGATACGCCAATTAAGTGCAAGCGGTCCAAATTCGCTTGCGACTCAGGCGTCGACCATCGCCATCGCCTCCTCTACGTCCACCGCTACCAGCCGCGAGCAGCCTGGCTCGTGCATGGTCACGCCCATCAATTGATCGGCCATCTCCATGGCAATCTTGTTGTGGGTGATGTAGATGAATTGCACGGTTTGGGACATCTCCTTCACCAAACGTGCGTAGCGTCCTACGTTAGCGTCATCCAGCGGCGCGTCAACTTCGTCGAGCATGCAGAACGGCGCCGGGTTCAGTTGAAAGATGGAGAACACCAGGGCCAGGGCCGTCAGCGCTTTTTCTCCACCGGAGAGCAAATGAATGGTGCTGTTCTTCTTGCCCGGGGGGCGCGCCATGATTGTCACCCCTGTATCGAGTAAATCTTCGCCCGTCAGTTCCAAGTAAGCGCTGCCGCCACCGAAAACTTTTGGGAATAAGGCCTGCAAACCGCCGTTTATCTGATCAAAGGTATCCTTGAAACGGTTGCGGGTTTCCTTGTCGATCTTGCGGATGACGTTTTCCAGGGTGTCCAGGGCTTCGACCAGGTCATCGTTCTGGGCGTCCAGGTAGCGCTTGCGCTCGGACTGCTGCTGGTATTCATCGATGGCCGCCAGGTTGATGGCGCCCAGGCGCTGGATGCGACCGTTGATGCGTTCCAGCTCTTCCTCGGCCTCTTTTTCGTTGGCCAGGGCGTCGAGGGTGGCGATCACGCCTTGCAGGTCGTAGCCATCCTCGTGCAATTGTTCTTGCAGGGCGGTGCGCTTGACGCTCAGGCCCTGCCATTCCATGCGGTGCTGTTCCAGCTGGCCGCGGATCATCTGCGACTGCTGCTCGGCCTGGGTGCGGCGCTTCTCGGCGTCGCGCAGTTCGCTGTCGGCGTCCTCCAGGGCCATTTTCGCCTGGCGCATTTCTTCGTCGACGGCCATGCGCCGCTCCAGAAGTTCTTCAAGCTTTAGGCGCAGCTCTTCCAGCGGTGCCTCGCCCTCCTCCAGGTTCAGCGACAGCTGTTCGCGCTTCTCGGTCAGGCGCTCGGCCTGCATTTCCAGGCGCTCCAGCGCCTGGCGGGTGGAATCGTGCTGGGCGCGCAGCGAGCCCAGGCGCACGGCCAGCTGGTGGGCGTGGTCCTTGTGCTGGCGGGCGTCGTGGCGCACCTGGTCGAGGCGTTCGCGCAGGCTGTCGCGCTGGGCCATCAGCAGTTCGCGCTGTTCGGTGTCCTGGGCCATGGCGTCGAGGGCGTCCTGCAGGTGCAGGCGCGACTCGCCCAGCTCCTCGCTTTCCAGGGCGCGCTGCTCGGCCAGTTCGGCCAGCTCTTCGTCCAAGCGGCGACGGCGCAGGGCCAGTTGCTCGGCCTTGGCGCGGCCGGCGGACAGGCGCGCCTTGAGCTCGCCCTGCTGGCGCGCTTCTTCGGCCAGTTGGCGGCGCACCTGCTCGCGGGATTCTTCCTGTTGCACCTGTTGTTCGCGCAGGTGCTCCAGGCGTTCGTCCAGGGCCGCCAGGGCCGCTTCGCGCTCGTCGCGCTCAAGGCCCAGGTTTTCCAGTTCCTGACCGCGGGCCAACACGCTGCCCTGGGCATCGCTGGCACGGCTGACGCGCAAAAAGTGCCGGCCTACCCAGTAGCCGTCGCGGCTGATCAGGCTTTGGCCCGGCTGCAATTGCGCGCGGCCGGCCAGGGCCTGGTCCAGGGTTTCCACCGGGCGCACCTGGCCCAGCCAGGGGCTGAGGTCGACGCGGCTGTCGACCTTGTCCAGCAGGCTGCCGGCCAGGCTGGGCGCAGCCCCGGCACTGCTGAGCAGGCGCAGCTCGCCCTGCTCGAAGGCGTCCAGGGCCAGGCCATTGAAGTCGTCCACCAGCACCGCTTGCAGGTCGGCGCCCAGCACGGTTTCCACCGCCTGCTCCCACCCGGCTTCCACGCGCATGCCTTCGGCCAGGCGCGGGCGCTGGTCCAGGTGCTGGTCGCGCAGCCACTCGGCGGTACCGGTGCCCGGGTCCAGGGCGGCTTGCTGCAGAGCCTCCAGGGACGCCAGGCGACCGTTGAGTCGTTGCAGTTCGCCCTGGGCCTGCTGCTGTTCGCGGGTGGCCTGTTGCAGCTGCTCGCGCACCTGCTCCAGGCGCTCTACCTGCTGGGCCTCACCGGCCTGCAGCTCTTCGATCAGCATGTCGCTGGCGGCCAGTTGCTCGCCCAGCTCCAGGATGGCCGCGTCCTCGGGGTCGGCGGCCAGTTGCATGCGTTCTTCGCTGAGGCGGCGCTGGCGCTCGCCCAGGCGCTCCATGGACTGGTCCAGTTGCTGGATGCGCGACTGCTGCACCTCGGCCTGGCGACGCGGCTCGGCGGAGCGGGTGTTGAAGGCGTCCCACTGCTCCTGCCAGCCGTGCATGGTGGCTTCGGATTCTTCCAGGGCGGCGGCGGCCTCTTCGGCGGCGGCGCTGGTCATTTCCTGTTCGGGGGCCAGCATTTCCAGCTCTTCGCCCAGGGTGGCCAGCAAAGTGCGGTCGTGGCCCAGGTGCGATTCGGTTTCCTGGCGCGAGCGTTCGGCTTCGCGCAGATCGTCCTGCAACTGGCGCAGGCGCTGCTGGCCGTGCTGGATGTTCTGCTCGACGCGGGCGATGTCGCCGCCCACGGAATAGAAGCGGCCCTGCACCAGGTTGAAGCGTTCGGACAGGTCGTGGTGGCCGTCGCGCAAGCGCTCGATGGCCGCGTCGGCGTTGCGCTGCTCGGCCACCAGGGCTTCGAAGCTGACTTCCTGGGTGCCGATGACTGCTTCGCGCTGGGCCACCTGCTCGTTCAGGGCCTGCCAGCGCAAGGCCGACAGTTGCGCCTTGAGCTGGCGCTCCTCGGCTTTGTATTCCTGATACTTCTCGGCGGCCTGGGCCTGGCGGTGCAGGCGTTCGAGCTGGCGTTCCAGCTCTTCGCGCAGGTCGGTCAGGCGCTCCAGGTTTTCGTGGGTGCGGCGAATGCGGTTCTCGGTTTCGCGGCGGCGCTCCTTGTACTTGGAGATGCCGGCGGCTTCCTCGATGAAGTTGCGCAGATCTTCAGGCTTGGCTTCGATCAGCTTGCTGATCATGCCCTGCTCGATGATGGAATAGCTGCGCGGCCCCAGGCCGGTGCCCAGGAAGATGTCGGTGATGTCCTTGCGGCGGCACTTGGTGCCGTTGAGGAAATAGGTGTTCTGGCTGTCGCGGGTCACTTTGCGGCGGATGGAAATTTCCGCGTAGGCGGCGTATTCGCCCACCAGGGTGCTGTCGCTGTTGTCGAACACCAGCTCAATGCTGGCCTGGCTCACCGGCTTGCGGCTGGTGGAGCCGTTGAAGATGACGTCGGTCATCGACTCGCCGCGCAGGTTTTTGGCCGAGCTTTCGCCCATCACCCAACGCACGGCGTCGATGATGTTGGACTTGCCGCAGCCGTTGGGGCCGACCACGGCCGCCATGTTGCTGGGGAAGTTCACGGTGGTGGGGTCGACGAACGACTTGAACCCCGCCAGCTTGATGCACTTGAGACGCATGGTCAGCCTGCCGCCAACGCGGCCAGCACCAACTGGCAACTGCGCTGGGTGTAGTCACTCAGCACCGTGCGGATGCGCGGCAGGTCACGGGCCACTACGGCCTGCAACAGGCTGTCGAACAGCGCCAGGTATTCGTTCATGGTGGCCTTGCGCTGGTCCAGCGCCAGGTAATAGGTGCGGCTCATGGCCGGCTGCAGGTTCTCGACGGTTTCCTGAAGGTACGGGTTGTCGGCGAACGGGAACGCGGCGCGCATCACATTGAAGCTTTCTTCAACGAACACCTTGATGTCCTGGCGCCCCATGCTTTCGCCCAGGCGCTGCTGGATGGCCAGGAACGGCGCCAGGTCCGCCTGGGTCTGCCAGCGCACGGCCACGGCGTTGCCGAGCAGGATATACATCTCGCTCATCAGCGCGCACAGGCTCTGCACCTTATGGGCGCTGAGTTCGGTCACGTGTGCACCACGACGCGGCAGGATCGCGATCAGGTGGCGCCGTTCCAGGATCAGCAGCGCTTCGCGCACCGACCCACGGCTGACATTGAGGGCCGCAGTGACCTTCTGTTCCTGGATGCGCTCACCGGGGGCCAATTCACCCTGAATGATGCGTTCGGCCAGGTAATCGGCGATTTGCTCGGAGAGGCTGTCCGGCGCCTTGAACGTCATGGTTGTCCTTCAAACTCTTCAGACATGGCAAGCGGCGAAGTGTAGCGCACTTGCCCCCTGGAAACGCAGAGGGGGATATGGCCTTTTGGCATGGAATAAGCAAATAAATCGGCTGAACACCCTTAGCCGCTGCCGACAGGCTGCGCTGGCCCTTGAGTACACCCTGGATTACAGCGTTGCAATGCTGGCCAGCGCAGCCTGGCGGCAGCGGCTACAGGGTGAATGCTTCCGCTCGCCTGAAATCCTGACTTTGGAGTCAGAAAAGTGTTGACCGCAAAGTCAGAACTGCTAAATTCAAAGCATCGTCGGTCAACAACAATAAATGCGTCAGTGAGGCCTTTCCGTGATCCAGTTTCTACTCAACAGGGAATTGCGCAGTGAGCACGCCCTGGACCCCAACCTGACCGTGCTCGAGTACCTGCGCGAGCACCTTAAAAAACCCGGCACCAAGGAAGGCTGCGCCAGCGGCGACTGCGGCGCCTGCACCGTGGTGGTGGCCGAGCTTGAGGGCGAGCGCCTGCGCTATCGCAGCCTCAATTCGTGCCTCACGTTCGTGTCGTCGCTGCACGGCAAACAGCTGATCAGCGTCGAAGACCTCAAGCACAAAGGCCAATTGCACAGCGTGCAGCAGGCCATGGTCGATTGCCATGGTTCGCAGTGCGGCTTCTGCACGCCGGGCTTTGTGATGTCGCTGTTCGCCCTGCAGAAAAATACCGACCAGCCCGACAGCCACAAGGCCCACGAGGCCCTGGCCGGCAACCTGTGCCGCTGCACCGGCTACCGCCCTATCCTGGCCGCCGCCGAGCAGGCCTGCTGCCAACAGCCGCCTGATCAGTTCGACGCCGCCGAGGCCGAGACTATCGCGCGCCTTAAAGCCATCGCCCCCACTGAAACCGGTGAACTGAACAGCGGCGACAAACGCTGCCTGGTACCCCTGACCGTCGCCGACCTGGCCGACCTCTATGGCTCGCACCCCGAAGCCCGGCTGCTGGCCGGCGGCACCGACCTGGCGCTGGAAGTCACCCAGTTTCATCGCACCCTGCCGGTGATGATCTACGTCGGCAACGTCGCCGAGATGAAGCGCATCGAGCACTTCGACGACCGCCTGGAAATCGGCGCCGCCACGCCGCTCACCGATTGCTACGAGGCGCTGAGAGCCGAATACCCCGACTTCGGCGAACTGCTGCACCGTTTCGCCTCCCTGCAGATCCGCAATCAGGGCACCCTGGGCGGCAACATCGGCAACGCCTCGCCCATCGGCGACAGCCCACCCCTGCTGATCGCCCTGGGCGCGCAAGTGGTGCTGCGCAAGGGCAACGACACCCGCACCCTGGCGCTGGACGACTATTTCATCGACTACCGCATCACCGCCCGCCAGGAAAGCGAGTTCATCGAGAAGATCATCGTGCCGCGCGCCCAGGCCGGGCGCAGCTTCCGCGCCTACAAAGTGTCCAAGCGCCTGGACGATGACATTTCCGCCGTGTGCGCCGCGTTCAACCTGCGCCTGGAAGACGGCGTAGTCAGCGATGTGCGCGCCGCCTTCGGTGGCATGGCTGCCACGCCTAAACGGGCCCGCGCCTGCGAAGCCGCGCTGCTGGGCAAGGTGTTCAACCACGCCACCCTGGAAGCCGCCTGCGCCGCCCTGGCCGAGGACTTCACGCCGCTGTCGGACTTCCGCGCCAGCAAGGAATACCGCCTGCTGACCGCCCAGAACCTGCTGCGCAAGTACTTCATCGAGCAGCACTCCCCTTACATCGAGACTCGGGTGACCGCTTATGTCTAATCATCATGGCGCACCACTCACCCAAGCCGAACTGGCCGAACGCTTTGCCCAGGGCCTGACCACCGGCGTGGGCCGCAGCGTCAAGCACGACAGCGCCGACAAGCACGTGTCGGGCGAGGCCCAGTACATCGATGACCGGCTGGAATTTCCCAACCAGTTGCACGTCTACGCACGTCTGTCGGACCGTGCCCACGCCCGCGTGGTCAAGATCGACACCGGCCCCTGCTACGCCTTCCCCGGCGTGCGCATCGCCATCACCTACGAAGACATTCCGGGCCTGAAAGACATCGGCCCGTTGCTGCCTGGCGACCCGTTGCTGGCCATCGACCTGGTGGAATTCGTCGGCCAGCCCGTGGTGGCCGTGGCCGCCAGCGACCTGGACACCGCGCGCAAGGCGGCCATGGCCGCGATCATCGAATACGAAGACCTGGAACCGGTGCTCGACATCGTCGAGGCGTTCCGCAAACAGCACTACGTGCTCGACAGCCACACCCATAAACGTGGCGACTCGGCCACCGCCCTGGCCAGCGCCCCGCACCGCCTGCAAGGCACCCTGCACATCGGCGGCCAGGAGCACTTTTACCTGGAAACCCAGATCTCCTCGGTGATGCCCACCGAGGACGGCGGCATGATCGTCTACTGCTCCACCCAGAACCCCACCGAAGTGCAGAAGCTGGTGGCCGAGGTGCTGGACGTGTCGATGAACAAGGTGGTGGTGGACATGCGCCGCATGGGCGGCGGTTTCGGCGGCAAGGAAACCCAGGCCGCCAGCCCCGCGTGCCTGTGCGCGGTGATCGCCCACCTCACCGGCCAGCCCACCAAGATGCGCCTGCCGCGGGTCGAGGACATGTCCATGACCGGCAAGCGCCACCCTTTCTACGTCGAGTACGACGTGGGCTTCGACGACAGCGGCCGCCTGCACGGCATCAACATGGACCTGGCCGGCAACTGCGGCTACTCCCCGGACCTGTCGGCGTCCATCGTCGACCGCGCCATGTTCCACGCCGACAACTCGTATTACCTGGGCGATGCCACCATCAACGGCCATCGCTGCAAGACCAACACCGCTTCCAATACTGCCTATCGCGGCTTTGGCGGCCCCCAGGGCATGGTCGCCATCGAAGAGGTGATGGACCATATCGCCCGCCACCTGGGGCTGGACCCGCTGGCGGTGCGCAAGGCCAACTACTACGGCAAGACCGAGCGCAACGTCACCCACTACTACCAGACGGTGGAACACAACCTGCTGGAAGAGATGACCGCCGAGCTTGAAGCCAGCAGCGAATACCAGGAGCGCCGCGAGTCGATCCGCCGCTTCAACGCCCACAGCCCGGTGCTGAAGAAGGGCCTGGCGCTGACGCCGGTGAAATTCGGCATCTCGTTCACCGCCAGCTTCCTGAATCAGGCAGGCGCCTTGATCCACATCTACACCGACGGCAGCATCCACCTCAACCACGGCGGCACCGAGATGGGCCAGGGCCTCAACACCAAGGTCGCCCAGGTGGTGGCCGAGGTGTTCCAGGTGGACATCAGCCGCATCCAGATCACCGCCACCAACACCGACAAGGTGCCCAACACCTCGCCCACGGCGGCCTCCAGCGGCGCCGACCTGAACGGCAAGGCCGCGCAGAACGCCGCCGAAATCATCAAGCAGCGCCTGGTGGAATTTGCCGCGCGCAAATACGGCGTCAGCGACGAGGACGTGGAATTTCGCAACGGCCATGTGCGCGTGCGCGAGTTGGTGATGCCCTTCGCCGACCTGATCGTGCAGGCGTGGATGGGCCAGGTGTCGCTGTCCAGCACCGGCTACTACAAGACGCCGAAGATCTTCTACGACCGCAGCCAGGCCCGTGGCCGACCGTTCTACTACTTCGCCTTCGGTGCCGCTTGCGCCGAAGTGGTGGTGGACACCCTGACCGGTGAATACAAGATGCTGCGCACCGACATCCTCCACGACGTGGGCGCCTCGCTGAACCCCGCCATCGACATCGGCCAGGTGGAAGGCGGCTACATTCAAGGCATGGGCTGGCTGACCACCGAAGAGCTGGTGTGGAACGCCAAGGGCAAGCTGATGACCAACGGCCCGGCCAGCTACAAGATCCCGGCGGTGGCTGACATGCCGGCCGACCTTCGGGTGAAGCTGGTGGAGAACCGCAAGAACCCCGAGGACACGGTGTTCCACTCCAAGGCCGTGGGCGAGCCGCCGTTCATGCTGGGCATTGCGGCGTGGTGTGCGATCAAGGATGCGGTGGCCAGTTTGGCGGATTACAAAGTGCAGCCCAACATCGATGCGCCGGCCACGCCGGAGCGGGTGTTGTGGGGGTGTGAGCAGATGCGCAAGGCGGTGGCGGCCAGCGCCCCGATCACCGAGGAGGCTGTGTCATGACCCGCATCATCTGTAGCAGCTGCCGCCAGGCTGCGTCCCAGACACCACCGGCGTACCTGACATACCGCGGCGCCTTTGACGCGGCCTTACGGCCGCTGCTACAGGGGATATGTACATGAACAACTGGATCAGCGCCCTGGCCACCCTGCAGGAACAAGGCGAACCCTGCGTACTCGTGACCATCATCGAAGAAAAAGGCTCCACCCCCCGCAACGCCGGCTCGAAAATGGTGGTCAGCGCCACCCAGCTCTACGACACCATCGGCGGCGGGCACCTGGAATACAAGGCCATGCACATTGCCCGCGAGATGCTCGCCAGCGGCAGCCAGGCCACCCACCTGGAGCGCTTCAGCCTGGGGGCCAGCCTGGGCCAGTGCTGCGGCGGCGCCACCGTGCTGCTGTTCGAGCCCATGGGCCAGGTGCAGGCGCGCATCGTCGTGTTCGGCGCCGGGCACGTGGGCCGTGCGCTGGTGCCGCTGCTGGCGGCCCTGCCCTGCCGCGTCACCTGGATCGACTCGCGCGAGCAGGAATTCCCCGCGAATATCCCCGCAGGCGTGCGCAAAATAGTCAACGAAGAACCGGTGGACGAAGTCGACGACCTGCCCGCCGGCAGCTATTGCATCGTCATGACCCACAACCACCAGCTTGACCTGGAACTGACCGCCGCCATCCTCAAGCGCAACGACTTCGCCTGGTTCGGCCTGATCGGTTCGAAAACCAAGCGGGTCAAATTCGAACATCGCCTGCGCGACCGCGGCTTCGATCCACAGGTGGTGCAACGCATGAGGTGCCCTATGGGCCTGGCCGACGTCAAAGGCAAACTGCCGATTGAAATCGCCGTGTCGGTTGCCGCCGAAATCATCGCCACCTACAACGCCAACTTCGGCCAGGGCACTGCCAGCGCCGAACCCATTGCCCAACTGCTGCCGCACTCGCGACGCAGCCAAGCCTGAGAAAGAGACCCATGAGCCTTACCCGCAAAGCCTACCGCGCCGCCATCCTGCACAGCATCGGCGACCCCGCCGAAGTCGGTGTCGACGCTTCCTACGAGTACTTCGCCGACGGCCTGCTGGTGGTGGAGAACGGCCTGATCAGCGCCGTCGGTCACGCCGAAGCGCTGCTGCCGACCCTGCCGGCGGACATTGCCATCGAGCACTACCCCGACGCGCTGATCACCCCCGGCTTCATCGACACCCACATCCACCTGCCGCAGACCGGCATGATCGCCTCCTATGGCGAGCAACTGCTGGACTGGCTCAACACCTACACCTTCCCGTTCGAAAGCCAGTTCGCCGACAAGGCCCACGCCGACGAAGTGGCGGACATTTTCATCAAGGAACTGCTGCGCAACGGCACCACCACCGCGCTGGTGTTTGGCAGCGTGCACCCAGAGTCGGTGAACGCCTTCTTCGAAGCGGCCGAAAAGCTCGACCTGCGCATGATCGCCGGCAAGGTGATGATGGACCGCAACGCCCCCGACTACCTGGTGGACACCGCCGAGAGCAGCTACACCGACAGCAAGGCGCTGATCGAGCGCTGGCACGGCAAGGGCCGCCTGCACTATGCCGTCACCCCGCGTTTCGCGCCCACCAGCACCCCTGAGCAACTGACCGTGGCCGGCCAACTGCTCAAGGAATACCCCAACGTCTATATGCAGACCCACATCAGCGAAAACATCAAGGAGATCGAGTGGGTCAAGGCGCTGTTCCCCGAGCGCAAGGGCTACTTGGACGTGTACGACCACTACCAGCTGCTGGGCGAGCGCTCGGTGTTCGCCCATGGTGTGCACCTGTGCGACGACGAGTGCGCGCGCCTGGCCGAGACGGGTTCGGCGATTGCTTTCTGCCCTACCTCCAACCTGTTCCTGGGCAGCGGCCTGTTCAACCTGCCCCAGGCTGAAAAGCACAAGCTCAATGTCGGTTTGGGCACGGACGTGGGCGGCGGCACCAGCTTCTCGCTGCTGCACACGCTGAACGAAGCCTACAAGGTGATGCAGATGCAGGGCGCGCGGCTAAGCCCGTTCAAGTCCCTGTACCTGGCCACGCTGGGTGGCGCGCGAGCGCTGCGCCTGGAAGACAAGGTAGGCAATCTGCAGCCGGGCAGCGATGCCGACTTCGTGGTGCTGGACTACAACGCCACGCCGTTGCTGGCGTATCGGATCAAGCAGTCCAAGGGCATTGAAGAGACGTTGTTTGTGCTGACGACGCTGGGGGATGACCGGACGGTGCTGCAGACCTATGCGGCGGGCAACAAGGTTCATCAGCGCGGCTGACGGCCCTTTCGCGGGCGCGGCCCGCTCCTACAGGACTACACCGTACCGTAGGAGCGGGCCGTGCCCGCGAATCACGCACCGCTGGAATTAACCCTTGCCACCCTTCTTGCCCTGCAACAGGTGCGAAAACACCGCATGCAGGTCATCCGAGGCGCTTTCCTCGTCCAGGTTCAGCTTGCTGTCGATGTGGTCCATGTGATGCATCATCAGGTCCACCGCCAGGGCCGCGTCGCGGGCTTCGATGGCGTCGATCAGCTGGGTGTGTTCGTCATACGAGCAGTGCGAACGGTTGCCGCTTTCATACTGGGCGATGATCAGGGAGGTCTGCGACACCAGGCTGCGCTGGAAGCTGATCAACGGCGCGTTCTTCGCCGCTTCGGCCAGTTTCAGGTGGAACTCGCCGGACAAGCGAATACCAGCGCCACGGTCGCCGCGCGAGAAGCTGTCGCGCTCATCCAGCACCATCTGCCGCAATTCAGCCAGTTGCTCGGCGGTGGCATGCTCCACGGCCAGTTCGGTGATGGCGCGCTCCACCATGCGCCGGGCGAAGAACACCTGGCGGGCTTCCTCGACGCTGGGGCTGGCCACCACCGCACCGCGGTTGGGGCGCAACAACACCACGCCTTCATGGGCCAGGCGCGACAGCGCGCGGCGGATGATGGTGCGGCTGACGCCGAAGATCTCGCCCAGTGCTTCCTCGCTCAATTTGGTCCCAGGCGCCAGGCGCTGTTCGAGAATGGCCTCGAAAATATGGGCGTAGACGATGTCGTCCTGGGTGCCGAGACGCCCGGCCTTGGCCGCGCGCGTGGGTTTCTTGAGGGGTTGCAGCTGTTCGTTCATGGGCACTCGAAGGTGAAGGTTTTGCGGCAGTAAGGCCCATTGTACACAGGGCTATGGGCTTGTGTCAGGTCAAGCATAGCGGCACTTGGCAACCACTGGCGAACACCATATGCCGCGATGGCGGAATAATCTGCGCACAAAGCTGAAAACATTATTTGCATTCTTTGTATACAACCTCATAATCCCCTTCGAGCGACAAACCTGACCCAGAGGTCAAATAACAATCGGTCGCCTGCACCACCACTCTTACCTGCCTCACGGGGTCACGCCGTTTCGCGCGTGGCTTCGGAAAACAACAAAAGCCTTGAGGAGTAACTCGCTGTGGAAAGCAATAAATCCGAAGCCGCGCCCCTGAACCTCGCCCCGCCCCTGCGTCGCGGCCTGCTGGAGCGCCTGTTCAAACTCAGCCTGCACGGCACCACTGTGCGCACCGAACTGATCGCAGGCCTGACCACCTTCATCACCATGGCCTACATCATCTTCGTTAACCCCAACATCATGGCCGACGCCGGCATCGACCATGGCGCCGCCTTCGTCGCCACCTGCATCGCGGCGGCGCTGGGCTGCCTGCTGATGGGCCTGTACGCCAACTGGCCGGTGGGCCTGGCGCCGGGCATGGGCTTGAATGCGTTTTTCACCTACACCGTGGTCGGCACCATGGGGTATTCGTGGCAGACGGCTTTGGGCGCGGTGTTCATCTCCGGCCTGCTGTTCATGGTGCTGACCCTGTCGCGGGTGCGCGAGTGGCTGCTCAACAGCATCCCGGTCAGCCTGCGCTTCGCCATGGGCGCAGGGGTTGGGCTGTTCCTGGGCGTGATTGGCCTGAAAACCTCGGGCATCATCGTCGCCAGCCCCGCCACCCTGATCAAGCTGGGCAACCTGCGTGACCCGGCGCCGCTGCTGGCGGCGGTGTGCTTCCTGCTGATTGCGGTGCTCAGCTACCATCGGGTGTTCGGCGCCATCCTCATCAGCATCATCGCCGTCACCCTGGCGGGTTGGGGGCTGGGCATCGTGCAGTACGGCGGCGTGTTCTCCATGCCGCCCAGCCTGGCACCCACCTGGCTGGCCATGGACGTGGCGGGCGTGTTCAACGTCAGCATGATCAGCGTGGTGCTGGCCTTTCTGTTCGTGCACATGTTCGACACCGCCGGCACGCTGATGGGCGTGGCCCAGCGGGCCAACCTGGTGAACGCCGACGGCCGCATCGAAAACCTTTCGCGGGCCTTGAAAGCTGACAGTGCTTCCAGCGTGTTCGGCGCCATGGTCGGCGTGCCGCCGGTGACCAGCTATGTAGAGAGCGCCGCAGGCGTGGCCGCCGGTGGTCGTACCGGCCTGACCGCAGTTACCGTGGGCCTGTTGTTCGTCGCGGCGATGTTTTTCGCGCCGCTGGCTGGCATGATTCCCGCTTATGCTACGGCTGGCGCGCTGATCTACGTGGCGATGCTGATGATGGGCGGCATGGCGCATATCAACTGGGACGAGGCGACGGAGAGCATTCCGGCGATCGTGACGATGATCATGATGCCGCTGACGTTTTCGGTGGCGGACGGTATTGCGCTGGGCTTTATCAGCTATGTGGCGCTGAAGGCGGGGACTGGCAAGCATCGCGATATCTCGGCGAGCTTGTGGGTGCTGTGTGTGATCTTTATCGCCAAGTTTGTGTTTTTGTAGGTTAAATCGGCGGTGGCCGCTTCCCGAGCTTCGCTCGGTCCCACACCTTTCGCGGCAGTGGTGTCAGACAGGCAAAGCACTTAGCCCTTGGAGGCACCACAGGTAGACCTGCAGTGCCACCAAAAGCTAAGAGCTTTGCTTCATTGACACCACTGCCGCGAAAGGTGTGGGACCGAGCGAAGCTCGGGAAGCAGGCGCCGCATAACAGCAAGGAGAACAATAATGACGCTGCAAACCTGGCTGCTGTTCAGCGCCGCCGCATGGGTGGTGATCGTGATCCCCGGCCCGCTGTCGCTGCTGATGATCGGCAACAGCCTCAACTTCGGCCTGCGCCGTTCCTATCCGGCGTTCCTGGGTGGGGTCAGTGCCTCGATCTGCCTGCTCAGCGCTTCGGCGCTGGGCCTAGGCGCGTTGTTGATGGCCTCGGAAAAAGTCTTCAGCGCCCTGAAAATCGTCGGTGCGCTGTACCTGTTCTACCTCGCCTGGCAAAGCTGGCAGCAATCGCGCCGCGCGCCCAGCGCCGCCGAAGTGCCCGCCGACCTGCCCGCCCCGCGTTTCCGCGCGCTGTTCTGGCGCGCCTTTGCGCTGGGCGCCAGCAACCCGAAGGACATTCTGTTCTTTGCCGCTTTCCTGCCGCAGTTCCTCGACGCCGGGCAATCGCTGGCGGCGCAACTGGGCATCATGATTGCCACCTGGGCGGTGCTGGATCTGCTGTGCAAGCTGGGCTACGGCCTGGGCGCCCACGGCGCGGCGCGCTACCTGCGCACGGGGCGCGGGCAGAGCTGGTTCAATCGGGTGAGTGCGGCGTTGTTTGGTGGCGCGGGGGCTGCGGCGCTGATCAGCCGCAGCTGACTACGCCATCGCGGCCAAGGCCGGCTCCTACCACGGACGGTGTAGGAGCCGACTTTAGTCGCGATGCGGGCAACGCGATAGGTCAGATCAGCGCTGGGCCTGCTGCTGGCCCAACAGGTTGCCGATAAACGCCGCAAACTGCTCCGGCGTCATTTTCTGGCCATTGAAGTCCACCACGCCATCGGCGTAATGCAGGCGGCTGGTGACGTTGTCGCCCTCGACCTTGCCCAGCTGGGTCATCACTGCCATGCCACTCACCGAATCACTGACGTTCTTGGCCTGAAGGGCCACGGCGTCCTTGTCGGTCTGCCCCTGCAACTGCGCCTGGGCCGTGGCCAGGTCAACAATCATCGGTTTGGACAGGGTGATGCTGGCGTCCAGCAGGCCGATCATCTTCTTGCCCACGTCCGGGTTCTGGCTGTCGAGCGTGCCTGGGTTGGCCAGGTCCAGCGACAGGTGCGCCTGGCTTTCGCCGTTGGCGGTCTTGATCGCCAGACGCTCCATCTCGATGTGCGGCTTGCCGGCCAGCAGCGCCATCAGGTCAGTGTTGAGCTGCTGCTGATCGGCATCGCTGAGCTGCAGTTTCAACGGCACGCCAGCGGCGGCGGCCGCTTGCTGCTGCGGAGCGATCTTGGCCAGGTACAACGTGTAGAGCGCCTTGCTGGCCGCGATATCGAAGTTGCCCAGCTTCCAGTTCATCTGCGCCGAACCGAAGGCCTGGCCACCCACCGACAGCGCGCCCACGCCGTAGTTGATCTCGGCAGCCAGCTTGTCATCGACTTCCTGCATCAGGCCGCTGATGGCCAGGTCCTTGACGACAATCGCCGGCGCGTTGGCACCCTGCAGGTTGACGCTGGCCGTCTTGAGTTGTGAGTGGCCCAGGTAGAAGCCCGATTTGCCCTTCTCGCCACCGCCTTCCAGGGTCACGCCATTGACGTCGGCATGCACCGGGCCCTTCTCGCTGGCCACGTCCATGGACAGCTGGTCGAAGTTGCCCTTCAGGTCATATTTCTGCGCATCGGCCGTGGTGTTGATGGTCATGCTCAGGCCGGAGAACTTCAGGGTCTTGCCCGGCGCCTTGGATTCCACCGGCACCAGCGTCAGCTGGGTCGAGCTGCTGCGGTCGTAGTGAATCACGGTCTGGCTGGTCAACGGCGCCTGGCCGTTGTTCAGGGCGAACCATTTGGCGGTGTCAGTATTGTTCTCCAGCGCTGCGTTGCTGGCGGCCATCACTGGCGTCAGGCGCAGCGAGGCCACGCGCGACAGCGGGAAGGGGCCGTGCTCGATGTGGTCGACGAACGCGTAGTGCGCCAGCTGGCCATCGGGCAGCTGCACGTTCAGGCGGTAATGGGCGGTGCTGCTGAAGAATTGGCGGTCCAGGGACACCAGTTCGGCACTGAACTGCGGCTTGCCGTCAGGCGTGACGCCCGATTGCGCCAACTGCGTATTGGCCTGCGCCACGGCGTTCTGCAACACCCCTTCCAGTTGCGTGCCGGTGTACCACGCGCCGCCGGTGGCGAGCGCGCCCACGACAATGATCACACCTGCTGCTATGCCTGCTGCTTTTTTCATAGATCGACTCGACGAGTTCCATTCGGTGATGAGGAATACTCGGCGAATACTACCCTGAACAGCACCATCGTGGGGCCAAGCCAACCCGTAGCCGCTGCCGCCAGGCTGCGCTGGCCCTGTGCCTCGCTGGAGATTTGCGGGGTATATGAGGGCCAGCGCAGCCTGCGGCAGCGGCTACAGGTGCAAACGCAAAACAAAAAAAGCCCGCAGTGTGGGCGGGCAAGAGGTACCAACGAAGCGCTGTTCCGGCAGCCGTCAGCTGCCGCGATAGGTGGAATAGCTGTACGGCGAAAGCAGCAACGGCACGTGGTAATGGTCCTGCTCGGCACTGATGCCGAAGCGCAACACCACCTCGTCCAGGAACGCCTGGCCTGGCCCTTGCACGCCTTTGGCGCGGAAATACTCGCCAGCGGCAAACTGCAGCTGATACACGCCGGTGCGATAGTCATCACCCTGTAACAGCGGTGCGTCACAACGACCGTCGCTGTTGGTCAAGGCGCTGGCCACAAGCTCCAGCTGCTGACCTTCAACGCGATACAGCTCGACCTTGATGCCGCTGCCTGGGCAGCCGTGGGCGGCGTCCAGCACGTGTGTAGTCAAACGTCCCATGGTCTTTCGTGCCTCATTTTGATCCGGTTTATCACAGGCTTGCGCACCATTGCGGGGCACTCAAACCGTCCGACAGGCAAACATTAAGACACTTTCAATTGAAATTGTACACAATAATTCTGGCTTTTTTTCGGCCCCTGCTACCCTTCCCATTAATCGGGCATTTCGGCCGCAAATGCACGCACCGCTGCGGCTTGGCAGTCATTACCTGACCGGTTGGGCAAGTATTTTGCAAGGGATGAAATCAACACATCAATACGATGATTGGCAAAAAACAGGCTTACAAATCGGCGATAAAGTTGTATACAATCAATCCATCGCCGGGTCGCCAACCTCATCGGGGCCACCCGCCACCCTAATGACGCGAAGAAGGATGCAAGCAGTGAGCGCTGATTACCCACGCGACCTCATCGGTTACGGCCCCAACCCGCCCCACCCGCATTGGCCGGGCAACGCCCGCATCGCCCTGTCTTTCGTGCTCAATTACGAGGAAGGCGGCGAGCGCAATATCCTGCACGGTGACAAGGAGTCCGAAGCCTTCCTGTCCGAGATGGTCGCCGCCCAGCCCCTGCAGGGCGAGCGCAACATGAGCATGGAATCGCTGTACGAATACGGCAGCCGCGCGGGTGTGTGGCGGGTGCTGAAAGTATTCAAGGAAGCGGGCATCCCGCTCACCATTTTCGCCGTGGCCATGGCCGCCCAGCGCCACCCCGATGTGATCCGCGCCATGGTGGCCCAGGGGCACGAGATCTGCAGCCACGGCTACCGCTGGATCGACTACCAGTACATGGATGAGGCCCAGGAACGCGAGCACATGCTCGAAGCCATCCGCATCCTCACCGAAATCAGCGGCGAGCGCCCACTGGGCTGGTACACCGGCCGCACCGGCCCCAACACCCGCCGACTGGTGATGGAGGAAGGCGGCTTCCTGTACGACTCCGACACCTACGACGACGACCTGCCCTACTGGGAACGCAATAACCCCACCGACAAGCCGCACCTGGTGATCCCCTACACCCTGGACACCAACGACATGCGCTTTACCCAGGTGCAGGGTTTCAACAAGGGCGACGACTTTTTCGAGTACCTGAAGGACGCCTTCGACGTGCTGTACGCCGAGGGCGCCGAGGCGCCGAAAATGCTCTCCATCGGCCTGCACTGCCGGCTGATCGGCCGCCCTGCGCGGCTGGCCTCGCTGCTGCGTTTCATCGAGTACGTGAAAGGTCACGAGCAGGTGTGGTTCGCCCGCCGTGTCGACATCGCCCGCCACTGGCATGAAACCCACCCCTACACCGCCGAGGCCGCGCAATGACTGCCTTCCAGACACTGAAGCCGTCGACCCTGGGCCGCGAGGCCTTCGTCGCCGCTTTCGCCGACATCTACGAACACTCGCCATGGGTGGCTGAAAAGGCCTACGACCTGGGCCAGGGCCCCGAGCTGGACCAGATCGAAACCCTGCACCAGCGCATGAGCGACATCCTGTTAAGCGCCGATCACGCCAGCCAGCTGGCACTGATCAACGCGCACCCGGACCTGGCCGGCAAAGCTGCCGTCCAGGGCCAACTGACCGAAGCCAGCACAAACGAACAGGCCGGCGCCGGTATCCACCAATGCACCACCGAAGAGTTCCAGCGCTTCACGGAGTTGAACGACGCCTACAAGGCCAAGTTCAAGTTCCCCTTCATCATGGCAGTGAAAGGCAGCAACCGGCATCAGATCCTCGCCGCGTTCGAAGTGCGCATCCACAACTCGGCCGAGGCCGAATTCAAGGAAGCCCTGGCGCAGATCAACCAGATTGCCCTGTTCCGCTTACTGACCCTATAGCGCGCCTGGCCCGAGCGCACCCAGGACCAACCGAGTGCACCCAGGGCCCCGCGAGCCTCCCCAGCCACCTATTCAAGGCAGACAAGAAAAAATGAAAGCATACGCCGCACCCTTCGAGAAGTTCGTCAACCTGGCCGACGCGCGCCTGGGTACCCAGGCTGTCTCGGTCACCGACGACTGGTTCGCCGACGTCAACCGCCTGTTCCAGCCCACCCCTGCGGTGTGGAAGGAAGGCGTGTTCGACGACAACGGCAAATGGATGGACGGCTGGGAATCGCGCCGCAAACGCTTCGAAGGCTATGACAGCGCGGTGATCCGCCTGGGCGTGCCGGGTTCGATCAAGGGCGTGGACATCGACACCTCGTTCTTCACCGGCAACTACCCGCCGTCGGCCTCGCTGGAAGGCTGCTTCGTGGCCGAGGGCGACCCGACCGACGCCACCCAGTGGACCGAAGTGCTGCCGGCCGTGGAGCTGCAAGGCAACAGCCACCACTACCACGAAATCAACGACGCCCAGGCCTACACCCACCTGCGCTTCAACATCTACCCGGACGGCGGCGTGGCGCGCCTGCGCGTGTACGGCGTGCCGTTCCGCGACTGGTCGGCCACCGGCGACAACGAGCAAGTCGACCTGGCCAGCGCCCTGAACGGCGGCCGTGCACTGGCCTGCTCCGACGAGCACTTCGGGCGCATGAGCAACATCCTCAACCCGGGACGTGGCATCAACATGGGCGACGGCTGGGAAACCGCGCGCCGCCGCACGCCGGGCAATGACTGGGTGATCGTGGCCCTGGGGCATGCCGGCACTGTCGAGCAGGTGATCGTCGACACCCTGCACTTCAAGGGCAACTACCCCGACAGCTGCTCGATCCAGGGCGCCTTCGTCAAGGGCGGCACCGACAGCCAGATCGAAACGCAAAGCCTGTTCTGGCGCGAACTGCTGCCCAGCCAGAAACTGCAGATGCACCAGGAGCACAGCTTCCAGGAGCAGATCAAGGACCTGGGCCCTATTACCCATATCCGCCTGAACGTGTTCCCGGACGGTGGCGTGAGCCGCTTGCGCGTCCTCGGCAAGGTCGCCAAGTAAGCGGGGCGGATTTCGCGGGCACGGCCCGCTCCTACAGGGGAATGCAATTCTGTAGGAGCGGGCCGTGCCCGCGAAGAGGCCCGACATGGCAACACATTAATCACTGAACAGACAGAAGACCCACAATGCGCACACTAGTGATCGAGCCCCTGACAAAAGAAGCCTTCGCCCCCTTCGGTGACGTGATCGAAACCGACGGCAGCGACCACTTCATGATCAACAACGGCTCGACCCAGCGCTTTCATCGTCTGGCCACGGTCGAGACCGCCACGCCGGACGACAAGGCGATCATCAGCATCTTCCGCGCGGACGTGCTGGACATGCCGTTGACCGTGCGCATGCTGGAGCGCCATCCGCTGGGCAGCCAGGCCTTCGTGCCGCTGCTGGGCAACCCCTTTCTGATCGTGGTCGCGCCACTTGGCGATGCACCTGTATCAGGCTTGGTCCGCGCCTTCATCACCAATGGCAGGCAGGGCATCAATTACCATCGCGGCGTATGGCACCACCCGGTGCTGACGATCGAAAAGCGGGATGACTTCCTGGTGGTTGATCGCAGTGGTTCCGGCAACAACTGCGACGAGCATTTCTTCAATGAGGATGAATTACTGATCCTCGCCCCCCACCAATAAGAGAAGGCCGGCCATTGCACCGCAGTGGCACGGCAAGAGGTTAGAACTGTGCAAGCACATCTGATGGAGTGGCTGAATCTGGGCGTGCGCTGGATTCACATGATCGTGGGGATCGCCTGGATCGGCGCATCCTTCTATTTCGTCTGGCTGGAGAACAACCTCAATCGCGCCAACCCCCGCGATGGCCTGAGCGGTGACCTGTGGGCCATCCACGGCGGCGGCATCTACCACCTGGAAAAATACAAGCTGGCCCCACCGACCATGCCGGACAACCTGCACTGGTTCAAATGGGAAGCCTACTGGACCTGGATGTCGGGCATCGTGCTGCTGTGCGTGGTGTTCTATGCCAACCCTACCCTGTACCTGCTGGCACCCGGCAGCACCCTGAGCGGGCCGGAAGGCATTGCCATCGGCGTCGGTGCGCTGATCGCCAGCTGGTTTATCTATGACGTGCTGTGCGACTCGCCGCTGGGCAAGCGCCCGGGCCTGCTGGGCCTGGTGCTGTTCGTGCTGATCATCGCCGCCTGCTACGGCTTCAGCCAAGTGTTCAGCGGCCGCGGTGCGTACCTGCACACCGGCGCCATCATCGGCACCATCATGGTCGGCAACGTGTTCCGCATCATCATGCCCGCCCAGCGCGCGCTGGTGGCGGCCATCGCCGAGAACCGCACCCCCGACCCGACCCTGCCGGCCAAGGGCCTGCTGCGTTCGCGCCATAACAACTATTTCACCCTGCCCGTGCTGTTCATCATGATCAGCAACCACTTCCCCAGCACCTACGGCAGCCACTACAACTGGCTGATCCTGGCCGGCATCGCCGTGGTGGCGGTGGTGGTGCGTCACTACTTCAACACCCGCCACAACAGCCACAAGTTCGCCTGGGCCTTGCCTGCCGGCGCACTGGGCATGATCTGCCTGGCGTTCGTCACAGGCCCGATGCAGATGAACAACAATGCCGACGTGGCCCAGGCGCCGAAGATCGAATACCAACCGCTGCCCGGCACGGCAATCGGCGGCAAGCGCGCCGATGAAATGCCCGCGCAACCGGCGGTAGCCGAACAGCCGGCGCAAGCCAGCCGTGCGACCAACGATGCCGACTTCGAGAAGGTGCATGGCGTGATCCAGGAGCGCTGCGCGGTGTGCCATTCGGCCAAGCCGACCAGCCCACTGTTCTCCACGGCGCCGGCCGGGATCATGCTCGACACCCCGCAGCAGATCCAGCAACTGGCGCCGCGCATTCAGGCGCAGGCGGTGGCCAGCCAGATCATGCCGCTGGGCAACATCACCCAGATGACTCAGGAAGAGCGCAACCTGATTGGCCAGTGGATCGCCAACGGCGCGCAGACCAACTGACGCCAGCAATCCTGAGGAGGCAACAGCATGGATGCTGACTGTGTGGGAGCGGGCTCTGCCCGCGAATCAGGCGCCGCGGTATACCCGCAACTGCGCGGTGAATTGTTCGCGGGCAGAGCCCGCTCCCACAACAGCCTCTCCCTACAGGGCTTTGTAAATTCAGTCTCCTGACCACAGCTCCACAATAAAAACAAAATCCGAGGTGTTGCATGTCCGAGTCAACCCACGCGCGCATCCCCGCCGCGCCACCGCGACAGCCCCTGCCGTTGATGCAATTGATCCTGGTGGGTTTGCAACATGTCCTGCTGATGTACGGGGGCGCCATCGCGGTGCCGCTGATCATTGGCCAGGCCGCCGGCCTTTCCCGTGAAGAAATCGCCTTCCTGATCAACGCCGACCTGCTGGTGGCCGGCGTGGCCACCGTGGTGCAGTCGCTGGGCATCGGCGCCCTGGGCATCCGCATGCCGGTGATGATGGGCGCCAGCTTCGCCGCCGTCGGCAGCATGGTGGCCATGGCCGGCATGCAGGGCGTGGGCCTGCCGGGCATCTTCGGGGCGACCATCGCCGCCGGGTTCTTCGGCATGCTCATCGCGCCGTTCATGTCCAAGATCGTGCGGTTCTTTCCGCCGCTGGTCACCGGCACGGTCATCACCTCCATCGGCCTGTCGCTGTTCCCGGTGGCGGTCAACTGGGCCGGGGGCGGCGCCAAGGCGGTGCAGTTCGGCTCGCCCATCTACCTGACGGTGGCGGGCCTGGTGCTGGCCACCATCCTGCTGATCCACCGCTTCATGAACGGCTTCTGGGTGAACATCTCGGTGCTCATCGGCATGGTGCTGGGCTACATCCTGACGGGCTTCATCGGCATGGTCGACCTGTCCGGGCTGGCCACCGCGCCCTGGCTGCAAGTGGTGGAGCCGCTGCATTTCGGCATGCCCACCTTCAGCCTGGCGCCGGTGCTGTCCATGTGCCTGGTGGTGGTGATCATCTTCGTCGAGTCCACCGGCATGTTCCTGGCCTTGGGCAAGATCACCGACCGCGAGGTCACCCCCGGCATGCTGCGCCGCGGCCTGCTGTGCGACGCGGCCGCCTCGTTCGTGGCCGGCTTCTTCAACACCTTCACTCACTCCTCGTTCGCCCAGAACATCGGCCTGGTGCAGATGACCGGCGTACGCTGCCGCTCGGTGACCATGGTGGCGGGCGGGTTCCTGATCGCCCTCAGCCTGCTGCCCAAGGCGGCGTTCCTGGTGGCGTCCATCCCCCCTGCCGTGCTGGGCGGCGCCGCCATCGCCATGTTCGGCATGGTCGCCGCCACCGGCATCAAGATCCTCCAGGAGGCCGACATCGGCGACCGCCGCAACCAGTTGCTGGTGGCCGTCAGCACCGGCATGGGCCTGATCCCGGTGGTGCGTCCGGAGTTCTTTTCCCAGCTGCCGGCATGGATGGGGCCCATCACCCACAGCGGCATCGCCATGGCAACGTTGAGCGCGGTATTGCTCAACCTGCTGTTCAACATACTCGGCGGCGCCGAGCGCGAAGCCCTGTCCAAAGCGGCGCATCAGCACTGAGCGTGGGGGGCGCCGGCCTAAAAGCTGACCGAGTGCCCCACTTTTGCTGCGCCTGCTCTGTAACGGAGCACTTGAGCGATGCCGCGCGAGTCAGTAATCTGCGCGGCCGCGTAAAACCGGGGGGATTTTTTCCCCGATAAAGCTGACCTCTTGTACAAGACCGGGCGCCTGCCCTGCCGCGTCGCCGTTTGCAGCCAATCGAACAACTTTCGACTGTTTTTCACAGCAGCCGACGGGATTTCTTTGGCCGCGCGTTGACCTTGGCAAGGCTCTTGCTATCTCAGTTGCGCCGCAGAGGAAGTTGACCGGTTGGACGACTTTTGTTGCATCCAAAAAGGCGCCACAACAGAGCGCCACCTTAGAAAAACAGACTGAAATCAAACCTGGGAGCTAACCAATGAAACGTACTCTTTCGAGCCTGATGGTGGCCGGTGGCATGCTGGCGGGGGGCCAGGCCATGGCTGACGACGGCGGCTGGCTGCAATGGCAGAGCAACAGCCTGACCTACCTGTATGGTCAGAACTTCAAGGTCAACCCTGAAAACCAGCAGACCCTCACGTTCGAACACGCTGACAGCTGGAAATACGGTGACAACTTCCTGTTCGTCGACAACATCTTCTACAACGGCAAGAAAGACTCGGGCGTAGGCAACAACACCCTGTACGGCGAGTTCAGCCCACGCCTGTCGGCCAGCAAGATCTTCGGCCAGAAAATCGGTTACGGCCCGGTCAAGGACGTGCTGCTGGCCATGACCTACGAGTTCGGCGAAGGTGACGTGGAGTCCTACCTGATCGGCCCGGGCTTCGATCTGGACATCCCCGGCTTCGACTACTTCCAGCTGAACTTCTACGACCGTATCGTCGACGGTGACCGCGCCGGCAACAACGTGTGGCAGATCACCCCGGTATGGTCCTACACCATTCCCGTGGGCAAGTCCGATATCCTCATCGACGGCTACATGGACTGGGTGATCGGCAGCGACTCGAACAAGAACGGCGACTACCACAAGAACCTGCACTTCAACCCGCAGGTCAAGTATGACCTGGGCAAGGCGCTGGACTGGAAGCCGCAGACCGTCTACGTAGGTTTCGAATACGACTACTGGAAAGACAAGTACGGCATCCAGAGCACCCATAGCTTCGAGACCAACCAGAACACCGCCAGCTTCCTGCTGAAAGTGTTCTTCTAAGCGATACCCGGCGCCGGGGCGGTCAGCCGAACGACCGCCCCAGGCGCACCAGGCCTTCATCGATCTGTTCCAGCGACGGCGCTGCGAACGAGAAGCGCAGGCTGCTGGCATCGGGGTTGTCGGCAAAGAACGCAGCGCCCGGCACGAACATCACCCGCTGCTCGATGGCCCGCTGCAACAACTGCGTGGCATCCACCCCAGCGCGACAGCGCCCCCAGATGAACATCCCGCCCTGTGGCGGCGACACTTCCAACACGTGCTTCAGGCCTTCCAGGCCGGCCAGCATGCGCGCGCATTTTTCCCCGTAACCCTGGGCCAGGCCCGGCAGCGCCCGTTCCAACGCGCCATCGGCCAGGTACAGCGCGGCAATCTGCTGGGCCCATGGCGCGGTGCACAAATCCACGGTCTGCTTGGCGATCACACAGCGCTGGCGGATGGCCGCCGGGGCGATCAGCCAGCCGATGCGCAGGCCCGGCGCCACCACCTTGGACAGGCTGGACAGGTGGATCACCCGGCCCGCCGCGCCGTCGACCTGGGCGGACAGCGCCAGCAGCGACGGCACGGCTTCACCGGCAAAACGCAGGGCCCCGTAGGGGTCGTCCTCAATGATCAGGAAGTCATGCTCGGCAGCCAGTTTCAGCAATGCCGTACGCCGCTGCAGCGGCAGGCACGCGCCCGTCGGGTTGGCGAAGGTCGGCACGCAGTACAGCAGGCGAATACTGCCCCTTGGCTGCTTCGACAACTGCTCGGCCAGGCGCTCGGTGTCCAGGCCCTGGGCGTCGGTGGCGGCGCTGTGCACCTCAAGGCCGGCCAGACGGAACGCTTGCAGCGCCGCCGGATAGGTGGGGCGCTCCACCAGCACACGCTCGCCGGGGCTGAGCAGCACCTTGATCAGCAGGTCCAGGCCCTGTTGCGAGCCGGTGGTCACCATCAAATCGTCCACGGCCACGGGTGCACCGCGCCGGGCCATCAGCGCGGCCAATTGCTCGCGCAAGGCCGGCAGGCCGTCGGTGGCGGCGTATTGCAGGCAATCCACGGGGCTGTCGCGCAACGCGCGGTCCGCGGCGGCCGCAAGGTTGGGCTGGTCGAAAAACGACGTGGCCGGGTAGCCGCCGGCGAACGAGATCATGCCGGGCAGCGACAGGTACTTGAACAGCTCGCGGATGGCCGAACCGGTGGGCGCCTGGAAGGCGGGGGCGAAGCGGTAGGTAAGATCGGTCACGGGCAGCGGGCTCGTTCAGGGCAGATGCCCCAGTATCGAACCCGGCCCGGCGGGCCGCAAACGAGGAATTGGCGGGATGTTATTCCATCGTTTCATGAGACAGACCGCGTCGCCTGCATCGCGAGCAAGCTTTGCTCCCACAGTGCCATGCCATCCACCGTGGTTGGCTTGATACTGTGGGAGCAAAGCTTGCTCGCGAGAGGCCCGCAAGCCCACCCCAAAGCCAGCCAATCAACCGCGCAGGGCTTTCCAGATTTTGCCAGCGACGCTGACCACACCCAACACCACAGCACCCGCCACCACACCCAGCACGCCATTGATCAACGCCATGGTCACGCTGCCGCCCACGCTTTCCACCCAATGGTGCAACGGCGCAATCCCATGCACCAGAATCCCGCCGCCCACCAAAAACATCGCCGCCGTACCCACCACCGACAGCGTCTTCATCATGTACGGCGCCGCCCGCAGAATGCCGCCACCGACCGCGCGCGTGACGCCGCCCGAGCGCTGGGTCATCCACAGCCCCAGGTCATCGAGCTTGACGATGGCCGCCACCAGGCCATACACCCCCACGGTCATGACAAAGGCGATGCCGCTCATCACGATCACCTGCTGGCTCAGCGGCGCGTCGGCGACGATGCCCAGGGTGATGGCGATGATTTCCGCCGACAGAATGAAGTCAGTGCGCACCGCGCCCTTGATCTTGTCCTGCTCATACGCCACCAGGTCAACCGTCGGGTCAGCCGCCGCCGCGCTCAGCGCCGCGTGTTCGGCCTGGTCCTCAGCCTTGCCGTGCAGCAACGGGTGCGCGACCTTTTCGAAGCCTTCAAAACACAGATAGGCACCGCCCACCATCAGCAGCGGCGTCACTGCCCACGGCGCAAAGGCGCTGATGGCCAGCGCCGCCGGCACCAGGATGACCTTGTTGCGCAGCGAGCCCTTGGCCACCGCCCACACCACCGGCAGCTCGCGCTCGGCACGCACGCCGGTGACCTGCTGGGCATTGAGCGCCAGGTCGTCGCCCAGCACGCCGGTGGTCTGTTTGGCGGCGACCTTGGTCATCACCGAAACGTCGTCGAGTACCGCGGCGATATCGTCCAGCAATACCAGCAGACTGCTTCCTGCCATAAGAATCATTCCCATGTTTCATGTTCGATAAGCGCGAGCATACCTTGTCGCCGTTGCCCTGCCCACCGCGCGCGCCCTGCGGTTGAGCGCTGCGCGAGCACGGTGCTACCATGCCCCACCGCCCCAGCAGGCAAGGAATCATCGGGTTTATGACCACCATTCGCGAGCGCAACAAAGAACTGATCCTGCGCGCGGCCAGCGAAGAATTTGCCGACAAGGGCTTCGCCGCCACCAAGACCAGCGACATCGCGGCCAAGGCCGGGCTGCCCAAGCCCAACGTCTACTACTACTTCAAGTCCAAGGAAAACCTCTACCGGGAGGTGCTGGAAAGCATCATCGAGCCGATCCTGGCGGCGTCCACGCCGTTCAACCCGGAAGGCGAGCCCAACGAGGTGCTCAGCGGCTATATCCGCTCCAAGATCCGCATCTCCCGCGACCTGCCGGCGGCCTCCAAGGTATTCGCCAGCGAGATCATGCATGGCGCGCCGCACCTGAGCCCTGACCAGGTGCAGCAGTTGAACGCACAGGCCAAGCACAACATCGACTGCATCCAGACCTGGATCGACCGCGGGCAGATCGCCCATGTGGATGCGCACCACCTAATGTTCAGCATCTGGGCGGCGACGCAGACCTACGCCGATTTTGACTGGCAGATCGCTGTGGTCACCGGCAAGGCGCGATTGGATGAGAGTGACTATGAGGCGGCGGCGCAGACGATCATTCGCATGGTGTTGAAGGGCTGCGCCCCCGACGCCCTGTAGCCGCTGCCGCCAGGCTGCGCTGGCCCTGGCGTACGCCGGAGATATTCAGTGTCAATGAGGGCCAGCGCAGCCTGGCGGCAGCGGCTACGGGTCAGGCGCCAGCGTCTGCCACCCACCCCAACGCCTCGATGGCACTGATCGCACAGCGCTCATCCACATCCGACACATCCCCGCTGATACCCACCGCCCCCATCACCCCCCCCTGCCGATCCCTGACCAACACCCCACCCGGCGCCGGCACCACCCCACCCTGCCCCAACCCATTCAACGCCGCGAAAAACGCCGGCCGCGCCTGTGCGTCCACCGCCAGCAAGCGCGAGCCCTTGCCCAGGGCAATGGCGCCCCACGCCTTGCCGATCGCCACATGGGGCCGCAGCAGGCTGGCGCCGTCCTCACGCTGCAGGCTGATCAGGTGCCCGCCGCTGTCCAGCACTGCCACCGTCAGGGGCGCGGCTTTGATATCGCGCCCCGTGGCCAGGGCGTGTTCGGCGAGACGATTGGCAGCAGCCAAGGTAATGGCAGTCATCGGCAGATCCTCTTGTTTGAAAAATCGACACGACAAATAGAGCACAAATACAGATTTTATTGTATACAATATCGAAAATAATCCCGACCAATGGCCAGATAACGCCATCCCTCGGCAAATGCGAAAAGGGTTTGACCTGAAGCCTGCGCCGTGAATAAACTCGGGCCACAAGCCACTTGTATACAATTACAAAACACAAAGAGGCACAAAACCATGAGCAAAATGAGAGCAATCGATGCAGCCGTTCTGGTGATGCGCCGCGAAGGTGTGGAAACCGCCTTCGGCATTCCCGGTGCCGCCATCAACCCGCTGTACTCGGCCCTCAAGAAGGTCGGCGGTATCGAGCACGTGCTGGCTCGCCACGTGGAAGGCGCCTCGCACATGGCCGAGGGCTACACCCGCACCAAGGCCGGCAACATCGGCGTGTGCATCGGCACCTCCGGCCCGGCCGGTACCGACATGGTCACCGGCCTGTACAGCGCCTCGGCCGACTCCATCCCGATCCTGTGCATCACCGGCCAGGCACCGCGCGCCCGTCTGCACAAGGAAGACTTCCAGGCCGTGGACATCACCAGCATCGTCAAGCCGGTGACCAAGTGGGCCACCACGGTGCTTGAGCCGGGCCAGGTGCCCTACGCTTTCCAGAAAGCCTTCTATGAAATGCGCTCCGGCCGCCCCGGCCCTGTGCTGATCGACCTGCCCTTCGACGTGCAGATGGCCGAGATCGAATTCGACATCGACGCCTACGAGCCGCTGCCGGTGACCCGCCCGGCCGCCAGCCGCACCCAGGTGGAAAAGGCCCTGGCCTTGCTGGACCAGGCCGAACGCCCGTTGCTGGTGAGCGGTGGCGGCGTGATCAACGCCGACGCCAGCGCCAAGCTGGTGGAATTCGCCGAGCTGACCGGCATCCCGGTCATCCCTACCCTGATGGGCTGGGGCACCATCCCCGATGACCACCCGCAGATGGTGGGCATGGTCGGCCTGCAAACCTCGCACCGCTACGGCAATGCGACGATGCTTAAGTCCGACGTGGTATTGGGCATCGGCAACCGCTGGGCCAACCGCCATACCGGTTCTGTGGACGTGTACACCGAAGGCCGCCGCTTCATTCACGTGGACATCGAGCCTACGCAGATCGGCCGCGTGTTCACTCCTGACCTGGGCATCGTTTCCGACGCCGGTCTGGCCCTGGACCGCTTCCTGGAAGTGGCCCGCGAATGGAAAGCCGCCGGCAAGCTCAAGGACCGCAGCGCCTGGCTCGCCGATTGCCAGCAGCGCAAGGCCAGCCTGCAACGCAAGACCCACTTCGACAACGTGCCGGTCAAACCCCAGCGCGTGTACGAAGAAATGAACCAGGTGTTCGGCCAGGACACCTGCTACGTCAGCACCATCGGCCTGTCGCAGATTGCCGGCGCGCAGTTTTTGCACGTGTACAAGCCGCGCCACTGGATCAACTGCGGCCAGGCAGGCCCGCTGGGCTGGACCATTCCCGCCGCCCTGGGCGTGGTCAAGGCCGACCCGAGCCGCAAGGTGGTGGCGCTGTCCGGTGACTACGACTTCCAGTTCATGATCGAAGAACTGGCCGTGGGCGCGCAGTTCCACCTGCCGTACATCCACGTGGTGGTGAACAACTCCTACCTGGGCCTGATTCGCCAGGCCCAGCGCGGTTTCGAAATGGACTACTGCGTGCAGTTGGCCTTCGAGAACATCAACGCCCCGGAAATCAACGGCTACGGCGTCGACCACGTGGCGGTGGCCGAAGGCTTGGGTTGCAAGGCCCTGCGCGTGTTCGAGCCAGCGCAGATCCAGCCGGCGCTGCGCCAGGCCCAGGCACTGATGGCCGAGTACAAGGTACCGGTGGTGGTGGAAATCATTCTGGAGCGGGTGACCAACATTTCCATGGGCACCGAGATCAACGCCGTCAACGAATTCGAAGACCTGGCGCTGGTCGGCAACGACGCCCCTACTGCCATCTCGCTGCTCGACTGATCATTTAAGGAGGCTTGTATGCCGCGTTTTGCCGCCAACCTGTCGATGCTGTTCACCGAACAGGACTTCCTCGCCCGCTTCAAGGCCGCTGCCGACGCCGGTTTCAGTGGCGTGGAATACCTGTTCCCGTACGACTACAACTCCGCCGAGATCAAGGCGCAACTGCAGGCCCACGGCCTGACCCAGGTGCTGTTCAACCTGCCGGCCGGCGACTGGGCCAAGGGGGAGCGTGGCATTGCCTGCCACCCCGACCGCGTCGAGGAATTCCGCGCCGGCGTGGACCTGGCCATCGCCTACGCCCAGGTGCTGGGCAACACCCAGATCAACTGCCTGGCCGGCATCCGCCCCCAGGGCGCGGACTGCGCCACGGTGAAGGCCACCTTCGTCGCCAACCTCAAATACGCCGCCGACAAGTTGCAGGCGGCGGGCATTCGCCTGGTGATGGAGATGATCAACACCCTGGACATCCCCGGGTTCTACCTGACCACCACCGAGCAGGCCCTGGCGATCCAGCCTGAAGTGGGCAGCGACAACCTGTTCCTGCAGTACGACATCTACCACATGCAGATCATGGAAGGTGACCTGGCGCGCACGCTGCAAGCGCACCTGCCGCAGATCAACCATGTGCAATTGGCCGATAACCCTGGCAGGCACGAACCGGGTACCGGCGAAATCAACTACCGCTTCCTGTTCGAGCACCTGGACCGGATCGGTTATCAGGGGTGGGTGGGCTGTGAGTACAAGCCGCTGACCACCACCGAAGCCGGCCTGGGCTGGCTCAAATCCCTTGTGGGAGCGGGCTCTGCCCGCGAAGGGCGCGCCGCGTAATCCCGACAGACCGAGGTGCCTGCTTCGCGGGCAGAGCCCGCTCCCACAAGGACCGGGCAGGCATCCATCAATCGTTATCCTTTTCAACAAATACAATCAGGAAGGATCACCACCATGGCAAAAATCGGATTCATCGGCACCGGCATCATGGGCCACCCCATGGCCCATAACCTGCAAAAGGCAGGTCACCAACTGTTCCTCTCCGCCCACCACGACGCCGCCCCCGCCGACCTGGTCGCCGCCGGCGCCGTGGCCTTGGCCAACCCGCGCGAGGTAGCCCAGGAAGCCGAATTCATCATCATCATGGTGCCCGACACCCCCCAGGTCGAAGACGTGCTGTTCCGCGACCAGGGCGTGGCCCAGGGCCTTGGCCCGAACAAGATCGTCATCGACATGAGCTCCATCTCACCGTCAGCCACCAAGGCCTTCGCCGCCAAGGTCAACGAACGTGGCGCGCAGTACCTGGATGCCCCGGTGTCCGGGGGTGAAGTGGGTGCCAAGGCCGCCACCCTGAGCATCATGGTGGGCGGCGACCAGGACGCCTTCGACCGCGCGCTGCCGCTGTTCCAGAGCATGGGCAAGAACATCACCCGCGTGGGCGGCAATGGCGATGGCCAGACCGCCAAGGTGGCCAACCAGATCATCGTCGCGCTGAACATTCAGGCGGTGGCCGAAGCGTTGCTGTTCGCCGCCAAGAACGGTGCCGACCCGGCCAAGGTGCGTGAAGCGCTGATGGGTGGCTTTGCTTCGTCGAAGATTCTGGAAGTGCATGGCGAGCGCATGATCAAAGGCACCTTCGACCCCGGCTTCCGCATCAGCCTGCACCAGAAAGACCTCAACCTGGCGTTGCAGGGTGCCCGCGAGCTGGGCGTCAACCTGCCCAACACCGCCAATGCCCAACAGGTGTTCAGCACCTGCGCAGCCCTGGGTGGCAGCAACTGGGACCACTCGGCGCTGATCAAAGGGCTGGAGCACATGGCCAACTTCAGCATTCGCGACAAGTAACCCTGCCCGCCCTGTAGCCGCTGCCGCCAGGCTGCGCTGGCCCCCTGCCTCGCTGGAGATCTCCAGTGTCCATACAGGCCAGCGCAGCCTGGCGGCAGCGGCTACAAAGCCCCGCCATAACACCATAAATCCCCCGGGAGCCTGCCATGTCAGTCGATCCGCAATCCCTGCTGCGCGAGCTGTTCGCCACCGCCATCGCCGCCGCCCACCCCAGCCACGTGCTGGAACCCTTCCTGCCCACCGACCGCAGCGGCCGCGTGATCGTGATTGGCGCCGGCAAGGCCGCCGCGGCCATGGCCGAGGTGGTCGAGCGCTGCTGGCAGGGCGAGGTCAGCGGCCTGGTAGTCACCCGCTACGGCCACGGTGCCAGCTGCCAGAAAATCGAAGTGGTGGAAGCCGCCCACCCGGTGCCCGACGCCGCCGGCCTGGCCGTGGCCGGGCGGGTGCTGCAGTTGGTCAGCAACCTGCGTGAAAGCGACCGGGTGATCTTCCTGCTGTCGGGCGGTGGCTCGGCGCTGCTGGCCTTGCCGGCCGAGGGCATCAGCCTGGCCGACAAGCAGGCCATCAACAAGGCACTGTTGAAATCCGGCGCCACCATCGGCGAGATGAACTGCGTGCGCAAGCACCTTTCGGCGATCAAGGGCGGGCGCCTGGCCAAGGCCTGCTGGCCGGCCACCGTGCACACCTACGCGATTTCCGATGTACCGGGCGACCTGGCCACGGTCATCGCCTCCGGCCCCACCGTGGCCGACCCCAGCACCTCGGCGCAGGCCCTGGCGATCCTGGCCCGCTACCACATCGAGGTGCCGGCCACGGTGCGCGAGTGGCTGAACAACCCCGCCTCGGAAACCGTCAAGCACGGCGACCCGTGCCTGTCGCGCAGCCATTTCCAGCTGATCGCCACACCCCAGCAAGCGCTGCAGGCCGCCGCCGTCAAAGCCCGCGCCGCCGGCTTCAGCCCGCTGATCCTCGGCGACCTGGAAGGCGAAGCACGCGAGGTGGCCAAGGTGCACGCCGGCATCGCCCGGCAGATCGTCATCCATGGCCAGCCGCTGGCGGCGCCCTGCGTGATCCTCTCCGGTGGCGAAATCACGGTGACGGTGCGCGGCAATGGCCGTGGCGGGCGCAACGCCGAATTCCTGCTGAGCCTGACCGACAGCCTCAAGGGCCTGCCGGGCGTGTACGCGCTGGCGGGTGACACCGACGGCATCGACGGCTCCGAAGACAACGCCGGCGCGCTCATGACCCCGTGCAGCTACCGCCGCGCAGCCCAACTGGGCCTGAGCGCCAGCGACGAACTGGACAACAACAATGGCTACGGCTATTTCCAGGCCCTGGACGGGCTGGTGATCACCGAGCCGACGCGCACCAACGTCAACGACTTTCGCGCCATCCTGATCCTGGAAGCCTCCGCGTCATGACCGCCTATAAAAACACCAAGATCCTCGCCACCCTGGGCCCTGCCACGCGCAGCCAGGAAGACATCCGCCAACTGGCACTGGCCGGGGTGAACCTGTTTCGCCTCAATTTCAGCCATGGCGAGCACGCCGATCACGCCCAGCGCCTGGAGTGGATCCGCGACGTCGAAGCCCAACTCAATACGCCGCTGGGCGTGCTGATGGACCTGCAAGGGCCCAAGCTGCGCGTCGGCCGCTTCGCCGACGGCAAGGTGCTGCTGCACCGTGGCCAGGCTTTCCGCCTGGACCTGGACGCCAGTGCCGGCGACGCCCGCCGGGTGAACCTGCCACACCCGGAAATCATCGCCGCCTTGCAACCGGGCATGGACCTGCTGCTGGACGACGGCAAGCTGCGCCTGCAAGTGACCGCCAAACACGAGACCGCCATCGACACCCAAGTGCTGGCCGGCGGCGAGTTGTCCGACCGCAAGGGCGTCAACGTACCCCAGGCGGTGCTGGAGCTCAGCCCGCTGACTGCCAAGGACCGCCGCGACCTGAGCTACGGCCTGGAACTGGGCGTGGACTGGGTGGCGCTGTCGTTCGTGCAACGGCCCGAAGACATTCTCGAAGCACGCGAACTGATCGCCGGCCGGGCGCGGCTGATGGCCAAGATCGAGAAGCCCTCGGCGCTGGTTCACCTGGAAGAGATCGCACGTTTGAGCGACGCGATCATGGTCGCCCGTGGCGACCTGGGCGTGGAGGTGCCGGCCGAAACCGTGCCGCAGATCCAGAAGCGCATCATCGCCGTGTGCCGCGCCCTGGGCCGGCCGGTGGTGGTGGCCACGCAGATGCTCGAATCCATGCGCTTTGCCCCGGCGCCCACCCGCGCCGAGGTGACCGACGTGGCCAATGCCGTGGCCGAGGGCACGGATGCGGTGATGCTGTCGGCCGAGACCGCCTCGGGCGACTACCCGCTGGAGGCCGTGCAGATGATGAGCAAGATCATCCGCCAGGTCGAAAGCGGCCCCGACTATCAGGCGCAACTGGACGTCAGCCGGCCCCAGGCCGAGGCCACGGTGTCGGACGCCATCAGCTGCGCGATCCGGCGCATCAGCGGCATCTTGCCGGTGGCGGTGCTGGTCAACTACAGCGAGTCCGGGGCTTCGACCTTGCGCGCCGCGCGCGAGCGGCCACGGGTGCCGATCCTCAACCTGACACCCAACCTGGCCACGGCCCGTCAGTTGAGTGTGGCCTGGGGGGTGCGTTCGGTGGTCAATGATCGGCTGCGGCAGGTGGAAGAGGTGTGTTCCACGGCGCTGGAGATTGCCCAGGCGCAGGGGCTGGCGAGCCGTGGCGATACCTTGGTGATCACTGCAGGTGTGCCCTTCGGCAAGCCGGGCAGCACCAATTCGCTGCGGATCGAAACCCTGGTCTGAACATCCACTCAAACCCGTGGGAGCGGGCTCTGCCCGCGAAGACAACACCGCGGTTTATCAGACATTCCGCAGGGCGCCCTTCGCGGGCAGAGCCCGCTCCCACAAGAACCACACCCATGCCCAAACCCTCGTCCTTCTGCCCCGACTGGGCCACCGCCCTGCTCAACGGCTTCAGCCAGGTAGTCCTGCAACGCCACCCCCTGTGCGGCCTGTGCTGCCTGCTGGCGATCCTGGTCGGCGCACCCCATCTGCTCGGCGGCGCGCTGCTGGGCGCTGCCAGCGGCCTGCTGACCGCGCAACGGCGCGGCTATCTGCGTGCGCATCGCCAGGCCGGCCTGTACAGCTACAACGGCCTGCTGATCGGCCTGCTGTTCAGCCACTGGCTACCCCTGACACTGACCCTGCCGCTGCTGATCATCGCCGCCAGCGGCCTGAGCAGCCTGCTGTTGGCGCGCTGGCTCAAGCGCTGCCCGCGGCCCACTTGCCTGCCCGCCTATACCACGCCATTCGTCCTCGCCGGCTGGGCGCTGGCGGGCGTCATCAATCCCCTGCCCGGCGCCGTGCAGCCCTTCGGCGTGGCCGATGTGTTGACCGGCCTGGGGCAGATTTTCGTGGTCGCCAGCCCCGTGGCCGGCGCACTGATTGCCCTGGGCCTGTACCTGGCAGACCGCCGCGCCGCCCGTTGGGCCTTGCTCGGCTCTGCGGCCGGGCTGGCCTTCGCCTGGCTGCAGGGCGAGCCACCGTTGCCCGGCGTGTACGGCTTCAACCCGGCCCTGGCCGCGTTGGCCTTCAGCGCGCAACCCGGGCGTGCAGTGCTGGCGATCATCCTCGCGCTGTTGCTGCAACCCGGCTTCGCCAGCGTGCCAACGCCCAGCCTCACCGCGCCCTTTATCCTCGCCTGCTGGCTTGTGCGCGCCGGCAGCCGGGTGATGCATTCAGAGGTGGCCTTGCACAGTCGGCGGTAAACGCCCTAGGCTGGGGCCACGATCAGGAACCCGGACCTTATGGACAGCCAACGCACCCTGCGCCAGCAGCTCTACACCATCATTTTCTTCAGTGACACGCCGGCCGGCCGACGCTTCGACACGGCCGTGCTGCTGATCATCCTCGCCAGCCTGGTGCTGGTGATGGTCGACAGCATCGAAAGCGTGCACCGCCAGTACGCCGACGTGTTCGCCTACATCGAATGGGGCCTGACCGGCATCTTCGCCGTGGAATACCTGCTGCGCCTGTACTGCTCGCCCAAACCGTGGCGCTACGCGTTCAGTTTCTACGGCCTGGTGGACCTGCTGGCGATTGTGCCGGGCATCCTCGCCATCTACTACAGCGACGCCCAGTACCTGATGATCGTGCGGGTGATCCGCATGCTGCGCATCTTCCGCGTGCTCAAGCTGCGCCCCTACCTGAGCCAGGCCAATTACCTGCTGGCGGCCCTGCGCGGCAGCAAGCAGAAGATCATCGTCTTCCTGCTCAGCGTGGCCACCCTGGTGACCGTATTCGGCACCCTGATGTACGTGATCGAAGGCCCCGAGCACGGCTTCACCAGCATCCCCATGGGCATCTACTGGGCCATCGTCACCCTGACCACCGTGGGCTTCGGCGACATCGTGCCCAAGACCCCGCTGGGGCAGATGATTTCGGCGCTGGTGATGATCACCGGTTACTCGATCATCGCCGTGCCCACCGGCATTTTCACCGCCGAGCTGGCCAATGCCATGCGCGGCGAGCGCCTGCAACGTGCCTGCCCGGTGTGTGCCAAGGGTGACCACGACAGCGGCGCGGCGTTCTGCTGCCGCTGCGGCAATGCCCTGTTTCAAAAAATCGAATAAGCGCCCCACTTTTAGATCTTTTGGGCGCCTGACGTGCCCGGCTATAGTTGCTGGCCAAATGCTTTCAACGACAACAACAGGGACATCCACCATGCACAAACTCTTGAGCGCTTCGTTGCTCGCCGCAGGCCTGGGGCTGGCCGGCCTGGTCCAGGCCGCGCCAGCGCCTTTGCTGAACGTTTCCTACGACGTGATGCGTGACTTCTACAAGGACTACAACGCCGCGTTCCAGAAACACTGGCAGGCCGAGCACAACGAGGCGGTCAACGTGCAGATGTCCTTTGGCGGCTCCAGCAAGCAGGCGCGTTCGGTGATCGACGGGCTGCCGGCCGATGTCATCACCATGAACATGGCGACCGACATCAACGCCCTGGCCGACAACGGCAAGCTGGTGCCCGACGACTGGGTTACCCGCCTGCCCAACCACAGTGCGCCGTTCACCTCGGCCACGGTGTTCATCGTGCGCAAGGGCAACCCCAAGGCGCTGAAGGACTGGCCCGACCTGCTCAAGGACGGCGTGCAGGTGATCGTGCCCAACCCGAAAACCAGCGGCAACGGCCGCTACACCTACCTGTCGGCGTGGGGCTACGTGTTGAAGAACGGCGGTGACGAGAACAAGGCCAAGGCCTTTGTCGGCAAGCTGTTCAAGCAGGTGCCGGTGCTGGACACCGGTGGCCGCGGCGCCACCACCACGTTCATGACCAACCAGATCGGCGACGTGCTGGTGACCTTCGAGAACGAAGCGGAAATGATTGCCCGCGAGTTCGGCCGCGACAAGTTCGAAGTGATCTACCCCAGCGTCTCCGCCGAGGCCGAGCCGCCGGTGGCGGTGGTCGACAAGGTGGTGGACAAGAAAGGCAGCCGCGCCCTGGCCGAGGATTACCTGAAGTACCTGTGGTCGCCGGAAGGCCAGGACATCGCCGCGCAAAACTACCTGCGCCCGCGTGACCCGGCGGTGCTGGCCAAGTACCAGGACCGCTTCCCGAAAGTGGACTTCCTGTCGGTGGAAAAAACCTTCGGCGACTGGCGCACGGTGCAGAAAACCCACTTCGCCGATGGCGGTGTGTTTGACCAGATCTATAGCCAGCAGTAACGCCCCGTAGCCGCTGCCGTCAGGCTGCGCTGGCCCTCAACCACACTGGAAATGCCCAGTGTACCCAGGGGCCAGCGCAGCCTGTCGGCAGCGGCTACGGTTTGTATCTGCCGAAAAAAACGCCTGCCAGGGTAATCGGAAGGACACGTTTTTCGTTCTTAATACAATGCCCCACCCTCTCATGATGAGACCCAACCCCACCATGCCCCGCTTCACACCCACGCTCTACGCCCTGGCCCTGCTGCTGGCCGGCTGCGACAAGCCAACCCTCTCTGCCCACACGCCCAGCGCCCCGCTCGCCGTTGACGTGGCCGTCGCCACGCCCGCGCTGGAGCCGCGCACTACCGTGCTTACCGGGCGCCTGGAGGCTTTCCGCACCGCCGAGGTCCGCGCCCGCGTGGCCGGCATCGTCGAGCAGCGCACTTACGTCGAGGGCGCGGCGGTGAAAGCCGGCCAGCTGCTGTTTCGCATCGACCCGGCGCCCCTGGCCGCCGAGCTGGCCGCCGCCGAGGCCGAACTGGCCCAGGCACGGGTAGCCGCCGAATCGGCCGGCGATATCGCCCGCCGCTCCCAGCAGTTGGTGAAGGACAACTCCATCAGCGTGCAGCAAAGCCGCCAGGACGGCTTCACCGAGAAACGCGCCCAGGCTGCCGTGCTGTCGGCCCAGGCCAAGGTGCGCAGTGCGCGTCTGCAACTGGACTACGCCAGCGTCAAGGCGCCGATTGCCGGCCGCGCCCGGCGCGCGCTGGTCAGCGAAGGCGCCATGGTGGGCCAGGACGAAGGCACGCCGCTGACCACCGTCGAGCAACTGGACCCCATCTACGTCAACTTCTCGCAGCCGGCCAGCGATTTCATGGCCCTGGGTGAAGCCCTCAAGGACAGCCCCGGCGCCGCTCGCGTCAACCTGCGCCTGAGTGACGGCAGCCTGTACAAGCGCACCGGCAAGCTGCTGTTCAGCGACACCGCCGTCGACCCGAAAACCGACACCGTGGCCCTGCGCGCGCTGTTCGACAACCCCGAGCAACTGCTGCTGCCGGGGCTGTACGTGCAAGTTGAGTTCGAACGCGCCAACGGCCAGCATGACGTGCTGATCCCGCAGCAGGCCCTGACCCGCACCCGTGACGGCGCCTACGTGATGGTGCTCAAGGACGGCCACGCCCGCCAGGTCAACGTCCAGGCCCAGAGCCTGCAAGGCCGGCAATGGCGGGTCAGCGCCGGGCTGGCCGGCGGCGAGCAGGTGATCCTCGACGGCGGCGCCCTGGACGATGGCCAGGCCGTGGCCGCCAAACCTTCCGCCGACACCGGCACGGTCGCCGATCGTTCATAAGGACTTGCATGTCAGCCTTCTTTATCGCCCGGCCAATCATGGCCTGGGTCATTGCCATCATCATTCTGCTGGCCGGCCTGGGCGCCGCCGGCCGCCTGTCGATGGAGCAATACCCCAACGTCGCACCGCCCAGGATCGGCATCAGCGCCACCTACCCCGGCGCCTCGCCGGAGGTGGCAGAGCGCACCGTCACGGCGGTGATCGAGCGTGAGCTGAGCGGCATTCCCGGGCTGCTGTACTTTGGCTCCAGCAGTTCGGAGAACACCGTCAGCATCAACCTGTCGTTCGAACCGGGCACCAACACGCAACTGGCCGCGGTGGAGGTGCAGAACCGCCTCAAGCGCGTTGAAGAGCGCCTGCCCGAAAGCGTGCGCCGCCAGGGCCTGACCGTGGAACAGAGCGGCCAGAACGAACTGATGTTCGTGACCCTGAGCGCCGACAACCCCAACGTCGACGACATCGAGCTGGGCGACTACGCCACCAGCGTGCTGCGCCCGGCGCTGCTGCGCACCCCGGGGGTGGGCGGCGTCGAGGTGTACAGCCCCGAATACGCCATGCGCATCTGGCCCGACGTGCAGCGCCTGACCGCCACCGGCATCACCACCACCGAGCTGGTCAACGCCATCAGCCTGCAGAACCAGCGCATCACCCTGGGCGCCATCGGCACCCCGCCCTCGCCCGCCAGCACGGCGATCACCGCACCGCTGGCGGTGCAGGAAGACCTGGACACGCCCCAGGCCTTCGGCGCCATTGCCCTGCGCGTCAACACCGACGGCTCGGCGCTGCGGGTGGCCGACGTGGCGCGGGTTGAACTGGGCGGCATGAACTATGACTACCCGGCCTTCCTCAATGGCCGCTACAGCGGCGCGCTGTCGGTGAAGCTGGCTAGTGGCGCCAACGCCCTGCAGACCGCCGAGGCGATCAAGGCCACCCTGGCCGAGCTGGCGCCGCAGTTCCCACCGGGCCTGCATTACCACACCGCGTTCGACACCTCGACCTTCGTGCACCTGTCCATCGTCAAGGTCGGCTACACCCTGGTGGAGGCCATGGTGCTGGTGTTCGCGGTGATGTGGGTGTTCCTGGGCAGCTGGCGGGCCACGCTGATCCCCAGCGTGGTGGTGCCCATCGCCCTGGCGGGCACCTGCGCGGTGATGCTGGTGCTGGGCTTTTCCCTGAACGTACTGACGCTGTTCGGCATGGTGCTGGCCATCGGCATCCTGGTGGACGACGCCATCGTGGTGGTTGAGAACGTCGAGCGGATCATGGCCGAGCAAGGCATCGGCCCGCGCGAGGCCACCTTGCAGGCCATGGCGCAGATCAGCGGCGCCATCGTTGCCATTACCCTGGTACTGACGGCGGTGTTCGTGCCCATGGCGCTGTTCCCCGGGGCCGTGGGCCAGATCTACCGGCAGTTCACCGTGGCCCTGGCGGTGCCCATGGCCTTGTCGGCATTCCTGGCGTTGAGCCTGACGCCGGCGCTGTGCGCCACCCTGCTGCGCCCCGTGGGCCATGGCACCAGCGGGCGCGTGGCACGCTTCAGCCAGGCCGCGGCCAGCCGCTACCTGCGCGGCCTGGACGGCCTGCTGCGGCGGCCACTGCGCTACCTGCTGCTGTACGGCGGCCTGCTGGGCCTGTGCGCGCTGCTGTTCACCCAACTGCCCGGCGGCTTTTTGCCCAAGGAAGACAAGGGCAACTTCGCCACCGTGATCCTGCTGCCCACCGGCGCCACCCAGGCCGACACCCGCCGCGTGCTGGACGAGGTGCAGGCGTTCATGGCCGATGACCCGGACATCGACAGCCGCTTCGCCATGCAGGGCTTCAGCTACTTCGGCGACGGCCAGAACGCCGCAATGATCTGGCCCACCCTGATCGACTGGTCCCGGCGCACCCGCCCCGAGCAGCAGGTGGACGCGATCATGCAGCGGGTCAACGAGCACTTCGCCAACGGCACCGCCCTGCAGCCCAAGGCGCTGATCAAGGCGCTCAACACCCCGCCGCTGCCCAACATGGGCCGCACCGAGGGCATCGACCTGCGCCTGCAGGACCGCGCCGGCCTGGGCCATGAGGCCTTGCTCAAGGCCAAGGACCGCTTGCTGGCCCTGGCGCGCAAGGACCCGGCCTTTGCCGACGTGTCGTTCTCCGGCCAGGACGATGCGCCGCAGCTGCGCGTGTCCATCGACCGCATCAAGGCCCAGAGCATGGGCGTGGCCGTCAGCGAGATCAACGACACCCTGGCCACGCTGTACGGCTCGCAGTACCTGGGCGACTTCATCTACAAGAACCAGGTGCGGCGCATCCTGGTGCAGGCCGAGGGCCGCGACCGTCAGGCCCCTGACAGCCTGCTGCAGGCGCGGGTGCGCAACGCCAGCGGCGACATGGTGCCGCTGAGCGCCTTCGTGAGCATGCGCTGGACCCTGGGCGCGCTGCAGATCGACCACTTCAACGGCTTCCCGGCCATGGCCATCGCCGCCGTGCCGGCCGCCGGGCATAGCACCTCTCAAGCCATGGACGCCCTGGCGCGGCTGGTCACACAGCTACCGGCGGGGATAGGTTATGAATGGGCCGGGCAGTCGTACCAGGAGCGCCTGTCGGGCGACCAGGTGCCGCTGTTGTTCGGGCTGTCGGTGCTGGTGATTTTCCTCTGCCTGGCGGCGCTGTATGAAAGCTGGTCGATGCCGCTGGCGGTCATCCTGGCCATCCCGCTGGGCCTGCTGGGCGCGCTGCTGGCCACGCACCTGCGCGGCATGCCGGACGACCTGTACTTCAAGGTGGGGATGATCACCATCATGGGCCTGACGGCGAAAAACGCCATCCTCATCATCGAGGTGGCCGAGACCCTGCACCGTCAGGGCGCCAGCCTGCATCAATCGATACTGGACGCGGCGCGCATGCGGCTGCGGCCTATCGTGATGACCTCGTTGGCGTTCATGTTTGGCGTGCTGCCGCTGGCCTTGGCCACGGGGCCGGGGTCGGCGAGCCAGCGGGCGATCGGGACCAGCGTGTTTGGCGGGATGCTGTCGGCGACGGTGTTGACGGTGTTTTTTGTGCCGTTGTTGTATGGGGTGGTGGTGCGGTTGCGTACACGTCCCGCCGCCACTGTAGCCGCTGCCGAAGGCTGCGCTGGCCCTTCGCTACACTGAAGATCTCCAGGGCACGGCAGGGCCAGCGCTGCCTGGCGGCAGCGGCTACAGGTTACATTGGCGGCTTCAGGCCATTTTCGCCTGCGGAAATGGCCTTGGCGGTGTAGCTGCCATCCGCCGCCTTCTGGGCGAACAACACCACTTTCACGCCAGGCTTGAGCAGGCTGCGATCGGCCGGCACCAGGTTGACCACCGGCACATCCTCGGGCACGAAAATCTTCTGCTCGCCCCCCTTGTACTTCACCGTGATAGTGCGCCCGTTGGCCACCACCAGGTCCCCGACGCTGCCATTGGTCATGCTGCTGTTGGCCGCCAGGTCAAACGCCCGATGGCCGTCACCCGTACCGGCCATGGACGGCGGGAACACATGCACTTCAAGGGCTTTGAGGGTGCCATCGGCCTGGGGCACGGCGGCCGAACCGACGTAGCTGCCCGGCTTGATGTCAGCGATGTTGGCCAGGGTCACGCCGCGCACCTGGGTCTCGCTGGTCAGGTGCACCAGCACGTCTTCGCCGCGGTTGGTCTTGACCTGCAGGTCGTCGCCGTTGATGGCGGTGATGGCGCCACGCACGCCCGAGGGTGGCGCGTCGGCATGGACGGCGCCGCTGGCCAATACCGCCAAGGCCAGGCTGGACGCGGTGAACAGGCGTTTCAGATTCATGAACGGCACTCCTGGGGATGGATAGATAGCCTGCGAACTATCTACACCATATCACCGTCAGGCCGCCGCGTGCTCCTCGTTGAGCAGGGTCACGCCGCCGTCGGCGATCACTTCCAGGTTGTGGTCCTTGCCCCAGCGGAACAGTTGGGCCAGCAGCATCGAATTGATCTCGCCAAACAGGTACACCGTGTCCACCGGCTGCTCCAGGATCCAGCGGCCCAGGGCGGTGGATTCCAGTGAATGCTGGAAGTCGTAGGTGAATTCCGGCTCGCTGAAACGCGGCTTGACCTCAATCACCGAGCTGCTCAGCAGGTCCGGCGCCTTCGCGGCCACTTGCACGTGGGCCAGTGGCAGCTGCCCCACCCGCCAGTCGCGCAGCAGCTGCACCAGGCGCACCTTGGCGCGCTGGGCGCGCATGTCCAGGCGGCCTTCGGACGGCACCTCAAGACGCTGGTTCAGCACCAGCCACACGGCCTGGCGGCGCGGGGTTTTCAGCAAGATCTCGGCCTTGACCTTGGTGGCGCGCAGCGACAGCGCCAACACCAGCAACAACGCCGTGGCCACCCAGCGCAGGCTGCCCTCGCCTGCCGCCTGCACCACCAGCGCCAGCGCCACGCAGCCCAGCCACAGGTAATCGGCGCGCTTCCACGCCACCTCGCCCCAGCGGCCCAGGGAGATGCAGGTCCAGCAGAACAGGCAAAACAGGAACAACGCCAGCACCGACAGCCAGCGCAGGTCCACGGCCAGCGCCAGCAGGTCCAGCGCCGGGCTCAGCCACAGCGACACCACGGCCAGCAAAACAAGGGAAATCAGGGTGGGTAACAGGTAAGGCTTGTTGAAAAACTGCTTCATGAAATTCAGCCGAAAAGTCCAGGGGGCGTTGGGACGTATCGGCGGGGGGGCGGGATTCTTGATGGTTGATTTGGGGATGACCTCACCGGCCTCATCGCGAGCAAGCTTTGCTCCCACAGTGTTGAGCCCTGCACCTGTGTTCGCCTCACCGCTGTGGGAGCAAAGCTTGCTCGCGATGAGGCCGGTGCAGATAACCTAAATATCGGCCCGAATAAAATGGTGCGGGGCATGAAAAAAAGCGCCGCGCCTGCTGGGCAGGGGCGGCGGTTTTGGGTGCAAGCGTCTGACTTACGCCAGGCTCTTGCTCACCACTTCATACACATCGCTGCTCAACTCACCGGAAGCCAAAATCCGCTCCAGCTCGCCGCGCATCAGCGCCTGGCGGTGCGGATCGTATTTGCGCCAGCGGGTCAGCGGGCCCAGTTGGCGGGAGGCGATCTGCGGGTTGAGGGCGTTGAGCTGGATGACCAGGTCGGCCAGGAAACGGTAGCCCGAGCCGTCGACGCTGTGGAAGTTGACCAGGTTCTGCTGGGCGAACGCGCCGATCAGGGCATGCACCTCATCCCCTGCGAACGACCAAGGCTGACAACTCGGACCATCAGGCCATGGCACGTTGCAACCAATGTGGGACCGGCCTCTGGCCGGGAAGCGCCGCGCGGGCGGCGCTCGGTCTCGAGGGCGCCAGAAAACATCGACTAGCACCTGGCGGCCATGACGCAATCCCGTAGCCGCTGCCGCAGGCTGCGCTGGCCCTGTACTTCGCTGGATGTCCTCAGGGTTCACACCGGCCAGCTCAGCCTGGCGGCAGCGGCTACGGGTTTGTGGTGTGGTTTGGAAGCGCTTGTCGGTGTTTTTGTGGTGTGCATGAAATCGAGCGCCGCCCGCGCGGCGCTTCCCGAGCTTCGCTCGGTCCCACATTTTGTTGCAACGTGCCATGGCCTGATGGTCCGAGTTGCCAGCCTTGTGCGTTCGACGCTGGTCCTGTGTGCCGCCATTTTCTGCAAGCCATGAAAAAAGCGCCGCGCCTGCTGGGCAGGGGCGGCGCTTTTGGGTGCAAGCGTCTGACTTACGCCAGGCTCTTGCTCACCACTTCATACACATCACTGCTCAACTCACCGGACGCCAGAATCCGCTCCAGCTCGGCGCGCATCAGCGCCTGGCGGTGCGGGTCGTATTTGCGCCAGCGGGTCAGCGGGCCCAGTTGGCGGGAGGCGATCTGGGGGTTGAGGGCGTTGAGCTGGATGACCAGGTCGGCCAGGAAGCGGTAGCCCGAGCCGTCGACGCTGTGGAAGTTGACCAGGTTCTGCTGGGCGAACGCGCCGATCAGGGCACGCACCTTGTTGGGGTTCTTCAAGGTGAACGCCGGGTGCTGCATCAGCGCCTTCACGCGCTCCAGGCCGCCTGGCAGGGTGCTGCCGGCCTGGACGCTGAACCATTGGTCCATGACCAGCGGGTTGTCCTTGAAGTGCTCGGCGAAGCTTTCCAGGGCCTTGGCTTTCTCGGCGTCGAAGTGCGAGTTGACCAGCACGGCCAGCGCGGTCAGGCGCTCGGTCATGTTGTCGCAAGCGTCGAACTGCTCCAGGGTCGCTTCCAACACTTCCGGCTTGGCCGTCAGCATCAGGTACGACAGGGCGATGTTCTGCAGCGCACGGCGGGCGAAGTGCTCGGCTTCCGGCACATAGGCGGTCTCACGCGAGATGGCGCGGTTGGCCTGGTAGCGGGCCCACAGGGCGCCGTACAGGTGTTCGGCGATCTGCGCACGGGCGAATTCGCGGGCGGCGTGGATGGCGTCCACTTCGGCGCGGTCGCTGAGTTCGGCCAGGTAGGCTTCGCTCGGCAGCGAGAGCATTTCGGCGACCATGGCCTGGTCCAGGCTGTGGTTGGACAGCACGGTGCCCAGGGCGGTGATCAGCCGTGGGTCGAGCACCATGGGTTTGTTTTCCATGTACTGCGCGGTCAGTTCCTGCAGGCACTGCACAGCCAGGCGCTGGCCGGCGTCCCAGCGGTTGAAGCCGTCACTGTCGTGCTGCATCAGCACCATCAGCTGGTCGCGGTTGTAGTCGAAGCTCAGTTTCACCGGCGCACTGAAGCCGCGCAGCAGCGACGGCAAGGGCTTGGCGTCGATGTTGTGGAAGGTGAAGGTCTGGTCTTCTTCGGTCACCGACAGCACGCGGCTGGTGCCCACTGGCACGCTTTCGCCGGCCAGTTGCAGCGGCAGGTCGTTGCCGTGGGCGTCGATCAGGCCCAGGGCCACCGGGATTACGAACGGCAGCTTCTCGGCCTTGTCCGGGGTGGCCGGGCAGGTCTGGTGGAAGTGCAGGCTGTAGGTCTTGGCGGCGGCATCGTAGCTTTCGCTGACTTGCACGCGCGGGGTCCCAGCCTGGCTGTACCAGCGCTTGAACTGGGTCAGGTCGACGCCATTGGCGTCTTCCATGGCCTTGATGAAGTCATCGCAGGTCACGGCCTGGCCGTCGTGGCGTTCGAAGTACAGGTCGCTGCCCTTGCGGAAGCCTTCGTTGCCCAGCAGGGTGTGGATCATGCCGACCACTTCGGCGCCCTTCTCGTACACGGTCAGGGTGTAGAAGTTGGAGATCTCGATGAAGCTGTCCGGGCGCACGGCGTGGGCCATGGGGCCGGCGTCTTCGGCGAACTGGTGGGTACGCAGGTAGGCCACGTCCTGGATGCGCTTGACCGTGGCCGAGTTCATGTCCGAGGAAAAGCCGGCGTCACGGTACACCGTGAAGCCTTCCTTGAGCGACAGCTGAAACCAGTCGCGGCAGGTGACGCGGTTGCCCGACCAGTTGTGGAAGTATTCGTGGGCGACGATGGCCTCGACGCGCTGGTGGGCGGCGTCGGTGGCGGTTTCGGCGCGGGCCAGCACGGCGCTGGAGTTGAAGATGTTGAGGCCCTTGTTCTCCATGGCGCCCATGTTGAAGTCGTTGACCGCGACGATCATGAAGATGTCCAGGTCATACTCGCGGCCGTACACCTCTTCGTCCCAGCGCATGGACTTCTTCAGGCTGGTCATGGCGTGCTGGCACTTGTCGATGTTTTCCGGCTCGACGTAGATGCGCAGGGTGACGTCGCGCTTGGAGGCGGTCTCGAACTTGTCTTCCACGCACCACAGGTCACCGGCCACCAGCGCGAACAGGTACGCCGGCTTCATGAACGGGTCTTCCCAGGTAGCCCAGTGGCGGCCGTCTTCACCGGGGCCGCTGGCAATCGGGTTGCCGTTGGACAGCAGCACCGGGTAGCTGTGCTGCTCGGCGCTGACCGTGGTGGTGAACTTGCTCATCACGTCCGGGCGGTCGAGGTAGTAGGTGATCTTGCGGAAGCCCTCGGCCTCGCACTGGGTGCAGAACATGCTGCCCGACTTGTACAGGCCTTCCAGCGCCGTGTTGGTCTCGGGGTGGATGCGCACGCTGGTGTCCAGCGTGAAGCTGGCCGCCGTGGGGTGCAGGGTCAGGTGGCTGTCGTCGACCTGGTAGTCGGCGGCGCCCAGTTCCACGTCACCCAGGCTGACCGACAACAGTTCCAGCTGCTGGCCGTCGAGCACCAGCGGCGGCAGGCCGGCGCCACGGGCCGGGTTGCGGCGCATGACCAGTTGCGCGTGGACCAGGGTGTGGTCATCGTGCAGCTCGAAGGTCAGGTGCGTTTCGTCGATCAGGTACTCAGGGGCCTGGTAGTCCTTGAGGTAAATCATTTTCGGCTGTTCGGTGCGCATGCTGACGTCCCTCTACTGATGCACGGCGAGTTGATACGCCGTGTATTTGCGAATATTGATCACGCCGGTGTCGAAGATCAGGTACTGGCCCTTGATGCCCAGCAGCGTGCCTTCGGCAATCGGGTTCTTGTCCAGGTTGAAGCTGGTGATCTTGGCCGGGTAGGCCTGGACCGGGTAGCGGATTTCCAGGACGGGGGTGTCATGCAAGGGTTGGATCGCCTGCAGGCCGAAGCGTTCCTGAAGCATGGACAGACCGGCGCCGCAGGTGTCGAACAGCATGTCACGCACCTCGGCCAGGTCGACCGGCGCCGCGTCGCCCTTGAGCAGCGCGCGCCAGTTGGTGCGGTCGGCTACTTGCGAGCGGAACAGGTCTTCGACCAGACCCGACTGCTGACGGGTGGCCACGCGCACGATCGGCAGGGCCTGGCTGGCGCCCTGGTCGAGCCAGCGGGTAGGCAGTTGGGTGGCGCGGGTGATGCCCACTTTGACGCCCGACGAGTTGGCCAGGTACACCACGTGGTCGGTCATGCAGAACTGCTCGCCCCAGGACGGCTCGCGGCAGGTGCCGGCGTCGTAGTGGCAGCGTTCGGGGCTCATGATGCACACATCGCACTGGGCCAGCTTGGTCATGCAGGGGTAGCAATAGCCCTGGCTGAAGCTGGTCTTGGTTTTGCGACCGCAGTGGGTGCAGTGGATGGCGCCCAGGTATTCCAGGCGCAGGGGCTTGCCGATCAGGTCATTGACCGGGATCTCGACATCGTCCAGGCGAAAGCTGTACTGCACCGCCGACTCGTCGAGCCGGGTGGCCATTTTGCTCAGGGTACCGCGACCAATTTCGTTCAATGGACAGCATCCGACTTGAACAGAATGTTGGCCACCGGCGCCGACTTGGAGGCGCATTCCTGCGGGCCCATGTAACCGGTGCGCTGGTCTTCGGGCAGGTTCTGCATTTCCCAGGCGATGACCGCCTGCAGGGACAGTTCCTTCTGCTCGGTGGTCAGCTTGCGGCCGTCGGACCATTTGCCGATTTCCACGGCCAGTTTCAGGCTTTCGTAGATCTCGGGGGTGATGTTTTCGATCATGTGGGCGAAAGAAGTCATGGCGTCTCCAGAATTTATGCGCGTAGTTTACGGCGCGCGAAGGCGCCACCCAAGAGGCCTGTCAGGCAACCGACCAACAGCCCGCCGACATGGGCGGCGTTGGCGATCTGGCCGAACATGCTGATCAATGGGGTCATGCAGATAACCAGCCACACCAGCATCATCACCATCACGCTGCGGGGCATGCGGTAGACGTTGTTGGGCGCCAGCCACTGGTACACGAACACGTGGCCCAATAGCCCGTACAGCACGCCCGACAGCCCGCCGAACAGCGTGGGCCCGCTGTACCAGTACTGCGCGGTGTTGGACACCAGGCTGAACAGCAGCGTCAGGCCGATTAGGTTGATGCGGCCTTGCAGAATCTCGATGCGCTTGCCCAGCTCCCAGTACCACAGGGCGTTCATGGCCAGGTGCAGCACGCCGAAGTGCAGCAGCATGGGCGTGAACAGCCGCCACCACTGCCCGGCGTCCAGGCTTGCGCCCAGCGGCAGGAAGTACAGGTTTTCACTGTCGAAGCTGAAGTCCTGGAAGGTCAGCCAGTGCAGGGTGGCCAGGTTGTCGCCCAGGTAGGTAAGACCGGCGACGATCAGGCACAGCACCAGCACCAGGGCGGTAGCCGGACAGGCGCGCGCCTGGGCGGCCAGGCTGGGCCGCGACAGGCGCGGTTGGGGCTGGTAGCTGCTGAGGTCGATGTCGGCGTCACCGTCGGGAAAGCGCTGGTACAGCTCGCGGATGTCGGCGGCCATCTGCTCGTCGATGGCCCACAGCACCTGCTCGCCGCGCTCTTCGCTGACCCGGTGGGGCACTTGCAGGCGCGCCAGCAGTTGCACGAAGCCGCTCAAATCGGTGCTCAGCGGCAGGCGCATGGCAGTCACGGGCTTCATGGGCGTACCCCCGCACGGTCCACGTCCACCCACACGAACTTGTGCGGGTCGATGCGTGTTTCCTGGTCCAGACGGTAGGCCACCAGCTTGCCGTACAGCACCGCGCTGTAGTCCAGGCAGGCCAGGTTGGGGCGGATGGCCGAGGGCCGGCCGCTGCGCCAGTAGTGGCCGACAAACAGCAAGGGCTCGTCGATGCCGTAACGCAGCAGGTTGTTTTTCTGGCTGCTGGACAGCGGCGTGCTGGCCACCTCCTCCGGCAAGGCGTCGGGCTGGAAGACGATGTCGCCGTAGGTTTGCGGGTCGTCTTCCCAGAACTTGGTGCGGAAGAAGGCGCGGGTCAGGCCGTCGCCGCCGGTCAGGGTCAGGCCGTCGGGCAGGCGCATGTCGGTACCCCGCAGCAGGCGGTCGAAGACGTTGCAGGCGAAGCTGCCGGGCACGGCGGCGGCCTGCAGGAAGTGCTCGTCGATACAGCCGTCGGGGTATTGCCCGCGCAGCAGGTCGATCATGCTGTGGTCCCAGCAGGCGTGCACCAGGCGGAAGCGGCCGGCGTCGATGAACAGCGGCATGTCGTAGAACCACTGCACAAAGTCCTTCCAGTCACCGGGGTGCTGTTCGAACTGCGCCAGGGTGTCGCCGATCAGCCGGGCGTGGCGCGGCGTGTGCTCGCGCACGAACTGCTTGCCGCTGCCGGGCGGCGCCGGGGTGCTCCAGCCCAGCGCGTTGAATTCATGGTTGCCCATGATGCAGCGCGCCTGGCCGGCGTCGACCATGTCACGGACGATGTGCAGCGCCTCGCGAATGCGCGGGCCGCGGTCAATGATGTCGCCCAGGAACAGCGCCTGGCGCTGGGCATGGCGCCAGGTACCGCCCTGTTTGCGGTAACCGAGGGTGTCGAGCAAGTGCTCAAGGGTATGAGCGCAACCGTGCACGTCACCGATAAGATCGTAGCTGCGTGCGGGATCGAGCATCAGTCTCCTGTGCCTCCCAGACGGCTGCCCCAACCGAGTTTGGTGCGGCAGACTTCGTAGTAGTTGTGGTCCAGCGGGTGGATCAGGCGCAGTTTCTGCGGCTTCTTGCTGACCGTGACGGTGTCGCCGGGGGCGCAGGTGAAGTGGTTCTGGCCGTCGCAGGACACTTGCGGGTAGATGGTCATGTCCTTGGCCACGACGATCTTCAGCTCACTGTTGCCGTCCACCACGATCGGGCGGCCCGACAGGGTGTGCGGGTACATGGGCACGATGACGATGGCGTCGAGCTTGGGGTGCATGATCGGCCCGCCTGCCGACAGCGCATAGGCGGTGGAGCCGGTGGGCGTGGCCACGATCAGGCCGTCGGCCTTCTGGCTGCACACAAACTGGCCGTCGATGTAGATCTCGAACTCGATCATGCGCGTGGACTTGCCGGGGTGCAGCACCACGTCGTTGAGGGCATCGCCCTGGCCGATGGTCTCGCCATGGCGGCGCACTTCGGCCTGCAGCAGGAAGCGGTTTTCCACCAGGTAGTGGCCGTCCAGCACCTCGGCCACCTTCACTTCCAGCTCGTCGGGGCGGATGTCGGTCAAAAAGCCCAGGCTGCCGCGGTTGATGCCCAGCACTGGCACATTGTGCCGCGCCAGGGCCCGGGCCGCGCCCAGCAGGCTGCCGTCACCGCCGACGACGATGACCATGTCGCACACCTCGCCCAGCATCTTGCGGGTAGAGGTTTGCAGGCCGTGGCCGGGCAGTACCTCGGCGATGGTGTCTTCGAGGATGACATGCAGGTGCCGGTCGAGCAGGAATTTTTTCAGGCGGCGAATGGTATCAAGCACCTGGGAACTGCCGAGGCGGCCGATGATACCGATATTGCGAAATTGCTCCATGGGGCTCCTGCGGGATCTGCAACGGGCGCGAACGTGGCGTCGCGCCTTGGGAAACGTGGGGTCGATTATGGGCGAAAGCAACGGGGAGGACAAAAGGGATTGGTGGGGAGCGGGTTAATCCCTCTCAAACCACGCACATTCAAACTGTGGGACCGGGCGAAGCTCGGGAAGCGAACGACTCGATAATAAGGCTGGCCGCTTCCCGAGCTTCGCCCGGTCCCACAGAAGATGTGTGGCGGTCTTTAGATCGTGCGCCGCCCGCGCGGCGCTTCGCGGGCAGAGCCCGCTCCCACGTTGGTTGCAACGTGCCATGGCCTGACACACCGCAGTTGCAGCCTTTTGGCGGCCGCCTTGAGTTCAGCGTGTCCGCCACCAACCGGCTATGCTCGCACCATGAACCTGTTCCCCACCCTCGCCGCTCTGCCCCGCGACCTGCGCCAGCCGCAGGTGCGCGACCTTGCCTGGGTGATTCTGGCGCCGCCCATGCTGGCCCAGACGCCGTGGCCGCAGCGCCACCCGCTGACCGGCAGCGACTGGGTGGCGCAGCCCTGGCGGCTGGAGGCCTGGTTGCGGGCGCTGGACGTGGATCAAAGCCCGCTGGCCGAATGGCTGACCCGTGGCGCTGCCACTCGTCGGCTGGGGCTCTATTACGAGCGTTTGTGGCAGTTCGCCCTGAGCCAGGCGCCCGGCATCGAATTGATCGCCGCCAACCTGCCCATTCGCCGCGAAGGCCATACCCTGGGCGAGTTGGACATTCTGCTGCGCGACGGCGACGGCGTGCATCACCTGGAACTGGCGATCAAGCTGTACCTGGGCCCGCAGGCCGGCGACGGCCACGACCCCGCACACTGGCTGGGGCCCGGCAGCCATGACCGCCTGGACCGCAAGCTGTCGCACCTGGCCGACCACCAATTGCCCATCTCGGCCCGCGCCGAAAGCCGCCAGGCCCTGGCAGCGCTGGACATCGATGCCTTCAGCGCACAACTGTGGCTGGGCGGTTACCTGTTGTACCCCTGGCCTGGAATCGCCGAGCCGCCTCACGGCGCCCACCCGCATCACCTCAAGGGCCACTGGCTGCATCAGCGCGACTGGTCGGCCTTCCTCGCCGTCAGCGCCCCGGGCCGCTGGCAGCAACTGCCGCGTCACGCCTGGCTGGCGCCGGCCCGCTACGGCGAAGCAGACACCTGGACCGCCGACCAGTTGCAGCAATGGATCGAGGCGCTGGACCCTCTGGCCCCGGCACAATTGCTGGTGCGCCTTGTCCAAGCCAGCGACGGCGCCTGGGAAGAGGCACAGCGGCTATTCCTGGTGTCGGACCTGTGGCCCAATGTGCCCGGCAACGCCTGACCCTAAAAAAAATACCAAGCAACGACCGTGAGGAACCCCATGACCTGGAAAAACACCGAGGCGCGCTACGGCAGCCTGTCCATTGCCTTGCACTGGTTGATGCTGATCCTGCTGGCCATCGTGTACGCCTGCATCGAACTGCGCGGCAACTTCCCCAAGGGTAGCGACAGCCGTGCGCTGATCGTGCAACTGCACTTCATGACCGGCCTGACGGTGTTCGTGCTGGTGTGGATTCGCCTGGCGGCAAAGATCGTCGGCGCCGCGCCGAAAATCGTGCCCAAGCCACCGGCCTGGCAAACCGGCCTTGCGCACCTGATGCACGCCCTGCTCTACGCCCTGATGGTGGCCATGCCGCTGCTGGGCTGGCTGACCCTGAGTGCCGCCGACAAGCCGGTGCCGTTCTGGGGCTTCGAGTTGCCGCATTTGATCGGCCCGAATGAAGACGCCGCGAAACAGATCAAGCACTGGCATGAGCAGATTGGTACCTGGGGGTATTGGCTGATCGGGCTGCATGCGTTGGCGGGGGTGCTCCACCACTACGTGGTGCGTGACAACACCTTGGTGCGCATGCTGCCGCGCAAGCAGGCCTGACCCCTTGTAGCCGCTGCCGCCAGGCTGCGCTGGCCGGCGTGGGCAGCGAAAATCTATAGCGGGCACAGGGCCTGCGCAGCCTTCGGCAGCGGCTACGGGGGTTATTCAAAACCGCGGCGGCCCTGGAGCCCGCCAGTGTGGATGAACACCAGTCGGCTGCCGGGGGCAAAGCGATGCAGGTTGTCGCGCAACGCCAGCAGCGCCTTGCCGGTGTACAGCGGCTCCAGCGGCACGCCACTTTCCTGTTCCGCAGCCTCAATGAACGCCAGCAGATCCGCATCCACCTTGGCAAACCCACCCCGACTGGCATCGATCAACTCGTAGCCCCCCGCCTCGCCCACCAGCGCGGTGACATTCTCCACCACCCCATGCCCGGGCGGCACCGCCATCGCCCCGTACGCGATGGGCCCACCCGCCTGCACCAACCCCGCCAACGTAGTCCCTGTCCCCACCGCCAGCCACCAACCGTCAAAAGCATCCCAGCCGATTTCCGGCAATCGCGCCTGTACATGCTGCAGCAACACCTGACACCCGCGCGCGCCCTCCTCGCCACCGCCGCCTTCCGGCACCGCCAGCAGATCCGGGTATAGGTCGTTCCAGGGTGTCCAGAACCCGGGAGCATGACGTTCGCGATAACCGGCATAACCCAACCAGTACAACGCCATGCCGAACGCCTGCAGGTCGGTCACCGTGGGGGTTTGCTGAGGATGCCCACGCAGCAACCCCACCGTCTTGAACCCCAGACGCTTGCCGGCCGCCGCCAGGGCGTGCAGGTGATTGGAATGGGCCCCGCCCAGGCTGATCACACCCGCGTGGCCCTGATCGCGCATCTGCTCCAGGTGTTCAGTGAGCTTGAACCACTTGTTGCCACTGATCAGCGGGTCGATCAGGTCCAGGCGCAGGATGGCCACCTGCACCCCGGCGGCGTCAAGCCAGCCGAGGTTCAGGGGTTGCAGGGTCGCAGGGCGCGCCCAGTCGGGAAGGGTCATTTCAACAGCACTGGCCAAGCCACAGGGCCCGCCAGTTTACCGCCTTACAGCTGCGCAGCCAGCCGCGACCCCTGATTGATCGCCCGCTTGGCATCCAGCTCCGCCGCCACATCGGCACCACCGATCAAATGCACCGCCTGCCCCGCTGCCAACAGCCCCTCCTGCAACTCACGCAGCGGATCCTGCCCCGCGCAAATCACCACGTTATCCACCGCCAGCACCTGCGGCTCGCCCTCGCCGATGCGCACATGCAGCCCGGCATCATCGACCTTCAGGTATTCGACGCTGTTGAGCATGTGCACGCCCTTGTTCTTCAGGCCCGTGCGGTGAATCCAGCCGGTGGTCTTGCCCAGGCCGTCACCGACCTTGCTGGCCTTGCGTTGCAGCAGGTACACCTGACGCGCCGGCGCATGGGGCTCGCCCTTGATGCCGGCGACACCACCGCGCGCTTCCAGCGCGGTGTCGATGCCCCACTCCTTCCAGAACGCGGCGCGGTCCTGGCTGGTGGCCACGCCCTGATGCACCAGGTATTCGCTGACATCGAAACCGATGCCACCGGCACCGATAACCGCCACACTCTGGCCTACCGGTTTGCGCTGCAACAGCACGTCCAGGTAGCTCAGGACCTTGACATGCTGGATGCCGTCGATGGCCGGCAAACGCGGGGCGATGCCGGTGGCCAGGATGATGTCGTCGAAGCCGCCGTCCACCAGTTGCGCCACGTCGACACGGGTGTCGAGGCGCAGGTCGACGCCGGTGGTTTCCAGCTTGCGCTTGAAGTAGCGCAAGGTCTCATAGAACTCTTCCTTGCCCGGCACGCGCTTGGCCACGTTGAACTGGCCGCCGATCTCGCTGCCGGCGTCGAACAGGGTGACCTGGTGGCCACGCTCGGCCGCCACGGTGGCGGCGGACAGGCCAGCAGGGCCGGCGCCCACCACGGCGATTTTCTTCACCTTGGCGGTGGGGATGTAGTTGAGCTCGGTCTCGTGGCAGGCGCGCGGGTTGACCAGGCAGCTGGTCAGTTTGCCGCCGAAGGTGTGGTCCAGGCAGGCCTGGTTACAGCCGATGCAGGTGTTGATTTCGTCGGCGCGGCCTTCGGCGGCCTTGTTGACGAAATCGGGGTCGGCCAGGAACGGACGCGCCATGGACACCATGTCGGCATCGCCCTCGGCCAGTATCTGCTCGGCGACTTCCGGGGTGTTGATGCGGTTGGTGGTGATCAGCGGGATCTGCACCGCACCGCGCAATTTGGCAGTGACCTTGCTGAAGGCGCCACGGGGCACCTTGGTGGCAATGGTAGGAATGCGCGCCTCGTGCCAGCCGATGCCGGTGTTGATCAGCGTGGCGCCAGCCTGTTCGATGGCCTTGGCCAGGATGACGATCTCGTCCCAGGTGCTGCCGCCTTCCACCAGGTCGAGCATCGACAGGCGGAAGATGATGATGAACTGCGGGCCCACCGCCTCGCGCACGCGGCTGACGATGTCCACCGCCAGGCGCATGCGGTTGTCGTAGCTGCCGCCCCAACGGTCGGTGCGGTGGTTGGTCTGCGCGGCCAGGAACTGGTTGATGAAGTAGCCTTCGGACCCCATGATCTCGACGCCGTCGTAACCGGCCCGCTGGGCCAGTTGCGCGCAATTGACGAAGTCGCTGATCTGCTTCTCGATACCGGCGTCGTCCAGCTCATGCGGGGTGAACGGGTTGATCGGCGCTTTCAGGGCGCTGGGCGCGACCTGCTTGGGGCTGTAGGCATACCGGCCCGCGTGCAGGATCTGCAGGCAGATCTTGCCGCCCGCCTCGTGCACGGCCTGGGTCACCACCTGGTGCTTGTCGGACTCTTCGATCGTGCTCAGCTTGGCGGCGCCGGCATACACCCCGCCCTCCTCGTTGGGCGCGATGCCGCCGGTCACCATCAGGCCCACACCCCCGCGGGCGCGCTCGGCAAAGTAGGCGGCCATGCGCGCAAAGCCGCCGGGCTTTTCTTCAAGGCCGGTGTGCATCGAGCCCATCAGGCTGCGGTTGCGCAAGGTGGTAAAGCCCAGGTCCAGCGGGGCGAGCAGGTGCGGGTATTGAGCGGCGGCCATGGGTGTCACTCCATCAACAGGCAAATCACGGGATGCGGTGGCCTCAGCGACTCTGTGCTGGGCCCCGTCGTTTATCTGTGGGTGAATTTACGGCCAAGGTGTACCGGTCTCAATGACCGAAAGTGACAAGTTATTGATCCAATCAAACAGCGCGTTTACCCTGACGGCTCATTCTTCATCGCGCTGATCCGCCTGCCCATGGCCCGTTTGCTGTTAACCCTGTCATCCCTCGTCCTGCTCGTGGCCCTGGCCGCCTACGGCCTATGGACCCAGGACCGCCCCGCCGGGCATTACCTGTCCGACCTGCGCATCCAGGTGGCCGTGGACGAGGGCGTGCCCAGCGGGCGCGGCAACCTGCTGGGCATTCAGCCCGAGCTGTTCGCCACCGATTACCAGAGCCTGGCACGCCTGCACCGCAAGCTGGCCGCCTACCTGAGCCAGGCGCGCGAGCTGGGCATGATCAGCCCGCGTACCGTGGTGGTGCTGCCCGAGCACATCGGCACGCTGCTGTGGGCCCGTGGCGAGAAGGACGAGCTGTATCAGGCGCCGCGCCTGGCCGAGGCGCACCAGTGGCTGGGCTACAGCAACCCGCTGCTGTTCGCCCGCGCCTGGCTGGACGCCAAGAGTGACGACCACACCGAGGACACCCGTTTGCGCATGAAGGCGCGCAGCATGGCCAGCGATTATCAGCAGGTGTTCGGCGGGCTGGCCAAGGAGTTCGGGGTGACCCTGGTGGCGGGCTCCATCATCCTGCCCGACCCGCAGTTGCGCGAGGGTGCCCTGGTGACCGGCGACGGCGGGCTGTACAACATCAGCCTGGTGTTCGGTGCCGACGGCAAGCCACTGGGCCAGCCGCAGCGCCAGCTGTACCCCGATTATGTGCAACGCCGCTATGTGCAGGCCAGCCCGGATTCGCCGCTGCAGGTGCTGGACACGCCGGCCGGGCGGCTGGGCGTGCTGATCGGCAGCGACAGCTGGTACCCGGCCAACTACGCCCAGCTCGAAGCCCAGGGCTGCGAGCTGATCGCCGTGCCGGCGGCACTCAACGGCAAGGACGTGTGGCGTGAACCCTGGCGCGGCAACCCCGACCGCCGCGATGCCGATCAGTTGGGCCTCAAGCCTGGCGAGGTCAGCGAAGGCGAAGCCTGGCACCGGTTGAGCCCGGCGCGGCGCGCCACCGTCAGCGTGTTCCTGCGCGGGCAGTTCTGGGACCAGTTCAGCGGCGGCCAGAGCTTTGCCAGCCATGATGGTCAAACCCATGCCAGCGATGACAGCCGCGGTGCGCGGCTGATCAACCTGTGGTTGTAAGCCCATGCCCAGCGCACCGGTAAGACTGGGCGATCTGTCCGTAGGCTTTATCCATAGCCTGGCCGATGCCGTGGCCAGCCACGGCCTGGACCCTGCCCCGCTGCTGCTGCAATACGGCCTGGACCCGGTGCGCCTGGGTGAGGCTGGCGCGCGCCTGTCGATCCCGCGTTACATGCGCCTGGGCCATGCCGCCATCCAGCTCACCGGCGACCCTGCGCTGGGCCTGTGCATGGCGCGGGTGTGCCGCATGGCGCAGGCCGGCCTGGCCGGCGTCACGGCCGCGCAGGCACCGACGGTGCGCGAGGCCGCCCGCACGCTGATCCGCTTCGCGCCGCTGAACCAGTTCAATTACCGCGGGCAGCCCAGCCTGCACGAAGACACACGCGGCGCCTGGCTGCGCTTCTACTCCATCAGCCCCTACAACGCCTACAACCGCTTCGTGGTGGACTCGGTGCTGGGCGGCTGGCTCCAGCAACTGGGCACGCTGTGCGGGCAGACGCTGTACGCCGAACGCATGGAAGTGGAATACGACACGCCCCCCTACGCCGAGCAGTACCAGGCCCTGAGCAGCGGCCCGGTGACCTTCGGCGCCGGGCAGAACCAGCTGCGCCTGAACCTGGCCAGCCTGGCCCTGCGCAACCCCGATCACTGCCCCAGTACCTACAAATACCTGCTCAACCTGTGCGAGCAGGAACTGGAACAATTGACCCGCACCCGCAGCCTGCGCGAACGCATCACCCAACTGCTGGGGCCGCTGCTGGACGGCGGGCGGGAACCGGACTTGGAGGAAGTGGCGGCGCGCCTGAAGCTGCCCACCTGGACACTGCGGCGCAAGCTGGCGGATGAAGGCACGCAGTTCCGCGCCATTCTCAATGACACGCGGCGCGACCTGGCCATGGCCTACATCCGTGACACGGAGTTGGCCTTCGGCGAAATCGCTTATCTGTTGGGGTTTGCATCGGCCGAAGCCTTTGCGCGCGCGTTCAAGCGCTGGAAGGGGCAAACACCGGGGGATTATCGGCGCATGAGTGTGCGCGGGTTATAGCTCGGTTGCGTCTTCGGCGGTTTCCAGCGGGTCCAGTTCCACGGCGCGCGATTCCAGCAGTTCTTCCTGATACTCGTCCATGCTCGTTCTCCTCTCGTTGGTTTCAGGGCAGCTTAGCCGCTGCCCGTGAATGAATAATGACGGGGGTCAAGAGAATGGACGAGGCGCAAGTCACACAATTTAGCCAGGCCGCGTCACAGGCGCTGCGGCCCATCTGATACACCGCGTGCGCCAGACGCCGCCTTCGGCAGCTGCTACAGGACGGCGGCGCCTGCATCGCGGCCAAGGCCGGCTCCTACCACGGACGGCGTAGGAGCCGACCTTGGTCGCGATGCAGACGACGCGGTTCCCTGTAGCAGCGGCCGCCAGGCCGCGTCACAGGCGCTGCGCTACAACTGTTACACCGCGTGCGCCAGACGCCGCCTTCGGCAGCTGCTACAGGACGGCGGCGCCTGCATCGCGGCCAAGGCCGGCTCCTACCACGGACGGCGTAGGAGCCGACCTTGGTCGCGATGCACGCGACGCGGTTCCCTGTTGCAGCGGCCGCCAGGCCGCGTCACAGGCGCTGCGCTACAACTGTTACACCGCGTGCGCCAGACGCCGCCTTCGGCAGCTGCTACAGGACGGCGGCGTTTGCATCGCGGCCAAGGCCGGCTCCTACCACGGACGGCGTAGGAGCCGACCTTGGTCGCGATGCAGACGACGCCATTTACACCGGCCAGCGCAGCCTGGCGGCAGCGGCTACGGGGCCGGCGTTACCGTTGGGGTTGCCGTGGTCTCGGTGGTGGTGGCCGCCGGAGTGGTCTCAGTCGGGGTGGTGGCTGCCGGGGTGATCGGCGCGGCTTCCGCCGGTGGCGCCACCGGTTGCGAGGTCTCGGTCTTGGCCGCTTCAGGGGTAGCGGTCACGGCTGGCACGGCAGGCGCTGCCACGGCGGCTGCAGGCTCGGCTGGCTTGGCGGGTTCGGCCTTGGCTTCAGGCTTTTCCTCAGGCTTGGCCTCGGCCTTGGGCTCTGGCATGCCCAGGTCGGCCTTGGGCTTGTCGACAATGTGCGCCGCCTTCTTCGCCTCGGCCGGCAGGTAGGTGTCCACCAGGCTGAAATAGCGATCATAGAACTTGGCCGAGGTCACGGTCTCGCTGGCCACCTTGACCATGGAATCGTCGGTGGAGCCGATCGGCATCGACACCGAACCCAGCACCCCCACGCCCAGGCTGGCGGAGTTGTTGACCTTCTTCAGCGCATAACGGTCCTGCAAGGCGTTGGCGAACATGGTCGAGGTCTGGTTGCTGTTGCCGTCCGCCGCACAGGTGACGTTGAAGCTGATCTCCATGTGCGTCTCACCGGTCTGCTGGAAGCTCTTGTGGCCGCTGAGCTGCTTGGGATCGCTGCTGGTGATGATGTAGCCCTGGCTCAGCAGGGCACGACGCGCGGCCTCGCAGGACGAGGCATCGCTGACCGGATAATTGCGTGAAAAGGTGCTCGAGTCGGAGAACGCTTCGTTCTCGTACATGGCCTGTTTTTTCGACGAGCAGCCGCTCAAGGCGACCAGCGCAAACGCCAGAGCACAGCCCAACCGTGGGGCGCTCAAGCTCAGTGACTTAGACATTGCGAATCCTGGGCAAACGATCAGCCTCTATTGTGCCTCACAAGGAAGAGACAACGCGCATGAAATGAGTTTTAGACAACCTATAACCCTACTACGAGCGCCGCGCAGATAAAAGCTGAATCGACGCATGGCCGGGTGTAAAGAGCCATGACATCACGGCGCCAGCACGCTAGGATGCGTCGCCTTCGATACAAGCCCCCCGACACATCGGACAGCATCGCATCCATTTCCTGCGGGCATGGGGCAATTGCAGCGCGTACTGCCTTCAGGAAGATCATTTTTTATCAGGAGATTGTGTTTGAAAACTGTTACCCGAGCCGTATGCCTGGGCCTCACCGCCCTGACCATCGGCCTGACCACCGGTTGCGCCACCACCGAAAGCTCCAAGGCACTGGCCGTGACCCAGGTCGAAAGCGCCGCCCGCCCCTATGCCGGCCCGCGATCGCCGATCGCCGTGGGCAAATTCGATAACCGCTCCAGCTACATGCGCGGCATTTTCTCCGACGGCGTCGACCGCCTTGGCAGCCAGGCCAAGACCGTGCTGATCACCCACCTGCAGCAAACCAACCGCTTCAACGTGCTGGACCGCGACAACATGGGCGAAATCGCCCAGGAAGCCGCCATCAAGGGTCAGGCACAAAAGCTCAAGGGGGCTGACTACGTGGTGACCGGCGACGTCACCGAGTTCGGCCGCAAGGAAGTCGGCGACCAGCAATTCTTCGGCATCCTGGGCCGCGGCAAGACCCAGGTCGCCTACGCCAAGGTGGCCCTGAACATCGTCAACATCAGCACTTCCGAAGTGGTGTATTCCACCCAGGGCGCGGGCGAGTACTCGCTGTCCAACCGTGAAGTGGTCGGCTTCGGCGGCACCGCCAGCTACGACTCCACCCTCAACGGCAAGGTACTGGACCTGGCCATGCGCGAAGCGGTCAACCGCCTGGTAGAAGCCGTGGACAACGGCAGCTGGCAGCCTTCGCGCCGCTAATTTTTCTCGGAACCAGATGACAGGGAGCGACATTCGTCATGGGCAAGACTTTCACGCCACGCCTCGGGCTGGCCATCACCCTTCTCGCAGGCCTGGTGCTGGGTGGCTGTGCGCAGCAACCCAAGACCCTCTACCAGTGGGAAGGCTATCAGGGCCAAGTGCACCAGTACTTCAAGGGCGAGTCCAAGGAGCAGCAGGCCCAGGCCCTGGAAGCCGACCTGGAAAAGATCCGCGCCAAGAACGGCACGCCGCCACCGGGCTATCACGCTCAGTTGGGCCTGTTGTATTCAAGCCTGGGCAAGAATGATCAGATGATTCAGCAGTTCCAGCAGGAAAAAACCCTGTTCCCCGAGTCCGGCGCCTACATGGACTTCCTGATCAAGAACGCCACGCACGGAGCAACCCAATGATGCGCCGCCTGTTCAAACCTGCCGCCGCGCTGCTCGCCCTGGCCCTGCTGGGCGGCTGCGCCGGCCCGCGCAAAAACCTCGACTACACCGCGTTCAAGGCTGCCCGTCCGCACTCCATCCTGGTGCTGCCACCAGTCAACGAGTCGCCGGACGTGACGGCCACCTACAGCCTGATGTCGCAGGTAACCTTCCCACTCGCCGAGGCCGGTTACTACGTGATGCCGGTTGCGCTGGTAGATGAGACGTTCAAGCAGAATGGCCTGAACAATGCTGCCGAGATCAGCCAGGTGCCTGCCGCCAAGCTGCGGTCGATCTTTGGCGCCGATGCTGCGCTGTACGTGAAGGTCACTGACTACGGCACCAAATACATGGTGCTCAGCAGTGCCACCATCGTCACCGCCACCGCCAGCCTGGTCGACCTCAAGACCGGTACCACGCTGTGGACAGGCGCGGCCAGTGCGTCGAGCGAGGAAGGCCAGAACAATAATGGTGGCGGCCTGATCGGCATGTTGATCACTGCGGCCGTGAAGCAGATCATCAACAGCAGCACGGATGCGGGCTACCCGATTGCCGGCCTCACCAGTGCGCGCCTGCTGTCGGCGGGGCATCCGAATGCCTTGCTGTATGGGCCGCGCTCGCCCAGATACGGCACCGACTGATCGGCTGACGTCCACGCAACACCCGTAGCCGGCGTCGTCTGCATCGCGGCCAAGGCCGGCTCCTACCACAGACGGCGTAGGAGCCGGCCTTGGCCGCGATGCAGACGACGCCATTCCAGGACAGTTGCTGCTACGTCATTTCTGACATATCCCCCCTTCCCGCTTCACCCTCACTTCCTCCCTGAAAGCAGCGCCTCTTGCATAGGGTTTTCGCCTTCCTTGCGCCGGCTGCATACCTGTTCCCGCGCCCAGCACATTCCTGGAAACGTATCGTTTTCGATACTTGAAATCATGTGAAAAAAACGTCAAAACGCTGGTAGCATCTGATTATGGTTCTCATTAACACCATTACTAACACTTACTAAAAGCCAACACTCACCCCCAGGAAGCACTCCCTTGAATCGTCGCCTCCCTGCCAGCCTGTTGCTTGCTGGTGCCTGCAGTGCCATGCCGATTGCCCATGCTGCGGATGAAGTTACCCTGCCCTCTACGCAGATCCAGGACAGCAGCCTGACGGTCGACGGGCCGAGCGTGGGTTATCAGGCCCAGCCGGCCTCCAGCACCACCAAGCTGGGCACCACGGACAAGGAAACGCCGCAGGCGATCACGACGATCACACGCCAACAGATGGACGACTACAAAATCAATGGCATCAAGGACGCTCTGCGTTCGGCGCCATCGGTGACGGTCGAGCAGTCGGAGACCGACCGAACGGAGTTCACTTCGCGCGGCTTCGACATCGGCACGTTCGAATACGACGGCATGGGGATGCCGTTCGCCCAGACCATCCTGATCGGCGATCAGGACATGGCCGAGTTCGAGCAGGTCGACGTGCTGCACGGCGCCAACGGCCTCATGAGCGGCACCGGCAATCCGTCGGCCACGGTCAACTTCGTGCGCAAGCGCCCGACCGACACCTTCCAGGCGCAGATCAATACCAGTGTCGGCTCGTGGGATGAGCGCCGCGTAGACGTGGATGTGTCGGGGCCGTTGACGCCGACTGGCAACGTGCGCGGGCGCTTCATCTACAGCCATGACAAAGGCAACTCCTACCTGGACCGGTACAGTCACGAGCGTAACGTTGCCGCAGGGCTCCTCGCGTTTGATCTATCGGATGCCGACACATTGACTGTGGGCTTCTCGCAGCACAACAGCGACTCCAATGGCAGCAGCTGGGGGAACCTGCCACTGGTGGACAGCAACAATCAGCTGATTCACTACAGCAGCCGCAGCACCAGTGTCGGTCAACCGTGGACTTACTGGAACATGCATACACAGCGCGCATTTGCCGAACTGAAGCATGATTTCGGCAACGGCTGGAACGGCACGGTGACCGCAACCGGAATCACCGAGTACCAGAACACCAGCATGCTCTACGTGGGCGATGTGACCGGCGATACCGCCGACGTCTACGCTGGGCAAACCAGCAGCAAAGCTCATGAAATGATTGGCGAAGCCAAAGTGTCCGGGCCATTCAGCCTCTTTGGCCGTGAACACCAACTGACCCTGGGCGTGAACTACGGACGCACTCATCAATTGGCGCGTGAGTACGACGCCGTTGATCTCAGCGGTAGTTTCCCAACGTCCTACTCTCAACTATTGGCAGGCAACATGCCTGAGCCGTCATTCATCTACACGGGTGACTACGACACGCAGAACTTCACTGACACACAGAAGAGTATTTTTGCGGCCACGCGCTTCAGCCTGATGGATGACCTTCATTGGATCGCTGGTGCCCGCATGATGAGCGCTGATGGCTCGGGCGACAGCTACGGCTCCGATCACTACCAGCGCATCCATGGCAAGGTCACCCCTTACACCGGCCTGGTGTACGATCTGAATCCGCAATGGAGCGTCTACGCCAGCTGGACCAAGATTTTCAACCCGCAATATGGCTATGTCGGCCAGGACGGAAAAATACTGGCACCGCTTGAAGGCAAGAGCATGGAAGCCGGCTTGAAAGGCTCGGTAATGGATGATCGCTTGAAGCTGCAGGCGGCAGTGTTCAAGACCAAGCAAGATAATGCAGTCAACCTGAACGACTACACCTTCGACGGCAATCAATATCTCTACGGTACGGCCAACTACAAAAGCCACGGTGTAGAGCTCGAGGCCTCTGGTGAGGCCCTGCCAGGCCTCGACTTGATGGGTGGCTATACTTACGTGCACATCGAGGATGAAGACGGCGATTCGGCACGCAAATATGTGCCTACCCACAGCTTCCACGGCATGGCCAGCTATCGTCTGCCCGGCATGCCCCAGGCACGAGTGGGTACCCGCGTCAGCTGGCAAAGCGCGGTGCAGAATGATACGTCCAGCTTTATCCGTCAGAACGCCTATGCACTGGTGGACCTGATGGCCAGCTACGACATCGACAGCCACTGGACTACGTCGCTGAATCTCAACAACGTCACGGACCGTAAGTACCTCATGTCGCTGTACAGCGGCACCGCCAGCAACTACGGCGCCCCGCGCAACCTCACCGCCTCCGTCAGCTGGAAATACTGACCCCCATCCCTCCCCCCCCCCAACAACAGGGCAACAATTGCCCTGTTGTACCCGAGCCTCTACAATTCGCGCCGTCATGGCAGACACGCCCCCCCTCCGCAGGCTCCGGAACCTTTCATGGAAGAAACACAACACCACTGGCTGTATTGCCTCTCCGCCCCCATGGCCGCCCTCAATGGCGCCAGCTTCACCGCGCCAGGCTACTTCGACGATGAGCGCACGATGGACCTCGGCCAAGGCTGGGGCATTCATAACCGCGAACAGTTGCTGGACATGCTGCGCATGGCCGACCACGGCCACGCCGACGCCCTCAACGGGGCCTATTGGCACTTCGCGCGCTGCCTGCCCACTCAGTGGCAACAGACCCTCGACACGCTGACCCCGCACGATCGCCTCAACCATGAGTTCGCCGCCCGCACCTTCGGCGATTGCGGCTACGGCGGCACCCGCGCCTGGGACCTGGCGCGCATGAGCCTGCTGCTGCGCAATGCCGTGCGCGAAGGCTGGATCAACCTGGAAGAGAGCCTGTGGCTGCACGGCCGCCTGGCCCTGCGCGCGCGACATTTCTACAACAGCTGGGAGAGCTACGTGAGCGGTTTCATGTTTGGCAAAATGCTCTGGAACTGCGGCAACGACGACGCTCAAATGAAGGCCTATGAGCTCGACCGCCAGGGCGCGGAGCATTGGAACCGCTGCATCATCGGCAACCTGGTGCAGCGCGCCTCGGCACTGTTCGCCAGCCTGCCCTGGGACCTGTCGCTCGACTTCGGGCCGCGCCCCGACTCGCTCGAAGAGGGGAGCTGGTCATGAGCTGCTGGGTACAATTGGGCATCGAGCCCACCAAAGACCAGAACACCATTCGGCTGGCCTACCGCACCCGCCTGCCGCAGTTCCACCCCGAGACCGACCCCCAGGGTTTCCAGGCCCTGCGTAGCGCTTACGAAAGCGCGCTGGCGTTCGCCCGCGAGCCGGACACCGAAACCCCGCCGCCGCAGGCCGAGGCGCCCGCCGACAGCCATCCGCTGCTGGCCGACTTCGAAGCGCTGCTGGCCGACCCGCGCCAACGCCTGCAACCGCCGGCCTGGCAGGCGTTCATCGAACGGCTTGACCAACTGCCCCTGCAGGACCTGGACGAGGTCAGCTGGCAATTGTTGTGGCGCCTGCGCGAGGCCGGCCCGCTGGCCAACGGCTGCGCCCGGTTGCTGGCCAGCCGCCTGGGCTGGAACCAGCAACTGCTGCGCCTGGAGCCCGACACCGCTCGCGAGATCGAAGCCTTCCTGAGCCCGTTTGAGCAACCCGACCCGTTCGATACCACGTTGATGCTGGACTGGTCGATGGCGGCGCAAATGGAAACCCTGTGGTATCAACGCACCCTGGCGTATCTGTTCCAGCAGCGCCCGCAGTTCGAGTTCAAGCTGTTCGCCAATCTGCACACGGTGGTCGCCTTCCCCGCCGACGACGCGTTGCTGGAGCGGCTGCTGGTGCAATGCACCCAGGCCGACGTCAACACGCCAAGCCTGCATGCGCTGTGCGAGGAACGCCACGCGCGGCAGCCCGACGATATCGACAGCCTGTACCTGCTGGCCCGCCAGGCCAGCGGCCTGCAACAGGACGACCAGGCCCTGGCGTGCTGGGCGCGACTGTGGCGCGAGCACCGCCACCCGCAGGCACCGCGGGCCCTGCTGGAGCTGTGCAAGCGCAATCAACCGCAACACCTCGGGGTGCTGATCCAGGCCCTCGACTGCCTGCAGCCTTTCCATGACTGGCCCGAAGACCTGGGCGACGAGCGCCAGCACTTCGGCAGCCCCGCCGAACGCCCCGAGACCCTGGCGCGCTGGTGGGAAGCCGAGCGCTTGGCGCTGGGCGAGATGGCCGGGGCGTTCGTCACCTGGCGGCTCAGTGGTGATGAACTGCCATTGCTGGCCTTGCTGCTCGACCCGGTCACCGACAACGCCCTGCAACACCTCTATCGGCATGCCTGGGCGCTGCACCGTGGCGACACCGCGCTGTTGCAGCAAGTGATGCAGGCCGACGCGGGCGAAGATCTACTGGACACGCTGATTCTGGAGGGCCTGAAAGCACAGGCCGATCAGCACCTGACCTGGCTGCGCCAGGCGCCGATCTGCCGGGCGATGGAAGAATTCGTCAGCACGGATGCGATCGAACCTGCGCTACCTGGTGCCCTCACCGAGACACGGGAAGTCTGCCGTCAATGGCTGCGCCGCCTGCGCGCCTACGACATTCGCGGGTTGGCACGACTGGACAGCACCTTCACCTTCAACGACATGATGCCGGTGCCCTTTGCCCTGCAGACCCAGGCGCAGCTGGCCGCCGAGGGGCTGGTGCTGCCAGACAGCATGGCAGCCGACGACCCGTGGCAATGGCACCGCCAAGGGCTGTTCCTGCTGGCCTTGGCCGACCAGCCCGCGCGCTGGCTGGCGTACGTGACGCCGGCCATGCTGGCGGCCCTGCAATGCGAGGCCGGCCATCCATTGGCGCAGGTTCAGGCGCGACTGCTGCAAGCATTCGAACTGCATGGCAACCTGGACGGTGTCATCGGCTGGCCCGACCGGGGCGATCCGCTGCACCGCGTCATCGCCACCCATCTGCCGGCGGCAAACCTGGACCTGGACGGTGATCGCCTGCCCACCAGTGACACCCTGCTCGCTATCTACAAGCAACAGAAAGCTGCATTTCAGAACGACCCGTTGGGGCTGCTGCTGTATCTGGCAACGCTCTACCATGACCCCGTGCTCAGCGTTGAGCAACGCGAGGAATTGCTGGTGGAGATCAACCGCATCCAGTGCGCCGAACCCTGGTTTGCGGCCTTTCATCGCAGCCTGGTCATTGGCCAACCCCTTCGGGTTGCCGCCAAAGGGCTGCGCGCAGTGGGCACGGAACCGGCACTGTTTGCCCTGATCACCAGGCACCTGAAAAAACTGAATCAGTTCGGCCTGCCGGGCGTGCCGTCCCTGGCTGTCCTCAAGGAGCTGCAACGGGCCAAGGATACTCCGAGCACCTCGCCCGCCCTTCGCCTGGCGACCACGGCCCTGCTGACACGATGCGAACGTCTAATGCGCGCGGCAGCTTCACAGCCTGCGCGGCCTGCTTGGGCCTTTTGGCATCTGAATTCGCGTCTGGGGCGCGGCGATTTCATTGCCCAACTGTTTTTGTGGCCGGTGCTGGGCGTGGTGTTGATGACACTCACCGGCATGCCAGGCACGCCGCTGGCTATCCTCGCCACTGCCGGCGTGTTCAGCGCCTACCTGCGGCGCTTTCACGACATGGGGCACGGTGTGCCGATGATGATCGCGTACACGTGCCTGTATCTGATGTTCCCTTTCGCCCTGCTGATGCTGGTGGGCATGCCCGGCGCGCCATTGCCCAACCGTTATGGCCCGCCCCCGCTCAACAGTGACACGGACGGGCTCAAGAGCGGGCTGCAGGCCACCTTGCGACGCCTGATGCCTCAGCGCTCGAAAGCGTCCAACCCCTGGCTCAACAGCTGACGCTGACGGCCGATGGCATCCGCGTCCTGACTGGCCAGCACGCGGGTGAACTCGGCCAGCCAGTCACCGACCTGATCACGCTGCTCGCCCAGGCTCTGGGCCCACGCCCGTTCCAGGCGGGCCAACAACGCGCGGTTGGGCATGGCGTCGCGGGGGTGGATCTTCAACCCTGCCAAGCGCTCCTGGCTGACGCGTCGAGCCTCTTCATCCAGGCCCGCCGGGCTGCTGTCGATGGTGCGGGTATGGCGCTGGCCGCTGTCCACCAGCGTCACATCCACTTCCAGCAAGCCGTTGATGTCGTAACTGAACCGGATGTCCACCGCCTGGATGGCGTCCACGGGCGTGAGTTCGACCTCGAAGCGATCGATGTAGATATTGTCGCGCACCCACGGGCGCTCGCCCTGGTACACCTTGACAGTCAGTGACGCCTGCTGCGGGTGGGTGGTGTAGAAGCGGCTGACGCGCGAGGCCGGGATCACCGTGTTGCGCTCGATGATCGGCGAGAACACGCCCTCCGTGCCGTCGCGGCGCGACTCCACGCCCAGGGTATAGGGGCACACATCGGTGAGGATGAGTTCTTCGATGGCCGAGTCGCGCGCCTTGCACGCGGCCTGGGTGGCCGCGCCCAGTGCAACGATGGTGTCGGGGTCCATGTGCCGGTACGGCAGGCGGCCGAACAGCGTCGCCACCATCTGCTGCAAGGCCTGCATGCGCGTGGCGCCACCGACCAGTACCAGGCTGTCGAGGTCGCGCGGGCTCAGGCGCGCATCGCGCAGGGCCTGCTCCACCGGGGCACGCACCCTGGCCAGCAACGGCGCCCAGATTTTTTGCGCAGCGGCCTCGTCCAGGGCCCACTCGCGCTGGGCACCGGCGCCTGTCCATACCAGGGTCTGCGGCCCCTGGGGCAATCGGCATTTGAGTTGCTCGAGGCTGTCATGCAGGGTGGCCAGCGCCTGGGGCTCGATGTCTGACAGGGTCAGTTGCCAGTGCTGCAGGCAGGCCTGCAACAGGGCGTAGGTAAAATCCTCACCGCCCAGAAAGTTATCGCCGGTGGAGGCATGCACTTCGATCAGCGGCAGCGCGTACTCCAGCACGGTGACGTCGAAGGTGCCGCCGCCCAGGTCGAAGATCAGCGTGCGCTCGAACTGCTGCTCGTGCAGCCCATAGGCCATGGCCGCCGCGGTGGGCTCGTTGATCAGGCGCTGAACCTTGAGCCCCGCCAATTGCGCGGCAAAACAGGTACGTTTGCGCTGTTCGTCGCTGAAGTAGGCCGGCACCGAGATCACCGCTTCGGTGACCGGGCAGCCCAGGAAGGCCTCCGCATCCTGCTTCAATGAGCCCAGCACCAGGGCCGACAACTCTTCGGGGCTGAAGGTTTGGCCGCCGATATCGAAACGCTTGTCGGTGCCGATGAAGCGCTTGAACGCCGCCACGCTGCGGTCCGGGTGCGTGGTGAGCCGTGAACGCGCGGCCTCGCCGATCAGCAGGCTGCCGTCTTCGTCGACACTGACCACCGAAGGGGTGAGGCACCGGCCAAGGGCATTGGGAATGAGTTCGGCACGGCCGTCGCGCCATACGGCGATCAGGCTGTTGGTGGTGCCCAGGTCAATCCCCAGCAACGGCGTGGGGGCCTGAAGTGCGTCCTGCATGGTGAATCTCCTTCGGTAAATCGGTGCGCCTGTGCGGCATAGCGTATCGCAGTCCGGCCAAATTCCGGACACAAAAAAAGCGACCCTAAGGTCGCTTTCTTTGTGCTTCAAGGAGTTCAAGGCCTCGAAGCTTTGTATGGCGCAGCGGACGGGACTCGAACCCGCGACCCCCGGCGTGACAGGCCGGTATTCTAACCGACTGAACTACCGCTGCGTATCGCTTGCACTTGCGTGCAGTTGAAACTGGTCTGACCGAGAACTTTCGAGTTTCTCGATCTCTGACCCGGCAAGGCCGAATCAGGTAAAAATGGCGCAGCGGACGGGACTCGAACCCGCGACCCCCGGCGTGACAGGCCGGTATTCTAACCGACTGAACTACCGCTGCGCAGTGTTGGATGCCTTCTCAGTAACAAGGCCTCCCCTCTTGGTTTAGAAGAGGATCAGAGTGGTGGGTGATGACGGGATCGAACCGCCGACCCTCTGCTTGTAAGGCAGATGCTCTCCCGGCTGAGCTAATCACCCGCTTGCCTCTCCAATGACGCGAACTTTACGCAGCTATCGAAGGTAAGTCAATAACTTTATTGAAGTTTTTTCCAAAAAGTCGGTATTGCCACAGCCCTGCCCCTGCAGGGTGACACCGTAGCCGCTGCCGCCAGGCTGCGCTGGCCCTGTGCTCCGCTGGAGATCTCCAGTGTACTCAGGGGCGAGCGCAGCCTGGCGGCAGCGGCTACGGGTCGGATGCGAGGGTTATTCCTGGTAAATCATCTTGCGGGTCATGCCGCCGTCCACCACCAGTTCCTGCCCGGTGACAAAGCCTGCATTTTTGGACAACAGCCAGGCCACCAGCGCCGCCACGTCTTCCACGGTACCCACGCGCCCCGCCGGGTGCTGGGCGTGGTCGGCATCGCTCAGCGGTGCTGCGCGACGCTCGGACAGGTCGCGGGCATCAATCCAGCCCGGGCTCACCGCATTGACGCGGATCTCCGGGCCGAGGCTGATGGCCAGGGCGTGGGTCAAGGCAACCAGGCCGCCTTTACTGGCAGCGTACGCTTCGGTGTCCGGTTCGGACTGGCCAGCGCGGGTAGACGCCAGGTTGACGATGGCCCCGCAATGCGCGCGCAGGTACGGCGCACAATGCTTGGCCAACAACATGGGGCCGCTGAGGTTGACGGCCAGCACGCGGTTCCACTTCTCCAGCGCCAGCGTTTCCAGCGTGGTGTTGTGGGGGTCGGTGATGGCGGCGTTGCACACCAGCGCGTCCAGGCGGCCGAACTGGCCCAGCACCTGGGCCACGCCTTTCTTGACCTGGGCTTCGTCGGCCACGTCCATGGCGATGAACACCGCGTTCTCGCCCAGGGCCTTGGCCACCTTGGGGCCGCGCTCGCGGTCAAGGTCGGTGAGCACCACCTGCCAGCCCTCGGCAATCAGCCAGGCAGCGATGCCCAGGCCGATGCCGCGCGCCGCCCCAGTGACCAGGGCAACCCGGCCATTGTGGCTGGCGCTTTTCGCAGACCAGTCGATCACAAGGCCGCCAGGCCGCGCGCAAGGTCGGCTTGCAGGTCGGCTACGTCTTCCAGGCCTACGGCCACGCGGATCAGGCTGTCACGGATACCGGCGGCTTCGCGCTCGGCAGGCGACAGGCGACCGTGGGAGGTGGTGCCCGGGTGGGTGATGGTGGTTTTGCTGTCGCCCAGGTTGGCGGTGATGGAGATCAGGCGGGTAGCGTCGATGAAGCGCCAGGCGCCCTCTTTGCCGCCTTTCACTTCAAAGCTGACCACGCCGCCGAAACCGCCACGCATCTGACGCTTGGCCAGTTCGTGCTGCGGGTGGCTAGGCAGGCCGGCGTAGTGCACTTTCTCGATGCCGTCCTGTTGCTCCAGCCATTCGGCCAGGGCCTGGGCGCTGGCGCAGTGGGCGCGCATGCGCAGGTTCAGGGTTTCCAGGCCCTTGAGGAAGATCCAGGCGTTGAACGGGCTCAGCGAAGCACCGGCGGTACGCACCACACCGACCATTTCCTTCATGTGCTCGGCACGGCCGGCCACTACGCCACCCATGCAACGGCCCTGGCCGTCGATGAACTTGGTGGCCGAGTGCACGACAATGTCGGCGCCCAGTTTCAGCGGCTGTTGCAATGCCGGCGTGCTGAAGCAGTTGTCCACTACCAGCAGGGTGCCTTTGGCGTGGGCAATCTCGGCCAGGGCGGTGATGTCTACCAATTCCGCCAGCGGGTTGGACGGCGATTCGACGAACAGCAGCTTGGTGTTGGGCTTGATGGCCGCGTCCCAGCCCGCCAGGTTGGCCAGTGGCACGTAGTCCACCTCGATGCCGAAGCGCTTGAAGTACTTGTCGAAGAGGCTGATGGTGGAGCCGAACACGCTTTGCGAGATCAGCACGTGGTCGCCGGCACTGCACAGGCCCATGGCCACGGCGGTGATGGCGGCCATGCCGGTGGCAAAGCCCACGGCCTGCTCGGCACCTTCCAGGGCGGCGATGCGCTCTTCGAACGAGCGGACAGTCGGGTTGGTGTAGCGCGAATAGACGTTGCCCGGCACTTCACCGGCAAAGCGCGCCGCCGCATCGGCAGCGGTGCGGAAAACGTAGCTGGAGGTGAAGAACAGCGGGTCGCTGTGTTCGCCTTCCGGCGTGCGGTGCTGACCGGCGCGTACGGCCAGGGTGTCGAAGCTGACCCCTTCCAGATCGCTGTCCAGTCGCCCGGCGTCCCATTCCTGTGTCATGCCGCTACTCCTAAAGCTGGTAATTAGAAAACGCAGGCGGTCAGTCTACCAAATTCCGCTGAAGCAGGCCTGTAGCCGCTGCCGCCAGGCTGCGCTGGCCCTGTTCCACGCCGCAGATCCAGTGTACTGAAGGGACAGCGCAGCCTGGCGGCAGCGGCTACGGGTGAAAGCACCGGCCTGTTCAGGCAGCGAAGGAATTTCTGGGGAAGCCGGCTTCCGTCGCAAAGCCCATGGCATCAAACGTACATCCAGGCATCCGGGGCTTGGAATCAATCAAGTCCGCGACTTTGCCAATCCAGTCGGAGCCTGGATCGATGCGTCGCAGCAGGAACCACAGCACCGAGATCAAGCCGTACATGCGTTTTCTCGCATTGGCATCGAGATTCAGCGCGCGAAAGTACGGTTCTGCTGCGGGCAGAACAATCGGATTGCCATCAGACTGGTTCCACACTCGGGTATGGTGGGCGCAGCGGTTGCGAAGCGTGTTGATGGCCCGCAGCCAACTCTTGAACGCCTTGACGTCCGAAAGGCCCAGCCGTGCCAGTATCCACCCCTGAGGCTTTCGCTTCAGTAACTGGAAGTAAATCGACAGCGTGCCGAAATCCCAGGCCTCCACCGCAACCCAAAATGGAATTGCCCGGTTCGTGAGCCGGTGCCATTGCAGACATTCCTCGCTGCTGTCTTCCAGCTTTTTCTGCTGGCGGCCCTTCCATGCGTCCCACTTGCTCTGATTGAAACCCGGCTTGACACCTATCCACATCGGCTCGATGAGCGCAGGAGATGCATAGGCCAGGCTGTCATTTCGTCCAAGCTCATGGGCGAAGAGCGTCTTGAGGTGCACCTCCACCGTTTCGATGGCTTCCAGCATGAGGAGCCGGAGCGCCTTATCGAACCGATACAGGTCTACCGCAGCATCAAACAGGGTTCCGGGCTGAAAATCGTCAAGGCGCACCGGCCTGTCCGTGTGTGGGCAGACGAGGTGCCGCCCCGCAGGGTCCAGAGCAAACACCCGCGATGGATACCAGAACCCACTCAAACGGTAGTATCCCAAACGAGCCAGCTCGCGCTCTGCCCGCGACGGGCAAGCGATCTGCATGCCCCGCTGCCGAAGCAGAGCAACCATATCCGGATAGCCAAGAAAGGGTTTCGGTGAGATCAGCCGGGCCAAATTCCATGCCCCAAAAACAAGAAGGCCTGACCGTAATGCCGGTCAAGCCGGCAACATAGGATCAGGCGCTGTTGGGATGATGATGCCGCGCAGGAGCAGCATCGTCAACCGAAGAGGGCCGAACGGCAGCCCTCAAATGTTACTTCTTTATACCTGTGAACAACCAGCCAACTCAGTTGTTATACAGATCAATAATCGCACTCACCGCCTGGGTCTTGATCTTCGAAGCGTCGTTACGCGCCTGTTCGATCTTGTTCAGGTATTTGTCGTCGATGTCACCGGTCACGTACTTGCCGTCGAACACCGCGCAGTCGAAGTGCTCGATCTTGACCTTGCCACCGCCCACTGCATCGATCAGGTCCGGCAGGTCCTGGTAGATCAGCCAGTCGGCGCCGATCAGGTCGGCCACTTCCTGGGTGCTGCGGTTGTGGGCGATCAGTTCGTGGGCGCTTGGCATGTCGATGCCGTAGACGTTCGGGTAGCGAACGGCCGGGGCTGCCGAGCAGAAGTAGACGTTTTTGGCGCCAGCTTCACGGGCCATCTGGATGATCTGCTTGCAAGTGGTGCCGCGCACGATGGAGTCATCCACCAGCATGACGTTCTTGCCGCGGAATTCCAGCTCGATGGCGTTGAGCTTCTGGCGTACCGATTTCTTGCGCGCGGCCTGGCCGGGCATGATGAAGGTACGGCCGATGTAGCGGTTCTTGACGAAGCCTTCGCGGAATTTCACGCCCAGGTGGTTGGCCAGCTCCAGCGCCGCGGTGCGGCTGGTGTCCGGGATCGGGATGACCACGTCGATGTCGTGCTCGGGACGCTCGCGCAGGATCTTCTCGGCCAGCTTCTCGCCCATGCGCAGACGCGCCTTGTACACCGAGATGCCGTCGATGATCGAGTCGGGACGGGCCAGGTACACGTGCTCGAAGATGCACGGTGCGTAGTGCGGGTTAGGCGCGCACTGACGGGTGTGCAGCTTGCCGTCTTCGGTGATGTACACCGCTTCGCCCGGGGCCAGGTCGCGGATCAGGGTGAAGCCCAGCACGTCCAGGGACACGCTTTCGGAGGCGATCATGTATTCCACGCCTTCATCGGTGTGGCGCTGGCCGAAGACGATCGGGCGGATCGCGTTCGGGTCACGGAAGCCGACGATGCCGTAGCCGGTGATCATCGCCACCACGGCGTAGCCGCCCTTGCAGCGCTTGTGCACATCGGCCACGGCCGCGAACACGTCTTCCTCGGTTGGCTGCAATTGCTTGCGGGTAGCCAGCTCGTGGGCGAACACGTTCAGCAGCACTTCGGAGTCGGAACTAGTGTTGACGTGACGCAGGTCCGATTCGTAGATTTCCTTGGCCAACTGTTCAACGTTGGTCAGGTTGCCGTTGTGCGCCAGGGTGATGCCGTAAGGCGAGTTGACGTAGAACGGCTGGGCCTCGGCCGAGGTCGAGCTGCCCGCGGTCGGGTAGCGCACGTGACCGATGCCCATGGTGCCGACCAGGCGCTGCATATGGCGCTGCTGGAAGACGTCACGCACCAACCCGTTGTCCTTGCGCAGGAATAACCGGCCATCATGACTGGTCACAATACCGGCAGCGTCCTGGCCGCGGTGCTGGAGGACGGTTAGCGCGTCATACAGCGCCTGATTGACGTTCGACTTACCGACGATACCGACGATGCCACACATGCGACGCAACCCCTACTTAATGAATCTGAACTGAACAACCCTTCATTGACCCTTGTGAGCGGTCGGGAAGAGTTGATCCTTGAACGGAATATCAACTGGTGTGCTGATTCCGCTGGCGAGCCACTGGCTGGTCATCCCCAGGACGAGGTTTTTCGACCAGTCGGCGACCAATAGAAATTGGGGCACCAGCCGAGACTGTTGCCACCAGGTGTCTTGTTGAAACGGGCCCAGGCTCAGCAGCCCGACGCCGACGACCACCAGCAGGCCGCCGCGCGCCGCGCCAAAGGCGGTGCCCAGGAACCGATCGGTGCCGGACAGGCCGGTCACGCGGATCAGTTCACCAATGAGAAAATTGACCATCGCGCCCACCAGCAGCGTGGCGACGAACAGGATGGCGCAGCCTGCAATCACGCGGGCCGAAGGCGTCTGGATGTAACCTTCCAGGTACTGGGACAAAGCGCCTCCGAACATCCAGGCGACCGCACCGGCAATGATCCAGGTGAGCAGAGACAAGGCTTCCTTGACGAAGCCGCGCTTCAAGCTGATCAAAGCGGAGATGGCGATAATCGCGAGTATCGCCCAGTCAACCCAGGTAAATGCCACGGTGCAGCCTGCAACAGGATAAGGCGGCGCATTTTAGCAGAGCGCCGCCTTCTGGGTAAGCAGCGATTGCCAGCTGTTTAGTTACGCTCTGGCTGGAAACGCACCACAAAACCCTTGACGTTCTGCTGGCGGCTGATCAAGTCACGCAGGCGCTCGGCCTCGGCGCGGTCGATCAACGGCCCCACGAACACCCGGTTCATGCCGTCGGCCGAGCGTACATAGGCATTATAGCCCTGGCTGCGCAGGGACTTCTGCAGGCTGTCGGCGCCGCTGCGGCTGGACAGGCTGGCCAGCTGCACGGCCCAGCTGACCGGCAGGCCGTTGGCGTCGATCTTGCTGGCCGCAGGGTCTACCTTGGCCACCGGGGCCGGCGCAGGCTTGACCACCGGCGCAGGCGCTGGCGCCGGCTTGGGCGCTGGCGCCTGAACCTGGGCCTGTTGCTGCACGCGCGGGGCCGGCGCCGGGGCGACGACCGGTTGCGGCGCAACCGGCATGGAGGGCGGCGGCGCCGTGGGCGCGGCCTGGGCCTCGACCGATTCGGCGTCCTGGGGCAGGTTCTGCTGCTCAGGCACCGGCACGGGCTCGACCTTGACCTGCGGCACCACCGGCGCCTGCGGGGCTTCGGGCGCGTCGACACGCACCTGGCGCAGCTCGTCCTGGCGGGAAAACAGCATCGGCAGGAAGATCACTGCCAGGGCGATCAGCACCAAAGCGCCGACCATGCGCTGCTTGAACACCTTATCCAGCAAAGCCATCCGCAACTTCCTCCGTGGCATGCCGCGCCAGCCACTCCAGGGCCTGGCCGACACAATAAAAAGATCCGAACAGCAGTATTTCGTCAGCCTCGGTGGCCAGCTCGCACTGGGCCTCCAGGGCCTGTTCGACGCTGGCATGTGACGCCACGGTCGCGCCAAGGTTCGCCAGGGCATACACCAGCTCGCTCGCAGGCCGCGTGCGAGTGGTTGGCAGCGGCGCTACCGCCCATTGCTCGACAGCACCCGCCAGCGGCGCGATGACACCGTCCAGGTCCTTGTCGGCCAGCAAACCGAACACCGCCAGGCGCTTGCCCACCGGTGGTCGAGCTGCCAGGCGGCGGGCCAGGTATTGCGCGGCATGGGGGTTGTGCCCCACGTCCAGCAACAGGTTCAGGCGCTTGCCCTTCCAGGTGACCTGGCGGCGATCCAGACGCCCGGTGACACGGGTGGCCAGCAGCGCGGCGACCAGCGATTCACGCTGCCACGCAAGACCCGTCAGGCGATAGGCCTGCAGGGCCAGTGCGGCGTTTTCCATGGGCAGGTCCAGCAGCGGCAGGCCGTCGAGCACCAGCGGCTCGCCGTCCAGGCCGCGGCCACGCCACTGCCATTGGCTGTCGCCAATGCTGAGGTCGTAGTCCTGGCCACGCAAGAAGAATGGGCAGCCAAGCTCGGCCACCTTGTCCAGCACGGTGTGCGGCGGGTCGAGGTCGCCGCACAGGGCGGGATGGCCGGCGCGCAGGATGCCGGCCTTCTCGAAGCCCACCGATTCGCGGGTGTTGCCCAGGTAGTCGGCGTGATCCAGGCCCACGCTGGTGATCAGCGAGATATCGGCATCGATCAGGTTGACCGCGTCCAGGCGCCCGCCCAGGCCCACTTCCAGCACCACGGCGTCCAGCGCTGCGCGCTTGAACAACCAGAAGGCCGCCAGTGTGCCCATTTCGAAATAGGTCAGGGAAATCTCGCCCCGCGCCGCTTCAAGCGCCGCGAAGGCTTCGCACAGCTGTGCATCGTCGACCTCCACGCCATCGATCAGCACCCGCTCGTTGTAGCGCAGCAGGTGTGGCGAGGCGTAGACGCCGACGTTCAGGCCCTGGGCCTTGAGCAAGGACGCAACGAATGCGCAGGTAGACCCCTTGCCGTTGGTACCGGTGACCGTGATCACGCGGGGCGCCAGGCGCCCCAGGCCCAGCCGCGCCAGCACTTGCTGGCAACGGTCCAGGCCCATGTCGATGGCCGCCGGGTGCAACTGCTCCAGATAAGCGAGCCACTCGCCCAGGGTACGTTGCGTCATACAGTGGCAGGCGCCGGCGGAACCACGATCGGCTCGATGGGTGCGGCGACGAAAGTCGGCGTCGGCAGGCCCATCATCTGTGCCAGCAGGCTGCCCAGGCGTGGGCGCAGTTCCTGACGGGCGACGATCATGTCGATGGCGCCGTGTTCCAGCAGGAACTCGCTGCGCTGGAAGCCTTCAGGCAGTTTTTCACGCACGGTCTGCTCGATCACGCGCGGGCCGGCGAAGCCGATCAGGGCTTTAGGCTCGGCGACGATGACGTCACCCAGCATGGCCAGGGAGGCGGAAACACCACCGTAGACCGGATCGGTCAGCACGGAGATGAACGGCAGGCCTTCTTCGCGCAGGCGGGCCAGCACGGCAGAGGTCTTGGCCATCTGCATCAGCGAGATCAGCGCTTCCTGCATGCGCGCACCACCGGAGGCGGCGAAGCACACCATTGGGCAACGGTTTTCCAGGGCGTAGTTGGCGGCGCGTACGAAACGCTCGCCGACGATGGCGCCCATGGAGCCGCCCATGAACGAGAATTCAAAGGCGCTGCACACCACCGGCATGCCCAGCAGGGTGCCGCTGATGGAGATCAGCGCATCTTTCTCGCCGGTCTGCTTCTGGGCGCCCACCAGGCGGTCCTTGTACTTCTTGCCGTCACGGAATTTCAGGCGATCGACCGGCTCCAGGTCCGCGCCCAGCTCGTTGCGGCCTTCGGCGTCCAGGAAGATGTCCAAGCGGGCACGTGCGCCGATGCGCATGTGATGGTTGCACTTGGGGCACACGTCCAGGGTTTTTTCCAGTTCTGGACGATACAGCACCGCCTCGCAGGACGGGCACTTGTGCCACAGGCCTTCAGGGACCGAGCTTTTCTTCACCTCGGAACGCATGATCGAAGGGATCAGTTTGTCTACCAACCAGTTGCTCATGCTTTCTTTCTCCAGTAACGGGGACAGCTCGCGCGATCCCGCGCATGCCCTTTGAGCTCAATTTAATTCGTGTAAAGGATGGGGAACTGCACGTGTGCGCTCGCGCCATCTTCAAATTTCGCGTGGCCGACCCTTCGGTCGCCATCGCCTTGCCAGAGGTATGGACGGTGGCAGATTGGCAACCGTCACATCCCCAGGCACTCAATCCCTGTAGCCGCTGCCGCCAGGCTGCGCTGGCCCTTCAGTACACCTGACAATAATGTGTTGCAATGCGGGCCAGCGCAGCCTTCGGCAGCGGCTACAACACAGCAGCCTTGCGTACTTCGTGCATGAACGCTTCGATCTTATCCGCGTCCTTGATGCCTTTCGCGGCCTCTACCCCGCCGCTGACGTCTACCGCGTACGGCTTCACCCGGGCGATGGCCTCGGCCACGTTGGCCGCCGACAGCCCGCCGGCCAGAATGATCGGCTTGCTCAGGCGCTCGGGCACCAGGCCCCAGTCGAACGCCTCGCCGGTACCGCCCGGCACGCCGGGCACAAAGGTGTCCAGCAGGATGCCGCGGGCGCCGCTGAACTGCTTGCAGATGGCTTCCAGGTCTTCACCGGGGCGCACGCGCACCGCCTTGATGTACGGGCGGTGGTAGCCCTCGCAGTCGGCCGGGGTTTCGTCACCGTGAAACTGCAGCAGGTCCAGCGGCACCACTTCCAGAATCTCATTCAGCTCGCAGCGGCTGGCGTTGACGAACAGCCCCACGGTGGTCACGAACGGCGGCAGGGCATTGACGATTGCCCGCGCCTGCTCGGCCGTGACCGCCCGCGGGCTCTTGGCATAGAACACCAGGCCGATGGCGTCGGCGCCCGCCTCGGCTGCGGCCAGCGCGTCCTCGATGCGGGTAATCCCGCAGATTTTGCTGCGAACGGCGGACATATGCGGAAAACCTCAGGAAGACGCCAAAGCTCTGGATGTTAGCAAATGCATTCCAGTCCGTCAGCCTGGCAGTGTATCGAAGCCTGTCAGGAAGTGCGGGCCGATGTAGCGCTCCGGCAACGGGAACTCGTCGCGGTACTCCACCTGCACCAGGTACAGGCCGAACGGGTGCGCGGTGACGCCACCGGCGCGGCGCTCGCGGCCTTCCAGCACTTCGCGCATCCACTCCACCGGCCGCTCGCCGGCGCCGATGGTCATCAGCACACCGGCGATGTTGCGCACCATGTGGTGCAGGAAGGCGTTGGCGCGGATGTCCAGCACGATCATCTTGCCGTGGCGGGTGACGCGGGCGTGGTGCATCTGCTTGATGGGCGACTTGGCCTGGCACTGGCCAGCGCGGAAGGCGCTGAAGTCATGGGTGCCGATCAGGTACTGGGCCGCCTCGGCCATGCGCTCCACGTCCAGCGGGCGGTGGTTCCAGGTGATCTCGTCGCCCAGGTGCGCGGGGCGGATCTGATCGTTGTAGATCACGTAGCGGTAGCGACGGGCAATGGCCTTGAAGCGCGCGTGGAAGGTCGACGGCATCTCCTTGGCCCAGGTGACGCTGATGTCGTGGGGCAGGTTGATGTTGGCGCCCATGGTCCAGGCCTTCATGGAGCGCACGGCGCGGGTGTCGAAATGCACCACCTGGCCGCAGGCGTGCACGCCGGCGTCGGTGCGGCCGGCGCACATCAGGTCCACGGGCGAGTCGGCGACGATCGACAGGGCCTTCTCCAGGGTTTCCTGCACGGTCAGCACGCCGCTGGCCTGGCGCTGCCAGCCGCGGTATCGCGAGCCTTTGTATTCAACGCCCAGGGCGATGCGGGTAAAGCCTTCGGCAGCGACTTCGCTGGCCGATTGTTGAAGAATGTCCACGTGGTTCAAGCCTGTGATAAAGCGCAATGGCCGCCATTATACGGGGCCGGGGCGCAGAAACGACAACGGCAGCCACGCGGGCTGCCGTTGTCGTCGGGTTGCAGAGGGATCAGACCAGCTTGGACAGCATCTCGCGCGCTTCGGTCTGCTGGCCGGCGGTGCCTTCCTTGACCACTTCGTCGAGGATGTCGCGCGCACCGTCATGGTCGCCCATGTCGATGTAGGCGCGTGCCAGGTCCAGCTTGGTCGCCGATTCGTCGGTGCCCGACAGGTAGTCGAAATCATCTTCGAACGGCGGCAGGTCGTCGAGGTTGTCCAGGTCGTCCAGCGCAGCAGGCTCGGGAGCCTTGAACGGCTCGGCGATCGGCGGGTGCTCCAGGCTGGCCGACAGCTCGTCCAGTTCGGCGCTGACATCGCCCAGGTCGGCATGCAGCTTGTCCGGGGTGCTGGCGGGCGCGCTGTCCATTTCCTCGGCCAGGGACAGGTCGAAGTCTTCCGGCAGTTCCAGGTCATCCACGGGCGCCGGCGGCACCTCGGGCTTGTCCAGGTTCAGCTCGTTTTCGAAATCGGCCAACTGGGCGTCCAGTTCAGCCTGCGCTTCTGGGGCCAGCGCTGGCGCAGCCGGTTCGTCGTCGGCGATGTCCAGGTCGAATTCGGCCAGGTCATCCACGGGCGGTTCTTCGGCAGGCACGTTGTGCTGGGCCAGCAGCGCTTCGAAGTCCAGGTCGTCCTCGTCCAGGGCCGAGGGTGCCTCCACCTCTGGCTCGGGATTGGCGGCGGCTTCCAGCGGCTGCGGGGCGTCCAGCTCCAGGTCATCGTCGAAGTCGGCAACGTCCAGGTCCGGTTCGGCCGGGGCGCTGAGGTCATCGTCCAGGTTGAGGTCGAAGTCGCTGTCGAAGGTGTCGTCGATAGGGTCGGCCGAACCCGGCTCGTCCATCAACAGGTCCTTGACGTACTGGGCGTCCAGTTCGGCAGCCACGGCCGCAGCGCTGGCGGCCGCCATGGCCACGCCGAGCATCGCCGGGAAGCGCGCCTTCAGGTTTTCGACGGCGTTGTGGTTTTCGCCGTTGGCCACCAGTTGGCGCTCCTCGCCGATGAACGCGCTGCGATCGCCCTGGTGGGCGTAGGCTTCCATCAGTTTCAGGCGCAGGTCGCTGCGCGCCGGCTCGGCCTTGACGGCCGGTTCCAGCAGCTCGACAGCTTCGTTGAAGCGGTGCTCGGCGAGCAGACGGTCGGCTTCGGCCAGCACGTCGGCAGCGGGTTCACCTTGGGCGACAGGGGCCGGGACTGGTTCGATCACCGAGGCCACCAGTGGCTCGACCACCGGCGCGACCACTACCGGCTCGGCGGCCGGGCGCAGCGGCGGCGTGGGGATGACTTCGGAGTGCGGGGCGGCAACCACCGGCGCAGGCTCGGCGGCGGCCACGGCGGCAGCGGCCGAAGCGGCCACCATCGCAGGCGCCAGCTTCACCGACGGCGCCGGGGTTTCCAGGCCTTCGAAGCTACCGGGTGGCAAGTCGATATCCTTGTCGAAATCCGTTTCTTCCGACAGGGCGCGGGCCATGCGCATGTGTTTTTCCGCTTCCAGCTGGGCCTTGCGCTTGCGCGCCAGCAGCAGCGCCGCCAGCAGCAGGATCAGCACGGCAGCGCCGCCCACCAGGCCGAGCATGATCGGGCTGGTCAGCAGTTTGGTGAACAGGCCAGGCTTGTCTTCGACCGGGGCCGGCGGCTCCACCGGGGCGGTGACCACTGGCGCAGGTGGCGGCGTAACGGCCTCTGGCGCAGGGGTGGCAGGCGCCGCTTCCGGCGGTGGGGTCAGTTGGGCGTTGACCGCAGGGGCCGGGGCCTCGGCAGCCGGTGCGGCCGGGGCTGCAGCCTCGGCCGGCGCCGGCGCTGGAGCGGGCGCAGCCGCACCGGCCGCTTCCAGCTTGGCCAGTTGATCGTTCTTGAGCTGGATCAGCTTCTGCAGCTTGTCCAGCTGGCTCTGCAGGTCGCCCATGCGGCTTTTCAGCTCGGCATTGTCGCGACGGGTAGCGTCCAGGTTTTCCTTGGCCTGTGCCAGGCGTGCCTGACGGTCACCCGCCTTGCCCTGCCCGTTCTTGCCATCGGCGGCTACCAGGCTGAGCTTGTCGCCCGCCTCAGTCTGCGCCGGGGCGTTGCCAGTACCGGTGCGACGGGTGGCGTCCAGCTGCTGGGCGCGCGGGCCCAGACGGCGGCCTTCACGCCAGGCGGCGTTCTGGCGGGCCACTTCGGTAATCGCCGGGCCTTGGCCCAGGGCGGTGGCCTGCTGGCTGTCGGGCAGGCGCAGCACCTGGCCGGTCTTGAGCCGGTTGATGTTGCCATCGACGAAGGCGTCGGGGTTCAGGGCCTGGATGGCCAGCATGGTCTGCTGCACCGAGGCGCCATTGTTCGGGTACTTCTGGGCAATGTCCCACAAGGTGTCGCGCTTGCCGGTGGTGAACTCGCCCTGCTTGGCAGGGGTTGGCGCAGTCACCGCAGGCGTGGCCGCCGGCTGCACCGGTGCGGCGCCCTGGGGGGCGAACTTGGAGGCGTCGACCATCACGCTGTAATCGCGCAGCAAACGGCCCTGTGGCCACAGCACCTGCACCAGGAATTTGAGCATCGGCTCGCTGACCGGCTGCCTGGAGGTGACGCGAATCACGCTGCGGCCGCCGCTGTTGATCACCGGGGTGAAGGTCAGGTCGCTGAGGATGGCGTCGCGGTTGACGCCCGCCTTCTGGAACTCCTCGGGCGTGGCCAGGCTGGGCTTGATGTCGGCCGGTGCCAGGTCGCGGACGTCGAGCAGTTCGATCTCGGCCACCAGTGGCTGGTTGGCAGCCGATTTCAGGGTGACTTCACCCAGATCCAGTGCACGCGCCATACCGGATGACAGCGCCGAAGCGGCGGCTATTGCTAACACCAGTTTGCGAACTTGAACCATGGCCTAATCCTTGTTTGAACATTTCCTCGGCAAGCGAGAAGAAGTGAAAAGCTGCCTGCAGGCAACTCACCTCAAGCAATACGACCCGGATTTGACGCCGGGTTAGAATCATTATGTAAAGTGTTGCCAAGTATCTTTTACAGCTGGTCTTTTATCAACAACTCCGCCAGCTGCACGGCATTGAGCGCAGCGCCTTTGCGCACGTTATCGAGCGTAGCCCAAAGGTTGAGTTCGCAAGTGTCATCAATGCCCGTACGTACGCGACCAACATAGACTACATCCTGGCCCACTGCGTCACCCACAGGCGTTGGATAATCGCCCTCTTCCACCAACTCGATGCCTTCGGCGCTGTCCAGCGCGGTATTGACGGCGGCAAGGTCCACGGCACGCTCGGTCTGCACCGACACAGTGAGGCTATCGCCGAAAAACACCGGAGCTTGAATGCAAGTCACGGAAATCTTTAACAAAGGTAGCTCAAGCAGCTCGCGCAGTTCGCTGACCAGGCGTTTTTCCAGGCTGCCATGGCCTTGTTCATCGAGCTTGCCCACCTGGGGCAGCAGGTTGAACGCCACCTGACGGTCGAAGAAGCGCGGTTCCAGCGGGCGCGCGTTGAGCAGCTCGGCGGTCTGGCGCGCCAGCTCACTGACGGCTTCGCGGCCCAGGGCCGACACGGCCATGGCAACGGTGACGTTGACCTTCACCAGGCCCAGTTGTTCACGCAGCGGCGCCAGGATCAGCGCCAGGGCCACGGCGCTGGAGCTGGGGCTGCCTAGCTGTACCGGGGTTTTGAGGGTATCCAGCACAGCGGCGTTGACCTCGGGCACCACGTGCGGTGCAGCCAGGTCGCCCGACAGGTCGATGACCATGCAGCCGGCAGCGCTGGCGCGCGCGGCGAAACTGCGGGTTACCGCGCTGCCGGCGGCGAAGAAGGCGATACGCACCTGGCTGAAGTCAAACTGCTCCACCTCACGCACGCGCACGTTTTTGCCGCGGAACGGCACCGAGGCGCCAGCGGATTCGATGCTGGCCAGCAGGTGCAGGTTGCCGACGGGGAAGCTGCGTTCCTCAAGGACCTGCACCAGGGTTTCGCCGACGGTACCGGTGGCGCCGATGATGGCGATGTCGAAGGTCTGGGGCATGGGGGGTTCCTCGGGGGGTTGGCAGGGGGGCGGGACTTTATATCTAATTGTTGCGCTTGTCTTGGGGGTGGGTGGGGGCTCTGGTGCATGTCTTGGGTTTTTTTGGTGTTCATGCGATCGCGCGCCGCCCGCGCGGCGCTTCCCGGGCAGAGCCCGGTCCTACATTTGTTGCAACGTACCATTGCCTTTGAGATCGCCTAGTCCGCCTTGTGTGTTCACTGCAGATCTGTAGTGAACACACAAGGCGGACCAGGGAATACCACAGACAAAATTGGCCCGAAACAAACGTAGGACCGGGCTCTGCCCGGGAAGCGCCGCGCGGGCGGCGCGCGATCGCATGAACACCAAAAAACCCAAGGCATGCACCTCGCAACCACACCCCATAAAAAAACCCGCACCAAAAGGCACGGGTCTCTTTCAACTCAAACCAAAGCTCACCGCTCCAGCAAAATCCGCAGCATGCGACGCAGCGGCTCCGCCGCGCCCCACAGCAGCTGGTCACCCACGGTGAAAGCACCCAGGTACTGCGAACCCATGTTCAGCTTGCGCAAGCGGCCCACCGGCACGTTCAGGGTACCTGTAACGTTGGTCGGGCTCAGCTCCTGCATGCTGATGTCACGATGGTTTGGCACCAGCTTGACCCACGGGTTGTGCTGGCTGATCAAACCTTCGATGTCGGCCAGCGGCACGTCCTTGTTCAGCTTGATGGTCAGCGCCTGGCTGTGGCAACGCATGGCGCCGATGCGCACGCAGATGCCGTCGACCGGGATCGGGCTTTTGAAGCGGCCCAGGATCTTGTTGGTCTCGGCCTGGGCCTTCCACTCTTCGCGGCTCTGGCCGTTGGGCAGTTCCTTGTCGATCCACGGGATCAGGCTGCCCGCCAGCGGCACACCGAAGTTCTCGGTAGGGTAGGCTTCGCTGCGCATGGCCTCGGCCACTTTGCGGTCGATGTCCAGGATGGCGCTGGCCGGGTTGGCCAGGTCATCGGCCACGGTGGCGTGGGTGGTGCCCATCTGCTTGATCAGCTCGCGCATGTTCTGCGCACCGGCGCCCGAGGCCGCCTGGTAGGTCATGGCACTCATCCATTCCACCAGGCCGGCTTCGAACAGGCCGCCCAGGCCCATCAGCATCAGGCTGACGGTGCAGTTGCCGCCGATGTAGTTCTTGGTACCGGCGTCCAGCTGCTGGTCGATGACCTTGCGGTTGACCGGGTCCAGGACGATGACCGCGTCATCCTGCATGCGCAGGCTGGAAGCGGCGTCGATCCAGTAACCCTGCCAGCCGGCTTCACGCAGCTTGGGAAAAACCTCGCTGGTGTAGTCGCCACCCTGGCAGGTCAGAATGACGTCGAGGGTTTTCAACTCTTCAATGCTGTAAGCGTCCTTGAGCGGGGCAATATCCTTGCCTACCGCCGGGCCCTGGCCGCCGACATTGGAAGTGGTGAAAAACACCGGCTCGATAAGATCGAAGTCCTGCTCTTCCAGCATCCGCTGCATGAGCACGGAACCGACCATACCGCGCCAACCGATCAGACCTACACGTTTCATCGCAACTACACCTTTGACAAAAAAGTGGGCCGCTACTGCTGTAGCGGGCCCAAGAGATTACAGATTCCGCAGCGCCGCGACTACTGCATCACCCATTTCCTGCGTACCAACCTTCGCACAACCGTCCGACCAGATGTCGCCGGTGCGCAGGCCCTGGTCCAATACCAGGCTTACGGCCTTCTCGATGCCATCGGCCGCAGCCTGCTGGTTGAAGCTGTAACGCAGCATCATCGACACCGACAGAATGGTCGCCAGCGGGTTGGCGATGCCCTTGCCCGCGATGTCCGGCGCCGAACCGTGGCACGGCTCGTACATGCCCTTGTTGTTGGCATCCAGCGAGGCCGACGGCAGCATGCCGATGGAACCGGTGAGCATGGAAGCTTCGTCCGACAGGATGTCACCGAACATGTTGTCGGTCACCATCACGTCGAATTGCTTGGGCGCGCGCACCAGTTGCATGGCGGCGTTGTCCACGTACATGTGGCTCAGCTCGACGTCCGGGTAGTCCTTGGCCACTTCCTCGACCACTTCACGCCACAGTTGGCTGGAAGCCAGCACGTTGGCCTTGTCCACCGAGCACAGCTTCTTGCCACGCACGCGGGCCATGTCGAAACCGACGCGGGCGATGCGGCGGATTTCGCTTTCGCTGTACGGCAGGGTGTCGTACGCCTGACGCTCGCCGTTTTCCAGCTCGCGGTTGCCACGCGGGGCGCCGAAGTAGATGCCGCCGGTCAGCTCACGAACGATGAGGATGTCCAGGCCCGCGACGATTTCTGGCTTGAGGCTGGAAGCGTCGGCCAGTTGCGGGTAGAGGATGGCCGGACGCAGGTTGCCGAACAGGCCCAGTTGCGCGCGGATTTTCAGCAGGCCGCGCTCAGGGCGGATGTCACGCTCGATCTTGTCCCATTTCGGGCCACCCACGGCGCCCAGCAGCACGGCATCGGCCTTGCGCGCCAGTTCCAGCGTCTCGTCGGCCAGGGGCACGCCGTGCTTGTCGATGGCGGCGCCACCGATCACGTCGTGCTGCAGTTCGAAGCCCAGATTGAACTTGTCGTTGGCCAGGTTCAGCACTTTGACCGCTTCGGTCATGATTTCTGGGCCAATACCGTCGCCTGGGAGAATCAGAATCTGCTTGCTCATGCTTTCCTCGATCTTTTGTTCAATTCGGAATTGCGGTGCGGCCTTCGCGGACACGGTCCGCTCCTACCCGTTCGGTGTAGGAGCGGACCGTGTCCGCGAAGCTTTTAGGCGTCGCGGAACAACCAAGGCTGGCTGGCCCGGTGCTTGCCCTCGAACGCCGCGATGGCATCGCCATCCTGCAGGGTCAGGCCGATGTCGTCCAGGCCGTTGAGCAGGCAGTGCTTGCGGAATTCGTCGATCTCGAAGCTCAGCACCTTGCCGTCGGCACGGGTGACGGTCTGGGCTTGCAAATCGATGGTCAGCTGGTAGCCAGGGTTGGCTTCAACCTGTTGGAACAGCTCGTCGACTTCAGCGTCGTCGAGGATGATCGGCAGCAGGCCGTTCTTGAAGCTGTTGTTGAAGAAAATGTCGGCGTAGCTCGGCGCGATGATGGTGCGGAAGCCGTATTCTTCCAGCGCCCATGGCGCGTGCTCACGGCTGGAGCCGCAACCGAAATTTTCGCGGGCCAACAGCACGCTGGCGCCTTGGTAACGCTCGTGGTTGAGCACGAAGTCCTTGTTCAGCGGGCGCTTGGAGTTGTCCTGGTAAGGCTGGCCCACGTCCAGGTAACGCCACTCGTCGAACAGGTTGGGGCCAAAGCCGGTGCGCTTGATCGACTTCAAAAATTGCTTGGGGATGATCTGGTCGGTGTCGACGTTGGCACGGTCCAAAGGCGCGACGAGGCCAGTGTGCTGGGTAAAGGCTTTCATGCTGCGCTCCCTTGAATCAATTCACGGACATCGATGAAACGACCGGTCACCGCGGCAGCGGCGGCCATGGCCGGGCTGACCAAGTGGGTACGGCCACCGGCGCCCTGACGGCCTTCGAAATTGCGGTTGGAGGTGGAGGCGCAATGCTCGCCGGACTCCAGGCGGTCGGGGTTCATGGCCAGGCACATGGAGCAGCCCGGTTCACGCCACTCGAAGCCCGCTTCGAGGAAAATCTTGTCCAGGCCTTCTTTCTCGGCCTGTTCCTTGACCAGGCCCGAGCCCGGCACGACGATGGCTTGCTTAACCGTGGCGGCCACCTTGCGGCCCTTGGCGATCTCGGCGGCGGCGCGCAGGTCTTCGATGCGCGAGTTGGTGCACGAGCCGATGAACACGCGGTCCAGCTGGATATCGGTGATCGCCTGGTTGGCGCTCAGGCCCATGTACTTCAGGGCGCGTTCGATGGAGCCACGCTTGACCGGGTCGGCTTCTTTGGCCGGGTCCGGCACGTTCTGGTCAACGGCCAGGACCATTTCCGGCGAGGTGCCCCAGCTGACTTGCGGCTTGATCTGCGCAGCGTCCAATTCAACCACGGTGTCGAACACGGCGTCGGCGTCGGACACCAGGTGCTTCCAGGCTTCGACCGCCTTGGTCCAGTTCTCGCCCTTTGGCGCGAATGGACGGCCTTCGACGTAGGCGACGGTCTTGTCATCCGCCGCCACCAGGCCCACGCGGGCACCGGCTTCGATGGACATGTTGCAGATGGTCATACGGCCTTCGATGGACAGGTCGCGAATGGCGCTGCCAGCGAATTCCATGGCATGGCCGTTACCGCCGGCGGTGCCGATCTTGCCGATCACGGCCAGCACGATGTCCTTGGCGGTGACGCCGAAGGGCAATTGGCCTTCCACGCGCACCAGCATGTTCTTCATTTTCTTGGCCACCAGGCACTGGGTAGCGAGCACGTGCTCCACTTCCGAGGTGCCGATACCGTGGGCCAAGGCGCCGAAAGCGCCGTGGGTGGAGGTGTGCGAGTCACCGCAGACCACGGTCATGCCCGGCAAGGTTGCGCCCTGCTCCGGGCTGATCACGTGCACGATGCCCTGGCGCACGTCGTTCATCTTGAACTCGGTGATGCCGTATTCATCGCAGTTGTCGTCCAGGGTCTGCACCTGCAGCCGCGACACCTGGTCGACGATGGCCTCGATGCCGCCCTTGCGCTCGGGCGTGGTCGGCACGTTGTGGTCCGGGGTGGCGATGTTGGCGTCGATGCGCCACGGCTTGCGATTGGCCAGGCGCAGACCTTCGAAAGCCTGGGGCGAGGTCACTTCATGGATGATGTGACGATCAATGTAGATCAGCGCCGAACCGTCGTCGCGCTGTTTGACCAAATGCGAGTCCCAGAGCTTGTCGTAGAGCGTTTTGCCGGCCATCAGACTTTCCTCATCAGTATCTTTTCTGTGCCAATAACCGCTTGGCTTGTAGGGCGAATGCTAAGGGGTTACATTGGATTACTCAAATTCATAATTTTCATGCTTTGGATAACCAATAGGAATCCGACTGGATGGACCTGGCCAACCTCAACGCCTTCCTCGCCATCGCCGAATGCGGCAGCTTTTCCGGGGCCGGCGAACGCCTGCACTTGACCCAACCGGCCATCAGCAAACGCATCGCGGGCCTGGAGCAACAACTCAATGTACGCCTGTTCGACCGCCTTGGGCGCGAAGTCAGCCTGACGGAAGCCGGCCGCGCCCTGCTGCCGCGCGCCTACCAGATTCTCAACGTGCTGGACGACACCCGCCGGGCGCTGACCAACCTGACCGGCGAGGTCAGTGGCCGGCTCACGCTTGCCACCAGCCACCACATCGGCCTGCACCGCCTGCCGCCGGTACTGCGCGCCTTTACCAAGCGCTACCCGGATGTGGCCCTGGACATTCAGTTCCTGGATTCGGAAGTGGCCTACGAGGAAATCCTCCACGGCCGCGCGGAACTGGCCGTCATTACCCTGGCCCCGGAGCCCCATACACTGGTGCGCGCCGTGCCGGTGTGGACCGACCCGCTGGACTTCGTGGTGGCCCCCGAACACCCGCTGGCGCTGAACGGCGCGGTGAGCCTGGCGGATATCGCCTATCATCCGGCGGTGTTCCCGGGCGGCAATACCTTTACGCACCACATTGTGCAGCGCCTGTTCGAGGCCCGGGGGCTGACCGCCAACATCGCCATGAGCACCAACTACCTGGAAACCATCAAGATGATGGTGTCCATCGGCCTGGCCTGGAGCGTGCTGCCGCGCACCATGCTGGACGAGCAGGTGCGCAGTATTGCGTTGCCGGGCATACAGCTCAGTCGCCAGCTAGGCTACATCGTGCACACCGAAAGAACGCTGTCCAACGCTGCGCGGGCCTTCATGGCCCTGCTGGATGCCGAACCCGACACGCTTGCGGGGTAGCACAAGCGCGCAGACGGTCTACCTTAAGGAAGCCATCCGCCAAAGGTCTGGTGCCCATGTCAAAGTCAGCTTCACGCTTTCCGCGATTGCCGCGCATTCATGCGGCCGATCCCCAGGAATCCGAGCAGAGCTGGGAGAGTGCCCCGCAATTGCTGGCCGCGCTCAACGGCGCGCACCTGGGGGCCTGGTTCTGGGACATCGAAACCGGGCAGATCAGCTGGTCGCGGGGCACCCAGGCGCTGTTCGGCTTCGACCCGCAAGTGCCGCTGCCCAATGACATGGACTACCTGGACCTGCTGCCCAAGGAAGACCGCAACCGCACCACCCAGGCGGTGCAGGCCATTCTGCGCGGCGAGCCGCTGGAGCAGGCCCTGCGCCACCGCATCCGCTGGCCCGACGGCAGCCTGCACTGGCTGGAGATCAACGGCAGCCTGATCGCCAACAAGGACGGCCGCCCCCAGATGATCGGCGTGATCCGCGAGATCACCCGCCAGCGCGAGCGCGAAACCGCGCTGATCAACTCCGAAAAGCGCTTCGCCACCCTCTTCCACCTCAGCCCCAACGTGGTGCTGCTGACCCGTCGGGCCGATGGCCTGATCCACGAGGTCAATCATCATTTCGAAAAGACCCTGGGCTGGGCCGCGCACCAGATCATCAACAAGACCACCGTGGAGCTGGGCCTGTGGGCCGAGCCGGAACAGCGCCACAAGATGCTCGAAGCCACCCGCCACACCGGCGAGCCGGTGAACATGGAGGTGCGCTTCTGCGCCAGCTCCGGGCAGATCCACGACGGCATCCTGTGCACCCAGAACATCGAGCTGGAAGGCGACAGCTACCTGCTCAGCACCTTTATCGACACCACCGAGAACAAACGCGCCGAACAAGCCCTCAAGGACAGCCAGGAGCGCCTGGACTTGGCGTTGGACTCGGCGCAGCTGGGCACTTGGGACTGGCACATCCCCAGCGGCATGCTCTACGGCTCGGCGCGCGCCGCGCAGTTGCACGGCCTGGAGCCGGTGCCCTTTCACGAGTCGTTCGAAGCCTTTTTCGAAGGCGTGCCGGACGATGAGCGCAACACCATGCGCCAGGCCTACCGCAGCCTGCGCGAGGGCCCGGCAGGCAATTACCAGATTACCTACCGCATCGCCCTGGAAAATGGCGGCTCGCGCTACATTGAGAGCCGCGCGCGGCTGTATCGCGACGACAACGGCCAGCCGCTGCGCATGGCCGGCACGCTGCTGGACATCACCGAGCAGGTGGAGCGCGAGCAGCGCCTGGTCAGCTCCGAGGAAAAGTTCGCCAGCTTGTTCCAGGCCAGTACCGACCCCATTTGCGTGACCTTGCAAGCCAGCGGGCATTTCATCGAGATCAACCCCAGCTTTACCCAGACCTTTGGCTGGAGCGCCGACGAGGTCAAGGGCGGCAACGCCGACGAGCTGGGCTTCTGGCTGGACCGTGCCGATCGCCTACAGCGCATCGAAGAAGTGATCCGCGAACGCGCCCTCAACAACGTCGCCGTACAGGTGATGCACAAGGACGGGCAGATTCTCACCTGCCTGATCTCCAGCCGCCTGATCACCGTGGACAACCAGCCCTGCGTGGTCACCACCCTGCGCGACATCACCCAGCAACAACGCGCCGAAGCGGCGCTCAAGAGCAGCGAGGAGAAGTTCGCCAAGGCCTTTCACTCCAGCCCCGACGCCATCACCATCACCGAACGCGCCAATGGCCGCTACGTGGAGGTCAACGATGGTTTTTGCCGCCTGACCGGCTACAAGGCCGACGAGGTGCTGGGGCGCAGCGTAGAGGACGTGGGCTTCTGGGCCGATCCGCGCGAGCAGGCGCTGCTGATGGCCGAGCTGGACGAGCACGGCCACGTGCACCATCGCGAACTGATCGGGCGCAACAAGCGCGGCGAAACCCTGACACTGGAAGTGTCCATCGAGCCCATCACCCTCAACGAATCCCCGTGCCTGTTGCTCAACGCCCGCGACGTCAGCCAGCTCAAGAACGCCCAGGCGCAGATTCGTCACCTGGCCTACCACGATCCGCTGACCAACCTGCCCAACCGTGCCCTGCTGATGGACCGCCTGAGCCAGCAGATCGCCCTGCTCAAGCGTCACAACCTGCGCGGCGCCCTGCTATTCCTCGACCTTGACCACTTCAAGCATATCAACGACTCACTGGGCCACCCGGTGGGCGACACGGTGCTGAAGATCATCACCGCGCGCCTGGAGGCCAGCGTGCGCCTGGAAGACACCGTGGCGCGCCTGGGTGGCGACGAATTCGTGGTGCTGCTGACCGGCCTTGAGGGCACCCGCGGCCAGGTCACCGCCAAGGTCCGCGAACTGGCCGACACCCTGCGCGAACTGCTGGCCGAGCCCATGTCGCTGGACGGCCAGCGCCTGCAGGTGACGCCCAGCATCGGCGTGGCGCTGATCCCCGACCACGGCACCACCCCGGCCGACCTGCTCAAGCGCGCCGATATCGCCCTGTACCGGGCCAAGGACTCGGGGCGCAATACCACCCAGCTGTACCACAACAGCATGCAGAAGGCCGCCAGCGAACGCCTGCAAATGGAGAACGACTTGCGCATGGCCGTGGCCCGGGGCGAGCTTAGCCTGCACTTCCAGCCCCAGGTGGACGCCCGCGAAGACCGCATCGTCGGCGCCGAGGTGCTGCTGCGCTGGCACCACCCGCTGCTGGGCCAGCAGTCGCCGGCGCAGTTCATTCAGGTACTGGAAGAAAGCGGCCTGATTCTGGAAGTAGGCAGCTGGATCCTCGACGAAGCCTGCAATGCCTGTGCTCAGTTACTGAAGGACGGGCTGATCGACGTCAACGATTTCGCCCTGTGCGTGAACATCAGCCCCCGGCAGTTTCGCCAGAACGACTTCGTGGAACGGGTGGCGCGCAGCCTCAGCCAGCACAACCTGCCGTGCACATTGCTGAAGCTGGAGATCACCGAAGGCATCGTCATCCAGAACCTGGAAGACACCATCAGCAAGATGCGCAGCCTCAAGAAGCTGGGGGTCAGCTTTGCCATGGATGATTTTGGCACCGGGTATTCGTCGCTGACGTACCTCAAGCGCCTGCCGGTGGATGCCTTGAAGATCGACCAGTCCTTTGTGCGCGACGCGCCGCAGGACCCCAACGATGCCGAGATTGTGCGGGCGATCGTGGCCATGGCGCGCAGCCTGGAGCTGACGGTGATTGCCGAGGGCGTGGAGCTGTCGGAGCAGCTGGAGTTTCTTGAGCGGCTGGGGTGCCATTTGTACCAGGGGTATTTGCACAGCCGGCCGTTGCCGTTGGCGGAGTTCAGGCAGATGCTGGTTGAGGATTTGCACTAATACCGCGTCGCCTGGTTCCCGAGCTTCGCCCGGTCCCACATTGGAATGCATTCCCCATGTGGGACCGGGCGAAGCTCGGGAACCAGGCGACGCGAACAAAAAAGGGCGCCACCCGGGCGCCCTTTTCATTGCATCGTGATTATTGCAGCGCTGGCTGCGCCACCCCATTGATCGGGATACGCTTGGCCTTGGCCTCTTCCGGCACCACGCGCAGCAGGTCAATGTTGAGCAGCCCATTGGCCAGCCCCGCCGCTTTCACTTCGATGTGATCAGCCAGGCGGAACGACAGCTTGAACGCCCGCTGGGCAATGCCCTGGTGCAGATAGGTCACGGTTTCGCCGTTGCCTTCGCGCTTGCCGCCGCTGACGGTCAGCACGCCTTTCTCCACTTGCAGCTCCAGGTCCGATTCCTGGAAGCCTGCCGCGGCAACGACGATGCGGTATTGGTCATCGCCATGTTTTTCGACGTTGTAGGGCGGGTAGCTGCTACCCGATTCATTGCGCAACGCCGACTCGAACAGATCGTTGAAACGATCGAAACCCACGGAATGGCGGAACAGTGGGGCGAGGGAAAATGCAGCAGTCATGGTCAATCTCCTGAGATTCAGCAAGGTTTGGTACGCGACCCGACTTCGGCATCGCGTACTAAACAGATATGGATTGCCAACAGGATTTCAAGAAAGCCCCTGAAAATTTTTTCTGCCTGACTGGCAATTTCCTTTGAACGTGAGGGCCAGCGCAGCCTGACGGCAGCGGCTACGGAGCCTGTAGCCGCTGCCGCCAGGCTGCGCTGGCCCTCACCTATCAGGCTGCTTCCAAGGCCTGCACACCCAGCAACTGCCCTACCCGCTCGCAATCGGTCTCCCGCCGCACCAGGGCAAACAGCTCCACCGCCTCCGGGAAGGTGCGCGTCAGCATTGCCAGCCACTGCTTCAAGCGCCCCGGCGCCTGGCGCGGGGTGAGGTCGATCACCGCCTGGCGCCAGAATTCCTGCAGCAGCGGCATCAGCTCGGCCCAGGTCATGGGCGCCAACTCGATGCCGGCCTGGGCTGCGGCGATCTGCCGGGCCAGGTCGGGGCGCGACACCAGGCCACGGCCCAGCATGATGTCCGGCACGCCGCTGACCTCGCGACAGCGGCGCCAGTCATCAACTGTCCACACTTCGCCGTTGGCATACACCGGCACTTTGACCACATCCCGCACCTTGGCCACCCACTCCCAGTGCGCCGGCGGCTTGTAGCCGTCGACCTTGGTGCGCGCATGCACCACCAGCACCTCGGCGCCGCCCTCGGCCAAGGCCTCGGCACACACCAGGGCGCCGTCGGGGCTTTCGAAGCCCAGGCGCATCTTGGCCGTGACCGGGATATGCGCCGGCACGGCACGGCGCACTTCGCAGAGGATGTTGTTGAGCAGCTCCGGCTCCTTGAGCAATACCGCGCCGCCACGGGACTTGTTGACCGTCTTGGCCGGGCAGCCGAAGTTCAGGTCGATCACCGGTGCGCCGAGGCTGACCGCCAGCGCGGCGTTGTCCGCCAGGCAGATGGGGTCGGAGCCCAGCAGTTGCACGCGCATCTGCGTGCCGGCCGGCGTCACGCAGCCGCTGGCCAGCTCCGGCGCCATCTTGTGGAACACGGCGGGCGGCAACAGCATGTCGTTGACACGAATGAACTCGGTGACACACCAGTCGATACCGCCGACACGGGTCAGCACGTCACGCAGGATGTTGTCGACCAGGCCTTCCATGGGGGCCAGGGCAATGTGCATGGGGAATCTCGGGGGAGGATGAAAAAGTGGCGGGCATTGTACACCGGATCCCCCCTGCCACGCCTGTAGCCGCTGCCGCAGGCTGCGCTGGCCGGTGACAACCCTGCAAATCTTCAGTGGGGCCCAGGGCCAGCGCAGCCTGGCGGCAGCGGCTACGCTCAGGTGGTCATCAAGGCAGGACCATAACCATCAATGAATTCGGGCGGCATGCGCTTGGGCTTGCCGCTGGCCAGGTCAATGCAGCAGAACGTGGTGTGGGCGCGCAACAGCGTCACTCCGTCCCGGGGACGAATCAGCTGGAAGCGCCGGGTCATCTTCAGGCGCTGGTCGGAGTCGACGATCCAGGTGGCCATCTGCAGCTCGTCGTTTTCGTAGGCGGCCGCCAGATAATCGATTTCATGACGCACCACCGCCATGGCCCGATTCAGGCGCCGATACTCGGTCAAATCCAGCCCCAGGCGCTGCGAGTGCCGCCAAGCGCAGCGCTCCAGCCACGTCACGTACACGGCGTTGTTGGCATGCCCCAATCCATCGATATCGTCGGCACCGACACTCAGGTCGATGACAAACGGCGTAGCCAGATCCCAGTTCATACGCGCTCTCGCTCCTGCTCCAAAGGCAGGCGCCAGTCTAGCGCACCCTTACGCCGATTGCCGCGCCTGGCTGGGACTGAGCAGGCCTAGCACGCCATCAAGCAGCTGAGGATCAGCCAGCACACGCTGGTGACCGCCTTCAGGCAACACCAGCAAGCGGCTACCGAACCAGGCCTGATGGATGGCGTGGGCCTCGGCCACCGGCACCAACGGGTCGTTGTCGGCGTGCACGATCAAGCCCGGCATCTCCAGTTGATAGCGGCTGACGTCGAGCTGCGCGGCGGCAATGCCCACCGTGCGCTCCACCTGACGGATGAACGCCGAACGGGCGCGCGCCGGCAGGCCGACATGGGCGGCGAAATTGCGCAGCATGCCGAGGATGCGGGCGGGCGCCGAGACACTGACCAGCACCTCGGCCTTCAGCCCCCACTGACTGGCCAGCAAGGCGGCCGCACCGCCCATGGAGTGGCCGATCACCGCGCGCAGGGGCGGCAGCTCGGCCGCGGCCTCCAGCAGCGCGTGGGCAAACAGCACCACGTGGGCCTGGCTGCCTCGCGAACGACCATGCCCCGGCCCTTCCAGTGCAACCACGCTGTAGCCCGCCTGCACCAGGGCCTCGATCAACGCGGCAAATTGCGTGGGCCGTCCTTCCCAGCCGTGCATCAGCAACACCGTGGGGCCTTGGCCCCAGCGCAGCACCGACAGGCCGAAACGCAGAGTGACCCGCTCGGCCCGCGCCAACAACGGTAACTCCCAGTGCCTGGGCGGCAGCGTGTGCGGCTGCATGAAGGCCAGGCGCATGCGCGCGGCGATCTGTTGCGGGGCCAGGTGCCCCAGGGTCTGGTTGACGCCGCGAATCCAGGTGAGCGTGGTCATGAGGCAACTCCCGGGGGTTAGCGCACCGCCGCCTTGGCGGCGCGCAGGATACGGTCGGACAGCTCGGTCTGGCCCAGGGCACGCCCCAGGGCCAGGCCACCAATCATCAAGGCCAAATCGGCCAGCGCTTTGTCGGTGTCTTCGGGGCTGTCGGCCAGCTGCCCCACCAGCAACTGCACATGCTCGGTCAGCACATCGCGAAACGCCTCGGGCAGGCGCCCCATTTCGCCCAATGCGGTGGGCAGCGGGCAGGCGCGGTCTTCGGCATCGCGATGGTTGCGGGACAGGTAATAGCGGGCCATCAGGGCGCGGCGCTCGTCGGCCGGCAGATTGGGATCGACCTGTTCAAGCAAGGCGCGACGCTGGCCCAGCAACTGGCTGAAGGCTTCCAGCATCAGCGCGTCCTTGCTGTCGAAATGGGCGTAGAACCCGCCGACCGTCATGCCGGCCGCGCCCATCACTTCACTGACGCTGGGGTCGGCCACGCCCCGCAGGATCATGGCCTTGCGGGCGGCCTCGAGAATCTTTTCGCGGCTCTGGGCTTTCTTGTCGAGCATGGAGCACCTCCGAATATTATGGAGGTAATATTATACCTGTAATATTTTTACGCAAGACGCCGGGCCTGCCACTGGTCGGCAAGCCAAAAACGGAAGGGGGTCAAATCGCAGACAAACAAAAGGCCCATTCAACCAGTGAATGAGCCTTAAAAATCCCGCAGAGCGGGCAAATCGTGGCGTCCCCTAGGGGACTCGAACCCCTGTTACCGCCGTGAAAGGGCGGTGTCCTAGGCCACTAGACGAAGGGGACGCAAAACCTTCGAGCAAGTCTGTTTTCACAGACCCTGGCAATTTGGTGGAGCTAAACGGGATCGAACCGTTGACCTCTTGCATGCCATGCAAGCGCTCTCCCAGCTGAGCTATAGCCCCAAATTTATCGTCTTGCGACGCGACAGCCCGTTACACGTGCCGTCACTTAAAAACAAAAGGCTCATCCAAAAGGCGAATGAGCCTCAAAATTCCCGCAGAGCGGGCAAATCGTGGCGTCCCCTAGGGGACTCGAACCCCTGTTACCGCCGTGAAAGGGCGGTGTCCTAGGCCACTAGACGAAGGGGACGCAAAACCTTCGAGCAAGTCCGTTTTCACGAACCCTGGCAAATTGGTGGAGCTAAACGGGATCGAACCGTTGACCTCTTGCATGCCATGCAAGCGCTCTCCCAGCTGAGCTATAGCCCCAAATTTATCGTCTTGCGACGCAGCGACCTATACAGCATCGCTAATTTAAAATGGCGTCCCCTAGGGGACTCGAACCCCTGTTACCGCCGTGAAAGGGCGGTGTCCTAGGCCACTAGACGAAGGGGACAAAACCTTCTTACCAAGATCAGTCTGGATCTGATCTGACTGAAGTCAAACGGCGACTTCAGCCTGGAAATTTGGTGGAGCTAAACGGGATCGAACCGTTGACCTCTTGCATGCCATGCAAGCGCTCTCCCAGCTGAGCTATAGCCCCACAATCTTCAGCGCTTCGCATTTCTGCGTGTTGCTGTGTGGACGGGGCGCATATTAAGACCGGATCGAAGGGCTGTCAAACTTATTTTTGAAAAAATTCAAAACTTTTTTCCAGCAATACAACCACTTACCGACGAAACAGGCGCCCTGCCCCGGATTTGCTGGGGCGTGACCACAAACACAGAACAACGTAGCCGCTGCCGAAGGCTGCGCTGGCCTGTGTGCACACCGGAGATCTCCAGCGAGGATATGGGCCAGCGCAGCCTGCGGCAGCGGCTACAGGGGAGAATCAGCCAAGGTCAGGCGATGCTGGCCAGCAGCTTTTCCCATTCCTTGTTCTCTTTCTTCGACACGCCGCCCAGCAGGTCCAGCGCCTGGCGCAGACGGAAGCGGGTCAGGTCCGGGCCCAGGATTTCCATGGCGTCCAGTACCGAGACCGAGCTGGCCTGGCCGGTGATGGCGGCGAACATCAGCGGCATGGCGTCACGCAGCTTCAAGCCCAGCGACTCGACCACGGCCTGGATGGTGGCGGTGATGCGGTCCTTCTCCCAAGTGCGCAGGGATTCCAGTTTCCACAGAATCAGCTGCATCACTTGGCGAACCTGATCGCATGACAGTTTCTTGTGCTCGAACAGACAGGCGTCCAACTGCAGGCCACCGGCGAAGAAGAAGCCGCCCAGCGGTGCGATCTGGCTGAAGGTTTCGACGCGGCCCTGCACATGCGGCGCGATCTTCATCATGTAGTCAGCGTTGAACGCCCACTTCTGCACGCGCGCGGCGAACTCGTGCACCGGCAGCTCACGCAACCACTGGCCGTTGAGCCAGGAGAGCTTCTCGATGTCGAAGATCGGACCACCCAGGGACACGCGCGACAGGTCGAAGTGCTCGACCATCTCGGCCAGCGAGAACTTCTCGCGCTCATCGGGCATGGACCAGCCCATGCGGCCCAGGTAGTTGAGCATCGCTTCAGGCATGAAGCCCATGCGCTCGTAGAAGGTTACCGAGGTCGGGTTCTTGCGCTTGGACAGCTTGCTCTTGTCGGGGTTGCGCAGCAGCGGCATGTAGCACAGCACCGGCTGTTCCCAACCGAAGTACTCGTACAGCTTCATCAGCTTGGGCGCCGACGGCAGCCACTCTTCGCCACGCAGCACGTGGGTGATACCCATCAGGTGGTCGTCCACCACGTTGGCCAGGAAGTAGGTGGGCAGGCCGTCGGTTTTCATCAGGACTTGCATGTCCATGCGGTCCCACGGGATCTCGACGTTGCCACGCAGCATGTCCGGCACCACGCACACGCCTTCGGTCGGCACTTTCATGCGGATCACGTGTGGCTCGCCAGCAGCCAGGCGGGCCGCCACTTCTTCTTTCGACAGCAGCAGCGCGCGGCCGTCGTAGCGTGGGGTTTCACCGCGGGCCATCTGCTCGGCACGCATCTGGTCCAGCTCTTCGGCGGTGCAGAAGCACGGGAAGGCATGGCCCAGGTCAACCAGCTGCTGAGCGTACTGCTTGTAGATGTCGCCACGCTCGCTCTGCCGGTACGGGCCGTGCGGGCCGCCTACGTCCGGGCCTTCGCTCCACTCGATGCCCAGCCAGCGCAGGGCGTCGAAGATCTGCTGTTCGGACTCGCGGGTCGAACGCAGCTGGTCGGTGTCTTCGATGCGCAGGATGAACTCGCCGCCATGCTGTTTGGCAAAGCAGTAGTTGAACAGAGCAATGTAGGCCGTGCCGACATGGGGGTCGCCAGTAGGCGATGGCGCGATACGAGTGCGAACGGTGGTCATGGTGTTCTCGGACAATAATATGAAACAAAGTAGGCGATGTTAGCAGGGCTGAGGTCTCCGGCTCCAGCAATGCGCCACATTACCGGCTATCAACGGCATGATTGCCGCTTGCCGGTGGCCAGCCAACCCTCGATTATCCCCGCTTGGCACCCTGCCCCACCCTTTCGACGGATCGACCATGCCTGCGCCGCTCAAACGCCGACTGCTGATATTCGCCACCCTGGTTCTGCTGATTGCCGCCGGTTTCTTCGGCCACTGGTGGTTCAAGGGCCGGTTCCTGGAAACCACCGACAACGCCTACGTGCAGGGTGAGATCACCCGCGTGTCCAGCCAGCTGGGCGCGCGCATCGACCAGGTGCTGGTGCAGGACAACCAGCACGTGAACCAGGGCGACCTGCTGGTGACCCTGGACGGCGCCGACTTCCAGTTCGCCGTGGAACGCGCCCAGGCCACCCTCGACACCCGTCAGGCCGAGCGCCTGCAAGCGCAGAGCAAACTGGCCCAGCAAGGCAGCCTGATTGCCGCCGGTGAAGCCCAGGTGGTGGCCAGCCAGGCCACCCTGGGCCGCAGCCAGATCGACCTGAACCGCGCCGAAGCGCTGCGCAAGCCCGGCTATGTGTCTGAAGAGCGGGTGACCACCCTGTCCGCCGACACCCGCGTAGCGCATTCCCAAGTCAGCAAGGCCCAGGCCGACCTGCAAGGCCAGCGCCAGCAGATCAACGCCCTGAACGCCGAGATCAAGCGCCTGGACGCACAGATCGCCACCGCCCGCACCGACCTGGCCCAGGCCCGGGTCAACCTGGCGCGCAGCCAGATCCACGCGCCCATCAGCGGCCTGATCGGCCAGCGCGCCGCGCGCCCCGGGCAATACGTGCAGCCTGGCGCCTACCTGCTGTCGATCGTGCCCGATGAAGACATCTGGGTGCAGGCCAACTTCAAGGAAACCCAGATCGGCCGCATGCAACCGGGGCAAACCGCGCACCTGACCTTCGACAGCTTCCCCGACCAGCCCATCGATGGCCGCGTCGAAAGCCTGTTCGCCGCCTCCGGTGCGCAATTCAGCCTGCTGCCCCCGGACAACGCCACCGGCAACTTCACCAAGGTGGTACAGCGCATCCCGGTGAAGCTGACCTTCGCCGCCGACAACCCGTTGCACGGCAAGATCCGCCCGGGCATGTCCGTGACCGTCAGCGTCACCGTCGCCGATGGCCGGTGATCAACTGCTGCGCCCGGTGGGTGAGCCCACCCGGCGCGACTGGATCGCGGTGATGAGCGTGATGCTCGGCGCCTTCATGGCGGTGCTGGACATCCAGATCACCAACTCCTCGCTCAAGGACATCCAGGGCGCCCTGTCGGCCACCCTGGAGGAAGGCTCGTGGATTTCCACCTCCTACCTGGTGGCCGAGATCATCATGATCCCCCTCACCGCCTGGCTAGTGCAGTTGCTGTCAGCGCGGCGCCTGGCGGTGTGGGTGTCGCTGGGTTTCCTGGCCTCCTCGCTGCTGTGCTCCATGGCCTGGAACCTGGAAAGCATGATCGTGTTCCGCGCCATGCAGGGCTTCACCGGCGGCGCGCTGATCCCGCTGGCGTTCACCCTGACGCTGATCAAACTGCCCGAGCACCACCGCGCCAAGGGCATGGCCATGTTCGCCATGACCGCCACCTTCGCCCCCTCGATCGGCCCGACACTGGGCGGCTGGCTGACCGAGAATTTTGGCTGGCAGTACATCTTCTACATCAACGTGCCGCCCGGCCTGCTGATGATCGCCGGGCTGCTCTACGGCCTGGAAAAGAAAGCGCCACACTGGGAACTGCTGAAAAGCACCGACTACGCCGGCATCCTCACCCTGGGCGTGGGCCTGGGTTGCCTGCAGGTATTCCTGGAGGAAGGCCACCGGCAAGACTGGCTGGAATCCAGCGAAATCGTGGTGCTGGCGGTGATCGCCCTGCTCAGCCTGACCAGCTTCGTGATATTGCAGGTATCGCGGCCCAATCCGCTGATCAACCTGGGCATCTTGCGCAACCGCAACTTTGGCCTGTCGAGCATCGCCAGCCTGGGCATGGGCGTGGGGCTGTACGGCTCGATCTACCTGCTGCCGCTGTACCTGGCCCAGGTGCAGAACTACAACGCCCTGCAGATTGGCGAGGTGATCATGTGGATGGGCCTGCCGCAGCTGGTGCTGATCCCGCTGGTGCCGCAGTTGATGAAAGTCATCTCACCGAAGATTCTCTGCACCCTGGGCTTCGGCCTGTTCGGCCTGGCGAGTTTTTCCTCGGGGGTGCTGAACCCGGACTTTGCCGGCAGCCAGTTCAACCAGATCCAGATCATCCGCGCCCTGGGCCAGCCGCTGATCATGGTAACCATCTCGCTGATCGCCACCGCCTACCTGCAACCCCAGGATGCGGGCTCGGCGTCGAGCCTGTTCAACATCCTGCGCAACCTGGGCGGCGCCATCGGCATTGCCTTGCTGGCAACGCTGCTGGATGCGCGCACCAAGGTGTACTTCGATTACCTGCGCGAGGCGGTGGTGCCGGGCAACCCGCAGGTGGCGGAGCGGCTGGGGCAGTTGAGCGAGCGGTTGGGCAGTGACACGGCGGCGCTGGGACGCATGAGCGAGATCGTGCATCAGCAGGCGCTGATCATGGCCTACAACGATGCGTTTCACTGGGTGGGGCTGGGGTTGGGGATTGCGATGGTGGCGGTGTTGTTGACGCGGGCGTTGCCCAAGGGTGTGGCGGTGGCTGCGGCGCATTGATCTGATTTTCGCGGTGAAGCCACCGGCCTCTCGCGAGCAAGCTTTGCTCCCACAGGTGTACGACTCAGTTGCGGTCAACACTGTGGGAGCAAAGCTTGCTCGCGATGGGCGCGACGCAATTCACCCGCGGTGCAACTTGCTCATCAACTCCGCCTCAGCCTGGGTCAACCCGCAGGACTGGGTCAGCTCATCCACACTGGCGCCCATGCCTACCAGGCGCGCGGCCTGGGCGAAGGACAGGCTGGAGGGGTCACGCTGTTCCAGCATGCTCAGCTTGTCCGGCAACGGCGCAACCACCGCGCGCAGTTCGTGAATGTCTTCACCCATGCGCACGGTGCCGTTCTGGTAATCCTCGACGCGGCGCGCCAGGTCCTTGATGCGCTGGTCGCGAATGGCATCGCCGGCCGCCTGCTGGGCGGCGATCTCACGCTGCCCGCGGATGGTGGACAGCAATACGGCGAGCGTGGCCACCCACAGGATGGCCAGAACGATGACGCCTACCTCTAAAATCAATCAGATGCTCTCCAGCTCGGACCACTCTTCCTCGGTCATCATCTTGTCCAGCTCAACCAGAATCAGCAGCTCGCCGTTCTTGTTGCACACGCCCTGGATGAATTTGGCCGATTCTTCGTTACCTACGTTTGGAGCAGTTTCCACTTCCGACTGACGCAGGTAAACCACTTCCGCCACGCTATCGACCAGAATACCGACGACTTGCTTGTCGGCTTCGATGATGACGATACGGGTGTTGTCGCTGACGTCGGCCGGCATCAGGCCGAAGCGCTGGCGGGTGTCGATCACGGTGACCACGTTGCCGCGCAGGTTGATGATGCCCAGCACGTAGCTTGGCGCGCCCGGCACCGGGGCGATTTCGGTGTAGCGCAGTACTTCCTGTACCTGCATCACGTTGATGCCATACGACTCATTATCCAGGCGAAAGGTTACCCACTGCAGAATAGGATCTTCGGAACCTTGTGCAGACGACTTCTTCATACCCCTAACCTCTCGAAAACCGTGATGACGGTGTGTGTGCAGTACAGTGGCGCCGGCGCGGCGCCGCTTGTCATTTAAGTTGTTGCATATGTTTCACGGCGCCGCTGGCAATCAGCTCGGCCAGGGCCGAGACGTCCAGCAGCGCGCACATGTGTTCGATCACCGTGCCCGCCAGCCACGGCCGTTGGCCACGCTGGCTGCGCCACTTGATCTCGGCCGGGTCCAGGCGCAGCGAACGGCTGACCTGATGCACCGCCAGCCCCCACTCGTAGCCCTGCACCGAAATCACGTACTGCAGGCCCTGCTGGAAATCGTCGCGGTAGCGGTCGGGCATCACCCAGCGCGCCGTGTCGAGCACCTTCAGGTTGCCGGCCTGGCTGGGCAGTATCCCCAAAAACCAGTTCGGCTGGCCGAACAGCGGCGTCAGCTCATGCCCGGCCAGGGCGTAGATCGAGCCCAGGCACACCAGCGGCACTGCCAGGGTCAGGCCGGCCACGTCGAACAGCAGGCACTCGAAAGGCTCTGCGGCCCAACTGGGACGGCCGTCAACCGTGGCCGGCGGCACGGCGCCCGGGGGCGTCGGCCGATGGACTTCCACTACAGGTTCCACCGGTGTTGCCACTATTTCGGCAGCAGGCGGCGAAACTTGCGCGGGTGGCTCTACCACTGGCGCGGGTGGCGTTACCACGGGCGCAGGCGCCGGCACCACTTCAGGGGCGCGGGCTACAGGCGGCGGCGCAACCTGGGCCTTGGGCTCGGGGCGCGCATCGCGCACCTGCTCTTCCAGTACGGCGGCCTGGAACTCGTCCAAAGCATCGTTGCTGGCTTCAAGCTCTTCGGTGGCGTCCTGCAGCAGGCCGTCCAGGTAGGACTGCAAGGCCAGCTGCGGCTTGGTAGCGGTAAACACCGTGCGGTTCATCAAGCCACCTGCGCGACAAGTTGCTGCGCCAGCAAATGCTTGAGCAGCACGCGGTAGGCGAGGACGCCGCGGCTTTTGGGGTCGAACTGCGACGGCGTCTGGCCCTTGCTGCTGGCGTCACGCAGGCGCGTATCCACCGGGATGAAGCCCTGCCAGATCTGCTCCGGGTAGGCATCCTTGAGCACCCGCAGGGTACCGATGGAGGCCTGGGTGCGACGGTCGAACAGGGTCGGCACGATGCTGAACGGCAGCGGCTGCTTGCGCGAACGGTTGATCATGGCAAGCGTACTGACCATGCGTTCCAGGCCCTTGACCGCCAGGTACTCGGTCTGCACCGGTATCACCAGCTGCTGGCTGGCCGCCAGGGCGTTGACCATCAGCACGCCCAGCAACGGCGGGCTGTCGATAATGGCGTAGTCGAAGTCCTGCCACAGCTGCGCCAAGGTTTTGGCGATTACCAGGCCCAGGCCGCTTTGGCCAGGCGATTGACGCTCAAGGGTAGCCAGCGCCGTGCTGGACGGCAGCAGCGCCACCTTTTCGTCGCTGGTGGGCAGCAACAATTGCCCCGGCAAGCCTGCCGGCACCTGGCCCTTGTGCAGGAACAGGTCGTAGCAGCTGTGCTCCAGCGCATCGGGATTGTGCCCGAAGTAACTGGTCATGGAACCGTGGGGGTCAAGGTCGACCACGACCACGCGCTTGCCCGCCTCGGCCAGCAGGCCGGCCAGGGCGATGGAGGTGGTGGTCTTGCCGACCCCACCTTTTTGGTTGGCTACTGCCCAGACTCTCATGGGATTGTTTCCTCCCGGCACGGCAGCGAAGGCCTACCGAGACATGCGACTCAAGTTATAAAGCCGGTGACGGGGAATTGACAGCTTTGCCCCCCACCGACTGCGATACGGGCGACGGTGCAGTTTGTGTGCCAGCACGACGTAACGCCGCATCCGGCGTGACATTGGCGCTGCCGGCACCGGTAATGCTGCGGCGTACATCCAGGTTGCGCGAGATCACCAGCACCACGCGACGGTTGTGGGCACGCCCGTCGGCGGTGGCATTGGTGTCGATAGGCTGGAACTCGCCGTAACCCACCGAGGCCATACGCGACGGGTTGATGCCCTCCATCGCCAGCATGCGCACGATGCTCGAGGCCCGCGCCGAGGACAGTTCCCAGTTGGTGGGGTACTGCGCGGTGCGGATCGGCTGATCGTCGGTAAAGCCTTCCACATGGATGGGGTTGCCGAACGGCTTGATGATGTCGGCCACCTTGGCAATGATGCTGAACGCCTTGTCGCTGGGGATGGCGTCGCCACTGCCGAACAGCAGGCCGGACTTGAGCTCGATCTCGATCCACAGCTCGTTGCCGCGCACGGTCAACTGGTTGGACTTGATCAGGTCACCGAAGCCGTCGCGCACCTGGTCGGCGATGCTTTTGAGCGGGTCCTGCGCGGCGCTGGCAATGCCGGCGTCAGGCTGTTCGCTGTCGGTCACCAACGGCTCGGAGGGGCGCATGGTCAGCGGCCGCTCATCACCGATGGGGATGGGCTTGAGGCTGCGCTGGGGGTCGTTGAACACCCCCACCAGCGCCTGGGACAAGACTTTGTACTTGCCTTCGTTGATCGACGAGATCGAGTACATCACCACGAAAAAGGCGAACAGCAAGGTGATGAAGTCCGCATAAGACACCAGCCAGCGCTCGTGATTTTCGTGCTCTTCGGTATGACGACGGCGGGCCATGACTAATCCCTCACTCCATGAAGCCTTGCAGCTTGAGCTCGATGGAACGCGGGTTCTCGCCTTCGGCGATCGACAGGATGCCTTCGAGCAGCATCTCCCGGTACAGCGCCTGGCGCACGGCAATGGCCTTGAGCTTGTTGGCGACGGGCAGCAGGATCAGGTTGGCGGTGGCCACGCCATAAATGGTGGCGACGAAGGCCACGGCGATGCCGTTGCCCAGTTGCGAAGGGTCGGCCAGGTTGCCCATTACATGGATCAGGCCCATCACCGCACCGATGATACCGATGGTGGGCGCGTAGCCGCCCATGCTCTCGAACACCTTGGCGGCCTGGATATCGCGGGCCTCCTGGGTGAGGAAATCCACTTCCAGAATGCTGCGGATGGCCGCCGGCTCCGCGCCGTCCACCAGCAGTTGCAGGCCCTTGCGCGAATAGCTGTCAGGCTCGCTGTCGGCCACCGACTCCAGGCCCAGCAGGCCTTCCTTGCGCGCGGTAAGGCTCCAGTTGACCACGCGGTCGATGCCGCCGGCCAGGTCGATGCGCGGCGGGAACAGAATCCAGATGACGTTCTGCATGGCGCGCTTGAACGCACTGATCGGCGACTGCAGCAAGCAGGCCGCCAGGGTGCCGCCGATGACGATCAGCGCCGCCGGGCCATTGAGCAACGCCCCCAGGCTGCCGCCTTCCAGGAAGTTGCCGCCGATGATGGCGATGAAGGCCAGCAACAGGCCCAGTAAGCTGAGTACGTCCATCAGACACAGGCCTCGACCAGGTGCCGACCGATGTCGTCGAGGCCGTACACGGCATCGGCGAGGTTGGCTTTGACGATGGCCATGGGCATGCCGTAGATCACGCAGCTGGCCTCATCCTGAGCCCAGACGTGGCTGCCACCCTGCTTGAGCAGACGCGCGCCTTCACGGCCGTCCGCACCCATGCCGGTCAGCACCACGGCCAATACCTTGTCGCCATAGGACTTGGCGGCCGAGCCGAAGGTGATGTCCACGCACGGCTTGTAGTTCAAACGCTCGTCGCCCGGCAGGATCTTCACCGTGCCACGGCCGTCGACCATCATTTGCTTGCCACCCGGGGCCAGCAGGGCCAGGCCTGGGCGCAGCACGTCGCCGTCCTCGGCTTCCTTGACGCTGATGCGGCACAGCTTGTCCAGGCGCTCGGCGAAGGCCTTGGTAAAGGCCGCCGGCATGTGCTGGATCAGCACGATGGGCGCCGGGAAGCTGGCGGGCAACTGGGTCAGCACGCGCTGCAGGGCCACCGGGCCGCCAGTGGACGTACCGATGGCCACCAGTTTGTAGTTCTTGCGCTTGGGCGCAGGCGACGACGGTGCGTGCTCGGCCCGTGCCGGCGCATGGCTGGCCGCCGGGGTGCGGGCAGGCACCGGTCGTGGCGCAGGCGCATGGCTGCTGGCCAGGCTGCTGGTGGCAGCAGGTGCCGGCGCCGGTGCAGCGGGCGCCGGTGCGCTGTAGCTGGTGAAACGACGATTACTGCGCGAGATGGTATGCACCTTCTCGCACAGCATCTGCTTGACCTTCTCGGGGTTGCGCGAGATGTCTTCGAAATTCTTGGGCAGGTAATCCACCGCACCCGCGTCCAGCGCATCCAGGGTCACCCGGGCGCCTTCGTGGGTCAGCGAGGAGAACATCAGCACCGGGGTCGGGCAACGTTGCATGATATGACGCACGGCGGTGATGCCGTCCATCATGGGCATCTCGTAGTCCATGGTGATGACATCGGGCTTGAGCGACTGGGCCAGCTCGATCGCTTCCTTGCCATTGGTCGCGGTGCCCACTACCTGGATAGCGGGGTCCGACGAAAGAATTTCCGAGACGCGGCGGCGGAAGAAACCGGAATCATCCACCACCAGGACCTTGACTGCCATAAACACTCCATTAGAGGGCGGGCGCACCTTGCGCCCCGCCCCCAGAATCAAATACGCCGCGCTGCGTAGCGCTTGAGCATGCTCGGAACATCGAGAATCAGGGCGATGCGACCGTCACCGGTAATGGTGGCGCCCGACATGCCCGGCGTACCCTGGAGCATCTTGCCCAGTGGCTTGATGACAACCTCTTCCTGGCCCACCAATTGATCGACCACAAAGCCGATGCGCTGGGTGCCCACCGACAGAATCACCACGTGGCCTTCACGCTGCTCCTCGTGCGCGGCCGAACTGACCAGCCAGCGCTTGAGGTAGAACAGTGGCAGCGCCTTGTCGCGCACGATCACCACTTCCTGACCGTCGACCACGTTGGTGCGCGACAGGTCCAGGTGGAAAATCTCGTTGACGTTGACCAGCGGGAAAGCGAAGGCCTGGTTGCCCAGCATCACCATCAGGGTCGGCATGATCGCCAGGGTCAACGGCACCTTGATGACGATCTTCGAACCCTGGCCCTTGGCCGAGTAGATGTTGATCGAGCCGTTGAGCTGGGAGATCTTGGTTTTCACCACGTCCATGCCCACGCCGCGGCCCGACACGTCGGAAATCTCGGTCTTGGTGGAGAAGCCCGGGGCGAAGATCAGGTTGTAGCAGTCGGTCTCGCTCAGGCGGTCGGCTGCATCCTTGTCCATCAGGCCTTTTTCAACGGCCTTGGCACGCAGCACGTTGGGGTCCATGCCCTTGCCGTCATCGCTGATGGACAAGAGGATATGGTCACCTTCCTGCTCGGCGGACAGCACCACCTTGCCGTTGCGCGATTTGCCGGCGGCTTCGCGCTCTTCGGGGGTTTCCACGCCGTGGTCGACGGCGTTGCGCACCAAGTGCACCAGTGGGTCGGCCAGGGCCTCCACCAGGTTTTTGTCCAGGTCAGTCTCTTCGCCGATCAGCTCCAGGTTGATCTCTTTCTTGAGCTGGCGTGCCAGGTCGCGAACCTGACGAGGGAAGCGGCCGAAGACCTTCTTGATCGGCTGCATGCGGGTCTTCATGACTGCGGTCTGCAGGTCGGCGGTCACCACGTCCAGGTTGGACACCGCCTTTTGCATGGACTCGTCGCCGCTGTTGGCACCCAGGCGCACCAGACGGTTACGCACCAGCACCAGCTCGCCGACCATGTTCATGATTTCGTCCAGCCGCGCGGTGTCGACGCGCACGGTGGTTTCCGCTTCGCTGGGGGCGTGTTTTTCCGCAGCCGGGGCAGCAGCGCGAGCCGGGGCAGGCGCGGCGGCAGCCTTGGCCGGTGCCGGGGCGGCAGCGGGCTTGGCGGCCGGCTTGGCAGCCACCGGGGCAGCCACGGCGGCAGCGCCGGCAGCCCCGGCAGCAGGTTCGGTGAACTTGCCCTTGCCGTGCAGCTCGTCGAGCAGGGATTCGAATTCGTCGTCGGTGATCAGGTCACCGCCTGCCGCCTTCGGTGCTTCGCCTGCAGCAGGCGCGGCATCGGCGGGCTTGGCATCACCTGCGAGGGCGTCGGGCACAAAGGAGCCCTTGCCATGCAGCTGATCCAGCAAGGCTTCGAATTCGTCATCGGTGATTTCGTCGCTGGCCGCACCACTGGCGGCAGCCGGCGCAGCCGGGGTTGCCACGGCGTCAGGCGCGAACTGGCCCTTGCCATGCAACTGGTCCAGCAGCGACTCGAATTCGTCGTCGGTGATTTCGTCGCTGTCGGCGGCAGGCGCCTGACTGGCCGGTGCCTGGGCAACAGGCGCTTCGGCCTGGGCCTTGGCGGCATTGAGCGAGTCCAGCAGTTGTTCGAATTCACTGTCAGTGATGTCGCCTGAATCGGCAACTTCTTCGGCTTCCGGTGCCGGCTCCTCGACCACCGCCACGGCCTCTTCAGGGCCCGCAGGCTCCGCCAGGCGTGACAATGCTGCGAGCAGCTCAGGGGTGGCTGGGGTGATGTCGGTACGCTCGCGGACTTCGGTGAACATGCCGTTCACCGCGTCGAGCGCTTCGAGCACCACGTCCATCAGCTCCGAGTCCACGCGACGCTCACCCTTGCGCAGGATGTCGAACACGTTCTCGGCGATGTGACAGCACTCCACCAGCTCGTTGAGCTGGAGGAAGCCGGCGCCCCCTTTTACAGTGTGAAAACCGCGAAAAATTGCATTGAGCAAATCACCGTCATCGGGTCGGCTTTCCAGCTCGACCAATTGTTCGGAAAGTTGCTCAAGAATTTCACCGGCTTCTACCAGGAAATCCTGGAGGATTTCTTCGTCGGCGCCGAAGCTCATTTAACGTGCCCCTTAAAAACCAAGACTGGATAGCAGATCGTCGACATCGTCCTGACCGGACACAACGTCTTCACGTTTATCGGCATGAATCTGCGGACCTTCACCCCGAGTGGGATGTTTTTCTTGATCTTTTTCTGCACGAAGCTGATCACGATCGTGTTCGATACCCGCAAAGCGGTCTACCTGGCTGGCCATGAGCACCAGCTTGAGCAGATTGCTCTCCACTTCCGTGACCAATTGGGTCACGCGCTTGATCACCTGACCGGTAAGGTCCTGGTAATCCTGCGCCAGCAGAATGTCGTTCAGCGCGCCGGAGACCTTGCGGGTGCCCTGCTCGCTTTGCGTCAGAAAGCCGTCGACGCGCTTCACCAGCTCGCGGAATTCGGCGGCGCCGACTTCCTTGCGCATGAAGCGCTGCCAGTCGGCGCTCAGCGCCTTGGCATCGGTGCTCAGTTCATTGAGCACCGGCGTGCTCTGCTCCACCAGGTCCATGGTGCGGTTGGCCGCACCCTCGGTGAGCCTGACCACATAAGAGAGGCGCTCGGTAGCATCCGTGATCTGTGAAACTTCCTCGGCTTGCGGCATGTGCGGGTCAATCTGGAAACTGACGATCGCACTGTGCAGCTCGCGGGTGAGCTTGCCAACTTCCTGGTACAGGCCACGATCACGGGTCTGGTTCAGCTCATGGATCAATTGCACAGCGTCGCCGAATTTGCCTTTTTCCAGGCTCTCGACCAACTCCTGGGCATGTTTCTTCAGGGTCGACTCGAAGTCGCCCAAAGATGAGTTCTTATGCTCCATAGCACCCCCGTGGCGGACATCAGCTATTGACGCGCTCGAAAATCTTCTCGATTTTCTCTTTCAGCACTTGTGCCGTGAATGGCTTGACCACGTAGCCGTTGACGCCAGCCTGGGCCGCTTCGATGATCTGCTCGCGCTTGGCCTCGGCGGTCACCATCAGCACCGGCAGGTGCTTGAGGCGATCATCGGCGCGCACCTGGCGCAGCAGGTCGATGCCGGACATGCCAGGCATGTTCCAGTCGGTCACCAGGAAGTCGAAGCTGCCGCTGTGCAGCATCGGCAGTGCGGTGACGCCATCATCGGCTTCCTGGGTATTGGTGAAGCCCAGGTCGCGCAACAGGTTCTTGATGATCCGCCGCATCGTCGAGAAGTCGTCAACGATGAGGATTTTCATGTTCTTGTCCAATTAGACCTCCAAGCAGTCTTAAACGCGTCCGGTCCCCGAACGCGCATTCAATCAAATCTGGCTAGTGCACTACATGACGTGCGGCAAGGAAAATACCCATGCCGCATCCCCAAATCCAGCCCGGCATCACGCAATCGCGCCTGTAGCCGCTGCCGAAGGCTGCGCTGGCCCTCTTCACACTGGATATTTCCAGTGAACCCCAGGGCCAGCGCAGCCTGGCGGCAGCGGCTACAGGGCAGTGATACCCGAACCTTGAAAACCCCGTTTAGGCGCGTGCGCGCCATTCGCCCAGCCGGCTGCGCAGACGCGCCGCGCATTGGCTGTGCAACTGGCTGACCCGCGATTCGCTGACCCCCAGCACTTCGCCGATCTCCTTGAGGTTCAGCTCCTCATCGTAATAGAGGGCCAGAACCAGACGCTCGCGCTCCGGAAGATTGGCAATGGCGTCGGTCAATGCCGCCTGGAAGCGCTCGTCTTCCAGGTCCCGCGAGGGCTCAAGGCCCTGGCTGGCGCCATCCTCGTGCAGGCCTTCATGCTCGCCGTCCTGCAACAGGTCGTCGAAGCTGAACAGGCGGCTGCCCAGGGTGTCGTTCAAAATCGCGTAGTAATCATCCAGACTCAACTGGAGTTCGGCCGCAACTTCATGATCTTTAGCGTCGCGACCGGTTTTCGCTTCGATTGCGCGAATCGCGTCACTGACCATGCGGGTGTTGCGGTGCACCGAGCGCGGTGCCCAGTCACCCTTGCGCACCTCGTCCAGCATGGCGCCACGAATGCGGATACCGGCGTAGGTCTCGAAACTGGCACCCTTGGTGGAGTCGTACTTGGTCGACACCTCCAGCAGGCCGATCATGCCGGCCTGGATCAGGTCTTCGACCTGAACGCTGGCCGGCAGACGCGCCAGCAAGTGGTAGGCAATACGCTTGACCAGTGGCGCATAGCGCTCGATCAGCTCGTACTGCTGAGACTCGCGGGAGGCCTTGCTGTACATCCGATAGCCGCTGGCGCTCATGATACCGGCCCTGCACTGGTCTGCTGCACCAGGCGCTCGACGAAGAACTCCAGATGCCCGCGTGGGTTGGCTGGCAACGGCCAGGTGTCGACCTTCTGGGCGATGGCCTTGAAGGCCAGCGCGCATTTGGAGCGTGGGAACGCTTCGTAGACCGCGCGCTGTTTCTGCACGGCCTTGCGCACGCATTCGTCATACGGCACGGCGCCCACGTATTGCAGGGCCACGTCGAGGAAGCGGTCGGTCACCTTGGTCAGCTTGGCGAACAGGTTACGGCCTTCCTGCGGGCTCTGGGCCATGTTGGCCAGCACGCGGAAGCGGTTCATGCCGTAATCGCGGTTCAGCAGTTTGATCAACGCGTAGGCGTCGGTGATCGAGGTCGGCTCGTCGCACACCACCAGCAGTACTTCCTGGGCGGCGCGCACAAAGCTGACTACCGAATCGCCGATGCCGGCCGCGGTGTCGATCACCAGCACATCGAGGTTGTCGCCGATGTCGCTGAAAGCCTGGATCAGGCCTGCGTGTTGAGCGGGTGTCAGGTGCACCATGCTCTGGGTGCCGGACGCGGCCGGCACGATGCGGATGCCACCGGGGCCCTGGAGCAGCACATCGCGCAGCTCACAGCGGCCCTCGATCACATCGGCGAGGGTTCTTTTCGGTGTCAGGCCCAGCAGGACGTCGACGTTCGCCAGGCCAAGGTCTGCGTCCAACAACATCACTCGACGACCCAGTTCGGCCAGCGCCAGAGACAAGTTCACTGACACGTTGGTCTTGCCGACGCCGCCTTTGCCGCCTGTAACGGCGATCACCTGTACGGGATGCATGCTGCCCATGTTCGTTCTTTACCTTGTCTTACTTAGACCGAGGCCACATGACTGGCTGCGCTTTCAACAACTTGAAGAATGCCCGGCAGACCAACAATGTAGGTAGATTGCAACGACTTCATAACATTCACCTCAGCCAACACGTTTACTCGGGCTGTGGTAGAGATCAGCGAACATATCGGCCATGGCCTCTTCGCTGGGCTCATCCTGCATTTGCACGTTCACCGCGCGGCTGACCAACTGGTGCCGTCGTGGCAAGTGCAAATCGTCCGGAATGCGTGGCCCGTCGGTGAGATAAGCCACTGGTAGTTCATGACCAATCGCCAGGCTCAGCACTTCGCCAAGGCTTGCCGATTCGTCCAATTTCGTCAGGATACAACCTGCCAGCCCGCAACGCTTGTAACTATGGTAAGCGGCGCTCAACACTTGCTTCTGGCTGGTGGTGGCCAGGACCAGATAATTGCGCGACTTGATGCCGCGACCGGCCAGGCTTTCCAGCTGCAGGCGCAGGGCCGGGTCGCTGGCTTGCAGGCCGGCGGTATCGATCAGCACCACGCGCTTGCGCAGCAGCGGCTCCAGCGCCTGGGCCAGGGACTGGCCCGGGTCGACGTGGGTCACCGGCACATTGAGAATACGACCCAGGGTCTTGAGCTGCTCCTGGGCACCGATGCGGAAGCTGTCCATGCTCACCAGCGCGATGTTCTGCGCGCCGTACTTGAGCACGTAACGGGCTGCCAGCTTGGCCAGGGTGGTGGTCTTGCCCATGCCGGCAGGGCCGACCATGGCGATCACACCGCCCTCCTCCAATGGCTCCACCTCCGGGGTGGCGATCATGCGGGCCAGGTGCGCCAGCAACATGCGCCAGGCCTGACGTGGCTCGTTGATCTCGCCCACCATTTCCAGCAGCTCGCGCGACAGCGGGCCCGACAGGCCGATGCGCTGCAGGCGGCGCCACAGGTTGGCCTGGGCGGGCTTGCTGCCTTGCAGCTGCGTCCAGGCCAGGGAGCCAAGTTGCACTTCCAGCAGCTCGCGCAGGCCGTTGAGTTCCGAACGCATCGACTCGAACAGGCGCTGGTCTACCGGCGCGGCGGCAGGCGGGGCCTGCGGGCGTGGCGGTTCCTGGAACACCGGTTCCACCAGCGGCTCGGCCGCGGTCAGCGGCAGGCCGGCAAACAGCTGCCGGTTGGTGACCGCGTCGCTTTCGCCACGGGTGGTCAGTTCGGCCTGGGCATTGACGATACGCGACTGCGTTTTGCGCAGTTCGTCCTCAAGCTCCATGTTCGGCACACGCGGTGCCAGCGCGGACAGTTTGTAGTCCAGCGCGGCAGTGAGCTCGACGCCGCCGGCAATCCGACGGTTGCCGATGATCGCGGCATCGGCGCCCAGCTCGTCACGGACCAGCTTCATGGCCTGACGCATATCGGCGGCGAAAAAACGCTTAACTTGCATAACCCACTACCTCAGCCGTTGGGCCCTACTGTCGCAACGATAGTTACTTGCTTGTTGTCAGGAATTTCCTGGTACGCCAAGACATGTAAATTTGGTACTGCCAGGCGGCCGAAGCGCGAGAGCATCGCGCGGATCGGACCCGCCACCAGGAGGATCACCGGTTGCCCGGCCATTTCCTGGCGTTGTGCCGCATCGATCAGGGAACGTTGCAGCTTCTCGGCCATGCTTGGCTCCAGCAGAACGCCTTCTTCCTGACCTTGACCGGCCTTCTGCAAACTATTGAGCAATATCTGTTCCAACCTTGGTTCCAGGGTGATAACAGGCAGCTCGGAGTCAAGCCCTACAATGCTTTGGACGATTGCGCGGCTCAGGCCGACACGAACAGCCTGCACCAAAGCGGCGGTATCTTGACTCTTCACGGCGTTGTTGGCGATGGCTTCGGCGATGCTGCGAATGTCGCGCACCGGCACTTGCTCGGCCAACAGCGCCTGCAACACCTTCAACAGGTTGGACAGCGACAGCACGCCCGGCACCAACTCTTCGGCAAGCTTGGGCGAGCCTTTTGCCAGTACGGACAGCAATTGCTGGACTTCCTCGTGACCAATCAGCTCGTGAGCGTGCTTGGACAGGATCTGGTTCAAGTGCGTGGCCACTACCGTACTGGCGTCCACCACGGTGTAACCCAGCGACTGCGCCTGCGGCCGGTTGCTCAACTCGATCCATACCGCGTCCAGGCCAAAAGCCGGATCCTTGGCGGTAATACCGTTGAGGGTGCCAAACACTTGGCCCGGGTTGATCGCCAGCTCGCGGTCCGGGTAAATCTCGGCTTCGGCCAGGATCACGCCCATCAGCGTCAAACGGTAGGCGCTGGGCGCCAGGTCCAGGTTGTCGCGGATGTGCACGGTGGGCATCAGGAAGCCCAGGTCCTGGGACAGCTTCTTGCGCACACCCTTGATCCGCGCCAGCAGCTGGCCACCCTGGTTGCGGTCCACCAGCGGAATCAGCCGGTAGCCCACTTCCAGGCCGATCATGTCGATCGGGGTCACGTCGTCCCAGCCCAGCTCCTTGGTGTCCTGGGCGCGGGTCGGCGATGGCAGCAGGTCCTGCTGGCGCTGCACTTCGGCAGCGGCAGCCACCTTGGCCTCACTCTGTTTTTTCCACACCAGGTACGCAGCACCACCTGCCAGCCCTGCCAGAAACAGGAACGATACATGGGGCATGCCCGGTACCGCGCCCATCACCGCCATCAGGCCCGCGGACACCGCCAGCGCCTTGGGCGAGGCAAACATCTGACGGTTGATCTGCTTACCCATGTCTTCGGAGCCCGAAGCACGGGTCACCATGATGGCCGCGGCCGTCGACAGCAACAGTGATGGCAATTGTGCCACTAATCCGTCACCAATGGTCAGCAGAGCGTAAACCTTGCCCGCTTCGGAGAAACTCAAGCCGTGCTGGAAGATACCAACGGCCATGCCGCCCAGCAGGTTGATGAACAGGATCAGCAGGCCGGCGATGGCGTCACCGCGCACGAACTTGCTGGCACCGTCCATGGAACCGTAGAACTCGGCTTCCTGGGCCACTTCCAGGCGGCGCAGCTTGGCCTGGGCCTGGTCGATGAGGCCGGCGTTGAGGTCGGCGTCGATGGCCATCTGTTTGCCGGGCATGGCGTCCAGGGTGAAGCGCGCGCTCACCTCGGAGATACGCCCGGCACCCTTGGTCACTACCACGAAGTTGATGATCATGAGGATGGCGAACACCACCGCACCGACCACGTAGTTACCGCCGATCACCACCTCACCGAAGGCCTGGATCACCTTGCCCGCGGCCTGGTGGCCGTCGTGGCCGTGCAGCATCACCACCCGGGTGGACGCCACGTTCAGCGCCAGGCGCAGCAATGTGGCCACCAGAAGGATGGTGGGGAACACGGCGAAGTCCAGCGGCCGCAGGGCGTACACGCACACCAGCAGTACCACGATCGACAACGCGATGTTGAAGGTGAAAAACACGTCGAGCAAAAACGGCGGAACCGGCAACATCATCATTGCCAGCATGATCAACAGCAACAGCGGCACACCCAGACTGCCCCGGCCGAGGCCGACCAGGTTGCTGCGCGCGGTGTTGATTAACTGAGTGCGATCCACCGATAGTCCCCGTGATCTCAAGCAAACTTTTGACGCCTTGGTGGCGCTGTGGGTATGCCTTTGCAAGAACCTTTCCAACTTTTGTGGAAGGCGGGAAATTCGGTGTCGCCTGGTTCCCGGGCAGAGCCCGGTCCTACACCGATCACGGCAGTTGTGTCAGTGATGCAAAGCGGTCCGCCTTCGGAGGCGCTGCAGGTTCATTGCTGGAACCCTCAAAAGCGGACCGCTTTGCCTTCCTGACACAACTGCCGCGATCGGTGTAGGACCGGGCTCTGCCCGGGAACCAGACACCACCAATCAACTATCCCGACGCAAATCCGGTGGGATCGGCAGGTCCTTGAGCGGGATAGGCCGCTTGCCGCGCCCGGCGCGGTATTGGCGGATCTGGTAGACGTAGGCCAGCACCTGGGCCACGGCCAGGTACAGGCCGGCAGGAATCTGCTGCTCAAGCTCGGTGGAGTAGAAGATCGACCGCGCCAGCGCCGGTGATTCGAGGATCTGGATGTTGTGCTCGTTGCCGATCTCGCGGATCTTCAAGGCAATGAAGTCGGTACCCTTGGCCAGCAGCATCGGCGCATTGCCCTTCTCGGGGTCGTACTTGAGCGCCACGGCGTAGTGGGTCGGGTTGGTGATGATCACGTCGGCCGTGGGGATGGCCGACATCATGCGCCGCTGGGACATCTCGCGCTGCAACTGGCGAATGCGCTGTTTGACCTCCGGCCGCCCTTCGCTGTCCTTGTGCTCGTCGCGCACCTCCTGCTTGGTCATCAGCAGCTTCTGGCGCGACTGGTACATCTGGATCGGCACGTCCACGGCAGCAATGATCATCAAGCCCATGGACATCCACAGCGCGTTCCAGCCCACCAGTTGCACGCAGTGGATAATGGCCATTTCCAGCGGCTCGTGGGCAATGCTCAGCAGGTCGTTACGGTCCTTTTTCAACACGAACAGCGCCACCAGCAGCACCACGAAAAATTTCGCCAGCGCCTTCAGCAGCTCGGTCAGCGCGTGCATGGAGAACATGCGCTTGATGCCGCTGAGCGGGTTCATGCGACTGAATTTGGGCGCCAGGGACCCCGGCGAGAACAGCCAGCCCCCCAGGGAGATGGGCGCGATGAACGACACCACGATCAGCACCACCAGGATCGGCATCACCGCGCTGATCGCCAGCTTGCCCGACGCCAGCAGGAACAGGCCCATCTGGCTCTGATCCAGAATGGCCTCGCGGCTGAGGTGGAAGTTCATGCGCATCAGCTCCATCAGCGTCTGCGCCAGATGCCCGCCGTAGGCCAGCAAGGCGCCGCAGCCGCCGATCATCACCGCCAGGGTGTTGAGCTCCTTGGAGCGGGCCACTTCGCCATTTTCACGCGCCTCACGGAGTTTTTTCTCCGTGGGGTCTTCTGTCTTGTCCTGACCGCTCTCGCTTTCTGCCATGTCAGCGTGCCCGTGCCAGCTCGCGCAGCCACTGCAAGGCCTCGGTGGCCATGGGCTGGTATTGGTTGAGAATATCGCCCAGGCTCAGCCACAGGATCACCATGCCCATGACCAGCGTCAGCGGAAAGCCGATGGAAAAGATGTTCAACTGCGGCGCGGCGCGAGTCATCACGCCGAAGGCGACGTTGACCACCAGCAGCGCGGTGATGGCCGGCAACACCAGGACCACCGCCGCCGCCAGCACCCAGCTCATGTGCATCACCAGTTCCCAGAACTGATTGACCAGCACACCGCCGCCCACCGGCAAGGTGGTAAAGCTCTCCACCAGCACTTCGAACGCAACCAGGTGGCCGTTCATGGCCAGGAACAGCAGGGTCACCAGCATGGTGAAGAACTGCCCCACCACCGCCGTCTGCACGCCGTTGACCGGGTCGTTCATGGAAGCGAAGCCCATGCCCATCTGGATGGCCAGGATCTGCCCGGCAATCAGGAAGGCCTGGAACAGCATCTGCAGGGAGAAACCCAGCAACGAGCCGATGATGATCTGCTCACCCGCCAGCATCAGCCCTTTGAGCGTCAAGGCATCCACCACCGGCATCGGCGGCAGCGACGGCGCGATCACCACCGTGATGGCCAGGGCCAGGTACAGGCGAATGCGCTTGGAGACCATGGTGGTGCCGAACACCGGCATGGCCATCAGCATGGAACCCACGCGAAACAGCGGCAGCATGAAGCTGGCGACCCAGGCGCCGATCTGGGCGTCGGTCAGGTGCAGGAGCGGGTTCATCCAATCACTTGCGGGATGCTGGTGTACAAGTTGGTGATGTACTCCATGAACGTACGCACCAGCCACGGCCCGACGATGATCAGGGTGATCAGCATCACCAGCAGGCGCGGCAGAAAGCTCAGGGTCTGTTCGTTGATCTGCGTGGCCGCCTGGAACATGGCCACGATCAGGCCCACCACCAGGCTGGGCACCACCAGGATGCCGACCATCACGGTGGTCAGCCACAACGCGCTGCGAAACAGGTCAACAGCCACTTCAGGGGTCATGACGAATCTCCGTGGGGCGCCTCAGACGCCGCCAAAACTGCCGGCCAGGGTACCGATGATCAATGCCCAGCCATCTACCAGCACAAACAGCATGATCTTGAACGGCAGCGAAATGATCAGCGGCGACAGCATCATCATACCCATCGCCATCAGCACGCTGGCTACCACCAGGTCGATGATCAGGAACGGGATGAAGATCATGAAGCCGATCTGGAACGCGGTCTTGAGTTCGGACGTGACGAACGCCGGCACCACGATGGTCAGCGGCGCCTGGTCGGGGCTGGCGATGTCGGTGCGCCGCGACAGGCGCATGAACAGGTCCAGGTCACTCTGGCGCGTCTGCGCCAGCATGAAGTCCTTCACCGGCCCTTCGGCCTTGAGCACCGCATCCTGGGCGCTCATTTTCTCGGCCAGGTACGGTTGCAGGGCCTGCTGGTTCACCTTGTCGAACACCGGCGCCATGATGAACATGGTCAGGAACAGCGCCATGCCCGTCAGCAACTGGTTGGACGGCGTCTGCTGCAGGCCCAGGGCCTGACGCAGGATGGAGAAGACGATGATGATGCGGGTAAAGCTGGTCATCAGCATGACGAACGCCGGAATAAAGCTCAGCGCCGTCATGATCAGCAGAATCTGCAGGCTGACCGAGTATTCCTGCTGGCCGTTGGCGCCAGTGCCCAGGGTGATCGCCGGGATCGACAACGGGTCGGCAGCCAGCGCCATCGGCGCGGCCACCACCAGTGCCAGGGTCAACAAAAAGCGCAACGCGCCCATCAGTGCTTATCCTTGTGGTCCTTGCCCAGCAACTCCATCAGGCGCTGGGCAAACTCTGGCGAGGCCGGCTTGGTTTTCGCCGGCATCTCGATAGGCTGCTGCATCACGTGCAGCGGGGCAATGCGGCCCGGGCTCAGGCCCAGCAGAATCTGCTCACCGCCCACCTGCACCAGCACCAGCCGGTCGCGCGGGCCCAGGGCACGCGAGCCCAGCAGCTCGATCACTTGGCCACCGCTGGGGGCGTTCTGCTGAACGCGGCGCAGCACCCAGGCCAGGGCGAAGATCAGGCCGATGACCAGCAACAGCCCCAGCATCAGCTGCGTCAGTTGCCCGGCAATGCCCCCGCCCAGGGCCGAACCCACCGCCGGCGCGGCGGGTGCCGCGGCCGGGGCAGCGCCTGGCGCAGGCGGCGTCACGGTGGCGGCGAATGCCGGCAGTGGCAGGGCCAGCAGCAACGTCAGCAAGCGGCCCATTCAGCGCAGCTTCTTGATACGTTCGCTGGGGCTGATCACGTCGGTCAGGCGGATGCCGAACTTCTCGTTGACCACCACGACTTCGCCATGGGCGATCAGCGTGCCGTTGACCAGCACGTCCAGCGGCTCGCCGGCCAGGCGGTCCAGCTCGATCACCGAGCCCTGGTTGAGTTGCAGCAGGTTGCGGATGTTGATGTCGGTGGCGCCCACTTCCATGGAGATGGTCACCGGGATGTCCAGGATCACGTCCAGGTTGGGGCCGTCCATGCTCACCGGGCCGTTATGCTTGGGCGAGCTGCCGAATTCTTCCATCGCCAGGCGCGAGCCGCCCGAGCTGCCGGCGTCGGCGGCCAGCAGTGCATCGATGTCGCTTTGCCCGGCGTCGCCGGATTCACCCAGGGCCGCAGCCCATTCGTCAGCCAGGGCCTGGTCTTCCGGGGAGGTCATTTCGTGTTCGTCAGCCATCAGAGGTCCTCGACGGGCAGTAAATTCAGGGTTGTAGGCTTATCGACACTGCCTTAGCGGCGCTCGATCGGCTCGATTACTTGCAATGCCAGGTTGCCCTTGTGGGAGCCCAGCTTGGCCTTGAAAGACGGCACGCCGTTGGCGCGCAGAATCAATTCTTCCGGCAGTTCCACCGGGATCACGTCGCCGGGCTGCATGTGCAGGATGTCGCGCAGGCGCAGCTGGCGACGGGCAACCGTGGCACCCACCGGCACGCTGACGTCCAGCAGGTCTTCGCGCAGGGCCTTGCTCCAGCGCTCGTCCTGGTCGTCCAGGTCGGACTGGAAGCCGGCGTCGAGCATCTCGCGAATCGGCTCCACCATCGAGTACGGCATGGTCACGTGCAGGTCGCCGCCACCGCCATCGAGTTCGATGTGGAAGGTGGACACCACTACCGCTTCGCTTGGGCCGACGATGTTGGCCATGGCCGGGTTCACTTCGGAGTTGATGTACTCGAAGTTCACTTCCATGATCGCCTGCCAGGCTTCCTTCATGTCGATGAAGGCCTGGTCCAGCACCATGCGCACCACGCGCAGTTCGGTAGGCGTGAACTCACGCCCTTCGATCTTGGCGTGGCGGCCATCGCCACCGAAGAAGTTGTCCACCAGCTTGAACACCAGCTTGGCGTCGAGGATGAACAGGCCGGTACCGCGCAAGGGTTTGACCTTGACCAGGTTGAGGCTGGTGGGCACGTAAAGCGAGTGCACGTATTCACCGAATTTCATCACCTGCACACCGCCCACCGCCACGTCCGCCGAGCGGCGCAGCAGGTTGAACATGCTGATGCGGGTGTAGCGGGCAAAGCGCTCGTTGATCATCTCGAGCGTCGGCATGCGGCCGCGCACGATACGGTCCTGGCTGGTCAGGTCATAACTTTTGACGCTGCCAGGCTCGCCAATACTCTCGGTCTGCACCAGCCCATCGTCGACGCCGTGCAACAGGGCGTCGATCTCATCCTGGGACAGCAGGTCTTGCACGGCCATGTCGTGTTCCTACTGCAATACGAAGTTAGTGAAAAGCAACTGGTCGATGACCGGCTTGCCGACTTCTTTCTGGGCCACGGCCTGCACCGCCGCCGTGGCTTTCTGGCGCAGCATCTCCTGGCCCACCGGGGTGGCCAGGGTGGCGAAGTTCTCGCCGGAGAACATCATCACCAGGTCATTGCGGATGACCGGCATATGCACCATCAGGGCATCCAGGTCAGTTTTGTCGCGGGCCTGCATGGTCAGGCTGACCTGCATGTAGCGGTCGCGGCCGTCCTGCTTGAAGTTGACCACGAACGCCGGGGTCAGCGGCTGATACAGCGCCGGCTGCTTGCCAGCAGGGGCTGCGGCGGCAGCTTCGGCCGGCTTGGCCTCGGCGCCTTTGTGCAGGAAGAACCAGGTAGCACCCACGGAACCACCAATGACCAGCAGCAGCACCACCACAAGAAGAATGATCATCTTGAGCTTGCCTTTACCTGCGCTGGGTTCTTTCTCTGCTGCTTCGCTCTTCGCCATGCCAATAATCCGTCACTAATCGGGGGGTTAACACTCACCTGCACAGGGTGGAGCAAGTGTTATGCCAGATTTGTCGGGATTTTCACAAAGCCGGGATCTTCGGTGAACGCAAAGGCCAGGCTGCGCTGGCCCCAATGCCCACCCAATCAGGCGTAGTAATCGATCGCGCTGGTGCCGACGATCACCTGCTGCACGGTCGGCTCGGCCGCCAGCGGCGAGGCCGCCGCCACACCGTCCAGGCTGTCGCTGCCACTGGTGCCGCGGCTGGTGCGCTGGCCTTGCTGCGCCTGGTCCTGGGAGGACTGGCGCGACTGGTCGGAGACGTTCACGTCAAGCTGGCCCATGCCCTGCTCGGCGAACATGTCCTTGAGCTTGCCCTGCTGGCTTTCCAGCGCTTCACGCACGTGCAGGTGGGCGCTGGTGAAGGTCACGGCGGTGGCCTGGTCGGGGCTCATGTCCACGCGGATGCTCAGGCGACCCAGTTCGGCCGGGGTCAGCTGGATGTCCGCCGACTTCAGGTTCTGGCTGGACAGGTACATCACGCGGTTGACCACGCCTTCGGTCCAGCCACTCTGGTTCATCGCCAGTTGCGTGGTGGGCGCCTGCACGGGAGTGGCCGCAGCGGTCTTGGCCGTCGGCGCGTCGGTCATGGCCGCCAGGCGATTGGCGAAATCGTCGATACGTGTGTCGGCCGTGGCACCTTTGACGTTTTTCAGACCTTCCTCGATCTGGCCGCCGAATGCCTGGTCGCTGACGTCGCTTTCACCCGAGGCCTTCTGCTGCACCACCATGGCGGCAAGGCCCGTGGCAAAACTTTGGTCCGTGCCGGCGTTGACGTTGCTGGCCGCCTTGTCGTCGGTCTGCGCATGGGCCGAGGTGGTGCCCTGGGCCTTGGCGCTTTGCTCCAGCGCCAGGCGCAGGGCAGGCATGTTGGCCAGCGGGTCGTCCTTGGACGGATCGAAGCTGTCGGCCTCGGTGCTGGCGGTGGCGTCCTGCGCCGGCGCAGGGGTCGGCACCTGAATCAGGGCGGCGGTCTGCGCAGGGTCCGGCACAGGCGTGGGCTGCTGCGCCTGAAGCTGGGTCAGGTCCGGCGTCGGTGCCACGGGGGTGGTCGGGTCCTGGGGGGTTACGGCAACCGGGGTGGCGTCGGTGGACGTGGCATCGGCGACCGCATCATCATCCTGATCATCGTCCTTGGCCTTGTCGGCCTTGTCGCTCTTGGCCGTGCTGTCGCCCTTGTCCGCCTTGGCGGTCTTTTGGGCAGGCAAATCCTTGCCGCTACCGGCAACCGCGGGCTTGGTGGCGGCAGTATCCTTGTCGCTGGCAGTCTTGCTCTTGGCTTGGCTGGCGACCTGATCCTGCCGGCTGGCGGCCTGCTGATGGTCCGCCACCGTGGACTTGACCGTGGTGGGCTGGGACTGCTTGGCATACACCTTGGCGAAGTCGGAAGACGTGTCCTTGGCGGGCTCGGCGGTTTTGCTCAGGCTGGCTAGGGTGCTGGCCTGAGTGCTCGCCGTGCTGCTGAGCTGCAAGAGAGGGTTTGACGCGACTGACATTGACAGGTCTCCGCTGCACTGAAATCGGGGGTACAGGTGCAGGGTTGGTAGCAAGAGTCGGGCCAGATGTAAAAAATTCGATACTTTGCAGACGATTACCTTGTAGCCGCTGCCGCCAGGCTGCGCTGGCCCTGTGTACCACTGCAGATCTTCAGGGTTCACACCGGCCAGCGCAGCCTGACGGCAGCGGCTACGATATCAGCAGGGAAAGCGCTGGCGCTCGTCGCGGTAGAGGCGGCGCACTTCGGCGAATTCGTGGTCGATGCGGTTGACCAGGTCTTCGATGTCGTTGAGTGGCGGGTGCTTGACGCGCTCTTCCAGCTGGCGACAAAGATCCGCCAGCTGCAGGGCGCCCATGTTGCTGCTGCTGCCCTTGAAGCTGTGGGCAGCCTGGCCCAGCTGATGCGGGTCGGTGGCCTTGTGCAATTCGTTGAGGCGCACTTCCGAGTCGGTCAGAAAAGTATCGAGCAACAGCGGATACTCCTCCTCCATGACTTCCTGCAACGCGCTGAGCACGTCGTAATCCAGATGCTGGTTGGACACTTGTTCGCTCCTTGATCAAGCCTGGGATTATGCCAGAGCCTCCCAGGAAAATTCCACGCAGGCGCTGCGTCCGTCGTCAGACCACTGCGCACTGTCGCTCAATTGCCTGATCAACCGCAGCCCTCGCCCGGAAAGCCCTTTGTCCTCCAGGGGCCGCGACATCACCTGACGCGCATCGAAGCCGTGACCGCTGTCCTCGACATCGATGATCAGCCGCCCGCCCCGGCCCTCGGGCTGCACCAGGAAATGCAGGCGTACATACCCGTCGGTCAACTGGCTGAGGCGGGTATTGCGTTGTTCATAGTATTGCGCAAAACCTTCGGCGTCGCGCTTGAGATTGGAATCCAGGCCCAGCACCCCGTGTTCCAGGGCATTGGAGTACAGCTCCGACAGCACGCTGTACAGCGCCCCGCTCTGGGCTCGCAGGCCATGGATTTCCTGCAGCAGTTGCAGCAGGTAGGGCAAGGGGTTGAAGCGCTTGAGGGTATCGGCGCGCAACTCCAGGCTCATGGACCAGTTCAGCGGGCTGGACGCGCCGCTGTCGGAATAGACCAGGGCCGGCTGTTCGAGCGTGTCGGGCTCGACCATCTTGACCTGGACCATGCTGACGTCGTCGCGCGACTCGCCGCGGAACTGCTTGAGCGCTGCCTGGATGTCCTCGAACAGCAGGTCCGGGTCCTTGTTGAGGTCGAACACCCGCTGCAAGCGCTCCAGGCCAAACAACTGATCATCGCTGTCTGCGGTGTCGATCACCCCGTCCGACATCAGGAACAAGCGATCACCAGGCTCCAGGGCAAACACCTCGGTCTTGTCCTGGAAGGTGGCACGCGACAGCACGCCCAATGGCAGGTGGCGCGAACGCAGCGGCACATGCTCGTTCTCTTCGACGCGGTGCAGGTAGCCGTCAGGCATGCCGCCGTTCCACACCTCGACGATGCGGCGCTGGAAGTTGAGGTTGAGCAGGGTCGCGCAGCAGAACATGTCCACCGGCAGGATGCGTTTGAGCTTGGCGTTCATCTCGCGCAGGATCTCCGGCAGGCCGTAGCCCTTGGCGGTCATGCCGTAGAACACTTCGGCCAGGGGCATGGCGCCCACCGCCGCCGGCAAGCCGTGGCCGGTGAAATCGCCCAGCAGCAGGTGCATGCCGCCCGACGGTGTGAACGAGGCCAGCAGCAGGTCGCCATTGAACAGCGCGTAGGGCGACTGCATGTAGCGAATATTGGGTGAGCTGAGGCAGCCGGAATGGGCCACCTGATCGAATACCGCCTTGGCCACGCGCTGCTCGTTCAGCAGGTAGCCGTGGTGGCGGGTAATCTGGTCGCGCTGCTCCAGCACCGTCGCCTGCAGGCGACGCAGACGGTCCATGGCCTTGATCTTGGCGGCCAGGATTACCTGGTTGTAGGGTTTCGCCAGAAAATCGTCACCACCGGCCTCCAGGCAGCGCACCAGCGCCTGCTCTTCGGTCATGGAGGTGAGAAAAATGATCGGCACCAGCGCCTCGCCGGCCAGCTCCTTGATTTGCCGCGCAGCCTCGAAGCCGTCCACCACCGGCATCATGGCGTCCAGCAGCACCAGCTGCGGACGGCGTTCGGCGAATACATCGATGGCTTCCTGGCCATCGCTGGCGGTCAACACGCGGTGGCCTTGTCTGCGTACGATGCTGGACAGCAACATGCGGTCGGTCATGTTGTCATCGGCGATCAGTACGGTCAGCGGTTCACTGGCCGCGAGCATGTTCATTCGATCTCGAACAACTTGTCGAAGTTGGAAATCGCCAGGATTTTCTTGACGTCACTGTTGCTGTTCACCAGCCGCACCTTGGCCGAGTCGCCGCCAGCGTGGTCGCGCAGCAGCAACAGCATGCCCAGGGCCGAGCTGTCGAGGTAGGTGGTGTTCTTCAGATCGATGCGATAGGCCTTGGGCTTCTCGTTCACACGCTCGTAGGCGTTGCGAAAGTCCTGATGGGAACCAAAGTCGAACCGACCATTAATGCTGATGGTCAGCTCTTTTCCCTGGGCGGAGTAGTCAGCGTTTACGGCCATGTACGAAATTCCTTTAAATTAGCCAGCTCCGTACAAGGTTTAGCATCGTGGACGGCCACCGGCAACCTGCGGCTTGACAAATAATTGGCTAGAAACTGGCCTGGCGCGGCAAACGCTGGGACAGTTCGTCGAGCAGCTTCTGCTCGCGCTTGTCCTCCAGCGCCCGGGCTTCATCGATGTAGCGCTGTACCAGCTTGCGCAGCCCCTCTACCCGCGCGTAGGCCTGTTGCCAGGTGACCCGCGCGTTTTCGAGGTTTTTCTGGTGCCAGGCCAGGCTCTGCCTCTGTTGGGCAACGGCAGTTTCCAGTTGGTTCAAAAAACGCTGGTAGTTCATCAGCCATTGGCCGGACACACCCTTGCTGCCGTAGGTGTGCCACTGGGCCTGGTAGTCCTCGCGATAGCGATCGAGCTCTGCAAGTTTGGTTTCGGACAGACGGACCTGGCCCTGAAAGTGCCCCAGCCGCTGGGCGGCGGTGCGCTCGGTCTTTTCGGCCATGTCCACCACCGGGGCCAGGCGGGCTGCGCGACTGATCGCCATGGCCTATCAGCTCGGCGCGACAGGCTTGAACACGGCAGCCAGGCGCTCGCTGCTGGCGGCCAGGCTTTCGTTGTCATCCAGCCCTTGGCGCAGGTAGCGCACCAGGGTGGGGTGCAGGTTGATCGCCAGGTCCGTCTCGCGGTCGCCGCCGGGCACGTAGGCGCCCACGCTGATCAGGTCGCGGCTTTGCTGGTAGCGCGACCACAGCTGTTTGAAGTGCTGGGCCTGGCCCATGTGCTGCGGGCTGACCACGCTGGGCATTACCCGGCTGATCGAGGCTTCGATGTCGATGGCCGGGTAGTGCCCCTCCTCCGCCAGGCGCCGCGACAGCACGATGTGGCCATCGAGCACGCCCCGCGCCGAGTCGGCGATGGGGTCCTGCTGGTCATCGCCTTCGGACAGCACGGTGTAGAAAGCGGTGATCGAACCACCGCCGGCCTCGGCGTTGCCGGCGCGCTCCACCAGCTTGGGCAGCTTGGCGAACACCGACGGCGGGTAACCCTTGGTGGCCGGCGGTTCGCCGATGGCCAGGGCGATTTCCCGCTGGGCCTGGGCGAAACGGGTCAGGGAGTCCATCAGCAACAGGACGTTCTTGCCCTTGTCGCGGAAATATTCGGCGATGCGCGTGCAGTACATGGCCGCGCGCAGTCGCATCAGCGGCGCTTCGTCGGCGGGCGACGCCACCACCACCGAGCGCTTGAGGCCTTCCTCGCCCAGGATGTGCTCAATGAATTCCTTCACCTCGCGGCCCCGTTCGCCGATCAGGCCGACGACGATGATGTCAGCCTCGGTGAAGCGGGTCATCATGCCCAGCAGCACGCTCTTGCCCACGCCGGTACCGGCGAACAGGCCCAGACGCTGGCCGCGGCCTACCGTCAACAAACCGTTGATGCAGCGAATGCCCACGTCCAGCGGCTGGCTGATGGGGTCGCGCTTGAGCGGGTTGATGGTGGGGCCGTCCATGGGCACCCAGTCTTCGGCCTTCATGCCGCCCTTGCCGTCCAGCGCGCGGCCGGCACCGTCAAGAATACGGCCCAGCATGCTCATGCCCATGGGCAGGCGGCCGGTGTCGGCCAGCGGCACCACGCGGGCGCCGGGGGCAATGCCCGCCACGCTGCCCACCGGCATCAGGAATACCTTGGTACCGGAGAAGCCCATCACCTCGGCTTCCACCTGCACGGGGTGATAGCTGTCGTCGTTGATCACCACGCAGCGGCTGCCCATGGCGGCGCGCAGGCCTTCGGCCTCCAGCGTCAGGCCGACCATGCGCAGCAGGCGGCCTTCCAGCACCGGTTGTGCCGGCAGGCTCACGGCCGGGGCGTAGCTGCCCAGGCGCTTGGCGAAGCTGGTGCGATCAAGGCGCATCGGGGCCTTCCAGGTCGACGCTCAGGTCGGGTTCGGCGGGGTGCTGGGCCTGCTCGTGCAACTGATCGAACAGCTGCGCCAAGGCCTGGGTAATGCGTGTCTCGATGCTGGCGTCGATGCGGCTGTGCTCTGATTCCACGCGGCAACCGCCCGGCAGCAGCGCGCTGTCTTCCAGGATGCGCCAGGTTTCTTCATGACGCTCGCGCAGGCCCTTGACCTGCTCGAAGTCCTGCGGGTTGACGAAGATCCGCACGTTGCCGGCGCCCATGGGCAGCAGCTTGAGGGCTTCGCGCAGCACGTGCTCGATCTGGCTGGAGTCGGTCTTGAGTTCGCGCTGGATCACCTGGCGGGTGATGTGCCCTACCAGTTCCACCAGGGATTTTTCGATCTGGCTGTCCTGCTCGGCGATGGGGGCCATCAGGTGCTGCATCAGCTGTTCCAGGTTTTGCAGCTTGGCGGCCAGGGCCACTTCGGCCTCCTGGCGCACCTTGAGGGTGGTGCTGTGGAAGCCTTCTTTCTCGCCGGTGGCGAAGCCTTCGTTGTAGGCCTCCTGGCGGATGCTTTCCAGCTCTTCGAGGGTCAGTGGCTGCACTTCTTCAAGCGGCACTTCCTCGATTTCCTCGATCACCGGTTCCGGCTCGGGCTCAGGCTCGGGTATCTCGGGGTCGAAGCTGGGGATGGCCCACAGGTCGAAACCTTGCAGATCCTCGGCGCGAATCAGGTCACTGGGGTGTTGTTCGGAGGGGCGGGACATTGATTATTCCTGATGGCGCCAGAATGCGTTGCACAAAAAAGGACCGCCTTGTAGCCGCTGCCGCCAGGCTGCGCTGGCCCTGACCCACACTGTAGATCTGCAGTGCAAATAGGGGCCAGCGCAGCCTGGCGGCAGCGGCTACAGGGGCTTAGATCATTTCCTCGCCGCCCTTGCCACCCAGCACGATCTCGCCGGCTTCGGCCATGCGGCGGGCAATGGTGAGGATTTCCTTCTGCGCCGTTTCCACGTCGCTGACCCGCACCGGGCCCTTGGCTTCCAGGTCGTCGCGCAGCAGTTCGGCGGCACGCTTGGACATGTTCTTGAAGATCTTTTCCTTGACGTTCTCGTCCGACCCCTTGAGCGCCAGTACCAGCACGTCCGAGGACACTTCGCGCAGCAGCGCCTGGATGCCGCGGTCGTCCACGTCGGCCAGGTTGTTGAACACGAACATGAGGTCTTCGATCTGGCTGGACAGGTCTTCGTCGACCTCGCGAATCGAATCCATCAGCGCGCCTTCCACCGAGCTGTCGAGGAAGTTCATGATATCGGCCGCACGTTTGATACCACCCAGGGTGGTACGTGCCGCGTTGGAGTTGCCCGAGAACTGCTTCTCCAGAATCAGGTTCAGCTCTTTGAGCGCCGCAGGCTGCACGGTGTTCAGCGAGGAGACGCGCAGGATGATGTCCAGGCGCACCTTGTGGTCAAAGTGACCCAGCACTTCACCGGCCTGGTCGGCGTCCAGATAGGCCACCACGATGGCCTGGATCTGCGGGTGCTCAAAGCGGATGACGTCGGCGACGGCGCGCGGCTCCATCCACTTCAGGCTGTCCAGGCCGCTGGTGTTGCCACCCAGCAGGATGCGGTCGATCAGGCCGTTGGCCTTGTCTTCGCCCAGGGCCGAGGTCAGCATCTTGCGGATATAGGTGTCCGAACCGACGCCCAGGCTGGTCTGATCGCCGACGATCTCGACGAACTCGCTCATCACCTGCTCGACCTGCTCGCGGTGCACGTTGCGCATCTGCGCCATCGCCACACCCACTTTCTGGACTTCCTTGGGGCCCATGTGCCGCAGCACCTGGGCAGCGTCGGTCTCGCCCAGGGACAGCAGCAGGATGGCTGCCTTGTCGACTTTGGTCAGTTTGGCGACAAGCGCTTGGTTGTTACTCATCGGCGTTAATCCACTCTTTCACGACCTGGGCCACGCGACCCGGATCTTCGGCCACCAGACTCTTGATTGCGTTCAGCTGAGCATCATAGCCCTCGCTTGGGCTCGGCAGCAGAATACTCTGCGGGCCGCCCAGGGAGACGCGGTCGTTGGCCAGTTCGCCATCCAGACCGCCCATGCCACCCAGTTCCACATCGCCGTCGGCGCCAACCAGGCCTTTGCCCTTGCCGCCGCCGGTGATGTTGTTGAGCACCGGGCGCAGTACACCGAACACCAGCACCAGGATAAACAGCACGCCCAACACTTGCTTGACCACGTCCCAGAACCAGGGCTGCTGGTAGAAGGACACTTCCGGCACCACTTCGCCACGGTCCGGCGAGAACGGTGCGTTGATCACCGTCACGCTGTCGCCACGGCTGGCGTCGAAGCCTACCGCATCCTGCACCAGGCGGGTAAAGCGGCCCAGGTCGTCGGCACTCCACGGGGTGTGGGTGACTTCGCCCTTGGCGTCAGTCTTGACCTGGTCGTCCACTACCACGGCCACCGACAGGCGGGTCAGGCGACCCTGCTGCTGCTTGGTGTGGCTGATGGAACGGTCCAGCTCGAAGTTCTTGGTCGACTGGTTACGCTTGTCGGCCGGGTACGGCGCCAGCATCGGCTGACCGGTGGCCGGGTCCATGATCTGCTGACCATTGGCGTCCAGCAACGGCTGGCCTGGCGGGATCGCCGCCGGCGTAGCGGCTGCTGCCGCACCGGTTTTCTGCGGTGCGCTGGCCGGGTTCGGCGGCTGGTTGCTCAAGGCACCCGGCACGCCGGACGGGCCGCTGCCGCTGGAACGCTGTTCGGTCACCGACTGTTCGCTGCGCAGGGCTGGCTGGTCGGGGTTGAATTGCTCGCTGGTGGATTCCACCGCGCTGAAATCGACGTTGGCCGACACTTCCGCTTTATAGCGGTCGTTGCCCAGCACCGGTTCCAGAATGTTGTGCACACGCTGGGTGAGCATGCTTTCCATTTTGCGGCTGTAGTCAAACTGCTTGCCGGCCATGGTCAGCTCGGAGTCTTGCAGCTGGTCGGACAGCAGGTGGCCTTTCTGGTCCACCACGGCAACGCCGGATTTGTCCATTTCAGGCACGCTGGTGGCCACCAGGTTGACGATGGCCAGCACTTGCCCGGCGTCCAGGGTGCGGCCCGGGTACAGCTCCACCAGCACAGAGGCGGTAGGCTTGCGGTCGTCACGCACGAACACCGAGCTTTTCGGGATGGCCAGGTGCACGCGGGCACCCTTGACGTTGTTCAGGCTGGAAATAGTCCGCGCCAGCTCGCCTTCCAGGCCTTGGCGATAGCGAGCGGTTTCCATGAACTGGCTGGTGCCCAGCGCCTGTTCCTTGTCCATGATTTCGTAGCCGACGTTGCCGTCGCTGGGTGCCACGCCGGCAGCTGCCAGCTTCATGCGCGCACGGCCGATGTCATCGGCCTTGACCAGCAGCGCGCCGGAGTTGGGCTCAACGGTGTACGGAATGTCGGCCGCGTTGAGGGTTTCCATCACTTGCTTGGTGTCCATGCCGGCCAGGCTGCCGTACAACGGACGGTAATCGGGCTGCTGCGACCACAGCACCACGGCAAAACCAATCGCCACGCTTGCAGCCAGGCCGACCAACAGGCCCACCTGACGCAACACGGTCATCTTGGAAATATTCTCCAGGAAAGAAAGGCCCATCAGCGGCGACTTGCCACCGGCTGCGCCACTCTTGGCGGGTACGTTATCCACGACTGCGTCTGCCATGTCTCAATCTCGCCCTTAAACCGGCATCTGCATGATGTCTTGGTACGCCTGAACCAGCTTGTTGCGTACCTGGGTCAGCGCCTGGAACGACACGCTGGCTTTTTGCGACGCGACCATCACGTCGGTGATGTCGACACCGCTTTTGCCGATTTCGAAGGCGTTAGCCAACTGATCGGACGCCTGTTGGGTGTCGCTGACCTTGTTCACCGCATTGCCGAGCAAATCGGCAAAGCTGCTGGTACCGGCCACTTCGGGCGCGGCAGCAGTTTTGCTGGCCCCCATGGCATCGGCCTGCATGGTGCGCATGTCCATAATCAGACGGTTGAATTCAATACCTTGGCTCATGGATCACTCTCTCCGACGGCCCGCAATTTTTTGACACTGTTACAACGGATACAAAGGAGGTAGCAACAAGGGTGCCAGCTCCTGACTTGCATCACGAATTCGTTACAAAACAATCCCCAAGCACACGACCTACCCGTAGCCGCTGCCGAAGGCTGCGCTGGCCCCAGCGTACAATCGAAGCTTCTCGGGTGTACTCGGGGGCCAGCGCAGCCTGGCGGCAGCGGCTACAGGGGCATGCGTTGGGAATGGGATATTCAACTGGCGTACAGGCTGGCCTCGACGTCCATGCCGGCGTCGCGCATCTGCGCCAGCTTGTAGCGCAAGGTGCGCGGGCTGATGCCCAGGCGTTCGGCGGCCTCCTTGCGGCGGCCGCGCTCGGTGCGCAGGGTGTCGATGATCAGCTGGAACTCGCGACGACGCAGGTCGTCGCCCAGGCCACCGGCAGCCTCGGCCGGCAGCGCCGTCAAGGACTCGACGGGGGCCGGCGCGCTGCGCACGATGGACAGCGCAGGCAACGGCGCCGCACCCACAGGCCCTGCCAGGCAGAAGTCTTCGGCCTGGATCAGGCCGCCCTGCTGCAGGATCAAGGCACGCTGAATGGCGTTGTCCAGTTCACGCACATTACCCGGCCACGGGTAACTCACCAGGCAAGCCTGGGCACCGGGCGCCAGGCGCACGGCGGCGTGCTTCATTTTATTGACGTGTTTGGCCAGCAGGCGCTCGGCCAGCGGCAGAATGTCGGCGGTGCGCTCACGCAGCGGACGCCAGGCCAGCGGGAACACCGACAGGCGATAATACAAGTCTTCGCGGAAACGCCCCGCCGCCACTTCGCCGGCCAGATCGCGGTTGGTGGTAGCCACCACGCGGATGTCCAGGGCGATGGGCTTGCGCGCGCCTACCCGTTCCACTTCGCGTTCCTGCAGCACTCGCAGCAGCTTGGCCTGCAAGCCCAGCGGCATTTCGGAGATTTCGTCGAGCAACAGGGTACCGCCGTCGGCCTGCTCGAACTTGCCCGGCTGCGCGGCAATGGCGCCGGTAAACGAGCCCTTCTCATGGCCGAACAGCGTGGCTTCCAGCATGTTGTCGGGAATGGCCGCGCAGTTGATGGCAATGAACGGCTGACCAGCACGGTTGGATTGCTGGTGAATGTAGCGCGCCAGCACTTCCTTGCCGGTGCCCGACTCACCCGAAATCAATACGGTGGAATCGCTGCGTGCCACGCGGGCGGCCAGTTCCAGCAGTTGCGCACTGGCCGGCTCAACCGCCACCGGGCCTTCTTTCTCAGCGGCCCCCAGGCAGCCCAGGGCATGCCGCGCCACCAGGTCCAGCAGGGCCTTGGGCAGGAACGGCTTGACCAGATAGTCGGCCGCACCGGCGCGCATCGCCTCCACGGCGCGGTCGACGGCGGCATGCGCGGTCATCAACAGCACCGGCAGTTGCGGCTGGCGCGCGCGCAACTGGCACAGCAACTGATGGCCGTCCATGCCCGGCATATTGACGTCGCTGATGACCATGCCGAAGACCTCGCTGGCCACCGCCAGCAAAGCATCTTCGGCGCTGCCGACCGCGCGGTATTCATAGCCGCCCAGCTCCAGGGTATCGCCCAGCGCTTCGCGCAGGGCCCGATCATCTTCAACCAGCAGGACCTTGATGGCCATCAGCGTTACTCCTGCACCGCACGGGCATGGATCATGGGCAGCGTCACCAGCGCACAGGTACCGCGCCCCAGGCGCGAGCGAATCACCAACTCGCCCTGGTGGGCGCGGGAAACCGCCTTGACCACGGCCAGGCCCAGGCCGGTGCCGGTGGTCTTGGTGGTGAAGAACGGCTCGCCCAGGCGCGCCAGCACGGCCGGCTCGATGCCGCTGCCGTTGTCGCTGATCGCCAGGCGCAGCTGGTGATCGCGCGCATACAGGTGAATCTTCAGGTGGACCTGGCCCTGGCTGGACTGGATCGAGTTCTCGATCAGGTTCAGCAAGGCGCCCACCAGGGTGTCGCGGTTGCACAGCAGTTCGCCGCGAGGGCAATCGAACTGCCAGCGCACCGACAAATCCTGCACATGGGTATGGGCCGCCGACTGCAGGGCCTTGAACAGGGCCGCGGGCGTCAGGCGGTCGCTGAGCGGCAACTCGCCGCGGGCGAACACCAGCATGTCGCGCACTTGATGTTCCAGCTCGTGCAGGCGCTCCTTGAGGCGCCCGGCAAAGCGCTGCTGGGTTTCCACCGGCAGCGCCTGCTCCGTCAAATGGCTGGCGTAGAGCAGCGCGGCCGACAGCGGCGTACGAATCTGATGGGCCAGTGACGCCACCATGCGCCCCAAGGACGAGAGACGCTCGTGGCGCGCCAGCTGATCCTGCAGACGACGGGTTTCCGTCAGGTCATTGAGCAACACCAGTTGGCCCGGCTCGGCGTCCAGCGAGCGGGTGGCGATCGACAGGCGACGGCCATCCTTCAGGGAAATTTCATGGCCATCGTCTTCACGCGGCGCAAAGCAGCGGGCAATCACCTGGCGCCACAACATGCCTTCCAGGGGCTCGCCCAGCAACTGGGACGCCGCCGGGTTGGCTTCGCGCACCACGCCCTGGCCGTCGATGACGATAACGCCACCAGGCAACGAGTGCAGCAAGTGCTGCAGGCGATTAGCCAGGCGCTCTTTCTCGGCCAGTTCGGCCATGCGCTGGGCGCTGACCACCGCCAGTTCGCCCTTGAGCTCTGCCACCCGGGCTTCGAGCATGCCGTAGGAATCGCTGAGCTGGGTGGACATCTGGTTGAACAGCGCAAACGCCTGCTCAAGGCCAAGCCGGCTGGCCTGTTCAACGCAGGGCTTACCCTCGAGTTCAGGGTCAGTGGTCATGGGGGCGGCCTGTGGCATCGTGATCTCTCGCGTGGCATACCGTCATAAATGGGTATCGTGACGGGTATGTAGCAATCGTCGTGCCGAATCATTTTGTGCGCCGCTTCACAGGGGCAAAGATTGGAATCATCCTTGATACAAATCAAGGAAAGGCAATATAGACGGGGGGTTGAGCGAGGAAGAGAAGTGCGGGGAAGGATACAAAACAAGTTCACCGGCGCATCCCTGCGCCGGTTAGCGGAACTCAAGCGTCAATCATCTGTCTGATCATCGCCCTCACGGCGGCTCATGCCGTACTTGCGCATCTTCTCCACCAGGGTGGTACGACGGATACGCAGGCGCTCGGCCGCACGCGCGACAATACCGTTGGCGTCATCCAGCGCCTGCTGGATCAGCCCCTGCTCCAGGCCACCCAGGTAGTCCTTCAGGTCCAGGCCCTCGGGCGGCAGCATGGCGCCGGTGGTGAAGTCCGGCGTATGGCCGTTGATGGCCACGCGCTCTTCCAGGTCGCTGCGCAGGCTGTCGACCAACTGCTCGTCTTCATCATCCACGTAACGGAATTTCTTCGGCAGCTCTGCGACGCCGATGACGCCGTACGGGTGCATGATCGCCATGCGTTCGACCAGGTTGGCCAACTCGCGGACGTTGCCCGGCCAGCCGTGGCGGCACAGCGACATGATGGCGGCGGAGTTGAAACGAATCGAACCGCGCTTTTCGTGCTCCATGCGCGAGATCAGTTCATTCATCAACAGCGGAATGTCCTCGACGCGTTCGCGCAGGGGCGCCATTTCGATCGGGAACACGTTCAGGCGGTAGTACAGGTCCTCACGGAACGTACCCACCTCGATCATGCTTTCCAGGTTCTTGTGCGTGGCAGCGATGATGCGCACATCGATGCTCTGGGTCTTGTTGCTGCCCACGCGCTCGAAGGTACGCTCCTGCAGCACGCGCAGCAGTTTGACCTGCATGGGCAGCGGCATGTCGCCGATTTCGTCGAGGAACAGGGTACCGCCGTTGGCCAGTTCGAAGCGCCCTGCCCGGCTGGTGATGGCGCCGGTGAAGGCGCCCTTCTCATGGCCGAACAGTTCGCTTTCCAGCAACTCGGCAGGGATGGCCCCGCAGTTGACCGGCACGAACGGCGCGTCGCGGCGCTTGGAGTGGTAGTGCAGGTTACGCGCCACCACTTCCTTGCCGGTGCCCGACTCACCCAGGATCAGCACGCTGGCGTCGGTGTCGGCCACCTGTTGCATCATCTGGCGCACGTGCTGGATGGCACGGCTGGTGCCTACCAGGCTGCGGAACAGGTTGGGCTCGCGCTGACGGCCACGCTCGCGGGCCTGGTCGTACATCTCGCGATAGACCTGGGCGCGGTGCAGGGAGTCCAGCAGCTTGCTGTAGCTGGGCGGCATTTCCAGGCTGGAAAGCACGCGCCGGCGCAAGTCTTCTGGCAGCTCGGCCGTGTTGGTTTCACCTAAAAGCAATACCGGAAGGAACTCATCCCAGCCGGCGATGGTCTTAAGCAATCCTTGAAGGGTACCGGGGGCATTCACGGTCCCGACAAGGACGCAAAGCACTTCCCGATTCGACGACAACGAATCGACCACCTGCTGCCAGTCGGTACTGGTGCAGGGCAAATTTTCTTCGCCGAGAAAATTGAGTATCACCGCCAGGTCCCGGCGGCGAACGCTATCGTCATCGATTAGCAGAATTTTGGTTTCACGCCACATGCAATAGCAACTTCCCTAGTCAACTCGATGCCCTTTACGGGCAAGCTAGACGTCAATTCGCCGTTTACGGATGGTAGACGCCTGAAGAAAGTAAACAGCTACTAGTTAAGTCAAAAAAGCGAATACAGTCAAATTTATGGCGCATTACTTCTGATCAACCGAGCAAATTAACGGAACAGATGGTAAACCTTTGCAGCGTTGTGCGCATGTTTCAGTTGTGACATCTCGTCGACTATTGCCTTGCGCTCACCCCTGCTGACCTCCAGCAACTGCCGATACACAGCCAGCAGACCCTCGAGCTTGCTGCGCACTTCGCCTTCATCTTCCGGCTTTTCGGTGGCCAAGGCATCCACGCAGGCGCGGCACTGGCGGTCCAGTTCGCGGATGGCTTCCCAGTCCCGGGCGGCCAGCGCATCGGTCAGGGCGTGGCTGGTGTGTTCAATTCGTTGCAGCGCACTCATGTCGACTTCCTCGGACATTGGCTTTACTCAACTGTAGCAATGGCATCCCAGCCACTCTTGACGGTAATCAGCAGGCGGGCGACTTCGTCGATCATGTCCATATCGTTTTTGCGATTGGCTTCGCCCAGGCGCTGCATCATGTAAGCGTACAGCGCATCCAGGTCCTGAAGCGAGGCCGGATCACCGCCACTCTTCTCAGGATCCAGGCCGGTACGCAAGCCACCGATGATTTCGATGGCCCGGCTGATCATGACGCCCTTCTGCGCAATCTGGCCACGGCTCATCGCACCCTTGGCTTGCGCCAGGCGATCGAGCCCGCCTTCCATGAGCATTTGCACCAGGCGGTGAGGGCTCGCCTCGGAGGTCTGCGCCACAGAACTGACCTTCTGGTATTGGCGAAGGGCTTTCATGCGATTCATGTTGCTTCCTCGTTACACGTCAACAGTGATGTGTGTTGCATGACCATTGTGTCGACTGGTCCGCAAAAAACTTTAGGGCGCCTGGGCGCCAGCCTGAAAACGACAAAGCCCGGGGTGTCGAAAAACGACGCGCCCGGGCCCTTTGCAGCGGTATGAATCAGTCTGACGAGCTGGAGTTCAGCGCGTTCAGGGTGGTCATCACGCTGGAGCTGGTGGCGTTGAGCTGGGCTACCAAGGTGTCCATGGCCGTGTATTTGGCGGTCAGGGTAGTGGTCAGCGTGGTCATGCGCGAATCGAGGTCGGTCTGCTGATCATTCAGATCGCTGGTAGTCGCCGCGTATTGCTTGATGCGGGTCTCGAGAATGCCGCCGGTCTGGGTATACGGCGTGATGACCGAGGTCAAGCGAGTGAGCAGGCCACTGGTACCCACGAACAGACCGGCAACGTTGCCGGCGTTGGTGGTCATGGCCGTGTCCCAGTCGGTGTCGCTCATCAGCAGGGTGCCGTCGGTCTGCGTGGTAACGCCCAACTGCGACAGGATGCTCAGATTGCCGCTGGTGGTGCTCGTCTTGGTCAACTGCCCCTGGATGGCCGCCAGCAACGAGCGCATCCCCGAGTCACCCGTCAGCGCGCCAGCGGTGGTGGTGGCTGAGCTACTGGTACTCTCGGTGGCGCCGGTGGCGGTTACGGCTGTCTGCGCGGTCACTGCCAGCATCAACGCGTTGTAGGCACTGACGAAAGTGGTGACCGACGTTTTCATGTCGTCGGTGCTGGAGCCAACGGTGATCGCTGTCGTGCCGGTGCCGGTCAGGTTGATGGTAACGCCACTTACCGCAGTCGTCAGCGAGTTGCTGGAGCTGGTCATGCTGTCCAGCCCATCAATCGAATACTTCGCGTCCTGAGGCAGAGTACCGAGATAGCCCGCACTACTACTGGAACCCTTTTGAGTACCATCGATAGCCAAGGCGTCAATACCACTGACCGACAAGCCCGTATTTTCACCAGTCGTGGTCGACGACAGCACCAGGCGAGACGCGCCACTGGAGTCAGTTACCAAGTTGGCCGAGATACCGGCAGACTGCAACTGGCTGTTGATTGCATCACGCACGCCAGACAGGGTGGTGTTTGCCGCCAACGATACAGAGTACGCGGTGCCATCTGCCTGAGTGATACTCAGGGTGGTCGCGGCGGTTGTCATGACAGTCGTTGCACCGCCCGAAACGGCAGCCGTCGTGACCTTGGAGCTGGTGGCAATCTGCGACACGGTCAGGTTATAGGTACCCGCCGCTGCCGTGTTGCTCGACTTCGCGGTCGCGACCGTCTCCAGCGACGAGGTCGCTGCCAGACCAGTGAACGAGTTGACATCATTCAACGCCGCCATGGCGGTAGTGAACGTCTTCAGAGCCTCGTTGACAGTGCTGACTGCAGAGCTCAACGCCGCCGTGGTCGACAGCTGCGCAGTGATCTGATCCTGTTTCGGCGCCTTCTGCGCGTTGACAAGTGCTTCAACGATGGCTGCGGTATCGACACCCGAGCCGATGCCGCTGACGGTGATGCCGCCCGAACTGCTGACCGCGGTCGTGCCAGTAGTGCTGGTCGAGCTCGTGGTGCTGGAAGTAGTGGTCATTGGTTGAACTCCCGTTCAGGCGACTGTCGGCTTTTTGACAAAACGCCTAGAGTAAGCAGATTTCTACAAATTCAATCAAGTCTCGTGCCAACGCACTCAGACCTGCGTATCCAACAGCATACTGTCGGTTTCTTTCAAGTAGCGCGCCAACTTCAAGGCGGCTTCGGTCGGCAGTTGCCGTACCACTTCCCCACTGTCGGTAGCGATGATCTTGACCACTACCTGGTGGGTTGTATCGTCAATGGAAAACCTGAGGCCGCGCTGCGTGGAATCAGCATGGTCCTGCAAGTCCTTCACTGCCTTGTCCAATTCTTCCCGGCTGGGCTCTTGCGTGCTGCTGGTGTCGCTTGTAGCCGTCGCGGTGGCGGTGCTCGCCGCGGGCACAGCGGGCGCGACTGCGCTGGCGGCCGTCGCTTGCGTTGCAACCTGGGGGTAAGACGCGCTCAATTTGACGCTCATGTCCATGTCCGTCACCTCGAAAATGTGAAAAAACGAAAGGGCACTCGTGAGCACCCTTCCGTTTAACTAGCCGTTGCTATTACTGAAGCAGCTTCAGTACAGCGGAAGGCAGTTGGTTGGCTTGCGACAGGATCGCGGTGGAAGCCGACTGCAGAGTTTGTTGCTTGGTCAGTTCAGCAGTTTCAGCAGCGAAGTCAGCATCCTGAATGGTCGAACGCGAAGCGGTAGCGTTCGAAACGATGTTGTTCAGGTTGGAGATGGTGCTGGAGAAACGGTTTTGCTTGGCACCCAGGTCAGCACGAGCGCTGTTGATGGTGGCCAGTGCGGCGTCGATGGCGGAGATCGAGGCGTCGACCGCGCTGTGCGCTGCGTCGTTGCTGGTACCCGAGATCGAAGTCGACGACAGACCCAGGCCGCTGGCCGAGAAGTTGCCGGTCAGGGACAGGGTGATGTGCTGGTCGGAACCAGTCATCGCGCCAACCTGGAATTCCAGAGTCGAAGCCGAACCGTCCAGCAGTTTCATGCCGGTACCGAAAGTGGTCGAAGTCGAGATACGGGTCAGTTCTTCGCTCATCTGAGCGTATTCGGCGTTCAGCGAGGTACGGTCAGCGGTGCTGTTGGAGTCGTTTCGCGACTGAACGGCCAGTTCACGCATACGTTGCAGAATGTTGGTCGACTCTTGCAGAGCGCCTTCAGCGGTCTGGGCGATCGAGATACCGTCGTTGGCGTTCTTGGTAGCCATGGTCAGGCCGTTGATCTGAGTGGTCAGACGGCTGGCGATTTGCAGGCCAGCGGCGTCGTCTTTGGCGCTGTTGATTTTCAGGCCGGAAGACAGACGAGTCATTGCGGTGGACAGAGCGCTGGAAGCGTTGTTCAGGTTGTTCTGAACGGTCAGCGAAGCGATGTTAGTGTTTACAGTCAAAGCCATGACGAAATTCCTCGATGGGTGGGTGCAGCGGCTTCCGGCCCTGGCAACCGCCGGGTGTGGCCTAGAGAACCTTCGTAATAGTTATCGTCGTGATGGGAAGTTGCTTGAGGGCTTTTTTTGAAAAAAAACGCCATCAGTGCGCCTCCCCTTGTAAACCGGGGGTTTCAGCCCCCTCGACGATCCCTTTACCTTGACCCGCCCGCGTATCGACTGTGACACAGATCACATTTTTGCCCGCCCCGGGTCGTCACGGCCCGGAGCTGGGGATTGATGATAGATGAAATTTGGCAATGCGAAATGATTGTGGGACCGGGCGAAGCTCGGGAAGAGGCCAACCAAAATATCGAGTCGTCCGCTTCCCGAGCTTCGCCCGGTCCCACAGGGTGTTTCAGATGTCGCCCTGGCGCATCAGCTCCAGCAATTCATATTCAAGATAATCGGCCAGCGCCAACCAGTTCTGCCCTTCCTGGCACGCCAGCATCTCGCCCAGCACTGCCGCCCATTGCTGCTGCAACGCAGGCGGCGTGCGATCAAACAGCGGTATCAGCGCGCCGAACAATTCCACCATCACCAACGCCGCTTCCACATCCCGCCCCAGGCGGAACAGATGGGCACAGGCAACCGCCGGTTCACGGTATTGCGCAAAACCTCTCATTGGCACCACTCCGCATCGAACTGCGTGCCGGCGATCATCGCCCCGGCACGGCTGGTATTGAAGAACGGCACCTGGGGGTGGCCGGCAATGTAGCGCTCAAGCTCCACCAAATAGCTGCGGAAGTTGAGCTGGGTACGCACGCGCTGGCCGCGACCGTCGAGTACCCAGTGCTTGGCGGCCTGCAACTGCGGCCCCAGGTCGCCATCGCTCCAACCGGCGTGGGTCTTGTCGCCCGGGAAAGCAAAGTCGGCGCCAAACAGCGTCACCTGCCCTGCCCCCATCTTCACGGCCAGGTCCACCGCCGGGTGAATCACGCTGCCGCCCACATAGAGGCTGGCCTTGGGCAGTTGCTCGCGCAGCTGCGCATACACCGGGCTGGCGGAGTAGCCAACGTGACGCGGGCCCCTCCAGCTTTCCAGCAACGACTTCTCCAGCAACGGCAAGTACACCAGCCCCACGGCCTCGGAGCCCTCGGCCGGCAAGTGGCGACTGCTGATGCGCTGATCGATGCTGACTACCAGATCGGGCACGATGCCGTGGGCGAGCAATGGCCGGTAGGCGGTATCAACGCTGATGAAGAAAGGGCGATCCGCTTGCTCGCGCACCGCCTTTAGCTTGGCAAAGTGCTGCTCCAGGCTGGGCCCCGTGGCAATCACGAAAAACCCCCGCCCCGGCTGCGAGCCGAACAGCTGCGCCACGTCGGGGTCGCTGTGCAACAGCGGCAGCGCCTCTTCCAGGCGCCGGGCAATCTCCGGATCCTGGGCGGTGAATTCGCGGTTGTTGAACGCCAGGTGCACTTCGCTGGTCAGCCGGTCGCGAATCCGCGCGTTGTGGTCGTCGGCCAGCACCAGCTCCGAAGGCAGGGCGAAGAACGGCAGGCAGATTTCAGGGTGATCGCCGGCCATCACCAGCTCGACTCGAGGGTCGGCCAGCCAGTCGTCCTGTTCGAGGATTTGCAGCACCAGGGCGAACACGGCGCTGTTGAGGATGTGCACCGTGAGGCGCTGGAGTGCGGGGCGTTGCAGCAGGACGCGCTGCAGGTCGCCCAGGCCGGTGCCGTATACATGAACCTGGGGCGCTTGCTCAGCGATGGTCGCGGCCTGGAGCTGGGCCTCGGCGAGGCGATCATGACGACTGGTAAGCTGCACGCCGCTGATGCTCAGGGTGGTGCCCAGGCCCTCGACCAGCTGTGCAGGCACAGTGTCAGGACTTTCCAGTTGCAGGCGGTCGAACAACAGCGGCCAGCGCGTTTGCAAAAGGTGCGCGTTGCGCTGGGGGATGTCGGTCATGGGAGGCGGCCTTGGTGATACGTTCAGCCCACAAGCGTATCAGAAGGCGAAACCCTGTAGCAGCACAGGGTTGTGGGAGCGGGCTCTGCCCGCGAAGGATACGCCGCGTATCCAGTCAGGACTGCGGCGTTCTTTTCGCGGGCAGAGCCCGCTCCCACAATCACATCAGGTGGGGAATCAGCGATGCAGAATCGCCGAGCCCCAGGACAGCCCCACGCCGAAGCCGCTGATGGCCACGCGTTTCCAGGTCGCGTCCATCACGTGCTTTTCCAGCAGCAACGGCACGCTGGACGATACGGTGTTGCCCGTCTCGACCATGTCCTTGATGAACTTCTCGGGCTTGTCCTCGAAGCGACGCGCCACGGCGTCGACGATGGCGGCGCTGCCCTGGTGGATGCAGAACGCATCGATGTCGTCCGGCGTCAGGCCCGATTCGCCCAGCAGTTCATGCAGGTGCGCTGGCACTTTCAGCAGTGCGAAGTTGAACACCTGGCGGCCGTTCATGAAGAACACGCCATCGGTGACCTTCAGGTGCGGCGCACCCGAACCGTCGGTGCCGAACTTGGCCTTGCCCAGCTGCCATACCGCATCCTCACCCATCCAGGTGGCGGTCGCGGCATCACCGAACAGCATGGTGGTGTTGCGGTCTTCCGGGTCGACGATCTTCGAATACGGGTCGGCGGTGATCAGCAGGCCGTTTTTCAGGCCAGCGGCTTCCATGAAGCCCTTCATCGCGTAGATGCCGTAGACATAACCCGAACAGCCCAGGGAGATGTCGAACGCCGCCACGTGGGTCGGCAGGCCCAGTTTGTCCTGGACGATGGCGGCCGTGTGCGGCAGGCCTTCTTCGTCACCGTTCTGGGTGACGACGATCAGCGCGTCGATGGACTCGCGTTTAAGCTCGGGGTTATTCGCAAACAGAGCATTGACCGCTTCGACGCACAGGTCGGAGGTCTCCTGGCCCGCGTCTTTGCGCGGCAGGAAAGCGGAGCCGATCTTGCCCAGGATGAACTCTTCGTCCTTGGCAAATTTGGCACCCTGGGCGTAGTTATCAACGCCTTCGGAAGGCACGTAACTCGCTATGCTTTTTATGCCAATCATTATGGCTTCCCAATAATAAAGAGCTAAATATCACCGCTCACATGATGGAGGGGCGCCAACAAAACCGGGATTTGCATCACCCGCGAGGGGGCGAAAACAGGCGACGCCGGGGCCATGAGTCATGGCACTGCGCCCACGTCACCCAACATCAGGTTACAGTGGAGATGCCCGTTATGACTCACAGGTCACGTTGATTCAACATGATTTCGCGTTTTTTGGCCATGCTTAAGCGACCGTTCAGTCAATCATTGACCAATCCAGCGCCATGCCGCGGGCCAGAGGGCGGCGTGCCGCACGCCCCAGCACGTTGTCCAGGTGCCGTGGGGCAAGGCCCAGGCCGGGACGAATGGCACGCACATTGTCGCGGGTCAGCGGCTCACCCGCCGCCACGTCACGCACCACGTACAGCGAGCGGCGGTACACCAGCGACTTCTGCTCGGCGGTGGTGGCGCCGTACTGCACCTGGCCCAGGGCCTGCCAGGCACGCTCGGTCTCGGTGACCAGGCTGGCCAGTTCCGCCGGCTCCAGCGAGAAGCTGGCGTCCACGCCACCGGCGCTGCGGTCGAGGGTAAAGTGCTTTTCCACCACGCTGGCGCCCAGTGCCACCGCCGCCACTGCCGCGCCCACGCCCATGGTGTGGTCGGACAGGCCCACTTCGCAGCCGAACAACTCGCGCATATGGGCGATGGTGCGCAGGTGGGTGTTGAGCGGGGAAGCCGGGTAGGTGCTGGTGCACTTGAGCAGGATCAGGTCACGGCAGCCGGCGGCGCGGGCGGCGCGCACGCTTTCGTCCAGCTCGGCGACGCTGGCCATGCCGGTGGAGATGATCAGTGGCTTGCCGGTGGAGGCTGCCTTGCGGATCAGCGGCAGGTCGGTGTTCTCGAAACTGGCGATCTTGTAGGCCGGCACCTCCAGGCTTTCCAGGAAGTCGACGGCGCTCTCATCGAACGGCGAGGAGAACGCCAGCATGCCGTGGCTTTTCGCCCGTTCGAAGATCGGCGCGTGCCATTCCCACGGTGTGTGCGCCTGCTGGTACAGCGCGTACAGCGAGGTGTCGGCCCACAGGCTGTCGGGGTCGCTGATGCGGAACTCGCCCTGGTCGATGTCCAGGGTCATGGTGTCGGCGGTGTAGGTCTGCAACTTCAGCGCATGGGCGCCCGCCTTGGCGGCGGCATCGACGATGGCCAGCGCGCGCTCCAGCGACTGATTGTGGTTGCCGCTCATCTCGGCGATGACAAAGGGCGGCGCGTCGAGGCCGATGGCGCGGTGACCGATCTTGAAGCTGGGCATAGAACTATCCTTGCGACGGTGCTGCGGCAAACAGGGCCCAGGCCAGGCGCAAGGCGCCCATGCCGTCCACCAGTTGACGAGAGTGTTCGGCCAGGGAATGGCGGCGCTGAACGTCGTCCAGCAGCCCCATCACCGACTGGCGAAGGGCCTGTGAGCTGACATCGGCGGCTTCGCCCAGGTACACGTGGGCGCCCGCCACCGCCATCAGTTCGGCGTTGGCCTGCTGGTTATGGGCCACGGCCAGGCAAATGGTCGGCATGCCCACGGCCGCGCGCTCCCAGGTGGTGCCGCCACCGGCGCCGATGAACAGGTCGGCGGTGGCCATCAGCGCCGGGAAATCCTCGACGAAGCTGTGCAGGGCCCAGTTCGGCCGCGTGGCCACGTAGGCTTGCAGGTGGGCCCAGTCCGGGTTGTTGTGGCCGGCGATGAAGTCCACTTCAAGGCCGGTGAGGCCTTCAAGGGCGACCATGGCCTTGAGCGTATTGCCGTTGAAATCGAAACCGCCGAAGTTGACCAGCACGCGCTGCACGTGCGGGCGGATCGACACTCGCAGGGCCTCGTAGGCCGAGCCCAGCAAGGCATGACGCGGGCCAAAATAGGTGTTGCAGTCAGGCGTCAGCAGGCCGGCGTAGGCCTCGGCGCTGGCCGTCAGGTTCTGGTCCAGCAGCAGGTCGGCGCTGTGCTCGCGATTGGCCAGGTCATCGATGGCCATGATCCGCGGCGCGTAGGCCCGCGCGGCGGTTTCCCAGCGCGCATCGAGGCCGTAGTGGTCGACGATGACCCAGTCGAACTGGCCGACGTTTTTCAACGCCTCGATATCGTCCTGCCACGGCAGCAGCGCTTCGATGTCGCAGCTGCTGGCGCCAGGCTTCATGGCATAGGTGTTCCAGCCCTCGGCCGACAGGTTCACCAGGCGGTGGCCGGGCAGCGTCAGGCTGGCGAACGTGACCTGGGCACCCTGCTTGCGCAGACAGTGGGCCAGGGTCAGGCAACGGGCGATATGGCCACTGCCGATGGTGTGCGAAGCGTCGGCACGGATCAGCACCTTCACGGGTTCAACTCCCCAGCCGCCTTGAGGGCGGCAAACATGTATTCGGCGCGACGCCAGTCTTCCGGCGTGTCGATGTCCTGCACACGGTGGCGCGGCAGCATGATCGGCAGGCTGTGCCCAGCGAACATGGGCAGGCCCTGCAACCAGGCCTGGCGGCGCCCCCAGTAAAACTGCCCGGCGTCATGCCAGGCGGGCGTCAGGTCCTGGGAGCGAACCTGACTGAATTCGGGATACAACGCGGCGACACCGCCCTGCCCGTCCAACTGCAAGGCACGCTGGACCGCGAAGGCGTAACTGCACACCGAGAACGCAAAACACTTGTCGTCATTGCCCTGCAAGGCGGCCAGCCCCTGCTGCAGGTCGGCAGCCGTGAGCATAGGCGCTGTAGCATAGATGCAGCAGGCCAGGTCGTGGGCGGTGCCCAAGGCCTGCAAGGCGTGCTGCACCACCGCCGTGGTACCGGTGTGATGATCGGCCAGGCTGGCAGGCCGGCGGAACGGCACCTGCGCGCCGTGGGCACGGGCCACCTCGGCGATTTCATCGTCGTCGGTGCTCACCACCACCTCGTCGAACAACCCGCTGCCCAAGGCCGCACGGATGGACCAGGCAATGATCGGCACGCCGTCGAACAACTTGAGGTTTTTGCGTGGGATACGCTGGCTGCCACCACGGGCGGGGATGATCGCCACCGCGCTCATGGGCACACAATCCCTTTCAGGGTAGCAACGACCTGGTCCTGCTCGGCATCCGTCATGGCGGCGAACAGCGGCAGGCTGATGGCCTGGCTGTAATACTGCTCGGCCTCGGGGAAGTCGCCCAGGGCGAAGCCCATGTCCCGGTAATAAGGTTGCAGGTGCACGGGGATGTAGTGCAGTTGCACGCCGATACCGGCAGCACGCAGCGCCTCGAACACCTCGCGATGGCCCAGGGCGATGCGCGGCAGGTTCAGGCGCACCACATACAGGTGCCATGCCGATTGGGCGCCCGCCTGCACGCCGGGCAGGTTCACCGGCAAGTCGGCCAGCAAGCGTGCATAGCGCGCCGCCAGTTGCCGGCGGCGGGCCACGAAACGGTCCAGCTTGTGCAGCTGCGACAGGCCCAGGGCCGCCTGCATGTCGGTCATGCGGTAATTGAAGCCCAGCTCCACCTGCTGGTAGTACCAGGGGCCGTGGCTGGGTTCATCCATGTCCACTGCATCGCGGGTCATGCCGTGGCTGCGCAGGCGCTTGAGGCGCGCGGCCAGTTCCGGGCTGTTGGTCAGCACCATGCCCCCCTCGCCGGTGGTGATGATTTTCACCGGGTGGAAGCTGAACACGGTCATTTGCGCGAATTCGCCACAACCCACCGGGCGCCCTTCGTAGCGCGCGCCCACGGCGTGGGACGCGTCCTCGATCAGGCAGAAGCCGTAGCGCTCGGCCAATTGGGCGATGGCGCGCATGTCGCAACTCTGGCCGGCGAAGGCCACGGCCACCACGACCTTGGGCAGGCGCCCCTGCTGCTCGGCCATCGCCAGCTTCTGCGCCAGTTTGTCGGCGTCCAGGTTCAGGGTGCCGGGGTCGATGTCGACGAAGTCCACCTGGGCGCCGCAATAGCGGCCACAGTTGGCCGAGGCCAGGAAGGTGTTGGGCGAGGTCCACAGCCAGTCGCCCTCGCCCAGGCCCGCCGCCAGGCAGGCGATGTGCAGGGCGGCCGTGGCGTTGCACACCGCCACACCGTGACCGGCGTGGCAATATTGCGCCATGGCGCTTTCGAAGCGCTCAAGGGCAGGCCCCTGGGTCAGCCAGTCCGACTGCAGCACCTGCACCACGGCGTCGATGTCGGCGGCGTCAATGCTTTGCCGACCGTACGGAATCACGGCTTGAGTTCCGCGTGCAGGGCAGCGATCTGCTGTACATCGAGGAACTGCGGGTTGATGTCGGAGCGGTATTCGAAGTCCTCGCTCACCGGCCGGCCGCGCTCGCCCAGGCCATCCAGGGCAAAGTCCAGGTCGGTGTGGGTGAAGCGGATCGACGGCTGGATGGTGTAGTGGTCGTCGAATTCCAGGGTGGCGCGGGCGTCGTCCAGCGGCACCATCAGCTCGTGCAGCTTTTCACCTGGGCGGATGCCCACCAGGGTCTGCGGCAACTCGGGGGCCATGGCCGTGGCCAGGTCGACGATGCGGATCGACGGGATTTTCGGCACGAAGATCTCGCCGCCGTGCATGCGGGCGAAATTGTCGAGCACGAACTGCACGCCGTGGTCCAAGGTGATCCAGAAGCGCGTCATGCGCGGGTCGGTGATCGGCAGCTCGCGGGCCTTTTCACTGATCAGCTTGCTGAAGAACGGCACCACCGAGCCACGCGAGCCGGCGACGTTGCCGTAGCGCACCACGGCAAAACGGGTTTGCTGGTCACCGGCAATGTTGTTGGCGGCCACGAACAGCTTGTCCGACAGCAGCTTGGTGGCGCCGTACAGGTTGATCGGGCTGGCGGCCTTGTCGGTGGACAGGGCGATGACCTTCTTCACGCCATTGTCGATGGCCGCGGCAATCACGTTCTCGGCGCCGTTGACGTTGGTGCGGATGCATTCGGTGGGGTTGTATTCCGCCGCCGGCACTTGCTTTAGGGCGGCAGCGTGGATCACGTAATCGATGCCGCGCATGGCCACGCGCAGGCGCTCGGCGTCGCGCACGTCACCAATGAAGTAGCGCATGCACGGGGCGTTGAAGCTCTGCTGCATCTCGTACTGCTTGAGCTCGTCGCGGGAAAACACCACCACGCGCTTGGGCTGGTACTGCTCAAGCAGGCGACGAATGAAATTGCGACCGAAGGAACCGGTACCGCCGGTGATGAAGAGGGATTTGCCGTTGAACATGCACAGGTTCCTTAGATCAGGCGGCCGCCGGGGGACGGTTTTCTGACCCGGGCCGCGGATTCCGTGATGTTGAGCAAAATGCAGGCCATGTCGCCCCACCATTGCGTAACCGCTGCCGAAGGCTGCGCTGGCCCTGTGCCTCTCGCTGCAGATCTGCGGGGTTCACGCTGGCCAGCGCAGCCTGGCGGCAGCGGCTACAGGCGGAGCGTAGCCGCTGCCGAAGGCTGCGCTGGCCCTGTGCTTCGCTGTAGATCTGTGGGGTTCACGCCGGCCAGCGCAGCCTGGCGGCAGCGGCTACAGGCGGACCGTAGCTGCTGCCGAAGGCTGCGCTGGCCCTGTGCGTCGCTGTAGATCTGTGGGGTTCACGCTGGCCAGCGCAGCCTGGCGGCAGCGGCTACAGGCGGACCGTAGCCGCTGCCGAAGGCTGCGCGGGCCCTGTGCCTCGCTGTAGATCTGTGGGGGTTCACGCGGGCCAGCGCAGCCTGGCGGCAGCGGCTACAGGCAGACCGTAGCCGCTGCCGAAGGCTGCGCTGGCCCTGTGCTTCGCTGTAGATCTGTGGGGGTTCACGCCGGCCAGCGCAGCCTGGCGGCAGCGGCTACAGGCGGACCGTAGCCGCTGCCGAAGGCTGCGCTGGCCCTGTGCTTCGCTGTAATCTGTGGGGGTTCACGCCGGCCAGCGCAGCCTGGTGGCAGCGGCTAGAAGCGGTGCTTTGTATCGGATGTTTTTCTTTACGCATGTATTTGGCAGAGAAATTGCTGTTACGCCTCTGTCGACGCCTGGCGTCCGTTTATTGACGGCCCCCCACGCGCGCAGGACCTTCCGTGGAGCGCCAGCACAATCATGTCCAAAGTCATCCCCGTTACCAGCCCGCTTCTGCCTCCGCTGGAAGAATTCATCCCGTACCTGGAAGAAATCTGGCAAACGCGCCGCCTGACCAACGCCGGCCCGTTCCACCAGCAGTTGGAAAAGGCCCTGGCAGACTACCTGGGCGTGGAGCACCTGTGCCTGTTCGCCAACGGCACCCTGGCACTGGTGACCGCGCTGCAGGCGCTGCGCATTACCGGCGAGGTCATTACCACCCCGTATTCGTTCGTGGCCACCACCCATTCGCTGCTGTGGAATGACCTCAAGCCCGTGTTCGTCGACATCGATCCGGTCACCTGCAACCTGGACCCTGCCAGCATCGAGAAGGCCATCACGCCCGCCACCAGCGCCATCCTGCCGGTGCATTGCTACGGCACGCCGTGTGATGTGGAGGCCATCCAGACCATCGCCGACAACTACGGCCTGAAAGTCATCTACGACGCCGCCCACTGTTTCGGCGTACGCCAGAACGGCACCAGCGTGCTGCGCCACGGTGACCTGTCGATCCTCAGCTTCCACGCCACCAAGGTGTTCAACACCTTCGAAGGCGGCGCCATCGTGTGCCCCGACGCCAAGACCAAGAAGCGCATCGACTACCTGAAAAACTTCGGTTTCGCCGACGAAGTGACGGTGGTGGCGCCCGGCATCAACGGCAAGATGAGCGAAATCAACGCCGCCTTCGGCATGCTGCAACTGCGCCACATCGATGACGCCCTGGCGCGCCGCAAGCTGATCGACCAGGCCTACCGCCAGGGCCTGGAAGGCGTGCAGGGCATCCGCCTGATGCAGCGCCGCACCGACCTGACCGCCAACTATTCGTACCTGCCGATTTTCATCGACAGCGACTACCCGCTCAGCCGCGACCAGGTCTACGACCTGATGCGCGACCACGACATTCTGGCCCGTCGCTACTTCTACCCGCTGATCAGCGAATTCCCCATGTACCGCGGCCTGCCGTCCGCCGCCGGCGAATTGCTGCCGGTTGCAGAAAAAACCTCACGCCAAGTGCTGTGCCTGCCGATATATCCTGATCTGGCCCAGGAAGTGGTGGACACCATCTGCCACTTGCTGCGCCATCACGCACAGCCAACGGGAGTGCCGCGATGAACGTTCGTCAGGTCCTGGTGTTTCCGGCCGGTACCGAAATCGGCCTGGAGATTTTCCACGCCTTGCAATACTGCAAGGAAGTCCGGATCCACGGCGCCGGGCAGCCCATCAGCAACCCGGCGCAGCTGGTGTACCCCGACTACCACCCGCTGCCCAGCATCCACGAAGAGGGCTGGCTGCCGGCGCTGGTCAAGCTGTGCAAGCAGCTGAAGATCGACTACATCTTCCCCGCCTACGACGACGCCATCATTGCCCTGCATGAGGTGGCCGACAAGCTGCCGGCGGTCATCGTCGGCGCCAGCCCCGAGGTGTGCCGGCTGACCCGGCGCAAGTCCAGCACGTATGAGCGCCTGCGTGACACCGTGCAGGTGCCGCAGGTGTTCAAGCACGCCGAACAGGTCGAAAGCTTCCCGGTGTTCGTCAAGCCGGACCGTGGCCAAGGCAGCCAGGGCATCGCCCGCTGCGATGACGCCGCCGCCCTGCAACGCGCCTGCGCCGCCCTGCCCGACCCGCTGATCTGCCAGTACCTGCCCGGCGAAGAATTCACCGTGGACTGCTTCTCCGATCGCGAGCGCGGCCTGCTGTATGCCTCGGCGCGCCGCCGCCTGCGCATCCGCAACGGCATCGCCGTCAACAGCGTCACCGAAGAATTGCCCCAGGCCCAGGCCATGGCCCAGCGCATCAGCGACGAACTGAAGATGCGCGGCGCCTGGTTCTTCCAGGTCAAGCGCGCCGCCGACGGTGCCCTGACCCTGCTGGAAGTGGCCCCACGCATTGCCGGCAGCATGTCCACCAACCGCGTGCGCGGGGTGAACTTCGCTCTGCTGAGCATTTACGAGCAGGAACGTGCGCCGGTGGGCATCCTGGCCTACGAAGGCTGCGTGGAAGTGGACCGCGCCCTGGGCAACCGCTACCGCCATGACGTGCAGTACTCCACCCTGTACGTGGACCTGGACGACACGCTGATTTTCCGCGAGCAGGTCAACACCCAGGTGGTGAGCCTGGTGTACCGCGCCCTCAACCTGGGCCGCACGGTGAAGCTGATCACCCGCCACCGCCATGACCTGGCCGCTACCCTTGCGCGCTTTCGCCTGGCCGGCCTGTTCGACGAGATCATCCACATTACCGACGGCCAGCCGAAGTCGGCGTTTATCCGCGAGAGCGACGCCATCCTGGTGGACGACAGCTACGCCGAGCGCCTGGAAGTGTCGCGCAGCCGCGGTATCCATACCTTCGACTGCAGCATGATCGAAATGCTGCTGACCAGCCCAGAACCGTAAGGACGGCGCCATGACCACGGTAATCACTTACGGCACGTTCGACCTGTTCCATGTCGGCCACGTCCACCTGCTGCGCCGCCTCAAGGGCCTGGGCGACCGCCTGGTGGTGGGCTGCTCCACCGATGAGTTCAACCACCAGAAGGGCAAGAAATCCATCGCCCCCTATGCCCAGCGGGTCGAGATCCTCAAGTCGGTGCGCTACGTGGACCACGTGATCCCGGAAACCCACTGGGACCAGAAGCGCAGCGACATCCTGCGCGAAGGCGCGCACATCTTCGCCATCGGTGATGACTGGGCGGGCAAGTTCGACGACCTCAGCGACATCTGCCAGGTGGTGTACCTGCCGCGCACCCGCGACATTTCCTCGACCGAAATCCGCCGCCTGGCCCAGGCCCTGCACGCTGACCAGATGCTGGAATTGCAGCGCGCGGTGGATCAGCTGCAACGGGTCGTGGACCAGCTGCAATCTCGATAAACAGACAAAGCAATACCGGGCTATGGAGCGTTGAATGCGTAAACTGGTTGCGGACCTGGTGGTACTTCCGCTGTGGCGCCTGATTGACCGCTGTGTGAGCAAGAAGCCACAGCGCTGGGGGTTTTGTGTCCATCACCTGAAATCCGATCAGTTCGTGGAAAACGCCCGCGCGGTGTTCGAGGCCGTGAAAGCCGACCCTGCGCTGGAGAAAATCATCTTCACCCGTGGCGTACCCGTGACCTTCACCCTGGAAGGGGCGGTGAACACGCGCATCGTCGACCTGCAGACCCTTACCGGGCTGTTCGTGCTGTGGCGCTGCAAGGTGCTGCTGGTGACCCACTCAGTGTCCATGGACCTGTCCATGCGCTGGCCACCGCGCCAGTTCAGCGTGGTACGCCCGGCACTCAAGCCGCGCACCATCATCAACCTGTGGCACGGCATCCCGCTCAAGAAGCTGCTGGCCCTGGCCAACGATGAAGTGCGCAAGCACACCGACCGCGTGGCCTTCCGGCGCATCGAGCGCTCGCACTACGCCGGGCTGATCACCTCGTCGGCCATCGACAGCCACGCCATGGCCACCATGTTCCACCCCATCACCTATGACCGCGTGTGGGTGACCGGCCTGCCGCGCAGCGACTTCCTGGTGATGCCACGCCCGCAACTGCCCGCCTACCTGCGCGACGGCCTGGAACGCATCGAGCGCCTCAAGGGCGACAAAACCCTGATCGTCTACGCCCCCACCTACCGTCAGGTCAGCGTGGCGGGTGCGGCGTATTACCAGTTCAGCGAACAGGAAGCCCAGGCCATCCGCGCCCTGCTGGCCCGCCACAACGCCATCCTGGGCATCCGCCTGCACTACTTCAAGAACGCCGCCGAGGTATTCAACATCGAGCAACTGATCGACGGCCAGAACATCGTCGAGCTGGACCACCAGCAGTACCCCGACATTGCCTGCGTGCTGCGCGCAGCAGACCTGGTGGTGACCGACTATTCCAGCGTGTACATCGATGCGCTGTACCTGGACAAACCGGTGTTCAGCTTCGCCTATGACCTTGAGCACTACCAGCAACAGCAGGACGGCGTGCTGTACGACCTGGACCTGGTGTTCCCCGGCCCCGTGGTGGGCAGCTCCGACGCCCTGCTACAGGCCCTGGACCAGGAACTGCGCGCGCCTGCGCAAGTGGACAGCGACCGCTACCGCATGGCCCGCAAACTGTTTTTCGCCCACACCGACGCCGGCAACTGCCAGCGCGTGATCGAACGCATCAGACAACTGGCTTGATCCCAGACAACTTCTCAACAGGTGGATAACTCATGGCCGGTCGGCTTCATCGCAAACCCGGGTTCCCGTACTACATCACCGCGCCCGACTACCGCGAAACCTCTGCCGGTATCCAGGTGTTGCACTACCTGTGCCACGCCCTCAACCTGCAAGGCCACGACGCCTGGGTGACGGGCTGCAGCAAGGTCAACCCGGACCTCAAGACGCCGATCCTCACCGAGGGTATCCGCCAGCAGCACCAGCGCGACGGCCGCACGCCGATTGCCGTGTACGCCGAGGTGTACCCCGGCAACATCCTCAACACCCCGGTGTGCGTGCGCTACATGCTCAACCGCGAAGGCGCCCTGGGCCCTGGCTCGGTGGAAGCCGGCCCGGATGATCTGTTCTTCTACTTCCGCCCCGAGTTCTACCAGGGCGCTGCGGATGAATCGGTCAACGTGCTGACGCTGCCGTCCACCGACATGAACCTGTTCGCCCCCGACGACAGCCGGGTGCGCACCAGCAACTACCTGTACCTGCACCGCCTGCCCGCCGAAGCGGTGAACTACGCCCAGCTGCCTGACGACATCCAGCTGCTGTCGATGGACAGCCCGCTGACCCTGCAACAGCTGGCCCACGCCTTCAAGGGCGCCAAGGCGCTGTACACCTACGAAGCCGGTTCGACCTGCACCAAGGCGCTGCTCAGCGGCTGCCCGGTGGTGGCCCTGCGCGCGCCTGGCCATGAACACCTGGCCGCCACGCAGAAGACCGCCGACGACCTGGGCGGCGGTTTCGCCTGGGACGACAGCGACGCCAGCCTGGAGCGGGCCCGCGCCGAATTGCCGGGCATGCGCGCCTACCAACTGGGCATCGAAGACATTTTCTGGGACCAGTTGGACGAGTTCGTGCGCCTGACCCAGGCCCGCGCCGCCGCCGAGAACAGCCGCGACAGCGGTTCGATCAGCGACTGGCTGGCCAGCCGCGCGCCGGTGAAAAGCCATGCCGCGCTGATCGACGAGCACCTGCAACAGCATCGCCAGGACGGCCGCCTGGGCATCGTCATCATCGACCGCGAGGGCAACCTGGAGCCAGTGATCCAGACCCTGCAAAGCCTGGACAGCGACACCGCGCATTACGACAACCTGGGCGTCATGGTGCTGACACCGCTGACCCTGGACCCACAGCACTCCAACGCCGACCTGCAATTCGTCACCTACACCCCGGGGCAGTTGGAGCAGACCCTCAACGCACGCCTGGGCGCGTTTGACTGCGCCTGGTTCATGCGCGTTGAGGCCGGCGTGCGCTTCTTGCCCGCAGGCCTGCAGACCATGGCCCTGGAGCTGCTGGCCGCACCGGGTTGCCGCGCCATTTATGGCGACGAGTTCTACCGCGTCGGCGCCAGCGACATGAACAGCGCCTACCGCCCCGGCTTCAACCTGGACTATCTGCTCAGCGCCCCGGCACACATGAGCCGTCACTGGTTGTGGAACAAGGCCTGTGTGCAGGCCATGGGCGGTTTCGAACATGAGTGCGGCAGCGCCAGCGAATTGGCGATGATCCTGCGCCTGGTGGAAAGCGAAGGCCTGGCTGGCCTTGGCCACGTCAACGAACCGATCCTGGTGGCCGACACGCCCAGCAGCGCCGCCGACCCGCACGTGGAAGCGTTGCTGCACCGTCACCTGCAAGCGCGCGGCTATGCCCAGGCGCGGGTGGCAGCCCTTGCCGACGGCCATTACCGCATTCTCTACAACCTGCCGCACCACTCGCGCAGCACGGTGATGGTGCTGGCCGACCAGCCGCTGGCGCTGTTGCAGCGCTGCCTGAACAGCTTGCTGGAAGTGACCGCCAACCCGGACTTCGACGTGGTGATGGTGAACGTCGCCGGTACCAGCGAGTCCACCCGCGCGTGGCTGGCCACCCTGGGTCGCGACTATGATTCGCGCGTGTGGGTGGCGTCCCATGCGCAGTTGCCAGCGGTAGCGGCGCTCAATGCCACCGCGGCCACATTGACCAACGATTACCTGGTGATGCTGGCCGGCAACACGCTGATCGAACAGCCACAATGGCTGGATAACCTGATCAACCACGCGGTGCGTGGCGAAGTGGCGGTGGTGGGGCCCAAGCTGGTCGACAGCCAAGGCCGCTGCCAGAGTGCCGGGTTGATCCTGGGCCTGGACGACATCGCCGGCCCTGCGTTTTTCAACGAACCGAGCGATGCGCGCGGATACCTGGACCGCCTGCTGGTGGACCAGAACTACAGCGCCGTGAGCGGCGACTGCCTGATGATGCGCCGCGAGGTGTTCAATCAGCTGGGTGGCCTGGACAATGCGCTGAGCCTGAGCGCGGCCACCCTGGACCTGTGCCTGCGCAGCCTGCAGGCCGGTTGCCTGACGGTCTGGACCCCGTTCGCCCACGTGACGCTGCTCGACAGCGTACAACCGCTGCCCTCGGCCGCCGCCGAAGAAGCGGCGCGCCTGGAGCGTCGCACCCTGCAACAGCGCTGGCTGCCCCTGCTGGCGGACGACCCGGCCTACAACCAGAACCTGCGCCTGGACCGTGGCGGCTTCCGCCCCGACTACCGCTTCAGCCGCGAATGGCGCCGTATCGGCCAGGCGCTGCTGCCGCGCGTACTGTGCCAGACCGCGGTCAGTGGCGAAGAGCAGATCACCCAGCAAGTGTTCAAGGCCCTGCAGGATAGCCAGCGCCTGGAAGGCGTGGTGTGCCAGCCGATGCTCAGCGCGCTGGAACTGCAGCGCTTTGCGCCGGACAGCATCGTTTACTCACTGTCGCTGACCGACCCGCTGCGCATCGCACAGATCGAAGAACAGGCCGTGGTGCCGGCGCTACGGGTGGTGGACTTGAGCCAGAGCATCGCCCAGGCGCTGGACCAGGGGCTGGATCTGAAGGGTTACATCGCAGCGATCATGCCGCAGTTGCAGGCCGTGGCGCCGCTGGTGGATCGGCTGGTGATCCCGGATGCCGAAGCGGCGGAGGCGTTGCGGGCGGTGCATAAGGATGTGCGGCAGTGGCATACGCCGGATTTGGAGAATATCGCGCGGCATTGGTTGGTGGCCTGACTGTAGCCGCTGCCGCCAGGCTGCGCTGGCCGGTGTGAACACTGGAGATTTTCAGTGAGCCGCAGGACAAGCGCAGCCTATCGGCAGCGGCTACAGCGCGGTAACTGTCTTGAGACCGCGTCGTCTGCATCGCGACTAAAGTCGGCTCCTACGCCGCACGTGGTAGGAGCCGGCCTTGGCCGCGATGCAGGCAACGCAATGCATCCCGTAGCCGCTGCCGCCAGGCTGCGCTGGCCGGTGTAAACACTGGAGATTTTCAGTGAGGCACAGGGCCAGCGCAGCCTATCGGCAGCGGCTACAGCGCTGTAACTGTCTTGAGACCGCGTCGTCTGCATCGCGACTAAAGTCGGCTCCTACGCGGTCCGTGGTAGGAGCCGGCCTTGGCCGCGATGCAGGCAACGCAATGCATCCTGTAGCCGCTGCCGCCAGGCTGCGCTGGCCGGTGTGAGCACTGGAGATTTTCAGTGGGGCACAGGGCCAGCGCAGCCTATCGGCAGCGGCTACAGCGCTGTAACTGTCTTGAGACCGCGTCGTCTGCATCGCGACTAAAGTCGGCTCCTACGCCGTCCGTGGTAGGAGCTGGCCTTGGCCGCGATGCAGGCAACGCAATGCATCCTGTAGCCGCTGCCGCCAGGCTGCGCTGGCCGGTGTGAGCACTGGAGATTTTCAGTGGGGCACAGGGCCAGCGCAGCCTATCGGCAGCGGCTACAGCGCTGTAACTGTCTTGAGACCGCGTCGTCTGCATCGCGACTAAAGTCGGCTCCTACGCCGTCCGTGGTAGGAGCTGGCCTTGGCCGCGATGCAGGCAACGCAATGCATCCTGTAGCCGCTGCCGCCAGGCTGCGCTGGGCGGTGTGAGCACTGGAGATTTTCAGTGAGGTACAGGGCCAGCGCAGCCTATCGGCAGCGGCTACAGCGCTGTAACTGTCTTGAGACCGCGTCGTCTGCATCGCGACTAAAGTCGGCTCCTACGCCGGCCGTGGTAGGAGCCGGCCTTGGCCGCGATGCAGGCAACGCGATGCATCCTGTAGCCGCTGCCGCCAGGCTGCGCTGGGCGGTGTGAGCACTGGAGATTTTCAGTGGGGCACAGGGCCAGCGCAGCCTATCGGCAGCGGCTACAGCGCTGTAACTGTCTTGAGACCGCGTCGTCTGCATCGCGACTAAAGTCGGCTCCTACGCGGTCCGTGGTAGGAGCCGGCCTTGGCCGCGATGCAGGCAACGCAATGCATCCTGTAGCCGCTGCCGCCAGGCTGCGCTGGGCGGTGTGAGCACTGGAGATATCCAGCGAGGCACAGGGCCAGCGCAGCCTATCGGCAGCGGCTACAGGGTTAGGCGGGCATCCAAGCCTTCAACCAACTCCCCAACGCCGCGCCATCAAACATGAAGTCGCGCTGCACCGCCGCCCTCAACTCATCCCCCATCCGCGCACTGGCATCCAGGTCCGCCAGGTGCATGCGGATCGCTTCCAGCCACTCGTGGGTGCTGTTGGTCTTCACCGAGGTCACCGGGAAGTCGCCGCGGTAGCTGCGGGTGTCGGTGCACACCACGGGGTAGCCGCAGGCGCCGTATTCGAGCAGGCGCAGGTTGCTCTTGCAGTCGTTGAAGATGTGCTGTTCCAGCGGCGCCAGGGCCAGGTCCAGGTTGAGGCTGGCCATTTTCTGCGGGTACAGTTCCAGCGGTACGGCGGCGTGGTATTCGTGCACGTAGGGGCGCAGTTCGTCCGGGCACATGCCCAAAAATACCCATTCCACTTCGTCCGCCAGGGCTTTGACCACGTCCTTGATCAACAGCAGATCGCCGGTGTGGCTGGTGCCACCGCCCCAGCCCACGCGTGGCTTGCGGCCTACGCGGCGCTGGCTGGTCAGGTGGCGCCAGCGGTCAGGCGGCAGCATGTTGGGCACCACCACGATGTCGTGGTGCATGCTGGACATGGCGTCGGCCAGGGAGTCGGTGGACACCACCAGACGGTCGCACAGCCCTACCCCGCGCTGTAGGGTTTCGCGGATGTCGCGGTGCAGGTAGCGGCGGTGTTCGTTTTGCTCCGGCACGTCCAGCAGGTAGTCGTCCAGCTCGAAGATGCGGAAGGCCTTGGAGAACTCCTTGACCTGGGCGATGCCGTCCACGGGACCGGCACTGTAGCGGCCCTGGAAGACGATGCTGTCCGGCGCGATGCGTTCGATTTCCAGGATCGACGGCGTGCCGAAGTTGACCTGGTGCGTGGCCAGGCCAGCCTTGGCCAGTTCGGCCAGCGGCTGGATGACGCGGTAGTGCCCCACCGCACCCTTGTTGATCGGCAGGCCCAGCACGAACGGCAGCGTGTGCCGGGCAAACGGCTGCCAGCCATGGCGCAGGCCAACGTTCATGGTGAAGCTGGCGCCCATCAGGCTCAGGTTCTTGTTGTAAGCAGGGTCGCGGGCCAACTTGGGCAGCCAGCGGTTGAAAGCGGCGCGCTGGGTCTGGCGCCAGTCCAGCAGGGCTTCGCTGTCGGGCACCTGCTCCTGGCGGCGCACCATCAGTGCGGCGAACGGCGTCCACACCACCAGGTAGCCCTGCTCGCCCACGCGCAGGCACAGGTCGACATCGGCAAAGCCGTGGGCCAGGTCACCTTCGGCCAGGCCATCGAGTTCCAGGAACAGCTGCTTGTCGATCAGCAGGCATTGCTGGCTGACGGCGCTGTAGTTCTGCACCACTTGCAGACGGTGCAGGTAACCGGCAGCCGTCGCCGGCTCGCCGACGAATACCGAACCCACGGCGCCCCGCAGGCCCAGCACCAGACCCGCGTGCTCGACGCTGCCGTCCGGGCCTTGCAGGCGCGCGCCCACCACGCCGACTTCATGGCGGCGGGCATGGCCGAGCATTTCGTCCAGCCAGCCAGCGTCGAGCACCACGCAGTCCTGACTCAGGGTCAGCAGGTACTCGCCACGGGCATCGCGGGCGCCCAGGTTGACCAGCGCCGACAGGCTGCTGGCCGCCGGTGCCTGGAGCACGCGCAGCTTGGCGCCGCCAATCTCGGCCATGGCTTGCAGCCAGTCACGCACATCGGCTTTTTCATCGGCCGGGGTCACCACCACCACTTCGAACTGGGTGTAGGCGGTACGCGCCAGCAGGCTTTCCAGGCAGTCCTGCAAACCGCGCAGGCGGCCTTGGCTGGCGACGACGACGCTGACCAGCGGTTGGCCGACGTGCCGGTATTGAATGCGGTTGACCAGGCGGATGTCGGCCTGGCCGATGTCGAAGTCCAGCGCCAAGCGCTTGAGGTGGCGCGCCACCATCGGCGCGTTGCCTTCGCGCACACTGGGCTCGCCCAGCCAGGACGGGAAGTGCTGGCGGGCATGCAGCAGCACTTCACCGATGTGTTCGATGGCGTGCGGGCCACGGTTTTCCACCAGGCGGAAAATCAGGTCGTGGGGGCTGAGCTCGATCAGGCCCGGGGCAAAGCCGCCGTGCTCGATAAAGGCCTCGCGGCTGAACGCCAGGCCACGGCCCACGTAGGGGTAGCTGCGCAACAGGTCGAGGTTGAAGTCGGGGCGGAACACCGGCGCGCGATGGCCGTCGGCTTCCAGGGCATCTTCGTCCCAGTAGCAGGCCTGCATGGCATCGCGCTCGGCGATGCGTTCGGCCAGCAGCAGCAAGGCATGGGCGGTCAGTTCGTCACCGGCGCGCAGCAGGCAGAACCAGTCGTAGCCGTCCAGTTCGCGCAGCATGCTGTTGAGCTGCAGCGGCCAGTCGGCATTGAGCGGCATGCTCAAGGTGTTGCCGACGATGGTCGGCTCGGTGGCGGTGGCCGACATCACCAGGATGGCTTCCGGCGACCAGGTCTGCGCCGCCAGGCTGTCGAGGGTGGCCTGCAGGCTGCCGTCGCCACGGTGGTCGATGATCACCGGGATGATCTTGGCCTGGCGTGCCCAGCCGTCGACCCGGGCGGGCAGTTGCTGCAGTTGCGCCGGGGTGAAGTCGCGGCATTGCAGCCATTGCTCGTAGACCGCGTCGTAGTCGTCGCAGTTGACGCCCACGTGGTCGAACATGGTGTCGGCCTGCACGCCAAACATGCGGCCCAGCCCCACCTCTTCCCAGGCCGCGGCGGTGGCGTTCAGTGCATGGTGGCGTACGCCGCCGATCTTTTCGGCACGCTCACCTTCACGTCCACTCAGGAACTGCACCATGGCCTGGTATTCACCCTGGCGGGCAATCTCCAGGTCGGCGATGGCGGCCAGGCGCAGCGGCTTGAGGCGCTCCACCGCCAGGTATTTGTCGACAATGCCCAGGTCGCCCTTGCACAGCAGGCAGCAATACAGCATCAGGTCGAGCATGGCCTCGAACGGCGCCTCGCTGACGGTCAGTGCAGGCATCAGCGGGGCCACGTCGGCACGGCGCAGCAGCACGCTGCTCAGGCCGCCGATGAAGTTGACCGGCCATACCTCGAACATGCTCAGCAGGTCGCTGCCCTTGAAGCGCGTGTCGCCGGCGATGAAACCGGAGTTCTCCATGCGGTTGGGCATGATGCGGTTGCCAGGGTCGGACAGGTAGTGCTGGCTGCTGGCGACGCTGATATCCGGGTTGCGCACCAGCACGTCTGCCAGCAGCGGCGTGTGCTCGGGCATCAGCCAGTCTTCGTCGAACAGCACCTTGATGAACTCGCCCTGGGCCAGGCCGACGCAGGCATTGATCGTGGCGTTGAGGCCCAGCGCCTGCTGGTTGGCCACGTAGCGCAGGCTGACATGGGCCGGCAGGTTCTGGCGGGTGGTTTCAACGGCCTGGCGAATCTCGCTGCCCTGGGTGTCGTCGCACACCACCACGTCCAGGCGCGGATAGTTCTGAGCCACGGCGCTGTTCAGCGCCCGGGGGAAATTCTTGGGGTCCAGGGCGGGGATGACGATGCTGACAAGCGGGGTGGTGTTCATGCCTCAAGACTCAACATTCAGCGGCCGCGCAGCGACCAGGCTTCGGAAAAAGGTGCGGGAAAAAATGCGGCGCCAGGCTCGGCCCCGTGAAGGGCCGCGAATGGCGCCGCGAAAAACTGGCTCATGGCTCAGATCTTGTTGAACAGGCTCAACTGGGCGATCTTCGCGAAAGCGGCCTGGGACGCCTCCAGCATGGTCTGCTGCAACGTCAGGTTGATCGAGGCGGTGGCCATGTCGGTGTCGCCGATGTCCGACTGGGTGGTCTTGTTCGCCAGGCTCAACGAGGTGTTCTCGGTGGTCTGAATGGTGATGGCATTGCCGGTGGCGCCGATCACGCCGCGGGCGATGCCCACCTGCTCACTGGCCTCGGACAGGTTGGCGATGGCCGAGGTGACCGAGTTCTGCAGCGCCAGCAGCTTGGTGTTGTCACCGTTGATGGGCGTGTTCATCGCCGTGGCCAACTGCGACAGGGTGTCGAGCACGTTCTGGGTCTTGTGGGCGTTGACCGAGACCTGGAAGGTGTCACCGGCAGCGGGCGTGCCACTGACGTCGAAGGTGGCACCGGCTGCCGAGATCGAGGTGTCGCCGCTGGCCATGGTGCCGGTGGCGATGGCCTTGCTGTCGGTGGTGTAGGGCTGGGCGTACACCGAGTAGTCGTTGGCGCTGGTGAACTTGATCACCGCCCCCGAGCTTGGGAAGGTGCTGGTGTAGGTCGCCGCGTTAGTCACCGAGCCGCTGGTGAGCTGTGCCGTAGAGGTGTTGCCGGAGCTGCGCGACGGGGTCAGCGTGTCCGGGGTGCTGGCCAGGGTGATCACGTGGCCAGCGGTGGTGCCGCTGTTGGCGGTGTCCACCTTGAGGGTGAAATCCACGCCGCGCAGGCTGAACTGGGTGCCGCCTTCGGTGGTCGGGCTGAAGGTGCCGTTGCCGGTCACTTCCGAGGTAATGTCGTTGCCCGAGGCGTCGGTGATCGCGTACTGGGTGTCACTGGTGAAGGTGACGGTGTACGGCTCGCCGGCGGTGAAGGATTTGTTGTAGGTGGCTTCCGAATCCATCTGGCCCGGGGAGATCGACACCTTGTTGTCGTTCACCGCAGGCGAGGTGACGGTGGAGCTGGTACGGCTGGTGTTGGTGGCCTGCTCGAACGCGGTGTAACCGGTGACGCCGGTGGGCAGGCTCAGGGTGTCGGACACCTGCACGCTCAGGGCGGTCTGGTCGCCCTGGTAGGTGTAGCTGCCGTCGCTGTTCTTCACGTACGGCGGCGTGGTGCTCTTGGAGCCGGAGAACATGTAGTTGCCCGAGGCGTCCTTGGTGTTGAGCAGGCCCAGCACCTGGTCTTGCAGCTGGCTGATCTCGGCGCCGATGGACTGGCGGTCGGCGTCGGTGAGCGAGCCGTCGCCGGCGTTCACCGCCAGTTCCTGGGCGCGCACCAGCGCGTTGTTGATCGAGTTCAACACGCTTTCCTGGTTGTTCAGCGAGTTGGTGGCGGTGCTCATGTTGGTGCTGTACTGGGTCAGCAGCGAGCTTTGCTGTTGCAGTTGCAGCAGCTTGGCCGCGCCCACCGGGTCGTCGCCGGCGGTCTTGATGCGCACGCCGGAGCTGATCTGCTCCTGGGTCTTGGCCGTGGCCGAGAACGCCGAGGAGTAGTTGGCCGCGCTGGTCTCGAAGTATTGAGAAGTGGAAATACGCATGGTCGACTAACCCTCAGAGTGCGTTGAGCAAGGTGGTAAAGGTGTCTTGGGCCGTCTTGATGATTTGCGAGGCGGCGGTGTAGTACTGCTGGTATTTGACCAGTGCAGCCGCTTCGTCATCCAGGTTGACGCCCGAAACCGAGTCGCGGTTGGCCTTGGCCGTGGTCAGCACCGTGGAGGTGGCGCTGGCGTCGGTGACTGCCTGCGACGCCTGCGCACCCACGCCGGACACCAGCGAGGCGTAGGCGGTGGTGAAGCTGACGCCGCCGGTGGCCGAGCCGGTGCCGACGGTGGACGTGGTCTGCAGACCCAGCAGCGCGGTGGCGTTGCGGTTGTCCGAAGAGCCGGCGGTGGTCAGCGCCACGCTGTAGCTGTCGTTGGTGGCCGGCGTGCCGCTGACCGTGGTGGAGAAGGTGAAGCTCATCGGGTTGCCGTCACTGTCGTTCATGACGGTGCCGGTGCTGTCGAGCATCGGTACGCTGATGCTCAGGTCATTGGATGAGCCCGGCACGATGGTGCCGGTGCCGATGTTATTGCCCTTGGCGTCATAGACGGTGTAGCTCTGGGTGCCGCTGGACGCCGCGCCGAACACCAGCTTGACCGGCGCGGAGTTGTCCAGCGCGGTCTGCATGGTGGACTTGGAGGTGCTGTCGTAGATGTCCACGGCCGTGGTCAACACCGGCTGGGTGAAGGTGCCGGTGCCCGAGTTGCTGCTGCTGGCCGTACCGGTCAGCGTGCCCGACAGTGCCAGCGTGCTGGAGTCGGTCATGGTGGTGGTGATGGCACTGGCCGCGTTGCGGGTCGGGGTGACCTTGAAGCTGTCACCGGCGCTGACCGCGCTGCCACTCAGGGCCAGGGTGAAGCCGTCGATCACCGGCGCCGGGGTGGTGCTCAGGTCGTAGCTGCCCATGTTGGTGCCGTCCGAACGCGTCACGCTGTAGGCCGTGGCGCTGGTGAACGTCACCTGGTAGTCGTCATTGGTCAACGTGCCGGTGTCGGCGATGGTCACGTTGAGGTTGCCCGAGCCTGCGCTGTTGTTGGACGAGGCCAGGCTGCGCTGGCTGATGGCCGTGGAGCTGTTGATGCTGGAGAACAGGTTGGAACCCAGGTCACCGTTGCTGTCCAGGCCCTGGCCCAGCTGGGAGTTGATGCTGTCGGACACGGTCAGGGCGATCTGGCCCAGGGTGTTCTGCGCCGGCACCAGCACGTCGCTGCGATAGCGCAGCAGGCCGCCGATGGAGCCACCGGTAACCACCGAGGTCACGTCGGTGCTGTAGTTGCCGTAGTTGACGCTCAGCGCGTACTGGGATTTGTCGGTGGTGCTGGGCGCCGCCGTCAGGGTGTTGGCGGTGTTGCCGCTGACCAGCGCCTGGCCGGTGCCCAGGTACACATCGTAGCCGCCGTTGCTGTTGGTCTGAACGGTCACGCCGACCAGTTCATTGAGCGAGCGCACGGCTTCGTTGCGCGCATCCAGCAGGCTGTTGGGGGTGTTGCCCGAAGCCGACGCCGTGGTGATCTGCTGGTTCAGCGAGGCGATCTGCTTGGTGATGTCGTTCACCTGGCCAGCCAAAGTGCTCAACTGCGAGTTGATGCCTTCGTTCTGCGAAGTGATCTGCGACGAAATCGAGTTGAAACGGTTGCTCAGGGTCTGTGCAGCGGTGACCAGCAACTGGCGCGACGAGGTGTCGCTGGGGTTGCTGGACGCGGTCTGCAGGGCCGAGAAGAAACTGGTCAGGGTCGAGCTGATGCCGGTGGCGCTGTCGGACAGCAGGCTGTCCAGGCTGGCGACGTTGTCGCTGTAGGTAGCGGCGTCGGCGCTCAGGGCCGTGGTGGTCTGCAGCTGCGAGTCCATGTAGCTGTTGTAGATGCGGCGCACGTCGGAAATGGTGGTACCGGTGCCGACAAAGCCCACGCCCACGTTCTGCATGGCAGACGACACGGACAGGGCCGACTCTCGCGAATAGCCAGCCGTCGAAACGTTGGTGATGTTGTTACTGGTGACCGTCAAAGCCGTCTGGCTGGCGTTAAGCCCGGAAAGCCCGATTGAAATCAGTGACATGATTCAAAACCTTATAAATGGGTGGAGGCACTGCCCAGCGCGTAGTTCTGGTAGCCCTTCATCTGCCTGGCTATCTGCGAAATCTTGCTGGCGTAGTCCGGGTCAGTTGCGTACCCGGCCTTCTGCAACTCTTTTACAAACTGTTCTGGGTTATCGGCCGACTTCACCACAGCTTGATAGCGATCGTTGTTCTGCAACAGGCTGACCAGATCGTGGAAGCTGTCGGCGTAGGAATCGTAGGAGCGGAACTGCGCCGTCTCCTTGACCATCTTGCCGTTGCGGAACTCGCTGGTGATGGCGCGTGCCTGATCGCCCTGCCAATTGCCGCTGGCCTTGATGCCGAACAGGTTGTGGCTGCTCTTGCCACTGTCGTCGCGCATGACCGAGCGGCCCCAGCCGGTTTCCAGTGCCGCCTGGGCCACCAGCACGCTGGGGTCCACGCCAATGCGCGCGGCGGCGTCCTTGGCCAGGGGCAACATGGTGGCGACGAAATCGTCGGCCGTGCTGAAGGCTTTCTTGGCCGGCGCCAGCGGTGGCTGGGCCACGCTGCGGCCGATGATGCGAATGTCGCCGCTGGCAATGGCCGCCTGGGCCGATTGCCATTCGCCGCCGTTGTCGGCGCTGTCGTCGGCGTCGATGGCGGCGGTTTGCGCAGCACTGGTGGCAGTGTTGACCTTGATGCCGTTGCGCGCCAGCGCCTGGGTGGCCGCGGCCGTGCCCTCGGTGCTGGCCGCCGTGGACGGCACGATGCCGGCCATGATGCGATCGGCCAGTTTGCTGGGCAGCGACAGGCGACGCTGGTTGAGCATCGCCACGTCGTTGCTGTGGGCGCTGCCGGCGGCGTTGTTCAGCGCGTGCTTGAGGTCGGCCGCGGTGTTGCGCCCACCGTTGAGCGTGGACAGCGCCGGGGCGTTGTGCGCGAACGGGTTCTCGCCGGTGTGCTGCACGCCCTTGTTCTTGGACAGCTGACGCATCAGCACGTCCTGCAGGCCGATGCCGTTGCCCTGCTTGGACAAGGTCACGGCCAGCTGCTGGTCGTACATGGACTGATACTGCTTGGTGGTTTCGGTGTTCATCGGGTTGTCCTTGCCCAACACATCGTTGGCAGAACGCATCGACTTGAGCATCTCACCGACGAACAGCGACTCGAACTCCTGCGCCACCTTCTTCAGGTTGGCGTCGCTGTCCTTGTCGCCGGTCTTCAGCGCATTCAGGCGATTGAGGTCCGTGTAGGCCCCGGAATCGACCGGGGCGCTGACGCCACCCTTTGGCATATCCATGGTCCGCTACCTCAAATCACGATCAGGTCGGCTTGCAAGGCGCCGGCCTGTTTCAACGCTTCAAGGATGGCCATCAGGTCGCTGGGCGCTGCGCCCACCTGGTTGACGGCGCGGACGATCTCGTCAAGCGTGGTGCCAGGGCCGAACTTGAACATCGGCTTGGCTTCCTGCTGGGCGTTGATCTTGGAGCGTGGCACCACGGCTGTCTGGCCGTTGGACAGCGGGCCAGGCTGGCTGACGATCGGGTCTTCGGTGATGGTCACGGTCAGGCTGCCGTGGGTCACGGCCGCTGGCGACACTTTGACGTTCTGGCCGATGACGATGGTGCCGGTACGCGAGTTGATGATGACCTTGGCCGCCGCAGCGCCCGGGTCCACTTCCAGGTTTTCCAGCACCGAGATGTAGTCCACGCGCTGGCTTGGGTCGATAGGCGCAGTGACGCGCACCGAACCGCCGTCGACGGCCTGGGCCACGCCTGGGCCGAGCATGTTGTTGATCTTGTCGACAATGTGCTTGGCGGTGGTGAAGTCAGAACGGTTGAGGTTCAGCGTCAGGCTGTTGCCCTGGTTGAAACCGCTGGGTACCGAACGTTCCACCGAGGCACCGCCAGGGATGCGACCGGCCGACGGTACGTTGACGGTGATCTTGGAGCCGTCCTTGCCTTCGGCGTCGAAGCCGCCCACCACCAGGTTGCCCTGGGCGATGGCATAGACGTTGCCGTCGATACCTTTCAACGGGGTCATCAGCAGGCTGCCGCCGCGCAGGCTCTTGGAGTTACCGATCGACGACACGGTGACGTCGATGGTTTGCCCAGGCTTGGAGAACGGTGGCAGGTCGGCATGGATGGACACCGCCGCGACGTTTTTCAGCTGCGTGGTACCCGTGCCGGTGGGCACCTTGATGCCGAACTGCGCCAGCATGTTGTTGAAGGTCTGCAGGGTGAACGGGGTCTGGGTGGTCTGGTCACCAGTACCGTCCAGGCCCACCACCAGGCCGTAGCCGATCAACTGGTTGGAGCGCACGCCGGAAATGCTCGCGATGTCCTTCAGGCGCTCGGCCTGGGCGGCGGTTGCCGTTACCAGGGCCGAGGCAGCCAGCAGGGTCACGGCCATCAGGTGCTTGAATTTACGCATGGTCGTGGACACCTAGAAAGGCCAGTAAGGGCTCATGAAGAAACGGTCAAGCCAACCCACCTGGTTGGACTCGGCGAAGGCGCCGGTGCCCGAGTAGGTAATGCGCGCATCGGCGACACGGGTCGACGACACGGTGTTGTCGGTGGCGATGTCGTCGGCACGGATCAGGCCGGCGATACGCACCAGCTCTTCACCGGTGTTGAGCGTCATCCACTTCTCGCCGCGTACCGACAGGATGCCGTTGGGAAGCACGTCGGCCACGGTGACGGTGATCGAACCGGTCAGGCTGTTGGCCTGGTCGGCCTTGGCCGTGCCGTCGGTGGCGCGCGAACCGGTGTAGCCGGCGTCCAGGGTGGCCTTGCCGCCGGTCAGCGGGTTGGTGCCGGACACGCCGGCGCCAAACAGCGAGGTCAGGCCCATGGAGGTGGTCGAGTCCTTGCTCAGCTTGGAGTCGGCACTTTTGCTGGCCGCGGTTTTCTCGGCCAGGGTCACGGTGATGATGTCACCCACACGGAACGCCTTGCGGTCGGTGTACAGGTTCTGGTCGAAACCGGACTGGTAAATCGAGCCGTTGTTGGACGCCGCCGGCAGCGGGGTGCGCGGCAGCACCGGCGCGTAGTACGGGTCATTGGGCTTGGGTGGCGGCGACATGCAACCCGACAACAAAGCGATCCCACTCAAGGCAAGAACACTGGACAAACGACTCATGACACTGACCTCACGGTGTTGCTGGCGCCGGCGGCGCCGTGTGGCTGAATTACAGATTCTGCGTTACGTACTGGAGCATCTGGTCGGCAGTGGAGATCACTTTCGAGTTCATCTCGTAGGCGCGCTGCGTGGTGATCATGTTCACCAGCTCTTCCACGGTGCTGACGTTGGAGTTTTCCAGAGTGTTCTGCAGGGTGGTACCGAAGCCGTTCAGGCCTGGGGTGCCGACCTGCGGCGCGCCGCTGGAAGCGGTTTCCAGGTACAGGTTGCTGCCGATGGCTTGCAGGCCGGCCGGGTTGATGAAGTCGGCGGTCTGCAGGTTGCCGATCACCGTGGAGGTGGCGCTGGCGGCGGTGGTGATCGACACGGTACCGTCGGTGCCCACGGTGAAGGTCTGGGCGTTGGTAGGTACCACGATCGCCGGGTTCAGGGCGTTGCCGCTGGCGGTCACGATCTGGCCGTTGGAGTCCAGGTGGAAGGTGCCGTCGCGGGTGTACGCGGTGGTGCCGTCCGGCTGAGTGATCTGGAAGAAGCCACGGCCGTTGATGGCCATGTCCAGCGGCTGGTCGGTGGTGGCCAGGCTGCCGGCGGTAAAGTTCTTCTGGGTGCCGACGATGCGCACACCGGTACCCAGCTGCAGGCCGGACGGCAGTTCGGTGTCAGTGGTGGAGTTGGCACCTGGCTGACGCTTGGTTTGGTACAGCAGGTCCTGGAACTCGGCGCGGTCGGCCTTGAAGCCGGTGGTCGAGACGTTGGCCAGGTTGTTGGAAATGGTCGTCAGGTTCATGTCCTGAGCGGCAAGACCGGTCTTGCTGACGTAAAGTGCCGGAAGCATTCTGTTCTCCTATGTGCGCGCCTGTTTTTCGCCGCGCCCCAGTCATTTATCAGGTGTTCTGCAAGACCCGCGCCATGGACTCATCGTCCTCTTTGGCGGTGGTCATCATCTTGATGTGCAGCTCGAATTGCTTGGACAGGGCCAGCACCGAGGTCATCTCTTCCACGGCGTTGACGTTGCTGGCCTGCAGGAAGCCGGAGGTAACGCTGGACGTGGCATCGGCCGCGGCCGGTTGGCCATCCTTGGTGTGCAGCAGGCCGTCGGTGCCCTTGACCAGGTTGCGCGGGTCGGGCTTGACCAGCTTGATGCGGTCCACTTGCGCCATCACTTCCGGGCCCTGGCCCATGGAGCGAATGCTGATGGTGCCGTCGCTGCCCACTTCGATCTGCTGCTCGGGCGGCACGGCAATCGGGCCACCGTTGCCCATGACCGGCAAACCATTGCCGTCGCGCAGCACGCCCAGGGCGTCGACGTTCATGCTGGCCATGCGCACATAGCCTTCGCTGCCGTCGGGCGATTGCACGGCGATGTAGCTGTCGCCATCGGCGGCCACGTCCAGGTCACGACCGGTTGCCACCATGGCACCGGGGGTGAAATCGGTGCCGGGGTTTTCGGTCATGGCGTAGGCGCGCGAGGCGTACACGTCGCCGAATACCGGCATCGAGCGGGCCTGTTCCAGGTCGCGCTGGAAGCCGTTGGTGGAAACGTTGGCCAGGTTGTTGGCGTGCGACTTCATCGCCAATGAGTTCTGATTGGCGCCGCTCGTTGCCACGTAAAGCATTTTGTCCAAGGTATGTCTCCCATGACGGGCGAATGCCGCCGACCACTGTTCTGACAGGGATATAGCAACAAGCGGGCCAAGGTTGGAAAAGGCTTTGTGTAGCCGGTGTTACAGGGCCATGGCGGGGTTTGCGCCCTGCCCTGCCGCCGGGCCGAGACGGAAAAACGGCGCGTGGCTGCCGGTTGGCGGCAATGGGCGCCAGAAAACTGGAAACGCCGCCACGTTTTACGCCAAGGATGTAGCCGCTGCCGAAGGCTGCGCTGGCCGGCGTGAACCCTGAAGATTTACAGCGAGGCACAGGGCCAGCGCAGCCTTCGGCAGCGGCTACGGGTGAGCGCGCAGCCACAAAAAAGCCCGGGCTGTCAGGCCCGGGCTTCTGGTGTGTTTCAGGTTACAACTACGAAACCATTTGGATAGTGGTCTGCATGATGGTGCTTTCGGTGGAGATGGTCTTGGCGTTGGCCTGGTAGTTGGACTGCGCCTTGATCAGGTTCACCAATTCCTCGGTCAGGTCGACGTTGGAGTCTTCCAGCGAGGAGGCGGTCAGGTCACCCATGGTGCCGGTGCCCGGAGTGCCGATCACCGGCACGCCCGAAGCGTAGGTTTCACGCCAGTCGGTGCCACCGGCCGGGCTCAGGCCCTGCACGTTGGCGAAGTTGGCCAGGGCCACTTGACCGATGATGTTGGTCTTGCCGTTGGTGAAGGTGGCGGTCAGCTGACCGGTGTCGCTCACCGACAGGGCCGACAATTCGCCGGTGGCGTAGCCGTCCTGGTCCTTGGCAGTCGTGGCCGAAGTGGCGTTGTACTGGGTCAGGTTGGACATGTCCAGGGTGATGTCGGTGCTGGCCGATGCACCGTTGGAGGCGTAGGTACCGTCGCTCTGCTCGGCGGCTGGCACCCAGCCGGCCAGGCTGAAGGTACCGTCGTCGTTCACGCTCAGGCCGCCGGTCACGTCGCCAGCGGTGTAGCTGTAGGAGCCGTCGGAGTTGAACGACAGGGTGTTGGCCAGCGGCGTGGTCGACGTCGGGTCGGTCGGGTTGACGCCGTCGATGGTGGTGTACATGGTCCAGCTGTTGGACGTGTCATCCTTCACGAAATACTGGTTCAGCTGGTGGGCGTTGCCCTGGCTGTCGTACACGTCGGTGTTGAAGGTGTAGTTGTAGCTGCTGGTGTTGCTGGCGCTGAACGGGCTGACGGTCGGGGTGGTCGCGCTGGAGTTCAGGTTGACGGTTTCCGAGATCTGGGTAGTCGCCTTGGGCGCCAGGTTCGAGGTATCGATGGCCAGGTTCGACAGCACGCCGGAGGTCAGCTTGCCGGTGGTGTCGGTGGTGTAACCCTGCAGGTTGTTGCCGCTGGAGTCGACGATGTTGCCCGACTTGTCGCTGTAGAAGGCGCCGGCACGGGTGTACAGCTTGGAGCCGTTGTCGCTCAGCACGAAGAAGCCGTTGCCGTTGATGGCCATGTCCAGGCTGTTGCCGGTGGACGAGATGTTGCCCTGGGTGAACTGCTGCGATACGGCCGCAGTGGTCACGCCGCTACCCACGGTGGTCTTGCCCGAGGTGCCACGGATGGACGCTGCGTACTGGTCGGCGAATTCGGCGCGCGACGATTTGAAACCGGTGGTGGCGACGTTGGCAATGTTATTGCCGGTGACGTCCAGTGCTTTGTTGGCTGCTGCCAGGCCACTGAGGCCGACGTTGAAAGACATAAGTTCACTCCTGCGCCGTAGCCGGCATTAAATTCCGATGGTTTGGACAGAGGACAGGCCAACACTGGTGCCAGTCGCAAGGTTGAGGGTCATCTCGCCGCCGCTGGTGGTGGCCATGGTGACGCTGTTTACCGTGTTGGGCAGGTTGGTGGTCATCACGGTCGAGGTGTCGTCGATGGTGGCGACGGCCTTGAAGGTGTAGGTGCCCGAGTCAACGGTATTGCCGTCGCCGTCCTTGCCATCCCAGGTAAAGCTGTAAGTGCCGGCCGACTGGGTACCCATGTCCAGGGTACGCACCAGGGTGCCGTCACTGCTGTAGACGCCGATGGTGTTGCTGGTGCTGGAGTCGGTCAGGTTCACCGAGCCGGTCAGGCCCTTGCTGGTGTCGACATCGGCGGTGGTGCCGGTGACGGTCACCGAGTGGCCGACCAGCGAGGACGCTTGCAGGGCCTGGGACGACTGGTACGAGGTGAGGATGGTGCTCACCGAGTCGTTGAGGCTCTGCATGCTTTCCAGGCTGCTGAACTGCGCCAGCTGGGAAACGAAGGCGGTGTTGTCCTGTGGGTCCAGGGGGTTCTGGTTCTGCATCTGCGTAACCAGCAGTTGCAGGAACGCGTCCTTGCCCAGGGCGCTGCCAGCGGTACCGGTGGAGCTGTCAGTGGTACTGGTGGTTTTCTGCAGCGCTGTCAGGACGGATGAGGCCGAAGTGCTGTCGGTAGTTGTAGTCATGCTGGTTCGCCCCTATCACTGACCCAGGGTCAGGACTTTCTGCATCATGGTTTTCGCGGTATTCATGATGTCCGCGTTGGTCTGGAACGAACGGCTGGCGGAGATCATGTCGGCCATCTCCTCCACCACGTTGACGTTCGGGTAGTACACGTAGCCGTCGGCGTTGGCGGCCGGATTCTTGGGTTCGTAGCGGGCTTCCAGATTGCTCTGGTCCTCGATCACGCCCGACACCTGCACGCCGCTGCCGGCCGCATCCTGATCCTGGAACAGCGAGCCGCTGTCACCTTCGGACTGGGTCTGGTCGAACACGGTGGCAAACACCGGGTGCCGTGCGCGGTAGGTCTGGTCGATGCTGGACGAGACGGTCTCGGCGTTGGCGATGTTACTGGCGACGGTGTTCAGGCGAGTGGTCTGGGCACTCATGCCGGTACCGGCAATGTTGAAAACGCTGGCTAGAGACATGAATTACTCCCCACGGATGGCTGACACCAGCCCTTTGAATTTGGCGTTGAGCAGCGTGAAGCTGGCCTGGAAGTTCACCGAGTTCTCGGCGTAGCTGGCGGTTTCCACCTGCGCGTCGACGGTGTTCTGGTCCAGCGACGGCTGGCTGGGGGTGCGGTACAGCAATTGCTGGTCACCCATGCTCACGCCATCGGCTTCGATGTGCTTGCTGTTGGTCCGCTCAAGTTCAAAGGTGCCGTTCTGACGCTTGTCGCCTTCGGCTTGCAGCACGGCGGCAAAGTCCAGGTCACGGGCCTTGTAGTTAGGCGTGTCGGCGTTGGCCAGGTTGTTGGCCAGCACTTCAGCGCGCTGGGCGCGGAACGCCAGTGCCTGTTCGTGAATACCCAGCGCTTTGTCGAAACTGATGCTCATGTTGGAAACCTTTAAACGGCGGACCGGATGTTGGTGACAGGAGAGATAGCAAGGGCCGTGCCAGATTGTGAGGGGCCCGGTTTTGCTGGGGTTGGCCGGATGTGGCAAGCGGCAATGCCAGAAAAGCGGCAAGTGGGTTCCGCTGGGTGCCAACAAAGCGGCAATGGGTGATTGCCGCCTGTAGCCGCTGCCGCCAGGCTGCGCCGGCCGGGGTCAACCCAGGGGATATTCAGTGAGGCATGGGGCCAGCGCAGCCTGGCGGCAGCGGCTACAGCGGCGTGGATACCCTGGAAACAACAAAGGCCCCGAAGGGCCTTTGCTTTATTTTGCCTGGTAGATGATGCCCGGGCTGCATTGAACCATCTGGTAGTGGTCCGGCAAGCCGTTGAGCGCCTCCGAGGCGCCCAGGAACAGGTAGCCACCTGGCTTGAGGGTGCCGTGGATACGCAACAGGATGTCCTTCTTCACCTGCGCCGAGAAGTAGATCAGCACGTTGCGGCAGAACACCACGTCGAACTTGCCCAGCGCCGCGTAGCTGTCCAGCAGGTTGAAGGAGCGAAACTCCACGCGGCTGCGGATCGGCGCCTTGACCGCCCAGCGGCCCGGGGCCTTGGTGTCGAAGTAGCGCTGCAGGCGGTCCGCCGACAGGCCGCGGCCGATGGCCAGGCTGTCGTACTCACCGCTCTTGCAGTTGGTCAGCATGGAGCCGGACAGGTCGGTGGCAACAATCTGCGCGCCCGACTTGAGCTGGCCCAGGTTGGTGCGCTCGAACTCGTCGATGGTCATCGACAGCGAATAGGGTTCCTGCCCCGAGGAACACGCCGCCGACCAGATGCGCAGGCGCTGGCCCGGCGAATTCTTGACGAACTCGGGCAGCACTCTGTTTTTCATGACTTCGAAGGGGTAGGTATCACGGAACCACAGGGTTTCGTTGGTGGTCATGGCGTCCACCACCTGCTCGCGCAGACCACTGCGCGGCTGGGTCTGGATGCGCTGCACCAGCTCGCCCAGGGACTTGATGCCCTGCTGCTCCATCAGCTTGTTGAGACGGCTGGAAACAAGATACTGCTTGTTCTCGCCCAACAGAATGCCACAGGCCTTTTCCAGGAAGACCCGGAACTGTTCGAAATCCAAATTACCCGTAGACAATGGTGCCGCCTCTTAAATCGTCTGTCGTGTCCGGGGCATGGGTGCCCCGGCCGTTAGCCTGCTGCCTTGATTCGATCAACCACGCGCTGCGCCAGATCATCGGGCCGGAACTTGGCCAGGAAATCATCGGCGCCCACTTTCTTGACCATCGCCTGGTTGAACACCCCCGAAAGGGAGGTGTGCAAGGTGATGTGCAAGTTTTTCATGCGTGGGTCGCTGCGAATCTCCGCAGTCAAGGTATAGCCGTCCATCTCGGGCATTTCGATGTCGGAAATCATCATGAGGAATTCTTCCTCGGGACGCTTGCCCTCATCCACCAGCTTGCGCAGGTAGTCCAACGCCTGGCGCCCGTCATTCAAGGCTACCACCTCCACACCCACCGTCTGCAGGCAGCGCGTCACCTGCTTGCGCGCCACCGAGGAATCATCGACGGTCAACACGCGCAGCGATACGGCCTTGCTTTGGGTTTCCTGATCCACCACGCCGTGGGAAATAGCCTCGGAGGTGGGTGCCACTTCGGCGAGGATTTTCTCCACGTCGATGATTTCGACGAGCTGATTGTCCACCCGAGTCACTGCCGTGAGGTAGTGATCGCGGCCGGTGCCCTTGGGTGGCGGATGGATCTCCTCCCAGTTCATGTTGACGATGCGCTCCACCGAGTGCACCAGGAAGCCCTGGATCTTGGTGTTGTACTCCGTGATGATCACGAACGTATTCTTGATGTCCTGCTGCAAACTGCGCGCACCGGTCGCCAATGCCAGATCGAGGATCGGGATGGTCGCCCCACGAATATTCGCCACACCGCGCACTACCGGGCTGGACTTGGGCATCACGGTCAGGTTGGGGCATTGCAGCACCTCCCGCACCTTGAACACGTTGATGCCATAGAGCTGCGAACCGTTCAGACGGAACAGCAGCAGCTCCAGGCGGTTCTGCCCTACCAGTTGAGTGCGCTGGTTCACCGAATCCATTACACCAGCCATGCCCGTGACTCCTTAAAACCTTCGCGTGGATCGTACCTTGCCACTGAATCGGCACGACCCTTGCTTTTTATAGTGTATGAACGCAAAAACGACATTTTCCCGACGCATGGCACAGAGACTACTCTGCGGGCTTGCTGCGGTCTGCCTTTTCGGATTCGGCAATGCCTCCCAGGCAGAGGAATTCACAACTCCTGAGCAGCTTATCGGTACGACCCAGGGTTTTCTTGAGTTCACGGTAGAGGATTATCTGGCAACCAGCCAGACCGAAGGCCGTTATGAGGTGCAGGTCAACAATCTGGACCCGCGTTTGCGCATGGGGTTGTGCGACAAGGAATTGACAGCGGCGCTGCAAAGCCCGGCCACCCCCATCGGTCGCGTGTCGGTGCGGGTGCGCTGTGACGGCAGCTCGCCCTGGACCGTGTTCGTGCCGGCCCAGGTGAAACTGTTCCGTGACGTGGTCACCACCACACGCCCCCTCAAGCGCGACGGCGTGATCGCCGACGGCGACGTGGCCATGCGCGAGCGCGATGTGGGCTTGCTGAGCCAGGGCTACCTGACGGCGCTCGATCAGGCCGTGGGGCAGAAGCTTCTCCGACCAACGGTCAATGACCAGGTGCTGACCCCCGCCCACATCGAGGCGCCGGACACCATCAAGAAAGGCGACAATGTGGTCATCACCGCCACCACCGGGGGTTTGGCGGTCAAAATGCCCGGCGAAGCACTGTCCAAAGGCGCGATGAGCGAGCAGATCCGGGTACGCAACCTTAACTCCAACCGCGTGATCAAGGCCCGCGTCACCGGCCCCGGCCAGGTGGAAGTGGCTATGTAAATGCTGGCGGTTCGCGGCGTATTTTCCTAGACTGAGGGCTGCGCAGCCCCCAGTTCTGGTGCATCGGCGCTTTGTATCAAAGTGCCTAAAGTTATTCGGGGTTTGGCCGAAAACAAGGCAAGCGTCCAAATACCCAGAGGTTTTTTATTATGGTTATCGACTTCAGTCGTTTGAACAATTCCTCGCAAGTGTCGAGCTCGACACGTACGAGCGGCAGCAAGGACACCACCGATACTTCGGTGAGCACCGACACAGCAGCCACTACTACGTCCACTGGCAGCACCAGCGGCGGGGAATCCGTACACCTGAGTTCCGAGGCTCAGCAGTTGCAGAAAATCACTGACAAGCTGCGCGATCAGCCGACCGTCGACAGTGCCCGCGTGGCGCAGTTGAAAGCGGCCGTCGCCGATGGCAGCTATAAAGTGGATAGCAGCCGCGTAGCCAGCAAACTGCTAAATTTTGAAGCCCAGCGCTAGGGCACATGCCCTGCGCAGAGGCTTCTGGACGCTTGAAAACCAGAGCTCGCCATGCACGACAGAAACCTACTGCTGTTGATTGAAGAAGATATCGCTCCGGCGCAGCAACTGCTTGCGCTATTGCAGCACGAGTCGCTGGCCCTGCACGGCCGTGATATGCCGTTGCTGGAGAATATCCTCGCGCAAAAACAGTCGTTGATCGTTCTGCTCGAGCAGCATGGCCGTAAACGCACCGAAATCCTGCACCACCTCAAGTTGTCAGCCGATCGCAAAGGTCTGGAAATCCTTGCCCAACACTCGCACCTTGGAGCCGATTTGCTGGCTCGGGGCGATTTGCTCACGGGGCTGCTGGCCGATTGCCAGGCAGCGAATGAGCAAAACGGCAAGTCGATTCGCCTGCAACAACTCACCACCGCCAACCAGATGCGCATCCTGATGGGCGGTGAAACCCCCTCGCTTTATGATGCCCGAGGCTCCACGTCGAAACTGGCCAAGCCTCGTCCGTTGAGTCAGGCTTGACCTTCCTTACCAAGGCGTGGAACATGCTGCCATAACGCCAGCACCTGCGTGTGTCGTTTTTTGCCTGGAGATTGATAAACCGTGTTCAATGCCACAAACGCGGAAGACGCTCCGCAGCCCCCCAAGGTGCTGACTACGCCCTTGGAAATCGCCGCCAACCTGCGCGCGCTGCTGCAGAGCCATGATCCTTTGATCATCACATTTCACGAGCGCAGCCAGCGCTTCCAGACCTATCTGGTCGAATTGGACCGTGACAGCAATGTCCTGGCCTTCGACGAGATGATTCCGCGTGACGGCGAGAAATTTCTCGCGGCCGGCGAGCCGTTCAAGGTGGAAGGCTTCCATGATGGCGTGCGCATCGCCTGGGACGTGGAACACGCCCTGACCATCGATGAAAACGAAGGGGGTCGCGTCTACCACGGCCCGCTGCCGACGGAGGTGATCTACCACCAGCGTCGCAACGCCTTCCGTGCCGCACTGAAGCTGGCCCACCTGGTGGATGTGTCGATTGCGGGCGAAAAGCTCAAGGGCGAGTTCATCGGCAAGCTGCTGGATATTTCTGCCACCGGCTGCAAGCTGCGCTTTGAGGGCGATATCTCCGAGCGCCTGCAACTGGGCCAGGTGTATGACCGCTTTGTCGCCAACCTGCCGTTCGGCAAGATGACCGCGCCGGTCGAATTGCGCCACTTGCATTACGAAGAGCGCATCAACACGACGTTCGCCGGCATGCGTTTCCACAACATGACGGGCCTGGTGCAGCGTCAGGTGGAGCGTTTTGTGTTCGACCTGCAGCGCGAGGCGCGCCGGTTCGACAAAGACGACTACTGAGTTGTAGTCGCCATGAAAAAAGGCCCGGTCATTGCCATGACCGGGCCTTTTTTGTAGCCGCTGGCGCCAGGCTGCGCTGGCTGGTGTGAACCCGTCAGATCTGCGACGAGGTACAGGGCCAGCGCAGCCTGGCGGCAGCGGCTACGGTTACTGTTCTTCTTCGCTGAGGCTGCGGCCGACCTTTTTGCCGTCGCCCATTTCTGCGGCTTCGTCCAGCTCGTCGGCGATCGGGTCGGGGACGTGATCAGGGGTGACGTGCATCTGATCGTGCACTGACTGCTCGTCGACGCGCGGGTCCAGCGCCGCCACCAGGGGCGAGCTGGACATACTGTCGGGCATGGCCACGTGGTGCAGCGGCGCATCGTCGACCTGGTGCAGGTTGGTGACGGCCTTAGGCCGGATTCGCCACACCAGCACCAGGGCGAAGAAGCTGAAGAAGGCGTAGAGCATGTGACTGCCGAATGACTTCATCAGCACCCCGGCCACCAGTGGGCCGATGCTGGCCCCTACCCCGTAAGTGACCAATAGCATTGCCGTCAGCGATACGCGGCGCTCCGGCTCCACATGGTCGTTGGAAAAGGCGTTGGCCAGGGGATAGAGACAGAACTGCAGCAAAGACACCAGGAAGCCTGCGCCGAACAGCACCTCCAGGGGCACGCTGGGCAGTATCGCCAAGGGCAAGGCGGCAACGCCCAGCAGCAGCGCGAAGGTGCGAATCAACACGGCGCGGTCATAACGGTCCGAGAGCCAGCCCAGCGGCCATTGCACCAACAAGCCGGCAAAGATGCACGAACCCATGAACAAGCCCACCTGCTCGGTCGTCAGGCCCTGCTGAGAGGCGTACAGCGGCGCCAGGCCGTAGAACGAGCCTACGATCAGCCCCGAACCCAGCACGGTACTCAGCGACTGCGGTACGCGCTTGAGGAAGAAGCGCGGCTCCATGGGCGCAGGCTTGAGCGGTGCGGGGTGGATGCGCTGCGTCATCGCCACCGGCACCAGGCACAGGGCGAAGCACAGGGCCACCAGCATCAGCAGTTCCAGCCCCAGTTGCGGGTGGATCACCAGAATCAACTGGCCCAGGACCAGCCCCAGGTACGACGCAATCATGTAGCCGCTGAACACGGCACCACGCTGCTTGGCGTCGGCCTGCTCGTTGAGCCAGCTTTCGATGACCATGTATTGGCACATCATGCCCAGGCCCACGATCATCCGCAGGAACAGCCAGGCGGGCAGGTAATTGACCAGGCCATGGCCCAGCACCGCGGCGCAGACGATACCGGCACACGTGGTATAAGCCCGGATATGCCCTACCCGGGCGATCAGCCGGTGGCCGATCTTGCCGCCCAGCACCAGGCCAAAATAGTTGGCCGCCATCAGCGCACCCACCCATAGCCCATCCACATGATCGGCCGCCAGGCGCAGGGCCAGGTAAGTACTTAACAGGCCCGAGCCGATCAACATCATCAACGCGGCGAAATACAGCGCACGAAAGGGTTTCCATATTTGGCGCATTGACGTTCCGAGCGGCTCCTTGAATGGGTTAGGCGGTGCCTAAAGGGTAGGTAGCTGGATACAAACGGGCAAGGCCGATTATGCCTGAGCAGCGGGCGCAGGCTGCGCTCATGGGAGGAATTATTCGTGGGTTGGTTCAATGTGTATGGGGGGGGGTGTCAGGGAGGGCCTCATCGCGAGCAAGCTTTGCTCCCACAGTGTTGAGCCTGGCACCTGTGCGGGGCTTTACACTGTGGGAGCAAAGCTTGCTCGCGATGAGGCCAGGACTGCTGGCCGAGATTTTAAATCCCGGAAAAGACAAAACCCCCACCTGCTTTCGCAAGTGGGGGTTTCGGAATTTAATCTTGACGATGACCTACTCTCACATGGGGAAACCCCACACTACCATCGGCGATGCATCGTTTCACTGCTGAGTTCGGGATGGGATCAGGTGGTTCCAATGCTCTATGGTCGTCAAGAAATTCTGTAGCCAGGATGCCCTTTGGGTGGCATTCCAGCGAATCGGGTATGTGATGGTATTTGTGAATCGCAAACTTTCGGCTCGTATCATCTTCACAACACCGCAATCTGGTCATTTCGACGCAAATTGCTTGGGTGTTATATGGTCAAGCCTCACGGGCAATTAGTATTGGTTAGCTCAACGCCTCACAGCGCTTACACACCCAACCTATCAACGTCGTAGTCTTCGACGGCCCTTCAGGGAACTCAAGGTTCCAGTGAGATCTCATCTTGAGGCAAGTTTCCCGCTTAGATGCTTTCAGCGGTTATCTTTTCCGAACATAGCTACCCGGCAATGCCACTGGCGTGACAACCGGAACACCAGAGGTTCGTCCACTCCGGTCCTCTCGTACTAGGAGCAGCCCCTCTCAAATCTCAAACGTCCACGGCAGATAGGGACCGAACTGTCTCACGACGTTCTAAACCCAGCTCGCGTACCACTTTAAATGGCGAACAGCCATACCCTTGGGACCGGCTTCAGCCCCAGGATGTGATGAGCCGACATCGAGGTGCCAAACACCGCCGTCGATATGAACTCTTGGGCGGTATCAGCCTGTTATCCCCGGAGTACCTTTTATCCGTTGAGCGATGGCCCTTCCATACAGAACCACCGGATCACTAAGACCTACTTTCGTACCTGCTCGACGTGTCTGTCTCGCAGTCAAGCGCGCTTTTGCCTTTATACTCTACGACCGATTTCCGACCGGTCTGAGCGCACCTTCGTACTCCTCCGTTACTCTTTAGGAGGAGACCGCCCCAGTCAAACTACCCACCATACACTGTCCTCGATCCGGATAACGGACCTGAGTTAGAACCTCAAAGTTGCCAGGGTGGTATTTCAAGGATGGCTCCACGCGAACTGGCGTCCACGCTTCAAAGCCTCCCACCTATCCTACACAAGCAAATTCAAAGTCCAGTGCAAAGCTATAGTAAAGGTTCACGGGGTCTTTCCGTCTAGCCGCGGATACACTGCATCTTCACAGCGATTTCAATTTCACTGAGTCTCGGGTGGAGACAGCGCCGCCATCGTTACGCCATTCGTGCAGGTCGGAACTTACCCGACAAGGAATTTCGCTACCTTAGGACCGTTATAGTTACGGCCGCCGTTTACCGGGGCTTCGATCAAGAGCTTCGCGTTAGCTAACCCCATCAATTAACCTTCCGGCACCGGGCAGGCGTCACACCCTATACGTCCACTTTCGTGTTTGCAGAGTGCTGTGTTTTTAATAAACAGTCGCAGCGGCCTGGTATCTTCGACCGGCATGAGCTTACGGAGCAAGTCCTTCACCCTCACCGGCGCACCTTCTCCCGAAGTTACGGTGCCATTTTGCCTAGTTCCTTCACCCGAGTTCTCTCAAGCGCCTTGGTATTCTCTACCCAACCACCTGTGTCGGTTTGGGGTACGGTTCCTGGTTACCTGAAGCTTAGAAGCTTTTCTTGGAAGCATGGCATCAACCACTTCGTCGTCTAAAGACAACTCGTCATCAGCTCTCGGCCTTAGAATCCCGGATTTACCTAAGATTCCAGCCTACCACCTTAAACCTGGACAACCAACGCCAAGCTGGCCTAGCCTTCTCCGTCCCTCCATCGCAATAACCAGAAGTACAGGAATATTAACCTGTTTTCCATCGACTACGCTTTTCAGCCTCGCCTTAGGGACCGACTAACCCTGCGTCGATTAACGTTGCGCAGGAAACCTTGGTCTTTCGGCGTGGGTGTTTTTCACACCCATTGTCGTTACTCATGTCAGCATTCGCACTTCTGATACCTCCAGCAAGCTTCTCAACTCACCTTCACAGGCTTACAGAACGCTCCTCTACCGCATCACCAAAAGGTGATACCCGTAGCTTCGGTGCATGGTTTGAGCCCCGTTACATCTTCCGCGCAGGCCGACTCGACTAGTGAGCTATTACGCTTTCTTTAAAGGGTGGCTGCTTCTAAGCCAACCTCCTAGCTGTCTAAGCCTTCCCACATCGTTTCCCACTTAACCATGACTTTGGGACCTTAGCTGACGGTCTGGGTTGTTTCCCTTTTCACGACGGACGTTAGCACCCGCCGTGTGTCTCCCATGCTCGGCACTTGTAGGTATTCGGAGTTTGCATCGGTTTGGTAAGTCGGGATGACCCCCTAGCCGAAACAGTGCTCTACCCCCTACAGTGATACATGAGGCGCTACCTAAATAGCTTTCGAGGAGAACCAGCTATCTCCGAGCTTGATTAGCCTTTCACTCCGATCCACAGGTCATCCGCTAACTTTTCAACGGTAGTCGGTTCGGTCCTCCAGTTAGTGTTACCCAACCTTCAACCTGCCCATGGATAGATCGCCCGGTTTCGGGTCTATACCCAGCGACTAAACGCGCTATTAACACTCGCTTTCGCTACGCCTCCCCTATTCGGTTAAGCTCGCCACTGAATATAAGTCGCTGACCCATTATACAAAAGGTACGCAGTCACAGAACAAAGTCTGCTCCCACTGCTTGTACGCATACGGTTTCAGGATCTATTTCACTCCCCTCTCCGGGGTTCTTTTCGCCTTTCCCTCACGGTACTAGTTCACTATCGGTCAGTCAGTAGTATTTAGCCTTGGAGGATGGTCCCCCCATATTCAGACAAAGTTTCTCGTGCTCCGTCCTACTCGAT
>NZ_JBWBQF010000001.1:0-922500 GCF_056278815.1 Pseudomonas sp. TE3644 | reverse complement strand
TTTTGACTATCAGTCTGAGTCACAAGCACCCACACGAATTGCTTGATTCAGTTGTTAAAGAGCGGTTGGTTGATTCTTTCGTCTCAACCGAGGCGCGCATTCTACGCTTTCCTCAGAGCCTGTCAAGCGTTTATTTTGAAGTTTTTCAGAATTTTCCGTTCAACTTCAAACACTTGGCTCGCTTCGATCTCTCGTTAGCGGGAGGCGAATTCTACAGTGATTTGAGTCGCTGTCAACTGCCTTTTTGCCGCTTTCGACTTTAAGATCGAAACATTCCAGAGCTGCTTACTTCGGTTAACTCTTTGAAACTCAAGGAGTTTTCCGTTTGGTCTGCGCCGGAAGTGGGGCGAATTATAGAGAGATTCAGGGGCGGGTCAAGGGTTAATTTCAACAAATTGTCTTTAGAGTCAAAAGCATCCCCGCAACCCACCGTATCAGGGCCGCCAGGTGCATGCCTTGAGGATTTCATGCCTCATGACATCGAGCGCCGCCCGCGCGGCGCTTCCCGGGCTTCGCCCGGTCCCACATCTGTTTCGGGCCAGTTTTGTCTGGGGGGATCACCTGGTCCGCCTTGGTGGCACCAACACATATCTGCAGTGGGCAAACAAGGCGGACGAGGTGATGCTACTGACATGACTGGCCCGAAACAGATGTGGGACCGAGCGAAGCTCGGGAAGCGCCGTGCGGACGGCGCTCGATCTCACGGGCGCCAGAAAAACATCGACTGGCACCTGGCGGCCTTAATGCAATCCCTCCCCCCCTATATAGAAACAAAATCCCCACCCACCCCCACCATCCTCCCCCTCATATCCCCCCAACGCCAACAACGCCGCCCTCGACAACTGCCGATGCGCCCCCACACACACCATCCTGGCGTCCCATTGGTACCCCATCGCACAATCGGACGCCGTGGGCCGCGAGCCGGTCAAAGCCATGCTGCTGGACGAATCGCTGGTGCTGTACCGCATGGAGGACGAACTGGTGGTGGCCCGCGATGTGTGCCCACACCGTGGCGTGCCACTGACCATGGGCAAGAGCGACGGCCAGGGCGTGGTGTGCCCCTACCATGGCCTGCGCTTTGGCAATGGCGGGCGCTGCAATAAAGTGCCGGCCAGCCCCACTGCTGCGATCCCGGCACGCATGCAGCTACATACCTACCCCGCCGTGGAGCGCTACGGCCTGATCTGGACCTGCCTTGACCCGAAGGACGACAGTACCGATATCCCGCTGATGCCCCAGTGGGAGGACCCGCAGTTCCAGCAGATCGTCTGCCCTACCGTGGACATCCAGGCGTTTGCCGGGCGCCAGCTGGAAGGCTTCCTCGATGTGGCGCACTTCGGCTTCGTGCACACCGACACCTTCAGCGACCCCGACAACACCGAAATCCCGCCTTACCGCCCCACCGAGACCGGCAAGGGGTTCGAAGTGCATTACCACAGCTGCGTGGGCAATTACCCCATCGGCATCGATGGCAAGGCACCCGCCGATTTCAACTGGCTGCGGCACTTCCAGGTGCACCTGCCCTTCACTGCCACCCTGACCGTGCATTTCCCCAATGACGGCCGGCTGGTGATCATGAATGCCGCCTCGCCGGTGTCGTCGAAGATCACCCGGCTGTTCGCCCCCATCGCGCGCAACTTCGACAAGGACCTGCCGGTAGAGGACTGCCACGCCTTCAACCTGAAAGTGTTCGAGGAAGACCGCCTGATCGTCGAGTCGCAAAAACCCGAACGCCTGCCCCTGGACCCGATGCTGGAAGTGCACATCCCGGCGGACATGAGCTCCATTGCCTACCGCAAGGGCCTGCGCAGCCAGGGCCTGAGCCAGTTCTTCCTTTATTGAGGCGCACACCATGAGCCGACTGACTGTAAAAGTCGCCATACTGACCGCCCAAGGCAGCGGAAACCTGAGCATCCGCCTGGTGCCCCTGCCCGGCCAGGCGCTGCCTGCCTTTGCTGCGGGGGCCCATATAGATGTGTTCCTGCCCGGCGACATGATCCGGCAGTACTCGATCGCCAGCGCGCCATCGCAACGTGATCACTTCGAGCTGTGTGTGAAAAAGGAACCGGACTCGCGGGGCGGGTCGCGGTTTGTTCATGAGCGATTGACCGTTGGTGATGAACTGAGTATCTCCGTCCCTCGCAACCTGTTCGCCATCGAGCCTGCCGATCGCTATCTGCTGATAGCCGCCGGCATCGGTATTACACCGCTGATGTCGATGGCGGCTGCATTAAACGAACAGCAGCGCTCGTTTGCCCTGCATTACTACACCCGCACCCGCGGTGAAGCGGCCTACGCCGAAAGGCTGGAAACGCAGTTGGCGACAGGGCAAGTGCAACTGCACCACAGCGACCAGGGCCGAAGCCCGCGCCAGCATGTGCCGGACGACTTGATGCGGCCCAATCCTGGCACCCAGCTTTACCTGTGCGGCCCCGAAGCCTTCATGCGCCACATGACCGAACGCGCACTGGCGCTGGGATGGTTACCGGCGCAGATTCATCAGGAAGCGTTTGCCCCTATTGCCACGACCTCAGTCGGCGATGCGTTCGAGGTGCAAGTGAACTCAACCGGGCAAGTAGTGGCAGTCCACGCTGAACAGTCCATTGCCCAGGCATTGATGGCGGCCGGTGTTGAAGTGGCAGTGTCCTGCGAGCAGGGGTTTTGTGCCTGACACCTGTGCTGCAGGGCACGCCTTGTCACCGTGACAACGTGCTGAGTGATGGGGAGAAGGCGATGAATGATCAGATGGCGCTGTGCTGTTCGCGGAGTTGGTCGGGGCGGTTGGTGTTGGGGATTTAGCGGACAGTCCGGCCAATGGATGGCCTCTATGTATAGAGAGAATACGCGAGGAGTACAAATGTACTCTTGGTGCATTTTCGGGACAAATCCCCCGAAAACCGGCACACCTCCAGTGGCCAATCTCAATACGCAGCACATTTTGCAGCCACGCTTGTGGCACGCAGGTCGAAACGATAACCTTAACCGTCGCTACACATTAGCGATTGGGCTTGGCGGCCCACGAACACTGGCGCAATGCGCCGCGCATATCCTGTTGCAGGCGCTTTTTTTGTGCCCGCGACATCGTGTTATGGCGGGTTGCGCTTGGACTCCCTCGGGAGTGCCGGTCCCAGTGTTCCGGTCCGCCAACCTAGCGTAACCCGTCACCCTATTCTGCTTGGCGGCAGAAGCGTGATGGGTCTCTTGGTAAACACTGGAGATTCACTCATGAGCGAAATTGATCAGCCGACCACATCGGGCCAGACATCCTTTGGTCAATACGGCGGCGCAGGCAGCCTGAATTTATTCAGCGTCAATCCCGACATCCCTATCCGTGACGCCCTGGAGCACAGCGCGCAATTGCGCCATTGTGCAAACCGGCTATTGCTTGATGCGGCGATGGAAGAGAGTGGCAGCCACATTACATGGGCTGCGCTTTACCTGCATGAGATGGCAGAAGCTTTGCTGGATGATGCTGGCATTTCATAGAAGCTGGCCTGCCTGGGCATAGCAAGCCAAAGCTGGGGCCATACCTCCGATGGCTTGGTGAAGCTGTGCCTTAATGCCTGGATCGGCGAGTACTGCGGCGCCGATGCCGGGGAGCGTCAAGGTCTTTTTGCCATCGGCCGCCACCGGTTTAATCTCGGAGTGATAATGGCATTTCGATACCGGATCAAATGCTCTTCTTGGTCGTATGACAGCTATTCCCTTGTTCGAGCACCGGGGAGGCACCTTCACGATGCCTCGGTTTCCCGTGATATCTAATGCCTGCCCTTCTCAGCAATCCAACCCGCCGCCCAACTCAGGCCGCTCGACGCCATCGGCTTCAGTGGCCTTCCTTCACGTGGTGCCGGCTTGCCGCCCTCTTTCCTTTCCGCGTGAATCATACCGTGGTGTGTTTGTAGCCATCAGCCACTCATAATTGCTTCCCCTAGTACTGGGTTGGCAAGGACGATTCATAGAGGTATAACACGCCACCAGTGGCATCGGGCCACCTTTTGACAGGGACATCACATGAAAAAGCTTGCAGGCATTGTCGCCTTGGTCGGCGCACTCCATGGCTGCGCATCTGTACCAATGGGCGACCCTACTGCCGACGCCGAGATGAAGCGGTTTGGCACTGTGCCGGATATGTCTAGGATCTACATCTACCGGAACGAGACCATGGGCGCGGCGATCAAGATGACCGTCACCGTCGACGGCCGCGTGGTTGGTGCCACCGCGGCGCACACCTATCTGGTTGCCGATGTGCCGGCCGGCGCGCACACCATTGGCTCCGATGCTGAGAACCTAACAATGCTCAAGATTCACACGACGCCGGGCACGAACACTTTTGTTTGGCAGGAGGTGAAGATGGGGTTTGGGTACGCACGCAGCGAACTCCACCGGGTGAGCGAAGCTGAGGGGCGCGACGGTGTGCTCGATAGCAAGCTCGCCGGTTCGCTTTGAAATTGACTGAGATATAAGCAGATAAACACGCAAAGTTTGCATTTGCTCGAGGTGCGGTCAGATATGAGCACGTCTGCTCGCATTGTTATGATCGGCCATTGCCAACGCTTCGTCGCCGAGTGACTATCCTCGAGGGAGTTCTCCAGCCAAGCCTGTCGACGGGTAGGCAGCCTCCGGCAGTATCCCGAGGCTACCTACTGGCCTGGTAATCAAAGTTTCGATGCGGCCTCGGGCACATTGGAGCCGTGATAGTCCAACCTTGCCCTAGGGTCTGTATGAAAAAGCATGTGACGGCGAACTATGGTGTGGGAGCTGGCTTGCCAGCGAGCTTTTCGGACCTCAACAGCTCGCTGCCAAGCCAGCTCCCACAGTATTCCATGAGCGCTCCACACATTTCGCACAGAGCCTAAGTCATTCCGGCAAGCTTTCCGTAAGCAGCTCCGGCTGTTTAAGATCCAAATACTTATAAAGCATCGCACGGGTTAGCTTCAGCATCTCCCAGCGCGTTCTACCATCCGTCTCCAGCGCGTTGACCCAGTTACCATGCCTGACGGGATCAGCGAAGCGCTTCACCGTTGCATCCACCAATGACTTGTTGGTACCAAGGGCTTGATGTAATTCCATCCACCCCTGCCCTGGGCTGTCAAACTCAAAGGCTGATTTGAGGCTCTCGATCGCCCTGTAGCAGTAGCTTGGGCAGTCCCCTGGGTCATTTATCGCCCGGATGAAATCGCGCAACGCTAGTCGAAAGAAAACATTACTGGTTGCCAAAAGGATTGCGCGATTCAAAACAGGCTCATGAGGCGAAAAGGCCAGTGTCTCGTCAATAGTTTCCCCTACCGGCCGAACCCCAAAAACACGCGGCGTACCGTCCTGCTCGGTAACTTGAATCAGCTCAATGGAATACCCCGAGCCTAGCGAAAACCCAAGGGCGCCCACGACAATCATCGCGAAATGCTCTGCCATGATGTATGCGGAGCCCCAACCGTCAACGGAGTTCGAATCGATGACTACCGTGATTTGCGAGGAATCACATTGCGCGGATACGGTTCCCTCATCAAGTTGCCACTGGACCTTGGAGAAGAAAATATCTGCGCGCTCGGGCAAGACCTTACCAGTTACGACGTAACGCATTTTTGCGCCCTCTTGGCATATGACCCCCATCTAACGGCCAACGCAAAAATCATAGCAGCGCAGTGAATTAAAAAATCAGGCATGCCTGAGCTGATACGCGTAAATCTGGGTAAATTTTCGTATTTCCCTTGTAAGGGAACACCCAAAGTGCAACAGCATTAGTAGGACACCCTAACTGATACAGGACGCACCCATGTTCATCCGCGCATACCTTCGAACATCCACCGACGAGCGAGATGCCGGCCGCGCCCGCGCCTCCTTGGAGGCGTTCGTCACTGAGCACAACAAGGTCATCGCGTGCGAGTATCTGGAGAACGCTAGCGGCGCCGCCTCAGACCGGCCAGAGCTGCTGCGCCTGCTCAAGGATGCCCGCAGGGTGACGTTCTGCTGGTAGAATCCATTGACAGGCTGTCACGCCTGCCGGCGGACGACTGGGCCGAGCTCAAGGGTGCGATTGACGCCAAGGGCCTGCGGATCGTCGCGCTGGACTTGCCCACCAGCCACCAGGGGCTGCGCGACACGAAGGGAGACGAGTTCACTGATCGGATGCTGGCGGCCATCAACTCGATGCTGGTGGAGATGATGGCGGCGATTGCCAGGAAGGACTACGAGCAGCGCCGGGAGCGCCAGGCCCAAGGCATCGAGAAGGCCAGGGCCGGAGGCAAATACCAAGGACGCCCAGTTGACGCCGACCTGCACAAGCGCGTGAAGGAACTACTGGCCGCCGGTCTGGGCATCCGGGCCACTGCCAGGCACGCGGGCTGCTCAACAACGACGGTACTGCGGGTTCGAGGCTGATCAGCCCCTCACAAATTTTCTTCAGCGGTCGCTAAAAAAACAAGGCACGCGCCCGTCATATGCAGCATAAAAGCGACCAAATAGTCAGGGACTGCAACAGTCTGAGGACCCTGCCCATGTCCCCCAAGATTATTTCTACCAGTTGGCACCGCGCTTTCCAATAAGCTTCGGAGCGAGGAGAACTGGGTTTGCCAGAATGCCGGGATCAACCCCTTCTCCAAGCAAACTTTTATCAAAGAGCTTGCTGTCTCCCTGCCAGTAAGATCCCAATTGCGCTTGAGGCAGATGGATTTCATGAGGCTTTCGAAAGACTTTAGGCACTCGTTAAGCGCCTCCTTGGGGGCACCGTGCCGATAATGCTCATGTGCCCGCAAAAACTCCTCCTGAGCTCCGGCGTACGCCTTCCCAGTAAGCAAACGAAGTGCGGGCTTTATGACCTCGACGTGCAGTAACTGCGAATCTACCCGCAGTATCTCACCGCTCACAAATTGATAACCAACGCCGTGTTCTTGAAAGCGCTTGTTGAGCTCCTCAATCGCCGCGTCCGCAATCTGGCTCGCGTTATTTCGCCACATATAGCGGTGTTCACGACTGACGGTGTCGACTACCCTGAAGCAAATCTCAACCACATCTAGCGCATGCTCAACGTCATCGGTCTGCAGGAAAAAATCAACCACCTCATTGAAGTATTCTCGCCGACTGTGCGGCTTGGCGGTTGGAAGTGCGAACAAACCATACTCCCTACAGAGCACATCGCTAATCGCTTGCCAACAGTTTTCCGTTGTTGACTCGCCGGGACGCCCTAGTGCGTCACACATTGCGTGGACCACTTGCACGCGAAGGGCATCTGGCAACTGATCATACTGATAGACGTCTGGCAGCTCGCCGCGCTTCTTTTTCTGACGTTTGGAAAAAATATCGAAAATCGCCACGTCCAGACTCCCTCAGGTAGTTGAGACATCCGTGATCATGCAAGCGCACCCACCCTGCACCCACGAAATTTTTCGACGCCAGGAAAATTCTTCAAAACGTAATAAATATTGGTGTCCCAGGGCAGGTTCGAACTGCCAACCTTCCCCTTAGGAGGGGGATGCTCTATCCAATTGAGCTACTGAGACATTATGCAGAGCGCTACCAGGGAACCGGCAGCACGACGGACGGCGAGCATGTTAACCACCCTCCCGGCATTTGTCATGTCATCCGTGCCCTTTTTCCCTGTAGGCAGCGTCTACAAAAAGGGAACTTTTCGCGATCGCGGCGCAGCCCCTCTGGCACAAGGGCTGGCGAGGACCGTGCATTTTGCAATCCTGCCAAATTGCCATCTTGCAGATTGCAATCTGCCAGCGTCGCGAAAACACTGTAAACTACTGAAATTGCTGGGTTTTATCCGCATGAACGAGTTGGCACGGCGCCTGCTGTAATCACTTTCATAAAAAGTGGCCAGGCTGCCCTTCACTCCGCGGAGACAAGCTCATGAACAACACCCTCTATGTCTTGAATGCGTTGGCACTGGTGGCCCTGGTGGTTTTTCATTTCCACGATGCAAAGCAACCGGACGCCGCCCTGGTGCATGTCCAGGCCGACCACTTCATGGCTCGCCCCGCCGCGCAGCTGGCTGACATGAAGCCGCACAGGGGGATGTCGGTACTGACGTCGCAGCAGGAACAGCGCGAAACGGTGCCGGCGGTCCATACTGAACGCTACACCTTTTGAGGAGCCGCATATGTCGAAAAGCGCATGGGCCTTTTTTCTGATCGCCATTGCCAGTTTCCTGGCCGCCGTGACGCTGCCACCCGATGCCGGTCAGGCCAGCGTCTCGATGGGCATTGTCAGCGGGGTATCGACGGCGCTGCTGTTAGTGGCGCTGCTGCGTGGCCGCAAGATCAAGTTCGACCCATCGCTGCGCTGATGCCGTGACGCGCCAGCAGCGCCATCAGGCGCTGCACTGCTGACGCAAGGTCAGTGGAGTTATCCAGCGCTTCGATGCGCACACTACCCTCCTCCCACTGCGCGGGCTCTGCCTGCAGACGATCGTTGCGCGCCAGGCGCTCTTCAACCTGCGCCAGGGTTTCGCGGCCGCGGGCCAGCAGGCGCTGGCGCAGCGCATCGCGCTGCACAGTGATCAGCACCGGCAGCAGTTGGGGGTAGCGCTGCACGGCGTGCGGCAGCCAGGCCCGCGAGCCGTTGACCAGTACGTGATGCCCCTCGGCCAGGCGCGCATTGATGTCGCTGCCGATACCATATTGCAAACCATTGGCCTGCCAGTTCATGGCAAACTCGCCGGCTGCCTGCATCCGAACAAAAGTATCCGGGCTGACACCCACGGCATGCTCACCCACCGCCTCGGCGGAACGGGTGATGGTGCGCCGTGCCACCTGCACATCGATACGCTGCAACGCCTCGCGCGCGGCATCGATCACACTGTCCTTGCCAGACCCGGAAGGCCCCATGAGGTAAATCAAACGTCCCGACATCTCATCGCTCTGTATGGCAGCATGCTGGCAACCTGCCAAAATGCCACTATGCTGAATCTTAGGGTAGCTCGCGCGTCATTGTGCACAGGTTGTGCGGGACGAGCCAGAGCACCTCTGGAGATGGCGTGTACGGAACCAGGCAGTCGAGTCGCAGACGCGGATTTTCCAACCAGTACGCATTTCTGACAATTGGTGCTGGCAAAAAGCCGTTATTCAGTTCAATATTTGTCACAGAATTGGCGCCAACGAAATGGCGACTATGAGGCATCATAGAAGCCTCTTTCACAATTCGGGTTGAACTTTTGCTGTATCGACTGTCGTAAACACATCGTGCGGCTAATTTCGAGAACCGCTCCCCCTGAACTAAACGGTCAAATATATGCGCCCAATGAAACAGGCTATTTACTCCAGCCGTACGGCTGACAAATTCGTCGTACGCCTTCCTGATGGGATGCGTGAGCGCATTGCAGAGGTAGCTCGTAATCATCACCGTAGCATGAACTCGGAAATCATCGCTCGCCTGGAACAGAGCCTTATTCAGGAAGGCGCCCTGGGCGAAGAGCTGAGCATGCGCCTGGACAGCCCGGAGCTGTCCCTCCACGAGCGTGAATTGCTGCAACGCTTCCGCCAACTGTCGCACCGCCAGCAGAATGCACTGGTGTCGTTGATCGACCACAATGCCGAGGCCACTGCCGACGCCTCGTGAGCGTTTGCCAACCGCCCATAAAAAAAGCCAGCGAAAGCTGGCTTTTTTGTGGGCGGTTGGCGCTGCCGCCAGGCTGCGGTGGCCTGCGTGAACCCTGGAGATCTCCAGCAAAACACAGGGCCAGCGCAGCCTGGCGGCAGCGGCTACGGGCTTACATCAGGAAGAGTGTCGCCAGGCCCAGGAAGATGAAGAAGCCGCCGCTGTCGGTCATGGCGGTGATCATTACGCTGGAACCCATGGCAGGGTCGCGGCCGAACTTGGCCAGGGTCATGGGGATCAACACGCCCATGAAGGCCGCCAGCAGCAGGTTGAGCGTCATGGCGGCGGTCATCACCACCCCCAGCGACCAGCTGCCGTACAGCATGAAGGCAACCACGCCGATCACCCCACCCCAGACGATGCCGTTGATCAACGACACGGCCAGTTCCTTGCGCAGCAGGCGCGTAGTATTGCTGTTGCCGGGGCTCACCTGGTCCAGCGCCATGGCGCGCACGATCATGGTGATGGTCTGGTTGCCGGAGTTGCCACCGATACCCGCCACGATCGGCATCAGCGCCGCCAGGGCCACCAGGCGCTCGATGGAGCCTTCGAACAGGCCGATCACCCGCGAGGCCACGAAGGCGGTGATCAGGTTGATGGCCAGCCACGACCAGCGGTTGCGCAACGAGCGCCATACCGAGGCGAAGATGTCTTCCTCTTCACGCAGACCGGCCATGTTGAGGACTTCGGTCTCGCTTTCCTCACGAATCAGGTCGACCATCTCGTCGATGGTCAGACGGCCGATCAGCCGGGCGTTCTTGTCGACCACGGGGGCCGAGATCAAGTCATAGCGCTCGAAGGCCTGGGCGGCGTCGTAGGCGTCTTCATCAGGGTGGAACGACACGGGGTCGTTGGCCATCACCTCGGACACCTGCTTCTCCGGGTCATTGACCAGCAGCCGCTTGATGGGCAGCACACCCTTGAGCACGCCGTCCTGATCGACCACGAACAACTTGTCGGTATGACCGGGCAGCTCTTTTAGTCGGCGCAGATAGCGCAGTACCACTTCCAGGCTGACGTCTTCGCGGATGGTGACCATCTCGAAGTCCATCAGCGCACCGACCTGCTCCTCGTCGTAGCTGAGGGCCGAACGCACGCGCTCGCGCTGCTGGGCATCCAGGCTTTCCATCAGCTCGTGGACAACGTCACGCGGCAGCTCAGGGGCCAGGTCGGCGAGTTCGTCGGCGTCCATCTCCTTGGCGGCGGCCAACAGCTCGTGATCGTCCATGTCGGCGATCAGGGTTTCACGCACCGAGTCGGATACCTCGAGCAGGATGTCGCCATCGCGCTCGACCTTGACCAACTGCCAGACCGTCAGGCGGTCTTCCAGGGGCAAGGCTTCAAGGATGTAGGCGACGTCGGCGGAGTGCAGATCATCGAGCTTGCGTTGCAGCTCGACCAGGTTCTGCCGGTGAACCAGGTTTTCGACCAATTCGGCGTGCTGGCCTTCCTGACGGTGCGTCAGGTCTTCGACCACGCGCTGGCGCTGCAGCAATTCGATCACCTGGGCCAGGCGATCCTGCAGGCTGTCCTGCGGCTTTTTTACTTCTACTTCAGTCATAGGCGAACTCCACCCCCAGCAGCGGAGCACGCCAGAGGTTCAATCGGTCGATTCTTGATAGGTGTTGCGAGCTATTGAGTAACTACTGGGTAAGTCCATGGAAATTATCCAAAGCCCCGGCGGGGCTGACGGGCGCAATGATACACCGCCTGCAGGCTTTTAACGCGAAAAAATCTGGCAAGAACAAATGCTTGCGCACGAAATCTCGGCGCTGTTCGAACCTGTTGCAGATGCGACGACGCATGCTGCAATGAAAGCACAGCAGGCGGACGGGAAAATGCCGCTAGGCTTTGGACATCGGCGCCAGGGAGGATGTTCGATGGGATCGATGCGTTACGTGGCGGGCGCAGGGCTGTTGTGGATGGTCCTGGGCACCCAGGCGCAGACAGTGCTGCGCTGCGAGGGCGAGGATGGGCATTTGACGTTTACCACGCAGCAATGCCCCTCAGGGGCGCTGCAGAGCCTGCAGCGGGCCTATCATCCGTTCCTGAGCAGCGACAGCGAGCGCACGGCGGCGAAGGAGCGCGCAGAGCGCAAGCAGCTGGATGCCGAGCTCAAGCGCCAGAGCGAAGACCTGTAGCCGCAGTTGACCTTGTGGGAGCGGGCTCTGCCCGCGAAGAGAACACTGCGGTTTAGCAGGTGCGGCGCGGCGCTGCCCTTCGCGGGCAGAGCCCGCTCCCACAACGGAACTATTGAAACGCTGAAAAGCAAAAATCCCGCCTTCAGAAGAAGGCGGGCTTTCACTTGTATGGTGCACTCGACAGGATTCGAACCTGTGACCGCTCGGTTCGTAGCCGAGTACTCTATCCAGCTGAGCTACGAGTGCAGGGTTGGCGCTTGATAGACCAGATCACCTCTGGTTGAAGCAGAAGACTCTTTCGTGAGAAACAATCTTCGTAAAATGGTGCACTCGACAGGATTCGAACCTGTGACCGCTCGGTTCGTAGCCGAGTACTCTATCCAGCTGAGCTACGAGTGCACGATGGTACTTGATGGACCAGATCACCTCTGGTTTGTTGCAAGCTGCTTCTTCCGTTACCGAAACAAGCCTCTTAAATGGTGCACTCGACAGGATTCGAACCTGTGACCGCTCGGTTCGTAGCCGAGTACTCTATCCAGCTGAGCTACGAGTGCATGTGTTGCCGCGCATCATAGTTCGTTAAAACTTTTTGTAAAGCACTTTTTTCAGTAAATTCAACAACTTACCTAAAAAGCCAGTTTTCAACGCCCTAAAGAAATAATGGCGGAGAACGGGGGATTCGAACCCCCGACACCCTTTTGAGGTGTACTCCCTTAGCAGGGGAGCGCCTTCGGCCACTCGGCCAGCTCTCCGCAACACGGGGCGTATATTATCGATAGCCCCTTTTCGATGCAAGCACTTTTTTCAAAAAAACCTAAATTAATTAAGCACTTGGTTCTTCGGCCTGCTCTTCCTTGATCCGCAGGTAGATTTCCTCGCGGTGTACAGCCACCTCTTTGGGGGCGTTGACGCCTATACGCACCTGATTGCCTTTGACGCCGAGCACGGTCACGGTGATCTCGCCATCACCAATCACCAGGCTTTCCGCGCACCGACGAGTCAGAATCAACATTACCTACTCCTCACCCACTAGTTAGGGGAACAAACACAAACGACAGAAAAGCAAAAGGCGCGGCATGGCCGCGCCTTTTGCAAGGACGGGTTACTGACCCTGACGGGTAGCATCCAGTTCGAAGGCGGTGTGCAGTGCACGCACAGCCAGCTCCAGGTACTTCTCTTCAATCACCACCGACACCTTGATCTCCGAGGTGGAGATCATCTGGATGTTGATGCTTTCCTTGGCCAGCGCTTCGAACATGCGGCTGGCAACACCGGCGTGCGAACGCATGCCGACGCCGACGATGGACACCTTGGCGATCTTGGTGTCGCCGATGACCTGACGCGCGCCGATTTCGCTGGCGGTGTTTTCCAGCACCTGCAGCGCCGACTGGTAGTCGTTGCGGTGCACGGTGAAGGTGAAGTCGGTGGTGTTATCGTGCGAAACATTCTGCACGATCATGTCCACTTCAATGTTGGCAGCGCTGATGGGGCCCAGGATCTTGAACGCCACGCCCGGGGTATCCGGTACGCCACGGATGGTCAGCTTGGCTTCATCGCGGTTGAAGGCGATGCCGGAAATGATCGGCTGTTCCATGGATTCCTCTTCATCGATAGTAATGAGGGTGCCCGGACCCTCCTGGAAGCTGTGCAGCACGCGCAGCGGGACGTTGTACTTGCCGGCGAATTCCACCGCACGGATCTGCAGCACCTTGGAACCGAGGCTGGCCATTTCCAGCATCTCTTCGAAGGTGATCTTGTCCAGGCGCTGGGCCGTGGACACCACACGCGGGTCGGTGGTGTAGACACCATCGACGTCGGTGTAGATCTGGCACTCATCGGCCTTGAGCGCGGCAGCCAGGGCGACACCGGTGGTGTCGGAGCCGCCACGGCCCAGGGTGGTGATGTTGCCCTGCTCGTCCACGCCCTGGAAGCCTGCCACGACCACGACACGACCGGCCTTGAGGTCGGAGCGGATCTTCTGGTCGTCGATCTGCAGAATGCGCGCCTTGGTGTGCGAGCTGTCCGTCAGGATGCGAACTTGGTTGCCGGTGTAGGACACCGCCGGCACACCGCGCTTGATCAGGGCCATCGCCAGCAAGGCAATGGTGACCTGCTCACCGGTGGACACGATCACGTCCAGCTCGCGCGGGACCGGCTGGTCGCCGCCGCTGGCCTGCTTGGCCAGTTCGATCAGGCGATTGGTTTCGCCACTCATGGCAGACAGTACAACCACCAGGTCGTCGCCGGCTTCGCGGAATTTCTTAACCTTCTCGGCTACCTGTTCGATACGCTCGACAGTGCCGACGGAGGTGCCTCCGAATTTTTGTACGATCAAAGCCATTTCAAAGCCGCCTCAGCCCATGAAGGGCGCCCATTAAACATTCAAACGCTACAACGCGGGAACCTGCTACTAGACAACAGGTACCCGCGAGGGTGAATCAGAGACCTTGTTCGACGAACGGCACGGTCAGCGCCAGGGCTGCATCCAGCGCGCCGGCGTCGACGCCGCCACCCTGAGCCATGTCCGGACGACCGCCGCCCTTGCCGCCAACGGCAGCGGCAGCCTGCTTCATCAGGTCGCCGGCCTTCAACTTGGAAGTCAGCTCCTTGGTGACGCCGGCTACCAGCACCACTTTCTCTTCGTGCACGCCACCGAGCAGGATGACGCCCTCGCCCAGTTTGTTTTTCAGCTGGTCGACCAGCGCCAGCAGCGCCTTGCCGTCCATGCCGTCCAGGCGCGCAGCCAGGACCTTCACGCCCTTGACGTCCACGGCCGAGGCCGACAGGTCGTCACCGGCCGCGCTGGCGGCCTTGGCTTGCAGTTGCTCAAGCTGTTTTTCCAGCTGGCGGTTGCGCTCCAGCACTGCCGACAGCTTGTCGATCAGGTTGTCGCGGCTGCCCTTGACCAGCTGCGCGGCTTCCTTGAGCTGCTCTTCGGCACCGTTCAGGTACGCCAGGGCCGCAGCACCGGTGACGCCTTCGATACGGCGCACGCCAGAGGCCACGCCGCCCTCGCTGATGATCTTGAACAGGGCGATGTCGCCGGTGCGCTTGGCGTGGATACCGCCACACAGTTCGACGGAGAAGTCGCCGCCCATGCTCAGCACACGAACCTGGTCGCCGTATTTCTCACCGAACAGGGCCATGGCGCCTTTGGCGCGGGCGGTGTCGATGTCGGTTTCCTCGGTTTCCACCGCGCTGTTCTTGCGGATCTGGGCGTTGACGATGTCTTCCAGCGCCTTGATCTGCTCAGGCTTGATGGCCTCGAAGTGGCTGAAGTCGAAGCGCAGGCGCTGGCTGTCCACCAGGGAGCCTTTCTGCTGCACGTGCTCGCCCAGCACCTGGCGCAGGGCCGCGTGCAGCAAGTGGGTAGCTGAGTGGTTCAGCGAGGTGGCCTGCTGCATGTCGCCGTCCACCTGGGCAGTCAGCTCGCCGCCGACGCTCAGGTTGCCCAGCGAAACCACGCCGTGGTGCAGGAACGCGCCGCCGGTCTTGGTGGTGTCACGCACGTCAAAGCGGCCATTGCCGGCCAGCAGGTAGCCACGGTCACCGACCTGGCCACCGGATTCGCCGTAGAACGGGGTCTGGTCGAGGATGACCACGCCCTCTTCGCCTTCGGCCAGTTGCTGCACGGACACGCCTTCTTTGTAGAGGGCAACGACCTTGGCGCTGGATTGGGTGTTGTGATAACCGGTGAACACGGTCGGCACGTCGACCTTGACCAGGGCGTTGTAGTCCATGCCGAACGAGCTGGCGGCACGCGCGCGCACGCGCTGGGCTTCCATTTCTTTCTCGAAGCCGGCTTCGTCCAGGGTCAGCTCGCGCTCACGGGCGATGTCGCCGGTCAGGTCCATCGGGAAGCCGTAGGTGTCATACAGCTTGAACACCACGTCGCCCGGTACCACGTTGCCTTTGAGCCCGGCCAGGTCAGCCTCGAGAATCTTCAGACCCTGTTCCAGGGTCTTGGCGAACTGCTCTTCTTCGGCTTTCAGCACGCGCTCGATGTGTGCTTGCTGGGCTTTGAGCTCAGGGAAGGCTTCGCCCATTTCGGCCACCAGCGCTGCAACGATCTGGTAGAAGAAGCTGCCCTTGGCGCCCAGCTTGTTGCCGTGGCGGCAGGCGCGACGAATGATGCGACGCAGCACGTAGCCACGGCCTTCGTTGGACGGCAGCACGCCGTCGGCAATCAGGAAGCCGCAGGAACGGATGTGGTCGGCCACCACTTTGAGCGACGCCTGGTTGTCGTTGCTGCAACCGATGGCCTGGGCCGCGGCGGCCAGCAGGCTCTGGAACAGGTCGATCTCGTAGTTCGAGTGCACGTGCTGCAGCACGGCGCTGATGCGCTCCAGGCCCATGCCGGTGTCCACCGACGGTGCTGGCAGCGGATGCAGCACGCCGTCGGCGGTGCGGTTGAACTGCATGAAGACGTTGTTCCAGATCTCGATGTAGCGGTCACCGTCTTCTTCCGGCGAGCCGGGTGGGCCGCCCCAGATGTCGGCGCCGTGGTCGTAGAAGATCTCGGTGCATGGGCCGCACGGGCCGGTATCGCCCATGGTCCAGAAGTTGTCGGACGCGTACGGGGCGCCCTTGTTGTCGCCGATGCGCACCATGCGCTCGGCCGGCACACCCACTTCCTTGGTCCAGATGTCGTAGGCTTCGTCATCGCTGGCGTAGACGGTCACCCACAGCTTTTCCTTGGGCAGGTTCAGCCACTGCGGCGAGGTCAGGAAGGTCCAGGCGTAGGTGATGGCGTCACGCTTGAAGTAATCACCGAAGCTGAAGTTGCCCAGCATTTCGAAGAAAGTGTGGTGACGGGCGGTGTAGCCGACGTTTTCCAGGTCGTTGTGCTTGCCACCGGCGCGCACGCACTTCTGGCTGCTGGCGGCACGGGTGTACGCGCGCTTTTCCTGGCCCAGGAAACAATCCTTGAACTGGTTCATGCCTGCGTTGGTGAACAGCAGGGTTGGGTCATTGCCCGGGATCAAGGAGCTGGAGGCTACACGGGTGTGGCCTTGCTCTTCGAAGAAGCGAAGGAAGGCTTCACGGATTTCTGCGCTTTTCATTAGGTTCTTCCACGACAGGCTGCGGCCATAGGCCAGTGCGTAACATCCTTGGACGTTTCGACGGCAAAGGGCCGCATTATATCGGCCCTGAGGCCACGGTACAGTCCACAGCCTGTCAATATATGGCGAATAAATGAAAAAAACCCGACGATCTGCTCGCTAATCCGGGATCCGTGCGGGTTCGGTGTGGGGGATTCTATGGTGCTGGGCAACCTGTAGCAGCGGCCGTCAGGTCGCGTCACAGGCGCCGCGCGCTTACTGACCCACCGCGTCGCCTGTGACGCAGCCTTCGGCAGCTGCTACAGAGGCGACGCGGTGGGAGCAAAAGGGGGGCGCCTGTGTCGTATACGACTAAATCGCTAGCGCATGGGCGATGCATAGTGCAAAAAAGTATGTTAAAAATCGTTCGCCACCTACCAATGGGTGGCAACGTTCTCAGGGCGGGGTGCGATTCCCCACCGGCGGTAATGGCGCGCAATGCGTCTAGCCCGCGAGCGCTTGGCAGGCTACGCCTGGCAAGGTCAGCAGACCCGGTGTGATTCCGGGGCCGACGGTCATAGTCCGGATGAAGAGAGAACGGGATTGGCACACAAGGGCCGATGGCTGGCCACGTACCCTTGAATCCCATTCGATCCAACTGCCCTGTTTTTTACATAAACAGGAGTCAACGTAGATGCAACCCACCGCAATCGACAGCAAAAGCCACGCAAACGAGCGTATCGCCTTTATCCAGGCCTGCTGGCACAAGGATATCGTCGACCAGGCCCGTATCGGCTTCGTCGAGCAGATCACCCAGCTGGGCTACCAGGAAAGCGACATCGACTTCTACGAAGTGGGCGGCGCCTTTGAAATTCCGCTGCACGCCAAGCTGCTGGCCAAGACTGGCCGTTATGCCGGTATCGTCGGCGCTGCGCTGGTCGTGGACGGCGGTATCTACCGCCACGATTTCGTCGCCGCCACCGTGGTCGACGCGCTGATGCAAGTGCAACTGGAAACCGAAGTGCCGGTGTTCTCGGTGTCCCTGACCCCGCACAACTTCCACGGCCAGGAGCATCACGAGTACTTCTTCAAGCACTTCCTGCACAAGGGCCACGAAGCGGCCAATACCTGCGCTGATACCTTGCAGAAAGTGCGTGCGCTGCGTCGCCTGACTGCCCAGCACAAGGTTGCCTGATAGTTTTCTATCCCCAGCCTTCAGCAGCGGCTACGACGCAAACCTTGTAGCCGCTGCCGCCAGGCTGCCCTGGCCTTGCGCCCCACTGAACATCTGCAGCGTACACGCGGGCCAGCGCAGCCTGGCGGCAGCGGCTACAGGTCAGGCGGGGACAATGAGAATGCCGGCCCGCAAGCCATTCCTGACCTTGGGATTGGGGAATATGATGCGAGCCCCCTCCTCCTCCACAATCCAGCGACACTCCGCCAGATCCTCGGCCAGCAGGTAACCCTGCGGCAACTCCGAAAAATTCTCCACGTCCGCAGGCAAGTGCAAGCGGAACGCATCGCTGTGCTTGATCACTTCCCGCGCCACGCGAAACTGCTTCAGGTGCTGCGGCTGGTCCACCTCCGGCTCGCTGCCTTCGATGATCTGCTTGAGCCTTGTCTCCAGCGGCGCCAGGTTGACCTGTTGGTTATGCCCGAACGGCCGCGCCTTGCCCAACTCCAGCGTGAAGGCCTCGGCGTCCAGCTGTTCGTAGGTGTAGGCGGTGAAGGTGATGGAGGTCTTGCTCTGCAGCAACACCGCTTCCATACCGGCCGCTTCCAGCCGCGCCAGCTCACGCGCCGAGTGCTCGCGCCCTTCCTTGAACGGGTACAGGGCGAACTGCTCGATCTTCGACCCGCGAATGGCGGTGTGCAGGTCGTAATGCAGGCGGGTGCGGTCAGGCAGGCTGAAGAAGGTGGCGGCCAGGCGCTCCAGTTCGCAGGCGCGCAGGGCTTCGGGGCCACTGGACAGTTCGTGACGGCCATTGAACAGGCGATTTACATCCTGCTCCAGGTACCGCTCGCCGCGACGGATCGCTTCGGGGTTGCCGAACAGGAAAAGAATACGGGCGCGCGGCTTGAGGGTGCCGCGGGCGATGTCGTGCAACAGGCCATCCAGCAATTCGATGGGCGCTGTTTCGTTGCCATGGATGCCCGCCGACAACAGCAAGTCCATGCCGTTGTCGCGGACCTCGGGCGGGCGAACCTCGAGGGCCCCCTCGCCGAGCCAGCGCATGCGCACGCCTTCGACGGTCAGCTGAGTTTTCTCTGCCGGCTCACGGCCGGCGAGGGTCAATTCAAGCAGCTTGCCGAGGGCGAGCATAGGCGTCAGTCCTTAGTGGTTGCAGTCCGGACCATGCACATGGCCGTCGTCTTCGCCGGCGTCGGCCGGCTCCATTTCCAGTTGCAGGCTGACCAGGTTGGTGGCCAGTGGGCGCAGCAGCAGGTTGGCGTATTCGGCATCGTCTTCTTCGACGTCAACGCCGATCAGCAGCTGGCCGCGGCCATCCTGCTGGATCCACACTTCCTTGCCTTGCCATACCACGGCAAGACGGGTGCAGGAGGTTTCCAGCTGGGTGCCGTCGGTGTCTTCAAGAATCAGCCGCAGGGCGTCGGACATGGGGAAAATCTCTCAAGGTTGAAGTTGGAATGGGTACACCGCGCCCAGTTTAAGGATTTGCGTCAGTTCATCCAATGCCGTGCGGCATTCCAGCAGCAATTGCGGGTCGGCCAGGTCCGCTTCCCCCAGGCGATCGCGGTAGTGGCGGTCTACCCACTGGGTCAGGGTGTCGTACAGCGCCGGGGTCATGATGACCCCCGGGTTCACCGCGGCCAGCTCGGTTTCGTTCAGCGCCACGCGCAAGCGCAGGCACGCCGGGCCGCCACCGTTCTGCATGCTCTGCTTGAGGTCGAACACCTTGACCTCGGCAATCGGCCCGCCCTGGGCGGTCAACTGCTGCAGGTACTGCCACACGCGCTCGTTGGCGCGGCATTCCTCAGGCACGATCAGCAGCATCGAACCGTCGGCACGCGACAGCAGCTGGCTGTTGAACAGGTAGGAACGCACCGCGTCCTCGACCGCCACCTGATTGCGCGGCACGCAAACGGCCTGAAAGTGGCCACCGCGTTTTGCCAGTTTAGCCTGCAGTTGCGCCAGCATCGGCGCGGTGTCCAGGAAAGCGTCCTCGTGGTGGAACAGCAGCTCGCCATTGCCCACCGCGATCACGTCGTTATGGAACACCCCCTGGTCGATCACTGCCGGGTTCTGCTGGGCAAATACCACGCCCTCTTCGCTCAGCCCGTGCAGGCGCGCGACCGCCTGGGAAGCCTCAAGCGTCTGGCGCGCCGGGTATTTCTGCGGCGCCGGGTAACGGGTGTCGAACGCGCTGCGGCCGAACACGAAGAACTCCACGCCCGGCTCGCCGTAGCTGCGGCAGAAGCGCGTGTGGTTGGCCGCGCCCTCGTCGCCGAACTGACCAACGGCTGGCAAGGCGGCGTGATGGGCAAAGTGGCGATCATCGGCAAACATCGCCCCCAGCACGCGACTGGTGGTGGGGTGCTCGATGCTGCGGTGGTACTTGCAGTTGAGGTTGGCCGCGGTGAAATGCACGCGACCATCGGCCGTGTCGGCGCTGGGGCTGACGGTGGCGGCGTTGGCCACCCACATGCTCGATGCCGAGCAGCTTGCCACCAGCAGCGGCATGGCCTCGCGGGCGGCGCGCTCAATGACCTGGGCATCGCTGCCGCCGAAGCCCAGCGCTCGCAGGGCGGCGATATCCGGGCGTTCCTGGGGTGCGAGCACGCCCTGGGTAAAGCCCATCTCCATCAGCGCCTTCATTTTCGCCAGGCCCTGGCGCGCCGCTTCACGTGGGTTGGAAGCCTGCTGACTGTTGCTCTGGGAGGCGACGTTGCCGTAGGACAACCCGCCATAGTTATGGGTCGGACCTACCAGACCATCAAAATTCACTTCATAGGCTTTCATCGGCCGGGCTCCATGGGTCTCGTTATTATGCTCACGCTTACAGCTTCACGCCGGGGGTCAGGCTGGCCGGCAGGCTGACGGTCGGGGCTTCAAGCGAGGCCACCGGGTAGGCGCAATAATCCGCCGCGTAATAGGCACTGGCGCGGTGGTTGCCCGAGGCACCCACGCCGCCGAACGGCGCGCTGCTGGCGGCACCGGTCAACTGCTTGTTCCAGTTGACGATACCGGCGCGGCTTTGCAGCCAGAACTGCTGGTAACGGGCGGCCGAATCGGACAGCAGGCCAGCGGCCAGGCCGTACTGGGTGTTGTTGGCTTCGGCGATGGCCTGCTCGAAGCGGCCGTAGCGAATCACCTGCAACAACGGGCCGAACCACTCTTCATCCGGGCGATCCTGCACCGCCGTCACATCGAGGATGCCAGCGGTCAGCAGCGCGGCATTGGCCTGGGGCTGGGTCATGGTCAGCAGCGCCGTGGCGCCCTTGCTCAGCAATTGCGCCTGGGCATCGAGCAGCGCCTGGGCCGCGGCCAGCGACACCACCGAGCCCATGAACGGTGCTGGCTGCTGGTCGTACGGACCCACCACCAGATCACCTGCCACCTGTACCAGACGCTTCAACAGCGAATCGCCCCAGGCGCCTTCGGGCACCAGCAGGCGGCGCGCACAGGTGCAGCGCTGGCCGGCGGAAATGAACGCGGACTGAATGATGGTGTACACCGCCGCCTCCATATCCTGCACTTCTTCCACCACCAGCGGGTTGTTACCGCCCATCTCCAGGGCCAGGATCTTGTCCGGGCGCCCGGCGAACTGATTGTGCAGCAGGTTGCCGGTGCGGCTGGAGCCGGTGAAGAACAGGCCGTCGATGCCGTCATGGGCCGCCAGGGCCACACCCGTATCACGGGCGCCTTGCAGCAGACTCAGCACACCAGCGGGCAGGCCGGCGTCGATCCAGCATTGCACGGTCAGCTCGGCCACCTTGGGGGTCAGCTCGCTGGGCTTGAACAGCACGGCGTTGCCGGCCAGCAGTGCCGGCACGATATGGCCGTTGGGCAAGTGGCCAGGGAAATTGTACGGGCCGAACACTGCCACTACGCCATGGGGTTTGTGACGCAATACAGCGGTGGCGTCGGCCAGCGGCCCGCTCTTCTCGCCGGTACGCTCGCGGTAGCTCTGGATCGAGATGGCGACCTTGTTGACCATGCTGGTCACCTCGGTGGCGGCTTCCCACAGCGGCTTGCCGGTTTCCTCACCGATGCAGCGGGCCAGTTCATCGGCGCGCTCCTTGAGCTTGAGGGCGAAGCGCTCCAGCACCGCGATGCGCTCATCCAGCGTGCGCGACGCCCAGCCGACGAAGGCCTGACGCGCAGCGAACACCGCCTGGTCGACCTGCTCGGCACTGGCCGCGCGACCCTGCCACAGCACAGCCTGGGTCACCGGGTTGAGGGATTGCAGGGCGTCACCCGCCCCTGCCAGCCATTGGCCGGCCACGTACAACGTGCTCATTTGCGTACCTCCCGTACAGGCTGGGGCGACAGGGCAACGGCGCGCACCTGATCACCCGCACTCAAGCGCAGGCGCTTGGCGGTCATCGGGTCCACCACCAGGGTGCCTGCGGCCAGGCGCGCCGGGGCGGCGGTGATGCGGCATTCTTCGCGCTTGCGGTTGTGAATCAGGAATGGCGTGGCGTCGTCACCCGGGGTACCCACGGCCAGCACCAGCGCTTCGCTGTCGTGCACGGCGCGGATCTTCGCGGTTTCGCATTCCACGGCAGGGCCGGCATCGAAGATGTCGACGTAGCCTTGATAGCTGAAGCCTTCGCCCTTGAGCATGGTCAGGGCCGGCTCGGTGTCGGTGTGCACGCGGCCGATCACGCTGCGCGCTGCCTCCGACAGGAAACAGGTGTACAGCGGAAACTTGGGCATCAGTTCGGCGATGAACGCCTTGTTGCCCACCCCGGTCAGGTAGTCCGCCTGGCTGAACTCCATCTTGAAGAAGTGCCGGCCCAGGCTTTCCCAGAACGGCGAACGGCCGTTCTCGTCGGACATGCCGCGCATCTCGGCGATGATCTTGTTGCCGAACAATTGCGGGAATTCGGCGATGAACATCAGCCGCGCCTTGGACAGCAGCCGGCCATTGAGCCCGGTGCGGTGTTCGCTGCGCAGGAACAGCGAGCACAGCTCGGAGTTGCCGGTCAGGTCGTTGGCCAGGAACAGCGTGGGGATTTCCCGGTAGATGTTCAGCTCTTGCGAGGCGCTGACCGTCAGGCCCACCCGGTAGTTGTACCAGGGCTCGCGCAAGCCCACGGCACCCGCGATGGCGGAGATGCCCACGACCCGGCCGTCGTCATCTTCCAGCACGAACAGATAGTCCGCGTCGCCGCGCCCGGCTTCGCCCCGGAAGGTCTTCTCGGCCCAGCCCACGCGGTGCGCCAGGCGCTCCTCGTTGGCCGGAAGGGTAGTCAGGCCGGTGCCGGTGCTGCGCGCAAGCTCAATCAGCGCGGGTAAGTCGCTGCTGCGTACGGGACGAACGATCATGCTTTCTCCTTGCGCGGGCTGCGATGGCAACCCGCAGAACTCGACCTGTGAATGACAGGTATCAAACCGCTACCAGGCGCACGCTGGCGCCCTCGCCCACACCCAGTGCCTCGGCCGCTTCAAGGCTCAAGGTCACCGGCTTGCCAGGCACCCAATCCAGCTCCAGCAGCACGGCGCGGTAATCCTGCAACTGCGCATTGGCCACCAGGTAAGGGCGTGCGCCCTTGACCACATCGCTGGCGGCGCTGTCGAGCTTGACCGGCACCACGCGGCTGTGGGCAATGGAGCGGATACCCGAGACCCGCGCATGCAGGGTTGGGCCGCCGTCGAAGATGTCGATGTAGTGATCGGTCTCGAAACCTTCACGCATCAGGATGTCGAAGGTGATCTGCGCCCGCGGGTGCACCTGGCCCATGGCTTCCTGGGCCTCGTCAGGCAGCAGCGGCACGTAGATCGGGTAATGCGGCATCAGCTCGGCCAGGAAGGTGCGGCTCTTGATGCCGCACAGGCGCTCGGCTTCGGCGTAGTTGATGTCGAAGAAGTTGCGGCCGATGGCATCCCAGAATGGCGAGTCACCGTTGTCGTCGCTGTAGCCGACGATCTCGGTCACCACCGAGTCGGCGAAGCGCTCGGGGTGGTTGGCCATGAACAGCAGGCGCGCCCGCGAGGTCAGCTCGGACCAGGCGCTGCCGACCATCTCCGGCACCATGTAGAAGCTGGTGAGCAAACTGTTGCCGGTCAGGTCGTGACACTGGGACAACACGTGAATCTTGTTATGGATCTTCAGCTCGCGCGAGGCGTGCACGAAGGTCTCATTACGGAAACTGTAGAAAGGCTCGGAATAGCCCGCCGATGCGACAATGGCCGAACACCCTGTCAGGCGCTGGGTGTCGCTGTCTTCCAGCACGAAGAAATAGCTTTCCTCGCCATTGAAGCTGACTTCGGCGGCGAACGATGCTTCCGATGCGGCGATCTTGTCGCGCAGGCGGTCGGCATCATCCGGCAGGGACGTGACACCGATCGGGCTGTCCGCGGCCAGGCGTTGAACCTCGGCCAGGTCAGCCATTTGCGCAGGGCGCATTACCAGCATGGTGTCACTCCTTGGAATTGCTTGGAAAAATGAGCGAGCGCCGTGGCGCTCGCCTTTCACGCGCCCGGTATCAGGCTTGAGTCAGTTGCTTCACGGCACGCTCGAAGCGGTTCAGGCCTTCGTCGATGTCGGCGTCTTCAATCACCAGGCTAGGCGCAAAACGCACCACGTCAGGGCCGGCCTGCAGAATCATCAGGTCGTGCTGTTCGGCAGCGTTGAAGAAGTCCTTGGCCTTGCCTTTCCAGGCATCGCTCAGTTGGCAACCGATCAACAGGCCCAGGCCGCGAATCTCGGTGAACACGCCGTACTGCTCGCCGATCTGTTGCAGGCGGGCCTTGAAGCGCTCGTGCTTGGCTTTGACGCCGGCCAGCACGTGCGGGGTGTTGATCACGTCCATCACCGCTTCGCCCACGGCGCAGGCCAACGGGTTGCCGCCGTAGGTGGTGCCGTGCACGCCAACGGCGAAATGCGTGGCCAGCTCGGTGGTGGTCAGCATGGCGCCGATCGGGAAGCCGCCGCCCAGGCTCTTGGCGCTGGAGAGGATGTCCGGGGTGACGCCGTAGTGCATGTAGGCGAACAGCTCGCCGCTGCGGCCCATGCCGCTCTGCACTTCGTCGAACACCAGCAGGGCGTTGTGCTGGTCGCACAGCTCGCGGGCGCCTTGCAGGTAGGCCAGGTCGGCCGGCAGCACGCCGCCTTCACCCTGGATCGGCTCCAGCACCACGGCGCAGGTCTTGTCCGAAATGGCGGCTTTCAGGGCTGCCAGGTCGTTGTACGGCACGTGACTGATGCCGGTGATTTTCGGGCCGAAACCGTCGGAGTACTTGGGCTGGCCACCGACGCTGACGGTGAACAGGGTACGGCCGTGGAAGCTGTTGGTGGCGGCGATGATTTCGTACTTCTCGGGGCCGAACTTGTCGTGGGCCACACGGCGGGCCAGCTTGAACGCGGCCTCGTTGGCCTCGGCGCCGGAGTTGCAGAAGAACACGCGGTCGGCAAAGGTGGCGTCAACCAGCTTGTGCGCCAGGCGCAGCGCCGGCTCGTTGGTGAACACGTTGGACACGTGCCACACCTTGTTGGCCTGCTCGGTCAGCGCGGCCACCAGGGCTGGATGGGCGTGGCCCAGCACGTTCACGGCGATGCCACCGGAGAAGTCGACCAGCTCGCGACCGGCCTGGTCCCACACCCGGGAACCTGCGCCGCGCACCGGAATGAACGCAGCCGGGGCATAGTTGGGGACCATTACCTGGTCGAAATCGGCGCGTTGCACCTGGGCATGCTCAACGGACATCGGAGTCTCCTGAAGAGGAACGCCGGCCTGGTAATGGCCGACGATGGGGGGATTGTAAGGACTGCCTGGCGCTTGTCCTTGCCGCCAAGCGACAACTTATTACAGCGCCAAACCGCGAAAACGCGGGGTTTTCGGTAATGCGACATATTATTGCATTAGGGGTGCTGTGTGTCTGGGGTTTGGTGAGGGGGGGATTGGGGTTGTGTTGGGGCTGCCAGGGGCATGGCTGGGTTTTTTTGGCGTTCTTGAGATCGTGCGCTGTCCGCACGGCGCTCGATCTCGAGAACGGCAGAAAAACCAAGGCATGCGCTGCGAGCCCCACCACGATCCGTAGCCGCTGCCGTCAGGCTGCGCTGGACCCTGAGTACGCTGGAGATATTCGGTGTGGCTGAGGGCCAGCGCAGCCTGGCGGCAGCGGCTACCTACCGACGGCAAAGGTGCTGTAACCGTGAAGAAAGCAAATACCGCAAAGCGCTAAGTCGCAGATCGAGGCGATCCCCCATTTTCTCAGGACTTTCCTCTCGGAAATGGATACCTGCGACGTATTTCCTGTAGGAAAAATTACCCATCAAAGTAGGACCCGTCTGCTTTTGCTGCCCTCCCTTGCGCAGCCAGTAGGGGCTACCTAGCCTCGAGCCTGCCAAAAACAAAAAGGACAGCCACATGCCCGACACAAATACTTCATCGCACTTGACCCCACTGTGCAGCGCCACTCCAATTCTGGAGCGTTACTACCAAACACTAATCGAAAGCGCGCGCTTGTTTCCCAAGCCAAACGCTGACAATGAATTTGAACCAGCCTTCGATCTTCCTCCGCTCGACGCAAAAGTCAGGCAGTTCCTAAGCGTTGCTACTGGGCAATTCTTCGAACTTGGATCATACGCAGGCACCCCAATACGCCTTCTTGACCTGCGCCAGAATCCAGGGACACATACCACCAAGACTTTCGCATCGACCCTTATCGTTGCCAGAGCAATTCAACATATTAAAACCACCGGGCAGTCGATCCTGCTTTTTTCTCCATCTTCAGGGAATAAGGCCATTGCCCTGCGCGATGCGGTTGAGCGAGCGCTAGCTGCCGGCTTGGCGACGCCAGATAAACTACGAATCGCAACCCTCACCCCAATACAAACCGCGACCAAACTCCGCAAAACCCGTCTCTTCGATGACCCGGAACTCCGAGCACTCAATCCAGTCTTTTTGCTTGACCACCCCACACCCGAGCACGTCAAGCACATCGGCGTCGACTTCAAAGCGCTGTATCGCCAAACAAAGGGAAGCAACCATCCAGCCCTTTGGCACTCGCTCAAACTGGACAACTACAGATTCTCCGACCAAGCCCGTGCTTTCTTTGATCTGGAGTTCGGCACCGCCGGCTTGACCCAGCAACGCACTGTGCATGCACATGCTGTATCTAGTGCATACGGATTATTAGGCTATCAGGCAGGACTGGACACACTGAGACAAAACGGCATCACCACTGCGAGCGCCCAGTTTCTCCTCGTACAGCACCTAGCGACCAGCGACATGGTGCGTCATTTACTGTCAGGCAGCTTCGAAAGGATAGTTGACCCTCGCTACCATCGCTGCGCAGATGGCACTTGGGCGCAATCAGAATCCCCTCACTTCCCGAGTAAAACCTGGGACCCTGAGGAACGCCTGGAAAACACGTTTTACACCCAGAAGCCGCCGACTGCCGAAAACATGAGCAGGCTAATCCGCGAAAACGGCGGAAGCGGGATCGTCGTGTCGCTACTCGAGTGCATGACGCGGTATGCAGAGTGCGCTCAACTGCTTGCCAAGTCTGCGATCCATCTACCTTCCGACCCGCGCGACCTGAAGGAATGGTCACTGGTGATGGCGGTTACCGGCGTTCTGAATGCGATTGATCGAGGACTGTTACCTGACATTGACGGATGCACCATCCACGCTTCCGGCAGTTACGGTTGCGATGACTTCGAAAGCATCCCAATGAATGAGCTCAAGATAATCACTAACGCTGAACAAATGCTCAGAGAGCTCTGAGGCTACCTACCGTACAGGTCGTGAAAACATGGATCAGGGATACATGCTGCACACAAGGCTGGCCGTGGGCCTTTGCCCAAACGGAGATACAGCGACTCTTCTCTACATCGGTGAATCTGAAGGGCTGCGTTACATCGCACCTTTCGTGGAGCAGCAGTTCTTCGATTATGTTCACACGACCCTCCCTTCCACAATATGCCTTGGGGACATAGCCGGATTCATTAGCACCCATGCGCCGGATCTTGTCTGCATGCTGCTCACCCAGGAGCATTACCAATGGCAGGCTCAACCCAAGGACCTGGTAGGTGTATCGCGTATACATCAATGGGTACCCTGCGAAAGCATGCACGAAATCGCCCTGGCTGCGATGTCGAAGCGTGAGGCTCGGCGACGGGCTCAAGCAATTTCCGACGGCTTCTCTTTCGATGTCAGCCATTGCGACAATGATTTCCACCACTTCTACCGAACCATGCATGAGCCCACTATGCATCAGCGCTACGGCGACCGAGCTCGAAGCGTCCCTGAAGATATCGCCTACGCGAACCTGTTCAAACAAGGGCAACTGTTCCGAGTGCATTATCACGATCAATGGGTCGCAGGTAGCGTTTGCCAGCTTGATCATCAGCGGGGCCGAATCAATGCGCGCTTGATCGGGGTACTCGAGGGAGAATGCCGATTCAGAGACAATGGCTCGCAGAACTTCGTTTACCACGCAATCATCGAATGGGCCTGCGCAACACAACGCCTGAAAGTAGTCGACTTTCAAGGCTGTGAACCGTTTTTGACCAAAGGTACTTTCCAATACAAAAAAAGGTTCGGCTCACACGCCGTTATCCCTGACAACCGTTTCGGGGAATTGGACCTCATCCTACGGGCGCAAACTCTGTCACCAGCAGTCCGGCAGTTTTTAATCCACAACCCATCCATCATCCGAACAGATAACAACGAATTGGCAGCGCGCTATTTCAAGGACGCGCGTACGGCACACCGCGACGATCTCGCCTTCAAATGCGCTGGCATGGAAACCAGGGTCATCCTGGACCTGGACCAATGGTATGGGTAGGTTTCTGGCATCAATCTCCCCCGCCCCCCTACCGCGCCAAGCGTGGCTCCTTGGAGGTGTGGTCTTTGTCTGCCGTTTGGGCGCCATGGTCAAACTGTTCATGGCCATCTATCTGAAATCCAACCTAGGAATGTCAATAGAGCTAATTGGGGTATTGCTCAGCAGTTATGGAGCGGGACTGGTAATAGGTTCATATCTCTGGGGCGTGGCAAGCGATCACTATTCAAGCAAGCACCTGACTCTGCTTTTGATCATGTTGGCGGCCGGGACGCTCCTGACGCTACCAACACAAACGACCGCCCCTGCCCTGATCATTCTTTTGATTGCCAGCGGTGTGTTTGATGGCGGAATTCGCACACTTCACCAGCGCCTCATCCTCGATTTTTGTCCTGTCGCTATCCGGGATCAAGTGCAGGCTCTAAGCCGAGTAGCTATCAATCTCGGCATGGCGTGCGCCGGAGTGCTGGGTGGAATACTCAGTGACTGGAGCATGCATGCCCTTTTCCAAATAAGTGCCGCCCTGCTCGTATTGGCCAACGCTACCCTTTACCTAGGCTCGCGCGGATGGCAGAGGATTGCCCTGATGGAAGCCCCAGCCCCAGACAGCAGACACCACTCTCCCTACAGGAACCCTCGCTACTTATGCTTTCTGACAGGATGCACATTGCTCGCCTTGGCCTATGAGCCAATCTACAGCATGTTGGGCAATTATCTGATCGAGCACTACCGGCTACCCAGTTCCGTCATCGGATGGCAGTTTGCCCTGAACGGCGTTATGGTCGTAGCGCTGCAAATTCCTATCAGCACCTGGTCAAGCGCTTGGGGGGTGCGCAACCAATTGCTGGCGGGCAGCCTGTTGCTAGGTATGGGCACCGTGCTGATCCCGGTAGGAAGCACAACACTGCATATCAGCGCTTGCACCGTTATATGGACACTGGGTGAGTTGCTATTTATGCCAGCAATGAATCTGCATGTCATGCAGCAGGCCGAAGGTAGGCGATCTGGGCACTACTTCGGACTATTCGCCATGTTTTGGAGCACAGGCACCCTGCTTTCACCCCTCATCGCCAGCCAAATATATGGCCGACTTGGGGGCAGCTATCTATGGATTGCCGCTTGCGCGCTGTCGCTCTGCGCGATGCTGCTGATCAGCCTCGCGACAACACGGCGAACCGCTTAGGATCAGCCCCGCTCCGCCGGCACCGACGACAACTCAAACGGACTACTGCTACGACGCTGATTCCGATCCTCCCTCGGCGTTGCCCCAAAAAAATTCCGATAAGCACTGGAAAAATGCGGACCCGACGAAAACCCGCACGACAGACCAATCTGAATGATCGACTTGCTCGTCTGCATCAACATCTGCCGCGCCTTGTTCAACCTCAGCTCCAGGTAATACTGGCTCGGCACCCGGTTCAGGTACTGCTTGAAGATGCGCTCCAACTGCCGACGCGACACGCACACGTGCTGGGCGATTTCGTCGGTGGTCAGCGGTTCTTCGATATTGGCCTCCATCAGCAACACCGCCTGGGTCAGCTTGGGATGGCTGGAGCCCAGACGGTTCTGCAGCGGGATGCGCTGGCGTTCGCCGCCTTCACGGATGCGTTCCACCACCAGCTCTTCGGAGACCGCGCCGGCCAATTCGGCGCCATGGTCGCGGGCCAGCACGGCCAGCAGCAGGTCGAGCACCGACAGGCCGCCGCAGGCGGTCATGCGGTCGCGGTCCCAGTCGAACAGGTGGCTGGTGGCGATGACTTTGGGGAAGCGTTCGGCGAAATCATCCTGCCAGCGCCAGTGCACCGCCGCGCGGTAGCCGTCCAGCAGGCCGACTTGGGCCATGGGGTAAACACCGGCGGACAGCCCGCCAATGACGCAGCCCGAACGCACCAGTTGCTTGAGCGCCGTGGCCAGTGCCGGCGCCAGGGCGGCAGGCGGCTCGTCGGCCAGCAGGAACAGTTTCTGACAACCTTCCAGCCGCCCCGTCCACGGCTCGCCCGGCAACTGCCAGCCGCCCTCGGTGGCCGGCTCGGCGTGCAGGAACACCAGCTCGTAGGCCACCTCGGGGTGCACCTTCTGGGCGACATCCAGTGCCTCCTCGGCCAGCGCCAGGGTCAGGGCCTTGGTGCTCGGCCAGATGAGAAAACCGATTCGTTGGGCTGTCATGGGGTGCGGTCCGAAACCTGTTCAGGATCAATGCTCGGCAGAGCGGGTGGAAGGAACATACTGCCAAGACGCGCAGCATGCCCCTTTCTACAACATCGTGGCAGTCATCGTTTGTATCAATTGACGACTACTTCAGGCTTCCGGACAGGAACTGCTGCAGGCGCTCGGACTTGGGGTTGGCCAGCACGTCGCGCGGGTTGCCCGACTCTTCCACCAGGCCCTTGTGCAGGAACACCAGCTGGTTGGACACTTCACGGGCGAAGCCCATTTCGTGGGTGACCACGACCATGGTGCGGCCTTCCTGGGCCAGGTCCTGCATCACCTTGAGCACGTCGCCCACCAGCTCCGGGTCCAGCGCCGACGTCGGCTCGTCGAACAGCATTACTTCCGGCTCCATGGCCAGGGCACGGGCAATGGCCACGCGCTGCTGCTCGCCACCGGACATGTGGCCCGGGTAGGCGTCCTTGCGGTGGGCCACGCCGACCTTGTTCAGGTAGTGCTCGGCCTTTTCCAGCGCTTCTTTCTTCGACACGCCCAGCACATGCACGGGCGCCTCGATGATGTTTTCCAGGGCGGTCATGTGCGCCCACAGGTTGAAGTGCTGGAACACCATGGACAGGCGCGAGCGCATGCGCTGCAGCTGCTTGGGGTCGGCGGCCTTGAGGGCGCCGTCCTTGCTGGCCACCAGTTGCAGCTCTTCATTGTTGAGCAGGATCTTGCCGGCGTGCGGCTGTTCCAGCAGGTTGATGCAGCGCAGGAAGGTACTCTTGCCCGAGCCGCTGGAGCCGATGATGCTGATGACATCGCCGGCCTTGGCGGCCAGGGACACACCCTTGAGCACTTCATGACTGCCGTAGCGTTTATGCAGATCCTGGACTTCAAGTTTGTACATAGCGGTTCTCACAAAAACAGTCAGTCGTTGAGCAGGCGCCCGCGACGAAGGGGTTGGCGCCCGGCGACCTTGGCCAGCCAGAAACCCGGCTGGGCGTAACGCAGTCGTTCAATGGCAAACAGCACGCCGGCAGTACCGGCGCACACGACGGTGACACGATCGGCCAGCGGGTCGATCACTTCGAACAGCGGGTCGCCCGCCTCCACCCATTCACCGGGCGTGCGCAGGAAACTGACCACGCCGGGGTGTGGTGCAAACAGCAATTGGGTGCCTTCAAAAGGCATGCCTTCGCACGGTTCGTTGGCGGCTGGCGGCCACTCGCCGGCGATCAGGCCCTGCTCGGCGAGGAACGCGAGGATGCCTTCGGCATGGCGCTCGGCATCCTCGCGCGCGGTGTCGGCCTGGCCGCCCAGCTCGATGGTGGTGGCCAGGCACGCCAGGGGAATCTGCGCCTCCGGGAACTGCCGCGACAGGCGCAGCCAGGGCAGCGAGCAGGCTTCGTCGAACGAGCTGCCGCCCGAATCCTCGGCCAGCAGGCCGACCCGCACGTCCAGGTGCGCAGCCAGCGAGCGCCACTGCGGCCAGTGCTGCGGCAGCGCATACAGGTGCAGCGCGGCGTCGGCATCACAGTGCAGGTCCAGCACCACGTCGGCATCGCAGGCATGGCTGAGCAGCACGCGCTGCAGGCCTTGCAACTGGCTGGCCGATGCCGGCAACGCCGCCAGGGCGTCGCGCATGGCCTGACGAATCAGGCGAATGTTGGCATGGGCATCGTCGCCCAGCTGACCGTCCAGCGCAGCCGCAACCGGTTCGCTCAACTCGTGGAAGTCACGGTTGAAGTTCTTGCCGCTGCCGAACTCGAAGCGGCCCTGATGGGCGCCTTGCAGCAACTGACCCAGGCCGATGGGGTTGGCCACCGGCACCAGCTCGATGACGCCCTTGAGCTGGCCGGCCTCTTCCAGCGCCAGCAGGCGCTTCTTCAGCTCCCAGGCCGTGCGCATGCCCGGCAGTTCGTCGGCGTGCAGGCTGGCCTGGATGTAGGCCTTGCGCTCGCCGCTGCCGAAGCGGAACACGCTCAGGTGGCGCTCGCTGCCCAGGGTGCTCCAGGGCAATGGATGATCGATGCGTTGCATGTCTTCAGCCCTTGCGTGGTGCCAGGTAGCCCAGCCAGCGGCGCTCGGCCAGCTTGAACAGGCGAACCAGGATAAAGGTCAGGCACAGGTAGAAAACGCCTGCGGTGATGTAGGCCTCGAACGGCAGATAGTACTGCGCGTTCACCGTGCGCGCGGCGCCGGTGATGTCGATCAGGGTGACGATGGAGGCAAGGCTGGTGGTCTGCAGCATCATGATCACTTCGTTGCTGTACTGCGGCAACGCACGGCGCAGGGCCGACGGCAGCAGGATGCGACGGTACATCTTGACCCGCGACATGCCCATGGCCCGCGCCGCCTCGATCTCGCCATGGGGCGTGGCCTTGAGGCTGCCGGCGACGATTTCGGCGGTGTAGGCACTGGTGTTGATGGCAAAGGCCAGGCAGGCGCAGAAGGTGGCACTGGACAGCCACGGCCAGAAAATACTCTCGCGCACCGCCGCAAACTGCGCCAGGCCGTAGTAGATCAGGAACAGCTGCACCAGCATTGGCGTACCGCGGATCACGTAGGTGTACAGCCAGGCCGGCAGGTTCACCAGCGGCCGCTTGGACACGCGCATCAGGCCCAGCGGCAAGGCTGCCAGCAGGCCGAAGAACAGCGACAGCAGCAACAGCTTGATGGTTTCCAGCACGCCACTGAAGTACAGCGGCAGGTTTTCCCACACCACGTTGTAATCGAAGATCATAGTTCAGCCACCCTTACGCCAGCGGAGTAGCGTTTTTCCAGGAACCGCAAAGCCAGCAGCGAGACACTGGTGATCACCAGGTACAGCGCAGCCACCGCCAGGAAGAAAGTGAACGGCTGACGCGTGGCGTCGGCCGCAGCCTTGGCCTTGAACATCATGTCCTGCAGGCCCACCACCGACACCAGCGCCGTGGCCTTGACCAGTACCAGCCAGTTGTTGGTGAACCCGGGAATGGCCAGGCGGATCATCTGCGGCACCAGCACGCGGAAGAACACCTGGCGGCTGTTCATGCCATAGGCAAGGCCAGCCTCGGCCTGCCCCTTGGGGATGGCCATGAACGCACCGCGGAAGGTTTCCGACAGGTACGCCCCGAAAATGAAGCCCAGCGTGCCGATGCCGGCCGCCATGGGGTCTAGATCGATGTAGTCGTCGAAGCCCAGCAGGGGCGCGACACGGTTGAGCAGGTCCTGGCCGCCGAAGAAGATCAGCAGGATCAGCACCAGGTCGGGAATGCCGCGGATGACCGTGGAATAGGTCGCCCCCAGCCAGGCCAGCCAGCGCACGGGCGAGAGCCTGAGTGCGACGACGATCAATCCCAGGGCAATGGCCAGCGCCATGGATGACAGGGCCAACTGCAACGTCAGCCAGGTGCCATCGAGGATGACTGCCCCGTAGCCTTCTAACATGTAAATTTCCTCGACCGTGGAAATGAAAAAATGGTGCAAGCCTCAGCGCCTGCGGCTTGCACCATCTGTCGGGTGACGCTTACGCCTTACTGGCCGTAGATGTCGAAGTTGAAGTACTTGTCCTGGATCTGCTTGTACTTGCCGTTGGCGCGGATGGCGGCGATGGCAGCGTTGAGCTTGTCCAGGTCGGCCTTGTCACCCTTGCGCACGGCGATGCCCACGCCGTCACCGAAGTATTTGACGTCGGTGAACGCGGGGCCTGCAAAAGCGTAGCCCTTGCCGGCGTCGGTGTTCAGGAAGCCGTCCTGCAGCAGGGTGGCGTCGGCCAGGGTGCCGTCCAGGCGGCCAGCGGTGACGTCCAGGTAGATCTCGTTCTGCGAGCCGTACGGCACCACTTCCACGCCTTTTGGCGCCAGCACTTCGCGGGCGAAACGCTCGTGGATCGAACCGCGCTGCACGCCGATCTTCTTGCCTTTCAGGCCGTCCAGGTTGTCGGCAACGGTGGTGCCTTCCTTCATCACCAGACGGGCTGGGGTCAGGTAGTAGCGGTTGGTGAAGTCCACCGACTTCTTGCGGTCTTCGGTGATCGACATCGACGACAGGATGGCGTCGATCTTGCGCACTTTCAGCGCCGGGATCAGGCCGTCGAATTCCTGCTCGACCCACTGGCACTTGACCTTCATCTCTTCGCACAGGGCGTTGCCGATGTCGTAGTCAAAACCCACGATGCTGCCGTCGGCAGCCTTGGAGGCGAACGGTGGGTAGGCCGCTTCGATACCGATCTTGAAGGGCTTGTCGTCGGCGAACGAGGACAGCGACAGCACGGACAGCGCCAGGGCGCCAAGAAGCACGAGTTTCTTCATCTCAGGACTCCATCGGTAAAGGGCAATAAATGGCAGAGTGAGCACAGGCCCAATATGCGAATGGGTACAACGCAGATAGCAGCGCACGGCTCGGGAGCATGGCTCATCGGGCGGCGGCGAGTGACCGGCATTTTAGCGACAGCCCCGAAGCCGATATTTCTTCAATGCGACAACTAGTTACAGATGCACTGAGGATACGACCCGAGATTATTGACAGCCTTTGATGTTTATGCAAAGGCAAATGACAGGGAACCGATCTATCAAGCAAATTGCGCGCCTATTATTGGCAAACCCTTGTAATCCGGCAACCCTGGCGTTTGGCTTTGGCATTATTTGTAGGAAAGACGCACCGGTTTGTGGCGTTTCGCCTCCTTTTGGGGCGCGAAAAGGTGACGGACGGTAACATCGATAAATCCCGGTACCGCGTCGCCCTCATCGCGAGCAAGCTTTGCTCCCACAGTGTTGAGCCATCCACGGTGGACGGCTCAACACTGTGGGAGCAAAGCTTGCTCGCGATGAGGCCCGACAGCAGAAACACAAAACCCCGCCGAAGCGGGGTTTGTTTTACGCCAGCAGCCCTACGCCGCCTTCATGCCCTTGTGCGTATCAATCAAATGCTGCACCACCCCAGGATCCGCCAGCGTCGAGATATCCCCCAACGCGTCGTACTCGCCGGTGGCGATCTTGCGCAGAATGCGCCGCATGATCTTGCCCGAGCGGGTCTTGGGCAACCCTGGCGCCCACTGAATCACATCCGGCGAGGCGATCGGACCAATCTCCTTGCGCACCCAGTTCTTCAGTTCCTGACGCAGCGCTTCGCTCGGCTCCACCCCACCGTTGAGCGTGACATACACATAGATGCCCTGCCCCTTGAGATCGTGCGGCACACCGACCACCGCCGCTTCGGCCACCTTGGGATGGGCGACCATGGCGCTTTCGATTTCGGCGGTACCCATGCGGTGCCCGGAGACGTTGAGCACGTCGTCGACGCGGCCAGTGATCCACCAGTAGCCATCCTCATCGCGGCGCGCGCCGTCACCGGTGAAGTACATGCCACGGAAGGTCTTGAAGTAGGTGTCGACGAACCGATCGTGGTCCCCGTACAGGCTGCGTGACTGGCCTGGCCACGAGTCGAGGATCACCAGGTTGCCCTCGGCGGCGCCATCGATCAGGTTGCCCAGGTTGTCCACCAGCCCCGGCACCACGCCGAAGAACGGCTTGCACGCCGAGCCCGGCTTCAGCGCCGTGGCGCCTGGCAGCGGGCTGATCAGCACGCCGCCGGTCTCGGTCTGCCACCAGGTGTCGACGATCGGGCAGCGCTTCTGGCCCACGGTGTCGTGGTACCAGCCCCAAGCCTCGGGGTTGATCGGCTCGCCCACCGAGCCCAGCAGGCGCAGGCTGGAGCCGTCGGCGCCTTCGACCGCAGCAGTGCCTTCGGCCATCATGGCGCGGATGGCAGTGGGTGCGGTGTAGAGGATGTTGACCTTGTGCTTGTCGATGATTTTCGACAACCGGGTGATGTCCGGATAGTTGGGCACACCCTCGAACAGCACCGTGGTGGCGCCATTGGCCAGCGGGCCGTAGACGATGTAGCTGTGCCCGGTCACCCAGCCGACGTCGGCGGTGCACCAGTAGACCTCGCCTGGGCGGTAGTCGAATACTCGCTCATGGGTCAGCGCGGCGTACACCAGGTAGCCGCCGGTGGTGTGCAGCACCCCCTTGGGCTTGCCGGTGGAACCGGAGGTATAGAGGATGAACAGCGCTTCTTCGGCGCCCATCTCCTTGGGTGCGCAGGTGCTGGACGCCACTTCCAGCAGGGTGTGGTACCAGATGTCGCGATGGCGGTTCCACTCGATGTCGCCGCCGGTGCGCTTGCAGACGATGACCTTCTGCACGCTGTTGGTTTCAGGGTTGGTCAGGGCGCGGTCGACGTTGGCCTTGAGCGGGGTTTTCTTGCCGCCGCGCAGACCTTCGTCGGCGGTGATCACCACCTTGGAGCTGCAATCAATGATGCGCCCGGCCAGCGCCTCGGGCGAGAAGCCGCCGAATACCACCGAATGGATGGCGCCGATGCGGGTACAGGCCAGCATGGCGACCACGGCTTCGGGGATCATCGGCATGTAGATGGTGACCACGTCGCCACGGTGCACATCCTGGCCGCGCAGGGCGTTGGCCAGCTTGCACACTTCTTCGTGCAGTTCGCGGTAGGTGATGTTGCGGTGCTCGGAGGGGTCGTCGCCTTCCCAGATGATCGCGATCTGGTCGCCACGCTCGGCAAGGTGCCGGTCCAGGCAGTTGTAGGAAACGTTGAGAGTGCCGTCGGCAAACCATTTGATGTCCACGTGGTGGTCATCGAACGAGGTTTGCTTGACCTTGGTAAACGGCTTGATCCAGTCGATGCGCTGGGCCTGCTCGCGCCAGAAACCGTCGGGGTTGACGACCGATTGCTGGTACATGGCCTTGTAGGACGCTTCATCGGTCAGCGTGTTGGCTGCTACCTCGGGACGAACGGGATACAGAGACGCCGCACTCATCTTTCTTACCTCGGAGCTATGTAGTTGTTTTTGTATGACCTCGTTGTAAGGGTATCTGCACGCAGAGGCCATTCGACGATGGTAGTAACCAATACCCTACCCTTTGATGACGCCTGGCGCCAAGCGCAGCAAAAATCGCCCTGTGCGCGGCGAGCGATTGTTACGGATTCAGATAAAACTGTTTATCAAAACTTTGGCTGTATACCCCGGTTGCATCCACCTAAAATTCATCTCGCCAACCGGCACTGTGATTAACACACGTAACAGCCCCCACGAAGGCACGTTAATCCGACTCTAACTTCCCGAGCAACACACGCAGTCCCACAAGGATTGCGTGCCCCCTGACGACCGCATAAAGGTAAAATTGAAATGAAAGCTTTTCTTGTCCTGGCCCTGAGTACTTTCTCGTTGGCAGCCATGGCTGATGAAGTTTCGAGCACCGCCAATACTCAAGTTCCGGTAGAACAGTATAACTACTCGCAACACCTGGACATCGCCAAAGTGATTAGCACCAGCGAAATCCCCAATGTCTGTGAAGTGGTGCCGGCGCGCATGACCTACCTGGACTCCACCGGCCAGAAACACATTCTTGAATACCGCGTGATGGGCAACGGTTGTTCCAACGGTTGATCTCAAGATGTTTCAGCGCCTCGCAACGAGGCGCTGGCCTGTTGCACAACTCCATAATTATTCACCCCCCTTGCATCGACTTGATTGACGACGATAAGGCGAACCTTTCATTCGCTATTATCCGCTCAAGGACTTTGCACGCCCATGATTATTCCCCGCCAAACTTTATTGAATATTGGCCCGTTATTAACCGCCTTATTGAATCGCGAAGATTTTTCCGCTGTTGATCCTCTGGCCAGCGACCAGCACTGGCAGGACAACCTTGAACAATTGAGCGGCAAAGCCGACGTGATCGCACTCCTGGACGCCCCCTCCCAGCCATTGCCGCGGTATCTGCAGGCTCAAGCCAGCGCCACCCTGGAAACCCTTGGCCCGCAGATGGCCGAGCAACTGCGCAGCGCGTACCGGCAAGCCAGGCCCGGCCGCCGGGTATTCAGTGCTGCCAGCCTGCTGTGGCGGCAGGCCGCTTTCGCGACACCGACACACTGTGCATGGCTGGCGTGCCTGCTGGTTTACCCTGAGCTGGAAGGCGACAACACGGCCGAGCACAACCCGGCCGAGAGCCGGATAGGCACGTTCGAGCACCTGGAGACGGACCTGTCGACCTGTGTCGCCCGGGTGCTCCACAGCCGCACCGGCAGTACGCGCTGCGCCCGCCTGCTCGACTACTTGCAGATGGACTTCGGCCTGGCCTGCTCCAGCGATCCGAAGCGGCTGATGCCCTGCCTGTTCGGCTGCGCCACCTTCGCAGCCTTTGAAACCGCCTTGATCCACGACCTGCAATGGACAGCGCCGGCGCAGGGCTTGAGGCGCGAACTGGCCATGCAAGCCATGGTCGACTACCTGGACCCGCCTTCCGGGCGTGTCGAAGACCAACTGGCAGGCGTGGCGCTCAATACGAGCAACACCGCCAAGGCGCTGCGCGAGCAACTGGACACGGCACTGATGAACACGCTGGGCTGCAGCCGCAAAGAACTGGCCGTGGTCGCCACCTTGCTGCTGCGTGCCCGCGCCCCGCTGCTACTGCTCAGCGACCTGCCTGATGACTTCGAGCACCTCCCGGACCTGTACACCGTGCAACTCAAGCTGGGTATCCACCTGGCCGGGCAGGAGCCGTGGTTCCTGGACCGGGACACCGCCCAACGCATGCCATCCGTGCGCCAGGCGCTGGCCCACTCTGATCGCCAGCGGGCTACCCTGCTTTTGGCCCGCATGCCGCTGGTTATCCACTGGGCCGAATATCACCAGATCTTGCCGGCTGGGGCCGCACACACCACCGCGCAACTGATGGACGCCATGAAGGTGTTTGACACCATGGCGGCCCTGACCCAGCTGACCGAACCGCCGTCGAGGATGAAACAGGGCATCGAGTACCTGCGAGCGTTCAGCATCAACCCCCATCAGCTTGTGCCTGGCAACCGCCACACCACTTACCTGGAAAGCCTGATCGACAGCGGCAAGCACTTTCGCCACCCGGCGCTCAAGGCCACCACGCCGCCGGACATCACCGCCCTGTTCAAGCAGCACTTCAACGCCTACCGAGGCAACTGCAGACGATTGCTGCGCGACCTGATCAGCCTGTTCATCCAGCACCTGCCCGATGCAACCCGGCAGGTGCTGCGGGGCGCGACCCTGCAGGCCTACGCCGTGCAATGGTACGAATACATCGGACCGAACCCGGGCAGCATCCCGGCACTTGAAGACGCCGACCCTGCCAGTTGGGCGGTGCGGCGCTGCCCCGCCCTGCTGATCCATTGCCAGGGCCAGGAAGGCGAGACGCTGCACCGATGGTTTCCCCAGCATTGGCGCTGGGACAGCCAGGCCATTGATCGCCAGGGGCTACCCCTGTCGCAATGGGCACGCGAACACTTGCCACTGTCGTTCGACGATTACCACGACGCCGAGCAGCCTTTCACCTACAGCACCGCCGGGCGCCTGCAGGCGGTCGGCAGCCTGCTGCCCGCAGGCGATCCGAGCCGCCTGGTCGACACTGCGCGGGACCACGTGTGGATGCATCATTTCGACGCCCTGGAACAGCAATGCCAGGGCATGACCCAAGTGGAATACCAGGCCAAAGCCATCCAGGAGCGCAGCACGGCTGCATACCTTGCCCGCCTGGGCATCCCGTTCGCCAGCTGCTTCGACCCCCAGGGCGTGGGCGGTGTATCCAACTGCGTGATGGATGCTGTGACCCTGCCCTTGAGCTCCCTGGCCCCCGTGCTGCGCACGCTGGTAGCCAATCGACGGCTGATCAACCGCCTGCTGCACAGCGGCGGCCGCACCCCGCTGGTCAACACCACCCTGGCCATAAGCCGCTGGCTGTATGGGCAACAGCGCAGTGGATCGTTCAACTTCGCGCGTTACTATGACCGCGCCCTGCGCAGCCATGGGCGCGGTACGTTCAGCCGCAGCAGCCTGACGCCCGCCACCGCCGCCGGACAAAGCGGCGCCACGGTCAATGGCCAGCAACATGTAGCGGTGCTGAACCAAGGCACACCTCGCCATGCCGACTGGCGCTTGCTGGACCCGCTGACTCGCCACGCCTACGGCCCGCGACTGCTGGACCTGAGCCCCCACGGCCCCCGGCGCCTGCTGATCGATACGGCGGCCATCGCGCGCCCCGGCCTCAAGCCTGGCGCGCTGGTACTGCACAAGGCAGCAGACGGCAGTCGCTATCTGCAGGCTCACGTGGACAGCCAGGTCATGCTGGTGCATCGCCCCGATCGCAGCGTCGATGTGCTGATCGACGGCACACTCTACCGGCGGGGCAATACCCCTCACTACGTACGCATCGACCGACTTGCCGCGACCCGCAGGCCCCGGCCCATGGTGGAAACGGCCACGCCCTGCCGCGTGCCACGCGCACCGAACCCGGGCTCGGACTGCGCCAGCCTGTACATGCACCAGGTACGCGTCAACGCCCCGCCCGCCAACGCCACGCTGGGCCAGCAGGCAGCCCATGCCTGGCAAGCGCGCACGTACCACCTGGCCAGCCTGGCAATCGCGGCCGGCAGCCGTACAGATGTACCCGACAATATCGACATATTACTGCTGGACGGCACGGTGTGGCGGCGCCCACGCCAGCGGCCCGGCAGCAACCGCCTGGTCCGGGTCACCGATCAGGAACGCCGCCAATTCAGCCTGCCCCTGGCAGGCACCAACGGTACCGAGGTGGACTACCTGCCGCGCATCAGCGGCCGCTTTGCCGCCGACAGGCGCTTTGGCCTGCACGCCTCCGTGACCGAACAGCAGGCACTGGCGATCAATGACGCCATGCCGGCCATTGAACTCGACGCGCTGGTGTCCGGCATCAATGACCGCCGCGTGCTGCGCGGCCACGTCATGGACCACCCGCAAGGCCCGTGCATTGAAATAGAGGCCGACACCCACGTGCTGTACCGCGCCTTTCTACGCCCTGGCCCACTGGTGTTCGAGCGCATCACGGATCCCCTGCAGATTGACCATTTTTTCCGGACCACCGAAACCTACCGAATCGTCGGCACCACACCCACGGCCGTCCAGGACCGGCAGAATGTTGCCCGGCTGCTGTTCGACATGGCCAAGCTGCGCCCAGCCCCCGGCGACCTGCCCCTGGCCCCCTACCCCGACTATGCGGCCTACGCCCAGGCGATGGGCCGCGATAATGAGCTGGTGGCCTACGCCGTCAACATACTGGCCGGCAACGCGGAGCAGCTACGGCTGTTCGAGCTGACCAAGACCCTGATCCCCGACCGGGCCTACCTGACCGAGCGTCCCCCGGCCATCCAGCAAGCGCAAATCGATATCCTCAACCGGCTGGCGCCGCCCCAGGCCACGCCCCCGATCGCGTTCACGCCCATCACCCTGCAGACCATCGGTGACGCCCAGGTGCACACCGCCCTGCGCAGGATGATGGCCGGCGCCAATATCGCGTTTATCCAGGCAACCCTGCAGGATGGTCGACAGATCGTCTATTACGCCTTGTCGGGCGGCCAGCGCGCCGCGGCCCTGCGATTGAACATTGATCTGGCCACCCGTGCGCGCCAAGTCATCGACGGCGTGGAATGGGTGGACGCCCGCGCCATCATGCGCACCCGCGGCCCCGACCCGGAGATGACCAGCCTGCCGGTGGTGCGCTACAGCCATCGCAAGGTGGCCACCCCGCATTCGCGCGAACAGGACGCCGAACGGCTGATTGCCACCGTGCTCAAGGCTGACCTGCGCGGCCAGGCGGTCACGGACTTGCAGGTGTTCACGCGCATGGACACCTGCCGTTCCTGCGGCGCAATCGTGCTGCCGCAACTGCAAGTGCTATTCCCTCAGGCCCGCATGAGCGTCAGCTACCTGGAACCCTACGCTATCGATTGACGGCCGGGTCGGCCTTGCCCAGGCCATGCTCGCGCAACTTGTTGGCGATGGTGGTATGCGACACCCCCAGGCGCTTGCCCAGCAGGCGACTGCTGGGGTGCTGGGCATGGAGTTGCTCGAGCACGGCGCGCTCAAAGCGGGCGACGATCTGCTGCAAGTCGCCCTCCAGGGAGAAGTCGCCCAATGGCTGACGCACCCCGTAATCGGGCAGGCGAATATGCTCGGGCTTGACCCAGCCACCGTCACACAGCGACACGGCCTGGAACAGCACGTTTTCCAGTTGCCGGACGTTGCCCGGCCAGTGGTAGCGGGCCAGTTTGTCTTTGGCCAGCGGGGCCAGGCGCGGCAGCGGGCAGCCGATTTGCCGGCTGGCCTGATCGAGGAAATGCTCCACCAGCGGGTCCAGGCCATCCATGCATTCGCGCAGCGGCGGGATATGCAGCGACAGCACATTGAGGCGGTGGTAAAGGTCCTGGCGAAACTCGCCGCGGGCGCACAGTTCAGAAAGATCGACCTGGGTGGCGCAGATCACGCGCACGTCCAGATACACCTCTTCATCACTGCCTACCCGGCGGAAGCAGCCGTCCTGCAGGAAGCGCAGCAGTTTCGCCTGCAGGCGCGTGCTCATCTCGCCCACGCCGTCGAGGAACAGGGTGCCGCCCGCCGTCAGTTCCAGCAGGCCCAGCTTGCCCTCGGCACGCGCCCCTTCGAACGCGCCCGGGCCATAGCCGAACAGCTCGGTCTCGGCCATGGACTCCGGCAAGCCGGCGCAATTGAGCGCCATCAGCGGCGACTGCCCACGCGGGCTGGCCAAGTGGCAGGCGCGGGCCAGCAGTTCCTTGCCAGTACCCGTTTCACCCTCGATCAGCAGGGGCGCATCCAGCGGTGCCATGCGTCGCGCTTCACGCACCACGGCCGCCATCACCCGTGAGCTCTGGAATATGCTGTCGAAGCCGCGCAGTTCCTGCTTGCGCACGTGGTAGATGCGCTCGCCGATGCGGTCGGCGCGGTGCAGGGTCAGCACCGCCCCCGCCAGCGCTTCACTGTCATCGTGGGCCGATTGCAGCGGGGCAATGTCAGCCAGGAACACATCGCCGCACACTTTGACCCGCAGGCCATTGATGCGCGACTTGTTATCACGCACCAACTGCGGCAGGTCGAAGTCCTCGGCATAGCGTGATAGCGGCATGCCCGGCACCTCGTCCACGCGCACGCCCAGCAACTGCGCGGCGGCGCGGTTGGCCGCGACGATGCTGCCGGCCATGTCGATGGACAGTACCGGGAACTCCAGTGCACCCAGCAACGCATTGAGCTCCATGTGCCGGCGCTCGCTGGGCATCAGGCCTACGCGCTTGACCCCGAACACCCCGGGGATGGCCTCGAACTTGGGCCGCAGCGCCTGGAACTGCAGATTGATCAGGTTGGGGCAATGCAGGTAGATGGCATTGCCATGCTCGCCGCCCACTTCGCCGCGGGCCACGTTGATGCCGTATTCCACCAGCAGGTTGAGGATGTCGCGCAGGATGCCGATGCGGTTCTGGCAATGGACTTTGAGACGCATGAGGGGCCTTGGGGTGTGGTTATTAGCGCAGGCGCTTAGATATTCGTAAATATTACGTGACGAAATAGCCGTTTGACCGAGAGGGAACATCAGCTCTGCGCCTTTTCCGTAACGCAAAGTTTACGACAATCCCGCAATGCTGCCACCCGCCAGCCCTTCCCGCCGCCCAAACCCAGCCTAAGTCACCTATTAATAGACAACACGTAGCCGCTGCCGAAGGCTGCGCTGGCCCTCAGGCACACTGGAGATCTTCAGCGAGGCACAAGGCCAGCGCAGCCTGGCGGCAGCGGCTACGACTACAATAAAAATATCGCCTGGAGTGCTGTATGAAACAGACTCACTACGTGGCCCGCGAGCCGGATGAACAGGGGTTCATCCATTACACCGACACCGAGCACGCGGTCTGGAACACCTTGGTCACCCGCCAGCTCAAGCTGGTGCAGGGGCGCGCCTGCCAGGAATACCTGGACGGCATCGAACAACTGGCCCTGCCCCACGACCGCATCCCGCAACTGGACGAAATCAACCAGGTGCTGAGCGGCACCACCGGCTGGCAGGTGGCCCGGGTGCCGGCGCTGATCCCCTTCCAGACCTTCTTCGAACTGCTGGCCAGCAAGCGCTTCCCGGTGGCCACCTTCATTCGCACCCCCGAAGAACTGGACTACCTGCAGGAACCCGACATCTTCCACGAGATCTTCGGCCACTGCCCGCTGCTGACCAACCCCTGGTTTGCGGAGTTCACCCACACCTACGGCAAACTGGGCCTGGCCGCCAGCAAGGAACAACGGGTGTTCCTGGCCAGGCTGTACTGGATGACCATCGAATTCGGCTTGGTGGACACGCCCCAGGGCCGACGCATCTACGGCGGCGGCATCCTGTCCTCGCCCAGGGAAACCCTCTACAGCCTCTCCGACACACCCGAACACCAAGCCTTCGACCCGCTGGAATGCATGCGCACGCCCTACCGCATCGACATCCTGCAACCGCTGTATTTTGTGCTGCCTGAGCTCAAGCGCCTGTTTGAACTGGCCCATCAGGACATCATGGGCCTTGTGACCCACGCCCAGCAGCTGGGCCTGCACGCGCCGAAATTCCCGCCCAAGGCGGCCTGACCCCATTTGACAAGGACCACCACCATGAATGCTTTGAACCAGGCCCATTGCGAAGCCTGCCGCGCCGACGCCCCGCAGGTCAGCGAAGAAGAACTGCCGGCTCTGCTGCAGCAGATCCCCGACTGGAACATCGAAGTGCGTGACGGCGTCATGCAGCTGGAAAAGACCTACGCGTTCAAGAATTTCAAATATGCTTTGGCTTTCACCAACGCCGTGGGCGAGATCGCCGAGGCGGAGGGTCATCACCCGGGTCTGCTGACCGAATGGGGCAAGGTCACCGTGACCTGGTGGAGCCACTCGATCAAGGGCCTGCACCGCAACGACTTCATCATGGCCGCCCGCACTGACACCGTCAGCCAAGGGGCCGAAGGACGCAAATAATGCATTTCAGTGCGATTGCCCGCATCCCCGGCGACTCGATCCTCAGCCTGATGGATGCCTATGCCCGCGACCCGAACCCGCGCAAGTTCGACCTGGGCGTGGGCGTTTATAAAGATGCACAAGGGCTGACCCCGGTGCTGTCGGCGGTCAAGCAGGCCGAGCGTTTCCTGCTGGAGCATCAGAAAAGCAAAACCTACGTCAGCGGCCACGGCGACGTGGCGTTCGGGCGACTGGTCAGCGAACTGGTGCTGGGCAAGGACTCACCGCTATTGGCCCGCGAGCGCGCCGGCGCCACCCAGACCCCGGGCGGCACCGGCGCCCTGCGCCTGGCCGGCGAGTTCATCGCCCATTGCCTGCCGGGGCGCGGCATCTGGCTGAGCGACCCGACCTGGCCGATCCATGAAAGCATCTTTGCCGAAGTGGGCCTCAGGGTCAGCCACTACCCCTACGTGGGGCGCGACAACCGTCCGGACGTGGAAGCCATGCTGCTGGCCCTGGAGGACATCCCCCACGGCGACGTGCTGCTGTTGCACGCCTGCTGCCACAACCCCACCGGCTTCGACCTGCGCCAGCAGGACTGGCAACGGGTGCTGGACGTGGTCAAGCGCCGCGAACTGCTGCCGTTGATCGATTTCGCCTACCAGGGCTTTGGCGATGGCTTGGACGAAGACGCCTGGGGCGTGCGGCTGTTTGCCCGGGAACTGCCGGAATTGCTGATCACCAGTTCGTGCTCAAAGAATTTCGGCTTGTACCGCGAGCGCACCGGCGCGCTGATTGCCTGCACCCATGACGCGGAAAAACTGCTGGATGTGCGCAGCCAACTGGCAGGGCTGGCGCGCAACCTGTGGTCGACACCGCCGGACCATGGGGCGGCAGTGGTGGCGACCATTCTGGGCGATCCACAACTTAAAAGCCTGTGGGCCGATGAGGTAGAACACATGCGCTCGCGTATCGCGCAATTGCGTGCCGGGCTGGTGGAAGCGCTGGCGCCCCATGGGCTGGCGAAGCGTTTTGCGCATATCGGCGAGCAGCGCGGGATGTTTTCCTACACGGGATTGAGCCCCGAGCAGGTGGATCGGCTGAGGGATGAGCAGAGCGTGTACATGGTGCGGTCAGGGCGTGCGAACGTGGCGGGGATTGATGCCAGCCGGCTGGATGAGCTGGCCGCCGCGATCGCCAAGGTGTGCTGACTTGCGTCGCGCCCTTCCCGAGCTTCGCTCGGTCCCACACCTTTCGCGGCAGTTGGGTCAGGTAGGCAAAGCACTCAGTTTTATTGGCATTGCAGGTTCATGTGCGGAGCTGCCGAAAGCTATGAGCTTTGCATCACTGACACCACTGCCGCGAAAGGTGTGGGACCGAGCGAAGCTCGGGAAGCGGCCACCACCACATGAAAATCCCTTCATTGTGCGACCAATGACCACATCCAAAGTCTGATTGTCATGCGCGGTGCTGTATCCTGTCCCGGCTTTACCCAGCATGCGCTTTCAAGCGCCCCTTCGAACCTGCAATTGAGGAGCGATGACGATGCACGAAATCCCTAACTTCCCCTTCCCGAGCCTGCATCAACCCGAGCAGCCTCAACCGCCACAATCGGCGGGTCAGAACCACGACAACGAGGCCGACGAAGCCTTGGGCGCTGATCACGACGATTAAGCGCTGACAGCAGGCGATGTGATCCAGACTGCGACTACGCCCAGCGATCGCATCGCCTCCAAGCGCCGAACGGAGCCCTCCATGCAAGACAGCTTCAATGATGAACAAGCCGCGCAGGTGATCGACGCCGCGCAACAGATGATCGACATCTGGCTTCGCCTCTCCCCCGAAAAGCAGGCCGCCCTGCTGCAACGTTTCGGCACCCAGGAAAACGCCCTGGCCGCCCTGGTTGCCACCCGCCTGGTAGCACAACCGCAGGCTTGAGCCCTCGGCAAGATAAAATCTTGCCGCTGGTCGTGCACTGTGTGGCTCAGCGCCCTATCATTAGCGTCTAGTGTGCTGGCTGATACTTTTCCCCCTGGAACCTCCAATGTCTTCGAATACGCGACCGCTGGCGGTCACGCTGCAAGTCGTTTCCATCGTTTTATTCACCTTCATCGGCTACCTGAACATCGGTATCCCCCTGGCCGTACTCCCTGGCTTTGTGCACAACGGGCTGGGCTTCAACGCGGTGATCGCAGGCCTTGTGATCAGTGTGCAATACCTGGCCACGCTGCTCAGCCGGCCACACGCCAGCCGCATCATCGACAACCACGGCAGCAAGAAAGCGGTGATCTACGGCCTGTTCGGCTGCGGCGCCAGCGGCCTGTTCATGCTGTTGGCGGCGTTCACCCAAAGCCTGCCCATGGTCAGCCTGGCCGCCCTGTTCGTCGGCCGCCTGGTGTTGGGCAGCGCCGAGAGCCTGGTGGGTTCGGGCTCCATCGGCTGGGGCATCGGCCGCGTGGGCGCGCAGCACACCGCCAAGGTCATTTCCTGGAACGGCATCGCCAGCTACGGCGCACTGGCCATTGGCGCCCCGGCCGGCGTGCTGTTGGTGCAGCACCTGGGCCTGTGGGCCATGGGCGTGAGCATTCTGTTGTTGGCCGCCCTGGGCATCGCCCTGGCGTGGAAGAAGACCCCGGCGCCTATCGTGGTCGGCGAACGCATGCCGTTCATGCACGTGCTGGGCAAGGTGCTGCCCCACGGCACCGGCCTGGCGCTGGGCGGCATTGGCTTTGGCACCATCGCCACCTTCATCACCCTGTATTACGCCACCAACCATTGGGACAACGCCGCACTGTCGCTGAGCGTGTTCGGCGGCTGCTTTATCATCGCGCGACTGATCTTCGGCAACCTGATCAACCGTATCGGCGGGTTCCGCGTGGCCATCGGCTGCATGACCGTGGAAACCGCCGGGCTGTTGTTGCTGTGGCTCGCGCCTAGTGCCGAACTGGCCATGGCAGGCGCTGCGCTGACGGGCTTCGGCTTCTCGCTGGTCTTCCCGGCGCTGGGCGTGGAGGCGGTGAACCTGGTGCCGGCTTCAAGCCGGGGCGCGGCGGTGGGTGCCTACTCGCTGTTCGTCGACCTGTCGCTGGGCATCACCGGCCCACTGGCGGGTGCCATTGCCGCCGGTTTCGGTTTCAGCTCGATTTTCCTGTTTGCCGGCCTGGCCTCGTTCGCCGGCCTGGCGCTGAGCCTGTACCTGTACCGGCAAACCCTGCATCAGCCGCGTCACCCGGACGCCGCGCTTTAAAAGTCGACCTTGCCGCGGCCAGCCTTGATGGCGCCGCGCTTGCTCTTGCCATCCAGCCGACGGGTTTTCGAACCCTTGGTTGGCTTGGTAGGCCTGCGGGCTTTCTCCACTTTCGCCGCATTCACGATCAGTTCACGCAGACGCTCCAGGGCGTCGGCGCGGTTCTGTTCCTGGGTGCGGTATTGCTGGGCCTTGATCACGATTACGCCTTCGCTGGTGATGCGGCTGTCGCGCAGGGCAAGCAGGCGCTCCTTGTAGAACGGTGGCAGTGAGGAGGCGTTGATGTCGAAGCGCAGGTGCACGGCGCTGGACACCTTGTTGACGTTCTGGCCGCCGGCGCCCTGGGCACGAATGGCGCTGAGCTCGATTTCGGCGTCGGGCAGGTGGACGTTGTTGGAGATTTCCAGCATGGGGACTATTCAGCAATGCAAAGACTGCAAGGGTACACCAAGTCGTAGCCGCTGCCGCCAGGCTGCGCTGGCCCCTGAGTACACTGAAGAGCTCCAGTGAGGCTCAGGGCCAGCGCAGCCTGACGGCAGCGGCTACGCTGAGTCAGGCGATCTGGGCGGCGCGGCGGTTCTTGGCCAGGTACGCCACGTACATCACCACCACCCAAACCGGGATGGCGTACACCGAGATATTGATGCCCGGGATCATCAGCATGATGCCGAGGATGAATACCACGAACGCCAGGCAGATGTAGTTGCCCCACGGGTACCACAGCGCCTTGAACGACGACACGCGACCGTTGCGCACCTGGTGCTGACGGAAACGCAGGTGCGAGAAGCTGATCATCGCCCAGTTGATCACCAGGGTGGCCACCACCAGCGACATCAGCAGCTCCAGCGCATCATGCGGCATGAAGTAGTTGAGCAGCACGGCAATCAACGTCACCGCTGCCGACACCAGAATCGCCCGCACCGGCACGCCGCGCTTGTCCACCTGCGCCAACGCGGCCGGGGCATCGCCCTGCTCGGCCATGCCCAACAGCATGCGGCTGTTGCAGTAGGTGCCGCTGTTGTACACCGACAGCGCCGCAGTCAGTACCACGAAGTTGAGGATATGCGCCGCCGTGTTGCTGCCCAGCATCGAGAACACTTGTACGAACGGGCTGCCGCTGTAGGCATCGCCGGCCGCATCCAGGTTCTGCAGCAGGCTGTCCCACGGGGTCAGCGACAGCAGCACCACCAGCGCACCGATGTAGAAAATCAGGATGCGGTAGATCACCTGGTTGATTGCTTTCGGGATCACAGTCTTGGGCTGGTCAGCCTCGGCCGCGGTGAAACCGAGCATTTCCAGGCCACCGAACGAGAACATGATGATCGCCAGCGCCATCACTAGGCCCTTGACCCCATTGGGGAAGAAGCCGCCGTGTTCCCACAGGTTGCTGACGCTGGCCTGCGGACCGCCGTGGCCGCTGACCAGCAGGTAGCTGCCCAGGGCGATCATGCCGACGATGGCGGCCACCTTGATGATGGCGAACCAGAACTCGGCCTCGCCGAACACTTTGACGTTGGCCAGGTTGATGGCGTTGATCATCACGAAGAACACGGCCGCCGACACCCAGGTCGGGATCTCCGGCCACCAGTAGTGCACGTACTTGCCCACGGCGGTGAGTTCGGACATGCCCACCAGAATGTACAGCACCCAGCAGTTCCAGCCCGACAGAAAGCCGGCGAAACCGCCCCAATACTGATGCGCGAAATGGCTGAAGGAGCCGGCCACCGGCTCTTCGACGATCATCTCGCCCAGTTGGCGCATGATCATGAAGGCGATGAAGCCGCAGATGGCGTAGCCGAGGATCATCGACGGCCCGGCGGATTTGAGCACGCCGGCCGAACCCAGGAACAGGCCGGTACCGATGGCGCCGCCCAGGGCGATCAATTGGATGTGTCGATTTTTCAGGCCGCGCTTGAGCTGGCCGGATGAGTCTTGTGCACTCATTGAGTTGGTCACCTGGTTATTTTTGTCTGTGACGAAACGGAACCGCTCCACTTGTGGTGGGGCGGCGGACATGCGCGCGATAACGCAAGGTGCCACAGCAAAGGGCGCGCATTGTACACGCCGGGGATAAGAGCGCGAGGGGGTGAGGCTGGCAAGGGGGCAAAAAGGCGGGCAATGTTACAAATTAGTGCACGAGTGGAAACTAATCTTTACACCGGGCTTTCAGCGCACGCACTCCCCTGTAGGAGCGGGCCGTGCCCGCGAACCAGACACCTCGGTATGACGGGGCTACGCGGTGTTGCCTTCGCGGGCACAGCCCGCTCCTACAGCATAGCGTGTGCCGTAAAGATATATTTACGGCATGAAACGCGGGCTTTCCACCCCGCAGAATGCACAACGCCAGCCCGAAGGCTGGCGTTGTGCAGTTCAAGCGCGCTGATTACTCAGGCTTGGGCTTGCGACGGGTCACCGGCGCACGCTTGTCGGCGGCCGGGCCGCGACGCTTGCTGTCGTCCGACAGCTTCAGGCCTGGGCGCTGGGCACCTGGCTTGGCCGGACGCTTGTTCATGTCGGCTGGGCGCTCGGCCACGGCCGAACCACGACCGTCCTTGCGCGCCGGCGCTTCGCCACGGCGCGGGGCCGGTGCGTCACCACGAGGCTTGCGAGCCGGACGATCGCCTTCTTCCATGCGCGGGGCACGGGATGGACGCTCGCCGGTGGCGGCACCTTCATTGGCCGGGCGCAGGGTGCGCACGCGCTCGCTGCGGGCCATGGGGCGCGACGACTTGCGTTGCAGACGCTCCATCTTGTCCTTGCTCTTGGCGTTCATGGCTGGCATGGCCACCGAGGTCAGGCCGACTTCGGCGCTGAGCACGTCCACTTCATGCTGGCTCAGTTCGCGCCAGCGGCCCATGGGCAGGTCGGAGTTGAGGAACACCGGGCCGAAACGCACGCGCTTCAGGCGGCTGACCACCAGGCCCTGGGATTCCCACAGGCGACGCACTTCGCGGTTACGGCCTTCCATGACCACGCAGTGGTACCAGTGGTTGAAGCCTTCGCCACCCGGTGCCATCTGGATGTCGGTGAAACGCGCCGGGCCGTCTTCCAGAATCACGCCGTTCTTGAGGCGCAGCAGCATGTCGTCGTCGACTTCACCGCGTACACGCACGGCGTACTCACGGTCCATCTCGTAGGACGGGTGCATCAGGCGGTTGGCCAGCTCACCGTCGGTGGTGAACATCAGCAGGCCGGTGGTGTTGATGTCCAGGCGGCCGATGTTGATCCAGCGGCCTTCGCGCGGGCGCGGCAGGCGGTCGAATACGGTGGGGCGACCTTCCGGGTCGTCACGGGTGCAGATCTCGCCATCGGGCTTGTTGTAGATGATCACGCGGCGCACGGTTTCGGCGGCTTCTTCGCGCTTGATCACTTTGCCGTCGACGCTGATGGCGTCGTGCAGGTCGACGCGCTGGCCCAGGGTGGCGGCCACGCCGTTGACCTTGATGCGGCCTTCGCCGATCCAGGCTTCAACGTCGCGACGCGAGCCGACGCCGATACGGGCCAGGACTTTCTGCAGTTTTTCGCCGGCGGGGCCAATTTCCTGGCTGTCTGGCTTGATAGGTTCACTCATCTTTTAGCACCTCCCGGTGTGTGATGTGGGGCGAGCATGTCGCCCGAAGGGTCGCGAATCATACGCGCATGTGCGGCGTTGCGCACCTGAGACTAGACGAATATTTCACCGCCTATTTCTTTTTCCGTCGGCCGGTGGCCCCCAGCGCCAGCAGCCGCATCTGCGCCTGGGCCAGGGCGTGGCGGCGTTCGCCCTTGTCCATTTTCTTCCAGCCCTTGATTTCGCGCTTGCTGCGCCCGCAGCCCACGCATATGTCGTCATCGAACTTGCAGACACCGATACAGGGATCCTTGCTGCTCATGGGCACTCACTCGTGGCGCGGTTCATCCTCATCCTGCGCCTCGTCGAGGGGGGCCAGGGGCGCTTCGAGCAAATCGTCGAAGTCTGTCTTGAGACCCTGTTCCATGCTGTCCAGTTCGGCCAGCAGGGTATGGAAGCTGGTTTCTTCTTTCGGCTCCTCGGCCTCACCGGGTTCGGCGCTGGCGTCGGCCATGGCCTGCAGGTGCGCGGGCACCGGGGCGTCGTCGAGGTCTTGGACCACGGGTTCAGGCTCGATCTCGCGCAGTTCGGCCAGGGGTGGCAGGTTGTCGAGGTTTTTGAGGTTGAAGTGGTCGAGGAAGGCTTTGGTCGTGGCGAACATGGCTGGGCGGCCGGGTACTTCGCGGTAGCCCACCACGCGGATCCACTCGCGTTCGAGCAGGGTTTTGGTGATGTTGCTGTTGACGGCCACACCGCGCACGTCTTCGATTTCGCCGCGGGTGATGGGTTGGCGGTAGGCGATCAGGGCCAGGGTTTCCAGCAGGGCGCGGGAGTAGCGTTGGGGGCGTTCTTCCCAGAGGCGGCCGACCCAGGGGGCGAATTTTTCGCGGATTTGCAGGCGGTAGCCGGAGGCGACTTCCACCAGCTCGAAGGAGCGGGTTTCGCAAGACTTGCGCAGCAGGTCGAGGGCCTTTTTGAAAACCGCGGGTTCTGGGCGCTCGGGCTCTTCGAACAGCTCGTAGAGGCGTTCCAGGGATTGGGGTTTGCCTGAGGCGAGGAGGAAGGCTTCGAGCAGGGAGGCCAGTTCGCGAGGTTCGGTGAGGTTCATTTATTGGCTCTTGTTCATTTGATCTTGCTAGCGCTTGCGCCTGCGGCTCTTGCTCTTGATCTTGCTCTTGATCTTGCTTTTGATCTTGATCTTGGCCCCGTCAAGCTCAGGCCCGACTGGAGGCGTTGCCCACGCGGCTGCCCGCAGGGCCCTTCGGCGCAGCCGAAGGAAACGGCAGCCCGCCCGCTTCTATAGCGGGTGCCGTTTAGCCGCGTGGGCGACGCCGGAGGGAGGGGACCCGAAGCGCAGCGTAGGGGCCGAGCTGGGGCAAGCCCTTTTTGGTTACTTTTTGGGGCGACTGCCAAAAAGTGACCCGCCGTAAGGGCGGAACCGTCGGTGGCCGCCCCCTCGGAAATGGATATGCTCAAGGTCCTCGAAGCGCGCTTTTAGCAATCGTGAGCATATCCATTATGGAGGGGGCGACCACTGGCGGTTCCGCCCTTACGGCGGGTCACTTTTGGCAAACGCCCCAAAAGTAACCAAAAGGGCTCGGCCCCAGCCCGGGCCCTCCGCTTCGCTACGGGTCCCCTCCCTCCGGCGCCGATCAAGGGGGACGGCACCCGCTATAGAAGCGGGCGGGCTGCCGTCTCTTCGGCCTGCGGCCTCGGCCCTTCGGGCTCCCCCTTGATCGACGCCTACGGTCGGCCCTGGGCTTTAACGGGGCCCAAGATCAAGATCAAAAGCAAGATCAAAAGCCAAAGCCAAAGCCAAAGCGGGGTGTAGAGTCAAAACATCGGTTATTCCGCTCGGGCTCGGACGTGGATCGCTGCAAAGGGCTCATTCTGCACCAGTTCCACGAGAGATTCCTTCACCAACTCAAGAATGGCCATGAAAGTGACCACCACCCCCAACTTGCCCTCCTCGGCCGTGAACAGCTCGACAAACGGCACAAAGCCCCCGCCCTTCAGCCGCTCCAGTACCTCACTCATGCGCTCACGCGTCGACAACGCCTCACGACTCACCTGGTGACTTTCAAACAAATCCCCCCGCCGCATCACCTCAGCCATCGCCATCAACACTTCCTCAAGCGCCACATCCGGCAGCAACTTGCGCACCTTGGCCTGCGGCGCATCCAACTGCGGCACGTAAATATCGCGCCCCACCCGGCTCAACCCATCCAACCCTTCGGCAGCCGCCTTGAAGCGTTCGTACTCCTGCAAGCGCCGAATCAGCTCGGCACGCGGGTCGTCTTCCTCCACCTCGGCTTCAGCGGAGCGCGGCAGCAACATCCGCGACTTGATCTCGGCCAGCATCGCCGCCATCACCAGGTACTCGGCCGCCAACTCCAGCCGCACACTCTTCATCAACTCGACATACCCCATGTACTGGCGAGTGATCTCGGCCACGGGAATGTCGAGGATGTCGATGTTCTGCTTGCGGATCAGGTACAGCAGCAAGTCCAGCGGGCCTTCGAAGGCGTCCAGGAAGACTTCCAGGGCATCCGGCGGGATGTACAGGTCCACCGGCATTTCGGTGTAGGACTGCCCATACACCAGCGCCAGCTGTTCAGGGATGCGGGGTTCATCAACGCCCGGGGTCGGCTCGGCCACGGTCACGCCGGTCACGCCTCGGCCATGAACGGCGCAGGGTCGCCACAGCCCACGCGCACTACCTGCGGTTCGCCGTCGGCCAGGTTGATCACCGTGGACGCCGACACGCCGCCGAAACCGCCGTCGATGATCAGGTCCACCTGGTGCTCCAGCAACTGGCGCATCTCGTAGGGGTCAGTCATGGGCAGGGTTTCGCCGGGCATGATCAGGCTGACGCTCATCAGCGGCTCGCCCAACTCTTCCAGCAGCGCGTGGGAAATCGGGTGATCGGGCACGCGCAGGCCGATGGTGCGGCGCTTGTCGTGCAGCAACAGCCGCGGCACTTCGCGGGTGGCGTTCAGAATGAACGTGTACGGGCCCGGCACGTGCGCCTTGAGCAGGCGGAAGGCGCCAGTGTCGACCTTGGCGAACAGACCCAGTTGCGACAGGTCGCGGCAGATCAGGGTGAAGTTGTGCTTGTCATCGAGCTTGCGCAGGCGACGCACACGTTCGATGGCCGACTTGTCGCCGATCTGGCAGCCCATGGCGTAGGACGAATCGGTGGGGTAGATCACTACCCCGCCCTTGCGGATGATCTCCACGGCCTGTTTGATCAGGCGCGCCTGGGGATTTTCCGGATGAATCTGGAAGAATTGACTCACGTTCTCTACCTGTTGGTCAGACGACGAGTGGCTGCTCATGTTTGAATCGCCCCGACAAAAGCGGCAGATCCTCGGGCACCGGTCGGTAGACACCGATCTCGGACCACGCCCCTGGCCCATGGAAATCACTGCCGGCACTGGCCAGCAGACCGAATTCGCGCGCCAGGATCGACAGGGTGCCCACCTGTTCGGCGGGCTGCATGCCATTGACCACTTCAATCGCCTGGCCACCGGCTTGAATATAGTCGGCAATCAGCTTGCGGCGCTTGCTGCGGGTGAAATCATAGTGCAACGGATGGGCCAGGCTGACCCAGGCGCCGGAGGCACGCAGGGTGCCGACAGTCTCTTCCAGGGTGGGCCAGTGCAGCTTGACGTCGCCCAGCTTGCCGGCGCCCAGCCACTTGCGGAAGGCTTCGGCGCGATCCTTGACGTAGTTCTGGCGCACCAGGAACTCGGCGAAGTGCGGGCGTGCCGGGGCATTGCCGCTGTCACCCAGTTCCATCTGGATGGCGCGGGCGCCGTCCAGCGCGCCGGGCATGCCCTTGAGGGCCAACCGTCGGTCGATTTCCTCGGCGCGCAGCCAGCGGCCGCGGTGCAGCGACTCCACGGCGGCGACCAGCGGCGGCGCGTCCAGAGGGAAGCCGTAGCCCAGCACATGGATGGTGGCCCCACCCCAGGTGCAGGACATTTCCACGCCGCTGATCCAGTGCATGCCCAGCGCCTGGGTGGCCTCGCGGGCCTCTACCAGGCCTTCCAGGGTGTCGTGGTCGGTCAGGGCCAGTACCCGCACGCCGTTGGCGTGGGCACGCGCAGCCAGGTCCGTCGGCGAGAGTGAGCCGTCGGAGGCGGTGCTGTGGCAGTGCAGGTCAACATTCATGAGGTGGCGCTTTCGCTGTCTTTGATGTTTGTTATTATGCCGTCACATCCTGCTTCTGGCTGCCACTGTGAAACAATTCATCGATTTCATCCCGCTTTTCCTGTTTTTCATCGTCTACAAGCTCGACCCGCGCGTGATCGACGTCGCCGGCCAGCAAGTCACCCTGGGCGGCATCTTCAGCGCCACGGGCGTGCTGATCGCCAGCTCCATCGTGGTCTACGGCATCCTGTTCATCAGCCAGCGCAAGCTGGAAAAAAGCCAGTGGCTGACCCTGGCCGCGTGCCTGGTGTTCGGCAGCCTGACCCTGGCCTTCCACAGCGAAACCTTCCTGAAATGGAAGGCGCCGGTGGTCAACTGGCTGTTCGCCGTGGCCTTCGCCGGTAGCCACTTCATTGGCGACCGCGTGCTGATCAAGCGCTTGATGGGCCACGCCCTGAGCCTGCCCGACGCGGTGTGGGCGCGCCTGAACGTGGCGTGGATCGTGTTTTTCCTGTTCAGCGGTGCCGCCAACCTGTTCGTGGCCTTCACCTTCCAGAGCATCTGGGTGGACTTCAAGGTTTTCGGCAGCCTGGGCATGACCCTGCTGTTCCTGGTAGGCCAGGGCATCTACCTGTCCCGCCACCTGCATGACGCAGACACCACCACCCCGAAGACCGAGGACTGACATGCTCTACGCAATCATTGCCACCGACACGCCAAACTCGCTGGAAAAACGCCTGAGCGTTCGCCCGGCCCACCTGGCGCGCCTGGAAAAGCTCAAGGATGACGGTCGCCTGGTCCTGGCCGGCCCGCACCCGGCCGTCGACAGCAACGACCCGGGCGCCGCCGGTTTCTCGGGCAGCCTGATCGTGGCCGAATTCGAATCCCTGGCCGCCGCCCAGGAATGGGCCGGCGCCGATCCGTTCGTGGAAGCCGGCGTGTACGCCGACGTGCTGGTCAAGCCGTTCAAGCAAACCCTGCCGTAATCCCGCGTAGCCGCTGCCGCAGGCTGCGCTGGCCGGTATGAACCCCGTACATCTTCAGGGTTCATGGAGGCCAGCGCAGCCTGCGGCAGCGGCTACGGCGTTTGTGCACTGGAAAAATCTTTCTTTGTCGCACCGCTTTGCTCATCATTCCCCCGTGACTGCCGACAACCTGCCGAACAATCGACAGTATCAGGAGTCACTATGCGCCACAGTTTGCTGTTTTCGCTGTTCGTGCTGCTCCTGCTGGGCGCCAGCGATGCACAGGCCGACGACGCGTCGATGCCGCTTTCGCTGACAGCCGGCAGCCAGATCACCGATCTGCAGCAGCGCCTGAAGGACGCCGAGCGTGTGCACGTGGAGCTGAGCCAGGAAAACCAGCGGCTCAAACTACAATTGCAGGAAGCCCAGGCCAAGGCCGCACCCGGTGTGCGCCTGCTGACCGAGCAGCAGCAATGGTTTGTAACCGGTGCGGGGGTAGCCCTGTTGGCCGCCTTGTGCGGTATCTTTATCAGCGGCGGGCGTAGACAACGTCGGCAATGGTTGAATTGAGAGTTTCATGAGCGATCTGTTACTGATTGATGATGACGAGGAACTGTGCGAGCTGCTGGGCAGCTGGCTGGGCCAGGAAGGTTTCGCGGTGCGCGCCTGTCACGACGGCGGCAGCGCCCGCAAGGCCCTGGCCGAGATGTCGCCTGCCGCGGTAGTGCTGGACGTGATGCTGCCCGACGGCAGCGGCCTGGAACTGCTCAAGCAATTGCGCAGCGAACACCCCGAACTGCCGGTGCTGATGCTGTCGGCCCGTGGCGAACCCCTGGACCGCATCCTGGGCCTGGAACTGGGTGCCGACGACTACCTGGCCAAACCCTGCGACCCGCGCGAACTGACCGCACGCCTGCGCGCCGTGCTGCGCCGCAGCCAGCCGGGCGCTGCCACCGGCCAGATGGAACTGGGCGACCTGTGCTTCAGCCAGGCGCGTGGCGTGGTGACCATCGATGAGCACGACATCACCCTGACCATTTCCGAAAGCCGCCTGCTCGAAGCCCTGCTGCGCCAGCCGGGCGAGCCGCTGGACAAGCAGGAACTGGCGCAGATCGCCCTGGGCCGCAAGCTGACCCTGTACGACCGCAGCCTGGACATGCACGTGAGCAACCTGCGCAAGAAAATCGGCCCCCACGCCGACGGCCGCCCGCGCATCGTGGCGCTGCGCAGCCGCGGGTATTACTACGCTGAGTGATGGCCTGACTGTTGCGCAATCTGCACCGGCCTCATCGCGAGCAAGCTTTGCTCCCACAGTGTTGAGCCTGCCCCATATCTCCGGCTCAACACTGTGGGAGCAAAGCTTGCTCGCGATGAGGCCCTCAAGACCAACAGCCCGCCTTGTGTAAACCCCCGCCCCAGACGTCTTTACCTAAGCTTTACGCTCCCCTGACCGCGCCTGACCTTGATCTCCTTAAACTGAGCTCATCCGGTAAACACCGGCAAACAGACAAGGAGATTCACCATGCGCAAGACCCTTATGGCTCTGATGTTCGCCGCCGCCCTGCCCACCGTTGCCATGGCTGCCCCTGAAGGTGGTCCAGGCCCAGGCTTCGGTCCTGGCCCGGAAGGCGGCCCGGGCATGCACCATGAGCGTGGTCCTCGCGACGGTTTCGGCAAACTGGACCTGAGCCCTGAACAGCGCCAGAAAGTCGGCCAACTGATGGGTGAAGAACGCAAGATCGACCGTGAAGTCCTGCACAAGTACCTGGAAAAGCTGCCGGCAGCCGACCAGAAGGCAATGAAGGACGAACTGGCCGCCAAGCATGAAAAAGCCCGCGCCGACATCCGCGCCGTGCTGAACCCGACTCAGCAGAAACAGTTCGACGAGATGAAGAAGAAAGAAGACGCACGCCGCGCCGAATGGAAAGAGTTCCAGGCCTGGAAGGCCCAAAAGGACCAGAAAGCCCAGTAAGCTTCACTTATCGTTGACCCCCGCCCGGCACGCTCACGCGTGTCCGGGCTTCTGCATTTGAGGTTACTCCCTTGCGATCATTGTTCTGGCGCATCCTGGCAAGCTTCTGGCTGGCCATCGCCCTCGTCGCCGGCCTGTCGATACTGCTGGGCCACATGTTGAATCAGGATGCCTGGATCCTCAGCCGCCACCCCGGCCTGCATGGCCTGGCGCAAACCTGGGTGCAAACCTACGAAAAGGACGGCCAGGACGCGGCCCAGCAGTTGCTGGAACAACGCAAATGGAAGTATCACATCGATGTGCAGGTACTCAACGAGGCCGGCGAAGCCGTCGTGCCGGGGACCTTCCCGCGCCGCGCCGCCGCCTTCGAGGCCCGTCAGAGCGACGGCAACGACGACCGTCCTCTGCCCTGGCGGCGCCTGACCGCCGAGTACACCAGCCCCACCACGGGCGACACCTACCTGCTGATCTATCGCATCGCCCACCCGGAACTTGACGCCTGGCGTCGCGAAAGCCTGGTGTGGCCGCTCAGTGCCCTGGGCATCGCCCTGGTGGTGCTGACCCTGTTCAGCCTGCTGGTGACACTGTCCATCACCCGCCCGCTGAGCCGCCTGCGCGGCGCGGTGCATGAACTGGGGCAGACCACCTATCAGCAGAACAGCCTGGCGCAGTTGGCCAAGCGCCGCGATGAATTCGGCGTGCTGGCCAACGATTTCAACCGCATGGGCGGCCGCCTGCAAAGCCTGATCGGCAGCCAGCGGCAGCTGCTGCGCGACGTGTCCCACGAACTGCGCTCGCCGCTGGCGCGCCTGCGCATCGCCCTGGCCCTGGCCGAGCGCGCCGAGCCTGAGCAGCGCGAACGCCTGTGGCCGCGCCTGACCCGCGAATGCGACCGGCTGGAAGCGCTGATCAGCGAAATCCTGGCCTTGGCCCGCCTGGACGCCGAGCACGCCACGGCCGAGCCAGTGGACGTCGCCACGGTGCTGAAAAGTGTGCGCAACGATGCGCGTCTGAGCGCTGCCGATCAGCAGATCAAAATTGTCTGCGAACCCGGCCTGACCCTGACCGGCTGGCCGACCATGATCGAACGGGCGGTGGACAACCTGGTGCGCAACGCCTTGCGCTTCAACCCCGAGGGGCAGCCTATCGAAGTGAGTGCGCGGCTGCTCAACGAACGCGTGGAATTGAGCGTGCGCGACCATGGGCCGGGGGTGGCCGATGAGCATCTGGCGCAACTGGGCGAGCCGTTCTACCGGGCGCCGGGGCAAAGTGCGGCGGGGCATGGCCTGGGGCTGGCCATTGCACGGCGGGCGGTGGAGCGCCATGGCGGCAGCCTGAACCTGGCCAACCACCCTCAGGGTGGCTTCCTGGCAACGCTGGATTTGCCGTTGGTGCCGGTTACCGCCGCCTGATGGATGCGAACTCGAGGGCCCGCGCAGCCTTCGGCAGCGGCTACCGCCCGTAGCCGCTGCCGCCAGGCTGCGCTGGCCCTCACTGGCACCACGCCCCTCAGGCGGACCAGGCGCTCACGTAGTCGGCAGTACTGACCTTGGGCGCCTCACGCGGTGGGTTCAGCGGCGTGCCCAGGTACAGGAAGGCAATCACCTCCTCCCCTTCACCCAAACCCAGCCCCTTGGCCACATGCGGCGCATAGGCCAGCTCGCCGGTGCGCCACACCGCGCCGATCCCCTGCGCATACGCCGCCAGCAGAATGTTCTGCGCCGCGCACCCGGCCGCCAGCAACTGCTCGGACTTGGGCACCTTGAAGTGATCCTGCAAACGCGCCACCACTACAACCACCAGCGGTGCGCGCAACGGCATGCCACGGGCCTTTTCCAATGCCGCTTCGCTGGCATCGCCCTTGAGCTGCGCGGCCTGGGCCAGGATCTCGCCCAACTGCTCACGGGCAGTACCTTCCACCGTCAGGAAACGCCAAGGGCGCAACTGACCATGATCAGGCGCGCGCAACGCGGCCTGGAACAGCACTTCGCGCTGCTGCGCCGACGGCGCGGGCTCCACCAGGCGGGGAACGGAAACACGGTTGAGCAATGCGTCGAGGGCCTCCATCGGCCACCTCCCTGAAGTTTGAGTCACGCTATTCTAGACATAACGAGCAAACCCATGCCGGGTTTACATGAATGGACCCGCAGGTAGAATGGCGCCCCTTTCCTTTTTGCCCCGAGCGGACTCCATGGCGTTGCCGACCTTACGCATCATCGGCTTTATCATCGGCATCTTCCTGATCACCCTGGCTGTCAGCATGGTGATCCCCATGGCCACCCTGCTGATCTTCGATCGCACCGGCGATCTGCAGTCGTTCCTGTGGTCCAGCCTGATCACCTTCGTCGCCGGCCTGGCGCTGGTGCTGGCGCGCCACCCCGACCACGTGAACCTGCGCCCCCGCGACATGTACCTGCTGACGGTCAGCAGCTGGCTGCTGGTGTGCCTGTTCGCCGCCCTGCCCTTCATGCTTACCGAGCACATGAGCTTCACCGACGCCATTTTCGAAAGCATGTCGGGCATCACCGCCACCGGTTCCACCGTGCTCAGCGGCCTGGACACCATGTCGCCGGGCATCCTGATGTGGCGCTCGCTGCTGCACTGGCTGGGTGGTATCGGCTTCATCGGCATGGCGGTGGCGATCCTGCCGCTGCTGCGCGTGGGCGGCATGCGCCTGTTCCAGACCGAAAGTTCGGACCGCTCGGAAAAGGTGATGCCACGTTCGCACATGGTGGCCAAGTCCATCGTGCTGGTGTACGTGGGCATCACGGTGCTGGGCAGCCTGGCATTCTGGTGGGCGGGCATGAACCTGTTCGATGCCATCAACCATGCCATGTCGGCGATCTCCACCGGCGGTTTCTCCACTTCCGACCTGTCTTTGGCCAAATGGTCGCAACCGGCCGTGCACTGGGTGGCCGTGGTGGTGATGATCCTTGGCAGCCTGCCGTTCACCCTGTACGTGGCCACCCTGCGCGGCAACCGGCGGGCGCTGATCAAGGATGAGCAAGTGCAGGGGTTTCTCGGCCTGCTGCTGGTGACCTGGCTGGTGATGACCACCTGGTACTGGTGGACCACGCAGTTGCCCTTCTTGGACGCCTTGCGCCATGTGGCCCTGAACGTCACCTCCGTGGTCACCACCACCGGCTTCGCCCTGGGTGACTACAGCCTGTGGGGCAATTTTGCCTTGATGCTGTTCTTCTACCTGGGCTTCATCGGCGGCTGTTCGGGCTCCACCGCCGGTGGCGTGAAGATCTTCCGGTTCCAGGTGGCTTACATCCTGCTCAAGGCCAGCCTTAACCAGCTGATTCACCCGCGCGCCGTGATCCGCCAGAAGTACAACGGCCACCGCCTGGACGAGGACATCGTGCGTTCGATCCTGACGTTCTCGTTCTTCTTCGCCATCACCATCAGCGGCATTGCCCTGGCGTTGTCACTGCTGGGGCTGGACTGGATGACCGCGCTCACCGGTGCCGCCAGCACCGTGTCCGGCGTGGGCCCGGGCCTGGGCGAGACCATCGGCCCGGCCGGCAACTTCTCGACCCTGCCGGATGCGGCGAAGTGGATTTTGTCCGGCGGCATGTTGCTGGGCCGCCTGGAGATCATCACGGTGCTGGTGCTGTGCATGCCGGCGTTCTGGCGTCACTGACCTCGACCAGCTCGGTGCCCAGCAGGCGCGCCCGGTATTCGCCGGGGGTGGTGTCAAACCAGCGGCGGAAGGCGCGGAAGAAGTTGCTGGGGTCGGCAAAGCCCAACAGGTAGGCCGCTTCGAGCAACGTCATGCCGGGCTGGGCCAGGTACTGCTCGGCCAGTTCCCGACGGGTGTCGTCCAGCAAGGCCTGGAAGCTGGTGCCTTCGTCCTGCAGACGCCGCTGCAAGGTGCGCTGGGACAGGTGCAGCACCTGGGCCACTGCCTCGCGCTTGGGTTCGCCCTGGGGCAACAGGCGGCACAGCACCTGGCGCGCCTGGTGGGTCACGCGGCTTTCGGAAAACCGAGCCAGGTATTCGCCGGCAAAACGATCGTGCAGCGCGGCCATGGCTTCGTTGGCGGTGGCCAGGGGCGCCTCCATGTCGGCACGTTCGAAAATCAGCGCGTCATAGGGGGAGTCGAACGCCAGCGGCGCATGGAAAGCCCGCTGATACGGCGCCGGGTCATCGGGCTCACAGCCCTGGATCAGCACCTTGCGCGGCTGCAGCGTACGCCCGCTCAACCAGCTGCACAGCGACAAGGCACAGGCCAGCGAGGCTTCGGCGCTTTGGCGGGTGGGCGGCAGGTGGTCGCCATGCACGGTCACGATCAGCCCGTAACCCTCGGGCAGCAATTTGAAACTGACGTCGGCGCTTTCGGCGATGATGCGCTGGTAGCGCACCAGCCGCTCGAAGCCCTCGGCCAGGGTGCGGCTGGACATCAGCGCATAGCCCACCACATGGAATGACGCCGGGCGCACGACACGCACCATGTTCAGACCAATCGATTGGTTACCCGACAGTTCCACAGCCAGGGTCCACAGCCGCGTCATTGAATCCTGGGTGAAGCGTGCGTCCGGGTCGTCCAGGGCGGCGAAATCCAGCCCCAGCTGGGCAAACAGCGCCCGGCAATCCAGCCCTTCAATTTCCAGCGCCTTGACTATGCCCCCGGCCCAACTGGCCGACGTGGTCCGTTCGCTCATGCCTGTACACTCCGTTACATGCTGTGGCGATTGCGTCAAAAGATACAAATCTGGCGCCAATAGTCACTGGCCTGCCTTGCCGTTCACTCTAGACTTAAATAGGGTGCCACGTCGTCCCATTGATCGCCGCCGAGACTGCCGCCGTGACCAAGACAGAATCGTTCACCAGCTTTCGCGATTTTTACCCTTATTACCTGGCCGAGCACAGCAACAGCACCTGTCGGCGCCTGCATTTCGTCGGCACCAGCCTGGTCATCGCTCTGGTAGCCTGGATTGTGGCCAGTGGCAGTTGGATGCTGTTGATCGCCCTGCCGGTGGCCGGCTACAGCTTTGCCTGGATCGGGCATTTCTTTTTCGAGAAGAACCGCCCGGCCACCTTTCAGCATCCGCTGTACAGCCTGATGGGCGATTTCGTGATGTACCGCGACATGCTGGTGGGCAAGGTCGGCTTCTGATAGGCAACCCTGTAGCAGCGGCCGCCAGGCCGCGTCACAGGCGCTGCGGTCTATCTGATGCGCCGCGTGCTCCAGACGCAGCCTGCGGCAGCTGCTACAGAGCCGGGGTGCACCATCAGGCGGTGGGCAGGGACTCGGTGGTTTGACGGCGTGCCTCGGCCGCTTGGGCATCCGCCAGGCGATACAACTCGATGTGCCCATCCCAATGCTCGATCAGCGCCGTGCACGACTCCACCCAGTCGCCGCAATTGAGGTATTCCACCTCGCCCACCTTGCGAATCTCGGCATGATGAATATGCCCGCACACCACGCCATGGAAACCGCGCTTGACGCATTCGTGGGCGATGGCTTCCTCAAAGTCACTGATGAAGCTGACTGCCGTCTTGACCTTGTGTTTCAGGTACGCCGACAGCGACCAGTAGCCATAGCCGTAACGCGCCCGCCAGTGGTTGAGCCAGCGGTTCAACGTGAGGGTGAATTCGTAGGCCGAATCACCCAGGAAGGCCAGCCAGCGGTGATAACGGGTAATGACGTCGAACTGGTCGCCATGGATCACCAGCAGGCGACGGCCATCGGCGGTGACGTGCTCGGCCTGGTCCACCAGCTGGATATTGCCCAGCACCAGCTTGGAATAGCGGCGCAGGAACTCATCGTGGTTACCGGTGACGTAGATCACTTCGGTCCCCCGCTTGCTCATGGTCAACAGGCGACGGATGACGTTGGTGTGGGCCTGGGGCCAATACATGCCGCCGCGCAGTTTCCAGCCATCGATGATGTCGCCCACCAGGTAAATGCGATCGGCCTGGTAGCCCTTGAGGAAACGTGACAGGTGCTCGGCCTGGCAATCGCGGGTGCCCAGGTGTACGTCGGAGATCCACAGGGTGCGCACGCGCTGCTTGCCGTTGGACTTGGGGAACTGGGCGCTGGTCATTGGGCAGGCCTCCGTCAGGGTTTGCACAAGCTTGCTGACATGCCATGAAATGACCATGACACTCATGCAACAATGCTGTGACAACCGACCGTAGCCGCAGCCGGCAGGCTGCGCTGGCCCCTGTCTACACTGGAGATCTTCAGCGTGGAGCACGGCCAGCGCCGCCTTCGGCAGCGGCTACAGGAATAGGGATATCCCATGAATCATCGCTCTGCCCTTCTGGCGCTGCATTTCGGCGCCTTGTTTTTCGGTCTGGCCGGGGTGTTCGGGAAGTTGGCCAATGCCAGTGCGGTGGTCATCGTGCTGGGGCGAGCCGCGTTTGCGGTGGCGGCGCTGATGGTATTCCTGGGCCTGGCCCGGCGCTGGCAACGGTTGCAGGCCTCGGACTGGGGGCGTCTGCTGGGCGCCGGGGTGCTGCTGACGGCTCACTGGGTCACCTTCTTCATAGCGGTGAAAATGGCCGGGGTCGCCGTGGCCACCCTGGGTTTCGCCAGCTTTCCGGCGTTCACCGTGCTGCTTGAAGGGCTGGTGTTCCGCGAGCGTATCCGCCGCAACGAGATCCTGCTGGTGGTGTTGGTCAGCATCGGCCTGGTGCTGGTCACGCCCACCTTCGACCCGGCGAGCCAGGCCACCGGCGGCCTGCTATGGGCGATTTTCTCGGGGCTGACGTTTGCAGTGCTGTCGCTGGTCAATCGGGCCAGTGGCAATCGCGTGCCGCCGGTACAGGCGGCCCTGTGTCAGAACGCCGTGGTTGCCCTGTGCCTGCTGCCCGTGGCCTGGCCGCAGCTGCCGGCGGTCAGTGCCATGGACTGGCTGTGGATTGGCCTGTTGGGGGTGTTCTGCACGGGCCTGGCGCACAGCCTGTTCGTGGCCAGCCTTGCGGTGATCAAGGCGCGTACGGCGGCCGTGGTGTTTGCCCTGGAGCCGGTCTACGGGATTGCTTTTGCCTGGGCGATCTTCAGTGAAACGCCGACGCTGCGGATGTTGCTAGGTGGGTTGTTGATACTCGCCGCCATCATCCTGTCCACCCGCAAACCCGTAGCCGCTGCCGAAGGCTGCGCTGGCCCTGTGGCGCACTGAAGATGTGCAGTGTACTGAGGGGCCCGCGCAGCCTGGCGGCAGTGGCTACAGGGCCCAGGTGATGAGGATGACCATTTCCAGCAGCTCCAGCAGCGCGCCGGCGGTGTCGCCGGTGGTGCCGCCCAGGCGGCGGATCATCTGGCGGCGCAGGTAGTAGAAGGTCAGCAGCGTGGCGGCCAGCACCATCAGCGCTTCGCTGGCGGCCAGCATGACGCAGGCCACCGCACTGAGCAGCAATACGCCGCGCCCGGCCGCGCGCGGCAAATGATCGGCCAGCGCCTGGCCGAGGCCACCTGCACGCACATACGGGGTGCACAGGAACAACCCCAGCAACGACGCCCGGCCCAGCAAGGGCGCGATCAGCAGCACCTGGGCATGGCCGCTCTGCACCACCGCCAGCAGCGCACAGAACTTGAGCAGCAACACCAGCACCAGGGTGACCACGGCAATCGGCCCGCTACGCGGGTCCTTCATGATTTCCAGGGTGCGGGCGCGGTCACCGAAGCCGCCCAGCCAGGCATCGGCGCTGTCCGCCAGGCCGTCCAGGTGCAGGCCGCCGCTGAGCAGTACCCAAGCCGCCAGCAACAAGGCGGCATGCAGCAGTTCCGGGCTGCCAGCCAGCAGCAGGTTCAACACCCACAGCAGCGCGCCGAACAGCAGGCCCACCAGCGGGTAGCACAGCAGCGAGCGCACCATGGCCTGGGGCGGCGGCATGCCCGCCAGGCGCACGGGCAGACTGCTGAGGAATTGCAGGGCAATCCAGAACGGCAGCATGGCTCAGGCTCCTTCGTGCAGTTGACCGTCGGCCGCCACCGTCAGGGAGAACAGGCTGCCATTGCCCGCCTCCACCGACAGCAGCTGTTCACGCGGTAAACCCCGCGCACGCGCCAACAGCAGGCGCATCACGCCGCCGTGGCTGATTACCAGCAAACGCTCCCCCGCATGGGCTGCGTGCAAACGTTCGATGGCGGCCAGCACCCGGGCGCTGAAATCCAGTACGGGTTCGCCGTTAGGCGGGGTAAAGCCGTACGGGTCGGACCAGAACAGGCCTAGCCCGCGCTCGTCGGTCTTCATCAGCTCGGAGGCGCTCTGCCCTTCCCAGTCGCCGAAATGCAGTTCCTGCAGGTCCGGCGCCAGGCTCAACGGCAGGTGCAGGCTGGCCGCCAATTGCTCGGCGAACAGTCGGCAGCGCTGCAGTGGCGAGCTGATGATGCGGTCCCACGGGCCGCCTCCGACCACGGCATCGCGCATCTGCTGCCAACCGTGCTCGGTCAATGCATCGTCGAGGCTGCCGCGCAGGCCGCCACCCAATTCGGTTTCGCCGTGGCGCAACAGGTCCAGCGTCAGGCTCATTCGGCGCGATCCGCCACGGCCGCTTCGGCGAACGTCGCCATCTGCCCGTGCAGGTCACAGGCCAGGCGCAGCAACGGCACGGCCAGCGCCGCCCCGCTGGCTTCGCCCAGACGCAGGCCCAGGTCCAGCAGCGGTTGCGCGTCCAGCGCCGCCAACACATGGCGATGGCCCGGCTCGGCGCCCTTGTGGCCGAACAGCAGCCAATCGCGGCACGAAGGGTTCAGACGCGTGGCGACCAAGGCGGCGACGGTGCAGATGTAGCCGTCGACCAGCACCGCGATGCCGGCCTGGGCAGCGGCCAGATAGGCACCCACCAGCGCCACCACTTCGAAACCGCCGAAGCACAGCAGACGTTCCAACGGATCGGCCGCGAGGCCGGCATGGGTCTGCAACGCACGCTGAATGACCTGCGCCTTATGGCTCACGCCAGCCGCATCCAGGCCCGTGCCCGGGCCGGCCAGGTCGGTGATCGGGCAGTCCAGCAAGGCGCAGGCCAGGGCCGCTGCCGAGCTGGTGTTGCCGATGCCCATCTCGCCACCGATGAACAGTTGCGTGCCGGCGGCCAGCGCACGCTGCACGCTGTCGCGGCCCACTTGCAGGGCCTGCTCGCCCTGGGCGCGGGTCATCGCCGGCTCCACGGCAAAGTTGCGCGTGCCGGCGCCAACGCGCTCGTGACGCACGCCCGGCAGGTTGTCCACGGCACTGGCGGTGCCCAGGTCGACCACTTCCAGCTGCGCGCCCAACTGCCGCGCCAGCACGCTGATAGCCGCCCCGCCGTTGACGAAGTTGAGCAGCATCTGCCAGGTGACTTCCTGGGGATATGGCGACACGCCCTCGGCGACGATGCCGTGGTCACCGGCGAAGATGCTGATCCAGACCTTGTCCACCGCAGGCTTGAGGCGTTTCTGCAGACCGGCCAGCTGTACCGCCACGTCTTCCAGCGGGCCCAGGGAGCCGGCCGGCTTGGTCAGTTGGCGTTGGCGTTCCTGGGCCTGTTGCAGCACCAGGGTGTCGATGGGCTGGCACGGTTGCAGCCACCAGGAATTGCTCATGCGTCGGATCCTTTCAGGGTAAGGGGCAGGCCGGCCACGGTCAGCGTCACGCGCTGGCATCGTTCGGCCAGGGCCTGGTGCAACAAGCCCGCCTCGTCGACATAGCGACGGGTCAGTTCGCCCAGGGGCACCACGCCCAGGCCGGTCTCGTTGCTGACAAAAATGATTTCACCCGGCAGGTCGGCCAGGCAGTGCAACAGCGCCTCGCGCTCCAGCGCCAGGCGTGCGGGGTCTTCCTGCATCAGCAGGTTGGTCAGCCACAGGGTCAGGCAGTCCACCAGCAGGCAGCGATCGGCGGCGGCCTGTTCGCGCAGCACGCGCGCCAGTTCCAGTGGCTCTTCCACCAGGCCCCAGTGGGCCGGGCGGCGCTGACGGTGCAGTTGCACCCGTTCGTTCATTTCGCCGTCCAGCGGCTGGCTGGTGGCGATGTAGGTCACGGCCAGGCCGCTGTCGCTGGCACGCTGTTCGGCCAGGCGGCTCTTGCCCGAGCGGGCACCGCCCAGAATCAGTTGCAGCATGGGGCGGTGTCCTTTTGCAGCCCGCACAGTTGGCGCAGGCGATCGGTGTTCAGGTGCTTTTCGACCAGGTCGGCCAGGCGCTCGATGTCGACTTCGCGCAGGGCGTGGTAATCCACGTCCTGCACGTCTTCAAGACCGGCCCAGCGCAGCAGGGCGCTGCTGGACGTGGGGGCTTCGAACAGCCCGTGCAGATAAGTGCCCATCACCTGCCCGTCAGCGCTGATGGCGCCATCGGTGCGGCCGTCGTCCAGATGCACCAGCGGCTGCTGCAGCGCCGGGCCGCGGGTGACCCCGGCGTGAATTTCATAGCCCACCACGTCGGCCTCTTCCAGGCTCAGCCGGCCTTGAACATTGCGCAGCTGCTTTTCGCTTTCCAGGGTGGTTTCGAAATCCAGCAGGCCCAGGCCTGGGCTTGAACCGGCAGGCCCTTCCAGGCCGAGCGGGTCATGCACCTGCTTGCCAAGCATCTGCAGGCCGCCGCAGATGCCCACCAGCTTGCCCCCGTAGCGCAGGTGACGGCCGATGGCGGCTTCCCAGCCCTGGGCCCGCAGGTAGGCCAGGTCGCTGCGCACGCTCTTGGAGCCCGGCAGGATGATCAGGTCGGCCGGCGGGATGCTGTCGCCCGGGCCGATGAATTGCAGGTCTACCTGGGGGTGCAGGCGCAAGGGGTCGAAGTCGGTGTGGTTGCTGATGCGCGGCAGCACCGGCACGATCACTTTCAGCACCTGCGCGGCCTTGTCGGCCTGGCGACGGTCCAGGCCGTCCTCGGCTTCCAGGTGCAGGTCGAGCACGTAGGGCAGCACGCCGATCACCGGTTTGCCGGTGCGTGCTTCCAACCAGTCCAGACCCGGTTGCAGCAAGGCCAGGTCACCGCGAAAACGGTTGATGATGAACCCCTGCACCCGCGCCTGTTCGCTGGGCGACAGCAATTCCAGGGTGCCCACCAGGTGGGCAAAGACGCCACCGCGATTGATGTCGGCGATCAGCAGCACCGGGCAATCCACCGCCTCGGCGAAGCCCATGTTGGCGATGTCGCCGGCACGCAGGTTGATCTCGGCCGGCGAACCCGCGCCCTCCACCATCACCACCGGGTACTGCTCGCTCAAGCGCTTATGCGAAGCCAGCACGGCCTGCATGGCGATGGCCTTGTAGTCGTGATAGGCCACGGCGTTCATGGTGGTGACCGCGCGGCCGTGGATGATCACCTGGGCGCCGGTGTCGCTGTTGGGCTTGAGCAGCACCGGGTTCATGTCGGTGTGCGGCGCCAGGTACGCAGCCTGGGCCTGCACGGCCTGGGCGCGGCCAATTTCGCCGCCGTCGGCGGTGACGGCGCTGTTGAGCGCCATGTTCTGCGGCTTGAATGGCACCACGGCCACGCCCTGGCGGGTCAGCCAGCGGCACAGGGCGGTCACCAGGGTGCTCTTGCCGGCATCGGACGTGGTGCCTTGCACCATCACTGTACTCACGCGGTCTCCTTGGTGAAGGCCTGGAGCGCCTGCTCCAGGCGCAACCAGTCGGGTTCTTCCGGCGGCAGGCCGAAGCGCACGCTGCTGGTGTTGACGAACAGGCGCACCAGAATGCCGCGCTGGCCGAGGAATTCGTGCAACGCGGCGGCCTTGTCGGTGACCAGCCACTGGAACAACGCGCAGCCGCCGTGGGGCGCCAGTTCGAAGCGTGCCAGCAGGTTGGCCAGGCGCAGGCTGCTCAGCTCGCTGCGCGCGATCATCTGCTGATGGCCATCGGTGTCGAGCAGGCACGCCTGGCCGAGGATGCGCGTGGGCCCGCTCACAGCCCAGGGGCCCACTTGCTCGGCCAGCAATTGCAGGAAGCGCGGCTGCGCCAGCACGAAGCCCAGGCGCACGCCGGCCAGGCCGAAGAACTTGCCGAACGAGCGCAGCACGATCAGGCCTGGACGCTCCACGTGGGGCGCCAGGCTCTGCGCCGGGGTGTTGTCCATGAAGGCTTCGTCCACCACCAGCCAGCCGCCGCGCTGGGCCAGGCGCGCGTGCCATTCCAGCAGGCGCTCGGGGGGCAGCAGGCGGCCGGTGGGGTTGTTGGGGTTGACCACCACCAGCACGTCGAGGCTGTCGAGGAAGAAGTCCACCTCACTTTCGCTGACCTCGCGCACCAGGTGTCCGGCGCGGCGCCAGGCCTCGGCGTGCTCGGCGTAACAGGGCGACAGCACGCCGATCTTGCCGCCACGGCGCAGGCGCGGCAGCAACTGGATGGCGCACTGCGAGCCCGGCACCGGCAGCACCTGATTGACGCCGTAGTAGGCGCAGGCGGCCGCTTCCAGGCCGTCATCGGTTTCCGGCAGGCGCGCCCAGGCACGCTCGGGGATCGGCGGGATCGGCCAAGGCCAGGGCGCCAGGCCCGTGGACAGATCCAGCCAGTCGGCCAGGGGAATATCGTAGTGCTGCGCCGCCTTGCGCAGCCGTCCGCCATGCTCAAGCATAGAATTGCCCTCCCACGCACAGAATCAGCAGCCACAGCCACACGCCGCGCTGCACCAGTTGCCAGCCGCGATCGATGGACTCGGCATCGGCGGCAGGGCCTTCGCCCAGGGTCGGGCGTTCGTGCAGCTCCCCATGATAGATCGCCGGGCCGCCCAGCTCGACGCCCAGGGCGCCGGCACCGGCGGCCATCACCGGCCCGGCGTTGGGGCTGTCCCACTTCGGCGCCTGTTGGCGCCAGCAGCGCAGGGCCAGGCGGGTCTTGCCCAACAGCGCATAGGTCAGGGCCACCAGCCGTGCTGGAATATAGTTGAGCACGTCATCGATGCGCGCTGCCGCCCAGCCGAAACGTTCGAAGCGTTCGTTGCGGTAACCCCACATGGCGTCCAGGGTGTTGCTCAGGCGGTACAGCACAACGCCCGGCGCACCGGCCACGACAAACCAGAACAGCGCGGCGAACACCGCGTCGCTGCCGTTTTCCAGCACCGATTCGGTGGCAGCGCGCGCCACCGCAGTGCTGTCCAGTTCGCTGGTCTGGCGGCTGACCAGATAACCCACGCGGGTGCGCGCGGTGTCCAGGTCATCGCTGCGCAGCGCCTGGGCCACCGGCGCCACGTGCTCGCCCAGGCTGCGCAGGCCCAAGGCACAGTACAGCGCCAGGATCTCGACCACGGTGCCCAGGTACGGCAGCCACGACAGCAGCGTGGCCACCAGGGTCAGCGGGATCACGGCCAGGAACCAGGCCGTTACCCCATGGCTGCGCCAGCCCCGGCCGCCGCTGTTGAAGCGGCGTTCCAGGCGGTCGGCCAGGCGCCCGAAGGCCACCAGCGGGTGACGGCTTTTGGGCTCGCCCAGCAAGGCGTCCAGCGCCACCCCGGCGACGGTGACCAAGGCCACGCTCATGGTTTCACTCCCCAATGGTTTTCATACAGCATGTCGCTGAGCGGCTTTTCCTCGGCCCAGCCTTCCATCACCAGCATGGGCGACGGGTAGAACTCGCTGACCGGGCCCAGGCACAGCACGGCCATGGGCTTGGCGCCGGCGGGCAGGCCCAGCAGGTCGGCCAGGGCCTGGGGGTCGAACAGTGACACCCAGCCCATGCCCAGGCCTTCGGCGCGGGCGGCCAGCCACAGGTTCTGGATAGCGCAGGACAGCGACGCCAGGTCCATTTCCGGCAGGGTGCGACGACCGAAAATATGCCGCTCGCGGTCGTCCATCAGCGCCGCCACCAGCACCTCGGCGCAATCGTTGATGCCCTCGACCTTGAGTTTCATGAACTCGTCCGAACGCTCGCCCAACGCCTCGGCGGTGCTCACCCGCTCCTCTTCCACCAGCGCCTGAATGCGCCCACGCAGGGCGCGGTCACTGATGCGGATGAAGCGCCAGGGTTGCATCAGCCCGACGCTGGGCGCCTGGTGCGCGGCGTGCAGCAACCGGGTCAGCAACTGGGGGGCAACTTCGCCGCCGGCGAAATGGCGCATGTCGCGGCGTTCACCGATGGCTCGGTAGATGGCCGCGCGCTCGGCGGGGGTGTAGGCGTTGTCGTTCATCAAATGTGCGAGGCCCCTTTGGGGCAGAACAGGGCAGCGATGGCCGCCGGGTTGGACGGGAAATAGAAGTGCACGTACGAGGCGGTCAGGCGGCCAATACGGTAGACCGCTTCAGCGCCGCGGCCGCCGTTTGGGCTGGTGCCACGGGCAATCGGGGTCAGCTCGGTGCTGGTCAGCGAGTGATGGTAGGTATGCCCGCGCAGGGTGCCTTCCGGCAGTTCCACGGCTTGCAGGGCCAGGGCCGCCAGGCGTTTCTGCATCACCGCTTCACCGGGCAGCAGGCCGAGCAGATCGGCGCGCAGGCCGTCCACGTCAGTGAGGGCATCAAGCAGATACAGCATGCCGCCGCATTCGGCCAGCAGGGGCTTGTCAGCCGCATGATGGGCACGGATAGCGGCCAGCATCGGCGCATTGCCCGCCAACGCCTGATGGTGCAGTTCGGGGTAGCCGCCGGGCAGGTACAGGCTGTCGCAGGCCGGCAGTTGCTGATCATGGATGGGCGAGAAGAAGCTCAGCTCGGCGCCCATGGCACGCAGCAGGTCCAGGCTGGCGCCGTAGGTGAAGGCGAACGCTTCGTCGCGGGCCACGGCGATGCGCACGCCGGCCAGCAGCGGCTCGGCAGGCACAGGGGTCGGTACCTCGAAGGTCACCGGCGGCGGCAGGGCCACTTCGCAGCTGTCGGCCAACGCTGCAGCGGCAGCGTCCAGGCGCATGTCCAGGTCGTTGAGTTCGCTGGCCTGCACCAGGCCCAGGTGGCGGCTGGGCAGCTCGATGCCGGTTTCGCGGGACAGCGCGCCGTACCAGCGCAGGCCTTCAGTGAGGCTGCCTTCAAGCAGTTGCGCATGGCGCAAGGTGCCAACGCGGTTGGCCAGCACGCCGGCGAACGGCAGGTCGGGCTGGTAGCGCGCCAGGCCCAGGGCCAGGGCGCCGAAGGTCTGGGCCATGGCGGTGCCGTCGATCACGCCCAGCACCGGCACGCCGAAATGCCGCGCCAGGTCGGCGCTGCTCGGGGTGCCGTCGAACAGACCCATCACGCCCTCGATCAGGATCAGGTCAGCCTCCCCCGCTGCTTCCCACAGTAGCCGGCGGCTCTCTTCGGCGCCGACCATCCACAGGTCCAGCTGGTACACCGGTGCGCCGCTGGCCCGTTCCAGAATCATGGGGTCGAGAAAGTCCGGGCCGCACTTGAACACCCGCACCTTGCGCCCCTGGTTGCGGTGCAGGCGTGCAAGCGCCGCGGTGACGGTGGTCTTGCCCTGACCGGAGGCGGGTGCCGCAATCAGCACCGCCGGGCAGTGACGCGGCTGGGTCATAGTTCGATGCCCTTCTGGGCACGGATGCCGGCCTGGAACGCGTGCTTGACCATGCCCATTTCGGTGACGGTGTCGGCCAGTTCGATCAGTTCGTCCTTGGCGCCACGGCCAGTGACTACCACGTGCTGCATCGGCGGGCGCGCCTGCAGGTCGGCCATGACCTGATCCAGGTCGAGGTAGCCGTGCTTGAGGGCGATGTTCAGCTCGTCGAGCACCACCAGGCCGATGGATTCGTCGCGCAGCAACTCACGCGACACCGCCCAGGCGGCTTCGGCCGCGGCGATGTCGCGCTGGCGGTCCTGGGTTTCCCAGGTGAAGCCCTCGCCCATCACGTGGTAGCGCACCTGCTCGGGGAAGCGGCGGAAGAACAGTTCTTCGCCGGTGGCATTGCGGCCCTTGATGAACTGCACCACGCCGCACTGCATGCCGTGGCCCATGGCGCGGGCCAGCATGCCGAAGGCCGAACTGCTTTTGCCCTTGCCGTTGCCGCCCAACACCAGCAGCAACCCGCACTCGTTGGGGGAGTTGGCGATACGCTCGTCGATCACTGCCTTTTTGCGCAGCATGCGCGCCAAATGGCGTTCTTCACGTTCCTGGGATTCACTCATCGCAGCTCTCCGCTACACCTGCACACAGGCGACATCGACGAAAAGCCGCGGCCCGAACGGGCGCAGCACAGACTCGTCAATGCCGCTCTCACCCGCGCGACAGAACAAAATGGACGGCAAGCGCCAGGGCTTGCCAAGAGGGGTTCCAGGCCGGTCTCCGGGCTCATGAGCGGGGCATGCACACCCTGGCCACGCGCCTTCCCGAACCCAATCAGGCTCAGTGGCGCCATGCGCGGCCTTGACTCATTTACCGTTGCGGGGGCAGCGCCGGGCTCGCACGCCTGCGGCGCCTCACCGGCTTCCCTGTTTCACCTGGCCAGCCCACGGGCTGCCAGGCACCTGGAACACGCCGCGAAGGTTAGAGGGTTGGGGGTGGGAGGTCAATTAAAGGTGGGGCAGGCCAGCCCCCGCACATCGCGTAGCCGCAACTATTTTTGTGGGAGTGGGCTCTGCCCACGAAAAGTACACCGCGGTGCATCAGGAAGTTCGGGTGGGCCTTTTCGCGGGTAGAACCCGCTCCCACACTGCCGCCAGGCAGCGGCTACATTGAACCACCGGCCCAGCCCGGGCCTCTACAGCAGACAAGCCCAGCCTTCAGCGAGCACACGAACATGCACAAGACCCGCCTGGCCCTGATCATCCTCGCCTCTGCCAGCCTGCTGGCCTGCGGCGAGCATTCCAAGCTCAACGTCACCGACGGCATGGGCCCGCACCCGCAATTGCCAGCCCCCAACAAGACCCTGATCCCCACGGTGAACATCGCCGACGCCATCGGCTGGCCAGCCGGGGAAAAACCGCAGGCAGCCAAGGGCACTCAGGTAGCCGCCTTCGCCGATGGCCTGGACCACCCGCGCTGGCTGTATGTGCTGCCCAACGGCGACGTGCTGGTGGCCGAAACCAACGCCCCGCCCAAGCCTGATGACAGCAAGGGCATCAAGGGCTGGGTGATGAAGAAGGTCATGGGCAAGGCCGGCGCCGGTGTGCCCAGCCCGAACCGCATCACCCTGCTGCGCGATACCAACGGCGACGGGGTGGCAGACAGCCGCAGTGTGTTTATCGCCAACCTCAACTCGCCGTTCGGCATGACCCTGGTGGGCAACGACCTGTACGTGGCCGACACCGATGCCCTGCTGCGCTTTCATTACGAGACGGGCGCCACCAGCATCAGCGAGGCGGGCACCAAGGTCACCGACCTGCCGGGCGGCACGCTTAACCACCATTGGACCAAGAATGTCATCGCCAGCCCCTCGGGCAACAAGCTGTACGTGACCGTAGGCTCCAACAGCAACGTCGGCGAAAACGGCCTGGACAAGGAAGAAGGTCGCGCGGCGATCTGGGAAGTGGACCGCGCCAGCGGCCAGCACCGCATATTCGCCAGCGGCCTGCGCAACCCCAACGGCATGGCATTCGAGCCGCAAACCGGGCAGCTATGGACCTCGGTGAACGAGCGTGACGAGATAGGCAGCGACCTGGTGCCTGACTACATCACTTCAGTGAAGGACGGCGGCTTCTACGGCTGGCCCTTCAGCTACTACGGCCAGCACATCGACAACCGTGTGACGCCGCAGAACCCGGCCCTGGTGGCCAAGGCCATTGCCCCCGACTACGCCGTGGGGCCGCACACCGCGTCCATCGGCTTTACCTTCGCCAGCGCCAGCGGCGGGCTGGCGGCGCCGTTCAATCATGGCGCTTATGTGAGCCAGCATGGTTCGTGGAACCGCAAGCCACACAGTGGCTACAAGGTGATCTTCGTGCCGTTTGTGGACGGCAAGCCCAGCGGCCAGCCGGTCGATGTGCTGACCGGTTTCCTGAATGACAAGGAAGAGGCCATGGGGCGGCCGGTGGGCGTGACCGAGGATCACAAGGGCGGGGTGTTGGTGGCGGACGATGTGGGTAATACCGTGTGGCGGGTAACGGCCGCGAAGTGATCCCCGACCCTCGCGACCAGATATTGCGCCTGCCCCTGTAGCCGCTGCCGCCAGGCTGCGCTGGCCTGTGTGAACACTGCAAATGTGCAGTGAGGCACAGGGCCAGCGCAGCCTTCGGCAGCGGCTACGGGTTATGCGCCAGACTGGAAGGCTGCAGCACGCGCTTGGCATTCAGGTAGGCATGCTGCCAATACGGTTTGTTCAGGTAATCCAGCTTCACCGTACCCCCCGTCGCCGGGGCGTGCACGAAGCGGCCCTCGCCCACATAGATACCCGCATGGCTGACCTGGGAACCGCCGCCGGTGGCGAAGAAGATCAGGTCACCGGACTGCAAGGCATCCTGACTGACGTCCGGGGCGCGCATGGTGATCATTTCCCGCGTCGAGCGCGGCAAGCTGATACCCGCTGCATCACGGTACACATAGGCGATCAGGCCACTGCAATCAAAACCCGAATCCGGTGTGTTGCCACCCCAGCGATACGGCGTGCCCACCAGGCCGATGGCACGCATCAACACGTCATCGGCCAGCGGCGACATTGGCTGCTGGGGGGCTGCAACAAAAGGCTTATACACCGGCGCGGGCGCAGGCGGTGGGGTGCGGCTGGCGCAGGCGGTGAGGAGGCCTGCAACCATTAATAGCGCAAAACGAGCCATAGGCGACATAAACAGAACCATCCTGATTCAACTGCCGTGAAAGATTAGCTTTCAATCTCAAAAACGCGCAACGGCGGCACACTTTTCAGTGCGCCGCCGCTGCGGGTACCGCCCAGACTGCTTACTTGCGCGAGATCGTAGTGGTCGGCGCCATGGCCAAGGCACGCTTGGCTTCAATAAAGGTCTTGCTCCAGTACGCGTCATCGAGGCTGTCGATGCGCACGCCGCCGCTACGGTGGCTGCTGGAATGGATGAACTGGTCATCGCCCAGGTAGATGCCGGCGTGGCTGACGCGACCACGACCGCGGGTGCTGAAGAACAGCAGGTCACCGGGCTTGAGGTTGTTGCGCGCTACCAGCGGGGCTTTCACGTTGATCATGTCACGCGTGGAACGCGGCAGGGTCATGCCGGCCTCTTCGCGGAACAGGTAACCAATGAAGCCGCTGCAGTCGAAGCCCGACTCAGTCGAACCACCGGTGCGGTAGCGGGTGCCAATCAGCGATTTGCCACGTTCCAGGATGCTGTCGGCCAGCATCGGCATCTGGTAAGGCTTGCTGCTTGAGGAGGAGAAGTCGGCCAGTTCCTTTTCGGTATCCAGCTCTTCTTCCTGAAAATTGAGGGTTACAGCTTTCGCTTGCGCCTGGGACTGGGGAGTCACCGGGTTGAGTGCCTGCTGCTGCGATACTGGCGTATGAGCCGCGCAGCCAAAAAGCAGGGTCACGAGTGCGAGGGGCACGAGGGGTGCGAAGCGCTTTAGCATGGGCACGACCGTGTCTGTAGAAATTAAGAAGACGCGACTATGCCCGCTATCAAATCCATTTGCAAATTCAATCGAAAAAAATGTGACTCACCAGTTCTGGCATGACTTCTAACGCCCTACTCTCAAAAAACACGTCCATGCTGGCAGATAGCCCACTTCGCAAGGGGTTGATCTCAATGGCAAACCCACCAGCGGCGCGGGTTTCAGCGATGGGGGCGTGAATGTAGGGAAAGCTCGCCGTGGTGCCAATCACCAGCACCAGGTCGAACCCCAGCGCCAGTTGCTGATACAGTGCGTCAATCGCCCCCTGCGGCAACATTTCCTCAAAAAGCACCACAGAAGGCCGCATAACGCCATTACAGGCGTTACAGCGCGGCGGCAGTGGCTGACCAAGCACGGCGCCAAGATCGTCGCTGACAGCGCCACAGGCGCGACAAAACAGTGGCGCCAATTGCCCGTGAATTTCGATCAACCGTTCGTCGGGACTTCCTGCCTGACGGTGATAACCGTCAATATTTTGTGTGAGCACCCAGCACTCGGGCTTGGCTTTTTGCAATTGCGCGATGGCATAGTGCGCCGCATTGGGCTGCGCGCCCAGGCATGCTTCACCCAACTGCGCCAGGTACTTCCAGCACAGCGCCGGGTCGCGTTCGAGCATGGGGCCCGACAGGGCTTTTTCGATGGGCAGGCCCTCGCTGGTGACGCCGTTGTACAGGCCACCCAGGCCGCGATACGTCGGCAAACCGGAATCGGCAGACAGGCCCGCCCCGGTAATCACCAGGATGCGCCGGGCATCGCGCAGGGCAGCGCCGGCGCGGGCCAGCAGCTGCGGGTCTACCAACCCAGGGTTTCCTTGAGGAAGGGAATGGTCAGCTTGCGCTGGGCTTGCAGCGAAGCCTGGTCCAGGCGTTCCAGCAGGTCGAACAACGCGCTCATGCTGCGGGTGCCACGGGTGAGAATGAAGTGCCCGACCTCATCGGTCAGGTGCAGGCCCCTGCGTGACGCACGCAGCTGCAGGGCGCGCAGTTTGTCTTCGTCCGACAGCGGGCGCATCTGGAAGATCAGCGCCATGGTCAGCCGCGACTTGAGGTCGGGCAGCTTCACCGCCAGCTCGCGCGGCGAGTGGGAAGCGGCGATCAGCAACCGGCGACCACTGTCACGCAAGCGGTTGAACAGGTGGAACATGGCCTCTTCCCAGTCAGGCTTGCCGGCGATGACCTGCAGGTCGTCCAGGCACACCAGCTCGTACTGCTCCAGGTAATCGAGGATTTCCACGCCACGGTCGAGCAATTGTGCCAGCGGCAGGTACACCGCCGGTTCGCCCATCTGCTCAAAGCGCAGGCACGCGGCCTGCAGCAGGTGGGTACGACCCACGCCCTGCTTGCCCCACAGGTAGATCAGGCTTTCGGTCCAGCCGGCGTCGGCTTCGCACAGGCGCTCGACGTAGCCGAGTGCAGCGGCATTGGCGCCTGGATAGTAATTGATGAAGGTAGCGTCATCACGCAGACGCACACCTAAGGGCAGCTGAATCGGTTTCATGCTGGCTGACGGTTCTGGCGAACCGCAGGGGGCCTCTGTGTGAAGTTAGCAAAGTTTATACCCGTGACGCCGGGCGCACAATGCAACAGACCACAAGCAAAATCAAAGGTTTGCGATCATTTTCGTACCCACCGGCGAACCGGTGGGTGCGCAGGGCCATTACAGGTCGGGGTCTTCCTGGCCGCCGTAGATGTCCGATTCCTTATACAGATCATGGGCATGGCGCAGCAGCACCATGATCACCGCGGCCACCGGCAGGGCCAACAGCACGCCGGCAAAGCCGAACAACTCGCCGCCCGCCAGGATGGCAAAGATCACCGCCACGGGGTGCAGACCGATGCGATCGCCCACCAACATCGGCGTCAGCACCATGCCTTCCAGCAGTTGACCAACCAAAAACACCGCACCAATGCCCATCAACGGATAGATGTCGCCACCGAACTGGAACAGGCCGGTAATCATCGCCGCACTGATGCCGATGATGAAGCCCATGTACGGCACGATGGCCGCCAGGCCCGCGATCAGGCCGATCAACAGGCCCAGTTCGACGCCCACCAGCATCAGGCCGGCGGCGTAGATGATGCCCAGCGCCAGCATCACCAGCAGCTGACCGCGCACGAACGCACCTAGCACCTCATGACACTCCTTGGCCAGGGCGACGATCTTGCCCTCGCGATGGCGCGGCAACAGGCTGCGTATCTTGGCCATCATCAGGTCCCAGTCACGCAGCAGGTAGAAGCCCACCACGGGGATCAGCACCAGGTTGGTCAACCAGCCGATCAGCGCCAGGCTGGACGCCGTGGCCTGGCTCAGCACGATGCCGACGATGTCGCTGGTCTGGCCCATGTGCTCGGTGATGGCGGCCTTGATCTTGTCGAACTTCCAGAAGCCGTCTGCCAGGCCCAGTTTGGTCTGCACATAAGGCAAGGCGACGTGCTGCAACCAGTCCAGCACCTGCGGCGCCAGTTCGTACAGGCGCACGAACTGCTTGGCCAGCAAGGGCACCAGCACCAGCAGCGCAATCATGAACACCAGGGTGAACAGCGAGAACACCACGATCACGCCCCACGTGCGCGACAGGCCGACCTTTTCCAGGCGGTCCACCAGCGGGTCGGCCATGTAGGCCAGCACAATGGCCACCAGGAACGGCGAGAGGATGGGGTGCAGGAAATACACGAACAGGCACAGCAGCAACACAGCCCCTGCCCAGACCCAGCGACGCATGTCAGTCATCAAACCACCCAAGCTTATATAGAAAGAAGAAAACCACCTGTAGCCGCCGAAGGCTGCGCTGGCACTGCGCCTCGCTGAAAATCTCCAGCGCATTCAGGAGCCAGCGCAGCCTGGCGGCAGCGGCTACAGGTGTTTACCAGCGGAATCGCAGGCCGCTGGCGGGTTGCGGTGCGGGGGCTGGCGCAGCGCCCGGCGGCAGCGGCTGGGTAGCCACCACGGGCGCCGCTTCCGGCGGCATTTCGCTGAGCTTGCCCAGGGCCAGTTGCGCGCGCAGTTGGTCGCTGCTACCGCTGACCTGGTACACCACCTTGTCGCCATCGACGGATTTCAGCTTGGCATTGAACGGCTCCAGCAGACGGCCCAGGGCTGCGTAATGCTCCAAGGTCATGCCTTCGACCTGCAACGTGCTGTCGCTGGCGGCACCCCCGCCGCCGGACTTGACCACATAACGCGGGGCCAGGCGCTGGCTGACCGCCAGCAACACGGCATCGGCCAATGCGGCGGGATCATCGCCTTCCGCCTTGCCCTGCTCCGGACGGTCGCCCAAGTACAGGCGCCATTGGGCGGTCCACTTGCCGCCTTCCTGTTTCGCGTGCACCGCCAGCAGGCCGTCGGCGCCGTAGCGCTCGGACGCAGCGCGCAGCGGCGTGGCGTCACTGCCGTCCAGGGTCTTGGCGGTGCCCAGGGTCTGCTCACCCAGGTCAGCCAATGGCAGGCGCAGTGGCAGGCCGCGATGCAACGCGGCGCGGCGCAGGGGTTCGGCGGTGGGCTGGCCGTCGCCGACCAGGTTGGCACCGTCGCTGCCCTCGTTCAGCCACCAGGCCAGCACGCTGGGGCGGTTGTTGCCCCAGGTTGGCAGGCCGGCCTGGCGCAGCAGGGTGTCGGTGCTGGCAGGGTCGAAGTCCACGCGCAGGCTTTCCGGCGGGCCGGCTTCGTAGCCGTATTGGCTGATGATCTGTTGCGGGTCCTTGCGCACGGCGGCCAGCCCCGAGGCGTTGAAGGCCTTGGGGTCGCCGGTCAGGCGCAGCACCAGGGTCTCCAGGGCGCGCTGGGTGGCGGCGTCGCGCTCCTCGGGGGTCTGGCCACCCACGGTTTCGCGAACCTGGTACAGGTTTTTGACGGTTTCGGCATGGGCCGCCAGGGCACACACCGAAAGGCAGCCAGCTAGCAGATAATTACGCAGACGCATGAAAGATTCCCGACGGGCAATAAGCGGACTGAGGCTTGTGACCACAGTTTCGACCAAAACATTCCAGCCGCCCATTGAAGTTTTCGTAATGCGCCTACTATAGCGCTCTGCACGCGATTATGGATGTCACGCACCTGTAGCAGCTGCCGAAGGCGGCGTCCCACCCTGATACCGGGTCGCGGTCGGACGCCGCCTTCGGCAGCCGCTACAAGAATCGCGATTAATTTTGGGCCTGCCCGTCGGCCTGAGGATGGCCGCACAGGGGCAAGCCTGATAAAATCGCGCGCCTTCGCAGACCAACGACGGTTGGCCGATTGGAAATACCCGGCAACGGTATTTCCGGGCAGCCCATCGCTTGCGGTCGATTTTTCGAATCCCTCCCTCTAAAGGCCTGGATCATGAGCAAGCAACCCTCCCTGAGCTACAAGGACGCCGGTGTAGACATCGACGCCGGTGAAGCATTGGTCGAACGCATCAAGAGCGTCGCCAAGCGTACTGCGCGTCCTGAAGTCATGGGCGGCCTGGGCGGTTTTGGCGCCCTCTGTGAAATCCCGGCCGGCTACAAGCAGCCTGTCCTGGTCTCGGGCACCGACGGCGTGGGCACCAAGCTGCGCCTGGCCCTGAACCTGAACAAGCACGACAGCATCGGCATCGACCTGGTGGCCATGTGCGTCAACGACCTGGTGGTCTGCGGCGCAGAACCGCTGTTCTTCCTGGACTACTACGCCACCGGCAAGCTGAACGTGGACACCGCCGCCCAGGTAGTGACCGGTATCGGCGCTGGCTGCGAACTGTCGGGTTGCTCGCTGGTAGGCGGCGAAACCGCTGAAATGCCTGGCATGTACGAAGGCGAAGACTACGACCTGGCCGGCTTCTGCGTGGGCGTGGTCGAGAAGGCCGAGATCATCGACGGCTCGAAAGTGGCCACTGGCGACGCCCTGCTGGCCCTGCCATCGTCCGGCCCGCACTCCAACGGCTATTCGCTGATCCGCAAGATCATCGAAGTGTCGGGTGCCGACATCGAGAACACCCAGCTGGACGGCCAGCCGCTGACCGACCTGCTGATGGCCCCGACCCGCATCTACGTCAAGCCGTTGCTCAAGCTGATCAAGGACACGGGCGCCGTCAAGGCCATGGCCCACATCACCGGTGGCGGCCTGCTGGACAACATCCCGCGCGTACTGCCAAAAGGCGCCCAGGCCGTGGTTGACGTCGCCAGCTGGCAGCGTCCGGCCGTGTTCGACTGGCTGCAAGAGAAAGGCAACGTCGACGAGCACGAAATGCACCGCGTGTTGAACTGCGGCGTGGGCATGGTCATCTGCGTGGCCCAGGAACACGTTGACGTGGCCCTGCAAACCCTGCGTGACGCTGGCGAGCAGCCATGGGTCATCGGCCAGATCGGCGTAGCCGCCGAAGGCGCCCCACAGGTTGAGCTGAAGAACGTCAAGGCACACTGATGCACGACCAGACGCCCGCACGCTGTAACGTTGTGGTGCTGTTGTCCGGCACCGGCAGCAATCTGCAGGCCCTGATCGATAGCGTGAACCAGGGGGCCGGTGAAAACCCGGCCCGCATCCGCGCGGTGATCTCCAACCGCGCCGATGCCTACGGCCTGGAACGCGCCCGCCACGCCGGTATCGACACCGCCGTGCTGGACCACAAGGCGTTCGAAGGCCGCGAAGCCTTCGACGCCGCGCTGGTCGAACTGATCGACGGTTTCAGCCCTGATCTGGTGGTGCTGGCCGGCTTCATGCGAATCCTGAGCCCAGGCTTCGTGCGCCACTATCAAGGGCGCCTGCTCAATATCCACCCTTCCCTGTTGCCCAAGTACAAAGGCCTGCACACCCATCAGCGCGCTATCGAGGCCGGTGATGACGAGCACGGCTGCAGTGTTCATTTTGTCACCGAGGAACTCGATGGCGGGCCACTGGTCGTACAGGCAGCAATACCGGTACAGTTGGACGATACGCCGGTCACCCTGGCGCAACGGGTCCACGCCCAGGAACACCAGATTTACCCGTTGGCCGTGCGCTGGTTCGCCGAAGGGCGCTTGCGTCTTGACGCGCACGGCGCATTATTGGACGGCCAGCCCCTTGGGGCCAGCGGTCACTTGATTCGACCCTAGGAGATTTTATGCGTCGTGCCCTGCTGTTCTGCGCCGCGTTGCTGGCTTTGCCGGTACACGCTGCCGAACTCAAGCCTTTCACCGCCAGCTACACCGCCGACTGGAAGCAGCTGCCCATGAGCGGCACCGCCTCGCGCAGCCTGGAAAAGGGTGCCAATGACACCTGGACCCTGAGCTTCAAGGCCTCGATGATGATTGCCAGCCTCACCGAGGAAAGCACCCTCACCGTCGACAAGGACGCCTTGCTGCCCAAGACCTACCACTTCGAACGTGGCGGCCTGGGCAAGCCGAAGAAGACCGACCTGGACTTCGACTGGTCGCAGAAAATGGTCACCGGCACCGACCGTGGCGACGCCGTCAAGGTGCCGCTCAACCGTGGCATGCTCGACAAGTCGACTTACCAGTTGGCCCTGCAGCGTGACGTGGCCGCCGGCAAGAAAAGCATGAGCTACCAGGTGGTGGACGGCGGCGACGTCGACACCTACGACTTCCGCGTGCTGGGCACCGAAAAAGTCGAAACCAAGGCCGGCCAGGTCGAGGCCACCAAGGTTGAGCGCGTGCGCGACCCGACGCAGAACAAACGCACCACCGTGCTGTGGTTCGCCAAGGACTGGGACTACCTGCTGGTTCGCTTGCAACAGGTCGAGACTGACGGCAAGGAATACAACATCATGCTGCAGGATGGCACCGTTGACGGTCGTTCCGTAAAAGGCAGCTGATGCCTCGTGGGAGCGGGCTCTGCCCGCGAAGCAGGCACCGCGGTGTGCTTTTCGCGGGCAGAGCCCGCTCCCACGATCCCAGGCCCCAACAAAAAGCCCCGCTGTCTCACGACAGCGGGGCTTTTTGTTGGGGCTCAGGCAATCAGGCGTTTTCGCCGGCCTTGGCCTTTTCAGCAGCAGCCTTGATCAGCGCCTGCAGTTCACCATTGGCGAACATTTCGGTGATGATGTCGCTACCGCCAACCAGCTCACCCGCTACCCACAGTTGCGGGAAAGTCGGCCAGTTGGCGTATTTTGGCAGGTTGGCGCGGATTTCCGGGTTCTGCAGGATATCCACGTACGCAAACTTTTCACCGCACTGCATCACGCACTGCGACGCTTTCGACGAGAAGCCACACTGCGGGGCGTTCGGCGAGCCTTTCATGTAAAGCAGAATGGTGTTGTTGGCAATCTGCTCTTTAATCGTTTCGATGATATCCATGGAGCACCTCGGCTTAGCTTTCCGACTCATAGGTCGACACGGTGACGCATTGTAACGGAAACCCGAGCGCTACGCTCGGCCTTGCGCCAAACGTCTCGTAGCCGCAGCCGCCAGGCTGCGCTGGACCTAATGTGCGCTGTAGATCTGCAGTGGGCATGGGGCCAGCGCAGCCTGGCGGCAGCGGCTACAGGGCACAGACTTGTACCGGGAAGCCGTTGAGGGCGGCATTGCCCGACAGGCTGTCCAGCAGGCGCTCATCGGTCAGGTCATTGGCGCTGACACCCGGCAGCGCCTGGGCGATCTCCATGTGCACGCCTTGCCGCCCATGACCGAACCCATGGGGCAGGCTGACCACGCCCGGCATCATCTCCACACTGCCCTGCACTTCCACCTCGACCCCGCCCACCCTGGAGCTGACGTGCACGCGCTGGCCATCCACCAGACCGCGCCGAGCCAGGTCGTCGGGGTGCATCAGCAATTGATGCCGCGCTTTGCCCTTCACCAGCCGGTGATAGTTGTGCATCCACGAATTGTTGCTGCGTACATGCCGGCGCCCCACCATCAGCAATTCATCGGCATCAGGCACGGGCTGGGCGGCAAAGCGCCGCAAATCATCCATCAGCAACGTGGGCGCCGCCTGGATGCGCTGGGTGGGGCTTTTGAGCCGCGCGGCCAGGTTGGGCTGCAGCGGCCCTAGGTCGATGCCATGGGGATGTTCGGCCAAGGCTGCCAGGGACAAGCCCCACGGGCCGGCTTGCAAGCCACGATCGATCATCAGGGCAGGCGGCACGGTGGGCTTCAGCTCCTTTTCAGCACACGCCGCAAAGGCCTGGGCCAGGCCCACGAAGATCTCCCAGTCATGCAACGCCCCCTCGGGCTTGGGCAGGATCGCGCGGTTGAAACGGCTGACATTGCGCACTGCAAACAAATTGAAGGTGGTGTCGTAATGATCGTTTTCCAGCGCCGAGGTCGACGGCAGGATCAGGTCGGCGTAGCGCGTGGTTTCGTTGATGTACAGGTCAATGCTGAGCATGAACTCCAGCCCACCCAGCGCCTGCTCCAATTGCCTGCCGTTGGGCGTCGACAGCACCGGGTTGCCGGCCACTGTGATCAGCGCCCGCACCTGCCCCTCGCCCGGGGTGAGCATCTCCTCGGCCAGGGCCGACACGGGCAGCTCGCCGCCGTACTCCGGCAAACCGGACACCCGACTTTGCCAGGCATTGAAATGACCGCCGCCGGTGGTGGCCACCAGGTCAACGGCGGGCGTGGTGCACAGGGCGCCGCCCACCCGATCGAGGTTACCGGTCACCAGGTTGATCAACTGCACCAGCCAGTGGCACACAGTGCCGAAGGCCTGGGTAGACACCCCCATGCGCCCGTAGCACACCGCCTTGTCCGCCGCGGCAAAATCCCGTGCCAACTGGCGAATGGCCGTGGCCGCAATGCCGCACCGCCCGCTCATGGCCTCGGCAGTAAAGCCGGCAATGGCCGCACGCACCTGATCCAACCCGTCCACCGGCAAATGGCTGGCGCGCCCCAGCCCTTCCTCGAACAAGGTATTGAGCACGCCCAGCAGCAGCGCGGCATCGCCGCCCGGGCGGATGAACAGGTGTTGGTCGGCCATGGCCGCAGTTTCGGTGCGTCGCGGGTCGATCACCACCAGCTTGCCGCCGCACGCCTGCAGCGCCTTCAGGCGCTTTTCCACGTCAGGCACGGTCATGATGCTGCCGTTGGACGCCAGGGGGTTACCGCCCCAGGATCAGCATGAAGTCAGTGTGATCGATATCCGGGATGGGCAGCAGCAGGCCATGGCCGTACATCAGGAAGCTGGACAGGTGGTGGGGCAACTGGTCCACCGAGGTGGCCGAGAAGCGGTTGCGCGTCTTGAGCAGGCCCAGAAAGTAGTTGGCATGGGTCATCAGCCCATAGTTGTGCACGCTGGGGTTGCCCTGGTAGATCGCTACCGCGCTCTGCCCGTGGCGCTGCTGGATCGCCCACAAACGCGCCGCCACGGTGTCAAAGGCCTGCTGCCAGCTGATGGGCTGCCATTGATCGCCGCTGCGCAGCATGGGCTGGCGCAGGCGGTCGGGATCGTTCTGGATGTCCTGCAGGGCCACGGCCTTGGGGCAGATATGGCCGCGGCTGAAGCTGTCCTGGGGGTCGCCCTTGATGGAGGTGATGCTCAGGCGCCCGTCGTCATCAGCCTGGGTTTCGATGTTCAGGCCGCAGATGGCCTCGCACAGGTGGCACGCGCGGTGGTGCAATGTCTTGGTCATGACCGGTCTCGTCCAGACAGCGAACACTGACTATGGAACGAGAGTGCTCACTGCACCAGCACGCTTGGCGCCCTGAATCGGCCGGCATCAGGGCCACCGATGGTGGTCAGCGCACCGGCAGGCCGGGCACCGGGGCCTGCATCTGGATTTCCAGCACGGTCTCCACCTCTTCCTGGGCGATGGGCACCCCGGTCAGCTCACCGATCAGCTTCCAATGCTCATCGAGCCCGCTGCTGATGGTGGCCATGCGATCGATCATGCGCCGACCGGCGGTGGCCGTGGTCTCGTCATCGCTGCGCAGCAACTCGAACGACATCGAGGTCATCGAAGCCGTCAGGTGCGTCAGCGTGCGGGCCGTAAGGCCCAGCAGCTCGAGCAGTTGTTGTTCTCTGGAATCCATTCACCCTCTCCGCGTATCGTGCAGGATACCGTCTTGTACCCAAGGCCAACAGTGTACGAAATGGCTGCGGTGACAGCCAGCGGCATGCAAAAACCTGAGACAGGCTTAACGCTAGACAATTCCGGGGCCAATTGCCAAAAGATCCGACGCAGGTGTACAAAGCAGGGCCGGGGCGCTGAAAAACAGCCTTGGTCGACACGCACTGAAACACTGTCCGTGATCGGAATATGAAACACATATTGGCGAGACGCGACATTTAATTATAAGATCGCGTCTTCCCTAATTTCGTCGCCGCGTGCGGCTTTCGCCGCAGGCCTCTCTCGTTTTTTCAAAAGCTGGTCACGAGTGCTGCGGTACGTTGCAAAAAGGTAGTCAATGATGAGCGCAAGGCACTTTCTCTCCCTGATGGATTGCACGCCCGAAGAGCTTCTCAGCGTCATCCGTCGAGGCATCGAGCTCAAGGACCTGCGTAACCGCGGCGTGCTGTTCGAGCCCCTGAAGAACCGGGTACTGGGCATGATTTTCGAGAAATCCTCGACCCGTACCCGCCTGTCGTTCGAGGCCGGCATGATCCAGCTCGGTGGCCAGGCCATTTTCCTGTCCCCGCGCGACACCCAACTGGGCCGTGGCGAGCCGATCGGCGACTGCGCCATCGTCATGTCGAGCATGCTCGACGCGGTGATGATCCGTACCTACGCCCACAGCACCCTGACCGAATTCGCCGCCAACTCGCGCGTGCCGGTGATCAACGGCCTGTCCGATGACCTGCACCCCTGCCAGTTGCTGGCCGACATGCAGACCTATCTTGAGCATCGTGGCAGCATCCAGGGCAAGACCGTGGCCTGGATCGGCGACGGCAACAACATGTGCAACAGCTATATAGAAGCGGCCATCCAGTTCGACTTCCAGCTGCGCGTGGCCTGCCCTGAAGGCTTTGAACCCAACCCGCAGTTCCTGGCCCAGGCCGGTGACCGCGTGCAAGTGGTTCGCGACCCGAAAGAAGCCGTGGCCGGCGCGCACCTGGTCAGCACCGACGTCTGGACCTCCATGGGCCAGGAAGAAGAGACCGCACGCCGCCTGAAGCTGTTCGCCCCCTACCAGGTAACCCGCGAGCTGCTGGACCTGGCCGCCGATGACGTGCTGTTCATGCACTGCCTGCCCGCCCACCGCGGCGAGGAAATCAGCATGGACCTGCTGGATGACAAGCGCGCCGTGGCGTGGGACCAGGCGGAAAACCGCCTGCACGCGCAGAAAGCACTGCTGGAATTCCTGGTGGCCCCGGCCTACCGCCCGGCATGAGCAACCCGCTGCTGACGCTCCACCACCTGGCCTGCGGTTATCAGGGCCAGGCGGTGGTGCACAACCTTGACCTGCAGCTGCAGGCCGGCGAAATCGGTTGCCTGCTGGGCGCCTCGGGCTGTGGCAAAACCACCACCCTGCGCGCCATTGCCGGCTTCGAGGCGGTGCACGAGGGCGAAATTCGCCTGGCCGGCGATGTCATCTCCAAGGCTGGCTACACCCTGGCCCCGGAGAAACGTCGCATCGGTATGGTGTTCCAGGACTACGCCCTGTTTCCGCACCTGACCGCGGCTGAGAACGTCGCCTTCGGCATTCGTCAGCACCCGCGCCAGGCGCAGGTGGTGGACGACATGCTGGCGCTGGTGAACCTGGCCGGGCTGGGCAAGCGCTACCCCCACGAACTGTCCGGAGGACAGCAACAACGCGTGGCACTGGCCCGCGCGCTGGCCCCCGAACCGCAGTTGCTGTTGCTGGACGAGCCGTTTTCCAACCTCGATGTGGAACTGCGCCGCCGCCTGAGCCAGGAAGTGCGCGACATCCTCAAAACCCGCGGCACCAGCGCCATTCTGGTCACCCATGACCAGGAAGAAGCCTTTTCCGTCAGCGACAAGGTCGGGGTTTTTCAGAAAGGTCGCCTGGAGCAATGGGATACGCCCTACAACCTTTACCACCGTCCGCAGACGCCGTTCGTGGCCAGCTTCATTGGCCAGGGCTTCTTCCTGCGTGGCGTGGTGAAGGATGCCGGGGCGGTGCACACCGAACTGGGCGAATTGCGTGGCGAGCACGGCTATGCAGGGCTTGGCGGCAGCGCCGTGGATGTGCTGTTGCGGCCGGACAATTTCATCCATGCCCCGGATAGCCCGATCCAGGCGTGCGTGACCAGCAAGCGTTTTCAGGGTGCCGCCACCCTGTATCAATTGCAGTTGGGCAGCGGCCAGCAGGTGGAGGCGCTACTGCCTAGCCATCTGGCCTGCGAGCCTGGCCAGCACATCGGCATTCGCCTGCGCACCGACCATTTGGTGTTGTTCGCCGCCGCCTGAAGTCAGGCGCGGCCGATATCGGCGAAGGTGCCGCGGGTGTGTTCGGCCAGCAGCGCTGGCGCCAGTTCCACTTCCAGACCACGACGCCCGGCACTGACGAACATGGTCGCCAACGGCTGCGCTGACTGATCGATGAAGGTACGCAGGCGTTTCTTCTGCCCCAGCGGGCTGATGCCGCCCAGCAAGTAACCGGTAGAGCGCTGCGCGGCAGCCGGGTCAGCCATTTCGCACTTCTTCACCCCTGCCGCATGGGCCAGGCCCTTGAGGTCCAGGGTGCCGGCCACCGGCACCACCGCTACCAGCAACTCACCTTTCTCGCTGCTGGCCAGCAGCGTCTTGAACACCTGCACGGGGTTAAGTCCCAGTTTTTCTGCGGCTTCCAGGCCGTAGGACGCAGCCTTGGGATCGTGTTCGTAGCTGTGCACGTGGTGTTCGGCACGGGCTTTTTTCAGTAGGTCCAACGCCGGGGTCATGTGGGCTCCTGGGGCGGGGGAAAATGTGCGAGGTAATGTAACAGCCCGCCACTCCCTGCACATCTGTCGACGGATACCAAAGGCTAAAACCCCGGTGTGTCAGGCCATGGCACGTTGCAACAAACTGTGGGAGCGGGTTCTACCCGCGAAGCGCCGCGCGGGCGGCGCTCGATCTCGAGAACGCTGCACACATCAAGACAAGCCCTGTAGCCGCTGCCGCCAGGCTGCGCTGGCCCTTGTGACCACTAACGATCTCCAGCGAGGCGCAGGGCCAGCGCAGCCTGGCGGCAGCGGCTACGGGCCTGCGGTGGGGCTCAGAGGCGCATGTCGATGATTTTATGGGGGGCTTGAGATCGAGCGCCGCCCGCGCGGCGCATCGCGGCCAAGGCCGGCTCCTACATCTGTTTCGGGCCAGTTATGCCTGTGGCATCACCTGATTCGCCTTGTTTGCATGGCAGCAGATTTGCGTTGCCAGCACCGCTGCGCGGCCTCCAGTCAGTTTCTGAATCATGGTTCATTTTCGACCTTTGACATAATCGTTTCTTGTCTATATTTTTTCGTTTCTGAATATCGCAAACCCTAGACCAGTTTGCGCACGCAACACATCCACCGGTATGGGGTTTTACCGGCGGGTGCACAACTCGAGCGCCCTCAGGGCGCCGTACAACAACAAAAAAGGTGTCAATGATGACGACTGCTCAGCAACAACCTGCGTTGTCCGGCCAGTGCATGGCCGAGTTCCTGGGAACTGCACTCCTGATCTTCTTCGGCACCGGCTGTGTGGCGGCGCTCAAGGTAGCGGGGGCCAGCTTCGGCCTGTGGGAAATCAGCATCATCTGGGGGGTGGGCGTCAGCATGGCGATCTACCTGACCGCCGGGGTGTCCGGTGCGCATCTGAGCCCGGCCGTGAGCATCGCCCTGTGCGTGTTCGCCGGCTTCGAAAAACGCAAACTGCCGTTCTACATCCTCGCCCAGGTCGCCGGTGCATTCTGCGGCGCAGCCCTGGTGTACACGCTGTACAGCAACCTGTTCTTCGATTACGAACAAGCCCACCACATGATCCGCGGCAGCCAGGAAAGCCTGGAACTGGCCTCGGTGTTCTCCACCTACCCGCACCCTTCGCTGTCCACCGCCCAGGCGTTCCTGGTGGAAATGGTGATCACCGCGATCCTGATGGGCGTGATCATGGCCCTGGGCGATGACCAGAACGGCCTGCCCCGCGGCCCGCTGGCGCCGCTGCTGATCGGCCTGCTGATTGCCGTGATCGGCAGCTCCATGGGCCCGCTGACCGGTTTTGCGATGAACCCGGCGCGTGATTTCGGGCCCAAACTGATGACATTCTTTGCCGGATGGGGCGAAATAGCCTTTACCGGTGGGCGTGACATTCCGTATTTCCTGGTGCCGATCTTCGCCCCGATCCTGGGTGCCTGCCTCGGCGCGGCCATGTATCGCGGCCTGCTGGCCCGCCATCTGCCCGCCGCCGCACCCGCCATCGAAGCGGCCACCGACAACACCGGGAGCAAGGTACAGGCGTCCTAGACCAGCGCCGCGTCGACCTTGAAATGCACTCCCGACATTTACTTTTCTAGAAAGGCCACCGCCATGACAGACCTTCAGAACAAGAACTACATCATCGCCCTGGACCAGGGCACCACCAGTTCGCGCGCCATCATTTTTGACCGCGACGCAAACGTTGTCTGTTCTTCGCAAAGCGAATTCACCCAGCATTACCCGCAGCCGGGCTGGGTCGAACACGACCCCATGGACATCTTCGCCACCCAGAGCGCGGTGATGGTCCAGGCCCTGGCCAAGGCCGGCCTGCACCATGACCAGGTGGCCGCCATCGGCATCACCAACCAGCGCGAAACCACCGTGGTGTGGGACAAGAACACCGGCGCGCCGGTGTACAACGCCATCGTCTGGCAATGCCGCCGCAGCACCGAGATTTGCGAACAGCTCAAGCGCGACGGCCACGCCGAGTACATCCGCGAGACCACGGGCCTGGTCACCGACCCGTACTTCTCCGGCACCAAGCTCAAGTGGATCCTGGACAACGTCGAAGGCGTTCGTGAGCGCGCCCAGAAGGGCGAACTGCTGTTCGGCACCGTCGATACCTGGCTGATCTGGAAGTTCAGCGGCGGCAAGGTGCACGTCACCGACTACACCAACGCCTCGCGCACCATGCTGTTCAACATCCACACCCGCCAGTGGGATGACAAGATGCTGGACGTGCTGAGCATCCCGCGCGAAATGCTACCGGAGGTGAAGTCGTCGTCCGAAGTCTATGGCCGTACCAAAAGCGGCATCGCCATCGCCGGTATCGCCGGCGACCAGCAGGCCGCGCTGTTCGGCCAGATGTGCGTGGAGCCCGGCCAGGCCAAGAACACCTACGGCACCGGCTGCTTCCTGCTGATGAACACCGGCGACAAGGCCGTGACGTCCAAGCACGGCATGCTCACCACCATCGCCTGCGGCCCGCGTGGCGAAGTGGCCTACGCCCTGGAAGGCGCAGTGTTCAACGGTGGTTCCACCGTGCAGTGGCTGCGTGACGAGCTGAAAATCGTCAATGACGCCTACGACACCGAATACTTCGCCAACAAGGTCAAGGACAGCAACGGCGTGTACCTGGTACCGGCCTTCACTGGCCTGGGCGCCCCCTACTGGGACCCCTACGCCCGTGGCGCGCTGTTCGGCCTGACCCGCGGCGTCAAGGTGGACCACATCATCCGTGCCGCGCTGGAATCCATCGCCTACCAGACCCGCGACGTGCTGGACGCTATGCAACAGGACGCCGGCGAACGCCTCAAGTCGCTGCGTGTGGACGGCGGCGCGGTGGCAAACAACTTCCTGATGCAGTTCCAGGCCGACATCCTCGGCACCCAGGTAGAGCGCCCGCAAATGCGCGAAACCACGGCCCTTGGCGCCGCCTACCTGGCCGGTTTGGCGGTAGGTTTCTGGGCCAGCCTGGACGAGCTGCGCGGCAAGGCCGTGATCGAGCGCGAGTTCGAACCACAGCTGGACGAGGCGGCGAAAGAGAAACTGTACGCCGGCTGGCGCAAGGCGGTAGACCGCACCCGCGATTGGGAACCGCACGAAGAGGCTTGATGAATACCCCGTAGCCGCTGCCGCCAGGCTGCGCTGGCCCTAGTCCACACTGGAGATCTTCAGTGAATTCAGGGGCAAGCGCAGCCTGCGGCAGCGGCTACAGGCCTGATGAATATCTCGATACATTTGAATGGCTTACCTCTGACTGGCAGACGGGTAGACTCGTGCCATAGCTAACACGACGAAGCCAAGGTCATTGCAAAATCCTGTCGCCGTTTATATTCTTTCGAGCAACACACCCGCCATGCCTATGGCTGCTTCGGCAGCTACGCACAAATTGAGCGGGTTTTTTATTGGGCGTTTACATTGCTGAAGAGGCCCTTCGAAAAACCGCCTATCTGCGTTGCTGAACAATTGAATCTGCTCAAAAGGCGAGGCTTGCTCATTGACGATGAAAAGCACGCCGCCGAGTTTCTCGAGGCTGTCAGTTTTTTTCGATTATCCCCTTACATGCGTCCGTTTCAGCACCATACGGACGCAGCACATGAGTTCCGGTCAGGCACCCGCATGAGTTCGCTGACTCGACTCTACGACTTCGACCGTCGCTTGCGCCTGCTGGTCATGGATGCACTGGAACATATCGAGGTGGCTGCACGCGCAGCCCTCAGTAATTATATGGGCCCACATCATGGGGCTCATTGGTACATGGACCCTCGTGTATTCAGGCATGATTTTCGCCATCAGGCACTTATTGACACCATCCTGCGCAAGCAGGAAATATCTCGCCGGGACTATGAGCGCGAGTGTTCGCGTATCGACCAATCCAACACGCTGCAAACCCGCATAACGCAGCTGAAGAAGGCTCGCAGGAAAGAAAGCTATGCTCGCCACTACAGTCTGACCTACGACCAGCCTGCGCTGATGCCGGGCTGGGCAGCGATGGAGGAAATAACATTCGGGGAGCTCTCGCATCTGTTCAAGGGGCTTGCCCGAGCCGCCGATAAAAAAGCTGTCGCCCGTACATGGGTGCTGCCCGCGCCGCTCATGGAGTCCTGGTTACATACGTTGACTACGGTCCGTAACATATGCGCGCATCACGCAAGGCTCTGGAATCGAGAACTAGGCATTCGCCCCGAGCTTGCGAAAGCTGCAAGTTGCCTAGGGCCAGCGGCAATGCACAAAGCAGGCGCCCCCGCCCGCATCTTTACCATCGTGTGCATTATCACACTGCTCATTCGACGCATTCGCCCGATGGCGGGCTGGGAGGAAGCTCTGCATATCCTAATCCTCGACTTCCCCGACGTAGACCTCACCGCCATGGGGTTTCCCATGGATTGGCGCCAAGACATTTTCTGGGGAGCGGTGCGGTGCTAGCACCTGCAGCCTTCCTGCGGCATGATGGGCGAATTTGCCCCGGCAGCCGAAGGAAGCCCAATGAACCTGCCTCCACGCCAACAACAAATCCTCGAACTGGTGCGTGAACGCGGCTACGTCAGCATCGAAGAGATGGCCCAGCTGTTCGTCGTCACCCCGCAGACCATCCGCCGCGACATCAATCAGCTCGCTGAACTCAGTCTGTTGCGCCGTTACCACGGTGGCGCCGCTTATGATTCGAGCATTGAAAACACCGCGTACGCCATGCGTGCCGACCAGATGCGCGACGAGAAGCAACGCATCGCCGAAGCCATCGCCGCACAGATCCCCGATCACGCCTCGCTGTTCATCAATATCGGCACCACCACCGAATCCATCGCCCGCGCCCTGCTGAACCACAATCACCTGAAGATCATCACCAACAACCTGCACGTGGCGTCGATCCTCAGTGCCAAGGATGATTTCGAAGTGCAGTTGGCCGGCGGCACTGTGCGCCGTGACGGTGGCGTGGTAGGCCAGGCCAGTGTCGACTTCATCAACCAGTTCAAGGTGGATTTCGCCCTGGTGGGCATCAGCGGTATTGATGAGGACGGCAGCCTGCTGGACTTTGATTACCAGGAAGTGCGCGTGTCCCAGGCGATCATCGCCAATGCCCGCCAGGTGATTCTGGCGGCCGACTCCAGCAAGTTCGGGCGCAATGCCATGGTGCGCCTGGGGTCGATCAGCTTGATTGACTGCCTGGTGACGGACAGGGCGCCGGTGCCGGCGCTGCTGCAACTGCTCAATCAGCACAAGATTCGCCTGGAAGTCGTCTAACTCCCCCCGTAGCCGCTGCCGCAGGCTGCGCTGGCCCCAAGCCTCGCTGAAGATCTGCAGTGCACATCAGGGCCAGCGCAGCCTGGCGGCAGCGGCTACGCGCCTGTAAATGTTCGGTTATTTTCATTTCAAGCGCGTTCGATCAGTTTTTTCAATCGAATACGACTGGCCTGTGCCCGCCTGTTGCGCTACTATTTTCGAAAGTGAACATCAATGTTCGATTTCAATTTCGAAAAGCCGCAGGAGGCCGATATGCCCCACACCACCTTGCCCACCCCTCCCCTGTCCGAAGTCTATGATGTGGCCGTGATTGGCGGCGGTATCAATGGCGTCGGCATTGCAGCGGATGCGGCAGGTCGCGGGCTGTCGGTGTTCCTTTGCGAAAAGGACGACCTGGCCAGCCATACCTCCTCGGCCAGCAGCAAGCTGATCCACGGTGGCCTGCGCTACCTGGAACACTACGAGTTCCGCCTGGTGCGTGAAGCACTGGCCGAGCGTGAAGTGCTGCTGGCCAAGGCTCCGCACATCGTCAAGCCGATGCGCTTCGTGCTGCCCCACCGCCCGCACCTGCGCCCGGCCTGGATGATTCGTGCCGGCCTGTTCCTTTACGATCACCTGGGCAAACGCGAAAAGCTGGCGGGCTCACGCAGCCTGAAGTTCGGCGCCGACAGCGTGCTGAAGAATGAAATCACCCGCGGTTTCGAATACTCCGACTGCTGGGTGGACGACGCGCGCCTGGTGGTGCTCAACGCCCAGTCCGCCCGCGAACACGGCGCCCACCTGCACACCCGCACCCGCTGCCTGAACGCCCGGCGCATCAAAGGCCTGTGGCATGTGCACCTGGAGCGCGCCGACGGCAGCCTGTTTTCCATCCACGCCAAAGCGCTGGTCAACGCGGCCGGCCCGTGGGTGGCCAAGTTCATCCGTGACGACCTCAAGCTGGAATCGCCCTACGGCATCCGCCTGATCCAGGGCAGCCACCTGATCGTGCCCAAGCTGTACGAAGGCGAGCAGGCACACATCCTGCAAAACGAAGACCAGCGCATCGTCTTCACCATCCCGTACATGGAACGCTTCACCATCATCGGCACCACCGACCGCGAATACACCGGCGATCCGGCCAAGGTGAGCATCACCGAGGCCGAGACCGATTACCTGCTGAAGGTGGTGAACGCGCACTTCAAGAAGCAAGTACAGCGCAGCGACATCCTGCATACCTATTCGGGCGTGCGCCCGCTGTGCAACGACGAGTCCGACAACCCGTCGGCCGTGACCCGCGACTACACCCTGGCGTTGTCTGGCGGCGCCGATGATGCGCCGTTACTGTCGGTGTTCGGCGGCAAGCTGACCACCTACCGCAAGCTGGCCGAATCGGCCATGGCGCAGTTGGCACCGTTCTTCAAACACATGAAAGGCAGCTGGACCGCCAGCGCGCCACTACCGGGCGGCGAGCAGATGACCACCCCGCAGGCGCTGGCACAGAGCCTGGTGGCCAAACATGCCTGGCTGCCCGTCGAGCTGGCGCGGCGCTGGGCGATCACCTACGGCAGCCGCAGCTGGAAGCTGCTGGAGGGCGCGCAGGGCCTGGACGATCTGGGCGAATTGATTGGCTTCAACCTGTATGCCCGCGAAGTGGACTACCTGTGCCGTGAGGAATGGGCGGTGGAAGCCGTGGATATTCTGTGGCGCCGTACCAAGCTGGGGCTGTTCACCAGTGCGGCTGAGCAGCAGAAGCTGGCGGACTACCTGGCCAGAACCCTTCACACCCAAGCCGCCTGACCCGTAGCCGCTGCCGCCAGGCTGCGCGGGCCCTCGAGTGCACTGAAGATCTTCGGTGAACCAAAGGGCCAGCGCAGCCTGGCGGCAGCGGCTACGACGGAAAACCGAACGCCAGCGATGCTAGCATTCGGCCATCCGATCAATTCCCTCCGCCACACCCCCTTCATGAAAGATTAATCCCCTTGCCAATCAAGACTTTAGGCTAACGCCCAAGGCCTGGCACGACTCATGCTCTACACTTTGCATCGGAATTCAGCACCACAGAGTGCTGAACGAATGAGCCCCCAGACGGCTCCCATAAAAAAAACAAAGGTCGAGGAGACATAGATGCGCATCATTCACACCCTGTTGGGTGCAGCCATCGCTGCAACACTGATCAGCAGCCCTGCCCTGGGCGAAGAGCTGACCGGCACCCTCAAGAAGATCAAGGATTCGGGCACGATCACCCTGGGCCACCGTGACGCGTCCATTCCGTTCTCCTACATCGCCGACGCCTCGGGCAAACCGGTCGGTTATTCCCATGACATCCAGTTGAAAATTGTCGAGGCCATCAAGAAAGACCTCGACCTGCCCAACCTGACCGTCAAATACAACCTGGTCACTTCGCAAACCCGCATCCCACTGGTGCAGAACGGCACCGTCGACATCGAGTGCGGCTCCACCACCAACAACGCCGAGCGCCAGCAACAGGTGGACTTCTCGGTGGGCATCTTCGAGATCGGCACCCGCCTGCTGTCCAAGAAAGACTCGGCCTACAAGGACTTCCCGGACCTGAAGGGCAAGAACGTGGTGACCACCGCCGGCACCACCTCCGAGCGCCTGCTCAAGGCCATGAACGCCGACAAGCAAATGGGCATGAACGTGATCTCGGCCAAGGACCACGGCGAATCCTTCCAGATGCTGGAATCGGGCCGCGCCGTGGCCTTCATGATGGACGACGCCCTGCTGGCCGGCGAAATGGCCAAAGCCAAGAAGCCGGACGAGTGGGCCGTGACCGGCACCGCGCAGTCCCACGAGATCTACGGCTGCATGGTGCGCAAGGGCGACCCGGCGTTCAAGAAGGTCGTGGATGACGCCATCGTCGCCGTGTTCAAGTCCGGCGAGATCAACAGCATCTACAACAAGTGGTTCACTCAGCCGATTCCACCCAAGGGCCTGAACCTGATGTTCGCGGAAAGCGATGAGCTGAAGAACCTGATCGCCAACCCGACCGATCAGCCCGCCAAGGACTGATCCGCCCGCACCGTCTAACCTTCAATCAACCACTGGCCCGATTCAGGCCGGTGGTTGGCTGCAGGTGCCCGTGAATCACCAATCCAAGGGGAGACCCTGATGAATTACAACTGGGACTGGGGCGTGTTCTTCAAGTCCACCGGTATCGGCAACGAGATCTACCTGGACTGGTACCTGACCGGCCTGGGCTGGACCATCGGCATTGCCGTCGCCGCCTGGCTGATTGCCTTGCTGCTGGGCTCCGTGCTCGGCGTGATGCGTACCGTGCCCAACCGCTGGGTATCGGCCATCGCCACCACTTACGTGGAAATCTTCCGCAACGTGCCGCTGCTGGTGCAGCTGTTCATCTGGTACTTCGTGATCCCCGACCTGATGCCCCAGGGCTTCCAGGACTGGTTCAAGCAGGACCTCAACCCCACCACCGCCGCCTTCCTCAGCGTGGTGGTGTGCCTGGGCCTGTTCACCGCCGCACGGGTGTGCGAGCAGGTGCGCACCGGCATCCAGGCGCTGCCCAAGGGCCAGGAATCGGCCGCGCGGGCCATGGGCTTCAAGCTGCCGCAGATCTACTGGAACGTGCTGCTGCCCCAGGCCTACCGCATCATCATTCCGCCGCTGACCTCGGAATTTCTCAACGTGTTCAAGAACTCTTCGGTGGCCTCGCTGATCGGCCTGATGGAGCTGCTGGCGCAAACCAAGCAGACCGCGGAATTCTCCGCCAACCTGTTCGAGGCGTTCACCCTGGCCACGCTGATCTACTTCACCCTGAACATGAGCCTGATGCTGCTGATGCGCCTGATCGAGAAGAAAGTCTCGGTGCCCGGCCTGATTTCCGTGGGGGGCAAGTAAATGGACTTCAGTGGAATCATCCCCGCCCTGCCGGGCCTGTGGAACGGCATGCTGATGACCCTGCAACTGATGGTCATGGGCGTGATCGGCGGCCTGGTGCTGGGCACCGTGCTGGCCTTGATGCGTCTGTCGTCGAGCAGGCTGCTGTCCAACCTCGCCGGCGCCTACGTCAACTACTTCCGCTCCATCCCGTTGCTGCTGGTGATCACCTGGTTCTACCTGGCGGTGCCTTTCGTACTGCGCTGGATCACCGGCGAAGACACGCCAGTGGGCGCGTTCACCTCCTGCGTCGTGGCGTTCATGATGTTCGAGGCGGCGTACTTCTGCGAGATCGTGCGTGCCGGCGTGCAGTCCATCTCCAAGGGCCAGATGGGCGCTGCCCAAGCCCTGGGCATGACCTACGGGCAGATGATGCGCCTGATCATCCTGCCCCAGGCCTTCCGCAAGATGACCCCGCTGCTGCTGCAGCAAAGCATCATCCTGTTCCAGGACACCTCGCTGGTGTACACCGTGGGCCTGGTGGACTTCCTCAACTCGGCACGGGCCAACGGCGACATCATTGGCCAGTCCAACGAGTTCCTGCTGTTCGCCGGCTTCGTCTACTTCGTCATCAGCTTCTCCGCCTCGCTGCTGGTCAAGCGTCTGCATAAAAGGTTAGCCGTATGATTTCCATCAAGAACGTCAACAAGTGGTACGGGGACTTCCAGGTGCTGACCGATTGCAGCACCGAGGTCAAAAAAGGTGAAGTGGTGGTGGTGTGCGGGCCGTCGGGCTCGGGCAAGTCCACGCTGATCAAGTGCGTAAACGCCCTGGAGCCCTTCCAGAAGGGTGACGTGACCGTCGACGGCACCTCGATTGCCGACCCCAAGACCAACCTGCCCAAGCTGCGCTCGCGGGTGGGCATGGTGTTCCAGCATTTCGAACTGTTCCCGCACCTGACCATCACCGAGAACCTGACCATCGCGCAGATCAAGGTGCTGGGCCGCAGCAAGGAAGAAGCCACCGCCAAGGGCCTGAAACTGCTGGAGCGCGTGGGGCTGTCGGCGCACGCGCACAAGCACCCGGGGCAGTTGTCCGGCGGCCAGCAACAGCGCGTGGCCATCGCCCGGGCCTTGGCCATGGACCCGATCGTGATGCTGTTCGACGAACCCACCTCGGCGCTGGACCCGGAGATGGTCAACGAAGTGCTGGACGTGATGGTGCAACTGGCCCATGAAGGCATGACCATGATGTGCGTGACCCACGAGATGGGCTTTGCGCGCAAGGTGGCCAACCGGGTGATCTTCATGGACAAGGGCCAGATCGTCGAAGACTGCCCCAAGGAAGAGTTCTTCGGCGACGTCAGCGCGCGCTCGGAACGGGCGCAGCACTTCCTCGCTAAAATCCTGCAACACTAAAGCCACCCGGCCAGTGTCCTTTGGGCACTGGCCGCTGGCAGGCCCCAAGGCACTGTGATGAAATGCGCCCCTGATCATTCCCGCGCGACTTCGCCTGCCCTTGCCGTGAAACCCCGTCTGATTCGCCACCTGTTCCTGCCGCCCCTGATCCTGCTGCTGACCATCGGCCTGGGCTACGCCGGCTATCGCGCCAGCCTCTATGCCGGCATCCGCGGGCTGGCCGAAAGTGGCGAGCGCCAGCTGGAACTCAACGGCCGGGCGGTGGAAAGCGAGATCAACAAATACACCTTCCTGCCCAGCCTGCTGGAGCTGGAACACAGCGTCTCCGACCTGCTGGCCGACCCCGATGCCGAGGGCCGCCGCCAAGCCGTCAACGACTACCTGGAGGGCCTCAACCGCCGCAGCCACAGCAGCGCCATCTACGTGCTGGACACCACCGGCCGCGTCCAGGCCAGCAGCAACTGGCGCGACGCCAACAGCTACCTGGGCGAGGACCTGTCGTTCCGCGCCTATTTCCAGGACGCCATCCGCGGCCAGGACGGGCGCTTCTATGGCATCGGCACCACCACCGGCGAGCCTGGCTATTACCTGGCCCATGGCCTGGAAGAGCACGGCAAGATCGTCGGCGTGGCGGTGGTCAAAGTGCGCATGGAAACGCTGGAAGAGCGCTGGCAGAAGGCGCGGCTGGAGGCCTTCGTCAGCGATGAGAACGGCATCATCATCCTCTCCAGCGACCCGGCCCGACGCCTGAAATCCGTGGGCCCGCTGACACCGGAAACCAAAGAGCGCCTGGCGCGCAGCCTGCAGTACTACTGGTTCTCGCTGACCGAACTGCAGCCCCTGGAACGCGAAACCCTGGCCGATGGTGTGGAGCGCCTGAGCTTCCCTGCCGCCGGCCCCCGGCCTGGGAGCCAGCGCGAAGTCAGCTACCTGGCCCAGACCCGCGAGCTCAAGGACACACCTTGGCATTTCACCCTCCTGACGCCACTGCAGGACCTGAGGCGCGAGGCGATCATCCAGGGCGTGCTGGTGGCCGTGGCTTTCGCCCTGCTGGCGTTTTTGCTGATTGCCTGGAACGAGCGGCGCAAGGTCATCGCCACCCGCCTGGCCGCCCGCGAGGCGTTGCAGGAGGCCAACAGCCAACTGGAGCGGCGCATCGCCGAGCGTACCGAAAACCTGCGCGCCAGCAACGAACGGCTCAAGAGCCAGATCCGCGAACGCCGCCAGGCCGAAGAAACCCTGCGCCATGCCCAGGATGAACTGGTGCAGGCCGGCAAGCTGGCGGCCATCGGCCAGATGTCCACCAGCATCGCCCACGAGCTCAACCAGCCGCTGGCGGCGCTGCGCACCCTGTCCGGCAACACCGTGCGCTTTCTGGAGCGCGGTGCGCTGGACACGGCCAGCACCAACCTGGGCACCATGAACCAGTTGATCGACCGCATGGGTCGCATCACCGCCAGCCTGCGCTCGTTCGCCCGGCGTGGCGAAGACCGTGGCCGGGCCTCGTTGAGCCAGGCCGTGGACGCCACCCTGCAAGTGCTGGCGGCGCGTATCGGCGCCCAAGGCGTGACCGTTCACCGTCAGTTCAGTGAAGCGCAACTGCCCATTGGCCAGACGCGCCTGGAACAGATCCTCGGCAACCTGATGGGTAACGCCCTGGATGCCATGCAGGGTGTCACCGCCCCCGTGCTGTGGCTGGACGGCGACACCCTGGACGATGGCCGCTACCGCCTGCGGGTGCGCGACAATGGCCACGGTATCGACCCACAGACGCGCAAGCACCTGTTCGAACCTTTCTTTACCACCAAACCGGGCGAGCAAGGCCTGGGGCTGGGCCTGACCCTGTCTGCCAGCCTGGCGGCCGCCGCCGGTGGCAGCCTGGCGGCCGAGCACCCGGAGGAAGGCGGCACGGCCTTCGTGCTGACCTTGCCACCGCTCAACGCCCAACCGCCCACTTCTGCAGTCGAGCCATCATGAACACCTCGCTTACCGTTCTGATCGTCGAGGACGATCCCCATGTGCTGCTCGGGTGCCAGCAAGCCCTGAGCCTGGAAGACATCCCGTGCCAGGGCGTGGGCAGCGCCGAAGAAGCGCTGGCGCTGATCGGCGATGATTTCGCCGGCATTGTCGTCAGCGACATTCGCCTGCCGGGCATCGATGGCCTGGAGCTGCTGAACCGCCTCAAGGCCCGCGACCCGAGCCTGCCGGTGGTGCTGATCACCGGCCATGGCGATATCTCCATGGCCGTGGGCGCCATGCGCGCCGGCGCCTACGACTTCATGGAAAAGCCCTTCTCGCCCGAGCGCCTGGTGGACGTGGTGCGCCGCGCGCTGGAGCAGCGTGGCCTGGCCCGCGAGGTATCGTCGTTGCGCCGCCAGCTGGCCAGCCGCTCGACGCTTGAAGGGCGCATCATCGGCCGCTCGCCGGCCATGCAGAACCTGCGCGAACTGATCGCCAACGTCGCCGACACCTCGGCCAACGTACTGATCGAAGGCGAGACCGGCACAGGCAAGGAACTGGTCGCACGCTGCCTGCACGACTTCAGCCGGCGCCAGCCGCAGCCCTTCGTGGCGCTGAACTGTGGTGGCCTGCCGGAGAACCTGTTCGAAAGCGAGATCTTCGGCCACGAGGCCAACGCCTTCACCGGCGCCGGCAAGCGCCGCATCGGCAAGATCGAACACGCCAACGGCGGCACGCTGTTCCTCGACGAAGTGGAAAGCATGCCGCTGAACCTGCAGATCAAACTGCTGCGCGTGTTGCAGGAGCGCACCCTGGAGCGCCTGGGTTCCAACCAGAGCATCGAGGTGGATTGCCGGGTGATCGCCGCCACCAAGGCCGACCTGGACGAGCTGAGCCGCAGCAACGGTTTCCGCAGCGACCTGTACTACCGCCTCAACGTGGTCACCCTGGAACTGCCGCCCCTGCGCGAGCGCCGCGAAGACATCCTGCAACTGTTCGAGCACTTCCTGGAGCTGTCGGCGCTGCGCTTCGACCGCGAGATACCCGAACTGGACAGCCAGACCCTGTCACGGCTGATGAGCCACGACTGGCCGGGCAACGTGCGCGAACTGCGCAACGTCGCCGAACGCTATGCGCTGGGCCTGCCCGCCTTCAAGAAAAGCGGCGCCCAGGCAGCGCCCGGGGTGGGCTTTGCCGAAGCGGTGGAAGCCTTCGAGCGCAACCTGCTCAGCGATGCGCTGGCGCGGCACAACGGCAACCTGAGCCAGGCCAGTCTGGACTTGGGCATGGCCAAGACCACGCTGTTCGACAAAGTGAAGAAGTATGGGCTGAGTTAGGGGGGGGCGCCCTTCCCGAGCTTCGCCCGGTCCCACAGACCAGAAAAGTTTCCCCTGTGGGACCGGGCGAAGCTCGGGAAAGCCCCAACACAAATCCGCCCCTGTGACAGCGTGTATAGTCAGATTATCCATTACACTATAAATTATAGTCAGATAGATATTCGAGGATAATCGATGAGCCTTTCACGCCCGATCTTCCAACGCGCTTTGCTGGCGCAGTCCCTGGCCCGCGATGTGGCAGGCGAGTCCTTCGTCGATTACAGCTCCGGACTGTTCCTGGCAGCCCCCCGCAGAACCGGCAAAAGCACCTTCCTCAACAATGACTTCATTCCCGAATGCGAGCGGCGCGGCTGGCTTGCCGTGTACGTAGACTTGTGGGCTGACCGTGACACCGACCCGGCCGAGTTGATATCGGGCGCCATCGGCACCGCGTTGGGCCTGTTCGAAAACTCGCTGAGCAAAGCGGCGAAAAAAGCCGGCATCGAAAAAATCAGCCTGTTGCGCACCCTCAGTTGGGACTTCAGCAAGCCGCGACTGCCTGCTGGTACCACCCTGGCAAAAGCACTGGAGGTGCTGCACAGCGTTGCCGGGAAAATGATCGTGCTGATCATCGATGAAGCCCAACATGCGCTGAACAGCGAAAGCGGCCTCAACGCCATGTTTGCCCTCAAGGCGGCGCGGGACCATCTGAATCGCGGTCGTGGGCCAGATGGCGTACGGCTGGTGTTCACCGGTTCCAGCCGAGACAAACTGGCCAACCTGGTGCTCAAGAGCAAGCAACCGTTCTTCGGTGCGAACATTACGGCATTCCCATTGCTGGGCCATGATTTCGTCGAGTTCGTCACCGACCTCTGGAACCAACGCCTGGCCGCCACCAATCAGTTCAATGTCGAAGATCTGGAGTACGCCTTCCAGCTCGTCGGTCGCCGGCCGGAGATGCTCAATCAGCTGTTGACCGAGGTCAGTGTGGGGCGAGGCGAAGCCAGCAACCTGGGTGAACTGCTACGCACTGGGGCGCTCAACCACCAGGCAGGCATCTGGAGCGACTACGAAAGTGCCTGCAATGACCTGTCAGCGTTGCAACGGGCAGTGCTGAACGTGATCGCCGAACGCACGATCAGCAAGCAACCGTTCGCACCGTTCTCCGAGCAGACCTTTGCACAGGTCAATCGCACGCTTGAACTGGCCCACGCGACCCCTAACGCCTCCACCCCAAATGTCCAGAAGGCCCTGGACGCCCTGCGCGATAAAGAGCTGGTCTGGAAAGCCAACCGCGGCGAATACGCACTGGAAGATTCCGCCATGGCAGAGTGGCTGACGCGCGCGGGCGTCTCAGGATAGCGGCGAATTCAGAACTTATACGCCACCGCCGTCTGCACCTCCCCCTGATTCACATGCCCACGCTGGCTGACAATGCTGCTGTCCGCCGCCGAGCCTTCCAGGTGTATCCAGTTGACGTTGGCCAGCAATGACCAATGCGGCGCCAGGGGGAATTGCGCGCCCTGGCTCAGGGTCCAGTTCTGCAAGCCGCCGCTGGCGCGGTAGGCGCTGATGCCGCTGGCCTGGGCTTCGTTGGTATCGACGCCAAAATAGGTCTGGTTCATGCGCTGGTCGGCGAAATGCGCCACCAACTCGGTGGCGCCGAACACGCCGCCGCCCAACGGGTAATCCAGCTCGGTGCCCAAACGGCCCAAGGTACCGCCTTGGCCATGACCACCCCCCTCGGCGCGGCCGGCCTGGGCGTAGACGCGCCAGTACTCCACCGGGCTGTACTGCACGAACCCGCCCACCTCGGCCATGTCCGGCACATCGCGCAAGCCGCGCAGGCGGTCGTTGCCGTTGCGCCCTTCCACCAGGTTGGCCATGGGCCCGGCGCTCCAGCCGTTGCCGGTCTTCAGCGCCGCCCAGGTCAGGCCTTCGTCCGAATCCAGGCCAATACTGCCCCAGGTCAGGTCCAGGTAGGGCATGGGTTTGGTTTCGTAATGGCTGCCGGTGGGGTCGCTGGGCTGGTAGGACAGGCCTACGCCGGCATCCCCGGTCAAGGGTGTGGCCCAGACACCACCGGACAGGCAGGCCAGCAGCAGCGCCAGCAGCCAATTGATTCGTGACATTGCAATTCTCGCGACGTTTTTCGTACGCGCATGAACGCGCACGCGGGGGCCGCCACGCAAGCACTCATGTTGTTTGTAGCAACCTACAAAAATTGTAGCTTCGCCCTTACAAAACCCCGACACAGCCCGCAGAACAAGGGCCTCAGCCAGTTGGCACGCTCCCTGCTCTACCCCTGGCCAAGCGCAAAGTGCGCTGCTGACCCATAGGTAACTGCAGATGATGCACTGGCATATCGTGTGTGACTTCGACGGGACCATCACCCCGAGCGATGTCATCGACAACATCCTGGATCGCTTCGCCGATCCGCGCTGGGAAGCCATCGAAGCGCAATGGCTGGCCGGTGAAATCGGCTCGCGTGAATGCCTGAGCCAACAACTGGCCCTGGTCAAGGCCCAGCCGGCACAGCTGCTGGAATACTTCGACAGCGTCACCATCGACCCGGGCTTTGCGCCCTTCGTGGAGCTGGTACTGGAACGTGGCGCCAGCCTGGCCGTCGTCAGCGACGGCCTGGAGCAGGCCATTGCCCGCATCCTGGCGCGCAATGGCGCGCCGCTGCTGCCGATCATCGCCAACCAGTTGCGCCAGGTCGACGCCGACAGCTGGCGCATCGTGTTCCCCCACGCCAGCGACGCCTGCCGCGCCGCCTCGGGCAACTGCAAATGCAAGTCCTCGCCCAGCAGCAAACGCATCCTGGTGATTGGCGACGGCAAGTCCGACATGTGCGTGGCCGGCACCGCCGACTTCGTTTTCGCCAAGGGCAGCCTGGCCGACCACTGCGAACGCAATGGCATCGCCCACGCCCGCTTCGATTCCTTCGCGCAGCTGCCAGCCCTGCTGGCCGCCCTGCCGCAGTACACCGGCAACACCGTTGCACACCTCAATTCAGAACAGCAGGAACTCTTCCACCATGTCTAACACCCCACGCATTACCAGCGAAGAAGATCAGATCCTCCTGGACAAGGAATCGCGCTACTGCTCGTTCGGTGACACCGTTCACTACATCGAGCCACCGCGCATCTTCAGCCGCTGCGAAGGTTCCTACGTCTACGACACCAACGACCAGGCCTACCTGGACCTGCAGATGTGGTACTCGGCGGTCAACTTCGGCTACGCCAACCCACGCCTGAACAACGCCCTGAAACAGCAGATCGACACCCTGCCGCAAATCGCCAGCCAGTACCTGCACAAAGGCAAGATCGAGCTGTCGGAAATGATCGCGGTGGATGCCAAGAAGAAATTCGGCATGGACGGTCGCGTGCACTTCAACGTGGGCGGTTCGCAGTCCATCGAAGACTCGCTGAAAGTGGTGCGCAACGCCTCAAACGGCAAAAGCCTGATGTTTGCCTTCGAAGGCGGCTACCACGGCCGTACCCTGGGCGCCTCGTCGATTACCTCGAGCTACCGCTACCGTCGCCGCTACGGCCACTTCGGCGAGCGCGCGCAGTTCATCCCGTTCCCGTACCACTTCCGCGGCCCCAAAGGCATGACCAAGGAAGAGTACGGCAGCTACTGCGTGAAGCAGTTCGCCCGCCTGTTCGAAACCGAATACAACGGTGTGTGGGACCCGAAAACCCAGCAGTGCGAATACGCCGCCTTCTACGTCGAGCCTATCCAGGGCACCGGCGGCTACGTGATCCCGCCGATGAACTTCTACAGCGAGCTCAAGCAGGTCCTGGACCAGCACGGCATCCTGATGGTGGTCGACGAAATCCAGATGGGCTTCTACCGTACCGGCAAGCTGTGGTCCATCGAGCACTTCGACGTCAAACCCGACGTGCTGGTGTTCGGCAAGGCGCTGACCAACGGCCTCAACCCACTGGGCGGCATCTGGGCCCGTGAAGAGCTGATCAACCCGGGCATCTTCCCGCCAGGCTCTACCCACTCCACCTTCGCCTCCAACCCGCTGGGCACCGCCGTGGGCCTGGAAATGTTCAAAATGACCAGCGAAGTGGACTACGGCGCCATGGTCATGGCCAAGGGCAAGTACTTCCTGGCCGGCCTCGAAGACCTGAAGAAGCGCTACAAGATCGTCGGCGACGTCGACGGCCTGGGCCTGGCCCTGCGCATGGAAATCTGCGGCGAAGACGGCTTCACCCCGGACAAGGCCAAGCTCGACGAAATGGTCGAGGAAGGCATGAAGGGCGACATCGAGATCGACGGCCGCCGCCTGGGCCTGATCCTCGACGTGGGCGGTTACTACAAGAACGTGATCACCCTGGCGCCGTCGCTGGAAATCAGCTACCCGGAAATCGACCTGGCCATCGCCCTGCTCGACCGCCTGCTGCACCGGGTTACCCAGAAGTGAGTGCCGCGCAGATCGATATGGGTGTTGGCGACGCCAGCTTCGTGCTCGGCAACGGCCCGGTGGCCGTGCTGCTGATCCACGGGCTGACCGGCACCCCCACCGAACTGCGCAAGGTAGCCCAGGGGCTGGCCAAGAGTGGGTACACGGTTTACGTGCCCACCCTGGCTGGCCATTGCGGGGACAACGCCGATCTGCAAGCCACCACATGGCGCGACTGGTACGCCAGCGCGCTGAGCACCTTCGAGGGTATCCGCAAGGTGCACGAGAAAGTGTTCGTCGGTGGCCTGTCGATGGGCGCGGTCCTGTCGATGCACCTGGCCGCCCAGCGGCCAGGTGAGGTGGCAGGGTTGCTGCTGTACTCGACCACCTTGCGCTATGACGGCTGGAACATGCCCTGGGTAGCGCGCATGACGCACATCTTCATGGCCATTCCGTTTGGCGTGCACATTTGCCGGTTCAACGAAAAATCGCCCTACGGGATCAAGAACCCGCGGTTGCGTGCCATCGTCGAAAAGCAGATGAAAGCCGGCGAGAGTGCCAACGCGGGGCTGCTGACCATGTCGGGCATCAGCGTGCGCGAACTGCATCGCCTGGTGGCCGAAGTGAAACGCGGCATGCCGGGTATCAAGGCGCCGGCGCTGGTGCTGCACTCCAGTGAAGACGACATCACCAGCCGCTGGAACGCCGACTACATCGAGGCGCACCTCGGCGGCCCGGTGACCAAGATCCTGCTCGACGACTGCTATCACATGATCACCGTGGACCTGCAGTACCCCAAGGTGATCAACCTGAGTGCAGCGTTCATCCAGCTTCACGCGCCAGGCCTTGCCCAGGCATCCTGATTCAGGGCTACATGCTAATCTGCGCAAAATCGTGGGAGCGGGCTCTGCCCGCGAAGCGGACGCTGCGGTGTCTCAGGCACTACGCGGCGTTCTTTTCGCGGGTAGAACCCGCTCCCACGTGTAGCTCCCAGCCATAGCGAGTATCGATGAGCCCGCCTGCCCCCACACCCCCGGTTTTCCGCCCCTCGCGCTGGAACCTGCAACGCAAGCTGATCCTGGCGTTCTGGCTGGTCAGCGTGGTGCCGACCATGATCGCCGCCGAGCTGGCCGCCACCACCCTGGCGGGGATCTTCGACAGCAACGTGCGTGTCTGGCTGCAGGAATCGACCAAGATCGTCGAGGACGAACTCAGCGAAATCCTGCGCGACAACACCCGCGTCGCCCAACTGTTCCTGCAATACGCCCCCGCTGACCAGCCCACCCTGCCGGCCACCGCGCGCCAGGGCAAGCTGATCAGCGACATCGCCGACGCCATGGGCATCGACGTGGTGGCGCTGATTCGCACCCGCGACCACAAGGTGGTGTTCTCCACGGCGGCCGACGACATCGTTTCGCAAATCAGCCTGGCCCCCGACGCCATGCTACAGACCATCCACAACGCCAACACCCGCGTCGGCACCGTGGTCTCGGTATTCCCCACCCAGCAGAACGGCGAGGACTACCAACTGCTGGTGGCCACCTTTCTGGATGCCAGCTTCCTGACCAGCGTGGCCGACGTGCATTCGCTGGACCTGCGCCTGTACCTGTCCAACGGCCAGGAATTCTCCGAAGTGTTTTCCAGTCAGCGCTTCGAAGATCACCCCGCCGTGGTGCCCCATCGCCTGGAACAGATGCTGCGCGATACGCGCGAGCCTACCGAGCAGTTCACCAGCCGCTACAGCGGCCTGTTCCGCCCGTTGCTCAATGAAAAGGGGCAACTGCAAGGCATCGTCTTCAGCGGCCTGCTGCGTCACAGCAGCCTGCTGGGCCTGGTCAACCAGCGCAATCTGTTCACGCTGATCTTCCTGCTGGGGTCGGCGCTGTCCCTGGGCGTGGGCGTGCTGGTGACCCGGCGCCTGACCCGGCCCATGCGCGCCCTGTCCGAAGGCGTGCGCGCCGTGACAGCCGGCGACTACAGCCAGCAGGTGGAAGTATTGGGCAGCGACGAGTTGGCCGAACTGGGCATGACCTTCAACCACATGACCCAAGGCCTGCAGGCCCTGCAACACCTGGAAGCGCAGATGCGCCGTCGCGACCGCCTGCACACCCTGGGCGAGGTCGCCATGGGCCTGGCCCACGAGATCCGCAACCCGCTGGGCATCATCAAGACCGCCACGCAACTGCTGCACCGCCGCGCCGCCTTGCCTGAAGCCGACATGCGCCACCTGGAGTACGTGATTTCGGAAGTCACCCGCATCAACGAACTGATCACCGAATTCCTCGACTTCGCCAAACCCAGCCCGCCGATCCGCACGGTGATGCCCGCACGCGACTTGCTCGAAGACACTCTGGGCTTCTGTGCCCCGGAACTGGCAACCCACAATATCCACGCCCGCATCGACGACCAGGCCCCCGGTGCCACACTGTACGCCGACAGCCGCCAGCTCAAGCAGGCGTGCCTGAACCTGGTGCTCAATGCCATCGACGCCATGCCCGACGGCGGTCACCTGACCCTGGGCATCACCCTGGCAGGCAGTGACACTCGCTTGAGCATCGAGGACGATGGCCAAGGCATCCCGGCCGATATCAAGGAGCGCATCTTCAACCCGTTCGTCACCACCAAGGCTTCGGGTACCGGCCTTGGCCTTGCAAAAGTATTCTCGATCATGGAAAACCATGACGGCCGCGTGGAGTGCCTCAGCGCCCCCGGCCAGGGCGCCACGTTCAATCTGTATATCCCGGCACGCGAAGGAGAGCCCTCTTGAGCCACACCGTTCTAGTCGTCGATGACGAACCCAAGCTGTGCGATCTGCTGGTGTCAGCGCTCAGCCAGGGCGAGGTGCAGGTGCGCAGTGCCGGCAATGGGCTGTTGGCCCTGGAGATCATGGAGCGTGAGAGCATCGACCTGGTGATCAGCGACTGGCGCATGCCCGGCATGGACGGCCCGCAGTTGCTGGCGGAGATCAAGCAACGCTTCCCCCAGGTGCCGGTGATCGTCATGACCGCCTACTCCACGGTGAAGAATGCCGTGCAGTCCATGCGCAATGGCGCCTTCGATTACATTGCCAAGCCGTTCGATATCGACGAGCTGGACATCACCGTGCACAAGGCGCTGCAGTTCCGCGATATCTTGCGTGACAACGCGCGCATGCGGGCCGAGTTGGACCACCAGCATCAGTTCGATAGCCTGGTGGGCGAAAGCCCGTCCTTCCGCCGTGTGTTGCAGGCCATCGAGTCGGTGCGCGAAAGCAGCGCCACTATCCTGTTGACCGGCGAGAGCGGCACCGGCAAGGAAATGGTTGCCCGCGCCATCCACCAGCACGGCAACCGTGCCGACCAGCCGTTTGTGGCCGTGAACTGCGCGGCCATCCCCGAGGGGTTGCTGGAAAGCGAAATGTTCGGCCACCGCAAGGGCGCCTTCACCGGCGCGGTCAGCGACCGCATTGGTCGTTTCCAACAGGCCGACAAGGGCACGCTGTTTCTCGACGAGGTGGGGGACATGCCGCTGGCGTTGCAGGCCAAAATCCTGCGCGCCCTGCAAGAACGCCTGATCGAGCCGGTGGGCGACACCCGCGAGCGCAAGGTGGACGTGCGCGTGATCGCCGCCACCCACAAGAACCTGGTGGAGGCCGTGGCGCAGAAAGAGTTTCGCGAAGACCTGTATTACCGCCTCAACGTGTTCCCCATCCCCCTGCCCGCGCTGCGCGAACGCAGTGAAGACATCCCGGGCTTGGCGCACCACTTCGCGGGCCTGCTGGGGGCCGAGGCCGGCAAGCGCATCACCGGCTTCAGCGCCCAGGCAATGCAGTCGATGCTCAACTATCCGTGGCCGGGGAACATTCGCGAACTGCAGAACTGCGTGGAACGGGCGACCATCGTGGCCCAGGGGACGCTGATCGAGCAGCAGGATTTGCCGGCGTATCTGTTTGAGCCCGCTGTGGGGCAGAGCGATGAGGTGGTGCCTGGCGGTGTGCCTAATGACTTGGATGGCAAGTTGGCCGAAGTCGAGAAAGCCTGGATTCTGGCGGCCTTGCAGCAGACCCATGGTGTGCAGGCTGCGGCGGCGCAGTTGATGGGGATCAGTGAGCGCAGCTTGTGGTATCGGTTGAAGAAGCTGGCGATTCAGGTCAGCAAGTTTGCCCGGTGATTTTGTGGGCATGCTACTGGCCTCATCGCGAGCAAGCTTTGCTCCCACAGTGGTGTGGCTCACATCGGTGTTTGCCACACCACTGTGGGAGCAAAGCTTGCTCGCGATGAGGCCCGCAGCTACAACCCCGCCACCGGGGCATCGTGCATTTTCTGCGCATCCAGATATGGCAACACCGCCCCCAGCAACGGCGCCTTGAACGCCTCCTGAAAGCGATGCGCCAACCCCGGAATCAAGCGCAATTCACTGCCGCGAATATGCGCCGCCAGATGCACCCCATGCATCACCGGCAACAACGGGTCCGCCGTGCCATGCACCACCAGCGTCGGCACCCGCAGGCTGTCGAGCAAGGTCACGCGGCTGGGCTCGGCCAGGATCGCCAGGATCTGGCGTTTGACGCCCTCGGGGTTGAACGCCCGGTCGTAGGACAGCGCCGCCTGGTGCAACAGCACCTGCCGGTCATCCACCACGTCCGGGCTGCCCAGGGCGGCCAGCAGATCGGCTTGCTGCTCGATCGCCACTTCCCGGTTGGGCGCCCCGCGCCGCGCCAGCAGTTGCAGCAGTGCCGGGCTGGGCATGGGCAGGCCGGGGTCGCCGGAACTGCTCATGATCAGGGTCAGGCTCTCTACCCGCTGCGGCGCCATGGCCGCCATGTGCTGGGCGATCATGCCACCCATGCTCGCGCCCAACAGGTGGAAGCGGCCAATGTGCAGGTTGTCCATCAGGCCCAGGCCGTCGCCGGCCATGTCGGTCAGGCTGTAGGGCGCCGACACCGGCAGGCCCAGCTTGAAGCGCAGCACTTCGAAGGTCAGGTTGGCGCTGTCAGGCGCCTGCGCCCAAGTGGACAGGCCGACATCGCGGTTGTCATAGCGAATAATCCGGAAGCCCTGCTGACACAGCGCCACCACCACCTCGTCCGGCCAGTGGATCAGTTGCCCGCCCAGGCCCATGACCAGCAGCAGTGCCGGATCGCTGTCGCGCCCAATGCTTTGATAGGCCAGGTTGACGTCCTTGAGCGGTGCATGTTGCACCGGGACATTCACGTCGCACGTCGAAGCCGCATAAGAAGAGAGGCTGCACAACAGTGCCGCCAGAAAAACGATTGCCCGCATGAAAAACACCAAAAACGCAGATCCCCAGTAGAGCGCGAGTTTGATGAACTTCAGGCAGGCGCGCTGCCACAGTTCAGTGACAGTTTGATGAACGTCGCCCAGCGGTCATCAGCTGGTGATCGGGCACGGGCGACCGACGGTGCGCAAATCCGGCAGCAGGCCACCCAGGTCGGCCAGCCAGCGGGCGCCGACCAGCCACAGGTTGTCGCCAAAGCGGCGGCGGGCCGGTTGCAATTGCGCCTGAACGGCCTCCAGCTCGCAGCTCCACAGGTCGCTGCCATCGCTGGCCACGCCCAGGGACAGCACCTTGTAGCTGGGTACGCGGTCCAGCACGGCAGTCAATTGCTCGGGCGCGCCAGCCAGGTCAACGTGCAGGCCGTCCACCGGCAGGTGCGCGGCCAGGCCCAGGTTGTCCTGCAAGGCACCGCCGTAGGTAGCCAGCAGTTTCTTCAACGGCGAATACTGGAGGATGTGGTAGGCGCGTTCGAAGGCGCTTTTCCAGGCCTGGGGCAGCTCGTGGGTAAGGATCGGTTCGTCGATCTGCACCCACTCCACGCCCAGACGGGCCAGGCGCTGGAAGATTTCGCCGTACACCGGCAGCAGGATCTCGAGGCGCGACAGGGCGCGCACATCGGCGCCGTTGGCCTGGTCCAGCCACAGGTAGCTCAACGGCCCCATCAGCACCGGCCTCGGCATTTCGCCACGCGCCAGGGTCTGTTCGACCTCGTCCAGCAGGCGTTGGGTGTAGAACGAAAGGTCTTGAGGGATGGTGGCCATGGGGGTTGCTCCGGTTTCGATGGCGCTATTATCGACATCCGCTGCAACATGAGACAAACTCAATATATTCGTGTTGATCACAAAGTTTGCTCATAGAGACCGTCATGCTCGAGATCCGTCACCTGAAAACCCTGGCTGCCCTGCGCGAGGCTGACAGCCTGGTGGAAGCCGCCGAACGCCTGCACCTGACCCAGTCGGCGCTGTCGCATCAGTTCAAGGAGTTGGAAGAACGCCTGGGCCTGCCGCTGTTCATGCGCAAGACCAAGCCCATCCGCTTCACCAGCGCCGGCCTGCGCCTGCTGCAACTGGCTGACGCCACCCTGCCGCTGCTGCGCGGCGCCGAGCGTGACATCGCGCGGCTGGCCGGCGGCACGGCCGGGCGCCTGCACATGGCCATCGAGTGCCACAGCTGCTTCCAATGGCTGATGCCCACCATCGACCAGTTCCGCGACGCCTGGCCGGAAGTGGAGCTGGACCTGGCCTCGGGCTTCGCCTTCGCGCCGCTGCCGGCCCTGGCCCGTGGCGACCTGGACCTGGTGGTGACCAGCGACCCGCTGGAACTGCCGGGCATCACCTACGTGCCGCTGTTCACCTACGAAGCCATGCTGGCGGTGGCCAACCAGCACGCGCTGGCGAGCAAGCCGTACATCGTGCCCGATGACCTGATCAGCGAAACCCTGATCACCTACCCGGTGGAGCGTGACCGCCTGGACATCTTCACCCGCTTCCTGGAACCGGCCGACGTGGAGCCGGCGCAAGTGCGCACCTCGGAGCTGACGGTGATGATGATGCAACTGGTGGCCAGCGGCCGTGGCGTGTGCGGCATGCCGCACTGGGCGCTGCATGAATACAGCTCGCGCGGGTATGTGAAGGGCAAGCGCCTGGGCGAGAAAGGTCTGTTTGCCACGCTGTACGCGGCGGTGCGTGCGGACATGCTGGATGCGCCGTACATGCGCGATTTCCTGTTGACGGCCAAGGACACCTCGTTTTCGACGCTGGATGGGGTCAGCGCGGTTCGCTGATCTCCTGTAGCCGCTGCCGAAGGCTGCGCTGGCCCGTGTAAACCCTGGAGCGCTCCAGCGAGGCACAGGGCCAGCGCAGCCTGCGGCAGCGGCTACAGGTCACAGGGCGGCGTAGATCGGCAGGATGTGATCACGGGTCAAGGGCGCCAATTCCAGGTGCCCATGGCTGTCCCCATCCACCCACACCGCCTCTTCAATCTCGGCCGCAATATTCACCGCCTCGGCAACGTCCACCCGAAACAACTCGCACTTCACCTCGAACCCCGGCTCATTGGCCGCCGGCGCACTGAACGCGCCCAGGTACTGAGCCTGCGCGGTATCGATCTGCACGCCCAACTCCTCGTCCAGCTCGCGCGCCAAGGCATGCACCGGCTGCTCGCCCGGCTCGATCTTGCCGCCCGGCTGCATGAAAGCCAGGGTGTTGCGCTTGCGCACCAGCAGGGTCTTGCCATCGGGGCCGATCAGCAGGGCGGCGGCGATGTGGATGGTACGGTTCATGGCAATCCCCAAAAAAGCGCGGAGTATACCGTTGTGGGACCGGGCGAAGCTCGGGAAACAGACGCCGCGGTGAGTCGACGGGGCCCTTCCCGAGCTTCGCCCGGTCCCACATGGAGACGTTGCAACTTGCGGCGGTGTGGGGCATCAATAGTGAATGAACGGTTTCCACCCCGCCACGCGCGCCTGGTTCCAGCACACCTTTCCGGCCGTGACCCCGGCCCAGGCCCGCGCGTGGCCGTTGATCAAGGCCGGCGAGTCGCTGCTGGTGGCCGCACCCACTGGTTCGGGCAAGACCCTGACCGCGTTCCTGGCGGTGATCGATGACCTGATCCACCTGGGCAGCGATTTGCCCGAGCAGACCCTGGTGGTCTACGTCTCGCCGCTCAAGGCGCTGTCCAACGATATCCAGATCAACCTGCAGCACCCGCTGGCCGGCATCAGCGCACAGCTGGACGCCATGGGCCTGCCCCCGGTGCCGATCCGCACCGCCGTGCGCACCGGCGACACGCCGCAGAAAGAACGCGCGGCGATGCGCAAGCAGGCGCCGCACATTCTGGTCAGCACCCCGGAATCGCTGTACGTGCTGCTGGGTTCGGCGTCCGGGCGCAAGATGCTGGGCAGCGTCACCACGGTGATCGTCGACGAGATCCACGCCGTGGCCGCCAGCAAGCGCGGCAGCCACCTGGCCTTGAGCCTGGAACGCCTGCAAGCGCTGTGCGGCGTGCCGTTGCGGCGCATTGGCCTGTCAGCCACCCAGCAACCCATCGAGCGTGTGGCGCGGTTTCTGGTGGGCCACGCCCGGCCCTGCGCCATTGTCGACATCGGCCACGCCCGGCCGCGCGACCTGGCCATCGAGGTGCCGCCCGTGCCCCTCGGCGCAGTCATGGCCAATGACGTGTGGATGCTGGTCTACGATCGCCTCGCCGAGTTGAGTCGCCAGCACCGCACCACGCTGATTTTCGTCAACACCCGGCGCCTGGCCGAGCGCCTGGCCCGCCACCTCAGCGACCGCCTGGGCCGCGAGGCCGTGGCGGCGCACCACGGCAGCCTGGCCAAGGAACAGCGGCTGGACGCCGAGCAGCGGCTCAAGCGCGGCGACCTGCGGGTGCTGGTGGCGACGGCGTCGCTGGAACTGGGCCTGGACATTGGCGATGTTGAGCTGGTGTGCCAGATCGCTTCGCCGCGCTCGATCTCGGCATTTCTGCAGCGGGTCGGCCGCTCCGGCCACCAGGTCGGCGGCACGCCCAAGGGTCGGCTGTTCGCCACCTCGCTGGACGACCTGATCGAATGCACCGCCCTGCTGGACTGCGTACGTCGTGGCGAGCTGGACACCCTGCACATCCCCGTGGCGCCGCTGGACGTGCTGGCCCAGCAGATCATCGCCGAGGTCAGCTGCCAGGAATGGCACGAAGATGCGCTGCTGGCGCTGATGCGTCAGGCCATGCCGTACCAGCACGTGGACCGCGCCCACTATCAAGCGCTGCTGAGCATGCTCGCCGAGGGCTACAGCGGCCGCCAGGGCGTGCGCGCCGCCTACCTGCACCGCGACGCCGTGAGCGGCACCCTGCGCGGTCGCCGTGGTGCGCAACTGACGGCCGTGACCAGCGGCGGCACCATCCCGGACAACGCCGATTACAGCGTCATTCTCGAGCCTCAAGGCTTCAACGTGGGCAGCGTCAATGAAGACTTCGCCGTGGAAAGCATCGCCGGCGATATCTTCCAGCTGGGCAACACCTCGTACCGCATCATTCGCATCGAGACGGGGCGCGTGCGAGTGGAGGATGCCCAGGGCCAGCCGCCGAACATCCCGTTCTGGCTGGGCGAAGCACCGGGGCGCAGCGACGAATTGTCCTTCGCCGTGGCGCGCCTGCAAGGCCATATCGACCAGCAGCTGAACCTGCACGATGGGCAGTTGCCGCCGCTGGTGGCCGAGCTGCAAACCGAGCTGGGCCTGGGCGCCGACAGTGCCGAACAGTTGGCCGATTACCTGGCCCGCACCCGCAACGCCCTGGGCGCCTTGCCGTCGCGCGATACGCTGATCATGGAGCGCTTCTTCGACGAATCCGGCGGCACGCAACTGATCATCCACACGCCTTTCGGCAGCCGCGTCAACCGCGCCTGGGGCCTGGCGCTGCGCAAGCGCTTTTGCCGCACCTTCAATTTCGAATTGCAGGCGGCGGCCAGCGAAGACGCCATTGTGCTGTCGCTGTCCACCAGCCACAGCTTCGAACTGGACGAGGTGTGGCGCTACCTCAACAGCAACAGCGCCGAACACCTGCTGATCCAGGCCGTGCTCGACGCGCCGCTGTTCGGCGTGCGCTGGCGCTGGACCACTGGCGTGGCCCTGGCCCTGCCGCGCTATACCGGCGGGCGCAAGGTGGCGCCGCAGGTGCAGCGGATGAAAAGCGAAGACCTGATCGCCACGGTGTTCCCCGACCAGATCGCCTGCCTGGAAAACATCGTCGGCGAGCGCGAAATCCCCGACCACCCGCTGGTGGAACAGACCCTCGACGACTGCCTGCACGAGGCCATGGACAGCGAGGCCTGGCTGGCGCTGTTGCGGCGCATGGAGCAGGGCCAGGTGCGCCTGATCAGCCGCGACCTGCCGGCGCCTTCGCCGCTGGCCGCAGCGATTCTCAACGCCCGCCCCTACGCCTTCCTCGACGATGCACCGCTGGAAGAGCGGCGCACCCAGGCCGTGCTCAACCGGCGCTGGCGCGAGCCCCAGGCCGCCGATGATATGGGCGCCCTGGACGCCCAGGCCATTGAAGCGGTGGCCGCCGAAGCCTGGCCTGCGCCCCAGGGCGTGGATGAAATGCAGGAAGCGCTGATGCAACTGGCGGCGATCAACAGCCGCGAAGCCGGCAGCCAGGCGCAGTGGCAGTGCTGGCTGCAGACCCTGGCGGCCAACGGCCGGGCCACTTTGATGGACGTGGGTAACGGCCAGTTGCTGTGGCTGAGCGTGGAGCGGCTGACACTGATGCAGACGCTCTACCCGACGGCCGCCTGTGTGCCGCCACTCACGCCATTGCCCGGCCATGACACGGCATGGGAGAGCGACGCCGCCTGCCAGGAACTGCTGCGTGCACGCCTCAGCGGTTTTGCGCCGCTGCGGCTGGGCGAAATCGCCGGCCCGCTGAATCTGCCGCTGCCCATGGTCGAGCAAGCCCTGGCCCACCTGGAAGGCCAGGGCTATTTGCTGCGCGGTCAATTCCGTCCCGGCCTGCGTGAAAGCCAGTGGTGCGAGCGGCACCTGCTGGCGCGCATCCACCGTTACACCATCAAGCGCCTGCGTCGCGAGATCGAGCCAGTCAGCCTGCAGGACTTCATGCGTTTCCTGTTGCACTGGCAGCACCTGGACAGCGAAACACGTTTGCAGGGCCAGGCCGCCCTGGCGCAGATCCTCGACCAGCTGGAGGGCTACAGCGCTCCTGCGGCCGCCTGGGAAAGTGATCTGCTGCCCGGCCGTCTGCGCGACTACAGCGGGCAATGGCTGGACGACGCCTGCCGCACCGGCAAGACCCTGTGGACGCGCCTGGCCGCCAGCGGCAAGCCCCTGACCGCCACGCTGCGTGGCACGCCCATCGTGCTGCTGCCCCGGGCGCGGGCCAACCTGTGGCGCGGCCTTGCACTCGCCGTGAGCATCGATGAACTATCACCACGGGCGCGCAAGGTACACGAGGTGCTGAGCCAACAGGGCGCGCTGTTCTTCGACGAACTGAGCAGCGACGCCCACCTGCTGCGCACCGAACTGGAAACGGCCCTGCAGGAGTTGGTGTCCGCAGGCCTGGTCAGCGCCGACAGTTTTGCCGGCCTGCGCGCGCTGATCACCCCCGCCAGCAAGCGCCAGGCCCGCAGCCCGCGACGCGGGCGCGGGGCGTTCATCGGCGGCATGGACGATGCCGGGCGCTGGGCATTGCTGCGCCCTGCTACCGCGCAGGAAAGCGACCCACTGGAAGAGGTGGCCTTGACCTTGCTGCGTCGCTACGGCGTGGTGTTCTGGCGGCTGCTGGAACGTGAGGCCGACTGGCTGCCCAGCTGGCGCGAACTGTTGCGCACCTACCATCGCCTGGAGGCTCGCGGCGAGGTGCGGGGCGGCCGGTTTGTCAGTGGCCTGGCCGGTGAGCAGTTTGCCCTGCCCGAAGCCATCCCGGTGTTGCGTGACGTGCGCAAGCGCGCATTGGATGGCGCGCTGGTGATGATCAGCGCCAGCGACCCGTTGAACCTGGCCGGCACCCTGCTGCCCGGCGCCAAGGTACCGGCCATCAGCGGCAACCGCCTGGTGCTGCGCGACGGCTTGCCGGTGGCCGCCGTCATCGCCGGCAAACCCGTCTACTGGGAGCCCGAAACCCCTGCCATCCGCCAGGCGCTGCTGCACCCGTAGCCGCAACTGCTTTTGTGGGAGCGGGTTCGACCCGCGAAAAGGGCACCGCGGACTTTCGGGCGCACCGCGGTGTGCCTTTCGCGGGTAGAACCCGCTCCCACGAGCAACAATCGCCCCTGACAGTGCCGGCTACAGGCACTTATGTCTAATACCAGCTACTTTTCTCCAGGGTTACCGTCTTGCGCTTGTTACAGGGGATCCTGCATGAGTCTGTCGCTGCTAAGCCGTTACGCGTTTTTTGCCGCCTGCGTTGTCTTCACCCTCGCCTGCATGCCGTTCATGGACCACGACTGGCTATGGCCCTTCGCCTTCGCCGGTGCGGTGCTGAGCCTGATCGGCATCTTCGATCTGCTGCAAACGCCCCACGCGGTGCGGCGCAACTACCCGATCCTGGGCAACATTCGCTACCTGGTGGAAGGCATTCGCCCGGAGATCCGCCAGTACCTGCTGGAATCCGACAGCGACGCCCTGCCCTTCTCCCGGGCACAGCGTTCACTGGTATACGCCCGGGCCAAAAACGAAACCGCCGACAAGCCCTTCGGCACGCTGATCGACGTGTATCACCCCGGCTTCGAATTCATCGGCCACTCCATGCGCCCCGCGCCACTCAGCGACCCGGCCAGCTTCCGGGTGATCATTGGCGGGCCGCAGTGCACCCAGCCCTATTCGGCGTCCATCTTCAACATCTCGGCCATGAGCTTCGGCGCCCTCAGCGCCAACGCCATCCGTGCGCTGAACCAGGGCGCCAAGCTGGGCAACTTCGCCCACGACACCGGCGAAGGCAGCATCAGCCCCTACCACCGCGAGCACGGCGGCGACCTGACCTGGGAGCTGGGCAGTGGCTATTTCGGCTGCCGCACCAGCAACGGCCTGTTCGACCCGGAGAAATTCGCCGTGCAGGCCCGCGAGCCGCAAGTGCGCATGATCGAAATCAAGATGAGCCAGGGCGCAAAGCCTGGCCACGGCGGGATTCTGCCCAAGCACAAGGTCACCCGCGAAATCGCCGAGACCCGTGGCGTGATGATGGGCGAGGACTGCGTGTCACCATCCCGCCACTCGGCGTTTTCCACGCCGCTGGAAATGATGCATTTCATCGCGCAATTGCGTGAGCTGTCCGGTGGCAAGCCGGTAGGGTTCAAGTTCTGCATGGGCCACCCGTGGGAGTTCATGGGCATTGCCAAGGCCATGCTGGAAACCGGCATCCTGCCGGACTTCATCGTGGTGGACGGCAAGGAAGGCGGCACCGGCGCTGCGCCCGTGGAGTTCACCGACCACATGGGCACACCGATGCGCGAAGGCCTGCTGTTCGTGCACAACACCCTGGTGGGCATGAACCTGCGTGACAAGATCAAGCTGGGCGCCAGCGGCAAGCTGGTCAGCGCCTTCGACATCGCCAGCGTACTGGCCATCGGCGCCGACTGGGCCAACTCGGCGCGCGGCTTCATGTTCGCCATCGGCTGCATCCAGTCGCAAAGCTGCCATACCAACAAATGCCCCACCGGCGTCGCCACCCAGGACCTGCTGCGCCAGCGCGCCCTGGTGGTACCGGACAAGGCCCAGCGGGTGTTCAACTTCCACCACAACACCCTCAAGGCGCTGGCCGAAATGCTGGCTGCTGCCGGACTGGTGCACCCCTCGCAACTGGAGGCCAAGCACCTGGTACGGCGCATGTCGGCCACCGAAGTGAAGCTGTTTTCACAGCTGCATGTGTTCCTCAAGCCCGGCGAGTTGCTGACAGGGGAAGTGAGCGGCGAGTTCTACCAGCGCATGTGGGCCATGGCCCGGGCTGACAGTTTCGAGCCTAACCCCATCTGACCGTAGCCGCTGCCGCAGGCTGCGCTGGCCCTGAATTTCACTGAAGATTTTCAGGGTTCATGCGGGCCAGCGCAGCCTGGCGGCAGCGGCTACGGGCGGTGGCGTGGTAGGATGGGTGACATTTTGCGAGGCCGCCATGCTGATTCCCCACGACCAATTGTCCCCCGAGACCCTGACCCTGCTGATCGAGGATTTCGTCACCCGGGACGGCACCGACAACGGCGATGAAACGCCGCTGCAGACCCGGGTGGAGCGCGTGCGTCATGCCTTGGCCAAGGGCCAGGCCTTCATCGTGTTCGACCCCGAGAGCCAGCAGTGCACGCTGATGCTCAAGCACGATATTCCCAAGGAATTGTTCGACCTTTAAGCCTCACGGCGACACCGCTTCGCCTTGAGGCTGCGGTGCTGCCTGGCGCGCCAACTGCGCCAGGATGCGCCGGTACACCTCGGCGCGATGGATCTCGATGTGCTTGGGCGCCTGCACGCCAAAACGCACCTGGCCGTTGCGCACTTCAAGAATCTTTACCCAGATGTCATCGCCAATGGAGATGGCCTCGCCCACAGTCCGTGTCAATACCAGCATCGTCCCGCCCTCTGTCTCATGGAATGAGCCATGAGACTGCGCCGGGTATTGACGTCGATCAACGCCCACAGGCCAAAACAGCCTCGTCCTACAATATTTGTTGCCTTTTCCTACAGAAATGCCTGATGAATTGGCGTAGATCGGAACGAAGTTTGACCTGTTTGCACCTCATTGCACGCTTATGAACTGTGCAATTTCGGCCCCCACAGAATGATGCTGGCACCGATGACGCACAGCACGGCGCCCAGCCAGTCGCTGCCGGTGGGACGCACTTTTTCCACCACCGCCAGCCAGGCCAGCGACGTGACGATATACAGCCCACCATAGGCGGCGTAGGCGCGCCCGGCGTAGGCGGCTTCGACGCGGGTCAGCAGCAGGGCGAAGCAGGTGAGGCTGAGTAAGGCGGGTAACACCCACAGGGCGCTTTTGCCCAGGCGCAGCCACATGTAGAAGGCGTAGCAGCCGGCGATTTCGAAGACGGCTGCTAGGAAAAACCAGAGATAGTTGAGCACAGGGGAGTCGTTTGGGTGGGGGTGCAAGGTGCAATTCTAGCATTGCTGAGTGTCAGGGATGGCCTCTCGCGAGCAAGCTTTGCTCCCACAGTGTTGAGCCTGCCACGGCGGATGGCACACCACTGTGGGAGCAAAGCTTGCTCGCGATGAGGCCGGACCTGACACCCAGGTTAGCGAGTGATCAACCCGGGGTATGCCGCGCCTTGGCGCGCATTTTCTCGGCCATGCTGGCCATCTCGTCATAGAGCGCCTGCGGGTTGTGCTGCTTGAGCTGCCAGGCCATGCGCCCCTGCTCGTGGGGCAGAATCATGAACTCGCCTTCGGCCACCCGCTGGTAGATGTAGTCGGCGATGTCCGCCGCCGTGATCGGCGAGCTTTCCAGCAGCTTGCCCACCTGGGCCTTCATGGCCGGGGTGGGGCCGCGGAAGGAGTCCAGCAGGTTGGTCTGGAAGAACGACGGGCACACCACGTGCACGCCCACTTCCTGTTGCCGCAGCTCGGCCAGCAGGCTTTCGGACAGCGCCAGCACGCCGGCCTTGGCGACGTTGTAGTTGCTCATGGCCGGGCCCTGCATCAGGGCGGCCATGGAGGCGATGTTGATGATCTTGCCCTTGCTCTTCTCCAGCAACGGCAGGAACGCCTTGCAACCCTTGACCACGCCCATCAGGTTGATTGCGATCTGCCACTCCCAGTCTTCCAGTTGCAGCTCGCTGAAGAAGCCGCCCGACGCGACACCGGCGTTGTTGACGATCACGTCGACACCGCCCAGCTTTTCCTCGCAGGCCTGGGCCAGGGCGGTGAGCTGGCTGTAGTCGCGCACGTCACAGCGTTGCACAAAGCCATCGCCGCCCGCCTCGCGCACCAGTTTGAGTGTTTCCTGCAGGCCAGGCTCGTTGACGTCCGACAGCGCCAGCTGCCAGCCCTCGCGCGCCCAGCGCAAGGCAATTTCGCGGCCCAGGCCTGAACCGGCGCCAGTGATCATCATGCGATTGTGCATAGCCAATGCCCTGTGTTCCTTGAATGGTAGGGGGCAGTCTAGTGAAGGAAGGCAGCGGGCTCATGCACCATCAGGTTAGTGAATGGGTGATGCAAACATTGGCTGTGCGACACTTTTGTGACATTCAGTAATAACCCGCCTTTTGCAATCGCCGAGGAAAAACGCCAACCTCCCCGCCGCTGATCGGCAGCCGGGATCGCGGCGGAACCTGCGACGCTCTGTGCCTATCCTTATTCAATCACCACCCGCTCAAGGCAACCCCTCATGACCACCCAGCGCGACCACCGCATCGACTTCTATCGCGGCCTGGCGTTGATCTTCATCTTCTGGGATCACATACCGCAGAACCCGCTCGCCAATTTCACCGCACGCAACTTCGGTTTCAGCGACGCCGCCGAGATTTTCGTGTTCCTGGCCGGTTACGCCGCCGTGCTGGCCTACGGCAAGATCGCCCTGCGCAGCGGCTACCTGATCGCCACGGTGCGTATCCTGCGCCGCGCCTGGGTGCTGTACGTGGTGCACATCTTCCTGCTGGTGCTGCTGATGGGCATCATCTTCGTGGCCAACAGTCATGTTGAAACCCGCGACATGATCCAGGAGATGAACCTCAACTACTTCATCCTCAACCCCCAGCAGGCGCTGGTGGATGAGTTGCTGTTGCGCTTCAAGCCCAACCTGATGGACCCCTTGCCGCTGTACATCGTGCTGCTGGCGGGGTTGCCCGTGGTGCTGCCGCTGTTGGTCAAGCACACCAGCCATGCCGTAGGCGTGTCGCTGGCCGTGTACGGGCTGACCCAGTGGTTTGGCTGGAACATCCCCGCCCACGGCAATGGCTTGTGGTATTTCAACCCCTACGCCTGGCAGGCGCTGTTTGTGCTGGGCGGGGCGGCGGCGCTGCACAGCCAGGCGCCACAGGTGGCAGACCCGCGGCCGCTGCATCGTCAACCGGTGTTCATGACCTGCGCGGTGGCATTGGGTGTCAGCGTGGTCATTGCCCTGAGCTGGAAGTGGCCGGCCGTGCACGACGCGTTCATGCCGCAATGGATCGCCGAGCGCCTGTACCCCATCAGCAAGACCAACCTGGCCCCGGTGCGCCTGCTGCATTTCCTGGCACTGGCCTACTGCGTGGGCAAGCTGGTGCCCAACGGCCGCTGGGTGCAGCAGTGGCTGGTGCAGAAGGTGGCGATGATGGGCCGCTATTCGCTGGAGATTTTCTGCCTGAGCGTGCTGCTGGCACCGTTGGCCGACATGGCCAACGCCCTGGGCGACGACCGCATGCCGATGCAGATCGCCACCGCGCTGGCGGGGCTGGGCCTGATGTTGGCCCTGGGGCAGTGGCTGGACCTGAACAAGCGCCTGACCAGCCCGACGCCCGTGGCGACGGGCGCGGTCAGTCGCGCCTAGGCGTTGCCCGAGACCTTCATGCGCGCTGCCTGGGTGAAATCCAGCATGCGCTTGAGGGGGCGGATAGCCTGGGGGATCAGCGCCGGATCGACGAAGATCTCGTTGCGGCCTTCACGCAAGGCCGTAAGCGTGCGCTCCAGGGTGTTCATGGCCATCCACGGGCAATGCGCGCAGCTACGGCATGCCGCGCCGTTGCCGGCGGTGGGGGCTTCGACGAAGATCTTGTCCGGGCACAACTGCTGCATCTTGTAGAAGATGCCTCGGTCGGTGGCGACGATGAAGGTCTTGTTCGGCATGGTCTGCGCAGCAGCGATCAGCTGGCTGGTGGAACCCACCGCGTCGGCCAGCTCGATCACCGATTCCGGCGACTCGGGGTGCACCAGGATGGCGGCATCCGGGTACAGGGCCTTCATGTCCTCCAGCTGGCGCCACTTGAACTCTTCGTGGACGATGCACGAGCCGTCCCACAGCAGCATGTCGGCGCCGGTCTTTTTCTGGATGTAGCGGCCCAGGTGCTTGTCGGGGCCCCAGATGATGGTCTCGCCGTTGTCCATCAGGCTTTCGACGATTTCCAGCGCGCAGCTTGAGGTGACCACCCAGTCAGCACGGGCTTTCACCGCCGCCGAAGTGTTGGCGTACACCACCACGGTGCGCTCGGGGTGCTGGTCGCAGAACGCCGAGAAATCCTCCACCGGGCAACCCAGGTCCAGGGAGCAGGTGGCGTCGAGCGTGGGCATCAGCACGCGCTTTTCCGGGGTGAGGATTTTCGCCGTCTCGCCCATGAAGCGCACGCCGGCCACCACCACGGTCTTGGCCGGGTGGTTCTTGCCGAAACGGGCCATTTCCAGGGAGTCGGACACGCAACCGCCGGTTTCCTCGGCCAGGGCCTGGATGACCGGGTCGCAATAGAAGTGGGCCACCAGTACTGCGTCCTGAGCCTTGAGCTCGGCAGCGATGGCGGCGCGGTAGTCGGCTTCCTGCTCGGGCGTCAGCGGCTTGGGCTGCTTGGCATCGAGGTGGGCCTGGACCAGAAGGCGTTCGGAAATCTGCGTCATGTTGGCAAGACCTGCAGGCGCTTGTGCGCGAAAGTCGAGTATACCACCCCAGCTTACGCGAGCCCGGGCGTTGTTTCCCAGGTGATACAAGCCCCCGGGGCCGGGGAAGGCTACAGCCAATCGGATGATTTCCAAAGATTTTTTTGAGCCGTGCAACTCCCTTTGTCAGCTACCGCATCGGCGGTGCCTCCCCCGACGCCATCGCGGCCAAGGCCGGCTCCTACCCCATGATGTAGGAGCCGGCCTTGGCCGCGATGCAGACGACGCAATATTTGAGCGAAAGCTGTCATTCGGCGCCTTTCATCCGCCGCCCATAGCCAAGTGCATGGCACTAGGCTAGCCTGCGGTGTATCAAGGTTTTTCCGCCGTGCGTCCAGCACGACACATCACCCCGCGCACCGTCCCCGGTTGCCGTGGCGGTAGCATTGCCCTCCCCTTCGCGAAACCCTCCTCCGGCTGCTTCAGGCACGCCCGGACGAACCGCCGTTTTCGTCAGAGATCACCACCATGGCCCATGCCCCGAGCTTCCTGTCGGTCGTGTTCGTCGTCCGCAATCACGCCGATGCCCTTGAAACCCTGCTGGCCGATGCCACCCAGGTGGTCAGCGCGATGGTGCGCGACTATGAACTGATCGTGGTCGACAACGCCTCCACCGACGCCAGCATCGCGGTGCTCAAACGCCTGACCGGCGAGACCGGCATCGCCAACCTGCAGGTGTACGCCCTGACCAAGGAGGTGGATATCGACACCGCCTCTTGGGTGGGGCTGGAGAGCGCCCTGGGCGACCACGTGGCCGTGATCGACCCCATGACCGACGACGTGCGCTACCTGCCCAAGCTGTTGGAGCAGGCGCGGCTGGGCGCCGACGTGGTGTTTGTGTGCAACGAACAGCGCCCGCGCCAAGGCCTGGTGTATCGCCTGGCCTTCCGGGTGTTCCACTGGTGCTACCACCGTTTCAACGGCATCAACCTGGCCAAGGAGGCGCCGCCTTACCGGCTGATGTCCAAAGAGGTGATCAACTTTATCCTGCAACACCCCAAACCGGTCATCACCTACCGCCACCTGCCGGCCACCGGTGGCTTTGCCCGCGCCAACCTGCGCTACAGCGAGCCGCCCAAGCCGCAACCGCGCAAGCGCCTGCGTGACAACATCGACCGTGGGGTGGGCCTGCTGCTGTCCACCACCCGCGCGCCGATGCGCCTGGTCACGGCGCTGTCGCTGTTCGGCGCGGTGATGAACCTGCTGTATTGCGTGTACGTGGTGGCCATCGGTTTCTTCAAGGCCGACGTCGCCCCGGGCTGGATCAGCCTGTCGCTGCAGCAGTCGGGGATGTTCTTCCTGATTTCGCTGGTGCTGATGGTATTGGGCGAATACCTGATGAACATGGCCAGCGCCACCCAGCAAGGCCCCCACTGGCACGTGGCGCAGGAGTTCACCAGCGCGCGCATGACCCGCCGTGAGCGGCTCAATATCGAAGAGCCGGCGGTGGACAGCCCCGTGGTGGTCAATGGACGATTCTCGTAATGGTCGACCTTCCCGAACGTTTCGACGCACTGGTCATCGGCGGCGGCTTCTATGGCTCGGCCATCGCCGTGTACCTGGCCGCCCAGCGTGGCTTCAAGCGCATTCTGCTGGTGGAGCGCGAACCGGCGCTGATGCTGCGCGCCTCCCATAACAACCAGGCGCGGGTGCACAACGGCTACCACTACCCGCGCAGCTACACCACGGCCTACCGCAGCCGCATCAACCTGCCGCGTTTCGTGCGCGACTGGCCCGGCGCCGTGCGCCAGGATTTCACCAAGCTCTACGCCATCGCCCGGCACAACTCCAAGGTCACGGCGCGGCAGTTCGAGCGCTTCTGCCGCGACATCGGCGCGCCGATCCAGCCGGCACCCGCGCACCTGAGCGGGCTGTTCGAGCACCGCCTGATCGAGCAGGTGTTTGCCGTGCAGGAGTACGCCTTCGACAGCCGGCGCCTGGCTGAATGGGCCCTGCGCGAACTGGACCATTTTGCCGTGCAGGTGCACTACCGCACCCGCGCCACCGCCATCGAACGCGCCGAGGGGGGGCTGCGCGTCCACCTGGCGCGCGACTCGGGCGAAACCGACCGGGTGGCCTGCCGCTACGTCTTCAATTGCAGCTACAGCGGTACCAATCAACTGGGCGGTGATTTCCCGGGTGTCAGTATCGCGCTCAAGCAGGAAATCACCGAAATGGCGCTGATGGCCATGCCACCCGCCCTGGAGCGCCTGGGCATCACGGTGATGGACGGGCCGTTCTTCTCCATGATGCCCTTCCCCAGCCGCGGCCTGCACACCCTGTCCCATGTGCGTTTCACCCCGCACCTGCATTGGCAGGACGAACGCGGCACCGACCCCTATCGCAAGTTGCAGGAGTACCAACAGCCCAGCCGCATGGACCGCATGGTGCGCGACGTGGGCCGCTATATCCCGGCCGTCCTGGAGGCGCGCCACGTGGACTCGCTGTACGAAGTGAAGACCGTGCTGCAAAGCACCGAAGACAACGACGGCCGCCCCATCCTGTTCGAACGCCACGCGACATTGCCCGGCTGCTACTCGGTGCTGGGCGGCAAGATCGACAACATCTACGACGTGCTGGAGAAACTCGACGATGAAGTACTTTGACCTCTCCAAGCTCTGCACGCTGCTGGCCCTGGCCGTGCTGGCCAGCATCTTCCTGACCCTGTCCGCGCGCTCGGTGTGGCTGGACGAGGCGATGCTGCTCAAGAACATCATCGAGATCAGCAACCCCGCCGACTTCGCCGCCCCCCTGCCCTACTACGACCAGGCGGAGCCGGTGCTGGCGTCGGTGTTCTTCAAGGCGGTGATGTCGGTGTTCCACTATGACATCCGCGCCCTGCGCCTGTCGGTGCTGGGCTTGTCGCTGCTGATGGTGGCGCCCATCGCCCTGCTGTTCCGCCAGCAGCGCTGGGGCCTGTTCGTGTTTCTGGTGGCGTTGATCGGCAACTCGTTCTCCACCGGCTTCCACTTCACCGAGCTCAAGTTCTACTTCCTGGAAATGAGCGGCAGCTTCCTGGCCATGCTCGCCATCCGCGAGGCCGAAGAGCGCCAGGACATTTACTGGACGCTGCTGGTGGCCGCGCTGATCAGCCTGCTGGGGTTCTCGACCCTACTGATCGCCGGCGGCCTGCTGGGCTATGCCTGCGTGTGGTACGTGACCCGCGACGATGGCACCCAGCGCGGCTACAAGATCAGCGGTTTCGTGCTGGCCAGCGCCTGCGTCGCGCTGTCGTACCTGTACATGAAATACCTGACCATGTACCAGATCAGCAACTACAGCACCTATGCCGCAGCCACTCACCTGGACGCCTTGAAAAGCGTGATCAATGCGCTGCTGGGGGCCTATGGCAAGGCACTCATGATTGTGTCGGTGATCGCCAGCGTGACCCTGCTGTTCGTGGGCAAGCGCGGCTACCTGTACAACCTCAACCTGTTTTTCTGCGCCCTGGTCGGCGTCGTGATCGTGGGCAAGATCGCCGGTTTCTACCCCGCCACCTACCCGCGCCACGTGCTGTGGCTGGTGCCGATGAGCCTGGTGATTTCCACCTTCGCGATCCTCTCGTTCGTGCAAAGCCGGCGCCTGGCCCTCAAGGCCCTGGGCTGGGTGATGCTGTTGTTGCTGGGGCTGCAGGCGGGCAAGGCCTGCTACAACGACCTGGGCGGCGAGACCTATCAGTACACCGACAACAATCAGCTTTTCCAGTACCTGTCACAGATGCCGGCCAGCGACATCCTGGTGCATCCCAATGCCCAGCCGTCGCTGGAGTACTACCAGCTGCTGGACCCCGGGCTGGGCAAGCATCATTTCTTCGGCGACAGCGACGAAACTACCCATCGGCGTGACCCGGCCCTGGAAATGACCACCCTGAGCAACGACATCGATCGCCTGCTGGCCGAGCGCCCGAGCAACTCGGTGTACTTCCTGACCTCGCACCTGGACCTGCAACCCGGCGAAACCGGCGTGGGCAACCTGATGCAGCGTGAGCTGGACCAATATCACTGCACCTACACATCGGTGCTCAGCGTCACCGACGCCGAGCTGTTGCACCTCAACTGCCGAGACGCCCAATGAACAAGACCCGCGACGGACTGATCGGCTACAGCGGTTTCGTTGGCTCGACCCTGCTGCGCCAGGCCAGCTTCGATGCCCGCTACCGCTCCACCACCATTGCCGAGATCGACCATGAACAGTTCGATACCCTGGTGTGCGCCGGGGCGCCTGCGCAGAAATGGCTGGCCAACCGCGAACCGGCGGCCGACCAGCGCGCCATCGATACCCTGATCGGCCACCTGGCCACCGTGCGCTGCAAGGTCTTCGTGCTGATCAGCACGGTCGACGTGTTCGCCCATCCGGTGGGCGTGGACGAGTACAGCCCGGTGCAGGAAGGCGACCTGCAACCTTATGGGCTGCACCGTCGTTACCTGGAAAAGTTCGTGGCCAGCCACTTCCCCCGCCACCTGATCGTGCGCCTGCCGGGCCTGGTCGGCCCGGGGCTGCGCAAGAACGTGGTGTACGACCTGCTCAACGACAACAACCTGGGGGCCATCGACAGCCGCGGGGTGTTCCAGTTCTACCCTATGGTCAACCTGTGGTACGACATTCAGATCGCCTTGCAGGCCGGCCTGTCGCTGGTGCACCTGGGCGCCGAGCCCATCAGTGTGGCGCGCCTGGCGCAGCAGGGGTTTGGCCGGCCACTGGAACAGCACCTGGAGCAGTCGCCGGCGATTTATGACATGCGCACGCGTTTCGCCAACCTTTACGGTGCTGCGGGCCATTACCCCTACAGTGTGCGCGACACGCTGATGGCGGTGCGCGCCTACGCCCAGTCGGAGGCGCCGCATGCCGCACTGCCACGGGAGGCCAGCGCATGAGACTGGCCATTTCCAACATCGCCTGGGCGCGCACCGAAGACAGCCCGGTCAGCCAACTGCTGCAACGCCTGCAGATCGATGCCATCGACGTAGCGCCCGGCAAATACTTCGCCGAACCCGCCCAGGCCACCGAAGCGCAGATCAGTCAGGTCAGGCGCTGGTGGCGCTCGCGCGGCATCCAGATTACCGGCATGCAATCACTGCTGTTCGGCACCACAGGCCTGAACCTGTTTGCCGGGCCTGACAGCCAGGCCGCCATGCTGCACCACCTGACCGCCATCTGCCGTATCGGCGCAGGGCTGGGGGCTACCCGCCTGGTGTTCGGCTCACCGAAGAACCGCGACCGCAGCGGCCTGGACGATTCGCAAAGCCTGGAGATCGCCACCACCTTCTTCCGCCGCCTCGGCGACATCGCCCACGACCACGGCGTGACGATTTGCCTGGAGCCCAACCCGGCCTGCTATGGCGCCAACTTCATGCTGACCAGCAGTGAAACCGCACACGTGGTACGGCAGGTCGCCCACAGCGCGATCCGCATGCAGCTGGACACCGGCGCCCTGACCCTGAACGGCGAAGACCCCGGCCGAGTGCTCAATGACTGCGCCGATTTGATCGGCCATATACACGCCAGCGAGCCGCACCTGGTACCCCTGGGCGATGGCACCACCGATCACGCCCGCGTGATGACCGCCCTGCGCGGCCACCTGCCCAATCACGTGGTCACCATCGAAATGCTGTCACCGGCCGGCGAGCCATCATTGCCGGCCGTGGAGCGGGCACTGCGGGCCGCCACCCGGCATTACCGACACCTTGAAAGCGGAGTACGCGCATGAAATGGGCGATCCTGATTCTGGGCATCCTCTCCAACGCCTCGGCCAGCGTGCTGATCAAGATGGCGATGATGCCGCCGCGGCGCTTTCCGTCGCTGTCCGAGCCTGCTGAGGCGCTGAACAACTGGCCGTTCTGGCTAGGCCTGGGGCTGTACGGCAGCGCCTTTCTTCTGTACGCCGCCGCCTTGGCGCGCCTGCCATTGAACGTCGCACATCCGGTGCTCACCGCTGGCGCCGTGGCCACCGTGGCGCTGAGCTCGGTGCTGGTATTGCGCGAACCCTTCCACTGGACCACCGGTGCCGGTGTGTGCCTGGTCATTGCCGGCGTGGCGCTGATTACCGCCCGCGTCGCCTGAGGTATCCGATGAGCTCAGTCCAATCCATTCCTGCGGTGCTCGCCGAGCGCCAGGTGCCGCGCTATGAAATCCCCCTGTGGCTGGGGCGCCAGCACGCCTGGTGCGTGGTGATCCCGGTCATCAACGAAGGCCCGCGCATTCGCCGCTTATTAGAGCGCATGGCGATTCTGGCGCTGGACCGCCTGGTGGATATCATCATCGTCGATGGCGGCAGCCGCGACGGTTCACTGCACAGCGAACTGCTGCAGGCCACGCGGGTGCGTGGGCTGCTGGTCAAGACAGCGCCGGGCAAGCTCAGCGCGCAATTGCGCTGCGCCTATGCGTTCGCCCTGGATCAAGACTACGAAGGGGTGGTGACCATCGATGGCAACGACAAGGACGACCCGCGCGCCATCCCCGATTTTGTCCAGGCGTTGCGCCATGGCGTGGACTTTGTCCAGGCGTCGCGCTTTATCGACGGCGGCGTGGCCGAGAACACGCCCGCGTCGCGGGATTTCGCCATCCGCTATATCCATGCGCCGATGCTCAGCTGGGCCTCGGGGCATCGCTGGACCGATACCACCCAAGGTTTCCGGGCCTACAGCCGACGGTTGTTGATGGACCCCGAGGTGGCGATTTTTCGCGATGTGTTTGTGACCTACGAGCTGCTGGCGTACCTGTCGTACAAGGCGCCGCGGCTGGGCTATCGCTGTGTTGAACTGCCAACGGTGCGGCGCTACCCGGTGGGTGAAGTGCCGACCAAGATCAGTAGCGTGCGGGGGAACCTGGCGGTGTTGGCGGTGCTGGTGAAGGCGTGCCTTGGCCGCTACAACGTATAACAGCAACCATTTGTGTGGGAGCGACATAAACTGCAGACGAAAAAAAGCCGGAGCGTGCTGTGCACGTTCCGGCTTTTTTCTTCTTGCATATGGTGGGTCGTGTGGGACTCGAACCTACGACCAATTGGTTAAAAGCCAACTGCTCTACCAACTGAGCTAACGACCCATTGTGTTAGCACGCTAGCGACTGTGTGTCTGTGTCGCCGCGTTGTGGTGCGTATAATACTGATTTCTAACGAGAATTCAACACCTTATTTTAAAAAAATCAAAAATATCTGGTTGGGTCGCTAACACCGGCTGCGGCGAAGCCTTCAGCACGCAGGCGGCAGCTGTCACATTTGCCACAGGCACGGCCCTGATCGTCGGCCTGGTAGCAGGAAACGGTGAGGCTGTAGTCAACGCCGCGAGCCATGCCGGCCTTGACGATATCGGCCTTGCTGAGGTTTTGCAGCGGCGCCTGGATGGTGAAACCCTGCCCTTCCACGCCCGCCTTGGTGGCCAGGTTGGCCATGCGTTCGAAGGCTTCGACGAACTCGGGACGGCAATCCGGGTAGCCGGAGTAATCCACCGCGTTGACGCCGATGAAGATGTCACGGGCGCCCAGCACTTCTGCCCAGCCCAGGGCCAGGGACAGGAACACGGTATTGCGTGCAGGCACGTAGGTCACCGGGATGCCTTCGGTAGGTGCTTCCGGCACGTCGATGCTGCTGTCGGTCAGGGCCGAACCGCCAATGCCGTTGAGGTTCAGGCCGACGACCTTGTGCTCCACGGCGCCCAGGTCCTTGGCGACGCGAGCGGCAGCGTCCAGTTCGGCGCGGTGGCGCTGGCCGTAGTCGAAGCTCATGGTGTAGACGCTGTAGCCTTCGGCCTTGGCCATGGCGACGACGGTGGCCGAATCCAGGCCGCCGGAGAGCAGGATTACCGCTTTTTTGTCAGTCATGTCTGGTGTCCTTCACGGAAAAGTACGGAAACTGGCGATGCCCCTGTAGCAGCGGCCGCCAGGCCGCGTCACGGGGCGCGCGGTGCATCTGACACTGCGCGTGGCGCCGGACGCGGCCTGGCGGCCGCTGCTACAGAGGTCTGTGCGTGATCAGCGGCCGGGCTCGTCGTTCCACAGCAGTTTATGCAATTGCAGTTGGAAGCGTACGGGCAGGTTGTCGGCGACGATCCAGTCGGCCAGCTCAGTGCCGCTGATCTGGCTCTTGCTGGGCGAGAACAGCACATCGCTGACACGGCGGTCGAGGCCGTACTGGATCAGCTTGGAAACCGCCCAGTCGTAGTCGTCCCGGGAGCAGATCACAAACTTGACCTGGTCATTGGGGGTCAGCAGCTCGATGTTCTCGTAGCGGTTGCGGTGCGACTCCTCGGACGCCGGGGTCTTGAGGTCGAGCACGCGGCTGGCGCGGGTGTCGACCTTGGAAATGTCCAGCGCACCGCTGGTTTCCACCGACACTTCGTAGCCGGCATCGCACAGTTGCTGAATCAGGGGGATGGCATTGGGCTGGGCCAATGGCTCGCCACCGGTGACGCACACGTAGCGCGGCTTGAAGCCGGCCACCTGTTCCATGATGGATTCCAGGGTACGGATGGTGCCGCCGGTAAAGGCGTAGGCACTGTCGCAGTACTGGCAGCGCAATGGGCAGCCGGTCAGGCGAACGAAAACCGTGGGCAGGCCCGCGGTACGAGTCTCACCCTGCAACGAGTAAAAGACTTCGGTAATGCGTAATGTGTCTTGCATAGGGTCCACGGGCGGGACAGCTAAACAGGCTGACCGCCTCCGTTGGGCACTTCGAAAAACCCGCCAACGCGTAGTTCAGGGAAGCGTGTTCAAATAAAAGGGCATCAATTCTAACGAAAAAACCCGCGGCAAGCGCGGGTTTCTTCAAGCAGGCAGTGCCGGCTTACATTTTCTGCAGGTCACGCTGCGCCAGTTGGGCAGCCGAAGTACCTGGGTACTGGCTAACCACTTGCTGCAGGATACCCTTCACGCGGTCGGTGTGACCCAGGCGGCGCTCGACGTCAGCCAGCTTGTACAGCGAGTCGGGCACCTTGGCGTGCTTTGGGTACAGTTGGCTGACCTTGGCGAAGGCCTGACCGGCGCCTTGCAGGTCACCCTTAGCCAGGTTTACTTCACCCAGCCAGTATTGGGCGTTTCCCGCGTATTGGCTGTTGGGGTATTTGCGCAGAAAAGCGGCAAACGCCAGGCTGGCCTTGTCGAAGTCCTTGGCCTTGATCAGGTCGAAGGCGGCATCGTAGTACAGCTTTTCTTTTGCCGGGTCACCCGGCTCGGTGCTGGCCGCAGGCGCCTGGGCGGCTTGCGGTGGCACCGGGGTACCGGCGGCGTTTACATCGCCACCGGCTGGAGAATTCTCGGAAGGTGCGGCATTTGCAGGTGCAGTGCCGGTTCCAATACGACGATCGAGATCCTGGTAACGCTCCAGGCTTTGCTGTTTAAGCTGCTGGATATCGTTTTGCTGGACTTCGACCTGTCCGCGCAGACGCGCGATGTCTTCCTGCATTTGTTGCAGCTGCATGAACAGCTGACCTTGCGCGGAAACCGGGGCTTGCGCCCCGGAATCAGCGTAGGCGCCGCTCGTGCCATAACCCGAAGGTGGATAACTGCTGGCTCCATTGCTGGAACCATCACCATCAACCACAGGAACCTCGGCCCATGCCACGAGTGGCAGGGCGAGAGCCAGAATAGTTACAGCACGGCGGCACGTTCGCATATCGAATTACTTACGCAGTTCGACGCGACGGTTCTGAGCCCACGACTGCTCGTCGTTGCCAGTAGCCACTGGACGCTCTTCGCCGTACGAAACGATTTCCAGCTGAGCTGGCGAAACGCCTTGCAGGACCAGGTAGCGTTGAACGGCTTTCGCACGACGCTCGCCCAGAGCCATGTTGTACTCGCGAGTACCGCGTTCGTCGGTGTTGCCTTCCAGTACGACGTGAGCGCCATTGGCTTTCAGGTCTTTAGCGTGGACGTCCAGAGCGCGCATGGCTTCTGGTTTCAGGTCCGAGCTGTCGTATTCGAAGTAGAAGGTGGTGATTGCGCGCAGAGCAGCTTCTTCGCTCAGGGAGCCATCAACGGCACCGGTGTTTGCGCCGTAACCAGCGTTAGGGTCAACAGCTGCTTGACCAGCGTTGTCGCCGCCTTTCGAAGAGCAACCTACAGCTACGGCCATGGCCAGAGCCAGCGCAGCAAACTTACCAAACTTCAGCATTTCCATCGTGAAACTCCTAATGAACCCCAATGTGTTAAGTAAAACGTGTAGCGCCGCGTCAGTTCAGGTAAGGGGACCAGGACGGTTCTCTGACTTCGCCTTGAGCGGTAGGAAGCGGGAGCCTCACGCGGCCGTTTAGCGACACGAGCATCAAGACTCCCCGGCCCTGCTGGCGGGTGGCGTAGATTACCATGGTGCCGTTGGGCGCAACAGTAGGCGACTCATCAAGACTCGAATCTGTGAGGATTTTTACACTTCCACGCTCAAGATCTTGCGAGGCCACCTTAAAGTTGGTGAAACCGTCCTGGCGATGGATCATTACCAGGGTCTTTTCATCGGCGGAAAGTTTAGGGTTGGCGTTGTAGTTACCAATAAAGGTAACGCGAGTGGCACCGCCACCGCCCAGGGACTGTTTATAGATCTGAGGTTTGCCACCGCGGTCGGAGGTGAAGTAGATGGTGCGACCATCCTTGCCCCAGAACGGTTCGGTATCAATGGACGGATCGTTGGTCAGGCGGGTCAGGCCACGCGAGGCCAGGTCCATCACGTAGATCTCCGGGTTGCCGTCCTTGGACAGCACGAACGCCAGCTTGCTGCCGTCAGGCGAGAACGCCGGGGCACCGTTGAGGCCTTCGAAGTTGGTGATCTGCTGACGGGCGCCGGTGTCGACGTTCTGCACGAAGATGCGCGGACGCTTCTGTTCGAACGACACGTAGGCAATGCGCTTGGCATCGGGTGCATAACGCGGCGACAGGATCGGCTCGCGCGATTGCAGCAGGGTCACGGCGCGGGCGCCGTCGTAGTCCGAGCGCTGCAGGGTGTAGCGGGTGCTGTTGGTGCTGAAGCGTTCGGCCGTTACATAAAGGAGGCGAGTGGAGAACGCGCCCTTGATGCCGGTCAGCTTCTCGAACGACTGGTCGGAGATGTAGTGCGCCATGTCGCGCAGTTGATCCACGCTACCCGACACGCTGCCGGTCAGCACAGGCTGCTGGCTGCTGACGTTGAGCAGTGCGTACGACACCTGCAGGCGGCCGCCCGATGGGACGATGCTGCCGACCATGACGTACTGGGCGCCCAGGGCCTGCCAGTCGCGCCATACCACTTCGCTTGGCTGCGACGGGGTGCTGATCATGTTCTGCTTGTCGATCGGCGAGTAGTAACCGGAGTTACGCAGGTCGTTGCCGATGATCTGGCCCATGTCCTCGGGCAGCACGGAGCCGCCCTGGAAGCCGAAAGGCACGACGGCAATCGGGGTGGCCCGATCGCTGCCGCTGGTGACCAGAATGTTCTTTTCATCTGCCTGGGCAACGGCTGCAACGCAGCACAGTGCAACCAGCAGTCCTCGAAGAAGGTTAATCACAAGGCAAGGTCCTCAGGGGTGAATGTCATCTTGAAATTGCGGTAAGGGTTGAAATCACTTGGTTTCAGGCCCTGCATTTCGGTTAAACGACCAATATTCTTGACCGCAGCCACTGCCGACGCATCGAACGGACCGTCACCGCTGGACTTGGCCACGGTCACGTTGGTCACGGTGCCGTCAGGCAACATGTTGATCTGCAGTACCACTGTCATGTTCTTGCGCGCCGAGGGTGGACGAGTCCAGCCTTCTGCCGCACGCGAACGGATCAGGTCATCGAAGTTGCCGGCGGTTTCGTCGCCCTGCTCGTCCGCCAACGCCTGCTGACGCTGTGGCGTATCGGACAACAGGTCGGCCAAAGCCTGCGCCTTCTTGTCTTCAGCAGCCTTGCGGGCAGCAGCCTGAGCCTTTTTCTTGGCATCGTCGGCAGCAGCCTTCTTCGCGTCTTCGGCGGCTTTCTTCTTCGCTTCCTGAGCAGACTCGGCAGCCTTCTTGGCGTCATCCGCGGCTTTCTTCTTGGCGTCCTCGGCTGCTTTCTTCGCAGCTTCGGCAGCCTTCTTCGCGTCTTCCTCGGCTTTTTCCTTGGCGTCTTCTTCAGCTTTCTTCTTGGCGATGTCGGCCTGCTCGGCTTTCTTGGCCTCGGCAGCCTTCTTGGCGTCGTCGGCCTTCTTGGCAGCATCCGCCGCGGCCGCCTTGGCCTCGTCGGCAGCAGCCTTCTTGGCGTCATCGGCCTTCTTGGCTTCCTGGACTTTTTGAGCGGCTTCTTCCTGCTTTTGTTCCGCGGCCTTCTCAGCTTGCTCCTGCTTCTCCTGCTCTACCTTTTTCTGCTCCATCTGCTCGACTTCGGTCTGTTTGGCAGCCGATTTCTTGGCCTCCCCGGCAATCTTCTGATTGGTCTGGGTGGTGGCCTGGCTCTTGGACTTCAGCTGGTACAGCGTAGCCTGAACGATGGGCCTGGCAGGGGGCAGATCCGGGGTCATGGCAAAGCTTACGAACAGCATGCCAAAAATCAGGATATGCAGCGCAATGGCCCAGACACTGGGCCAGAAATAGCTTTCCGAGGCGGAGGGCTCTCGTTGTCGCATCAGGGCGCCTCGGTAATCAGGCCAACGTTACCGACACCTGCCTTCTGCAACCCGCCCATGGCACCCATCACGGCGCCGTAGTCCACGGACTTGTCGCCGCGAATGAATACCTGGGTGCGTTTGCCGCCTTCGTTGCCGGCGCGAATGATCTTGGTGACGGCGTCGGTCATGGCAGGCAGGGTCATTGCCTTGTCCTGCACCTTGTCGGTATCGACCTGGCTGCCAAGGTTCCAGTAGTAGGTCTTGTCGGCCTTGATCGAAATGGTCAGGACCTGGGTGTTGTTGTCCTGCGGCAAGGCTTCGCTGGAAACCTTGGGCAGGTCAACCTTCACGCCCTGGTTGAGCATCGGTGCGGTGACCATGAAGATAACCAGCAGTACCAACATCACGTCGATGTAGGGCACCACGTTCATCTCGGCGACCGGCTTGCGTTTCTGGCGAACTCGGGCCATGGGTAATTACCTGCTCACTCTTCGCTGGTGTGCACTTTACGGTGCAGGATGGCCTGGAACTCGTCAGCGAACGTGTAGTAACGGCTGATCAAGGTTTCGCTGCGGGCGGCGAAGCGGTTGTAGGCGATCACCGCCGGGATGGCCGCGAACAGGCCGATGGCGGTGGCCACCAGGGCTTCGGAAATACCCGGGGCAACGGTGGCCAGGGTGGCCTGCTGGGCGCCGGCCAGGCCACGGAAGGAGTTCATGATGCCCCACACGGTACCGAACAGGCCGATGTACGGGCTGACCGAACCTACGGTGGCCAGGAACGGCAGGGTCTGTTCCAGCTTCTCTTCTTCGCGGGAGATGGCGACGCGCATGGCACGGCCTACACCGTCCATGACCGCGTCAGGGTCGACACCCGGCTGCTGGCGCAGACGCGAGAATTCCTTGAAGCCGGCACGGAACACCTGCTCCACGCCCGAATCCGGGTCTGGGTTGCTGCCCGCCTGGCGATACAGCTTGGACAGGTCAATACCCGACCAGAAACGCTCCTCGAAGGTATCCAGGGCACGGCGGCCGGCACGAATCAGTGCGCTGCGCTGAAAGATCATGACCCATGAAGTGACCGATGCGGCTACCAGAATCAGCATCACCAGCTGTACAACCACGCTGGCATTGCTGACCAGGCTCCACATGGAGGTATGGTCGACGACGTTAGCTTCCACGCTTAATCTCCTGCTTTTGAGTGTGTACCCGGGCCGTCTGCGTCGGCGAAGGCCGCGCGCAGAGCTTCGGGAATGGCCCGGGGTTTGAAAGTATCGGCGCGCACGCAGGCCACCAAAAACTGCCCTTCGCAGAGCAGCGTCATATCCGCTGCGCGCCAGACCTGCTGCTTGAAGCGCAGGCTGGCACGGTTCAATTCAATTACGTGGGCCGTGACGAGCAACTCGTCGTCCAGACGGGCCGGCACCAGGTAGCGTGCCTCGCTGGAATGCACCACGAACAGCAGGTTCTCGCGTGCCAGAACCGACTGCACGTAACCCAGTTCACGCAGCCTTTCGGTGCGTGCCCGCTCCATGAACTTGAGATAGTTGACGTAATAAACGACGCCGCCCGCATCGGTGTCCTCGTAATAGACGCGACAGCGATGTGCGAACGACTCAACCCCATTTTGCGCGCGCATACTCTAGTGCTTACTCCTCAGGTTGCCAATCCGGCCAGGCAACTGTTTTTTAATCGTTTTTGCGCCGTTCAGGTGGGGCAAAAGGCTGCTTGCACCCTAGGACCGCAAAAACCTCAATTAAATCGCCATCATGGCGTTATTCATCACTCGAATCGACGAACTGCTCGCTTGCAGGCATTTCGCCCAGGCGGTTGGGAATATTCAAGCCGAAATGCAGGTACGCATGGCGGGTTACCACCCGCCCGCGCGGGGTCCGCATGATGTAGCCCTGCTGGATCAGGTAGGGCTCCAGCACGTCCTCGATGGTGTGGCGCTCTTCGCTGATGGCTGCGGCCAGGCTGTCGACGCCCACCGGGCCGCCGTCGAACTTCTCGATCATGGTCAGCAGCAAGCGCCGGTCCTGATGATCGAAGCCACGTTCGTCGACATCCAGCAGGTTCAGCGCCAGGTCGGCAATCGGCTTGGTGATATGGCCCTTGCCACGCACTTCGGCGAAGTCGCGCACGCGGCGCAACAGACGGTTGGCGATACGCGGCGTGCCGCGGGCACGACGGGCGATTTCGAAGGCGCCCTGCTCCTCGATGGGCAAGCCGAGAATGCCGGCAGAACGGCTGACAATCGTCGCAAGGTCCGCCGTGCTGTAGAACTCCAGGCGCTGAACAATGCCGAAACGGTCGCGCAGCGGGTTGGTCAGCATGCCGGCGCGGGTGGTGGCCCCGACCAGGGTGAACGGCGGCAGGTCGAGCTTGATGGAGCGCGCCGCCGGCCCTTCACCGATCATGATGTCCAGCTGGAAGTCTTCCATGGCCGGGTACAGCACTTCTTCGACGATGGGCGACAGGCGATGGATTTCGTCAATGAACAGCACGTCATGCGGTTCGAGATTGGTCAGCAACGCCGCCAGGTCGCCCGGACGCTCCAGCACGGGGCCGGAGGTGCTCTTGATCGACACCCCCATTTCCTGGGCGATGATGTTGGCCAGGGTGGTCTTGCCCAGGCCCGGCGGACCGAAGATCAGGGTGTGGTCCAGGGATTCGTTGCGCCCACGGGCGGCCTGGATGAACAGTTCCATTTGCTCGCGCACGGTGGGCTGGCCGATGTAGTCGGCCAGGCTGAGCGGGCGGATGGCCCGGTCTTGCTGTTCTTCCCGGTCGCGGCCACTGGTGGCGGCGATCAGGCGGTCGGCTTCGATCACTTAAATCATTCCCCTCAGGGCGTGGCGGATCAGGTCTTCGCTGCTCAGGCCCTTGGTCTTGATGGCCGAGACTGCCTTGCTGGCTTCCTGAGGCTTGTAGCCCAGCGAGATCAGCGCGCTGACAGCGTCGCTCTCGGCGCTGGGCACCGGCGCAGCGGTGTTGGGGCCGGTCGGCATCAGTTCGAACATCGCCGGCGCGGTTTCCCAGGCCTTGAAGCGGTCCTTGAGCTCGACCAGCAGGCGTTCGGCGGTCTTCTTGCCCACACCGGGCACCTTGGTCAGCGCGGACGCATCCTGGGCCTGCACGCACCGCACCAGCTCATCCACATCCAGGCTCGACATCAATGCCAGAGCCAGCTTGGGACCTACGCCATTGAGGCGAATCAGCTCGCGAAACAGCTCGCGCTCGCGCTTTTCAAAGAAGCCGTAGAGTAACTGAGCATCCTCGCGCACCACCAGATGGGTGTGCAAAGTCACCGCCTGACCGACCGGCGGCAGGCGATACAGCGTGGTCATCGGCACTTCCAGCTCGTAGCCCAGGCCGTTGACGTCGAGAATCAGGTGCGGTGGCTGCTTTTCCGCCAGGGTGCCGCGCAAGCGTCCAATCACGTTTCAATCCTATGTTCGATACCAGGCAAGCAATGCTCGCCATCATTGCAGGCCCGGCGGGCCATGCAAGTCAAAAATCTTCAGCAGATGATGCTATCAGAGCCGCAGGCGGCCACCGCGGCTGCGCGCCGTGCCCAAACCATGGGGAATCAGGCTGGAACGGGTGTGGGCATGGGTCAGGGCAATGGCCAGGGCGTCGGAGGCGTCGATCTGCGGCTTGGCCACCAGTTTGAGCAGGTGCATGACCATCATCTGCACCTGTTCCTTGTTGGCGCCGCCGGTGCCGGCCACGGCCTGCTTGACCTGGGTGGCGGTGTACTCGGCCACTTCCAGGCCCTCTTCCATGGCCGCGACAATGGCGGCACCGCGAGCCTGGCCCAGCTTGAGGGCGGAGTCGGCGTTGCGCGCCATGAACACTTTCTCGATGCCCATGGTCACCGGGCCGTAGGTCTGGATCACTTCGCGCACGCCGCGAAAGACGATTTGCAGGCGGTCCTGCAGTTCGCCACTGCCGGTACGGATGCAGCCCGAGGCCACGTACTCGCAGCCACGCCCGGTGTCACGCACCACACCATAGCCGGTAATCCGCGAGCCGGGGTCAATACCAAGAATTAACGTCATAAAGCCTGCAGCTGGAAAGTTGCCGAAAAGCAGAAACCGGAACGGCAAAGCCGCGCCTCAATGACGCGATTCTGCCGCTCCGGCCTCAAGAGTAGAACGTAGCGCTGGATCAGCCGAGCTTTTCCATCACCTCGTCCGGGATCTGCGCGTTGGAATAGACGTTCTGCACGTCATCCAGGTCCTCGAGCATGTCGATCAGCTTGATGACTTTTTCCGCGCCATCCAGGTCGAGTTCGGCGCTGGTACTGGGCACCATGACGATCTCGGCGTCGGTGGAGTTGAAGCCCGCCGCTTCCAGGGCGTTGCGCACCGCGTAGAAGCTGGCGAACGAGGTGAACACGTCCATCGAGCCATCTTCGTGAGTGGTGACGTCGTCGGCATCGGCTTCCATGGCCGCTTCCATCAGCGCATCTTCGTCGGTGCCCGGCGCGAAGGAGATCTGCCCTTTGCGCTCGAACAGGTAGGCCACCGAACCGTCGGTGCCCAGGTTGCCGCCCGATTTGCTGAAGGCGTGACGCACGGCAGCTGCGGTACGGTTGCGGTTGTCGGTCATGCATTCGACCATCACCGCCACGCCGCCCGGGCCGTAGCCTTCGTAGCTCAGCTCGACCATGTCGTCGGTAGCAGCCGCACCGGTACCGCGGGCCACGGCGCGATCGATGATGTCGCGGCTCATGTTGGCGCCCAGGGCCTTGTCCAGGGCCAGGCGCAGGCGCGGGTTGGACCCCGGATCACCACCACCCTGACGGGCGGCGACGGTCAGTTCGCGAATCCACTTGGTGAAGATCTTGCCTCTCTTGGCATCCTGACGCTCTTTGCGGTGCTTGATGTTCGCCCACTTGGAATGGCCAGCCATAACAACTCCGAAATTCTCTTATTACGCAATTGCGTGAGTGGATTTGGTGTGGGAGCGGGCTCTGCCCGCGAAGCGAACACCGCGGTGCCTGCTTCGCGGGCAGAGCCCGCTCCCACACAAACCTGCTCACGCCAGGCCGCCCTTTAAAGGCTCAAGCCTGCCATGTAAAAAGCGCATCCGAAGATGCGCTCTGTTTCAGCCTTTACTCAGCCTTTGGCTGTTCGCGCAGGCGGATGTGCAGCTCGCGCAGGGCCTTGGCGTCGACCAGGCCCGGGGCCTGGGTCATCACGCACGCGGCGCTCTGGGTTTTCGGGAACGCGATCACTTCACGGATCGACTGGGCGCCGGTCATCAGCATTACCAGACGGTCCAGGCCGAAGGCCAGGCCACCGTGCGGCGGTGCGCCGTACTTCAGGGCGTCCAGCAGGAAGCCGAACTTCTCTTCCTGCTCTGCTTCCTCGATACCCAGCAGGCGGAACACCGCCTGTTGCATTTCCTTGCGGTGGATACGGATCGAACCGCCACCCAGCTCGGTACCGTTCAACACCATGTCGTAGGCGCGCGACAGGGCGGTGGCCGGGTTGGCTTCCAGCTCTTCAGGCGTGCACTTCGGCGCGGTGAACGGGTGGTGCAGCGCGGTGAAGCTGCCGTCTTCGTTCTCTTCGAACATCGGGAAGTCGACGACCCACATCGGCGCCCACTCGCAAGTGTGCAGGTTGAAGTCGTTGCCGACCTTCAAACGCAGGGCACCCAGGGCTTCGCTGACGATCTTGGCCTTGTCGGCGCCGAAGAACACGATGTCGCCATCGACCGCGCCAACGCGATCCAGGATGGTGTTCAGCGCAGCTTCAGGGATGTTCTTGACGATTGGCGACTGCAGGCCCTCAACGCCCTTGGCACGCTCGTTGACCTTGATGTACGCCAGGCCCTTGGCACCGTAGATGCCGACGAACTTGGTGTAGTCGTCGATCTTGCTGCGCGGCATGCTGGCACCGCCAGGTACGCGCAGGGCGGCAACGCGGCATTTAGGGTCGTTGGCCGGGCCGCTGAACACCTTGAATTCCACGTCCTTGAGCTGGTCGGCAACGTCCACCAGTTCCAGCGGGTTGCGCAGGTCCGGCTTGTCGGAACCGTAGCGGCGCATGGCTTCTTCGAAGGTCATGTGCGGGAATTCGCCGAATTCCAGGTCCAGCACTTCCTTGAACAGGTTGCGGATCATGGATTCGGTCAGGCCCATGATGTCCTGTTCGTTGAGGAAGCTGGTCTCGATGTCGATCTGAGTGAACTCAGGCTGACGGTCGGCACGCAGGTCTTCGTCGCGGAAGCACTTGGCGATCTGGTAGTAGCGGTCGAAGCCGGCCACCATCAGCAGCTGCTTGAACAGCTGAGGCGACTGCGGCAGGGCGAAGAAGCTGCCGGCGTGGGTACGGCTAGGCACCAGGTAGTCACGGGCGCCTTCAGGGGTGGCGCGGGTGAGGATCGGGGTTTCGACGTCCAGGAAGCCGTTCTCGTCCAGGAAGCGACGGATGCTGGTGGTCATGCGCGAACGCAGACGCAGCTTCTCGGCCATTTCCGGACGACGCAGGTCGATGAAGCGGTAGCGCAGGCGGGTTTCTTCGCCCACGTCGGAGAATTCGTTCAGCGGGAACGGCGGGGTTTCGGCTTCGTTCAGCACTTCCAGCTCGTAACCCAGGACTTCGATCATGCCCGACGCCATGTTGGCGTTGCCGGCACCGGCCGGACGCAGGCGGACCTTGCCGGTGACCTTGACCACGTATTCGCTGCGCACACGGTCGGCAACGGCGAAGGTGTCGGCGCGATCCGGGTCGAAGACCACCTGGGCCAGACCTTCACGATCACGGATATCGAGGAAAATCACCCCGCCATGGTCGCGACGGCGGTGGACCCAGCCGCAAAGGGTGATTTCCTGACCGTCCAGGGTCTCGTTCAGTTGGCCGCAATAATGGCTGCGCATCATGATGGTGGTTTCGCTTCTCGTATTCGGTATTCGGGGAAGGCCTTGCACGCCCTGACTGGGGCTAATAGTGCAAGACCTTGCGGGTGCAGTTCAACTCAGTCGGCCTTGTCGCCGCCCGCCAGATTCTTTTTGCTGCCGGTCTTGAAGTCGGTTTCGTACCAGCCAGTGCCGCTGAGGCGGAAGCCTGGCATGGAGAGCAGCTTCTTCAGCTCCGGGGCCTGACAGGCCGGGCAGTCCGTCAGAGGCGACGCACTGATCTTCTGAATGACTTCCATCTGGTGACCACAGGAAGCACATTGATAGTCATACATGGGCATGGGAATGTCTCGGCAACAAATACACAGCACAGGCCGCGCCACGCGGCAAAGAGCGGGATTATATCCTTATACCGCGCGACTGTGCAGCCGTGGCGACGCCCCGAACGTCGCCCACCCCCTCAATGCGCCGTGCCACAGCGGTTGAGCAGATGCACCACGCACACCACGCGCACCAGCCCGCTGAAATTCTTGACCCCGCCGTGGCGCAGATGCACCTCGCGATCGACATGGGACAAGATGGCATTGACCGAACAGTCATTGGCCACGGCAATGCGCTCCAGAATCTTCCAGTACACCCGTTCCAATCGCAAACAGGTGGCAAAACCGTTCAATCGCACGGAGCGGGATAACGGCTGCGCCAACCCCATATTGAAATCCGCCACGAATGGATCCTCAAGTATCTTGCCGGTACGGGAGAGCGAGCGAGTACGTTGAATAATTTCGCTGGACATAATGTGCACCACATCCTTGTGTAGAAAAACACTTAGAAAAAACAAACATAGTTTTATCAGTTCCCTCCCCCATGAGGCCTTAACTATATATTCAGTGCCAGCAGAACAAACACTTGCGCGCGTAGGAACAAGCCGCCAAAGACCCGGAAATAGTTTACCGAGGCAGGCACCCAACACCCCTGAAAACCACGCCGCACGCCACGGATTTCAAGGCATGCAGGCAGGTGCGCAATTCAGGAAAAGCGCACTCGGCAGCAAATGATTCCAGGCCATTACCCACTCACCCTGCGCGCGATTTACAGCACACCCAAGATCCTGATTCCTACTACAGGCAATGCACTTTTCTTATTGCCCGGCTGGCGCCTAGTTTCAACTGGACATCGCCAGCGCAAACGTTTGAGCCGCCCCTTGCACAAATGACCGTCCGATCCGCTGATTTGAGTAGCCACAAGCTTTGCTGTTAAATAGAAGCCCTGCACCGCGCGCACCTTCATCTCGTGCCGGTCGCAGGCTGCATGCGTCCCGTGAACTGCGTCTCATTTTGTTCCGATGCGCACCGTGACGCGCCAGCTCTTCCTCGTGATCCGTCTGAACGTGAGTTAATAAAATGTTGAAAATCGTCCACCTCCTAACGGGTGCCGCAGCCTTGCTGCTGTCCTTCATCCCCAGTCTGCGGGCCGAAGCGGTGCCTTACCTGCAACAACCCGATGCCATCTACCTGGCGCTGTTCGGCCTGCTCAACCTGACCCTGGCGCCAGTGATTCCTTATTGGAACAAAGGCCCACGTCACCAACTGCAAAACCTGGTCAGCATGTTGCTGGTACTGGCCGTTGTGCTGCAGACCGTGACCCTGCTGGCCGAATGGACCAGCGTGGCGGGGTTCGCCCCGATGCTGCCCGCCCTGGCCTGCGCCCTGCTGGCGGTCGTGCTTCACCTGGCCGTCAGCTTCTACAAATCGTCACCTGGCACCGCCGCACCGTCGTACGACATGACCAACCGTGATACCGGTACCGTGAAGTGGTTCAACACCTCCAAGGGCTTTGGTTTCATTTCCCGCGACTCGGGCGACGATATCTTCGTGCACTTCCGCGCTATCCGCGGCGAGGGTCACCGCGTACTGGTCGAAGGCCAGCGCGTGGAGTTCTCGGTCATGAACCGTGACAAGGGCCTGCAGGCCGAAGACGTGATCGCCGCCTCGCCGCGCCGCTGATCACGCCAGCAACAAAAAACCCGCGTCCGGCCTTGGCCGAACGCGGGTTTTTTATGGCTACGGGACCTCAATAATGGGGCGGCGGCGCTTCCTGCTCGCCCATGCCAAACTGCCCCACCATCTCTTCCTGCCGCTTGAGCAGCGCAGCCATCTGCAATTGCAGGCGCTCGACCTGGCGCTGCTGCTGCACCAGCTCATCATTGAGCGCCTGGATGGTGTCGTCCTGGAAAGCCAGGCGGGTTTCCAGTTCCATGACCCGGGCTTCAAGCGTCATGGTCGGCCTCCAGGAAAACAAAGTCAGCGGTCAGCACCTGCTGCAGGCGCTGACGAATCGCCACAACTTGTTCATCGGTGTATGCCTGCGCGGCAACTTTGCCCCACACTGGCGCTGGCCATGCGACATCATCCTTGTGACGAACTATCACATGCATGTGCAGTTGGCTGACAACATTACCCAAGGTCGCGACATTCATCTTGTCAGCGGCAAAACTGTCCTTGAGTACTTGGGCAAGAAAGGTGGTTTCCTGCCACAGCTGGAATTGATCGGTGTCACTGAGCTGAAACAGCTCGCTGATACCTTCGCGGCGTGGCACCAGAATAAACCAGGGATAATTGGCGTCATTGCTCAGCAACAGGCGACTGAGTGGGAAGTCGCCGATGACGAGGGTGTCGTGCTGCAGGCGCGAATCTAAAGAAAACACCGCGATATCTCCGGCAAGGTGAACATTTTTTTAGGCCCATGCACCAGGGAAGGCCCATGAGCGCACAGGATACCCCTGATCGACCGCCGGTTCACGGACAAAGCCTGCAAGCGCCCCCGCACGGCCCGCGCACCAGCAAAAACCGTGCACCGCGCAGGTGCATCACGCACCACGAAAACCCGATGTTGCGTGACCCATCGGGCACGCCAGGCACCCTCGGCAAAACGCGGCGGCGCAATCGTTCGCGACTGACATCCCCCCGCCACCCCGGCGGGTTTGCCAAAGTGCAACTGTGGGCTAGGCTGCCATGGGCAACCGCTACTTTTCGCACCAAAATGGGCCAGAGTGAGTAAAGCCAGTGCGCCAGTCACGCCTAAAATTCCCACTTTTGCCGGACAACGGTAACGCTTTGCGGGCGGCGGAAAATACACCGCGATCACGCGAGCGCCGTCAAGTTCCCCGGCCGCCCCCCGATTTCATGAGGCGCGGCAGCCAAAACGCAAAAAAAGTGAAAAAAATGTCATGCCATGGCACGTTTGGGCGCGCTTGTTGCATTCCTACCCAGCCAAGTCCACAAGCCCCCGGAAACAGGGTGACGAGAGACAACTAACAACAGCAGCACGAAGGAACCATGCAGTTTTCAATAGGGAGCTTAGAATTATTTATCCTATGCTCAAGCCCTTGAAAACAGCGCTGAAGTTGGGCAGCTTTGTTGATCGAAAGCTGTGATTTGCGACAGGCATGGAAGGTTTTGCGACAGCCTCGTAAAGAAGCTGAAAGATTGAGCTGAGAAGTATCGCCATAAAGCGTCAGCGTGATATAAGTTTGCGCGGACACAAAAAGAAAGAGCCGCCCAGATAATAAACCAGGTGGGACGGCAGTACTCTTCCTAAAAACCAAAGGAGCAAATCACGATGAAAGTGATTAAGTGGAGCGCAATCGCACTGGCAGTTACCGCGGCTAGCTCGCAACTGGCTAGCGCCGCAGCATTCGTTAGCGATCAGGCAGACTCCAAGGGCTTTGTCGAAGACAGCACCCTGAACCTGCTGCTTCGCAACTACTACTTCAACCGCAACAAGAAAGGCGGTTCTGCGGACGACAAAGACTGGTCGCAAGGCATCCAGGGCGTCTTCACCTCCGGCTTCACCCAAGGCACCATCGGCGTCGGCGTTGACGCATTCGGTTACCTGGGCCTGAAACTGGACGGCGGCGCTGGCCACTCCGGCTCCAACAACCTGACCACCGAAACCGTCATCAATGATGACGGCACCACGTCGCCAGGCAAGAACCACGACAGCTACGGCAAAGTCGGCGCAGCCGTCAAATTCCGTATCTCGAAAACCATGCTGAAAATCGGCGACCAGCAGCCTTCCACCGCTCCGGTGTTCGCTGTTGGCGGCTCGCGCCTGACCCCGCAAACCGTGAGCGGCATCTCCCTCATGAGCAGCGAAGTCAAGAACCTGGACCTGGAAGGCGGTCACTTCTACTCCGGTACTGGCCCGAACACCACCAACCGTGATGGCGACCTGTGGGCTACCTACGCAGGCGTGCCAACCAAATCGGCCGATTACGCCGGTGGCAAATACGCGTTCAGCGACGCCTTCACCGCCTCGCTGTATGCCGCCAAGCTGGAAGACATCTGGAACCAGTACTACACCAACCTGAACTACGTACTGCCACTGTCCGACGCCCAGTCGCTGACCTTCGACTTCAACTACTACCGCACCACCGATACCGGTAGCGCGAACGCCGGCACCATCGACAACAACACGTTCTCGCTGTCGGCCGCCTACTCGTTCCTGTCGGCACACACCATCACCCTGGGCTTCCAGAAGGTCAACGGCGACACCCCGTTCGACTACATCGGTGTGGGTGACAAGAACAACGGTGGCGACTCGATCTTCCTGGCCAACTCGATCCAGTACTCCGACTTCAACGGTCCGGGTGAAAAATCGTTCCAGGCTCGCTACGACCTGAACATGGCTACCTTCGGCGTCCCAGGCCTGAGCTTCATGGCTCGCTACGCCCACGGTGATGACATCGACGGCACCAAAATGGCCGCTGACAGCCCATACCGTGCTTACGGCTATGGCGAAGACGGCAAGCACCACGAAACCAACGTCGAAGCCAAGTACGTAGTACAGGAAGGCCCAGCCAAAGACCTGTCCTTCCGTATTCGTCAAGCATGGCACCGTGGCAATGCTGACCAGGCCGAAGGCAACATCGACGAGTTCCGCCTGATCGTCGACTACCCACTGTCGATCCTGTAATACCAGGGCAAACGCCCACGGTACCGACAGCTATATAAAGGAAGCCCGGCTCATGCCGGGCTTTCCTTTTTGTGCCCTGTACGTCACCGGGCGTGCACCGTACAATGCCCAGCTTCAATAAAATTCAGCAACAGACACGGCCTATCATGCGCACCAGTCAATATTTGCTCGCCACCCAGAAAGAAATCCCCAACGACGCGGTCGTGATCAGCCATCAACTGATGCTGCGCGCCGGCATGATCCGCAAGCTTGCTTCGGGCCTGTACACCTGGCTGCCGATGGGCCTGCGCGTGATGCGCAAGGTGGAAAACATCGTGCGCGAGGAAATGGACGCCGCCGGCGCCCTGGAAGTGCTGATGCCCGGCATCCAGCCTGCCGAGCTGTGGCAGGAATCGGGCCGCTGGGAGCAATACGGCCCCGAGCTGCTGCGCCTGAACGACCGTCACGGTCGTGATTTCTGCGCCGGCCCCACCCACGAAGAAGTGATTACCGATCTGGCGCGCAACGAGCTGAACAGCTACAAGCAGCTGCCGATCAACCTGTACCAGATCCAGACCAAATTCCGCGACGAAATCCGTCCGCGCTTCGGCCTGATGCGCGGTCGCGAATTCATCATGAAGGACGCCTACTCCTTCCACGCCGACCAGGCATCGCTGCAGCAGACCTACGACCGCATGCACCAGGCGTACTGCAACGTGTTCACCCGCCTGGGCCTGAAATTCCGCCCGGTTGAAGCCGACAACGGCTCCATCGGTGGCGCGGGCTCCCACGAGTTCCACGTACTGGCCGAGTCCGGCGAAGACGACATCGTGTTCAGCGATACCTCCGATTACGCCGCCAACATCGAGAAGGCCGAAGCCATCCCTCGCGAGACCTCCCGTGGCGCCGCCACCGAGGAACTGCGCCTGGTGGACACGCCGAATGCCAAGACCATCGCCGACCTGGTGGAAAACTTCGGCCTGGCCATCGAGAAAACCGTCAAGACCCTGATCGTCCACGCGGCCGAAGAAGGCAAGCTGATCGCCCTGGTGATCCGTGGCGACCACGAGCTGAACGAAATCAAGGCCGGCAACCACCCGCTGGTAGCCAGCCCGCTGGAAATGGCCAGCGACGCCGAACTGCGTGACGCCATCGGCGCCGGCGCCGGCTCCCTGGGCCCGCTGAACCTGCCGCTGCCGTGCATCATCGACCGTTCGGTCGAGCTGATGAGCGACTTCGGCGTGGGCGCCAACATCGATGACAAGCACTACTTCGGCGTGAACTGGGAGCGCGACCTGCCGGTTCCGGAAGTCGCCGACCTGCGCAACGTGGTAGAGGGCGACCCAAGCCCGGACGGCCAGGGCACCCTGGTGATCAAGCGCGGCATCGAAGTGGGCCACATCTTCCAGCTGGGCACCAAGTACAGCGAAGCCATGAAGTGCCAGGTACTGGGCGAGAACGGCAAGCCTGTCACCCTGACCATGGGCTGCTACGGCATCGGCGTTTCCCGCGTGGTGGCTGCCGCCATCGAGCAGAACAACGACGCCGGCGGCATCATCTGGAACGACACCCTGGCGCCTTACCAGATTGCCCTGGTGCCGCTGCGCTACGAAACCGAGCAGGTACGCGAGGCGACTGACAAGCTGTACGCCGACCTGACCGCCGCCGGTTTCGAAGTGCTGCTGGACGACCGCGACAAGAAGACCAGCCCCGGCATCAAGTTCGCCGACATGGAACTGATCGGCATTCCTCACCGCATCGTCGTCAGCGATCGCGGCCTGGCCGAAGGCAACCTGGAATACAAGAGCCGCACCGAAGGCGAGGCTCAAGCCATTCCGGTCGCCGACGTGCTGTCGTTCATCCAGGCACGCGTGCGTCGCTGATTCCAGACACGAGACCCCATGTATAAGCAAAGTGGCTTGAAACTGGGGGGCGCCGCCTTGTGCGGCGCCCTGATGCTGAGCGGCTGTGCCAACCACTTGTCACAGCGAAGCGAGCATGACGAGCGGGTCGAGCGCAAGCTGCTCGACCATACCCTGCAGATCGATGCCGGCAGCCCCGCCGCCCTGGAGCTGCCGCAACGCAAGGTACGCATCCGCGAACAGAAGACCTTCGAGGTCACCGAGTTCGAGGTCACGCGCCGTTATGATCGCTACACGCCCTACCAACCCTGGCGCGAACTGTACGAAGTGCCGCTGGGTGCGGTGGCCGTGGTGGCCGGTGTGGGCGCCAACGTGGTCAACGTGCTGATGTTTGGGCAGTTGCCCGACAGCGTCACCAAGGACTGGATCAACTACGGTTTCGCCGGCCTCAACCCGTTCATGAACGTGCAGTCCAATGGCCGCGCCCAGCAGAACCTTGCCGGCGTGGACCAGGTGCAGAAGGACAAGCGGCTGGAAACCACCAGCCTGCCGTGGGGCGAGCGACCGGTTGAAGTGCAATCGGGCAAGCAGACCTATGAGCTGACCACCGACCGCAACGGCGTGCTCAACGTGAACCTGCTGGACAGCCCGTTTGCCGATCAGGACCTGAAAAACGTCAATCAGCTGAAGATCAGCGTTGAAGATGCGGACGATAACGTGCGTGCTGACTCGACACTGGGCCTGGGCAGCGACTTGCGCGGCAAGCTGGTTGAGGCCCACGCCTTGATTTACGACGATCTGGAAGGCGAAGACGTGCGGCAATGGGTGCATCGGGTCAAACGCCTGTCCGACCTGGGCATGGAAGAGGAAGCCAGCGAACTGGAGCAGAGCCTGATCGAGCTGACACGCAATGACCCGGAGCTGCAGCAGCAGTTTTTGAAGTCGTTGACCCGTGATGCGGGGCGATTGGTGGCTGATCCAGGCCTGTAGCCCTGTAGCCGCTGCCGCCAGGCTGCGCTGGCCCGCATCCCAACTCAGAATTTACCTGTGTATGGGCGGGCCAGCGCAGCCTGGCGGCAGCGGCTACAGCTTCAACTAAAACAACTCCAACTGCTCCAGCGCCCCACGCAAATCCTGCAACCGCACCCCAATCCCCAGCAGCCGCACCGGCTTGCCGCCCCGCGCCACCGCCTGCGCCAGCAATTGCTGGTAACTCTCCAGGTCCCTGCCCGCCCCCGCCTGTTCCAGCGTGGTCTGGGTGAAATCATGAAACTTGACCTTCACGAATGGCTTGCCGGCTTTATAGCTGCTGTCGATGCGCCCCATGCGCGTGGCCAGGGTTTCCATCAGCTCAGGCAACTTGGCCAGGCACGCCGTCACGTCCGGCAAGTCGGTGTCGTAGGTATTCTCGACGCTGATTGACTGGCGCCGACTGTCGTTGTGCACCGGGCGGTCGTCGATACCGCGCGCCAGGTTCCACAGCCGCTCGCCAAAGCTGCCGAATTCACGCACCAGGGCCAGCTTTTTCAAGTCGCGCAATTCCAGACACGTACCGATGCCCAGGCGCGCCAGCTTGTCCGCCGTGACCTTGCCTACGCCATGCAGCTTGTTGACCGGCAGCGCGGCGACGAAATCCTCGACTTCGTTGGGCGTCACCACAAACAGCCCATTGGGCTTGCGCCAATCACTGGCAATCTTGGCCAGGAACTTGTTGGGGGCCACCCCGGCAGACACTGTGATGTGCAACCGGCGTGCAACCTTGCGGCGGATATCCTCGGCGATACGCGTGGCGCTGCCGGAAAAATGCGGGCAGTCGGACACGTCCAGATAGGCTTCATCCAGCGACAACGGCTCAATCAGCTCGGTGTATTCGCGAAAGATGCCGTGGATTTCCCGCGATGCTTCCTTATAGGCGTCCATGCGCGGCTTGACGATGGTCAGGTCCGGGCACAGCTTCTGGGCGTGACGCGACGACATGGCCGAGCGCACGCCGTAGGCACGCGCTTCATAGTTGCAAGTCGCGATCACCCCGCGGCGATCCGCCGAGCCGCCGACGGCCAGGGGCTTGCCCGCCAGAGTCGGGTCGTCCCGCATCTCGATGGCTGCGTAAAAGCAATCGCAGTCGACATGGATGATTTTGCGCTGTGTCATGACCCGGCGTTCTGTCTATAAAGGGAGCGCTTTCCTACAAAGCGTGCCACCAGTATCTCACTCGCTTGGCTTGGATGGCAGGCTTGCGACCTGCGTTGAATTTATTTTCTCAATCAAAAGCAAGCCTGCAATAGGCTTGAGAGGCCCGGCCTGTATGGCCTGCGCCCCTTTCAGAGCACCCTAAGCAATTGAACGAAAAGACTTTTCCCGAAACTGGCATTTGACAGCCCAGGGGAATTCTGTAGAATCAACTCCACAGACGCGGGATGGAGCAGTCTGGTAGCTCGTCGGGCTCATAACCCGAAGGTCGTCGGTTCAAATCCGGCTCCCGCAACCAAACATCAAAGAAGGCCACTTGAAAAAGTGGCCTTTTTTGTTTGTCTTGAGTTTACCCCTTCCCGTAGCCGCTGCCGAAGGCTGCGCTGGCCCTAAGCCCTACTGAAGATCTCCAGGGCTCACTCAGGCCAGCGCAGCCTGGGGCAGCGGCTACGAATATGCTGATAAGTCAGATACTTGCACCATGCGTACAATTTTGTCGAAGGTTGACGATAACAGTTGACACACGCACGCTCTGCTGTAGAATCCGCCCCCACAGACGCGGGATGGAGCAGTCTGGTAGCTCGTCGGGCTCATAACCCGAAGGTCGTCGGTTCAAATCCGGCTCCCGCAACCAAACATCGAAGAAGGCCACTTGAAAAAGTGGCCTTTTTTGTTTGTCTTGAGTTTACCCCTCCCGTAGCCGCTGCCGAAGGCTGCGCTGGCCCTGTGCCTCACTGAAGGTCTTCAGGGTTCACTCCGGCCAGCGCAGCCTGGCGGCAGCGGCTACGAATATCCTGAGAAGTCAGATACTTGCGCAAACCGTGCCAGTTTGTCGCAGGACGGCAATAACAGTTGACACCCCACCGCCCTGCTGTAGAATCCGCCCCCACAGACGCGGGATGGAGCAGTCTGGTAGCTCGTCGGGCTCATAACCCGAAGGTCGTCGGTTCAAATCCGGCTCCCGCAACCATATATCGAAGAAGGCCACTCGCAAGAGTGGCCTTTTTCGTTTGGGCGCAGAAATAAAATGGGCACAATTGTGCCGTATCGTGGTCCACCCTTCCAGCACCGCCAGGTGGAAGAAACATGAAACTTCCCCTATAGATAATGCGTCCGAGCCCGATAAATGATCAAACGGGTTAATATATTCCGAATTATTTTTGTATAGGGATTGGTAACTTGACTGGATACCTTCATCCTGTTGCGCACAATCCACGAGGTGATTGATGCGCCCCGACTCGCCAGAACTGCCTGATACCGTGACTGCCCCACATCCGTTGAACCCAAGCAAAATGCGCTGGCTGGAGCTGCTGAGCAAGTACCGCCAACCCATTGGCCTGGTCGTTACCCTGCTGCTGTTCGGCATCGCGCTGATCGCCTGCCGCCATCTGCTCGCCGAGCTCGACATCTATGCCTTGCATGACTCGGTCGTGGGTACGCCGACCGCCTCGCTGATCGGCGCACTGGCGGCTGCGGCTGCCGGTTTTGTGGTGTTGCTGGGCTATGAATGGTCGGCCAGCCGCTATGCCGCCGTGACCTTGCCGCGCAAGACACTGGTGCTGGGCGGCTTTACCGCCTTCGCCATCGGCAACGCCATTGGCCTGTCGCTGCTGTCGGGCGGCTCGGTACGCTATCGCCTGTATGCCCGCCATGGTGTGGGCGCAGCCGAAGTGGCGCGCATGACCCTGTTCGCCAGTCTGTCGCTGGGTTGCGCACTGCCGCCGCTGGCTGCACTGGCCACCCTGAGCAACCTGCCGGCCGCGTCCGCTGCGTTGCACATGGGCCCTGCCCTGCTGGGCTGCATCGCCGGCGCCGTCCTCGCCGCCACCTTGCTGCTGGCCACCGGCATCTATCGCCGCCGCCTGGGCGAACAGCCCATTGCCGACAACCTGATCGTCAAGGTCGGCCGCCGCACCCTGCGCCTGCCCGGCGTGCGCCTGACCCTGCTGCAACTGGTGATCACTGCGCTGGACGTGCTGGCTGCGGCCACCGTGCTGTACCTGCTGCTGCCCGAAGCACCACCGTTCGGCGCCTTCGTGCTGGTGTACCTGCTGGCCCTGGCGGCCGGCGTGCTCAGTCATGTACCGGGCGGCGTCGGCGTGTTCGAAGCCATCCTGCTGGCCGCGTTCGCAAATGAGCTGGGCGCCGCGCCCCTGGCTGCCGCACTGCTGCTGTACCGCCTGATCTACGTGATGCTGCCGCTGCTGCTGGCCTGTATCGTGCTGCTGGCCACTGAAGCCAAGCGTTTCTTCTTTGCCCAGCAAGCCATTCGCGTGGCCTCGGGCCTGGCAGCGCCGATCCTGGCCTTGCTGGTGTTCCTGTCCGGCGTGGTGCTGCTGTTTTCCGGCGCCACCCCCGAGATTGATACCCGCCTTGAACACCTGGGCTTCCTGATCCCGCACCGCCTGATCGACGCCTCGCACTTCGGTGCCAGCCTGATCGGCGTGCTGTGCCTGCTGCTGGCCCAGGGCCTGCGCCGGCGCCTGTCGGCGGCCTGGATGCTCACCACCACGCTGCTGTTGGTGGGCGCGCTGCTGTCGCTGCTCAAGGGTTTTGACTGGGAAGAGGCCAGCCTGCTGATCTTCACCGCTTGCCTGCTGGCCATTTTCCGCCGCTCGTTCTACCGCCCCAGCCGCCTGCTGGAGCTGCCGTTCTCGCCGTTCTACCTGATGGCCAGCGCCTGCGTGGTGGGCGCGTCGATCTGGCTGCTGCTGTTCGCCTACCAAGACATCCCCTACAAGCATCAACTGTGGTGGCAGTTCACCCTGGACGCCGACGCCCCGCGCGGCCTGCGTTCGGCACTGGGCAGCGCCGTGCTGCTGGTGATCGTGGCCCTGACCTGGCTGCTGCGCACCGCACGCCCCACCATCCACCTGCCCGATGCCGAGGAGCTGGACAAGGCGGCGAAGATCCTGATGACCTCCGACCAGCCGGACGGTGGCCTGGCGCTGACGGGTGACAAGGCGCTGCTCTTCCACCCTAAGGACAACGCCTTCATGATGTACGCCCGCCGCGGGCGCAGCCTGGTGGCCTTGTATGACCCCATCGGCTCCACCCAGCAACGGGCGGAAATGATCTGGCAGTTCCGCGACCTGTGCGATTTCCACCACGCCCGCCCGGTGTTTTACCAGGTACGTGCCGAGAACCTGCCGTTCTACATGGACATCGGCCTGACCGCGATCAAGCTGGGTGAAGAGGCCCGGGTCGACCTGGTGCGCTTTGACCTGGAAGCCAAGGGCAAGGAGATGAAGGACCTGCGCTACACCTGGAACCGGGGCACTCGCGACGGCCTGTCGCTGGAGATCCACGAACCGGGCCAGGCGCCGCTGGACGAGCTGAAGGTGATTTCCGATGCCTGGCTGACCGGCAAGAACGTGCGGGAAAAAGGCTTCTCCCTGGGCCGTTTCAGCCCGGAGTACCTGCAGCATTTTCGTATTGCAATCATTCATTTCGAGGGACGCCCCGTGGCGTTCGCCAACCTGCTCGAGACCCACAGCCATGAGCTGGCCAGTCTGGACCTGATGCGCGCGCACCCCGAGGCACCAAAGCTGACCATGGAGTTCATGATGGTCGGCCTGATTCAACATTATAAGAGTCATGGTTACGCACGCTTCAGCCTGGGCATGGTGCCGTTGTCGGGCCTGCAACCGCGTCGTGGCGCACCCTTGACCCAGCGCCTGGGTTCGATGGTGTTCCGCCGGGGCGAGCAGCTCTACAACTTCCAGGGCCTGCGGCGCTTCAAGGACAAATTCCAGCCCGACTGGGAACCTCGTTACATGGCCGTGCCTGCAGGACTCGATCCGCTGGTGGCACTGGCCGATACTGCCGCCCTGATCGCGGGCGGCCTGACTGGATTGGTGAAACGCTGATGATTCGACGCAACTGGCGTAAAGGCCTGGCGGCCGTGGTGGTGGTGATCGCCGGCGCCGCGGCGGTGTACTGGTACATGAACCGCCCTGCCCCCGCGCCCCTCCTGGAACAAGTGAAGCTGGACGATGGCAACATCGCCACGCTGGTGACGCCTGGCACCCGTATCAAGGCCCGCGTGGTGCTGTCGGTGCCTGCCGAGCAGGCGCTGACCGACAAGCAGCTGACCGACCTGAGCAAGGACGGTTCGGCCCAGCTGGTGCAGGTGCTGCTGGCCAAGTCGGACTGCGACGAGCAGGAAAACGACATCAAGGGTGCCATGCAGCACCTGGACGGCCCGGCCACCGTGTTCGGCGGCATTGGCTCCGGCGCTGCCGAAGCCTGGTCGTGGCTGGCCAAGCAGACCGATGACAAGGCCGTTGCCGTGTCGGTGGGCTTCAGCCTGGAACAGCCTGGCTGCGCCACCCCGCTGCCGAAGAAGGCCGATCATGGCCACTGGGTCGTGGCCTGGAACGACAACCCGGATGACGCCAGCGCTTCCTTCGTGCGCGACACCCCCAATGCCGAGACCAGCATCAGCGACTACGACGTGCACTTGCCACAAGTGCTCAAGAACGAGCTGACCAAGCTGCTGGTGGGCGACAACAAGGACGCCCTGAGCATGCCGGTGGTTGAAGTGCCAGCAGGCCAGGCCACCGACACGGTCACCCTGTTCCTGTCCGGTGACGGCGGCTGGCGCGACCTGGACCGCGACGTGGCGGGCGAGATGGCGAAGATGGGCTACCCGGTGGTGGGCATCGACATGCTGCGCTACTACTGGCAGCACAAGACCCCGGAGCAAAGCGCCGAGGACCTGTCTGCACTGATGCTGCACTACCGTCAGAAGTGGGGCACCAAGCGCTTCATCCTGGCCGGTTATTCGTTCGGTGCGGACGTATTGCCGGCCACCTACAACCGCCTGCCGGCCGAAGACCAGAAGCGTATCGACGGCGTGCTGTTGCTGGCCTTCGCCCGCAGCGGCAGCTTCGAGATCGAGGTTGAGGGCTGGCTGGGCAACGCCGGCAAGGAAGCCCCGACCGGCCCCGAGATCGCCAAGATGCCGCAGAACAAGATTCTGTGTGTGTATGGCGTGGAAGAAGCTGACGAGACCGGCTGCACCGACAGCAAGACCTTCACCGGCGAGAGCCTGAAGCTGCCTGGCGGCCACCACTTCGACGAGGACTACCCGGCCCTCGCCAAGAAGCTGATCGATGCCATCGAGAAGCTGCAGGGCAAGCCACCGGTGGCCAAGGCGAACTGAGTTCGGCCCGGCCAACAAAAAGCCCCCGCACCTGTGAAGGTGCGGGGGCTTTTTTGTGCCTGCTGTCACCGCCCTGCAGCCGCTGCCGAAGGCTGCGCTGGCCCCATGCCTCACTGAGGATCTTCAGGGTTCACACAGGCCAGCGCAGCCTCGCGGCAGCGGCTACATCACGTGCAGCACCACCCGTAGCCGCTGCCGAACGCTGCGCTGGCCCCATGCCTCACTGAGGATCATCAGGGTTCACACAGGCCAGCGCGCCTGGCGGCAGCGGCTACAGGTTACATCTCCACCTGAGTACCCAACTCAATCACCCGGTTAACCGGCAACTTGAAGAAGCGCAGGTTACCGTTGGCATTCTTCAGCATGAAGGCGAACAACCCTTCACGCCACCGCGCCATGCCCACCAGCTTCGACGGGATCACGGTCTCGCGGCTGAGGAAGTAGGTGGTACGCATCGGGCTGAAGTCCAGGTCATCCAGATGGCACAGCTTCAGCGCGCCCGGCACGTCCGGCTCGTCCATGAAGCCATAGTGCAGAATCACCCGGAAGAAGCCTTCCCCGTAGGATTCCACCTCGAAACGACGGTTGGCCGGCACGCGCGGGTCATCTTCGTTGACCACGGTCAGCAATACCACCTGCTCGTGCAGCACCTGGTTGTGCAGCATGTTGTGCAACAGCGCGTGCGGCACGGCGTCGGAGCGCGCGGTGAGGAACACGGCGGTACCCTGCACACGATGCGGCGGCTGCACGCGGATGCTGCTGATAAAGATCGGCAACGGCAAAGCGCCTTCGTCGATGCGGTCCACCAGCAACTGCTTGCCGCGCTTCCAGGTGGTCATCAGGATGAACAGCGCACTGCCGGCCAGCACCGGGAAGGCGCCGCCCTGAACGATCTTGGGCACGTTGGCGGCGAAGAACATGCCATCCACCAGCAGGCACACGCTCATCACCGGCACGGCGAAGAACGGCGGCCATTTCCACATCAGCAACATCACCGCCGACACCAGGAAGGTGGTCATCAGCATGGTGCCGGTTACCGCCACACCGTAGGCCGAAGCCAGGGCGCCGGAAGACTCGAAGCCCAGCACCAGCAGGATCACGCCGCACATCAGCGTCCAGTTCACCGCACCGATGTAGATCTGCCCCTGCTCGTCGCTGGAGGTGTGCTGGATGTGCATGCGCGGGATATAGCCCAACTGGATCGCCTGCTGGGTCAGCGAGAACGCACCGGAGATCACCGCCTGGGAGGCGATCACCGTGGCCACCGTGGACAGACCGATCAGCGGCAGCAGCGCCCAGTTCGGCGCCAGCAGGTAGAACGGGTTGCGCGCGGCCTCAGGGTCGGCAAGGATCAACGCGCCCTGGCCGAAGTAGTTGAGCACCAGCGCCGGCAGCACCAGGATGAACCAGGCACGGGCAATCGGCTTGCGACCAAAGTGGCCCATGTCCGCGTACAGCGCCTCGGCACCGGTCAGCGCCAGCACCACGGCGCCCAGCACGGCCACGGAAATACCGAAGTGGCTGGCAAAGAAGCGCACGCCCCACATCGGGTTGATGGCCTTGATCACCTCCGGCTGCTGGGAAATGCCATAGGCGCCCAGCACCCCGAGCACCACGAACCAGGTCACCATCACCGGGCCGAACAGCTTGCCGATGCGCGCGGTACCGTGGCGCTGGATCAGGAACAGGCCGATCAACACGATCAGCGCCACCGGCACCACCCAATGGCTGATGCCATCGAAGGCCAGCTCAAGGCCCTCCACCGCCGACAGAACGGATACCGCCGGGGTGATCATGCTGTCACCGTAGAACAGCGCCGCACCGATCAGGCCGCATACCACCAGCATGCCGCTGAGCCGCGGGTAACCTGCCGAAGCGCGACGCGCCAGCGCGGTCAGGGCCATGATGCCGCCCTCGCCCTGGTTGTCGGCGCGCAGCACGAACAGCATGTACTTGATCGATACTACCCAGATCAGCGACCAGAAGATCAACGACAGAATGCCCAAAACGCCATCGTGATTGCTGGGAATCCCATAGCCACCGGAGAACACCTCCTTGAGGGTATACAACGGGCTTGTACCGATATCGCCGTAGACTACCCCGACGGCCGCCACCAGCATCGCGATCGGTTTTGCCGACGAATGCCCCGTGCCTGCCTGACTACTTGCCTGAACCATCAACCACTCCTACAACCTTGGACTTTGGGTGTTTCAAAATACTTCGGAACGCAACGCGGCGAAGCATAGCGCAGCACTCGTCGTATTTCCCTGCATAAAGCTGGTCAAGTGGCTTTCTCGTCGCTAGAATTGCGCACTTTTTGATCAGAGGCGCGTAAAGCGCCCGTCAGGGCTGCCACTGGCAGCTCTAATTAACACCGAGGTTAGTCATGTCCACCACTCCCGCGCCGTCCGCCCCAAAGGTTGGCTTCGTCTCTCTGGGCTGCCCCAAGGCCCTGGTCGACTCCGAACGCATCCTGACCCAGCTGCGCATGGAAGGCTATGAAGTCGTGCCCACCTACCAGGACGCCGACGTCGTGGTCGTCAACACCTGCGGCTTCATCGACAGCGCCAAGGCCGAGTCCCTGGAAGTGATCGGCGAAGCCTTGGCCGAAAACGGCAAAGTGATTGTCACCGGCTGCATGGGCGTGGAAGAAGGCGCGATCCGCAACGTGCACCCCAGCGTGCTGTCGGTCACCGGCCCGCAGCAGTATGAGCAGGTGGTGAACGCGGTTCACGAAGTGGTGCCCCCGCGCCAGGACCACAACCCGCTGATCGACCTGGTGCCGCCGCAAGGCATCAAGCTGACCCCGCGCCACTACGCCTACCTGAAGATTTCCGAAGGCTGCAACCACAGCTGCAGCTTCTGCATCATCCCGTCCATGCGCGGCAAGCTGGTCAGCCGCCCGGTGGGTGACGTGCTGAGCGAAGCCGAGCGCCTGGTCAAGGCCGGCGTCAAGGAACTGCTGGTGATCTCCCAGGACACCAGCGCCTACGGCGTGGACGTGAAGTACAAGACCGACTTCTGGAACGGCCGTCCGGTAAAGACGCGCATGCTGGAGCTGTGCGAAGCGCTGAGCAGCCTGGGCGTGTGGGTGCGCCTGCACTACGTGTACCCATACCCGAACGTCGACGACATCATCCCGCTGATGGCCGCCGGCAAGCTGCTGCCGTACCTGGACATCCCGTTCCAGCACGCCAGCCCCAAAGTGCTGAAGCTGATGAAGCGCCCGGCCTTCGAAGACAAGACCCTGGCGCGCATCAAGAAGTGGCGCGAACAGTGCCCGGACCTGATCATCCGCTCCACCTTCATCGTCGGCTTCCCGGGCGAGACCGAAGAAGACTTCCAATACCTGCTGGACTGGCTGACCGAAGCGCAGCTGGACCGCGTTGGCTGCTTCCAGTACTCGCCAGTCGAAGGCGCCCCCGCCAACGACCTGGACGCCGCGATCGTGCCTGACGACGTCAAGCAGGACCGCTGGGACCGCTTCATGGCCCACCAGCAGGCCATCAGCGCAGCCCGTCTGCAGATGAAGATCGGCCGTGACATCGAAGTGCTGATCGACGAAGTCGACGAACAGGGCGCCGTGGGCCGTTGCTTCTTCGACGCGCCGGAAATCGACGGCAGCGTGTTCATCGAAGGCGCCGAAGGCCTGAACCCGGGTGACAAGGTAATGTGCCGCGTGGTTGATGCCGACGAGTACGACCTGTGGGCCGAGCGCATCTAAGCGCCCTGCTCCCTGAAAAAACCTGCCCCAGCGGCAGGTTTTTTTATGCCCTGCACAAACCTGTAGCAGCTGCCGCCAGGCTGCGTCCGGCCGCAACACGGTATCGCCTGCTGACGCGGCCTCACGGCCGCTGCTACAGTCAATGGAGGATCAAGGAGAGACCGACATGGGCAAACATCTGGTCGTGCACACCCCCCGGGCCAACGACTACGCAGAACTGACACGGGTATGGGAAGCCTCGGTGCGCGCCACCCATCACTTCCTGCCCGACAGCTACATCATCCTGCTGCGCGAACTGGTGGAAAAACACTACCTGGACGCGGTGATGCTGATCTGCTGCAAGGACGAGCGCCAGCGCATCACCGGCTTTGCCGGGGTGGCAGCCGGCAAGGTCGAGATGCTGTTCATCCACCCCGACCATCGCGGCCAGGGCGTGGGCAAGCGCTTGCTGCATTTCGCCCTGGACAACCTCAACGCCGACCAGCTGGACGTCAACGAACAGAACGAACAGGCATTCGGCTTCTACCTGAAGCAGGGCTTCGAGGTAGTGGGCCGCTCGGAGGTGGATGGCATGGGCCAACCCTACCCGCTGCTGCACCTGCGGCGCGCGCAGCGACAATCTGCGCGGGCTTAACCGCCGCAGGGCGGTTACACTAGCGCCCTTCTTTCGTTACGGCTGCTGTCATGTCTGATCCCATTCGCCTTTCCAAACGCCTCATCGAACTGGTCGGGTGCTCCCGCCGCGAGGCCGAACTGTTCATCGAAGGGGGCTGGGTGACGGTAGACGGTGAAATCGTCGACGAGCCACAGTTCAAGGTGGCCGACCAGGTCGTGGCCCTGAGCCCCGACGCCAAGGCCGAGCAGCCTGAGCCCGTCACCCTGCTGCTGCACCAGGAAGCCGGCCAATCGCTGGAGCAGGCCCTGGCCAGCCTGGAAGCCGCCTCGCTGTCCACCGAGCACAGCTACAGCAAGCGCCCGCTCAAGGGCCACTTCCTGCGCCTGACCTGTGGCGCCGAGCTGCAGGCCAAGGCCAGCGGCCTGCAGGTGTTTACCCAGGACTGGAAAATCCTGCGCAAACTGACCGCCGACGCGGCCAAGATCGAGCAGGAATACGTAGTCGAAGTCAGCGGCCAGATGGCCGAACACGGCCTCAACCGCCTGATCCATGGCGCCATGCACAAAGGCAAGGCGCTGCCGGCGGTCAAGGCCAGCTGGCAGAACGAGACGCGCCTGCGCATCGCCATGAAGAACCCGCAGCCGGGCATCATCGCCCAACTGTGCGCCAGCGTCGGCCTGACCGTGGTGGGCATGCGCCGCATCCGCGTAGGCGGCGTGTCGCTGGGCAAGGTGCCGGCGGGCCAATGGCGCTACCTGGCCGGCAACGAGAAGTTCTGACCCTCTTTTTTTCGCAACACTCGGGATTTTCACCATGATTCACAATGATGTACTGCGCAGCGTGCGCTACATGCTCGACATCAGCGACGCCAAGGTAGTGGAGCTGATCAAGCTTTCGGGCCTGGAAGTCACCAAGGACGACGTCATCACCTACCTCAAGAAAGACGAGGAAGAAGGTTTCGTGCACTGCCCTGACCTGGTCATGGCGCACTTCCTGGACGGCCTGGTGTTCTTCAAGCGCGGCAAGGACGACAGCCGTCCGGCCCAGCCGATCGAGACGCCGGTCACCAATAACGTCATCCTGAAGAAACTTCGCGTGGCTTTCGAGCTCAAAGAGGATGACATGCACGCCGTGCTCAAGGCCGCCGAGTTCCCGGTGTCCAAGCCTGAACTGAGCGCGCTGTTCCGCAAGGTCGGCCACAACAACTACCGCCCGTGCGGCGACCAGTTGCTGCGCAACTTCCTCAAGGGCCTGACCCTGCGAGTGCGCGGCTAAGATCGACGCATAATAGCCGCTGCCGCCAGGCTGCGCTGGCCATCGCCCACACTGGAGATCTCCAGCGTACAGACGGGCCAGCGCAGCCTGCGGCAGCGGCTACGCATAAACAACTCTTTGAGGTATGCCGAGATGATTTCGCGTTTGTTGCTCGCAATCGCGCTTTCCCTGCCCCTGGTTGCCACTGCCGGCCCAGCCCCCTGGTACAAATGGCAAAGCATCACCCAGAACGGTGCCATGGTTTGCTCCCAGACCAACCCCGGTGCCGGCTGGCAGCGCATGTCCGGCCCTTATGACAATGCCGGTTGCCGTTGACCCCTGCCCATGACCTATAGCGTTTCCCCAATCGGCTTTGTCCGTTCCTGCTTCAAGGAAAAATTCGCCATCCCCCGCCAGCCGCAATTGGCACCCGCCGCCCGGGGGGTGCTGGAGTTGGTGGCGCCTTTCGATCAGGGCGATGCCGTGCAGGGCCTGGAGCATGTCAGCCACGTATGGCTGCTGTTCCTGTTCCACCAGGCGCTGGAGGACAAGCCACGCCTGAAGGTGCGCCCGCCGCGCCTGGGCGGCAACAAGTCCATGGGCGTGTTCGCCACCCGCGCCACTCACCGCCCCAACGGCATCGGCCAGTCGGTGGTGCGGCTGGAGAAGGTCGAGGCGGGCAAGCTGTGGCTATCGGGCATCGACTTGCTGGACGGCACACCGGTGCTGGACATCAAACCCTACGTGCCCTACGCCGACAGCCTGCCCCAGGCCCGCAACGACATGGCCAGCGGCGCGCCTGAGGCGATTGCCGTGACCTGGGCTGATGCTGCCTTGGTGCAGGCCCATGGCCACGCCATGCGCCTTGCAGAGCCCTTGGTGGAACTGATTGAACAGTGCCTGGCCCAGGACCCGCGGCCGGCGTATCAGGTGCCGGCGCCTGAGCGGGAGTATGGGGTGCGGTTCTGGGATGTGGAGGTGCGGTGGCATTATCCGACGCCCGATACCATCCGCGTGCTGGAGGTAGTCCCCGCGTAGCCTGCGGCAGCGGCTACAAGCGGTGAGCACAAAAAAACCGCCCAAATGGGGCGGTTTTTTTATGGGGCGAGGCTTACTTCTCGACGAAGGCGCGCTCGATCAGGTAGTCACCCGGCTCGCGCATACGCGGCGAAACCGTCAGGCCGAAGCTGTTCAGCACTTCGCTGGTCTCGTCCAGCATGCTTGGGCTGCCGCACAGCATGGCGCGGTCGTCCTGCGGGTTGATCGGCGGCAGGCCGATGTCGCTGAACAGTTTGCCACTGCGCATCAGGTCGGTCAGGCGGCCTTCGTTTTCGAACGGCTCGCGGGTCACGGTTGGGTAGTAGATCAGCTTGTCGCGCAGCGCTTCACCGAAGAACTCGTTCTGCGGCAGGTGCTCGGTGATGAACTCCCGGTAGGCGACTTCGTTCACGTAACGCACGCCGTGGCACAGGATGACCTTTTCGAAACGCTCGTAGGTTTCCGGGTCCTGGATCACGCTCATGAACGGCGCCAGGCCAGTGCCGGTGCTCAGCAGGTACAGGTGCTTGCCTGGCTTGAGGTCGTCGAGTACCAGCGTGCCGGTGGGCTTCTTGCTGATGATGATCTCGTCGCCTTCCTTCAGGTGCTGCAGCTGGGAAGTCAGCGGGCCGTCCGGCACCTTGATGCTGAAGAATTCCAGATGCTCTTCCCAGTTCGGGCTGGCGATGGAGTACGCGCGCATCAGCGGGCGGCCGTTGGGCTGCTGCAGGCCGATCATCACGAACTGACCGTTCTCGAAGCGCAGGCCCGGGTCGCGGGTGCACTTGAAGCTGAACAGGGTGTCATTCCAGTGGTGGACACTGAGTACACGTTCGTGGTTCATGTTGCTCATGTACGGGGGCTCCTCAGAAAACGCGTGCGCCGAACGAGAGCGCGATTGCGCAATATTCTAGCCGCAGCGACAATATCTGTTAATTGAATTATCAAGATATGGGTTATCGGTTATATAGATATGCGATTTACTCTACGTCAGCTCCAGGTGTTCGTCGCCGTGGCGCAGCAGGAAAGTGTCTCCCGCGCCGCCAGCCTGCTGGCGTTGTCGCAGTCGGCCGCCAGCACCTCCATCACTGAACTGGAGCGCCAGTCCAGCTGCCAGCTGTTCGATCGCGCCGGCAAGCGCCTGAGCCTCAATGCCCTGGGCCACCAACTGCTGCCCCAGGCCGTGGCCCTGCTGGACCAGGCCAAGGAAATCGAAGACCTGCTCAACGGCAAGTCCGGCTTCGGCTCGCTGGCCGTGGGCGCCACGCTGACCATCGGCAACTACCTGGCCACCCTGCTGATCGGCAGCTTTATGCAGGTGCACCCGGAAAGCCAGGTAAAGCTGCACGTGCAGAACACCGCCAACATCGTGCACCAGGTGGCGCACTACGAAATTGACCTGGGCCTGATCGAAGGCGACTGCAACCACCCGGACATCGAAGTGCAGCCCTGGGTGGCCGACGAGTTGGTGGTGTTCTGCGCGCCGCGCCACCCGCTGGCGGCCAAGGGCCGGGCGACCCTGGAAGAACTGACGCACGAGGCGTGGATTCTGCGTGAACAGGGGTCAGGCACGCGCCTGACCTTCGACCAGGCCATGCGCCATCACCGCTCGCTGCTCAACGTGCGCCTGGAACTGGAACACACCGAAGCCATCAAGCGCGCCGTGGAGTCAGGCCTGGGCATCGGCTGCATCTCGCGCCTGGCCCTGCGCGATGCCTTCCGCCGCGGCAGTCTGGTGGCGCTGGAAACCCCCGACCTGGACCTGACCCGCGAATTCTTCTTCATCTGGCACAAGCAGAAGTATCAGACCCAGGCCATGCGCGAGTTCCTCGAGCTGTGCCGCACCTTTACCGCCGGGGTGCGACGCAGCGACGAGATCGTGCTGCCGACCATCGCCTGATCAGAGCAGGATCACGCCCCACACCAGCGCGATCATGCACAACACCACGAACTGCGCGGCGCTGCCCATGTCCTTGGCATTCTTGGACAGGGGGTGGCGGTCCAGGGAGATGCGGTCGATGGCCGCCTCCACCGCCGAGTTGAACAGCTCGACAATCAGCGCCAGCAGGCACACCGCGATCAGCACGGCGCGCTCCACACGGCTGACGTGCAACAGGAAGGCCAGCGGTATCAGCACCACGTTGAGCAGCACCAGCTGGCGGAACGCCGCTTCGCCGACGAATGCGGCGCGCAGGCCGTCCAGCGAATAACCCGTGGCGTTGAAAATACGTTTCAGGCCGGTCTGGCCTTTGTATGGGGACATGACAAATCAACTGTTGCAGGAGAAAAGGGGCAAGCTAATTCAGCTTTTGTCAAAAAAGTGTGAAGGCAAAATGCCTTACGACGACGAAATTGACTCAAGTTGTTGCAGCAACAGCGCCGCCTGGGTCCGCGTACGCACCCCCAGCTTGCGGAATATAGCCGTGACGTGGGCCTTGATGGTGGCCTCCGACACACTCAACTCATAAGCGATCTGCTTGTTCAGCAGGCCTTCGCAGACCATGGTCAGCACGCGGAACTGTTGCGGGGTGAGGCTGGCGAGCCCTTCGCTGGCCGCCTTGGCCTCGGCGCTGACGCTGACGGCCTCGAACGCTTGTGGCGGCCACCAGACGTCGCCATCCAGCACGTTGCGCACCGCTTCCTGGATCACTTCCAGCGGGCTTGATTTGGGGATGAAGCCGCTGGCGCCGAATTCGCGCGCGCGCACCACTACCGCGGCTTCTTCCTGGGCCGAGACCATCACCACCGGTACCTGCGGGTATTGGCCGCGCAACAGCACCAGCCCGGAGAAGCCATAGGCGCCGGGCATGTTCAGGTCGAGCAGCACCAGGTCCCAGTCGGCCTTGGCGTTGAGTTGGGTTTCAAGCTCGGCGATGCTCGCCACTTCCACCAGACGGGTGTCGGGCCCCAGGCCCAAGGTCACGGCTTGGCGCAGGGCGCCACGGAAAAGGGGGTGGTCATCGGCTATCAGGATGTCGTATGTGGCCATCGATCTAATGATCCTGTTCTGTGCAGGCGCGCAAGGAGTCGGCCCCTGCCGAGGCGACCCGAGCTTTATTTTAGCGCCAACTCACGGTCTGTTTGGCGATTGCGGCAGTTCAGGTGCTCGGGTCGGCGCCAAGGATGCCGACGGCTGACAGGGTGGTCAAGTTTGGCGCTTTGCGGCTAAAGTCGCATCCCTTTTCGTGCAAGCGCCCTGGGGCGCGGTTCACCCCCTTCCAACAAGAGAAAACCCATGCGTCGCCAAGCCCTGCGTGCTGACCTGCTGATGTTGTTGACTGCCATGATCTGGGGATCGGGCTTCATTGCCCAGACCCTGGGCATGAACCACATTGGCCCCTTCCTTTATTCCGGCCTGCGCTTTGCGCTGGGCTCGCTGTGCCTGCTGCCGCTGGTGATTGGCCGCCGCACCAGCCAGCCACCGCGTGAACCGTTCATGACCCGCGGCCTGTGGATCGGCGGCGTGGTGATGGGCTTGGCCTTGACCCTGGGCATCAACCTGCAGCAAGTCGGGCTGCTGTTTACCAGCGTCACCAACTCGGGGTTCATCACCGGCCTGTACGTGATTGTGGTGCCGGTGCTGGGCATGTTGATGGGCCACAAGACCGGCACCGGCACCTGGCTGGGCGCCGGGCTGGCAGTGGCGGGCATGTTCCTGCTCAGTGTGGGCGACAACTTCCAGGTGTCGTCCGGGGACTGGCTGCAATTGATTGGAGCGTTCGTGTGGGGTGCCCACGTGGTACTGGTCGGCATCTTCGCCAGCCGGCATGACCCGATTCGCCTGGCCTTCCTGCAATTTGCCACCTGCGCGGTCGTGAGCCTGCTGCTGGCGCTCGTGCTGGAACCGATCGGGCTGGACGCCATCATCGCCGCCGGTCCCGCCCTGCTGTATGGCGGCATCGTGGCCGTGGGCATTGGTTACACGTTGCAGGTGGTGGCGCAAAAAGACGCCATTGCCTCCCATGCGGCGATCATTCTGTCGCTGGAAGCAGTGTTCGCGGCCATTGCCGGGGCGTGGTTGCTGGGCGAGTCGTTGCAGATGCGGGGGTATGTGGGGTGTGCGCTGATGCTGGCGGGCATGTTGATTGCGCAGTTGTGGCCGCAGCGCGCGCCGGCCGCTGCCACTGCGTAACCGCTTCGCCGCTAAATCGCTCAACCGCTCAACCGTAGCCGCTGCCGCTGCCGAAGGCTGCGCTGGCCGTGGGCCCCACCGGAGAGAGTCGGGGTTCTGGCGGGCCAGCGCAGCCTGGCGGCAGCGGCTACGGTTGAGCGGGTTTACGGGTTGCGGGTTAGGGGTTACTGGTTTCAGGGCTGTAGGGACTGCAGGCGTTGGTGGACCTCGTCCTGCTCGTCGAGCGGCAGTTGGAACTTGGCGGCCAGGTAATGGCCGGTGAATACGTCCAGCCAGGTATCAAGCACAGCGGCGGCGTGCTGATCACCAGCCAACTCCAGGCACAACGCCGCCACTTCAGCCGTGCAGAAATGGTCATCACGCTTGGAGCGCCGCAGCTTGTAGCGCGACAACTGATCACTGGCCAGGCTCAGCACCGGAAAGCGCGCCAGGTACGGGCTTTTGCGGAACATCTTGCGCGCCTCGGTCCAGGTCGCATCCAACAGGATGAACAACGGGCGTTTGCCCTGTTGAGGCTCCACGTGCGTTACCACGCGCTCGGGCGCCACGAACTCGCCCGGGAAGACAATATAAGGCTGCCATTGAGGGTCATCGAGCAACGCCATCAGTTGCGGATCGACCTCGGTGCGCGACCAGATGAACGCCTGGGTGTCGGGCAATATGTCGGCGATCAACCAGCCGGTGTTGGACGGCTTCAGCGGCTCGACATCGTGCATGATCAGGCACACGGCCGCCTGCGCATCGACCGTCGGGCGGAATTTGCACAGGCAGTAGTCGAAGATCACCCGGCAGCCCGGGCAGCGCGGCGCGCGCGAACCACGGTTGACGAAAGGCTTGACGCAACGGGCCAGACGCTCGGCGCGCAGGCGGGAAACAGCATGGGACATGGGCGGGCAAAGCTCGAAAGAGTCGACTGGCAATGGTCGCCAGCCTGAACGAGCGCGAGTTTATCAGAGCTTCAGCTGCCGATCCGTCGGGTTTGCCCCTATAATCGCGGCCTTTATGAACGCATGGACTGGTCACGGGTCCAATTGCCAGTCATTGAATCAGGAGAGCTTCATGCTGCGCTTTATCGCCCCCCTCACCCTCGTGCTGGCCTTGCCCATGGCCGCCCACGCAGCCTCGCTGCAGGAGTTCGAGCTGGGCAAGCTGCTCCAGCAGGTCGCCGAGAAGAGCAACGCCGGCACCCCGCGCGAGATCAACGAAAACATCCTCGACCAAGGTTACACCGTCGAGGGCAGCGAACTGGTTGACCACCTGACCGTGCAAAAAGGCGAAGCCGAAAACATGCGCGCCAACCCGGAGGCCGTGCGCGTGCAACTGGGCCGCAGCGTGTGCAGCAACAAAGGCTACCGCGAGCTGATGGCCAAGGGCGCCGCCATGCGTTACGAGTTCACCGAAAACCACACCAACCTGGCGGTCACCACCCAGCGCTACACGGCGCAGCACTGCGCGCTGCTGGACGCCAAGCCTGCCAAGAAGAAGTAATCAGCCCGCCCGTTCGCGCCGTTGCTCATCATCGGCGCGCAACTCGGCCACCAGTGCCTGCATGTACCGCGAACGTCGCTGCGCCCCGTCCAGCCGCCGCAGGCATTCCTCCTCCAGGGTCACGTTGTTGGCCTGGGCCGCCCGGCTCAGCAGCCGCATCAATTCGTTATCCACTTCCAGACTGATACGCATCATCCCTGTCTCCCTGCGCAAGCAGCATCCGCGACATTACTTTGCCATCTGTGCTTAACCAGTAAACCAGACCTTTGCATAAATCGGATCCGTTCAGACGAGCGGTCGGTGAACATTATTTTTCATGGGGTGCGGTGCATCGCTGCCGAGGCGCAAGCAGTGGGCAGGGTCTAGATTTAAACCAACGAACCTGATGCAGGGTACCGAGGCGACCCTGAAGACCATCACTGCCTCAACCGCCCCGCCGTGGGCTTACTGCAACGTCCAGGGCTTAACCTGGACAGCCAGCGACACAAGCAGTGTCGCGGCCTGGCCGAACTGCTCGGCCCGGCCAAAGGTTCATATGCAGAAGGAGACGTTTGAATGCCTTACGAACCGAATGAGTTCCTGTCCAACCATTTCAACAGCAATGGCCTGGACCTGACCCGCCAGGTCGAAACCCAACTGAACCTGATCGCCCCCAGTAGCCCCAACCTTGCGCTGTACCGCGACATGATCCTGACCGTGATGCGCATGGCGCAGGATGACCGCAACCGCTGGAACGCCAAGATCACCCTGCAGGCGCTGCGCGAGCTGGAGCACGCCTTCCGCGTGCTGGAGCAATTCAAAGGGCGGCGCAAAGTAACCGTGTTCGGCTCGGCGCGCACCCCCTTGGAACACCCGCTTTATGCCCAGGCCAAGGAACTGGGCGCCGCCCTCGCCCGCGCCGACCTGATGGTGATTACCGGTGCTGGCGGCGGCATCATGGCCGCCGCCCACCAGGGCGCCGGGCTGGCGCACAGCCTGGGTTTCAACATTACCTTGCCGTTCGAACAGCATGCCAATGCCACCATGGAAGGCAGTGACCAACTACTGCCCTTCCACTTCTTCTTCATCCGCAAGCTGTTCTTCGTCAAGGAAGCCGATGGGCTGGTGCTATGCCCCGGCGGTTTCGGCACGCTGGATGAGGCACTGGAAGTACTGACGCTGATCCAGACCGGCAAGAGCCCGCTGGTGCCAGTGGTATTGTTGGATGCCCCCGGCGGCAGTTTCTGGCAGGACTGCCTGGACTTCATCGGCAAGCAACTGCGCGACAATCACTACATTCTGCCCACCGACCTCAAGTTGCTGCGCCTGGTGTACAGCGCCGAGGAAGCGGTGCAAGAGATCAATCGCTTCTACGCCAACTTCCATTCCAGTCGCTGGTTGAAGAACCTTTTCGTGATGCGCCTGAAACACCCAATGAACGAGGCGGCGCTGGTGCAGATGCAGCAAGACTTTGCCGACCTGTGCCTGAGCGACACCTTCCACCAGCATGCCTACGACGAGGAGACGTATCAGGAGCCTCAATTCAGCCACCTGACACGCCTGGCCTTTACCTTCAACGGCCGGGATAACGGCCGCCTGCGCGAGTTGGTGGACTACCTCAACCAGCCCCAACACTGGGCTGCAGAGCCTGCGCCTACACTGCCAGCCAGCAGAGGCGCCCGCCCCAGGAAAAGTGCGAAGGTGACGTGATCAGTCGTCCAGCCCACGGCCGCTGAGCAAGCGGCCGATCAGGTCCATCGGGTAACCGCGGTAGGCCAGGAATCGGGTTTGCTGCGCGCGGCTGCGCGGGTCGACCGGCCGTTGACCGGCAAACTTGCGCTGCCAGACTTCGGTCAATTGTTCCATCCAGTTGAACTCGCTTTCACGCAGGGCTTGTTCCACGTCGGCACGCAGCAAGCCACGCTGCCCCAGTTCCTCACGAATACGCACAGGCCCGTAGCCTGAACGGGCACGGTAGTTGATGAAGGCTTCGAGGTAACGGGATTCGGACAGCAGGCCCTCTTCCGTCAGCCGGTCGAGTTGCTGGTCGATCATTTCGGGGAGTGCGCCGCGCTGACGCAGTTTGCGCGTCAGCTCGACCCGACCGTGCTCGCGTCGCGCGAGCAGGTCCATTGCAGCCCGTCGCACAGCGACGGGTGTATCGAGAATGGCAGCCATGACGTGATTAGAAATCGACGTCGGCGTCTACCATTTCGTCTTCGGCAGCAGCTTCGACAGCCGGGGCTTTCTTGGCATCAACACCGCCAGTCAGCAGCTTGTCGCGAATCTGCTTCTCGAGGGCAGCACCGATTTCCGGGTTGTCCGCCAGGAACTTGGCCGAGTTGGCCTTGCCTTGACCGATCTTGCTGCCTTGGTAGCTGTACCAGGCGCCAGCTTTTTCCAGCAGGCCGTGAGCCACACCCAGGTCGATGATCTCGCCGTTCAGGTAGATACCCTTGCCGTAAAGGATCTGGAACTCAGCCTGACGGAATGGCGGGGCCACCTTGTTCTTGACGATCTTGACGCGGGTTTCGCTGCCGACCACTTCGTCGCCTTCCTTCACCGCGCCGGTACGGCGGATGTCCAGACGCACGGAGGCGTAGAACTTCAGCGCGTTACCACCGGTGGTGGTTTCCGGGCTGCCGAACATCACGCCGATCTTCATGCGGATCTGGTTGATGAAGATCACCAGGCAGTTGGCGTTCTTGATGTTACCGGTGATTTTACGTAGCGCCTGGGACATCAGACGGGCTTGCAGGCCCACGTGCATGTCGCCCATTTCGCCTTCGATTTCAGCCTTGGGTACCAGGGCCGCCACGGAGTCGACGATGATCACGTCAACGGCATTGGAGCGCACCAGCATGTCGGTGATTTCCAGGGCCTGTTCGCCGGTGTCCGGCTGCGAAACCAGCAGGTCGTCGACGTTGACGCCCAGCTTGCCGGCGTACTCGGGGTCCAGAGCGTGCTCGGCGTCGACGAACGCACAGGTGGCGCCCATCTTTTGCGCCTGGGCGATCACGGACAGGGTCAGGGTAGTCTTACCCGACGATTCAGGGCCGTAGATCTCGACGATACGGCCTTTTGGCAGGCCGCCAATGCCCAGGGCGATGTCCAGGCCTAGGGAACCGGTGGAGATAGCCGGGATGGCCTGACGGTCGTGGTCACCCATACGCATTACGGCACCCTTGCCGAATTGACGTTCGATCTGACCCAGGGCCGCAGCCAAGGCTTTCTTCTTGTTGTCGTCCATTAAAGTCCTCTCTAAAAATCAATAAGGCCAGAAGGCCGGATAACTGTATAAGTAGCCAGTATTATTCCACAGGGATCAGTGCTCGCCTACCCCCGTGCCGACATTTCTGTTGCCACAAGACGTATCAACCCCTCTAGCGCGGCCTTTACCGTTTGTCGGCGGACCTCATCGCGGTCGCCGGCGAACTGTTGGCGCTCGGAAATCACCTGATCGCCGTCGGCCCAGGCGAGCCAGACGGTGCCCACCGGTTTCTCGGCGCTGCCGCCGTCCGGCCCGGCGATGCCACTGACCGCCACGGCGAAACGCGCCCCGCTGCGCTGGGTGGCGCCCAGCGCCATGGCCTCTACCACCTGCTGGCTGACCGCACCGACGCGGGGGAACAGTTCGGCAGGCACGCCCAGCTGGGCGGTTTTCTGCGTGTTGGAATAGGTGATATAGCCCGCTTCGAACCAGGCCGAGCTGCCCGATATCCGGGTGATGGCCTCGCCGATGCCGCCGCCGGTGCAGGATTCGGCGGTGGTGACCTGGGCTTTCGCTGTACTGAGGTGTTTGCCAAGGGCGGAGGATAAAGAGGTTATCGTATCCATGACATTGGTCCGTGAGGGCTAAGTAGCCGCTCACGGTACTCCATCCTACAAATCAGTCTCAACTGTACGAATCTTGGGACCCGGTACAGCATGCATAGACATCCTGAGGAGCAGCTGGATCTGGAATAGGTGCTTGGCCTTTTGATCGATCACCATTTATCGACTCAATGGATATTTCGATATTGTCATGACCGCCCGGGACTGCAGGGGCGCTCCCGACTGGGACTGCTCCAATGGCAAATCCAGGACCGCCACCTCCACCTGCTGGACTCCCCGAAGGATAGAGCAAATGCACGCTGCCCAAGGATGTAGCACCGGTACTTGGGTCCCAACGGATGGCAGCCACCATCCCCCTATGCTCTGTGTCAATTACCAACCGAGGGACAAGCAGAAGGTTGGGCGCGACCCAATGGTCCGGATACCCCCCAGGCGGTACGTCTGCAAAATACTTCTGTGCAATGGGCGCAATTACTGCATCGTGAATCATGCGAGCAGTGTCGGAAGTCACCAACCCAAGTGCCGACGCACCGACTGCCACAGCAGTGAAGCCCAAACTGGCCGGACCAAATCCTGCCAAGAAGGTGAACGCAGCAGCGGTCCCCGCAACGTTCCCAACGAGACTAATGACGTCCCCAACGCTGAATTGCCGGGTATCTTTATACTCTGCTGTAATTTTTAGAAAAGTGGTCGTACCAGCGAAGGTATTCGTCGCAATATTTAGAAAGGGAACAAACCCACCCATTACGCTGACGATGGATAATACATTTGCAACCGCCGCCCCTGTCTGCGCATGTTGATTGACAAGAGCAAAACCCTGCTTATCCGAGTTAAACTGTTCCACCACGGCAGTTGCACCTGCCGCCCCTCCAACACCATCACCCACATACCCAACAATAATCTCTAATTTAATCGCCATAGCATTTACCTCAAGAGTTTTTCGGCAACGACAAAGAAGCAATAAATACAAGCAACCTGCTTGACAATAACTACCCTTTACGCCAGTACCAAAACGCGAAAAGGAACGAGAGCACTGACAGACCAAAAAAATAGGCAGCATACGTTCGCAGCAATTGCTGACGGCCCAGCCTCACTTGTTCAGCCACAGCGTCATCAAATAAAATGCAACCTGCAGTGTTTGCAGCCGCCCTGATTGTAAAATCATCCCCCCGAACTTCGACACTCAGCCTTACCGTTTCACCAACCGAAAGACGCCGAGCCCCACATCGAGTACCACTGGCAGACAATGGAGCGAAAACCTGTCTGGATGCCGAGCCAGGTTCAACCTTCAATAGAAAACGCAAAATCGTCCGATCGTCATCACTAGCACCTAAGGATTTCCAGATAACACCGGTTGCAGGGATAAGGGGAGCCGACTTTGAAATAGCTCTTTCTTGAAAAAACAAAACCAAAACTAGCCCAATGACCAAAAACGATGAGGCCGTCCATGCAAAAACTTTCACTCGCTGGCGGTCGCTCAACCCAATAAACACCGCCATCATTGACCGACAAGGATTTACTCTCAACGCTTTATTTCGACCCACAAGACTTCCTATTAACAGTGACTAAAAAACAGTCTTGAATGCGATAGTCACCCTCAGCTGATCACAGGCCACGGAAGGCGACCGAGCGCTATGTGGAACCTGACCATTAAAAACAACAAACCTTCCAGAACGCGGCAAGACCGATTTTATGACGTTCATTTTCTGATGATCATAAAAGACCAACTCGCCGCCCCAGCAACTAGCCCAGTGGGAATTACAGAATAATACGACTGTTTTTCCCCGCTCCTGCGGCTTGTTATCACGATGAATTGGGGAGTCCTGACCAAGCGTCTGGCCGTTAGCATATACTCCCAACAAAATTGCATCGGGAATATGCAACTCTTTTATTCTGCTCCAGACAGAAGCAAGAAAACCCCACTCGGGATTCACGGCCAACTCACTCGCACAACACTCGCCTTCCGGACGGCGCGCTCCAGCTATGAATATATGCCAGCAGGGCCTAGCGAAATAGGCATCGCTCCGAGGCCAACCATAGCGCCACATTGCGGCGCTGAACTGAACAGCAATTAGATTCTGCTCCTCGACAGTGATGCCATCGTCATGTACTTGAATATCGTCACTGGTAAAAATCATATACCTTCCTCAAGACGAACCGACTAAGAATCCCCTACCTCCAAACAAGTGGTCGAGATACGCCTCCGCAAAATCGGAACATTCAGTGCTACCCAACAACAGAAGACACCATCGAATCTATGGAATAATTACCAAAGCATCAACAGCACAAATGTAAACTAATTTCTCCGAGATAAAATTTGCACCAGAACAATCGAATACCCACACACTCAAAAGCAGATCGCTAGCCACCCATATTAAAAGTCGCGGAAGATTGCTAAACAAATTGAGTTGTGCCGAATATCCAAAAATATCAAGGGGGCGATTTTTTTACTCGGTCACAAGCGCTTGCGCCGCCCCGCCGCTCCCAACCCCAAGCGCTTAACTACCCAGCGCTCATAAAGGCTGAGCGCCACGTCCGCACCCGCCATGGCGGTCATGCACCCCAGCGCGCTGGCCGACCACAACGAAAACCCAGCACCATAAAGCAGCATGGTACCCGCCAACCCGCAGACCATGCAGGCCCCGGAGCGCATCAGCACGCGGCGCAGCAGGTGCCAGCCTTGCGCGCCCTCCTTGTCGGCGCGCCACATCTCGCCGGTGACGCCACCCAACAGCGCCAGCATCACGACCAGCCAGACGGGGACTTCCTGTAGAAATGCCTGGTTCAATTGCATGTCTCTTCCTCCTGGCAAGACGTTACAAAACCAGACTATGCGCTAATGCATATTTAATCAATGCATAAACGCATATGTCGTAGCCGCTGCCGACAGGCTGCGCTGGCCCTGCCCGCCACTGGAAATTTTCAGGGTTCACACGTGCCAGCGCAGCCTGGCGGCAGCGGCTACGTGATTGCGTCAGGGCCGGCAGGTGCATGTCGTTGGTTTTGGGGCGCTCTGTAGATCGCGCGCCGCCCGCGCGGCGCTTCCCGAGGTCCCCTCCCACATCTGTTTCGGGCCAGTTATGCCTGTGGCATCACCTGGTTCGCCTTGTTGGGCTGGGTTGGGATCTTGGGAGGGCTGTCAGCGGGCGTACATGCCCCACCAGAAGACGTGGCCGAGGATGATGATCTGCTCATCCTGCATCTGGGCGAAGCTGTAGTCTTCGTCGGGGTGTTCTTCGCGGTTGAAACTGCGCAGGCGAATGCCGGTAGGCAGCCTGTAAAGCTGTTTGACGCGCAATTGGCCGTTGTGGTTGATGGCGTACAGGTCACCATCGATGATGTCACCGATGCCGCGCTTGCCGGCATTGACCCCAACCGTAGCGCCATCGCGCAACACCGGGAGCATGCTGTTGCCGCGCACGGTCACGCATTTGGCCTGGTCGAACTGCACGCCGTTGTGGCGCAGGCTGCGCTTGCCGAATCGCAGGCTGGCGCGTTCGCTTTCCTCTATGACGAAGCGGCCCGAACCGGCAGCCAGTTCGACCTCGCGCAGGAAAGGCACGGACACCTCATCGTCCTCCACAGGCGTGTCATCGTCCCACAGGCTGATGTCACGCAGCTCCGCATGCCCATTGCCCGCCAGGCTGGCACGACCGCGCAACTGGTCGGTGCTGACGCGAAAATACTCGGCCAGTTTGGCGATGTGCTTGTCGGCGGGGTCGACGATCTTGCCGCCCAGGATGCGCGACAGGGTGGATTGCGGAACACCTGTGCGGCGGTGCAGCTCCGTGGCGGAGAGGCCGTCGCGCGCGAGCAGTTCCTTGAGAATGAGGGCTACGGTACGTTTTTGCATAAATGCATACTGACTTGCTTTACAGCAATTTACAAACACTGATCAGAATACCGCGTGATATCACCTACAAAAAGCGCCTAGGCGCTTCGTTGTCCGACCTGCGATTCGTCGCCTCGCCGGCGAAGAAAAACAAACTTGCCGCTGACCAGCTTTTTGCGTTTCGCACCCGCCAACGCCCCCGTGAACACAACACCATGCTCGGCACTGAACCACTGAGTGAAGACGTCACGGTTTTGCGAAAGATAGGCCTGGATTCGACCGCGAGCCGCCTCCACGGACGAATGACTACCGAAAACCGTCCGAGGTTCTTCCGACACCCTGCCTTTCTTGATCTTGCCGCTGTGTTTTTTCATACCCGCCTCCACGAAGCTGAGTTGTTGGGCTGACATTAACCCATCGCTTTTTGCAGGTCAAAAAGCAGGTCCATCAACGGATCGCCTTGACCAGCAACTCATACCGCGGCCTTCCACCGCGCCTGAGACGCGCCCTGTCTGATGAAAGCATTTGGTAGCCCAGCCCCTCATAAAGCGGCACCACATTATGATCTGGCTTGGACACGGAAACATGGGTGGCATCGATGACGGCTGCAAACAGCTCTGCCTGAAGCATCGCAACACCGAGAAACCTTTCCTTCAGCGGATGAGCCGGGTCTGGACAGGCCTCCACATAGGCCACATTGATATTCACCCTGGCCTTGGAGATTGTTGCAATCATCAGCCCACATAACCGCTGGTTCACGTAAAAAGAGACATCCATGCGCTTGGGCTTCTTCCTGAATTCACGCAGGATTTTTCGCCAATCCCACTCCACCCGACAGGCAGGATGTCGACGCCAACAATCAACCTCCTGCAGTTCGGGCTCGCCGATGCCTTGCAGCGCGACGGGCAGACCTGATTCATGCTGCAGTACAGGCTCAATCAACCTGAATGCGGAATCTGCAAGTTTTAGATAACGCTCGCGCAGATGGCTTGCCAATGGGAATCCTTCCCGTAAAAAAGAAGCGATATTAGCCCACGATGCAAGAAACCGCCGAGGGCAGAAACGTCTCAATCCGTTGCATGATAGGATTACGGCCTTCACGCCAGGCAGCAGGCGGTTACCGCCATGTTTTCGCGCCCTCGAATTCTCAAGATTCCTTTATAAGCTATTGATGAATAAAGCAATTTCAGACCTCTCCAGCCACACCCCCATGATGCAGCAGTACTGGAAGCTGAAAAACCAGCACCCAGACCAGTTGATGTTCTACCGCATGGGCGACTTCTACGAGATCTTCTACGAAGACGCGAAGAAAGCGGCCAAGTTGCTGGACATCACCCTCACGGCTCGCGGCCAGTCGGCGGGGCAATCGATCCCCATGTGCGGCATTCCGTACCACGCGGCCGAGGGTTACCTGGCCAAGCTGGTGAAGCTGGGCGAGTCGGTGGTCATCTGTGAGCAGGTTGGCGACCCGGCCACCAGCAAGGGCCCGGTGGAGCGCCAAGTCGTGCGCATCATCACCCCAGGCACGGTCAGTGACGAGGCGTTGCTGGATGAGCGCCGCGACAACCTGATCGCTGCGGTGCTGGGCGACGAGCGTCTGTTCGGCCTGGCGGTGCTGGACATCACCAGCGGCAATTTCTCGGTGCTGGAGATCAAGGGCTGGGAAAACCTGCTGGCGGAGCTGGAGCGCATCAACCCGGTGGAGCTGCTGATTCCCGATGACTGGCCCCAGGGCCTGCCGGCGGAGAAGCGCCGTGGCTCGCGCCGTCGCGCGCCGTGGGATTTCGAGCGTGACACCGCGCACAAAAGCCTTTGCCAGCAGTTCTCCACCCAGGACCTCAAGGGTTTTGGCTGCGAGAACCTGACCCTGGCCATCGGCGCCGCCGGCTGCCTGCTGGGCTACGCCAAGGAAACCCAGCGCACCGCCCTGCCCCACCTGCGCAGCCTGCGCCATGAGCGACTTGACGACACCGTGGTGCTGGACGGCGCCAGCCGCCGCAACCTGGAGCTGGACACCAACCTGGCCGGTGGTCGCGACAACACCCTGCAATCGGTGATCGACCGTTGCCAGACCGCCATGGGCAGCCGCCTGCTGACCCGCTGGCTGAACCGCCCGCTGCGCGACCTGAAGGTACTGCAGGCGCGCCAGAGTTCGATCCGCTGCCTGCTGGAAGGCTACCGTTTCGAAAGCCTGCAGCCGCAGCTGAAGGAAATCGGCGACATCGAGCGCATCCTCGCCCGTATCGGCCTGCGCAATGCCCGCCCTCGCGACTTGGCCCGCTTGCGCGACGCCCTGGCCGCGTTGCCGGACCTGCAAGTGGCGATGTCCGACCTTGAGGCGCCGCACTTGGCCCTGCTGGCCACCATTGCCGGCACCTACCCGGAGCTGGCCGACCTGCTGAGCAAGGCCATCATCGACAACCCGCCGGCCGTCATCCGTGACGGCGGCGTATTGAAGACCGGGTACGACAGCGAGCTGGACGAGCTACTGGCCTTGAGCGAGAACGCCGGCCAGTTCCTGATCGACCTGGAAGCCCGCGAAAAAGCCCGCACCGGCCTGGCCAACCTCAAGGTCGGCTACAACCGCGTGCACGGCTACTTCATCGAGCTACCCAGCAAACAGGCCGAACAGGCGCCGGTCGATTACATCCGCCGTCAGACCCTCAAGGGCGCCGAGCGCTTCATCACGCCTGAACTCAAGGCGTTCGAGGACAAGGCGCTGTCGGCGAAAAGCCGCGCCCTGGCCCGCGAGAAGATGCTGTACGACGCGCTGCTGGAAAACCTGATCGGCCATCTGCCACCGCTGCAGGACACCGCCGCGGCCCTGGCCGAGCTCGACGTGTTGAGCAACCTGGCCGAGCGCGCACTGAACCTGGACCTCAACTGCCCGGTGTTCGTCGACGAGCCGTGCCTGCGCATCAACCAGGGCCGTCACCCGGTAGTGGAGCAAGTGCTGACCACGCCGTTTGTGGCCAACGACCTGGCGCTGGACGACAACACGCGCATGCTGGTGATTACCGGCCCGAACATGGGCGGTAAATCCACCTATATGCGCCAGACCGCACTGATCGTGCTGATGGCCCATATCGGCAGCTTCGTACCGGCAGCCGGCTGCGAGCTGTCACTGGTGGACCGCATCTTCACCCGTATCGGCTCCAGCGATGACCTGGCCGGCGGCCGCTCGACCTTCATGGTGGAAATGAGCGAAACTGCCAACATCCTGCACAACGCCACGGACAAGAGCCTGGTGCTAATGGATGAAGTGGGCCGCGGTACCAGCACCTTCGACGGTCTGTCGCTGGCCTGGGCTGCTGCAGAGCGCCTGGCACAGCTCAAGGCGTACACGCTGTTCGCCACCCACTACTTTGAATTGACGGTACTGCCCGAAAACGAGCCACTGGTCGCCAACGTGCACCTGAGCGCCACCGAGCACAAGGAACGCATCGTGTTCCTGCACCACGTGCTGCCAGGCCCTGCCAGCCAAAGCTACGGACTGGCCGTGGCACAGCTGGCCGGCGTACCGAATGCGGTCATCGCCCGCGCCAAGGAACACCTGGGCCGCCTGGAAACGGCGAGCCTGCCACACGAACCCATCGCCAGCGCCCCGGGCCAACCCCAGGTACCGCACCAGAGCGATCTGTTCGCCAGCCTGCCGCACCCGGTGCTGGAACAACTCAGCAAGACCGACATTGATGGCATGACGCCACGTCAAGCAATCGAATTGCTCTATACACTGAAGACTCGGATCTAACGCAGCAGCGCGCAAGCTGATAGAATCCCGCGCGGTTTGGGAATGCCACGAACTCTTAGCCTGGTTCGCGGGCTGACCAGCCCAGACCGAGCGGCCCTTTTTCAGGGGCTTCGCTGCCGCCTTGAGGAGATATTTTGAAATGACCTTCGTCGTCACCGACAACTGCATCAAGTGCAAGTACACCGACTGCGTCGAAGTCTGTCCGGTGGACTGCTTCTACGAAGGCCCGAACTTCCTGGTGATTCACCCGGACGAGTGCATCGACTGCGCGCTTTGTGAGCCTGAATGCCCGGCCGTAGCCATTTTCTCTGAAGACGAAATTCCTGCGGGGATGGAGAACTTCATCGAGTTGAACGCCGAACTGGCGGAAATCTGGCCTAACGTGACCGAGCGTAAAGACCCACTGCCTGATGCGGCGGAATGGGACGGCAAGACTGGCAAAATCGCTGAACTGGAGCGCTGAGGCGTTCCAGGCGGCACCCATGAAGACCCCGCGAGGGGTCTTTTTTTTGCCTGCACTGCCCTGCCCGTAGCCGCTGCCGCCAGGCTGCGCTGGCCCTGAAGTTCACTGTAAATCTGCTGTGCACGCCATGGCCAGCGCAGCCTGGCGGCAGCGGCTACGAGTCAGATTCGAGTTCATGCAGGTAATCGCCAGGCAAAAAAAAGGGGCGGTTTGACCCGCCCACCTTTTCTGTCCCTATTCCCTGTATCCCTGTCATCGTCCTGATGAACCGCGTCCTGCGGTGTCCTGACCCTCATCCTTGAGCGCCTGTGCCTGCTCCTTGGCACAGGTTCGATAATAGAGATTCCAGATGACGATTCAACTGCACAAATCTTTCAGGAAAAGTCTTTTCCGCGGCGAAACACTCTAAAAACCTCAGTAAAAACAACCTCCTGCACGCTACCATGGAGAATCGCCGACAAGCCCAGCGCACAATCGCTTACAGAACGGACCTGCGGCAACCTACCCCGGAAACAACAACGCCCCGAACCAGTCGGGGCGTTTTGCGCTGCGGCAACCAATTACTGGAACAGTGATTCGCTGGACAGGCCGTTTTTCTCAAGGATCTCGCGCAGCCGTTTAAGGCCTTCGACCTGGATCTGGCGTACCCGCTCACGGGTAAGGCCGATCTCCAGGCCTACGTCTTCAAGGGTGCTGCTTTCATGTCCGCGCAGGCCGAAGCGACGCACCACCACTTCACGCTGCTTGTCGGTCAATTCGGATAGCCACTGATCGATGCTTTGCGACAGGTCATCGTCCTGCAGCAGGTCACAGGGGTCGGTGGGACGGTCATCAGTGAGGGTATCGAGCAATGTCTTGTCGGAATCCGGCCCCAGGGACACGTCTACCGATGACACCCGCTCATTGAGCCCCAGCATGCGCTTGACCTCGCCCACCGGTTTCTCCAGCAAGCTGGCGATCTCTTCCGGTGATGGTTCGTGGTCGAGCTTCTGGGTCAGTTCGCGCGCCGCCCGCAGGTAGACGTTGAGTTCCTTCACAACATGAATCGGCAGCCGGATGGTCCGGGTCTGGTTCATGATGGCGCGTTCGATGGTCTGGCGAATCCACCACGTAGCGTAGGTGGAGAAACGGAAACCGCGTTCGGGGTCGAATTTCTCGACGGCCCGGATCAGCCCCAGGTTGCCTTCTTCGATGAGGTCCAGCAGGGACAGGCCCCGGTTGACGTAGCGACGAGCGATTTTCACCACCAGCCGCAGGTTGCTTTCAATCATGCGCTTGCGGCCAGCCGGATCACCTTTTTGCGACAGGCGCGCAAAATGCACTTCTTCTTCCGGAGACAGCAGTGGGGAAAAACCGATTTCATTCAAATACAGCTGTGTCGCATCCAGCGCACGGGTGTAATCGATGTACTTGTGCTGCTTGAGCGCAGTAGAGTTTTTGGTCTTGGCACGAACAGAAGTCACGACCGGTTCTTCGTCCGCCTCCGCGTCCAGAACGATGCCAGTCTCCATAAGGAGTACCTCATCGTCTATGTCAAACTCCGGCGCTTCTTTGTTGAGAGCCATTTGTTATAGTCCTTTGTTGAGTTCGACCTCAAGCTCCAACGTCGCGCTTATCCTTGGCAACGTTAAAGCCTGTCCCCACTACATCAGGAACAGGCTTGGCAACCGGTCAGCGACGCGGCAGGAATTGCAGAGGATCCACTGGCTTGCCCTGGCGGCGAATTTCGAAGTGAAGCTTCACCCGGTCTGTACCCGTGGAACCCATCTCGGCAATTGTCTGCCCGGCCTTGACCTGTTGCCCCTCCCGAACCAAAAGCCTGCGGTTGTGACCGTAGGCACTGACGTAGGTATCGCTGTGCTTGATGATGATCAACTCGCCGTAGCCCCGCAACCCACTCCCGGCGTACACCACTGAACCATCAGACGCGGCAAAAACAGGCTGTCCCAATTCCCCGGCGATATCAACGCCTTTATTCAAACTACCGTTTGAAGCAAATTTTCCAATCAGGACACCATTCGACGGCCAGGTCCAGCCCCCTGCGATCTTCTCTCCCGCAGGCACCGGCACGGGCTCGGGCGCAGCCACGACAGGCGCTGGCGCAGCGGTTTTCTGACCCGGCGCACCCGGCACCGGCGTGAAGATAATGGGCCGACGAGTGACCTTGAACGAGCCCGACGGCGACGCCGATGTATCAGTTTGCGTACTTGCAACCGGTACAGACGGGGCACTGCCGTCACCGAAGCGAATCACCTGTCCCGGATGAATGGTATAGGGCTCGGGAATGTTGTTGCGCGCCGCCAGGGCCTTGTAGTCCCAGGAGTAGCGGAAGGCGATGGAGAACAGCGTGTCGCCGCGCTTGACCCGGTATTGGCCCGTGGTGACCGGCTGGCGCTCGGGCGCGGCCGGTGCGGACGCGCCGCCGCTGCTGCGATCGACCACGCGCACGCCGCCCGCAGGGTGGCTTGCGCAACCGGCCAACGTGGTTGCAAGGGCGAGACCAATCACCAGAAGCTTGTAGCTCGATAGTCCTGCATGCTGCCGAATGACTGTGGGACTCACCCGCCGCTCCCTTGAAAATGGTGGCTGATAGAAAAATAGACTGTTGTGTCGCAATTATAACCATCCACTCGGACAATTCTGACGTATTCGCGTAACAACCTGTGAAGGCTGCGCTGTCAGACACAGGCTGCGCTCGAGAATTCACCCTTGCGTTGAAAACCCGCTCAGGCCAGCGGGCCGTTCAACAGCGGCACGAAACGCACAGCCCCCAGCACATGCCGGGAGAAGCCGTGCTCCTCGCGTACGATCAGCATCAGTTGCTGCACTTCACCGCTGCCCACCGGAATCACCAGGCGCCCCCCCGGCGCCAGCTGGTCGAGCAAGGCCTGGGGTACATCAGTGGCCACGGCGGTGACGATAATGCCGTTGTAAGGGGCCAGCGCCGGCCAGCCTTCCCAGCCATCGCCCCAGCGGAACACCACGTTGCGCAGGTTGAGCTCGACCAGACGCTCCTTGGCGCGGTCCTGCAGCACCTTGATGCGCTCCACCGAAAACACTCGCTCAACCAGTTGCGACAGCACGGCCGTCTGGTAGCCCGAGCCGGTGCCGATCTCCATGACCTTGTCCAACGGCCCGGCCTCCAGCAGCAGCTCGCTCATGCGCGCCACCATGTAGGGCTGGGAAATGGTCTGGTTATGGCCGATGGGCAGCGCGGTGTCTTCATAGGCGCGGTGCGCGAGCGCCTCGTCGACGAACAGATGACGAGGGGTGCGGCGAATCACGTCCAGCACCTGGCTGTTGCTGACGCCCTCTTCGTACAGGCGCTGGATTAGCCGCTCACGCGTGCGCTGGGAGGTGAAACCGATACCGCGCCGGGTCAGATCATCTTGCTCGCGCATCAACGCAGTCCCTCCAGCCAGCCTTCCAGGCCGGCAAAGGCCGGGTTGAATGTGCGGTCCAGTTGCAACGGCGTGACCGACACGTAGCCCTGCATCACCGCGTGGAAATCGGTACCCGGGCCGCCGTCTTCGGCATTGCCGGCCGCGGCGATCCAGTACCCTTCCCGGCCACGCGGGTCGACCATGCGCACCGGGGCCGCCGCACGGGCGCGATGGCCCAGGCGGGTCAGCTGGATGCCGCGGATGCGGTCCAGCGGCAAATTCGGGACGTTGACGTTGAGCACCGTGCGCGGTGGCAGGTCGAGCTGCCCGTGGGCCTCGACCAGATGACGCGCATACCAGGCCGCCGTCGCCAGGTTATCGACCTGGCGTGACAGAAACGAGAACGCGAACGCCGTGCGGCCCAGGAAGCGACCCTCCAGCGCAGCTGCGACCGTGCCGGAATACAGCACGTCGTCACCCAGGTTGGCGCCCATGTTGATCCCCGACACCACCAGATCCGGCTCCTGCGGCAGCAGGCCGTTGAGCCCCAGGTGCACGCAATCGGTAGGGGTGCCGTTGAGGCTGATGAAGCCGTTGGCCAGGCGCTGCGGGTGCAGCGGCCGGTCCAGCGTCAGCGAGCTGCTGGCACCGCTGCGGTCGCCGTCGGGGGCGATCACCGTGCACTCGGCGTAGTCGGCCAGCGCTTCATGCAGCGCGGCCAGGCCGGGCGCGGCGACCCCGTCGTCGTTAGATATCAGAATACGCATGGGCTGTCCGTCTGCCCTGCCGGCACCAGATCGACGAGCTCGCGCACCACGACGGTGGCGAAGCATCCGGCCGGCAGGACGAATTCCAATTGCAGAATGTCAGGCTCCGGATAATGCCACGTCAAACCGCCGATGGGCAGCCGCAGGATGCGTCGTTCGTGCGCCATGCCCGCTTTTGCCAGCCAATCTCCGAGCGGTGCCAACCGCGCACCGACATTCTGCTCCAGTTCATGGATGGCGCCCGCAGCCGGCGAGTCACCTTCGCCCCACATCGGGCCGGTGGGGTGCAGGTCGAGAATGGCCAGGCGCGGGTCGCTGCACTCGGCTTCACCGGCGGGGAAAAAGCTGCGGCTGTCGGTAAACGCCAGCAGGTCGCCGACCCGGGCCTGGTTCCAGCTGCCATCGGCCACCCGCGCTGCCAGCACCTGATTGAACAGGTAGCTGCGCGCCGTGGACAACAGGCGTGAACGCACGTTGCGCTGTTCAGGCAAAGCCTGGCGCTCAGCCCACTGGCGGGCGTCGTGGACGTTGCCACCCTGGAAGCCGAAGCGCTGGGTGCCGAAGTAGTTCGGTACGCCAGTAGTCTTGAGCTGCTCGAGGCGGGCGTCCAGTGCGGCATGGTCAGCCGCAAGGGCGGTCAGGCGCAGGGTGAAACCGTTTGCGGAGTGCGCACCGCGCTGCAACTTGCGCTTGTGGCGGGCAATCTTGAGGATGCTCAGGGTTTCGTTTTCGGCGGCGCTCAGATCCGGGTCGGCCTTGCCCGGCAGATGCAGGCTGAACCACTGACGGGTCAGCGCCTGACGGTCCTTCAGGCCCGCATAGCTGACCGTGCGCAGCGGCACGCCCGCAGCCTTGGCCAGGCGGCGTGCGGCTTCCTCGGTGTTGAGGTTGCGCTTTTCCACCCCACAGCCACAGGTGCTCGCCTTCACCGGCCAACGGGATATCCAGCACTTCATCCACCTGGAAGTCTTCGGCGGTGGCCTTGAGCACGGCACCCCCCAGCGCGGCCCCGGCAGCGCAGGGGCCCAACAGTTCGAGTTCGTTCATGCTGGCAACAACAAGGCGACGGCGTGAACCGCGATACCTTCCTCACGGCCGGTAAAGCCCAGCTTCTCGGTGGTGGTGGCCTTGACGTTGACCTGGTCCAGCTCGACCTGCAGGTCGGCGGCGATCAGGGCACGCATGGTGTCGATGTGCGGGGCCATTTTCGGGGCCTGGGCAACAATGGTGGCGTCGACGTTGCCGACCTTCCAGCCCTTGGCCTGGACGATGGCGACCACGTGGCGCAGCAGCACGCGGCTGTCGGCACCCTTGAATTGCGGATCGGTGTCGGGGAAGTGCTTGCCGATATCGCCCAGTGCGGCCGCGCCGAGCAGGGCATCGCTCAAGGCATGCAGCAGCACGTCGCCGTCGGAATGGGCGAGCAGGCCGAATTTATGGGCGATCTGGACGCCGCCCAAGGTAATGAAATCGCCGTCAGCGAAACGGTGCACATCGTAGCCGTGGCCAATACGCATAAATAGAAAAGCCCTGAAGGAGACAGGGCGTGATTCTACCTGCTTTATGTAACAACCGGGCTGCAAAAAACGGCCCCGAAACGCCGCAGGGCAAGGGCAAAACGACATCATCCGTACACGCAAAAAGCGTAGCCGCTGCCGCAGGCTGCGCAGGCCCCGTGCCTCACTGGAGATATCCAGCGGCCACGAGGGCCAGCGCAGCCTGGCGGCAGCGGCTACGTCAGTTCAGCGCCTTGGCGTGGTAGCGCAGGTGGTCATCGATGAAGCTGGCGATGAAGTAGTAGCTGTGGTCGTAACCCGGCTGCAGACGCAGTTCCAGGTCATGTCCCGCCACTTTCGCCGCCTGCACCAGCGCTTCAGGCTTGAGCTGATTGACCAGGAAATCGTCACGATCACCCTGATCCACCAAAAACGCCTGCGGCGCCTTGCTTTCGGCCATCAGCACCGAGGCATCCCACTCGCGCCAGCGCGAACGCTCTTCACCCAGGTAACGGCTGAACGCCTTCTGACCCCATGGGCAATCCATCGGGTTGCTGATGGGCGAGAACGCCGACACCGAGGCATAGCGCCCCGGGTTGCGCAATGCACACACCAGCGCCCCATGGCCGCCCATGGAGTGGCCGCTGATGCTGCGGCGCTCGGAGGCCGGGAAATGCGCCTCCACCAGGGCCGGCAACTCGCTGACCACATAGTCGTGCATGCGGTAATGCTGGGCCCACGGCTGCTGGGTGGCGTTGAGGTAGAACCCCGCCCCCAGGCCGAAGTCCCAGGCGCCGTCCGGGTCACCCGGCACATCGGCGCCACGCGGGCTGGTGTCCGGCGCGACGATGATCAGCCCCAGCTCGGCGGCCAGCTTGTGGGCGCCGGCCTTCTGCATGAAGTTCTCGTCCGTGCAGGTCAGGCCCGACAGCCAGTACAGCACCGGCAGCTTGCCGCCCTGCTCCGCCTGCGGCGGCAGGTACACGGCAAACACCATGTCACAGCCCAGCACCTCGGAACGGTGCCGGTAGCGCTTGTGCCAGCCACCGAAACTCTTCTGGCAGGAGATGTTTTCCAGGCTCATGACCCACCTCAGAAATGGATGACGGAACGGATGCTCTTGCCTTCATGCATCAGGTCGAAGGCCTTGTTGATGTCTTCCAGGCCCATGGTGTGGGTAATGAAGGTGTCCAGCGGGATCTCGCCCTTCTCGGCCATTTCCACGTAGCTTGGCAGCTCGGTACGGCCACGCACGCCGCCGAATGCCGAACCGCGCCAGACGCGGCCAGTCACCAGCTGGAACGGACGGGTGGAGATTTCCTGGCCAGCACCGGCCACGCCGATGATCACCGACTCGCCCCAGCCCTTGTGGGCGCATTCCAGGGCGGCACGCATCAGTTGCACGTTGCCGATGCACTCGAACGAGAAATCCACGCCGCCGTCAGTCATGTCGACGATGACTTCCTGGATCGGACGGTCGAAGTCTTTCGGGTTGACGCAATCGGTGGCGCCCAACTGGCGAGCGATCTCGAACTTGGCCGGGTTGATGTCAATGGCGATGATGCGGCTGGCCTTGGCCTTGACCGCGCCGATGACCGCCGACAGGCCGATACCGCCCAGGCCGAAGATGGCCACGGTGTCACCCGGCTTGACCTTGGCGGTGTTGAGCACTGCACCGATACCGGTGGTGACGCCGCAACCCAGCAGGCAGACCTTTTCCAGTGGCGCTTCTTTCTGGATCTTGGCCACGGAGATTTCCGGCAGCACGGTGTACTCGGAGAACGTCGAGGTACCCATGTAGTGGAACAGTGGCTTGCCGTTGTAGGAGAAACGCGAGGTGCCGTCAGGCATCAGGCCTTTGCCCTGGGTGGCGCGCACGGCCTGGCACAGGTTGGTCTTGCCCGACAGGCAGAATTTGCACTGGCGGCACTCGGCGGTGTACAGCGGGATCACGTGGTCACCCACGGCCACCGAGGTCACGCCTTCGCCGATGGCTTCGACGATACCGCCACCTTCGTGGCCCAGGATCGACGGGAAGATGCCTTCAGGGTCGGCGCCCGACAGGGTGTAGGCGTCGGTGTGGCAGACGCCCGAAGCGACCACACGTACCAGCACTTCACCGGCCTTGGGCATGGCCACGTCGACTTCGACGATTTCCAGCGGCTTCTTGGCCTCGAACGCTACAGCGGCACGGGACTTGATCATCGAAACCTTCTCCTGAATACATGAATGAGACGATCAGTGTAATTCATCGCTTGATGGGGAATAATCAGGCCAAAGACAAAACATTATTGCTGCACAGGGATAATCATGAGCGACAACCGCTGGGACGGCATCGACGAATTCGTCGCCGTGGCCGAGTGCTGCCAGTTCACGGCCGCGGCTGAACGACTGGGCATTTCCTCGTCGCACATCAGCCGGCAGATCGCCCGCCTGGAAGAACGCCTGCAAACGCGGCTGCTGTACCGCAGCACGCGACGGGTGACACTGACCGAAGCCGGGCAGACGTTCCTGCAGCATTGCCAACGCTTGCAGGATGGTCGCGAGGAAGCCTTGCGGGCCATGGGCGACCTGAACAGCGAGCCCAAGGGTTTGTTGCGCATGACCTGCGCGGTGGCTTACGGCGAGCGCTTCATCGTGCCGCTGGTGACGCGTTTCATGGGGCTTTACCCGCAACTGCGGGTGGACATCGAGTTGACCAACCGCACGCTGGACCTGGTGCATGAGGGCCTGGACCTGGGCATACGCCTGGGGCGCTTGCAGGACTCACAGCAGGTGGCGACACGATTGGCGCCGCGGCGCATGTACCTGTGCGCCTCGCCCTCCTACCTTGAGCGATATGGGCGCCCCCATAGCCTGTCGGAACTGGCGCGGCACAATTGCCTGATTGGCAGTTCGGAGGTGTGGCCCTTGCAGAACGAGGGTCGCGAACTGGCGCAGCGGGTGCAGGGCAATTGGCGCTGCAACAGTGGGCAGGCCGTATTGGATGCGGCGTTGCAGGGGATTGGCTTGTGCCAGCTGCCGGATTATTACGTGCTGGAGCATTTACAGACCGGCGCGCTGGTGTCGTTGCTCGAAGCGCATCAGCCGCCGAATACGGCGGTGTGGGCGCTGTATCCGCAGCAGCGGCATCTGTCGCCGAAGGTGAGGAAGCTGGTGGAGTATTTGAAGGAAGGGTTGGCGGTGAGGCCTGAATATCAGGCAAATCACCTGTAGCCGCTGCCGCCAGGCTGCGCTGGCCCGTGTATACGCTAACGATCTTCAGCGAGGCTTAAGGCCAGCGCAGCCTGGCGGCAGCGGCTACAGGGTTAGCGCGACCTTTGCGCCCACCGCTGGCGCAACCACTCCAGATCCTCAGGCCGGGTCACCTTGAGGTTATCCGAACGCCCTTCGATCAAGCGCGGCGCCTGCCCCGCCCACTCCATGGCACTGGCCTCGTCGGTAATCGCCACGTCCGCCACCAGGCTGTCCGCCAGCGCGCGGTGCAACACCCCCAGGCGGAACATCTGCGGCGTGTACGCTTGCCAGATGGTGCTGCGATCAACCGTTTCCGCCACACGCCCATGGGCATCGGCACGTTTCAACGTGTCCTTGGCCGGCACGGCCAGCAAACCGCCGACCGGGTCATGGGCCAGCTCGCCCAACAGCTTGTCCAGGTCGGTACGCGCCAGGTTGGGCCGCGCCGCATCGTGCACCAGTACCCAATCGTCATCGGCAGCGCCTTGGGCGTGCAGGTGCAGCAAGGCATTGAGCACCGAGTCGGCACGTTCGGCACCGCCGGGGGCGCGCTGGATACGGGGGTCGCGGGCACTGGCCAGGTCAGGCCAGTAAGGGTCATCTTCAGCCAGGCTGACCACCAACCCTTTCAGGCCAGGGTGGTCAAGAAAACAGTCCAGGCTGTGTTCAAGAATGGTTCGGCCGCCCAGTTGCAGGTATTGCTTGGGCCGGTCGGCTGCCATTCGGGCACCAACGCCCGCGGCAGGGATCACTGCCCAGAAGGCAGGGGAAGAGTATGTCATTGAGCCAACTGATAAAGGGTTTCACCGTCCTTGACCATGCCCAGCTCATGGCGAGCCCGTTCCTCGACGGTCTCCATGCCCTTCTTCAGCTCCGCCACTTCCGCATCCAGGATACGGTTGCGCTCCAGCAGACGCTCGTTTTCGGCGTGCTGGTCGGCGATCTGCTGCTCAAGGCTGGTGACCTGAGCCAGGCTGCCATTACCCACCCACAGGCGGTATTGCAGGCCACCCAGCAGCAACAGCAGAACAAGGAACAACCAATAGGGACTGCGCATCAAGGTATCCAGTGGAAATTAACGGCTGTACTGATGGCACGAAGCCTGGCTAGGCCAGGCTTTGTGCTGTACAGCGCTTGCTTTGTACCATCTAAAGCTTAGCCGCGAAACTCGGCACGGCCACGATAGACTGCCTTGGCGCCCAATTGTTCTTCAATACGCAGCAATTGGTTGTACTTGGACACGCGGTCGGAGCGGCACAGCGAACCGGTCTTGATCTGGCCAGCAGCGGTACCCACGGCCAGGTCGGCAATGGTGGAGTCTTCGGTTTCGCCCGAACGGTGCGAAATGACCGCAGTGTAACCGGCAGCCTTGGCCATCTGGATGGCTTCCAGCGTTTCGGTCAGGGTGCCGATCTGGTTGAACTTGATCAGGATCGAGTTACCGATGTTCTTGTCGATGCCTTCCTTGAGGATCTTGGTGTTGGTCACGAACAGGTCGTCGCCGACCAGTTGCACCTTGTCACCCAGCTTCTCGGTCAGCACTTTCCAGCCAGCCCAGTCGGACTCGTCCAGGCCGTCTTCGATCGAGATGATCGGGAAACGCTCGGTCAGGCCTTTCAGGTAGTCGGCGAAACCTTCGGCGTTGAAGGTGTGACCTTCGCCCGCCAGGTTGTACACGCCGTCTTCGTAGAATTCGCTGGCCGCGCAGTCCAGGGCCAGGGTCACGTCGGTGCCCAGCTTGTAACCGGCGTTGGCCACGGCTTCGGAGATGGCCGACAGGGCGTCTTCGTTGGAGGTCAGGTTAGGCGCGAAACCACCTTCGTCACCCACCGCAGTGTTCAGGCCACGGGCCTTGAGCACGGCTTTGAGGTGATGGAAAATCTCGGTGCCCATGCGCAGGCCTTCGGAGAAGGTCTTGGCGCCCACTGGCTGCACCATGAATTCCTGGATGTCGACGTTGTTGTCGGCATGCTCGCCACCGTTGATGATGTTCATCATCGGAACCGGCATGGAGTACACGCCCGGGGTGCCGTTGAGGTTGGCGATGTGTGCGTACAGCGGGATGTCCTGGTCCTGGGCAGCGGCCTTGGCAGCAGCCAGGGACACGGCGAGGATGGCGTTGGCACCCAGCGTGGCTTTGTTTTCAGTGCCGTCGAGTTCGATCATGGCGTGGTCCAGGGCTTTCTGGTCCGCAGGATCCTTGCCCAGCAGCAGCGAGCGGATCGGGCCGTTGATGTTGGCCACGGCTTTCAGCACGCCCTTGCCCATGTAACGGCTCTTGTCGCCATCACGCAGTTCGAGCGCTTCACGCGAACCGGTGGAAGCACCGGACGGCGCGCAGGCGCTGCCGATGATGCCGTTGTCGAGAAGCACGTCGGCTTCCACAGTGGGATTGCCACGGGAGTCGAGAACTTCACGACCTTTGATGTCGACGATTTTTGCCATTGTTATAAGCACTCCAAATTTGACCAAAACGACACTGCTGAGGGAAATCTGTTGTGGCCGAAGGCTCAATACGGCAGGCAGGCCTTCGGTCGACAAGGCTCTGGCCCGAGCGGGCCAGAGTGAATCGAGAGGTACTTTACCGGAAAAAAGTTGTTACGCGGTTTCTACCGTCGGAAAACTTTTAACCAGATCGTCCAACTGCTTGAGCTGTGCCAGGAACGGCTCCAGCTTGTCCAGGCGCAGGGCGCAAGGGCCATCACACTTGGCGTTGTCCGGGTCCGGGTGGGCTTCCAGGAACAGGCCAGCCAGGCCCTGGGACATGCCCGCCTTGGCCAGGTCGGTAACCTGGGCACGGCGGCCGCCAGCTGAATCCGACCGCCCGCCCGGCATTTGCAGGGCGTGGGTGACGTCGAAGAACACCGGGTACTCGAACGACTTCATGATGCCGAAGCCGAGCATGTCCACCACCAGGTTGTTGTAACCGAAGCTGGAACCGCGCTCGCACAGGATCAGCTGATCGTTACCGGCTTCCTCGCACTTGGTCAGGATGTGCTTCATTTCCTGGGGCGCGAGGAATTGCGCCTTCTTGATGTTGATGACCGCGCCGGTCTTGGCCATGGCCACCACCAGGTCGGTCTGACGCGACAGGAAGGCCGGCAGCTGGATGATGTCGCAAACCTCGGCGACCACGGCGGCCTGGGCCGGCTCGTGGACGTCGGTGATCAGCGGCACGCCAAAGGTCTTCTTCACTTCTTCGAAGATGCGCATGCCCTCTTCCAGGCCAGGGCCACGGTAAGAGGTCACGGAAGAACGGTTGGCCTTGTCGAAGCTGGCCTTGAACACGTAGGGGATACCCAGCTTCTGGGTAACCTCCACGTATTTTTCGCAGACCTGCATCGCCATGTCGCGCGACTCGAGCACATTCATGCCACCGAACAAGACGAACGGCTTGTCGTTGGCGATCTCAATGTTGCCTACACGGATGATTTTCTGCGCCATGCTGTATCGCTTCCTTGATCAGGCTTTTTTCTGGTGTTGAGCCAGGGCCGCCTTGACGAAGCCACTGAACAGCGGGTGGCCGTCACGCGGGGTCGAGGTGAACTCTGGGTGGAACTGGCAGGCCACGAACCATGGATGGTCCTTGGCTTCCACCACTTCAACCAGGGCGCCGTCGCCGGAGCGGCCGGACACCACCAGGCCAGCTTCGATCAGCTGTGGCAGCAGGTTGTTGTTGACCTCGTAACGGTGGCGGTGACGCTCCACGATCACGTCCTTGGCGTAGCAGTCGTACACCTTGGAACCGGCGATCAGCTGGCAGTCCTGTGCGCCCAGGCGCATGGTGCCGCCCAGGTCGGAGGCTTCGGTACGGGTCTCGACCGCGCCGGTGGCATCTTCCCACTCGGTGATCAGGCCCACGACCGGGTGGCCGCTGTTGCGATCGAACTCGGTGGAGTTGGCGTCTTTCCAGCCCATCACGTTACGAGCGAACTCGATGACCGCCACTTGCATGCCCAGGCAGATACCCAGGTAAGGCACCTTGTTCTCGCGAGCGTATTGCACCGCGGTGATCTTGCCTTCCACGCCACGCAGACCGAAGCCGCCGGGTACCAGGATGGCGTCAGCGCCTTCCAGCAGGCTGGTGCCCTGGTTCTCGATGTCTTCGGAGTCGATGTAGCGCAGGTTGACCTTGGTACGGTTGCTGATACCGGCGTGGCTCATGGCCTCGATCAGCGACTTGTACGCGTCCAGCAGCTCCATGTACTTGCCGACCATGGCGATGGTCACTTCGTGCTCGGGGTTGAGCTTGGCGTCGACGACCTTGTCCCACTCGGACAGGTCGGCGCTGCCGCACTGCAGGCCGAAGCGCTCGACGACGAAATCGTCCAGGCCCTGGGCGTGCAGCATGCCCGGGATCTTGTAGATGGTGTCGGCGTCTTCCAGCGAGATGACCGCGCGCTCTTCGACGTTGGTGAACAACGCGATCTTGCGGCGCGACGAGACGTCGACGTGGTGGTCGGAACGGCATACCAGCACGTCAGGCTGCAGGCCGATGGAGCGCAGCTCCTTGACCGAGTGCTGGGTAGGCTTGGTCTTGGTTTCGCCAGCGGTGGCGATGTACGGGACCAGGGTCAGGTGCATCAGCATCGCGCGCTTGGAGCCGATTTCCACGCGCAGTTGGCGGATGGCTTCCAGGAACGGTTGCGACTCGATGTCGCCCACGGTACCGCCGATCTCGACCATGGCCACGTCGGCATCGCCGGCGCCCTTGATGATGCGGCGCTTGATTTCGTCGGTGATGTGCGGGATCACCTGAATGGTGGCGCCCAGGTAGTCACCACGGCGCTCCTTGCGCAGCACGTGCTCGTACACGCGGCCGGTGGTGAAGTTGTTGTTCTGGGTCATGGTCGTGCGGATGAACCGCTCGTAGTGGCCCAGGTCCAGGTCGGTCTCGGCGCCGTCGTGGGTGACGAACACTTCACCGTGCTGGAACGGGCTCATGGTGCCCGGGTCGACGTTGATGTACGGGTCCAGCTTCAGCATGGTGACCTTAAGTCCCCGCGCCTCCAGGATGGCCGCCAAAGATGCCGAAGCAATGCCTTTCCCCAATGAAGAAACAACACCGCCCGTGACGAAGATGTAGCGCGTCATGAAAAACCCTAGAAGTCTGCGTTAAAGCGGTCAGAGCCGCCGGGGAAAGCGAAGGAAGGCCGAAGCCCCCGATGGCCAAAAACGGTTTGGCAATCGGCAACTGCCGTGTTTGCTGAGCAAGCACAGAAGTTGTATCAAGAAGGGAGCGTAGTCTACCGGAAACAGCCTTTCATCTCAAACGTTGTGCGTTCGTCGGTGGCAGCCATTGCAAAATAACCGTTGGCTCGCCGCCCAATGGCAGGTTGGCCACAGCCTGCAATTGGCCATCCACGAACAACAACGGCAAGCGCCCGCGCACGAACGCCGGCAGGCCCGATTCGTTGAGCAGGCGCTTGAGATCGCGGTGGCCGCGGCCCTCTACCTTAAGCACTTCGCCGCCCTGGCGGTAGCGAATCTGCACCCTGCCCTGCGGCGTCAGGCCGCACAACTGGACCTGGCCATTGCCGGGCAACGACAGTGCTTCACACGGTTGAGGCCACTCCATCACCCCCTCGGACGGCGTCGACCAGTCGTCGGGCAACCACCACAGCCGCGGGCCGCTGCGCAGCAACTGACCGTCGGCCAGCGCCCATACCGGGGTGGCCGATGGCGTCGCATCGCGCAGGGTGTACCAGCCGGCCCAGTGCTGGGTGTCGGGCAATTGCGTGAGGGACGACAGCCAGTGTTGCAGGGCGTTGCGCTGGCGGCCATCGGACAGCAACAGCAAGGGCGCCAACTCCAGCGATGGCAGGTTCAGCCAGGGGAACGGCGAGGCTGACTGCGCCGACAACAGATCCTGCTCGGCCACTTCCGTCAGCAGCGCCTGCGCCTCGGCCAGATGGCTGGCGGTGCGAGCGAAGGTCTGGGCAAAGCGCGGCCAGCGCCGGGCGATGACCGGCAGCACGTCGTTGCGCAGGTAGTTGCGCGAGAAGCGGGTGTCGGCATTGGACGGGTCTTCCACCCACTCAAGGCCATTGGCCTTTGCGTAGGTTTCCAGCGCGTCACGGCCTGTTTGCAGCAAAGGCCGCAACAGCATGCCCTGCCCCAGCGGACGCTGCGCCGCCATGCCTGTCAGGCCGCGCACGCCAGTGCCGCGCAACAGGCGGAACAGCAGGGTCTCGGCCTGGTCGTCGCGATGCTGGCCGGTGAGCAGGACTTCGCCCGCGCCCAGCGCCTGCTCGAACGCTGCGTAGCGTGCATCACGCGCGGCAGCTTCCAGGCTGGCGCCAGGGGCGACCTGCACACGCACCACGGTCAGCGGCACGCCCAACGCGTCGCACAGGCGCTGGCAATGTTGCGGCCAGGCGTCAGCCGCGGCTTGAAGGCCGTGATGGACGTGGGTGGCGTGCAAGGGGGGAAGCGATTGAGTGCGGGCCAGGATGGCCAGTTGGTGCAGCAGGACAGTGGAGTCGAGGCCGCCGGAGAGGGCGACGTGCCAGCGCGGAGAGTTGCGCCAGGGTGCAAGAAGCTCAAGCAATTGATGCATAAAAACCTCGTAGCCGCTGCCGCCAGGCTGCGCTGGCCCCTGAGTTCACTGAACATCTCAAGCGAGGCAGAGGGCCAGCGCAGCCTGGCGGCAGCGGCTACGGAGCGTGTTTACAGACCGTAGCTCATCAGGCGGTCATAGCGGCGCTTGAGCAGCGCGTCCATGTCCAGGCCCTTGAGCATGGCCAGCTGCGAGCTCAGTTCCTTGCGGATCAGTGCCGAGGCAGCAGCCGGGTCGCGGTGGGCGCCGCCCAGCGGCTCCTGGATCACCTTGTCGACGATACCCAGGCCTTTCAGGCGCTCGGCCGTGATGCCCATGGCTTCGGCGGCGTCCGGGGCCTTGTCGGCGGTCTTCCACAGGATGGAAGCGCAACCTTCAGGCGAGATCACCGCGTAGGTGGAGTATTGCAGCATGTTCAGCTGGTCGCACACGCCAATGGCCAGTGCGCCGCCCGAACCACCCTCACCGATCACGGTGGCGATGATCGGGGTTTTCAGGCGCGCCATGACACGCAGGTTCCAGGCGATGGCCTCGCTCTGGTTGCGCTCTTCGGCGTCGATGCCCGGGTAAGCACCCGGGGTGTCGATGAAGGTCAGGATCGGCATCTTGAAGCGCTCGGCCATTTCCATCAGGCGGCACGCCTTGCGGTAGCCCTCAGGGCGCGGCATGCCGAAGTTGCGGCGAACCTTCTCGCGCACTTCACGGCCTTTCTGGTGACCGATGACCATCACTGGCTGGTCGTCCAGACGGGCAATACCACCCACGATCGCGGCGTCGTCGGAGAAGTGACGGTCGCCGTGCAGCTCATCGAACTCGGTGAAGATGTGCTGGATGTAGTCCAGGGTGTACGGACGGCGCGGGTGACGCGCCATGCGTGCAATCTGCCAGCTGGTCAGGTTGCCGAAAATGCTTTCGGTCAGGGTGCTGCTCTTGTCTTGCAGGCGCGAGATTTCATCGCTGATGTTCAGCGAATTGTCGTTGCCTACCAGGCGCAGCTCTTCGATCTTGGCTTGCAGGTCAGCGATCGGCTGTTCGAAATCAAGAAAATTCGGGTTCATAGGCATCCGTCTTGGGTCGACGGCCAAGCGGCCGGCCGGTTGATCCGTTAAGCGCCCTACCATACGGGAAAGGGCGCATTGAGGTCGAGTTTAACGATCTGGGTCGAGTCTAGTCACCTTTGACAGGCTCAACGATATTGCAGGAAGACGTTCTCACGCCCGAACTGGTCACGCAGCGCTTGAATCAAACCGTCACCCGGGTCGATGCAGTGGTCGTCGCCGAACTGCAGCAACGCCTTGGCATCGGGGCCGGTGTACTCCATGGTGATGGGGCATGCGCCGCGATGGCGCTTGACCAGATCACCGAGCCAGGCCAGCCGGTCGCCCTTCAGGGCATCGGCATGCACCTTCAGGCGCAGGCTTTCGGCCAGGTTGGTGCGCGCGTCTTCCATGGTCATCACGCGGTTGACCCGCAGGCGCAGGCCACCGGAAAAATCATCGTTGCTGACCTCGCCTTCCACCACCACCATGGCGTCGGTCTGCAACAGCGACTGGGCGGCCATGAAGGCATCGGCGAACAGCGACGCCTCGATACGTGCAGAGCGGTCGTCGAGGGTGATGAAGCCCATCTTGTCGCCCTTCTTGTTTTTCATCACCCGCAGGTTGATGACCATGCCCGCCACCGTCTGCGCACCGCGCGCCGGCTTCAGGTCGATGATGCGCTGACGGGCGAAGCGGCGGATCTCGCCTTCGTATTCGTCGATCGGGTGACCGGTGAGGTACAGGCCCAGGGTCTCCTTCTCGCCGCGCAGGCGCTCCTTGAGGGTCAGCTCCTTGGCCTTGCGGTGGCTGGCGTAGACGTCGGCGTCCTCTTCCACGAAAAGGCCGCCAAACAGGTCGCTGTGGCCGCTGTCGTGGGTGCGCGCGGTCTGTTCGGCCGCCTTGATCGCCTCCTCCATGGCCGCCAGCAGCACCGCGCGGTTGCGGTCGATGTTGGCCAGGTAGGCCTTGGGCTCGTCATGGTAGAACGGGCCGAGGATGTCCAGCGCGCCGCTGCGGATCAGGCCGTCGAGGGTACGCTTGTTGACGCGCTTGAGGTCGACGCGCTCGCAGAAGTCGAACAGGTCCTTGAACGGGCCAGACTGACGCGCCTCGGTAATGGCCTCCACCGGGCCTTCGCCTACGCCCTTGATGGCGCCCAGGCCGTAGATGATGCGGCCTTCGTCGTTCACCGTGAACTTGAACTCCGAGGCGTTCACGTCCGGCGCGTCGAGGCGCAACTTCATGGTGCGCACTTCCTCGATCAAGGTCACGACCTTGTCGGTGTTGTGCATGTCCGCCGACAGTACCGCGGCCATGAACGGCGCCGGGTAGTGGGCTTTCAGCCAGGCCGTCTGGTACGACACCAGGCCGTAGGCAGCGGAGTGGGATTTGTTGAAGCCGTAACCGGCGAACTTCTCCACCAGGTCGAAAATGTTACCCGCCAGGTCCGGGTCGATGTTGTTGGTGGCGCAACCTTCAATGAAGCCGCCACGCTGCTTGGCCATCTCTTCGGGTTTCTTTTTACCCATGGCGCGACGCAGCATGTCCGCACCACCCAGGGTGTAACCAGCCATGACCTGGGCAATCTGCATCACCTGTTCCTGATACAGGATGATGCCGTAGGTAGGCGCCAGTACCGGCTTGAGGCCTTCGTACTGGTAGTCCGAGTGCGGGTAAGCCAGCTCGGCACGGCCGTGCTTGCGGTTGATGAAGTCGTCCACCATGCCCGATTGCAGCGGGCCCGGACGGAACAGGGCCACCAGTGCGATCAAGTCTTCCAGGCAGTCGGGCTTGAGCTTTTTGATCAGCTCTTTCATGCCGCGCGACTCAAGCTGGAACACCGCCGTGGTTTCGGCCTTCTGCAGCAAGGTGTAGGTCGGCTTGTCATCCAGCGGGATGAAGGCGATGTCCAGCGGCTCTTCATTGACCTTGGCGCGGTCGCGGTTGATGGTCTTCAGCGCCCAGTCGATGATGGTCAGGGTACGCAGGCCGAGGAAGTCGAACTTCACCAGGCCCGCCGCCTCCACGTCATCCTTGTCGAACTGGGTGACCAGGCCGCTGCCCTCTTCATCGCAATAGATCGGCGAGAAGTCGGTGAGCTTGGTGGGGGCGATTACCACGCCACCGGCGTGCTTGCCCACGTTACGCACCACGCCCTCGAGCTTGCGGGCCATTTCCCAGATCTCGGCCGCCTCTTCATCCACCTTGATGAAATCGCGCAGGATCTCTTCCTGCTCGTAGGCCTTCTCCAGGGTCATGCCCACTTCGAACGGGATCATCTTCGACAGGCGATCGGCCAGGCCGTAGGACTTGCCCTGCACCCGCGCCACGTCACGCACTACCGCCTTGGCGGCCATGGAACCGAAGGTGATGATCTGGCTCACGGCGTTGCGGCCGTATTTCTCCGCCACGTAGTCGATCACCCGGTCGCGGCCGTCCATGCAGAAGTCGACGTCGAAGTCGGGCATGGATACCCGTTCCGGGTTGAGGAAACGTTCGAACAGCAGGTCGTATTCCAGCGGGTCGAGGTCGGTGATCTTCTGCACATAGGCCACCAGCGAGCCGGCACCCGAACCCCGGCCCGGGCCCACCGGCACGCCGTTGCTCTTGGCCCACTGGATGAAGTCCATCACGATCAGGAAGTAACCGGGGAAGCCCATCTGGATGATGATATCCAGCTCGAAATTCAGCCGGTCCACGTAGACCTGGCGCTTGGCCTCGTAGTCCTCGGTGGTGTCGCGCGGCAGCAGCACGGCCAAGCGCTCTTCCAGGCCGTCGAACGACACCTTGCGGAAGTACTCGTCGATGGTCATGCCATCGGGGATCGGGTAGTCGGGCAGGAAGTGCTTGCCCAACTTGACGTCGATGTTGCAACGTTTGGCAATTTCGACGGTGTTTTCCAGCGCCTCGGGCAGGTCGCTGAACAGCGCGTGCATTTCCTCGGCGCTTTTCAGGTACTGCTGGTCGCTGTAATTCTTGTTGCGGCGCGGGTCGTCCAGGGCACGGCCTTCGCCGATGCACACGCGCGTTTCGTGGGCCTCGAAGTCTTCCTGGCGGATGAAGCGCACGTCGTTGGTGGCCACCAGCGGCGCGCCGAACTTGTCGGCCAGGGCCACGGCGGCGTGCAGGTATTCTTCGTCGTTGGTGCGGTTGGTGCGCTGGATTTCCACGTAGAAGCGGTCGGGGAACACCGCCATCCACTCCTGCAGCAGCACTTCGGCGTCCTGCGGGTTGCCGCCCAGCAGGGCCATGCCGATTTCACCTTCCTTGGCCGCGGACAGGCAGATAACGCCCTCGCTGGCTTCGGCCACCCACTCGCGCTCGATGATCACTTGGCCATTGCGTTGGCCATCGATGAAACCGCGGGAGATCAGTTCGGTGATGTTGCGATAACCCTGGGCGTTCATGGCCAGCAGGCTGATACGGCTCAACTGGCCGTCGGGATCCTTGTTCGACAGCCACAGGTCGGCGCCGCAGATCGGCTTGATGCCGCCGCCCATGGCCGTCTTGTAGAACTTGACCAGCGAGCACATGTTGTTCTGATCGGTGACCGCCACGGCAGGCATGTTCAGCCCGGTCAGGGCCTTGACCAGCGGCTTGATGCGCACCAGGCCATCGACCAGGGAATATTCGGTGTGCAGGCGAAGGTGAACGAAAGAAACCGACATGTTGATCCTATAGGTGCACAAAACAACAAAAGCGGGATTGTACCGTAATGGTGGTTACTTGAGCATGTAACCAGGGCAACGCAAACCCAATGCCATACAAACAAGGCGGACGGTGGAGACACCACTGGAATGGCACGCTGAAAACAAACTGTGGGAGGGGGCTCTGCCCCCGAAGCGCCGCGCGGGCGGCGCACGGTCTAGAGAACGCAGCAGAGACAACGACTGGCGCCTGGCGGCAGCGCAGCCTGACGGCAGCGGCTACGTTGATCGCGGGGAGGCTGGGAGGGGTGCGCTGGGGATCTGCTGCGTTCTGGAGACCGCGCGCCGCCCGCGCGGCGCTTCGGGGGCAGAGCCCCCTCCCACAGTTTGTTTTCAGCGCGCCATTCCAGTGGCATCTCCGCTGACCGCCTTGTTTGTATGGCTGGGGAGATTTTGTGGGCCGATGTCAGCTCTCTGCGAGGTCTGTATCCAGCATCGCCCGCGCTTCATACGCCTGACGAACGGGTGCAAACGAACGCCGGTGAATCGGCGTAGGGCCGAGACGTGCCAAGGCTTCCAGATGGACAGGTGTTGGGTAACCCTTGTGACCGCCGATGCCGTAGCCGGGGTAGATCAGCTCGAATGCCGCCATCTCTCGGTCACGGCTGACTTTTGCGAGGATGGAGGCAGCGGCGATCGCCGGCACCTTGGCATCCCCCTGCACCACCGGTGCACTGGGCACCGCCAGTTTGGGGCAGCGGTTGCCGTCGATCAGTGCCAGTTTCGGCGTGACGTGCAGGCCTTCCACCGCGCGCTGCATCGCCAGCATGGTGGCATGCAGGATGTTCAGCTCGTCGATCTCTTCGACCTCCGCGCGGGCGATATGCCAGCTCAGAGCCTTTTCACAGATTTCGTCGAACAGCTTTTCGCGCTTGGCTTCGGTCAGCTTCTTGGAGTCGTTGAGCCCCAGGATAGGCCGATTGGGGTCCAGGATCACCGCGGCCGTCACCACCGCGCCGCACAGCGGGCCGCGGCCCACTTCGTCGACGCCTGCGACCAGGTCTTCGACCAGAGTGTAGTCCAGGCCCATTTGCATTTGTGTGGTCATTGTTTCGCCAGCAGTGCCAGCACACCTTCCGCAGCCTGGTTGGAGGCATCGCGGCGCAGGGTGCGGTGAATGTCGTCAAAGCCCTGGGTCTGTTCCTGGCCGTTGTCCAGCAAGGGTAGCAGCGTTTGCACCAGGGCCTCGGGGGTGGCAGCGTCCTGCAGCAACTCAGGCACCAGCATGCGCTGGGCCAGCAGGTTGGGCAGCGACACGTATGGGCTTTTCACCATACGCTTGAGAATCCAGTAGCTCAGCGCCGCCAGGCGATAGGCGACGACCATCGGGCGCTTGTACAGCAGCGCTTCCAAGGTGGCGGTGCCGGAGGCGATCAGCACCGCGTCGCAGGCCGCCAGGGCGCGATGGGACTGGCCGTCCAGCAGCGTCAGCGGCAGTTCGCGCCCCACCAGCATGGCTTCGATCTGCGCCCGGCGGGCGGCGTTGGCGCACGGCAGCACGAAGCGGATACCCGGCCGCACGGCCAGCAACTGCTGGGCGGCGTCAAGGAACAGCTCACCCAGGCGCCCTACTTCACCACCGCGGCTGCCCGGCATCAGCGCCACCACCTGGCCATCCAGCGGCAGGCCCAGTTCGGCGCGCGCCTGGGCGCGGTCGGCGTGCAACGGGATGGTATCGGCCAGCGAGTGGCCGACGAAGCGCACTGGCACGCCCTTCTCTTCGTAGAACTTGGCTTCGAAGGGGAACAGCGTGAGCATCAGGTTGCAGCCTTCGCGAATCTTCAGCACGCGCTTCTGCCGCCACGCCCACACGGACGGGCTGACGTAGTGCACGGTCTTGATCCCGGCCTGACGCAGCTTGAGTTCGATGTTCAGGGTGAAGTCAGGCGCATCGATGCCGATGAACACATCCGGTTTGCGCTCGATCAGGGTCTGGATCAGCAGCTTGCGCCGGCCCAGCAGCTCGCGCAGACGCCCCAGCACTTCCACCAGGCCCATGACGGCCAGGCGCTCCATGGGGAAATCCGACACCAGGCCCTGGGCCTCCATCAAGGGGCCACCCACGCCGATGAACTCGATGTCGGGATGGCGCGCCTTGAGGGCCTGCATCAGGCCGGCGCCAAGGATGTCGCCGCTGGCCTCGCCTGCTACCAGCGCGACCCGCAGTGTGCCTGGCAACGGCATCAGCGGGTGATGCCGCGGGTCGAGGTCTGGATGGAACGCAGGAACACGTCCACTTCAGGGTGCAGGGCAGCCGGCTCGGCCAGCTCGGCGATGGCCTGGTCGACGGTCAGCCCCTGACGGTAGACCGTCTTGTAGGCACGGCGCAGGGCATGAATGACCTCATCGCTGAAGCCACGACGGCGCATGCCTTCGAAGTTCATGCTGCGCGCCTCGGCCGGGTTGCCGAACACGGTGACATAGGCCGGTACGTCCTTGCCGATGGCGGTACCCATGCCCGAGAAGCTGTGGGCGCCGATATGGCAGAACTGGTGCACCAGGGTGAACCCGGACAGGATCGCCCAGTCATCAACGTGCACGTGGCCCGCCAGGGCGGTGTTGTTGACCAGGATGCAGTGGTTGCCGATGACGCTGTCGTGGCCGATGTGGGCATAGGCCATGATCAGGTTATGGTCACCCAGGGTGGTTTCAGCGCGGTCCTGAATGGTGCCGCGATGAATGGTCACGCCTTCGCGGATGACGTTGTGATCACCGATTACCAGGCGAGTTTCTTCGCCCTTGTACTTGAGGTCGGGGGTGTCTTCGCCTACCGAGGAAAACTGGTAGATGCGGTTGTGCTTCCCGATTTTGGTCGGCCCTTTGAGAATCACGTGGGGGCCAATGACGGTCCCCTCGCCGATTTCAACACCAGCGCCGATGATCGACCAAGGGCCGACCTCGACGCCGTCTGCCAGGATGGCCGACGGATCGATGATGGCGCGAGGGTCAATCAAACTCATAGCTTGCGTTCCGCACAAATGATTTCAGCCGAGCACACTGGCTTGCCGTCAACCGAGGCCTGGCACTCGAATTTCCAGATCTGGCGCTTGCAGCTCAGGAACTTGGCTTCCAGGATCAGCTGGTCGCCCGGCAGCACTGGCTGACGGAAACGCAGCTTGTCCGAACCCACGAAGTAGTACAGGGTACCGTCAGCCGGCTTCACGTCCAGCATCTTGAAACCAAGAATACCAGCTGCCTGGGCCATTGCCTCAATGATCAGCACGCCCGGCATGATCGGGTGCTGCGGGAAGTGGCCGTTGAAGAATGGCTCGTTGATGCTGACATTCTTGTAGGCGCGAATGCGCTGTGCCTCGACGTCCAGCTCCACTACACGGTCCACCAGCAGGAACGGGTAACGGTGAGGCAGGTATTCGCGAATCTCGTTGATGTCCATCATTTCGGGGGGAAGCCTGTATAAAAGATAGGGAGCGCGCGACTGACGCGCAGCACTCCTATTGCAAATCAAGGAGGCAGTTTAGCGGCTGTGCACACTTGATATGGAAATGGTATCAGCCATCAGATGATGCTTTGTCGCCCGGGGTCACGGCTTCGACACGCTTTTCTACCTGTTTAAGACGACGGAACATGTCATCTATCTGTCGCAGGCGTGCGGCGCTCTTGCGCCATTCACCCGCAGGCTGCATCGCCGTGCCGGAGGAATAGGCCCCAGGCTCGGTAATCGAATGGGTCACCATGGTCATGCCGGTGATGAACACGCCGTCACAGATGTCGATGTGGCCCACCAGGCCTACACCGCCTGCCAGCATGCAGTTCTTGCCGATTTTGGTGCTGCCGGAAATCCCGACACACGCGGCCATGGCGGTATTGTCGCCGATCTGCACGTTGTGCGCGATCTGGATCTGGTTGTCGAGCTTGACGCCGTTACCAATGATCGTATCGGCCAGCGCACCCCGGTCGACCGCCGTGTTGACGCCGATTTCGACATCATCGCCAATGCTGACGCCGCCGATCTGGGCAATCTTGTTCCACACGCCCTTCTGGTTGGCAAAGCCGAAGCCTTCGCCACCCAGCACCGCACCCGATTGCACCACCACACGGTCGCCGATGCGCACGTCGTGGTACAGGGTAACGCGCGGGGCCAACCAGCCGCCTTCGCCAATCACGCAACGCGCGCCGATAAAGCAGTGGGCGCCGATGGTGGTATTGGCACCGATGCGCGCACCGCTTTCGATCACTGCAAACGGACCGATGCTGGCGCTGGGGTCAACCACGGCGTCGTCGGCCACCACGGCGCTGGCATGAATGCCGGCTGCCGCCTTGGGCTTGGGATCGAACAGGTGCGAGACGCGCGCGTAGGCCAGGTACGGATCGGCAACGATCAGCGCTGCACCTTCGTAACCTTCGGCATCCGCCGCCTTGAGCAACACGGCAGCGGCCGTGCAGTCGGGCAGGAACTTGCGATACTGGGGGTTTGCCAGGAAGCTCAACTGACCGGGGCCGGCCTCTTGCAAAGTGGCCAGCCCGGTAATTTCGGTTTCCTCGCTGCCCCGCAGGGTAGCACCGAGGAACTCGGCCAATTGGCCGAGCTTCAGGGTAACAGTCATGATCAGCGCGCTTTGTTCATGCGCTCGATGACTTGGCGAGTGATGTCGTACTGAGGTTTGACATCGATCACTGCGCCGCGCTCGAGCACCAGGTCAAAGCCGCCGTTCTTGATCACTTCTTCCACTGCGCCGTCCAGCTTTGGCTTCAGGGTCTTGAGCATGTCACGGTCAGCATTGGCCTTGGCTTCGTTCAGCTCCTTGGATTGGAACTGGTAGTCACGGGCTTTTTGCTTGAAGTCCAGTTCCAGCTTCTCGCGGTCTGGCTGTGGCAGCTTGTCGCCACCGTTGACCAGGCGGTCCTGGATACCCTTGGCGCTGCTTTCCAAAGCCTTGAGCTTGGTCAGCTGCGGGCCGAATTTTTTCTCGGCGTCCACGGCGTATTGCTTGGCGGCGTCGGATTCCAGCAGGGCCATCTGGTAGTTCAGCACGGCAATTTTCATGTCGGCAAACGCGGGGGTAGCGGTAGCGGCCAGGGTGGCTGCCAGAAGAACCATTTGTGTCAACTTACGCACGATGCACTCCTACGGAAACTGTTGTCGTTAGGGCAGACCTTAGAAGGTCTGGCCCAGGGAGAATTGGAAGATCTGGGTTTCGGAGAAATCTGGCTTCTTGATCGGCGTGGCCAGGCTGAAGCTCAGAGGACCCAGTGCAGTGACCCAGGTTACGCCCAGACCGACGGAGGCGGCCATCTGCGAGAAGTCGACGCTGGAACAGGCTTGCGATGTCTTCGAGCAGTTGGTATCGAAGGTGCTACCCATGTCCAGGAACAGCGACGTACGCAGGGAACGCTGGTCTTTCACGAACGGCATTGGGAACAGGATCTCGGCGCCGCCGGTGATCAGGACGTTACCACCAAAGGCTTCAGGGTCTTGGTCCGGGTCTGCCTCGGTGCCACGTACTGGGTCAAGCTTGCTCGGTGTGCTGCGAGGCCCCAGGGTGCTGTCCTTGAAACCACGCACGGAGTTGAAGCCACCGGCATAGTAGTTCTCATAGAACGGCAGACCAGAGGTAGAGCCATAGCCGTCACCGTAACCAAGTTCCGAGTGCAGACGCAGGGTGTAGGTGTCGGAAAGCGGCGCGAACAGTTGGCCGCGATAGTCGATCTTGTAGAACGACAGGTCACTGCCAGGCGTAGTGGTTTCAAACGTCAGGCTCTGCGAGTGACCACGAGTCGGCAACGTGCCTTTGTTGAGCGTCGAGTCAGACCAGCCAACCGATGCCTTCAGGTTGTTGAAACTGTTGCCTTCTTTTTCGATGAAATCGAAGATTTCTTCAACGGTATAGGTACCGGTGCTGATTTTGTCGTGTTGCAGCGTCAGGCCGTAGGTCATGCGCGACGTTTCGCTGATCGGGTAACCGAAGGTCACACCGGCACCGTAGCTGTCCACCGAGTAGCTGGCGATATCGACGTCGAGGTCGCTGTAGTCGGTTTTACGGTAGAAGGCGTTGTAACCCAGGCTGACACCGTCCGGCGTGAAGTACGGGTCGACGTAGCTGAAGTTGTAGCGGGTCTGGTATTCGGACTTGGTCAGGCCGATGGATACCTTGTTACCGGTACCCAGGAAGTTGCTCTGGCTGATCGAACCACCCAGGATCAGGCCGGCGCTCTGGGCGAAACCGACGCTGGCGGTGATGGAACCGGAGGCTTGTTCCTCTACCGAGTAGTTCACGTCAACCTGGTCGTCCACACCCGGTACGGCCGGGGTCTCGACGTTGACTTCCTTGAAGTAGCCCAGACGCTCCAGACGGGTCTTGGACTGGTCGATCAGGTAAGTCGACGCCCAGCCACCTTCCATCTGGCGCATTTCGCGGCGCAGTACCTTGTCGTCGGTCTTGGTGTTGCCGCGGTAGTTGATGCGGTTCACGTAGGCACGCTTGCCCGGGTCGACCACGAAGGTGATGTCCACGGTGTGGTCATCATCATGCGGGGTAGGCACACCGTTGACGTTGGCGAAGGTGTAGCCGTCGTTACCCAGTCGGCGGGTGATCAGCTCGCTGGTGGTGGTCATCAGCTTGCGCGAGAACACCTGGCCCTTTTCCACCAGCAGCAGCGACTTGACCTGGTCTTCAGGCACTTTCAGGTCGCCGGACAGCTTCACGTCACGGACGTTGTACTTCTGGCCTTCGTTGATGTTGACGGTGATGTAGACACTCTTCTTGTCCGGGGTGATCGACACCTGGGTAGAAGCAATGTCCATGTTGATGTAGCCGCGGTCCAGGTAGTAGGAACGCAGACGCTCAAGGTCGCCGGAGAGTTTTTCACGGGCGTACTTGTCATCGTTCTTGAAGAACGACAGCCAGTTGGTGGTCTTGAGCTGGAACTGATCGGTCAGTTCCTCTTCGGAGAACACCGTGTTGCCCACCACGTTGATGTGCTGGATGGCAGCGACGGTGCCTTCGTTGATCTTGATCTTCAGGCTGACGCGGTTGCGCGGCTGCGGCACCACCTCGGCGTCGACGGTGGCCGTGTAGCGGCCCTGGGCGACGTACTGGCGTTGCAGTTCATTGCGCACGCCTTCAAGGGTAGCACGCTGGAAGATTTCGCCTTCGGCGAGGCCCGACTGTTTCAGGCCCTTCATCAGGTCTTCAGTGGAGATGGCCTTGTTGCCCTCGATCTCGATACTGGAGACCGACGGACGTTCGACTACACTGATGACCAGGACGTTGCCGTCGCGGCCCAGCTGGATATCTTGAAAGAAACCGGTCTTGAACAGGGCTCGAGTGGATTCCACCAGGCGTCGATCATCCGCTTCGTCGCCCACGTTCATGGGCAAGGCGCCAAACACGCTGCCAGCGGATACCCGCTGCAGGCCGTTGACACGAATATCAGAGATCTTGAAGGACTCGGCGTGAACTTCGGTGACCATCAATGCGGCAAGAGCCGCAGTAAGCAGCAGACGTTTCATGAAGTCCTTTCTTATTCCAACTGGCAATAAGCGAGCCGCTGACAAGGCAGCGGGCTCACAATTGAGCGATGTATTACAGTCGACCCAAATCGTTGATCAGGGCAAGCAACATCACCCCGACTACCAAACTGATACCGATCTGGACCCCCCAACCCTGCACCCGATCCGATACTGGGCGACCACGCACCCATTCGATCAGGTAGAACAGCAAGTGCCCCCCATCCAACACAGGGATGGGCAGCAAATTCAGAACCCCCAGGCTAATGCTCAGATAGGCGAGGAAATTCAGGAAATCCCCCACGCCCGACTGGGCTGAAGCGCCCGCCACTTTAGCAATGGTTATCGGTCCACTCAAGTTTTTTACCGAGAGCTCGCCGAACAACATTTTCTTCAGCGAATCAAGGGTCAGCACGCTCATGGTCCAGGTGCGACGGGCACCCTCGCCGATCGCGGCAAGCGGGCCGTAACTGACCTCGCGGGTCATCTCCGGCGGCCATTGCACGGCCTTCACACCCGCACCCAGGTAGCCTGCGGCGGGCTTGTCGTCGCCACGGCTGGCCAGGGTAACCGGCACGTCCAGCTGTTGTTCATCACGCTGCACCCGCAGTATCACCTTGGCATCCGGACGCTGGCGCACCAGGTCCACTACCTGCTGCCAATCCGTCAGCGCCTTGCCGTCCAGGGACAACAGGCGGTCACCGGTTTTCAGACCAGCGGCCTGCGCCGGGCCCTTGGGGTCCAGCTCGGCCAGCACCGGTTCCAGGGCCGGGCGCCATGGGCGAATGCCCAGCGAGCGGATCGGATCCGGCTCGTCGGTACCTTGCAACCAGTGATCCAGCGCCAGGGTATGGGGCTCTTCGGCCGTGGAGCCCTGAGGCAGCACGTTGATATGCAGCGAACCGGTCTCGCCCAGACGGCGCACCAGTTGCAGGTTGACCTGGGACCAGCCGCCCGTGGCTTCGCCATCAATGGAAACAATTTCGCTGCCCGGGCTCAGGCCGGCAACCGCGGCAATACTGCCCGGCTCGACCGCGCCGATGACCGGCTTGACCTGCTGGCTGCCCAGCATCGCCAGCACCCAGAAGAAAAAGATCGCCAGCAGGAAGTTGGCGATGGGGCCGGCAGCGACGATAGCGATACGCTGACCGACCTTTTTGCGGTTGAAGGCCTGGTCCAGCTGCTCGGCCGGCACTTCGCCCTCGCGCTCGTCGAGCATCTTGACGTAGCCGCCCAGCGGAATGGCCGCCACCACGTATTCGGTGCCCTGACGGTCATGCCAGCGCACCAGCGGCATGCCGAAGCCCACCGAAAACCGCAAAACCTTGACGCCACAGCGCCGCGCGACCCAGAAATGGCCGAATTCGTGAAAGGTAACCAGCACCCCCAATGCCACCAGGGTGCCGACAATCATGTAGAGCGCACTCATAACTCTCTCCGAATTGCGTCGCGGCGCCGATCAGGCGGTGCGCATGCACACCGCGCTCTTCAGCGCCCGTGGCGATCCAACCATTGACCGGCCAGCCCGCGGGCCCGCGCGTCGGCGGCAAACACCGCGTCCAGCGCATCCAGCGCCACCACCGGTTCCTGGCCCATTACGTCCTCGATCATACGCGCGATCTCGGGATAACGGATGCGCCGCTCGAGAAATGCCGCCACAGCCACCTCGTTGGCGGCGTTGAGCGTGGTCGGCGCGCTATGGCCGGCCTGCGCCGCCTGCCGCGCCAGGCGCAGGCAAGGGAAGCGCTGCTCATCCGGGGCTTCGAAGTCCAGGCGCCCCACGGCGAACAGGTCCAGCGGCGCCACGCCCGAATCGATACGCTCAGGCCATGCCAGGGCATGGGCGATGGGCGTACGCATGTCGGGGTTGCCCATCTGGGCCAGCACCGAGCCGTCCACGTAGTCGACCATGGAGTGAATCACACTTTGGCGGTGCACCACCACCTCGACCTGCTCAGGGCGGGCATCGAACAGCCAGCAGGCCTCGATCAGCTCCAGGCCCTTGTTCATCATGCTGGCCGAATCGACGGAAATCTTGCGGCCCATGGACCAGTTGGGGTGCGCGCAGGCCTGTTCGGGGGTGACATGCTCCAATTCAGCCAAGGGCGTCTCGCGGAACGGGCCGCCGCTGGCGGTCAACAGGATGCGGCGCACGCCGACATGGCCCAGGCCACGAGCGAAATCGCCCGGCAGGCACTGGAAGATGGCGTTGTGTTCGCTGTCGATCGGCAGCAGCACGGCGCCACTGCGGCGCACCGCTTGCATGAACAGGTCGCCGGACATCACCAGCGCTTCCTTGTTGGCCAGCAGCACCTTCTTGCCGGCTTCCACTGCCGCCAGCGTTGGGCGCAGGCCCGCGGCGCCGACGATGGCCGCCATCACCGCGTCCACGCACGGATCGGCCGCCACCTGGCACAAACCTTCTTCACCGATCAACACCTGGGTGCTCAGCCCTGCGGCACGCAACCCGGCCTCCAGGCGACGCGCGCCCGTCTCGTCCGGCACCACGGCACACTGCGGACGGTGCTTGACGCACAGGGCCAGCAGTTCATCCAGACGGCTGAAGCCGCTCAGGGCAAATACCTGGTAACGATCAGGGTGGCGTGCCACCACGTCCAGGGTACTCAGGCCAATGGACCCGGTAGCCCCCAGCACGGTAATCATCTGCGGCGTACTCACAGAGCACTCCAATTGGCAGCCCACAGCAACACGGCGAACACCGGGATAGCCGCAGTCAGGCTGTCGATGCGGTCCAGAATACCGCCATGCCCAGGCAGCAGGTTGCTGCTGTCCTTGATGCCGGCGCGGCGCTTGAACATGCTCTCGGTCAGGTCGCCGACTACCGACAGCGCCACCACGATGGCCGCGCCGATCAGGCACAACAGGGTTTCACCGATGCCCCAGTGGCGAACCTGGCCCACCACCAGGGTGATCACCAGGCTGACAGCCATGCCACCGTAAAAGCCCGCCCAGCTTTTGCCAGGGCTGACCTGCGGGGCCAGTTTGGCCTTGCCGAAGGCCTTGCCAGAGAAGTAGGCGCCGATATCGGCGGCCCACACCAGCACCATCACCGCCAGGATCAGCCAGTTGCCCTGACCCTGGGCCTTGATCAGCACCAGGCCTTGCCAGGCCGGCAGCAGAATCAGCAGGCCGATCAGCAGCTTGCAGGCCACACTGGCCCACTGCTCGCTGGTACGGGGGAAGGTCAACACCAGGAAAGTGGCTATCGCCCACCAGATCAGCGCCGCAGCCAGCACAAAAGGCGCCAGCGCAGGGGTCAGGTAAAGGAAGAATAGGGCAACCGCCACCACGGCGGCAAAGCCCACGCGAGCAGGCTGAGCCTCGAAACCGGCCAGACGCGCCCATTCCCAGGCACCCAGGGTTACCACCAGGCCGATGAACAGGGCAAAGCCGCCCCCTTCGAGCAGGAAGAAACCGCACAGGGCGATCGGTAGCAGGATCAGCGCTGTAATGATGCGTTGTTTAAGCATTAAGCACGGGCTCCGGCTTCGACCTGCTCGCTTGTCTTACCGAAGCGGCGCTGGCGCGAAGCGAAATCGGCCAGCGCGGTGCGCATGGCGTCGTGTTTGAAGTCCGGCCAGAACAGGTCGGAGAAATACAGCTCGGCATACGCCAGCTGCCACAGCAGGAAGTTGCTGATGCGTCGCTCGCCACCGGTACGGATGCACAGGTCGGGCAACGGCAGGTCGCCGGTGGACAGGCAGGTCTGCAACAACCCCGGGGTAATATCGTCCGGGCGCAGGTGCCCGGCCTGGACCTCGCGCGCCAGCCGCTGGGCGGCCTGGGCGATGTCCCACTGGCCACCATAGTTGGCGGCGATCTGCAGCACAAAACGGTCGTTGCCGGCGGTCAATGCCTCGGCTTCACGCATGGCAGCCTGCAATTCAGGGTGAAAGCGCGAACGATCACCGATGATGCGCAGGCTGATGCGGTTTTCGTTCAGGCGCCGCGCTTCCCGGCGCAAGGCCGAGAAGAACAGTTCCATCAGGGCCCCGACCTCTTCGGCCGGACGTTGCCAATTCTCGCTGGAGAAGGCAAAGAGCGTCAGGACCTCGACCTTGGCCTCTGCACACACCTCAATCACCGCACGGACAGCGTCCACGCCCGCCTTGTGCCCGGCAATCCCGGGCAGCAGGCGTTTCTTCGCCCAGCGATTATTCCCATCCATGATGATCGCAACGTGTCGCGGTACCGAGGACGGCACAGTCAGCTTGGTCTTTTCCATGGAAACGCGCGGTTCCTTCTTATACAGCCATCAGATCGGCTTCTTTCTGCTTCACAGCCACTTCGATTTCAGCGACGAACTTGTCGGTCAGCTTCTGGACGTCATCAGCAGCACGACGCTCTTCGTCTTCGCTGATTTCCTTTTCCTTGACCAGGTCTTTCAGTTGACCCAGCGCATCACGACGGATGTTGCGCACGGCAACGCGACCGTCTTCAGCCGCTTCACGCGCCTGCTTGGTGAAGCCCTTGCGGGTTTCTTCGGTCAGGGCGGGCATGGTGATCAGCAGCAGCTCACCCAGGTTGGTCGGGTTGAAGCCCAGGCCGGAGCTCTGAATGGCCTTGTCGACGGCAGCCAGCATGTTGCGCTCGAACGCTACCACTTGCAGGGTGCGCGAGTCTTTCACGGTCACGTTGGCAACCTGGTTCAGCGGGGTGTCAGCACCGTAGTAAGGCACCATCACGCCACCCAGGATGCTTGGGTGAGCCTGACCGGTACGGATGCGGCTGAACGCGTGAGCCAGCGATTCCAGGGACTTCTGCATGCGCTCTTGAGCGTCTTTCTTGATTTCGTTGATCATTCTTCGCCTTCCTCGATCAGAGTTCCTTCAGCGCCGCCCACTACGATGTTCAGCAGAGCGCCTGGCTTGTTCATGTTAAACACCCGCAACGGCATGTTGTGGTCACGGCACAGGCAGATGGCGGTCAAGTCCATCACACCCAGCTTGCGATCCAGCACTTCATCGTACGTCAGGCGATCAAATTTCTCAGCATGCGGATCCTTGAATGGATCGGCAGTGTACACACCATCGACCTTGGTTGCCTTGAGCACCACGTCTGCACCGATTTCGATGGCACGCAGGCAGGCAGCGGAGTCGGTGGTGAAGAACGGGTTGCCGGTACCGGCGGCGAAAATCACCACATCGCCGGACTTCAGCAGGCGGTCAGCCTTGCGACGGTCGTAATGGTCGGTCACGCCAACCATGGTGATCGCCGACATGACGATGGCCGGAATGTTGGAACGCTCCAGCGCGTCGCGCATGGCCAAGGCGTTCATCACGGTGGCCAGCATGCCCATGTGGTCGCCGGTGACACGGTCCATGCCCGCCTCGCTCAGCGCAGCACCACGGAACAGGTTGCCGCCGCCGATGACCAGGCCTACCTGCACACCGATACCTACCAGCTGGCCAACTTCCAGGGCCATGCGATCCAGCACCTTCGGGTCGATGCCGAAGTCTTCCGAGCCCATCAGGGCCTCGCCGCTAAGTTTGAGCAAAATGCGTTTATAGCGAGGTTGACGACCACTAACCTGCTGAGCCATTGCGAATCTCTCCTGCGGCGTTAAAAAATTCTGAGCGGGCTGTTTGCAGCCTGCGCTAACTCTAGCTTGGCACTGCTGCAGTGCCATCGGAAGCGGCCTTGTAAGCCACGATTCCGTCTTTCACTTTGACAAAGAGGCTGCGCGCGTGAGCGGGCAGCCTCTTTGTGGCGACAGTGGTTAAACCGTCTTACTGCTTGGCAGCAGCCAGCTGGGCGGCAACTTCTTCAGCGAAGTTGTCGACTGGCTTCTCGATGCCTTCACCGACTTTGAAGTAGGTGAACGAAACGATTTCAGCGCCAGCTTTCTTGGCCAGTTCGCCGACTTTGACTTCCGGGTTCTTGACGAACGGTTGTTCGACCAGGGAAGCTTCAGCCAGGAACTTCTTGATGCGACCGTCGATCATGTTGGCGACGATGTTCTCAGGCTTGCCTTTCATCTTCTCTTCGTTCAGCTGCAGGAACACGGCTTTTTCGCGTTCGATGGCTTCGGCGGAGACTTGCGATGGCAGCAGGAACTCTGGGTTGCTGGCGGCCACGTGCATGGCGATGTCTTTGGCCAGCTCGGCGTTGCCGCCTTTCAGGGCAACCACTACGCCGATCTTGTTACCGTGCAGGTAGGCGTCGACAACGTCGCCTTCAACACGTACCAGACGACGGATGTTGACGTTTTCGCCAACTTTGGCAACCAGGGCTTCGCGAGCGCCTTCCTGAGCGGCGATCAGCGGGGCTGCGTCGGTCAGTTTGTCGGCCAGGGCTTTTTCAACGCTGGCAGCCACGAAGTTCTTGAAGTCGTCCTGCAGGGCCAGGAAGTCGGTCTGCGAGTTGACTTCCAGGATGACGGCCGACTTGTTGTCAGCGTCAACTTTAACGGCGATAGCGCCTTCAGCGGCAACGTTGCCAGCTTTCTTGGCGGCCTTGATGGCGCCCGAAGCACGCATGTCGTCGATCGCTTTTTCGATGTCGCCGCCAGCCTTGGTCAAGGCCTTTTTGCAGTCCATCATGCCTTCGCCGGTACGCTCGCGCAGTTCTTTGACCAACGCTGCAGTAATTTCTGCCATTTCAAAATCCTCTTGGATAGGTTTTCAACCATTCCACCCGATTGGCACGGGCGCTCAATTCTTGAACACTGCCAGCTACTGCGTTAAAAAAATGCAATGACTACGCAGACAGGTTCTCGAGGTGGCAAAAAGGGGGCCTAGCCCCCTTTTTGCGTACCGAGTAAACGCTGGGCGTCTAGACTCAGCCTTCTACCGCTGCAGCAGGTGCGTCCTGGACGTACTCTTCGGTACCGCCAGCAACGTGGTTGCGGCCACGGATAACGGCGTCAGCCATCGAACCCATGTACAGCTGGATGGCGCGGATGGCGTCATCGTTACCTGGGATGATGTAGTCAACGCCTTCTGGGCTGGAGTTGGTATCGACTACGCCGATAACCGGGATACCCAGCTTGTTGGCTTCGGTGATCGCGATGCGCTCGTGATCAACGTCGATAACGAACAGTGCGTCAGGCAGACCGCCCATGTCCTTGATACCACCCAGCGAGCGATCCAGTTTTTCCAGATCACGGGAGCGCATCAGGGCTTCTTTCTTGGTCAGCTTGGCAAAGGTGCCATCTTCGGCCTGGGTTTCCAGGTCGCGCAGACGCTTGATCGAAGCACGGATGGTTTTGAAGTTGGTCAGCATGCCGCCCAACCAGCGGTGGTCGACGTACGGCGAACCGCAACGTGCTGCTTCTTCAGCAACGATCTTGCCAGCCGAACGCTTGGTGCCGACGAACAGGATCTTGTTTTTGCCCTGGGCCAGGCGTTCAACGAAAGTCAGAGCTTCGTTGAACATTGGCAGGGTTTTTTCAAGGTTGATGATGTGAATCTTGTTACGCGCGCCGAAAATGTACTTACCCATTTTCGGATTCCAGTAACGGGTTTGGTGACCGAAGTGCACACCGGCCTTCAGCATATCGCGCATGTTGACTTGGGACATGATAGTTCCTTGATAAGTCGGGTTAGGCCTCCACGTACCCCAATGACCAACCAGCAGCATTAAGCTGAAGGCACCCAGGTCATCGTGCCGGCACGTGTGTGGGTTTGTGCTTTCGGGGCTATCCCCGGAAAGCGGCGCATTTTATACCACAGAACCTTTGCCAGCGAAACCCGAATTCACGTTGTCGATCAACGACTTTTGCGTGCGAGCTTGTTTCGCGCAACAATGGCCCCATGACTCTATATAGAGAAGCGATGCCTGGCGACAGTTCCGGCTGCCGTACGTCTGGTAGAATCGTTTCATCCCGTGTTTGCCTGCGCGTTCGCGCGCCTAGAGAGACCGTATGACCGTTACCATCAAGACCCCCGAGGACATCGAGCACATGCGCGTGGCCGGCCGCCTGGCCGCGCAAGTGCTGGAAATGATCGAACCCCACGTCAAGCCTGGCGTGACCACGGAAGAGCTGGACCGCCTGTGCCATGACTTCATCGTCAATGAGCAGAAGGCCATCCCTGCCCCGCTGAACTACAAGGGCTTCCCCAAGTCGATCTGCACCTCGATCAACCACGTGGTATGCCACGGCATCCCCGGTGACAAGGTACTGAAGGACGGCGACACGCTGAACATCGACGTCACCGTGATCAAGGACGGCTACCACGGCGACACCAGCCGCATGTTCCACGTGGGCACCGTGCCGGTGTGGGCCGAGCGCCTGTCACAGGTCACCCAGGAGTGCATGTACAAGGCCATCGAACTAGTGAAACCTGGCTGCCGCCTGGGCGACATCGGCGAAGTGATCCAGAAGCACGCTGAAAAGAATGGCTTCTCGGTGGTACGCGAGTTCTGCGGCCACGGCATTGGCAAGGTGTTCCACGAAGAGCCGCAGATTCTGCACTACGGCCGCGCCGGCACCGGCATGGAGCTCAAGGAAGGCATGACCTTCACCATCGAGCCCATGATCAACCAGGGCAAGGCCGACACCAAGGTGCTGGGCGACGGCTGGACCGCCATCACCAAGGACCGCAAGCTGTCGGCGCAGTGGGAACATACCTTGGTGGTGACCGCCACCGGTTATGAGATCTTCACGTTGCGGGCCGATGACACGATTCCGCGGGTTTCTGCGTAGGGCTTGATAGGGGTGGTGGGGCCTTCCCGGGCAGAGCCCGGTCCTACACCGTTCGCGGCAGTGGTGTCAGTTAGGCAAAGCGGTCCGCCTTGGGAAGCACACATCGACCTGCGGTGCGCCAAAAGGCTGCGCTTTGCATCACTGACACCACTGCCGCGGACGGTGTAGGACCGGGCTCTGCCCGGGAAGGCCCCACCACCCAATCAAGCCAACCCCAATACAGTTCAGGAAGGCCCATTCGATGCCCCAGGTGGATCCGGAGTTGTTCGATCGCGGTCAGTTCCAGGCGGAACTGGCCCTCAAGGCGAGCCCCATCGCCGCGTTCAAGAAAGCCATTCGCCAGGCCCGCGAGGTGCTCGACGGGCGTTTTCGCGCCGGCCGCGATATTCGCCGCCTGATCGAAGACCGTGCCTGGTTTGTCGATAACATCCTGCAACAGGCCTGGAACCAATTCGACTGGAGCGAGGAAGCCGACATCGCCCTGGTGGCCGTGGGTGGCTATGGCCGCGGTGAGCTACACCCCTACTCCGACATCGACCTGCTGATCCTGCTGGAAAGCTCGGACCACGAGATTTTCCGCGACTCCATTGAGCGTTTTCTCACCCTGCTGTGGGACATCGGCCTGGAAGTGGGCCAGAGCGTGCGCTCCATCGAAGAGTGCGCCGAACAGGCCCGCGCCGACCTGACCATCATCACCAACCTGATGGAAAGCCGCACCGTGGCCGGCCCCGAGCGCCTGCGCAAGCGCATGCTGGAAGTCACCGGCACCGCGCACATGTGGCCCAGCAAGGAATTCTTCCTGGCCAAGCGCGCCGAGCAGAAGGCGCGGCACCACAAGTACAACGACACCGAATACAACCTGGAGCCCAACGTGAAGGGCTCCCCGGGCGGGCTGCGCGACATCCAGACCATCCTCTGGGTTGCCCGCCGCCAGTACGGCACCCTGAACCTGCACGCCCTGGCCGGCGAAGGCTTCCTGCTGGAAAGCGAGAACAACCTGCTGGCCAGCTCCCAGGAATTCCTGTGGAAGGTGCGCTACGCCCTGCACATGCTGGCCGGGCGCGCCGAAGACCGCCTGCTGTTCGACCACCAGCGCAGCATCGCCGGGCTGCTGGGCTTCAAGGACAGCGACGCGAAGCTGGCCATCGAACGCTTCATGCAGAAGTACTACCGCGTGGTGATGAGCATCGCCGAACTCAGCGACCTCATCATCCAGCACTTTGAAGAGGTGATCCTGGCCGACGACGTGGGCAGCGTCACGGCGCCGATCAATTCGCGCTTCCAGCTGCACGACGGCTACATCGAGGCGGTGCACGCCAACGTGTTCAAGCGCACGCCGTTCGCCATGCTGGAAATCTTCGTGCTGATGGCGCAGAACCCCGAGATCAAGGGCGTGCGGGCCGACACCATTCGCCTGCTGCGCGAACATCGCCACCTGATCGACGACGATTTCCGCAACGATATCCGCAACACCAGCCTGTTCATCGAACTGTTCAAGTGCGAGATTGGCATCCACCGCAACCTGCGACGCATGAACCGCTATGGCATCCTGGGGCGCTACCTGCCCGAGTTTGGCCATATCGTGGGGCAGATGCAGCATGACCTGTTCCACATCTACACCGTGGATGCGCACACGCTGAACCTGATCAAGCACCTGCGCAAACTGCAATACACGCCGGTATCGGAGAAATTCCCGCTGGCCAGCAAGCTCATGGGCCAGCTGCCCAAACCTGAGCTGATCTACCTGGCCGGCCTGTACCACGACATCGGCAAGGGCCGTAACGGCGACCATTCGGACCTGGGCGCCATCGACGCCGAGGCCTTCTGCCAGCGCCACCAACTGCCAGTGTGGGACAGCCGCCTGATCGTGTGGCTGGTGCAGAACCACCTGGTGATGTCCACCACCGCCCAGCGCAAGGACCTGTCCGACCCGCAGGTGATCCACGACTTCGCGCAACTGGTGGGCGACCAGACGCACCTGGACTACCTCTATGTGCTGACCGTGGCCGACATCAACGCCACCAACCCCAGTCTGTGGAACAGCTGGCGCGCCAGCCTGCTGCGCCAGCTGTTCACCGAGACCAAGCGCGCCCTGCGCCGTGGCCTGGAGAACCCGCTGGACCGCGAAGAGCAGATCCGCCAGACCCAGAGCGCCGCCCTGGACATTCTGGTGCGCGCCGGCACCGACCCTGATGATGTGGAGCAACTGTGGTCGCAACTGGGCGACGATTACTTCCTGCGCCACACCGCAGGCGACGTGGCCTGGCACAGCGACAACATCCTGCAGCAGCCACTGGACGGCGGGCCGCTGGTGCTGATCAAGGAAACCACCCAACGCGAATTCGAGGGCGGCACGCAGATCTTCATCTATGCGCCCGACCAGCACGACTTCTTCGCGGTGACCGTGGCGGCCATGGACCAGCTCAACCTCAACATCCATGACGCACGCATCATCACCTCCAGCAGCCAGTTCACCCTCGACACCTACATTGTCCTGGACACCGATGGCGGCTCGATCGGCGACAATCCCGTGCGCGTGAAGGAAATCCGTGACGGCCTGGCCGAGGCCCTGCGCAACCCCGATGACTACCCCAACATCATCCAACGCCGGGTGCCGCGCCAGCTCAAGCATTTTGCCTTTGCGCCGCAGGTCACCATCCATAACGATGCGCAGCGCCCGGTGACCATCCTGGAGCTCAGCGCCCCGGACCGTCCCGGCCTGCTGGCGCGCATTGGAAAGATTTTCCTGGAATTCGACCTGTCGCTGCAGAACGCCAAGATCGCCACCCTGGGCGAACGCGTGGAAGACGTGTTCTTCATCACCGACGCCGACAACCAACCGCTTTCCGATCCGCAGCTGTGCAGCCGCCTGCAGGATGCCATCGTCGACCAACTGAGTGTCAGCCAGCCGCAGGGCGTCGAGCTGTCGCGCCTGAGCATTTAGAGGAACATTCGTGAACAACGCTTTGAACCAGCTTCAGCCCTACCCGTTCGAGAAATTGCGCAAGCTGCTGGGCGCCGTCACGCCCAACCCCGACAAGCGCGCCATCGCCTTGTCGATCGGCGAGCCCAAGCACCGCTCGCCGGCGTTCGTGGCACAAGCCCTGAGCGACAACCTCGACCAGATGGCTGTATACCCCACCACCTTGGGCATCCCGGCGCTGCGCGAGGCCATCGGCCACTGGTGCGAGCGCCGCTTCGGCGTGCCGGCCGGCTGGATCGACCCGGCGCGCCACGTGCTGCCGGTCAACGGTACCCGCGAGGCGCTGTTCGCCTTTACCCAGACCGTGGTTGAACGCAGCGACGACGGCCTGGTGATCAGCCCCAACCCGTTCTACCAGATCTACGAAGGCGCAGCGCTGCTGGCCGGGGCCAAGCCGCACTACCTGCCGTGCCTGGACAGCAACGGCTTCAACCCGGACTTCGACGCCGTATCGGCCGAGACCTGGGACCGCTGCCAGATCCTGTTCCTGTGCTCGCCGGGCAACCCCACCGGCGCGCTGGTGCCGATGGACACCCTGAAGAAACTGATCGCCCTGGCCGACAAGCACGATTTCGTGATTGCCGCCGACGAGTGCTACAGCGAGCTGTACTTCGACGAGCAAACCCCGCCACCGGGCCTGCTGAGCGCCTGCGTGGAACTGGGCCGTGAGGACTTCAAGCGCTGCGTGGTATTCCACAGCCTGTCCAAGCGCTCCAACCTGCCCGGCCTGCGTTCGGGCTTTGTGGCCGGTGACGCCGAGATTCTCAAGGCCTTCCTGCTGTACCGCACCTACCATGGCTGCGCCATGCCCGTGCAAACCCAGCTGGCCAGCATCGCCGCCTGGAATGACGAAGAGCACGTGCAAGCCAACCGTACCCTGTACCGCGAGAAGTTCGACGCCGTATTGGCGATCCTGGCACCTGTGATGGATGTACAGCGCCCGGACGGCAGCTTCTACCTGTGGCCGAAAGTGCCGATGGACGACGCGCAGTTCTGCCAGCAGCTGTTCGAGCAGCAGCATGTGACCGTGGTGCCAGGTTCTTACCTGTCCCGCGACGTCGACGGCGTGAACCCGGGCGCCGGCCGAGTGCGCATGGCCCTGGTCGCACCGCTGGCCGAGTGTGTTGAAGCCGCCGAACGCATTCGCGACTTCATCACACAACGCTAACAAGCGCCCCACACCGCGACCCAGGTAGGCCCCTACCACGGACAGCGTAGGAGCCGACCTTGGTCGCGATACAGCCACCGCGATGCAGCAGGGATGACGCCATCGCGGCCAAGGCCGGCTCCTACGGACCGGTGGTCATGCCGGCTCTGGACAACGCCCACCCCCTGGGCTAAATATGGGGAACGCGCAGGCTTTGCGCGCGCATTACTTCTACCCTTTCAGCGCTCACGCGTGGCGGTAGCCGTCCCCCGGCTTTCTTCGCCAACGGTTTTCTGCGCCTCGAATCCATCCCCTCGTCGAGCATCCGGCCATGACCACCCACCATAACCCGGCGCTAGGCTATCGCCCGGAAATCGACGGCCTGCGCACGCTCGCCGTACTCCCGGTGATTCTGTTTCACGCTGGCTTCTCGGTATTTTCCGGCGGATTCGTTGGCGTTGACGTGTTTTTCGTGATCTCCGGCTACCTGATCACTTCAATCATCATTGCCGAACTGCAGGCGGGCCGGTTCTCGGTCATCACCTTCTACGAACGCCGGGCGCGGCGCATCCTGCCGTCGCTGTTCGTGGTCCTGTTCACCTGCCTGCCCTTGGCCTGGCTATGGCTCAACCCGCTGGAATTCAAATTCTTCGCCAAGAGCCTGGTGGCGGTGCCGACCTTTTCATCGAACATTCTGTTCTGGCGTGAGAGCGGTTACTTCGACGTGACCTCCGAGCTCAAACCGCTGTTGCATACCTGGACGCTCGCGGTGGAGGAACAGTACTACCTGGTGTTTCCGCTGCTGCTGATGGCTTGCTGGCGGCTGGGCCGCACGCGCTTGCTGGTCCTGCTCGCCGCCCTTGCCATTGCCAGCCTGGCGCTGGCCGAACACGGTGCCACGCGCCAATCCTCGGCGGTGTTCTACTTGCTCAGCGGTCGCGCCTGGGAGTTGCTGACGGGCTCATTCATCGCTTTCTATTTCGCCTGGCGCCCCACTGCGAATCAAGGCGACGGGCCGACTCATCAAATGGCCACGCTGATGGGCGTGGCCCTGATCGCCTATGCCATTCTCGCCTTCGACAGCACCACGCCCTTCCCCGGCTTGCATGCGCTGGTACCCACCGCGGGCGCCGCGCTGATCATCCTGTTCGCCAATCACCACACCTGGGTGGGGCGGCTGCTGAGTACCCGACCGTTCGTACTCATCGGCCTGATCAGCTACAGCGCCTACCTGTGGCACCAACCGATCTTTGCCTTTGCCCGCGACGGCAACCTGATGGAGCCCAGCCCGTTGGCCATGCTGGGGCTGTCGGCGCTGTCGCTGGTGCTGGCCTGGTTGAGCTGGCGCTTCGTAGAACAGTACTTTCGCCGCAAAAGTGCCATCAGCCGCAAGCAGGTATTTACCGCTGGCGCCTTCGGCTCTGTGCTGTTCATGGCCCTGGGCCTGACGGGTTACTTCAACAACGGCTTCGCCAACCGCTTCGACGTGGGCCCGGCAGCGCTTGAAGCCTTTGCCTACACGCAGATTCGCGTGCCCTGCGACAAAAACTACAAAGGGGATGGCTGGAGCATCGACTTTTGCCGCTTCGGCGCCGCCCGCGCCGACGTGACGCCCGATGTCGCTGTGTTCGGCGACAGCCATGCCGAAGTACTGCTGCCCGCGTTCGACGCCAGCGCCAAGGCTCTGGACAAGACCGTGGTACACATCGGCCTGGCCGGCTGCCCGCCGCTACTGGGGGTCGATGTGGCGCGCGGCAACTATGAGCCCGGCGTGTGCCCGGCCCTGGCGCAGCGCGAGTACGACTACGTGAAGGCCAACGGCATTCGCCAGGTGATCCTGGTGTCGCGCTGGACGCTGTATACCGACGGCGAGTACGACAAGGCGCAAAAGTCGGATTACTTCCTGGTCTCCGACAGCCAGCGGCAACTGGGCAAGGAGGCGTCGCGCCAGGTGTTCGAACAGGGGCTGGCGCGTACCGTGCAGGCGTATGCCGCCCTGGGCACACAACTGGTCATCGTCGAGCAGGTGCCGCAGCAACAGGTCGATGCAAAAAACCTGTATTACCGGCTGGCCCGCGGCGGGCACCTGGACGAGAAAAACACCTTGGCCCGGGTAGGCGAATTCTCTGTACCGCGTGGCAAGCATGAGCAGTTGCAGCAGTTCAGCCGCCACCTGATGGAACTCGACAGCGGGCCGGGCAAGGCGACACTGCTGTCACTGGACAACCTGTTCTGCCGGCAGACTGAGTGCCTGATCGGCGACGATCAGCCTTGGTACATGGATAACAATCATTTGAATGCCCGCGGGGCTGCGCTGGCGGTGAGCGTGATCGATCAAGTACTGGAACACTAGGGCATCATCTATGTAACACCCTTGCAGCAACCAGCAAGGCGACGCTGTGACTCCCTTTTCGGAGACATCAGCATGCACAGCCACTTCTGCAAAGCCATCCATTGCCCTGACCCACACCTATCGTCCACCAAAGCCATCGAAGAAAACCCCGACAATGCCCCCTTGGGTAGCGGCCGCCGCAAGCGCTCGGTGGGCGAAGTCAAGAAACTCTGGAAGCCAGGACGCACCCTCAGGATCGCCTTCGTCAACGAGCCTTCACAGGCTTACCGCGATGCCGTCAAGGCCGCTGCGAGCCTGTGGTTGCCGTGGGTCAACCTCACGTTCGATTTTGTCCCCGGCAAGCGGGGTGAAATCAAGATCTTCACCGACTACGACCAGACCTACTCGCTGATCGGCACCGATGCGCTGACAGTAGGCCCCAGCGACGCCACCATGGTGCTGGGCCTCAAGCTGGACGACCCGCATTTTGAAGCCAAGGTGGTACATGAGTTTGGGCATGCCCTGGGCATGCACCACGAACACCAGCACCCTGACGCCGATATTCCGTGGGATGTACCCAAGGTGTATGCCCACTTTGCCAAGGAAGGTGTATCTGCTGCGGAGGTGGATCAGCAAATCCTTAACAAAGTGGATCGCAGCCTGATGCTGGCCAGCCGCTACGACCGCAACTCGATCATGCACTACCCGGTGCGGCAGGAATTGACGCTGGGTGACTGGTCGATCCCGCAAAACCTTAAGATCAGCAGCAAGGACAAGGCGTTCATGCGCAAGGCGTATCCGCCGGCGTAATACCTTGTAGCCGCTGCCGCCAGGCTGCGCTGGCCCTTGTTTACGCTGGAGATCTCAAGTAAGGCATCAGGCCAGCGCAGCCTGGCGGCAGCGGCCACAGATTTCAGCAATTCAGCGCTTCACGCCCAGATTGGCCTCGTTGAGGTCCAGTTCACTGAGAATCTCGCGCAATACGTCATCACCGATATGGTGGTGACGACGCAGGTCATAAAGCTCCAGGCGCTGCGCCCGCAAGCCGCGGATACGCAGGCGCCGCTCCAGCTGGTCCATCTGCTGCGCCAGGGCCTGGGCTTCGGCGGAGTCGTTGTACACCTCCAGCTGGTGGCGATACTCGGCCATGATCTGCGCCTTGAGCTCAGTGGCCAGGGCGGCCTGGGCCGCATCGGGCGCAGGCGCGGCCGGGTCGGTGACCTCCTCGGTTTCCAGCGCCCGGATGGCCGCCTCGGCGGTACGCCGCCACACCTCGCGCACCTCCTTGCGCATGGCCTCATCAGAACTCTTCTCTACCCCTCGCAACAACAGCGGCAAGGCAACGCACGCCGCCACCAGCGACAGCAGAATCACCCCTGCGGCGATGAAGATCAGCAGATCGCGCTCGGGAAAATCCTGCCCCGCCCCCAGCAGCAGTGGTACCGACATCACGCCGGCCAATGTCACTGCACCGCGCACGCCACCCACCGTCAACAACCAGCACGACCGCGCCGTGGGCATCAGCACGATGGTTTCCTTGCCCCGCCAGCGCCGCAGCATGCCGATAAAGCGCCAGGTGCTTTGCACCCAGACAAACCGCAACACCACCAGCACGGCAAAAATGCACGCCACATCGAACATCCGATAGGCCAGGGTGGGCCACAGCGACGCCTCGTGACTGCTGACCGCCTTGATGATGTCCGGCAGTTGCAGGCCCAGCAGCAGGAAGATCAGGCCATTGAAGGCAAATTCCAGCAACGACCACACGCTGCGGTTGAGCAGTCGCGTGCTGGTCTGGCGCGGCAGCAGGTCCAGCCAGCTTTGCATCATGCCTGCCGCCACCGCCGACAGAATGCCCGAAGCCCCTACACGCTCCGCCACCACGTAGGCGGCGAACGGCAGCAGCAACATGAACACCACGTGGGTGGCGGGATCATCCCAGCCACGGTCGATCATCCACACGCGCAGCCGTCCCACCAGCCAGCTCATCACCACGCCAATCGCCAGGCCGCCCAGCGCCACCAGCACGAACGTCAGGCTGGCCTCGGCCAGGGAGAAGTAGCCAGTCACCGCAGCGGCCAGTGCGAACTTGAAGGTCACCAGGCCCGAGGCATCGTTCATCAGCGCCTCGCCTTGCAGGATGCGCATCAGCGGCGTGGGCAGCTTGTCCTGGGCAATGGCCGACACCGCCACGGCATCGGTAGGCGACAACACGCCCGCCAGGGCAAAGGCCACCGGCAGGGGGATGGCGGGGATCAGCCAATGGATGAAATACCCGGCGCCCACCACCGTGAACAGCACCAGCCCCACTGCCAGCATCAGGATCGAGCCGCGATAGCGCCACAGGTCACGCTTGGGCATGCGCCAACCGTCGGCGAACAGCAGCGGTGGCAGGAACAGAAACAGAAACAATTCCGGGTCCAGCGCCACATGCAGGCCCAGGGTCGGCCACGCCAGGATGGCGCCCGCGGCGATCTGCACCAGCGGCAATGGAATGGGTATCACCCTGGCCACCAGCCTCGAGATGCTGACCAGCATCAGCAGGATCAGGACGGTGTAGGCGGTTTGCATAGGATGGTTTTCCCCTTTTCGTTCTCACCAGTGCCCGGCGATATGGACCACGCCCGACATCAAGCGATACATCTTAACGACCAACGCTGATCCAGGCTTGTGCACCATGGTCGCAGGTGAAAACAGAACTTGAACAGGACGCCGCGTCATGACAATTTACAGCCCGATCCCTCACGAAGTCGTCAGCCGTATAGTCGACGGACTAACCCCCATCCGTGCCTGGCGCGAATACCTGAACCTGACACAGGATGAGGTTGCCCGTCGCATGGGCATCACTCAGTCGGCGTACGCCCAACAGGAAACCGTGGCCAAGCCGCGGAAGGTGACCCGCGAAAAAATCGCGACCGCGTTCAGGATCACTGCACAGCAACTGGAACTTTGAATCGATTTGCAAGGTAACAGTCATGGCGCCGAAAGAATCGATCCCGCATAATTCGTGGATTCGTTTCCAGGAGATAGCAGAGCAAGGCCCACCCGCAGGGCCGCTCCCTTTGAAACCATGGCTTATACACTGTTTGGCATCAAGGCCTGCGACACCATGAAGAAGGCCCGCACCTGGCTCGACGAGCACGGCGCCGCTTACGCCTTTCATGATTACAAGACCCAGGGCATCGACCGTGATCACCTGGAGCAATGGTGCAATGAACACGGCTGGGAAGTCGTGCTCAACCGCGCTGGCACCACCTTCCGCAAGCTCGCTGACGAGCAGAAGGCCGATCTGGACCAGGCGAAGGCCATCGAACTGATGCTCGCCCAGCCCTCCATGATCAAGCGCCCGGTGCTGGACCTTGGCCACCGGACCCTCGTGGGCTTCAAGCCCGATATTTATGCGGCGGCCGTCCAGCAATAATGCTGGCAACAGGCCCCATTCATTTGCAAAGAGGTAACTGCATGTCCACTACCCTGTTCAGCCTGGCTTTCGGCGTCGGCACCCAGAATCGCAACGGCGCCTGGCTGGAAGTGTTCTACGCACAACCACTGGTTTCGCCTTCGGCCGAGCTGGTCGCCGCCATCACTCCTATCCTGGGCTACACCGGTGGCAATCAGGCCATCACCTTCACCACCGCCCAGGCTTCGCAACTGGCTGAAGCCGTGAAAGGCGTCGACGCTGCCCAGGCCGCCGTACTGACCCGCCTGGCCGAAAGCCACAAGCCACTGGTCGCCACCCTGCTGGCCGAAGATGCTGCCCTGACCTCCACCCCGGAGGCGTACCTGAAGCTGCACCTGCTGTCGCACCGCCTGGTCAAGCCGCACGGCGTGAGCTTGGCCGGCATCTTCCCGCTGCTGCCAAACGTGGCGTGGACCAGCCAAGGCGCAGTCGACCTGGCTGAACTGGCCGAACTGCAACTGGAAGCGCGCCTCAAGGGCGAGTTGCTGGAAGTGTTCTCGGTGGACAAGTTCCCGAAAATGACCGACTACGTGGTCCCGGCCGGCGTGCGTATCGCCGATGCCGCCCGTGTGCGCCTGGGCGCCTACATCGGCGAAGGCACCACCATCATGCACGAAGGTTTCGTCAACTTTAACGCTGGCACCGAAGGCCCGGGCATGATCGAAGGCCGCGTGTCGGCTGGCGTGTTCGTGGGCAAGGGCTCGGACCTGGGCGGCGGCTGCTCCACCATGGGTACCCTGTCGGGCGGCGGCAACATCGTGATCAAGGTGGGCGAAGGCTGCCTGATCGGCGCCAACGCCGGTATCGGTTTCCCACTGGGCGACCGCAACACCGTGGAAGCGGGCCTGTACATCACCGCTGGCACCAAAGTGGCCCTGCTGGACGACAGCAATCAGCTGGTCAAAGTGGTCAAGGCCCGTGACCTGGCCAACCAGAACGACCTGCTGTTCCGTCGCAACTCGGAAACCGGCGCCGTGGAATGCAAAACCCACAAGTCGGCCATCGAGCTGAACGAAGCGCTGCACGCTCACAACTAAGCGGCACCGCGCAGGCCCGGCGCTATGCCGGGCCTGACTGCCCCGAGCCCCGATATCATGTTCCAGCCCTCCCCGTGGCGCGCCCACTTCCCGGCCATCGCCGCCCTGCAACGCCAGCACCAGACCTATCTGGACAATGCGGCAACCACTCAGAAACCCCAGGCCCTGCTCGACGCACTGGCCCACTATTACAGCCACGGCGCCGCCAACGTGCACCGTGCGCAACACCTGCCTGGCGCCCTGGCCACCCAGGCGTTCGAAGCCAGCCGCGAAAAAGTCGCGCAGTGGCTCAACGCTGCCAGCCCCAGCCAGATCATCTTCACCCATGGCGCCACCAGCGCCCTGAACCTGCTGGCCTATGGGCTGCAAGCCTGGTTCCGGCCCGGCGACGAGATCGTCATCAGCGCCCTGGAGCACCATGCCAACCTGCTGCCCTGGCAACAATTGGCCCAGCGCGCCGGCCTTGGGCTGGTGGTACTGCCGCTGACCGATGCAGGCCTGATCGACCTTGAGGCAGCCGCCAACCTGATTGGCCCGCGCACGCGCCTGCTGGCCGTCAGCCAGCTGTCCAATGTGCTGGGTGCCTGGCAACCGCTGGAGCCGCTGCTGGCGATGGCCAAGGCGCATGGCGCCCTGACCGTGGTCGACGGTGCCCAAGGCGTGGTCCATGGTCGTCATGACGTGCAGCAACTGGGCTGCGACTTTTACGTCTTTTCCAGCCACAAGCTGTATGGCCCGGATGGCGTCGGCGTGCTCTACGGCCGTGCCGAGGCCCTGGGGCATTTGAACCACTGGCAGTTTGGCGGCGAGATGGTGCATGTCGCCGACTACCACAGCGCCAGCTTTCACCCCGCGCCATTGGGTTTCGAGGCCGGCACACCGCCGGTCGCCGGTGTCATCGGCCTGGGGGCTACGCTGGACTACCTGGCCAACCTGGATCATCAGGCCGTCATGGCCCACGAAAGCGCGCTGCATGGTTTGCTGCTGCGCGGCCTCAATGACCGCGAGGGCATCCGCTTGCTGGGCTCGCCGCAGCTGGCGCTGGCCAGCTTTGTGGTTGAAGGCGTGCATAACGCGGACCTTGCCCACCTGCTGACCGAACAGGGTATTGCCGTGCGTGCCGGGCACCACTGCGCCATGCCGCTGCTCAAGGGCCTGGGGCTGGGCGGCGCCATTCGTGTGTCATTGGCGCTGTACAACGACAGCGACGATCTGCAGCGCTTCTTCGAGGCGCTGGACAAATCACTGGAGCTATTGCGATGAACCTGCCCGCACAGGCTGCCGAAGCGCTGGCCGCTTTCGAGCAGGCCGCAGGCTGGGAACAGCGTGCGCGGCTGCTGATGCAGTGGGGTGAGCGCCTTGCCCCTTTGGCCGACGACGAAAAAACCGCCGAGCATCTGGTGCACGGGTGTGAAAGCCAAGTGTGGCTGATCGCACATCAGGTTGACGGTCAGTGGCAGTTTCGTGCCGGTAGCGACGCGCGGATGATTCGCGGCCTGCTGGCGCTGTTGCTGGTGCGGGTCGAGGGCTTGAGCGCGATTGAGCTGAACGCGCTGGACCTGCCAGGCTGGTTCCAGCAGTTGGGCCTGGGCCGTCAGCTCTCGCCCTCGCGCAGCAATGGCTTGAATGCAGTGCTAAAACGCATGGCCCAACTGGCCGGTTGATCGGCGGCGACTATTTCGCGGACACGGTCCGCTCCTACAGGGCCCACGCAATCCTGTAGGAGCGGACTGTGTCCGCGAAACAGGCGGCGCGCAGCCTTGCTCAGGCGCGTTCTGAAGGACGCCGAACACCCGCCACCAACTTGTCCACCGCCCGCGCCGCCGCCACCATGCCGAACGTCGCAGTCACCATCATCACCGCACCAAACCCACCGGCACAATCCAGCTTCACCCCCTCCCCCACAAACGCCTTGGTCAGGCACACGCCCCCCTTGTTGTCGGGGTAGCGCAGCTGTTCCGTGGAGTACACACACGGCACGCTGTAATGGCGGGTGGTGTTGCGCGAAAAACCATAATCACGGCGCAAACAGGAACGCACATTCGCAGCCAATGGGTCATTGTGCGTACGATTCAGGTCACACACCTTGATCTGCGTCGGATCAATCTGCCCGCCCGCGCCGCCCGTGGTGATGATGCCGATCTTGCGCCGCTTGCACCACGCAATCAGCGCCGCCTTGGCCAGCATGCTGTCGATGCAGTCGATCACAAAGTCCAGGTCAGGGGTGATGTACTCGGCCATGGTCTCGCGGGTGACGAAGTCGCTCACCGCATGCACCGTGCACGCAGGGTTAATGGCGCGCAGGCGCTCGGCCATCACCTCGACCTTGGCCTTGCCGACATTGCCTTCCAGCGCGTGCAACTGGCGGTTGGTGTTGCTCACGCACACATCGTCCAGGTCGAACAGCGAGATCTCTCCCACACCGCTGCGGGCCATGGCCTCGGCCGCCCACGACCCCACGCCGCCGATGCCGACAATGGCCACATGGGCGGCGCGCAGGCGCTGCATGCCCTCGCGGCCATACAGCCGGGTAACACCTTCGAAACGTGGATCTTCTGTGCTCATGACCTGGACCTCAAAAACCGGCGCGCATTATAGGCGTGTCACGGGCTTAGATCACCTGCTGCGTTTAATGCGCTACAACTAATAGCAGGCAAGAACTTAACCAAAAAATTCCAATCTAAACGTATGTTTTCGGACATCTCCTATACACACTTGTAACGTGCAGAGTAGGATGCGCGCCGGTTCGGCGCCTGTCGCCGGCACTCCCCCGTTCCCCCGCTTCGGAACCCAAGCCCCCATGTCATCGCGTAAATTTGGTCTCAACCTGGTGGTAGTCGTCGCGATCGCGGCCCTATTCACAGGTTTCTGGGCGCTGATCAACCGCCCGGTCACCGCCCCCGACTGGCCTGAACAGATCTCCGGTTTTTCCTATTCTCCGTTCCGCCTGGGCCAAAGCCCGCAGAAGGAGCAATACCCCACTGACGACGAAATGCGTCAGGACCTTGAGCAGATGAGCAAGCTGACCGACAGCATCCGCATCTACTCGGTGGACGGCACCCAGGCCGATATCCCCAAGATCGCCGAAGAGTTCGGTCTGCGGGTGACGGTGGGCGTGTGGATCAGCCCGGACCTTGAGCGTAACGAGCGCGAAATCGCCAAGGCCATCGAACTGGCCAACAGCACCCGCAGCGTGGTGCGTGTGGTGGTGGGTAACGAAGCGCTGTTCCGCAAGGAGGTCACGGTCAAGGACCTGGAGGCCTACCTGGACCGCGTACGCGCCGCCGTGAAAGTACCGGTGACCACGTCCGAACAGTGGCACATCTGGGAACACAATCCATCCCTGGCCAAACACGTTGACCTGATTGCCGCACACATCCTGCCGTACTGGGAGTTCATCCCGATGGACAAGGCCGGCCAGTTCGTCCTGGACCGCGCGCGGGAACTCAAGCACATGTTCCCCAAGAAGCCGCTGCTGCTGTCTGAAGTGGGCTGGCCGAGCAACGGCCGCATGCGCGGTGGCGCCGACGCCACCCAGGCGGATCAGGCCGTCTACCTGCGTACCCTGGTGAACAAGCTCAACCGCCAGGGCTACAACTACTTCGTGATTGAAGCGTACGACCAGCCATGGAAAGCCAGCGACGAAGGCTCGGTGGGCGCCTACTGGGGCGTTTTCAACGCTGCGCGCCAACAGAAATTCAACTTCGAAGGCCCGGTAGTGGCCATCCCGCAATGGCGGGTACTGGCCGTAGGCTCGGTGGTGCTGGCCATGCTGTCGCTGGCCCTGCTGCTGATCGACGGTTCGGCGCTGCGCCAACGCGGCCGCACCTTCCTGACCTTCATCGCCTTCCTGTGCGGGTCGGTGCTGGTGTGGATCGGCTATGACTACAGCCAGCAATACAGCACCTGGTTCAGCCTGACGGTCGGTTTCCTCCTGGCCCTGGGCGCCCTGGGCGTATTCATCGTATTGCTGACCGAGGCCCACGAACTGGCTGAAGCCGTATGGACCCACAAGCGCCGCCGTGAATTCCTGCCGGTGGAGGGCGACTCAAACTACCGGCCGAAAGTGTCGATCCACGTGCCGTGTTACAACGAACCGCCAGACATGGTCAAACAGACCCTGGACGCCCTGGCCGCGCTGGATTATCCGGACTATGAAGTCTTGATCATCGACAACAACACCAAGGACCCGGCCGTTTGGGAACCGGTGCAGGCGTACTGCGAAACACTGGGCCCGCGCTTCAAGTTCTTCCACGTCGCCCCACTGGCCGGTTTCAAGGGCGGTGCGCTGAACTACCTGATCCCGCACACCGCGCCGGATGCCGAAGTGATCGCCGTGATCGACTCCGACTACTGCGTGGACAAGAACTGGCTCAAGCACATGGTGCCGCACTTCGCCGATCCGAAGATCGCCGTGGTGCAATCGCCCCAGGACTACCGCGACCAGAACGAAAGCACCTTCAAAAAGCTGTGCTACGCCGAGTACAAGGGCTTCTTCCATATCGGCATGGTGACCCGCAACGACCGTGACGCGATCATCCAGCACGGCACCATGACCATGACCCGTCGCACGGTGCTCGAAGAGCTGGGCTGGGCCGACTGGTGTATCTGCGAAGATGCCGAACTGGGCCTGCGCGTATTCGAAAAGGGACTGTCGGCGGCGTACTACCACCACAGCTACGGCAAGGGCCTGATGCCCGACACCTTCATCGACTTCAAGAAGCAGCGTTTCCGCTGGGCCTACGGCGCCATCCAGATCATCAAGCGCCACACCGCCAGCCTGCTGCGCGGCAAGGACACCGAACTGACCCGCGGCCAGCGCTACCACTTCCTGGCAGGCTGGTTGCCATGGGTGGCCGACGGCATGAACATCTTCTTCACCGTGGGCGCCCTGTTGTGGTCGGCGGCGATGATCATCGTGCCGCAACGGGTCGACCCGCCGCTGCTGATTTTCGCGATTCCGCCCCTGGCGCTGTTCGTGTTCAAGGTCGGCAAGATCGTATTCCTGTACCGTCGCGCCGTGGGCGTAAACCTCAAGGACGCGTTCGCTGCTGCATTGGCGGGCCTGGCGCTGTCGCACACCATCGCCAAGGCGGTGCTATACGGCTTCTTCACCACCAGCATCCCGTTCTTCCGCACGCCCAAAAACGCCGACAGCCATGGGCTGCTGGTGGCCATCTCGGAAGCCCGTGAAGAGCTGTTCATCATGTTGCTGCTGTGGGGCGCGGCGGGTGGTATCTGCTTCGTGCAGGGCCTGCCGAGCTCCGATATGCGCTTCTGGGTGACCATGTTGCTGGTGCAGTCGCTGCCGTACCTGGCGGCGTTGATCATGGCGTTTTTGTCGTCGCTGCCCAAGCCGGCGCCGGCGCCGGAACCGGTGACAGCGCAATAACCCGAAGAGGCCCGCAGATGCGGGCCTTTTTTATGGGGTATCGGCGCGCTACGACAAAAAACGATGAACAATCAATACGCCAAGACCTATGACGAAGGTTACGGAAAAGGGGATGAGTCCATAGGTTTCGGCCCAGGACTCCTTCCGGCCCATGCTCTCATCTAGCCGTGCGATGGCTTTGTCGATGGCAGCCTGATGTCGTTCCGTTGCATTATTCATGGGAATACCTCTCATATTCACCACAGCCTAGTGTGGCTCCAAAACTGGAGCAATGTTGAAAATCCGCCAAACTGTTTCGCCATCTGGGCGTTGCGACCCAATATCCCATCTCAAAACTTGTTCCAGATGCCCGCAAGCGCGGTAACGACGGCAGCGCCAACCAACGCTGGATAGAGCATCCCTTCGCGTTTCAGCTTTACAGTCTCTGCTCTCAGCTTTTCGGTTTCGGAAACCAGTTTTCGGGTTCCATCAGCGTCCTGCGGTTCTCGATGAAAACCACCTCACCCTCGGCACTTGCCTTATCGTCCAGATACATTCCATTGCCTCCATGATTGGCATTCAGGGCGTAAGGAACATTCTGCCGAGGCGCGATAAGGAAATATGCCGGTTGTCTCCGACACTTCTGTAGGAAGCTTCTCCTTTTGAACCATTCCTGTCGCTCCCCTTCTAGCCAGTTGCTGCCGCAGGCTAGAGGAGTGCGCCAGCCCCGCCAATCTCGTTGGCCCTGCGCCGTCGTCCGTTTTGCTTTAAGATGTCGCCCTCTTTCCAAGCGCCTTGCCCTGTTTCCGGAGTCTTTCCCATGACGGCCCACGCCGACCTTTCGCCGACGCTGCAGCTTGCCTGCGACCTGATTCGCCGCCCTTCGGTCACCCCCGTGGACGCCGACTGCCAGAAGCTGATGATGCAGCGCCTGGGTGATGCCGGCTTCAAGCTTGAGCCGATGCGCATCGAAGACGTCGACAACTTCTGGGCCAGTCACGGCACCCAGGAAGGTCCGGTACTGTGCTTCGCCGGCCACACCGACGTGGTGCCTACCGGCCCGGTCAGCGCCTGGCAGACCGACCCGTTCGACGCCCTTATCGACGAGCAGGGCATGCTCTGCGGCCGTGGCGCGGCAGATATGAAAGGCAGCCTTGCAGCCATGTTGGTGGCGGCGGAGCGCTTTGTCGGCGACTACCCCGACCACCGCGGCTCGGTGACCTTCCTGATCACCAGCGACGAAGAAGGCCCGGCCCACCACGGCACCAAGGCCGTGGTCGAGCGCCTGGCCGCGCGCAACGAGCGCCTGGACTGGTGCATCGTCGGCGAACCATCGAGCACCACCCTGGTGGGTGACGTGGTCAAAAACGGCCGTCGCGGCTCACTGGGCGCGACCCTGACCGTGCGCGGCAAGCAAGGCCACGTGGCCTACCCGCACCTGGCGCGCAACCCGATCCACTTGGCCGCGCCGGCCCTGGCCGAACTGGCCGCCGAGCACTGGGACAACGGCAATGCGTTCTTCCCGCCGACCAGCTTCCAGGTCTCCAACCTGAACTCGGGCACCGGCGCCACCAACGTCATCCCGGGCGACCTGACCGCCGTGTTCAACTTCCGCTTCTCCACCGAATCGACGGTAGAAGCCCTGAAGGCACGCGTGGCCGCCATTCTCGACAAACACGAGCTGGACTGGCACGTGGACTGGGCGCTGTCGGGCCTGCCGTTCCTGACCGAGCCGGGCGCCCTGCTGGACGCCGTGTCGGCCAGCATCAAGGCCGTTACCGGCCGCGACACCCAGGCTTCCACCAGCGGCGGCACTTCCGATGGCCGCTTCATCGCCACCCTGGGTACCCAGGTAGTTGAGCTGGGCCCGGTCAACGCCACCATTCACCAGGTCAACGAGCGCGTGCTGGCCAGCGACCTCGATGTGCTGACTGAGATCTACTACCAGACCCTGGTGAAACTGCTCGCATGATGCTCACCTGCCCCATCTGCAACGCCGGCCTGGCCAACGCCAGCGTCGGCACCGGCGTAGTATGCCCCGCTGGCCACAGCTTCGACCGTGCTCGCCAGGGTTACCTGAACCTGCTGCCGGTGCAGCACAAGAACAGCCGCGACCCGGGCGACAACCAGGCCATGGTCGAGGCGCGCCGCGACTTCCTCAACGGCGGGCACTACGCCCCCGTGGCCCAGCGCCTGGCGGAACTTGCGGCCGAGCGCCAGCCCGGCCGCTGGGTGGACATCGGCTGTGGCGAGGGTTACTACACCGCGCAAATCGCCGAGGCCCTGCCCAAGGCTGACGGTTACGCGCTGGATATTTCCCGCGAGGCGGTCAAACGTGCCTGCAAACGCAATCAGGCCGTCACCTGGCTGGTGGCGAGCATGGCGCGCATCCCGTTGCCGGACGCCAGTTGCCAGTTCCTGGCCAGCGTGTTCAGCCCACTGGACTGGCAAGAGGCCAAGCGCCTGCTGGTGCCCGGTGGGGGCCTGATGCGCGTGGGACCTACCCGCGAGCACCTGATGGAACTGCGCGAGCAGCTGTACGACGAAGTGCGCGAGTACGTCGACGACAAGCACTTGCTGCAAGTGCCCGAAGGCATGGTTCTGGCCCACAGCGAAACCCTGAAATTCAAGATCAAGCTGATCGATGGCCCGTCCCGCGCCAACCTGTTGGCCATGACGCCCCACGGCTGGCGCGCCAGCGCCGAACGTCGCGCCAAAGTCATCGAGCAGCCACGGCCCTTCGTGGTCACCGTTTCCATGCGGTACGATTATTTCGTGCTGCAACCCTGATTCCCGAGAGTACGCCCATGCGCCAACCCGATATCGAGATTTACCTGAAGGACGCCGACGTCGACCACAAGGCCATTGCCGCGTGGTTGACCCAGGCCCTGGGCCCTTGCAGCGACTGGGTACAGAAAGGCCAGACCTGGAAGTGCAAGGCCGGCAACGTGCCCGTGACCTGGCTGCCCAAGGCCGTAGGCAAATGGAACAGCCTGTACCTGGAAAGCGACCAGACGCCGTGGGACGACGACATTGCCTGCGCCCGCGCAGCCTTTGCCGCCCTGCAGGTTGAAGTGCGCTGCGCACCGGGCAGCTGGGTAGAAGAGGAAGGCGAAGAAAGCGCCGACACCTGGATTCGTGTCAGCGCCGACGGCGAAGAGCAGATCACCTGGCGTACCAGCTGATCTTCGTGGGAGCGGGCTCTGCCCGCGAACGAATCACCGCAATGGCCGTTCGCGGGCAGAGCCCGCTCCCACACTAGCCGATTACACGCTCTGCACATCCTCGGCCTGCGGGCCTTTCGGGCCGTTGACCAGGGCGTATTCCACCTGCTGCCCCTCTACCAGCGACCGATGCCCCTCACCGCGAATGGCGCGGTAGTGCACGAACACATCGGCCCCGCCCTCACGCTGGATAAAGCCATAGCCCTTGGCATCGTTGAACCATTTGACGCTTCCTGTCTCACGAGACGACATCGCACTACTCCGTTTTTTCTATTTATGGAACAGCTGTTGCCGCCGGCCCTTGCCTGGACCTGGCGCGCATCCCTTCGTACGGGGCGCCCCCATTCTGGAGCCCACCCGACACAATTATTATGACGGCGGCGCTTTTTGCCAGAGGATCGACCCTGTACAGTGCCAATCATCGTTTTAAGCAAGCACAGCCCTTATGACCCGTTTCCCGTTCCGCCGCTTCGCCTTTGGCACCCTGCGCCGACTGCTGTACCTGTGGGTTCGCTCCGAAACCATCAACCAGTCGTCCTTCACCCTGAACCTGGACCGCAGTCGGCCGGTGTTCTACGTGTTGCAGTCGCCCTCGGCCGCGGACCTGGCCGTGCTGGACACCGAGTGCACCAAGGCTGGCCTGCCACGCCCGGTATTGCCGGTAGCCGTCGGCGAGCTGTTGGAGCCCGCCGCCTTCTTCTACCTCACGCCGGAACCCGACTGGCTGGGCCGCCACGACAAGCGTGGAGCACCGCCGACTCTGGAACGCCTGATAGCGGCCATTAGCCAGAACGCCGAAGAAGATGCACAAATCATTCCCGTCAGCGTGTTCTGGGGTCAGACACCGGCCAGCGAGTCCAGCCCCTGGAAGCTGCTGTTCGCCGACAGCTGGGCGGTTACAGGCCGGCTGCGCAAGCTTGTCAGCATCCTGATCCTGGGCCGCAAGACCCGCGTACAGTTCTCCGCGCCCATCCATTTGCGCGAGCTGGTGGCCGAGAACAAAGGCCCCGAACGCACCCAACGCATGACCCAGCGCCTCCTTCGGGTGCATTTTCGTAACCTCAAGGCCGCGGTCATTGGTCCGGATATTTCCCACCGGCGTAACCTGGTCAAGGGTCTGATCCACGACAGCCAGGTACGCCAGGCCATCGCCGAAGAGGCCGAGCGCCAGAACATCCCGCTGGAAAAAGCCGAAGCCCAGGCCTTGCGTTATGGCAACGAGATCGCCTCGGACTACACCTACACCGCCATCCGCTTCCTGGAAGTGGTGCTCAGCTGGTTCTGGAACAAGATCTACGACGGCATCAAGGTCAACAACATCGAAGGCGTGCAGGACATCGCGCCCGGCCACGAAGTTATTTACGTGCCGTGCCACCGCAGCCATATCGATTACCTGCTGCTGTCGTACCTGCTGTTCCGCAACGGCCTGACGCCTCCGCACATTGCTGCCGGCATCAACCTGAACATGCCGGTGATCGGCGGCCTGCTGCGTCGCGGCGGCGCGTTCTTCATGCGTCGTACATTCAAGGGCAACCCGCTGTACACCGCCGTGTTCAACGAATACCTGCACACCCTGTTCACCAAGGGCTTCCCGGTCGAATACTTCGTGGAAGGCGGGCGCTCGCGCACCGGGCGCATGCTGCAGCCCAAGACCGGCATGCTGGCCATTACCCTGCGCAGCTTCCTGCGCTCCTCGCGCATGCCCATCGTCTTCGTGCCGGTGTACATCGGTTACGAGCGCGTGCTGGAGGGCCGCACCTACCTGGGCGAACTGCGCGGCGCCAGCAAGAAAAAAGAATCGATCTTCGACATCTTCAAGGTCATCGGCGCACTCAAGCAGCGTTTCGGCCAGGTGGCGGTGAACTTCGGCGAGCCGATCAAGCTGGCAGAATTCCTCGACAGCGAACAGCCCGACTGGCGTCAACAGGACCTGGGGCCGCAATTCAAACCCCAGTGGCTGCACGACACCACCCACCGCCTGGGCGCGCGGGTAGCGCGTCACCTCAATGAGGCGGCGGCGGTGAACCCGGTCAACCTGGTGGCCCTGGCCCTGCTGTCCACCACACGCCTGGCCCTGGACGATGGCGCCATGGCACGGGTGCTGGACCTGTATCTGGCGCTGCTGCGCAAGGTGCCCTACTCGCCGCACACCACCCTGCCTGAAGGCGACGGCCGCGCGCTGATCGAGCATGTGAAGGCCATGGACCTGCTGTCCGAGCAAAGCGACGCCCTGGGCAAGATTCTGTACCTGGGTGAGCAGAACGCCGTGCTCATGACCTACTACCGCAACAATGTGCTGCACATCTTCGCCCTGCCGGCGTTGCTGGCCAGCTTCTTCCAGAGCAGTTCGCGCATGAGCCGCGACCAGCTGCTGCGCTACACCCGCGCGCTGTACCCGTACCTGCAGTCGGAGCTGTTCATTCGCTGGTCCATGGACGAGCTGGATGCCGTGGTCGATCAGTGGCTGGAGGCCTTCGTCGAACAAGGCCTGCTGCGCTTCGAGAACCAGGTGTACCTGCGGCCCGCGCCCAGCTCGCGCAAATTCGTGTTGCTGACCCTGCTGTCGCGCAGCATTGCCCAGACCCTGCAACGCTTCTACATGGCCATCGCCCTGCTGATCAACGGCGGCCAGCATGCCCTGAGCGCCGAAGAGCTGGAAGACCTGTGCACCATCATGGCCCAGCGTCTGTCCATCCTGCATGGCCTCAATGCGCCGGAGTTCTTCGACAAGAGCCTGTTCCGCCACTTCATCCAGACCTTGCTCGACCAGGGCGTGGTCACCCGCGACGCCGCCGGCAAGCTGGGCTACCACGCGTTGCTGGGCGAGCTGGCCGAAGGCGCGGCCAAGCGCGTGCTGCCGGCCGAGATTCGCCTGTCGATTCGCCAGGTAGCACTGCATCGCAGTGACGAGGCGTTTCAGGGGAGCTGAAGTATCGGGCGATTATCCGTATCCTGTGCACTGTTGCTGCATTCGATACGGAGATCTGCCCATGAAGAAACTGACCCTCGTGCTGTTCAGCGCCCTGCTGGGCGCGTGCAGCACCTTCGACGGCGCCCCCGAGGCAAATCTGGACGGCGAAGTGTTCTACCTGCAACGCATGGCGTTGCCACCCACCGCCACCTTGAGCGTGAGCCTGCAGGACGTCTCGCTGGCCGATGCGCCCGCCCAGATACTGGCCAGCCAGAATGGCCCGATCAAAGGCCAGGTGCCGCTGCCGTTCCACCTTCAGTACGACCCCCGTCACATCCAGCCCGGCCATCGCTATGCCGTCAGCGCACGCATCGAGGCCGACGGTCAGCTATTGTTCATTACCACCGAACAGCACACCGTGCACCTGGATGGCAAAGACCCGCAGCCGTTGCGGATCCGCCTCAACCCCGCTCGCTAAACACTTTTTCCGATAAGGACGCTTCCATGCTTCGTCGCTCCGCTCCCTTCGCAGGCCTGATGGCCGGCCTGCTGCTGTGCACCCAAGCCTTTGCCCTGGACCTTTCCAGCCTGTCCCAGGGTGACGCCAGCGGCGGTTTGAAAGATGCCCTGACCCAAGGCGCCCAGGTGGCGGTCAAGCAACTGGGCACGCCTGGCGGCTTCAACAACAACCCTGACGTGCGCATCGAACTGCCCGGCAAACTGGGCAAGGCTGCCAAGGCCATGAAGAAATTCGGCATGGGCGCCCAGGTCGACGCACTGGAAACCAGCATGAACCAGGCAGCCGAAGCCGCCGTACCGCAGGCCCAGGCGCTGCTGGTCGACGCCGTGAAGAAAATGAGTGTTACCGACGCCAAGGGCATCCTCACCGGCGGCAACGACTCGGCCACCCAATACCTGAGCAAGACCAGCCGCGAACAGATCCGCGCCAAGTTCCTGCCCATCGTCAAGCAAGCCACCGACAAGGTCGGCCTGGCGCAGAAATTCAACAGCTTTGCCGGCCAGGCCGCCAGCTTGGGCGTGATCGACAGCAAGGACTCGAACCTGGAAGGCTACGTGACCGAGCAAGCCCTGAACGGCCTGTTCAAGGAAATCGCCAACCAGGAAGCCAGCATCCGCAAGAACCCTGCGCAGGCGGCTACCAGCCTGGCGAAGAAAGTCTTCGGCGCGCTGTAATCAGTCTGTAGCCGCTGCCGCAGGCTGCGCTGGCCCTATGCCCCGCTGAAAATCTTCAGCGTACAAAGGGGCCAGCGCAGCCTGGCGGCAGCGGCTACAAGGCGCTGCCCCAGTTTTGCCGGATATCCATCTGTTCGGCCATGGTGAATATCCACTCCCTGCCACGCTTGGTCTTGATGAACAAATCAAGGTCCACCAAACCATTCAATGCGGCCGATGCCGTGTTGTAGGAACACCCCAGGTTTTCCTTGACCGTAACAGCAGTGAACTCCGAGCCCTTCCCCACCCTGGCCACCTGAAGAATCGCCCGCTGATGCTCGCTGAGGTGCCTGAACACCTCTGAGCCCCTCAGCCATTGTTCAAACGACTGGGCATCGGCAAGGCTACGGGCATACACCTCGGCGAACCCGCTGACCGCTCGCTTGATCACCGCGCACTGGTAATCGATGAAGTAGGTCAGGTCCAGATCATCGGTTTCGGTACACAGGTAGGAACGTCCGTACTTCACCGGGGCATTTTTGAGTAGAACGCTGATGGCGATGTAGCGAAACGCGCTGTAGTCATTCTTGAACATGAACCAGTAAAACAACGCCCGGGCGACTCGACCATTGCCATCGCGAAACGGATGTTCAAAGCCCACCGCGAAATGCAGCGCGATCGCCCTGATCAGCGGATGAAGATAGTCGGGAGCCTCCAGATCGGCAGGGGCGGCGTTGATCCAGTCAGCCAGGCGTTGCAACCGCTGTTCCAAGCCTTGTGCTGGCGGCGGGGTATGCACGACGTTGCCGTCCCCATCCTGCACCACCACCTGATCATGATTGCGCAAATGGCCAGGGGCGTATTTGTCATCGTCGATGCCGGAGACACCCACCTCATGCATTTGCTCGATCAAGCCTACGCTGAGAGGTACGTGCCGCTGTTCCCAGGCAAACCTCATCATTCGGTAATTGCCCAGGATCATTCGCTCATCGGGCGTGCGCGGTACGCGCTGGCGTTTGAGCAGATCCTTGGCCACCAGGGTCGTGGTGGCTGCGCCTTCCAATTGGCTGCTGCTGATGGCCTCGTCCTCAATCAGGTCGTTCAGCAGATACCTGAAATGCTCTTTTTCACCCAGGTTGCTGGTCATGTACTCCAGTGCTGCGGCGCTTGCCTGCCGATCCACCAGCGTAACTGCAGACTGAATCATCGGCGTTGAACACCACGAGGACCAACGGGCAGGCTGGTCAAGCGGCATTACCGGCAACTGTGCACTGATGCGCGCCGACTTCACCATAGACCAGCACAGGATAGGCACGAGGTTCGCCGGCCAGCGATGACGCAAATCATCAAAATGAAGATACCGCCCTTTGTCATCCAAGGGTTTATGCAACGCCAGGTACTCACCTGCCGCCGGGGCGAAAGCCGGGTGGCTGGCGACCCCGCTCAGACTAAGGATGGCCGGAGGCGGCTTGAGCATAACTGTCTCAATAATCGGCTAAGTTGAGATAACAATACCTCATTTTTGAAGCTCATCTCAATTTCCGTAGAAATTGAGACAAGCCGATGACGGCATCATTAGAACCGATAAACCGCCGACAACACCGCCGACCGCCCATCCCCAAACTCCACCGCCGAAGACCGCTTGTTATTCCCCGTCACCGTGCGCACCCGCTCGATGTACCTGGCGTTCAACAGGTTGTCCAGGTTCAACTGCACGTCCAGCTCCTTGCTCACCTGATACCCCAGCATCGCCTGATGCACCCAGTAGCCATCCACCTTGTAGGCCTCGTCATTGCGCAGGTTGCGCTCGCTGACGTGGCGCAGGCCGTAGCCCGCTCGCCAGTCACCCGGTAACTGGTGGGTGGTCCACAGGCTGAACGAGCGCGGCGGGGTGTTGGCCAAGGTATGGCCTTCGGCTTTTGGGTTGGTCCTGGATTTCAGGGTTTCGCTTTGCAGGTAGGTGTAGGTCGCCGTCACCTGCCAGTCTTCGCTCAGGTGGCCGACGGCGCCCAGTTCCAGCCCTTGCACCCGTTGCAGGCCCGCCAGCAGCACCTGGCCGGTTTCCAGCTTCTCGCGGACGTTGTCCTTCTGGGTGCGGAATAGGGCGCCGTTCAACTGCAGGTCGCCCGCCAGCAAGTCCCACTTGGTGCCCAGCTCCCAGGTACGGCTGGTTTCGGGAGGGGTGTTGCGGGTCTGTTCGCCCACGCCATAACCGCCCGTGACGAGGTGCTCGGCGCTTGGGTTGAAGGAATTGCCGTAAGCCAGATACACCCGGCCGTTAGGTGCTGGCTTGTACACCAGGCCTGCGCGGTGGCTGAGGAAGGCGTCCCGGGTTGTGTATTCGGTGTGCCCGCCTTCAGGCTTGCGTTCCAGGCTGCTGCCGTCGATCCAGTCGTGGCGCAGGCCCAGGGTCAGGTCCCAGGCGGGGCTGAGGCTGAGAGTATTGAAGGCATAGACGGCAGTGGTTTGCAGACGGTTGCGCATGGACGCCAGGCGCTCGCGGTTGAGCGGGCCGGTCCAACGGCCGGGCGGGTTGTTGAGATCGAACTGCTTGTCGGCGGACTGTTTGCGAATGTCGTACAGGCTGGTGTCGCGACGATAGCGCTCGTAGGAAACGTCAACGCCTGTGACCAGTGCGTGGCCGATGCCGAAGGTGTCGAAACGGCTGGTGAGCGTTGTGCTGTTAAGCCATTGATCGGTCACGATATCGCGCCCGTAACCCTGGGGGCCGGCAGGCCGGTATTTGCCGGGCGGTAGGCCGTCGCGATCCACGTGTGAAGCGGACACCACGCCGCTGCGTTCAACACGGCCATAGCGAAGACGGTTCTGCAGGGACATTGACTCGCTGAACTCATGCTCGAACACCGCGCTCAAGCGGTCTGTGGTGATGCGGTCCTTGTCCAGGTTGCGCCAGCCGAAATAGGCGTCGCGCTTGACGCCCTCGATCACCTTGCCGCGATAGGTGGGCAGGCCATAGTCGGGCAGGTTGTCGTCTTCCTGGTGCAGATAACTGAAGGTCAGCCGCGTGTCATCGCTCAGCCCCAGCAGAACCGAGGGCGCCAGCCCCCACCGGGAGCGGTCAATGCTCGGGCGACCGGGTACGTCATTGCCGTGGGCCATCAGGTTGAGCCGTACCGCACTGCCGGTGCCTACCCCGGACAACGGCTGGTTGGTGTCCAGCACCAGACGACGGTAGTGATCGGTGCCCACGCCCGCCCCCACTTCCGTGAAGGCATCGGCCTGGGGTGTCTTGCTGATCAGGTTGATGATGCCGCCCGTGGTGCCCGCGCCGCCGAATACCGAGTCCGGGCCCTTGATGATTTCGACCGCCTGCAGGTTGAAGCTGTCGCTGCGGGTGGTCTGGGCGCTGTCGCGCAGGCCATCGATCAGCACGTTGCTGGTGGCATTGAAGCCACGGATGTTGATGAGGTCGCCCGAACCGCCGCCCCCTTCGCCAGCATCGAAGGTGATGCCAGAGACGTTGGACAGCACCTGGCGCAGGCTGAGGGCGTTCTGCTCGCGCATGACCTGCTCGTTGACCACGGTGATGGTCTGCGGCTGGTCGAGCAATGATTCGGTGAGCTTGGACGACGCTGAACGGTCGGCCTTGTAGCGTTGCCGCTCACGTTCAGCGCCTACCTCCACCGCTTCGAGCTGCATCGGCGCGCCGTCGGCGAATGCCAGCCACGAGCACGACATCAGTGCCAGGCCGCTGGCCGGTCGTGTAAATGCCTTGCGTTGATCTGCCATGAAAACCTTCCTCCCCAAGAATTTGAGCAGGAAGTCTACGGGCCGAAATCAGGAAAAAACCGCCGCCGCAAAAATCAGGAAGCGTCCTACCTCGCGTCTGTAGGACGGAAATCCCTACGGTTTCAGCGCCTTTTTCGGATAGATATCATAGCGGCTGGATTTGCCGTCAAGGCTGTGGCTGGGCTTGGGCCCCTCAATGCACGGTGCCTTGCGCGGACGCTTCACCACCACCCGGTGCGTGGCCAGTTCCAGGGCAGCAGCCAGCAGCGCCGGGGCATCCATGTCGTCACCCACCAGGGGGCGGAACAGGCGCATTTCCTTCTTCACCAGCGCACTTTTCTCACGATGAGGGAACATCGGGTCCAGGTAGATGACCTGCGGCGGCTCACCTTCCCAACCGCGGATCAGCTCAATCGAATTACCCTTTAGCAAGCGCATGCGGGCGACGATGGCACCCACTTCAGCATCGCCTTGGGCGCGGGCCAGGCCGTCTTCCAGCAGGGCGCCGATGATGGGCTGGCGTTCGATCAGGCTCATGTCGCAGCCCAGGCTGGCCAGTACGAACGCGTCCTTGCCCAGGCCTGCCGTGGCGTCCAGCACCCGTGGGCGCACGCCCTGCTGGATGCCCACGGCCTTGGCGATCATCTGCCCGCTGCCACCACCAAACAGGCGCCGGTGCGCCACGGCGCCTTCGACGAAGTCCACGCGTACCGGGCCCGGCGCATCCGGCCCCAGTTGCTGCAATTGCAGGCCGGCTTCGGTGGCCTGCAGGGCGAATTCGGCATCGTCGATGGCCATGGGCAGCGCCAGGCGTTGTGCCCAGGCCTGGGCCTGGGGTTCAAGGGCGCTGTGTTGGGCCTCGACACGGATGCGCACCGGCGCTTGCTGCTCTGCCATGAAAATCCACTACTCAAAAAATTTAAAGATCGGCCAATTCGGCCGATAACGAATGTATCCGGTATTTTGCCAGAGCCAGCGCCCAATAGTGCCATGAGCAACCTCCAGACCACCTCGATCGGCTACATTTCGCCCCACGGCGACTTCAGCCGCCAGAACACCCAGGCATTGGGTGGCATCAGCCACCTGTGGTCGGACTTCTTCGCCCAGGCGATGGCTGACCAGGTGGGTGATCAGGCCGACGGCGCGCTGGCCCTGCCTGACGTTGCGCAGGACCCCGAAGTAGAACCTGCCGGTGGTGGTGATGTACTGGCGCAGATCCTGTCCCAGCGCCTGTGCGATGTGCAGGATACCGAAGTTCGCCCGCCCGAGCCGCTGTTCCTGCCCAAGGCGGAGTTCGAGACCGAGTTGCTGGACAAGCCTGCCCCGCCCTACCCGCCTGAAGAAATTGTCGACCAGCAAAAGCAGCTCGATTACGACAATGGCTGGGTACGCCCTGTGGTGATGAATGCCAACCAGCCGCAGCCTGAACCAGGCCCTGCGCCGGAACCCAAGTCGTTGTTCCTGCCGATTGCTGAATTCGAGTGGGACTTGGCAGACAAGCATGTGCCCTTCGACGCCGAGACCCTGGCAGAGCAGGACAAACAATTTGCGTATGACACCAAGTGGGCGCGCCCGCTGATCGTCAACAACCTGCGCCTGGCCGCCTAACGGCACACCGCCCAGCCGCCCATATCCAGGTGAAAGTGGTTGCGATGGGCCGCGTTGTACGCCGGGCCCAGCACAACATTGAAGCTGTCACAGGCGCCGTCGTGCACCTGGCGCAGAAAACTGCCTACCTGATCCTGCCTGGCCCAATCGGCCAGCACACTGACACGCCTGCCATCCCCCAACCTGAACCCCGCGATATCCAGGGCATTGGCGGTGGCGTGCTGGCTGCGGCGGCCTTCGGCGCGGTTATAGATGTTGCGACAGGCGTAGCTGCCCAGGTGATCGACCTGCACAACCGGCGCGCCGAGCATTGCTTGCGCAGCAGGCACCAGGGTGTGCCGCTCGAACAGCGCATAGGCCACCGCCAATGGGCAGGTGGCCAGGAATGAACTGCTGAGCCGCAGTTGCCCGCCCTGTACCCGCACCACACCCTTGAGCGGGCATGTGGCGCCGCCGGGGCTGTCCAGCTGAGCAGCTGTACGCAGTTGGGAGGTGGCCAGTGCCTGTTCGCACAAGGTCGGGTTGTTGGACAGGCGCGAAAGTTTGTAGCGGGTCAGCAGGTTGGGGGGATCGCGCACGTCGAGGGGGGCCCAGGGGTTCCAGGCGGGTGGGAGGTGGCGCATTGCCTGCCAGGTTGCGATGGCCAGGAGCAAGAGGATGATCAGGCCTTTGGGGATTTGCATGGTGCTGGTCTCTGCCTGGGTGCTGTTTTGGGTGCTTGTCGTTGGCTTTCTGGCGCCCTTGAGATCGAGCGCCGCCCGCGCGGCGCTTCGCCGCCTGACGCGCAAGCCCGCTCCCACGTTGGTTGCAACGTACCCCGCTGTAGATTGGTGGTGCGCCTGGTCGCACCAACACAGATCTGCAGTGGACAAAAAAGGCGGACCAGGTGATGGCACTGGCATAACTGGCCCGAAACAAACGTGGGAGCGGGCTCTGCCCGCGAAGCGCCGCGCGGGCGGCGCGCGATCTAAAGCGCGATACACCTATCAAGACAGGCCCATCCCAGCCCCCACCCCAATCTACCGCCGACTGCTTTTAAAACAACCCCAAGGTTGTCCCTTCACCACCGAACTCCCCTTCGGCCCCCTAACCACCGCCAACCTCAAACTCTTCACCGTCCGCCCCGGCCTGCCCGCCGAGGAAGCCCTGCTGCACGCCTCGCACCTGCTCGACTGCATCGCCAGCACGGCATACGAGCACGCCGATGGGCTGCAAGGGCATGAGCGCAAGCAGGGGATGTCGGTGTATCACTTGGTGGAGATGGCCAAGCCACTGGTGGACGCGGCGATTCAAGGGCTGCACCGCTAGCCTGTAGCCGCTGCCGACAGGCTGCGCTGGCCCTGTGCCTCGCTGGAGATGTTTTGTGAACCTTGGGGCCAGCGCAGCCTGGCGGCAGCGGCTACGAAGTCAGAGCAAACCCAACTGCTCGGCAACCGGCTCACGAGGGTGCTCCGGCAACGCTGGCAACCCCGGCAACCGCTGCATCAGCTGCCCATGAAACCGCCGCGCCAGTATCGGTGCCCGGTGGTTATCCGAGGTATGCAGAAAGATATACGGCGTACGCCCTTCCTCGATCCACCCCGCAATCTTCTCCACCCAAGGCAACAGAAACGTATCGTTGGCCTCTACCTCCGGATGCCCAATAAACCGCACCTGCGGGCTCAGGCTGAACGCCGTGGGCCGCGGCGGCACTTTGGGCTTCTTGTCCTGGGCATGCAGTACGGCAGGCGTCTGCAGGGTGCAACTGAACAGCGCCCGCGGGTCCAGGCAGATACGCTCAACTTCGCGCGCCATCAGCAGGCGATTGAGCATGCGTTCTTCATCCCCCCGGGCAAAGAACGCCGGGTGACGCACTTCCACGGCCACCGGCTGCTGCAGTTCGTCGATGAAGGCCATCAGTTCGGCCAGCCGATGAGGGCCAAACGCGGCTGGCAATTGCAGCCAAAACGGTGCCACTCGCCCACCCAGCGGCTTGAGTAACCCCACAAAGGATTCAGCCGCCGGCAGCAGCGCGCGCAAATCAGCCCCATGGCTGATCTCGCGGGGAAACTTGGCGGTAAAGCGAAAATGCTCGGGCATGCTCTGCGCCCAACGTTCCACCGTGGCGGGGCTGGGTTGCGCATAGAAGGTGGTATTGCCTTCCACGGCGTTGAACACCTGGCCATACAGCTGCAGGAAGTCAGCCGGGCGGGCGTTTTCCGGGTACAGGTGATCGCGCCAGGCCAGCTCGCTCCAGGAAGGACAACCGAGGTAGTACGGCAGCAATGACACTGTCAGATATGGACGTCCAGGCCTAACACTTCGCCATCCCAGTCAACGAAACCTGAGGTGGTGAGGTAGCTGCTGAGGGCGGTTGCCACGCGGCGGCTCATGGCGCGGTGGAAGATCATGTCCTGCGGACGCGCCGGCAGGTTGCTGACCGCACCGCCACGGGGGGCGCTGCGCTGCGCGGTGGACTGGACCTCGAAGTCGCCTTCAATGTCTTCGCCGTCGTCTACCTGCGCCGGCGCCTTGCGGGGCTTGCGTTTGATGGGGTAGGAACTCGACGAATAGCCGTCTACACGCATAACTGCTTACTCTAAACCGATGATGGCAATTTAGCGGCACCTGGACAGGTAAGCAAATGGCCGAGTGATAACTAGACCACAGTTCTCGGAAAAGGTTTACCCCCGAAAAGCAGTTACCCGATGAACTGCTCAAAAAACGAGCAGTTAGCGGTGCCATTCATCGGTCAACGGGCTTTTGGCGTGGCCACTTTATCGCGCAGGTACACCGGCTGGGCCAGGTCGGCAGCGACGCCTTCGCCACGGGCCCAGGCACCTTTGGCCAGGGTCAGCAGGTCCAGGGCGTGGGGCAGCAGGGTGGCGTCGCAGGCCACCGGTTTGATGGCCAGGCGCTCGCCATAACCCCAACCGGTGCCGGCGCCGTACCAGTCGCCCGTGGCGCCAGCCGGCAGCAACACCGACTCGGGTGCCAGCACGGCTTCATCGCCCACCAGCTTCATTTCATCGCCATCGGCCTGGTAGCAACCCCAGTACACCTCGTCCATGCGCGCGTCGATGGCGGCGGCCACCTGGCGGGCGCCCTGTTCGCGCAGCGCGCGCTGGGCCAGCAGGGCCAGGTTGGACACCGGCAGCACCGGGCGGTCGAGGCCAAAGGCCAAGCCCTGGACCACGCCGATGGCGATGCGCACGCCGGTGAAGGCGCCCGGGCCACGGCCAAAGGCAATCGCGTCCACCGCCGACAAGCCGATGCCCGCCTCGCCCAGCAGGGTCTGGATCATGGGCAGCAGCTTTTGCGCGTGCAGGCGCGGGATCACTTCGTAGTGGCTCAACACCTTGCCGTCATGCAGCAGGGCGACGGAGCAAGCTTCGGTAGCGGTATCCAGGGCCAGCAAGGTGGTCATTGCGCGAATCCATCAGAAAAAAGTGCAGCATTATAAACGTCAACGGCCCGCAAGCGGGCCGTCGATTGATCAAGGGCTTGATCAGTTCAGTGCAGCCAGTACCTTGGCGGTAATGGCGTCAACCGAACCCACGCCTTCGATGTGGCTGTAGACAGGCTTGCCTTCAGCGGCCGACAGCTTCTGGTAGAAGGCTACCAGTGGCTCGGTCTGGGCATGGTAGACCGACAGGCGATGACGCACGGTTTCTTCGGTGTCGTCTTTGCGCTGAACCAGTTCTTCACCGGTCTCGTCGTCCTTGCCTTCCACTTTCGGCGGGTTGTAGACCACGTGGTAGACGCGGCCCGAACCTTCGTGGACACGGCGACCGGCGATACGCTGGACGATGTCTTCGTCCTGGACCGCGATCTCGACCACGTAGTCCAGCTCGACACCGGCGCTCACCAGGGCTTCAGCCTGGGGAATGGTGCGCGGGAAGCCGTCGAAGAGGAAACCCTTGGCGCAGTCGGCCTGGGCAATACGCTCCTTGACCAGGGCGATGATCAGGTCATCGGACACCAGGCCACCGGCATCCATCACGCTCTTGGCCTTGATGCCCAGCTCGGTACCAGCCTTCACGGCGGCACGCAGCATGTCACCGGTGGAGATTTGCGGAATACCGAACTTTTCGGTGATGAACTTTGCCTGAGTACCTTTGCCGGCCCCGGGAGCTCCCAGCAGAATCACGCGCATCGATATGCTCCTCAACTTTTTATATGGAAATCGTCAGACCCGCCTCAGCGCAGCTAACTGCCTGAAGCCAATCCCAAAATCGGTTGGTGGCCACAAAAATGGCCAAAAGGCTGACCAAGATACACAGCGGTTCAAAGCCACACAAGCCGTCCAAAGCAGGAACAACCTGCGTCCCATGCGCACGCCCCTTGCCGGTGGCGCCCGGTGCAACCGCTGGCGGTTGCGACCCGGGCCCGGGTGCCGGCACGGTCCCCTCACAGATAGTGGACGCGCCGGGCCTGGTTCGCCAGCGTCAACCGGTGTTGCGCAGACCGGCGGCAATGCCTGCCACGGTGACCAGCAGGGCCTGTTCCAGAGGGCTGTCCTGTGCCGCCTGCTGGCTGCGCGAACGGGCCAGCAGCTCGGCCTGCAGCAAGTGCAGCGGGTCGAGGTAGGTGTTGCGCAGGCTGATGAATTTCAGCGTTTCGGGGCTGTGGGCCAGCAACTGGCTCTGGCCGGTCAAACCCAGCACGACGCTGCACGCCTGCGACAATAGGTCGCGCAGCTGCGCACCCAGGGGTTTGAGTGAATCCTGCACCAGCCGCTCGTCATAGAAGCGGGCGATGTCGGCGTCGGCCTTGGCCAGCACCATCTCCAGCATGTCGATGCGGGTGCGGAAGAACGGCCACTGTTCGCGCATGCTCGCCAGCAGCTCGCCCTCGCCGCGCGCCAGGGCCTTGCTCAAGGCCGCTTCCCAGCCCAGCCAGGCGGGCAGCATCAGGCGGGTCTGGGTCCAGCCGAAAATCCACGGGATGGCCCGCAGGCTTTCGATGCCACCCTGGCGGCGCTTGGCCGGGCGGCTGCCCAGGGGCAGGCGGCCCAGTTCCTGTTCAGGGGTGGACTGGCGGAAGTACTCGACGAATTGCGGGTTCTCGCGCACCACGTCGCGGTAGGCCTTGACGCCATCGGCGGCCAGCTCGTCCATCAGGGTGCGCCAGGCCGGTTCCGGCGGTGGCGGCGGCAACAGCGTGGCCTCCAGCACGGCAGCCAGGTACAGGTTGAGGTTTTGCTCGGCAATGTCCGGCAGGCCGAACTTGAAGCGGATCATCTCGCCCTGCTCGGTGGTGCGGAAGCGCCCGGCCACAGAACCCGGCGGTTGCGAGAGGATGGCCGCATGGGCCGGGCCGCCGCCACGGCCCACGGTGCCGCCACGGCCATGGAACAACAGCAGTTCGACGTTCTGCGCGTGGCAGATGCGCACCAGATTCTCCTGGGCGCGGTACTGCGCCCAGGCGGCTGCGGTGGTGCCGGCGTCCTTGGCCGAGTCGGAATAGCCGATCATCGCTTCCTGCGGGCCGTGCAGACGGCTGCGGTAGCCCGGCAACAGCAGCAGGCGCTCGATCACAGGGCCCGCGTTATCCAGGTCGGCCAGGGTCTCGAACAGCGGCACCACGCGCATCGGCCGCTGTACGCCGGCCTCCTTGAGCAGCAGTTGCACCGCCAGTACGTCAGAAGCGGCGCCCGCCATGGAGATCACGTACGAGCCCAGCGAGGCAGCCGGCGCGGCCGCGATTTCACGGCAGGTGGAGAGCACTTCGGCCGTTTCCGCGGCTGGCTTGAAGTAGCCCGGCAGTAGCGGCCGGCGGCTGTTGAGCTCTTGCAGCAGGAAGGTGATGCGAGCTTCCTCGTCCCAGTCGGCGTAGCGGCCCAGGCCCAGGTAATCGGTGATTTCGGTCATGGCCGCAGTATGGCGCGCCGAGTCCTGGCGCACGTCCAGGCGCACCAGGAACAGGCCGAAGGTGACGGCGCGGCGCATGCAGTCCAGCAGCGGGCCATCGGCGATCACGCCCATGCCGCACTCATGCAGAGACTGGAAGCACAGCTGCAAGGGCTCCAGCAGGTCGCGGTTGTTGCTCAGCACCTCGGCGCTGGCCGGTTGTGGCTGCGTCAGCGAGGCGTGGGCCCAGTTGCGCGTGGCGCGCAGGCGTTCACGCAGTTGCTTGAGCAGGGTGCGATAGGGTTCGGCAGTATCGCCCACGGATTGGCGCAGGGCAGCGCTGGCCTGCTGCATCGACAACTCGCCAGCCAGGTGGTCAACGTCACGCAGGAACAGGTCCGCGGCCATCCAGCGCGCCAGCAGCAGCACTTCGCGGGTGACGGGCGCGGTCACATTGGGGTTGCCGTCGCGGTCGCCGCCCATCCAGGAGGCGAAGCGGATGGGCGCCGACTCCAGCGGCAGGTGCAGGCCGGTGGCAGCGTGCAGGGCCTGGTCGACCTTGCGCAAATGGTGAGGGATGGCGTGCCACAGCGAGTGCTCGATGACCGCGAAGCCCCACTTGGCCTCGTCCACCGGGGTTGGGCGGGTGCGGCGGATTTCCTCGGTGTGCCAGGCCTCGGCGATCAAGCGCTGCAGTCGTTGGCGGATGTCGTCGCGTTCGGCCGGCAGCAGGTCGCGGTGGTCCTGGGCGGCCAGTTGCGCGGCGATGGCGTCGTATTTCTGGATCAGGGTGCGGCGCGCCACTTCGGTGGGGTGGGCGGTGAGCACCAGTTCGATGTCCAGGCGGCCTACCTGACGGGCCAGTGATTCAGCGCTGTGGCCGGCCTGTTTCAGGCGGTCGAGCAACTGCGCCAGTACGGTGTTTTCGAAGGGCGCTTCCTGGTCTTCGTCGCGACGGCGGATCAGTTGGTACTGCTCGGCGATGTTGGCCAGGTTGAGAAACTGGTTGAAGGCCCGCGCCACAGGCAGCAGGTCCTGCTCGGGCAAGTCATTGAGGCGGCTGCTGAGCTGCTCGGTAGCGGTCTTGCCATCGTCGGGGCCACTGCGGCGGTCGGCCTTGGCGTCGGCCCGGATGCGCTCGATGGTGTCCAGAAAGGCTTCGCCGTACTGCTCGCGAATGGTGTTGCCCAGCAACTCGCCCAACAGGTGCACATCTTCGCGCAGGCGCGCATCGATCTCGGTCATTGCCACAGTCTCCTTGATTGTTCTTGGCGCGCTGTCCATCGCAGGGGGTGTGGGCCTGGCAAGTGAACAAGCACAGGAAAAACCGCTCTATCTTCAAGAGTGCCCAGCGCGCTCGATTATGACAAGGGCCTTGGGCGCCTGTGTTCAATCGGTTATTCGGGGCTACGCTGAAATAAAGGCCCTGCATCGCCTGATCAATGAGGTCGACATGAAAATCCGCGAGCTTGCGCAACACTGGGAACAGAACGCCAAGGGCCGCCTGAGCCCCACCGGCTACAACATTCACCTGGACATGGAATCGGCCGCACGCCTGGCGGCCATCACCGAAATGTACCCCAAGCATCATCCTGAAGAGCTGTTGGGCGAGTTGATTGGCGCTGCCCTGGAAGAGCTGGAAACCAGCTTTCCGTACATCAAGGGGCAGAAGGTGATTGCCACCGACGAGGAAGGTGATCCGCTGTATGAAGATGTGGGCCCTACCCCACGTTTTCTGGCGCTGTCGCGCCGCTATCTGCATGACCTGTCGGCCAAGGCTGACGAATCCCAGCACTGATCCCTCACACCTTCACACCCCCTGTGGGACCGGGCGAAGCTCGGGAAGAGGCCCGTGATTAGACCGCGGCGGCGGCTTCCCGAGCTTCGCCCGGTCCCACAGGGGGTGTGCTGTCTGTACGGTCAAGAATTTCCTGCCTGCCGCAAAATTCGAGTGAACCAATTAAAAATCGCTCCGGTCCGAACCAATAAGCCATCACAGAAGACCCTTCGAAATGTGGCTCAGGCGTCCCGTATTCCGGGCCCGCATGGAAGATCTGTCATGGGTGAGTTTTCAGGAGTCAGACAATGGAGTTGCAACCATGAATACCAGCACTGCCAAAACCTCTAACCTGCGCGGGCTGAAACTGGCGGCCCTGGCGCTGGGCACTTCCTTCATCCTCGCCGGCTGCGCCGGCAAGCCCCCTACCGAGCAGTACGCCGTGACCCAATCGGCGGTCAACAGCGCGGTCAGCGCGGGCGGTACCGAATACGCGGCGGTCGAAATGAAAGCCGCCCAGGACAAGTTCAAGCAGGCCGAACTGGCCATGCACGACAAGCACTACGACCAGGCACGCGTGCTGGCCGAGCAGGCTGAGTGGGACGCCCGTGTAGCCGAGCGCAAGGCCCAGGCTGCCAAGGCCCAGAAAGCCGTGCAGGACGCCCGTGCCGGTGTCCAGGACCTGCGTGAAGAAGGCATGCGCAATACGCAGCAGCAGTAAGCGTTGCTCAGCCATCGCCACCCGTATTCGATTTAAAGGATGAACACCATGCGTAAACACTTGATGATCCCTGCCCTGCTGGCCGCCAGCGTAGCCCTGGCTGCCTGCGCCACCAAACCCAACCCCAACCTTGAACAGGCGCGCACCAACTTCCAGGCCCTGCAAAGCAACCCGCAGGCCAGCCAGGTGGCGGCCCTGGAAACCAAAGACGCGTCCGACTACATGGACAAGGCTGACAAGGCCTTCCTCAACCACGACGACAGCCGTGACGTTGATCAGCTGGCCTACCTGACCAACCAGCGTGTGGAAGTGGCCAAGCAGACCATTGCCCTGCGCACCGCTGAAGCCAACCTGAAGAACGCCGCCGCCCAGCGCGCCCAGGCCCGCCTGGATGCCCGCGATGCGCAGATCAAGCAGTTGCAGGACAGCCTGAACGCCAAGCAGACCGACCGTGGCACCGTGGTGACCTTCGGCGACGTGCTGTTTGACGTGAACAAGGCGGGGCTCAAATCCAGCGGCTTGATGAACGTGAACAAGCTGGCCCAGTTCCTTCAGGAAAACCCGGACCGCAAGGTGATTGTCGAGGGTTACACCGACAGCACTGGCTCTGCGGCCTATAACCAGACCTTGTCTGACCGCCGTGCAGGCTCGGTGAGCACCGCGCTGGCGAAGATGGGCGTGGACCCTAGCCGTATCGTGTCGCAGGGGTATGGCAAGGAATACCCGGTGGCCGATAACACCAGCGTGTCGGGGCGGGCGATGAATCGTCGTGTGGAAGTGACCATTTCCAATGACAACCAGCCAGTGGCGCCGCGGGGTGCGGTGACTTCCACCAACTGATCCAACCCTTACCTCACTGGAAATCTTCGGTGAGCTTACGGGCCAGCGCAGCCTGCGGCAGCGGCTACATTCGTTTGTAGCCGCTGCCGTCAGGCCGCGCTGGGCCTGTGCCTCGCTTCACGGCCAGCGCAGCCTGGCGGCAGCGGCTACAGGGCTTTATTTGATGCAGTGCACCGCCTGCTTCTGGTTATCCACTAACACCCCACTCAACCCCTTCTGCGTGGTATCGAACAGCACCACGATGCCATCGATGCACTGTGCCACTTCATTGGCCGGGGTAACGGAGACTTTGTAGTCCTCGCCCGGAATGGTCTTGAGCATGGTGAAGTCGGTCAGCAGCAAGGCATCTTCGGCCTTGGCGAAATGCAGGTAGCCGTAATACCACAGGCACGCCACCGTACCGATGATGCTGCACACCCCGGTGATGATCAGCGGGATGGCGTTGCGTTCTTCACTCATGGGGTTTCTCGGGGTAATTGGGGATCTCGCCCAGCCGTCGCAGGCCGTTGAAGTGCTGCGGGTCTTCCAGGAAACGCATCATCACCGTGCGCCAGGTGGGGACGGCGAAGGTCTGCACGTGGCCACCACGGGTCAGTTGCAGCACCCGGGGCGGCGGGGCCTTTTTGTACAGTTCCAGGCCATTGGCCAGGGGCACTACCGCATCGTCCATGCTCTGGTAGAACAGCATGGGCGTACCCTTCAGGGCTTGGATGGAATAAAGGGCGCTGTCGCTGTCCGGCACCAGCCAGGACAACGGCACTTGCAGCGGCCAGGTCAGCCACGAGGTGCTCAGCGCAAAGCGCCCTACCCCGCGATAACTGGACGGCACGCCGTCGAACACCAGCGCCTGCAGCCGCTTGAGTTGCTGCGGGTGGTCGGCCAGGTAGTGGATACCCATGGCACCGCCCAGGCTCTGGCCCAGCAACACCAAGGGCTTGTTCTGTACGTCGGGTTGCTGGCCAAGCCAGGTGAAAGCGGCGTCGATGTCCTGATAGATCGCGGGCAGGCTCGGGCTGCCTTCGGACAGGCCATAGCCGCGGTAGTCGATCAACAGCACCTGATAGCCCTGCTCGGGCAGCCACCAGCTGCCACCCAGGTGCCAGGCCATGTTGCCGCCGTTGCCGTGCAAGTGCAGCACCGTGCCCTTGACCGGTACCCCGGGCTTGGCCGGCAGCCACCAGCCATGCAGGCGGGTGCCGTCGGCGGCGGTCAGGGTCACGTCGCGGTACACCAGTCCGGCCTTGTCGGGGGCAAAGGGCTGGCCCTTTTCCGGGTAGAACAGCAGGCCACTGCAACCGCTGAGCAGCGCCAGCAGCAGCAGGCCGCTACAGAATGTTCGAATAGTCCGCTTCAATGCGATCCAGGCTCAGGTGGTTGAGGAAGTTGGAGAAGCACATCCACGCCGACAGCGCGTTAAGGTCGCGGAACTGCTCGGGCAGGTACTTGGGCGGCGTCACCAGGCCCTCATCCACCAGCTGGCGCAGGGTACGCATGTCTTCCAGGGTGGTCTTGCCGCAGAACAGCAGCGGGATCTGCTCCAGCTTGCCCTTGCGCACCGCCAGCTGGATGTAGTTGTAGACCATGATGAAGCCCTTCAGGTACGACAGGTCCTTGGTGAAGGGCAACCCCGTGGGCGTGGAGCCACGGAACACGCGGCTGGCATTGCCGTAGCTTTCCGGCATGCCGAAGCCCTGCTCGCGGAAGAAATCGAACACCTGCAAAAAGTCCGCGCCCTCCTCCACCATGTGAATGGCGCGGGTGCGGTTGGTGAGCTTGCGCAGGCGGCTGGGGTAGGAGGCGAAGGCGATCACTTCCATGAGGATGGCCAGGCCTTCCTGGGTCACTGTCGAGGAGGGTGGGCCCTTGGACAGGAAGGTGCAGATCGGCTGGTTCAGACCGTTGAGCGTGGTGCCGACGTGGACCAGGCCTTCATGCACTTCCAGGGCGCGCACGTCACGCTCGTTGAACAGGGCGTCGCTGCGGATCTTGATGTAGTCGGCGCCAGCCGCAGCGTCGGCGACGATGCCGTCGGACTCGAACACGCGGATGGTTTCCTCGGCCTCGCCAAAGGTACGGTTCAGGCGGCTTTGCAGCATGCCCACAGCGTCCTTGGCGGTGAGGGTCTTGGGCTCGTCCTTGAGGTCGCCGCGGCCGTCGATGTTGTTCAGGTAGTCCGACAGCATCAGGCCCAGGTCGGCCAGGGTCGGGTCACCGGCATGGAAGGCGTCGGAGGCGGCGCCGTACAGCTCTTGGGAAATCAGCCCGAAATCCTCGGTGCCGCGCGCTTCGAGCATGCGCACCACCATGCGGTATTCCTTGCACATGCGCCGCATGATCTGGCCCACCGGGTTGAACTGGCCCAGCTGGCGAGTGATGTCGCGCTCGATGTTCTGGAACTCCAGTTTCACGGCGCTGGAGTCGAATTGCAGCGGCCGGCTCTGGTAGTAGGCGCGGTCCACGGCCGGCATGGCCTTGCCCTTGGCCTTGAGGAAGTCCTGGCGGATGCTGTCATCCCACTTCACCGCATCAAGCACGCGGATGGGCGCCTGGGCCAATACGATGCGATCGGACAGGCCGCGAATCGTCTGCTGATACTCGTCCACCGGCGACTCCTTGCTATAACTGCGATTTTTTTGACGGGGCCCGCGTGTAGCGGGCAATTTCCACGAAGATGTCCGAATTGGCCGGATCGTCCAGGTAGGCGAACACCTGGCTCAGGTCACTGTCCACACGTACGCCCTGCCCTTGCGGCGTGTCCAGGGCGGCGCCCTTGAGCGCCTGCTGGGCGATGGCCTGTTGCACCCGGTCAACGTCGAGGTTGTAGACCACCAGGGCGCCATCGTCGGTCAACTCGAAGCCCACCAACGCATACTGCCCGCCGTATTCGGCCGGCAGGCGCGCCGAGGCGTACCAGCGGCTGCCATGGCCGGCCACGGTAAAGCCTACCTCATCACGGGGCTGGCCGGCGGGCGTGCTGATGGCCAGGTAGTGATCGGCGCCCTGGCGCTTGATGGTCAGGGCCAGATGCTGGCCCCAGGCGTCCTTGCTCACCCAGCGGCCCACCAGCGCGGCGGGTGCGGCCTGGGTGGCCGGCAGCGGGTCATTGAAGCTGACCAGGCAACCGCCCAGCAGCAACGACGACACAGCGATGAGCAGCAGGCGCCAGGCGTTCATCCACACTCCTTGGGCAGTCGGGCGTCCGTGGTTCAGGCCGAGGCCAGCACCAGATGCATGTAGCGGGTGAGGATAGCCAGCATTTCCTCATCGGGCATGGGCGCCTCAGTGTTGAGCAGGCCCTGATACTCCATGCGGCCGATGATGGCCGTCAACACCTTGGCATCCTGCTGCGGCTCGCGCGAGCCCAGTACTTCGAGCAATTGGCAGGTGCCCTGCAGCAGAATCTGCTGGTGCGAGGTCACCAGTTCGGCCAGGCGTGGGCTGAGCAGCGCTTCCTGGCGGAAGGCCTGTTCGGCCATCAGGTAATCGCGGCGGGTCAGCAGTTGCCGGTGCACGTACTCGGCGGTCATGCGGGCGATGTCGTCGGCCAGCTGGGCACGGGCGGCGGGACTGCCGTCGTTGCGCGCCATCACGCCGCGCAGCATCTCCTCGGTACTGGCCCACAGCTTGGCCATGTAGGCGGCGCTGCGCTCCACGTACTGGGCGAAGGTGTCGGTCAGCAGATCTTCGATGTCCTTGAAATAGTAGGTGGTGGCCGACAGCGGCACGCCGGCTTGCGCCGCCACTGCCCGGTGCCGAACCCCGCGTACGCCGTCGCGTATGACAATGCGCATGGCCGCGTCGAGAATCTCCTGACGACGCTGTTCACTTCCCTGGCGGCTAGCCTTGCGGCCCTGATACTGAACACTTTCCGCCACTGCTGTCGCTACACCGGCAGCACCTTGTTGAGCCATTGCAGGAGTCACTACCCTAATCCTCTTGAATAAAACCGATCCGTCGGTGAACTGTTCGTAGCAGCTGCCGAAGGCGGCGTCTGGCGCACGCGGTGCATCAGGTGCACCGCAGCGCCTGCAACGCGACCTGGCGGCCGCTGCTACAAAGGGTGGCGCAATCCCTGTAGCAGCTGCCGAAGGCTGCGTCCGGCAGCACCACCAGTGTAAAGCCAGGACGCAGCCTTCGGCAGCTGCTACAGGATATTCGTGCATAAAAAAGCCGCCCCGGGGGGCGGCTCGTTCAGCTGACTCAGGCCTGCGGACGCATGTGCGGGAACAGGATCACGTCGCGGATGGACGGGGAGTTGGTCAGCAGCATCACCAGGCGGTCGATGCCGATGCCTTCACCGGCCGTTGGCGGCATGCCGTACTCCAGCGCGCGCACGAAGTCGGCGTCGTAGTGCATGGCTTCGTCGTCGCCAGCGTCCTTGTCGGCCACCTGGGCCATGAAGCGCTCGGCCTGGTCTTCCGCGTCGTTCAACTCGGAGTAGGCGTTGGCAATTTCACGGCCGCCGATGAACAGCTCGAAGCGGTCGGTGACGTTCGGGTTGTCGTCGTTGCGACGGGCCAGCGGCGACACTTCGAACGGGTACTGGGTAATGAAGTGCGGCTGCTCCAGCTTGTGCTCGACCAGTTCTTCGAAAATCATTACCTGCAGTTTGCCCAGGCCTTCGAAACCCAGCACCTTGGCGCCGGCTTTCTTGGCGATTTCACGGGCCTTGTCGATGTCGGTCAGGTCGGCTGCGGTCAGTTCCGGGTTGTACTTGAGGATCGAGTCGAATACCGACAGGCGCACGAACGGTTCGCCGAAGTGGAACACCTTGTCGCCGTACGGCACGTCGGTGCTGCCCAGCACCAGCTGCGCCAGTTCGCGGAACAGTTCTTCGGTCAGGTCCATGTTGTCTTCATAGTCAGCATGGGCCTGGTAGAACTCGAGCATGGTGAACTCGGGGTTGTGCCGGGTGGAGACGCCTTCGTTACGGAAGTTGCGGTTGATCTCGAAGACCTTTTCGAAACCACCCACCACCAGACGCTTGAGGTACAGCTCCGGCGCGATACGCAGGAACATCGGCAGGTCCAGGGCGTTGTGGTGGGTCTCGAACGGCTTGGCCGCCGCGCCTCCAGGGATGGTCTGCAGCATCGGCGTTTCCACTTCCAGGAAGTCACGCTTCATCAGGAAGCTGCGGATGTGGGCGATGACTTGCGAACGCACGCGGAAGGTGTCGCGCACTTCTTCGTTGACGATCAGGTCAACGTAGCGCTGGCGGTAGCGCTGTTCGGTGTCGGTCAGGCCGTGGTGCTTGTCCGGCAGCGGGCGCAGCGACTTGGTCAGCAGGCGCACGTTGGTCATTTCCACGTACAGGTCGCCCTTGCCCGAACGGGCCAGGGTGCCTTCGGCTGCGATGATGTCGCCCATGTCCCAGGTTTTCACCGAGGCCAGGGTTTCTTCGGGCAGGGTCTTGCGGTTGACGTAGACCTGGATGCGACCGGTCATGTCCTGGATCACCATGAACGAGCCACGGTTGAGCATGATGCGACCGGCCACCTTGACCGGGATGGCCAGGGCTTCGAGCTCTTCCTTGGTCTTGTCGACGTACTGCTTCTGCAGGTCGCCTGCATAGCTGTCACGGCGGAAGTCGTTGGGGAAGGCCTGGCCCTTGGCACGCTCGGCAGCAAGCTTTTCCTTGCGCAGGGCGATCAGGGAGTTTTCTTCCTGTTGCAGGGCTTGCGGGTCGAGTTGTTGGTCGCTCATGTCTTGAAAATTTCCATCACGGGGTTGTTGCCCCCGCCTTGCGGCGGGGATCGCGGGCAGGGTCGCCCCAGCGCGGGGCGCCTGCCTTACAGGCCTTGCTTGAGGCTGGCCACCAGGTATTCGTCGATATCGCCGTCCAGTACCTTGTCGCAGTCGCTGCGCTCGATGCTGGTACGCAGGTCCTTGATACGCGAGGCGTCCAGCACGTAGGAGCGAATCTGGTGCCCCCAGCCGATGTCCGACTTGCTGTCTTCCATGGCCTGGGACGCGGCGTTGCGCTTCTGCACTTCCTGCTCGTAAAGGCGCGCCCGCAGCATTTTCATGGCGGTGTCCTTGTTCGCGTGCTGGGAACGTTCGTTCTGGCAGCTGACCACGGTGTTGGTCGGCACGTGGGTGATACGTACCGCGGAGTCCGTGGTGTTTACGTGCTGACCACCGGCGCCCGAGGAGCGGTAGGTGTCGATGCGCAGGTCCGACGGGTTGATGTCGATTTCGATGTTGTCATCGATTTCCGGCGACACGAACACGGCCGAGAACGAGGTGTGGCGACGGTTGCCGGAGTCGAACGGGCTCTTGCGCACCAGGCGGTGCACGCCGATCTCGGTGCGCAGCCAGCCAAAGGCGTACTCGCCCTTGATGTGCAGGGTAGCGCCCTTGATACCGGCCACTTCACCGGCCGACAGCTCCATGATGGTGGTGTCGAAGCCGCGCTTGTCGGCCCAGCGCAGGTACATGCGCAGCAGGATGTTGGCCCAGTCCTGGGCTTCGGTACCGCCGGAGCCGGCCTGGATGTCCAGGTAGGCGTTGTTGGCGTCCATCTCGCCGCGGAACATGCGACGGAATTCGAGCTTCTCCAGCGACTCGCGCAGGCGATCGACTTCCTCGGTCACGTCGGCGACGGCGCCTTCGTCTTCTTCCTCGGCGGCCATCAACAGCAGGTCCTTGGCATCGGCCAAGCCCGCGTTCATTTCATCCAGGGTGTCGACGATCTGGGCCAGCAGCGCGCGCTCGCGGCCCAGGTTCTGAGCGTACTCAGGGTTATTCCAGACTGCCGGATCTTCAAGCTCGCGGTTGACCTCGGTCAGACGCTCATGCTTTTGATCGTAGTCAAAGATACCCCCGAATGGTTTCGGAGCGCTCGGACAGGTCCTTGATGGTGTTCAGGATCGGGTTGATTTCCATGGCGGGCAGCACTCGTACGTAACTGGTCAAAAGCCGGAGAGTATAGCGTACTCGTGGGCAGGAGGCAGCCCGCTGGGCGGCAAACTTGCGAGATGGGCCCGGAGACACGACACCTGTGGGACCGGGCGAAGCTCGGGAAGGCATCGACGCGGTTCCCTGAACAGATCGCGTCGGCCGCTTCCCGAGCTTCGCTCGGTCCCACAAGGGGGGGGATAGGCGCTTAGTCGCTGATGCCTACCTGATTACGGCCATTGTGCTTGGCCTGGTACAGCCCCTTGTCCGCGGCCGAGATCAGCTGGCGGCAGTGCGAGCCCGCCTGGGGGATCTGGGTGGACAGGCCGATGCTGACGGTCAGGTGCGAGCCTTCGCTGGGCGCAATGTGCGGGATTTTCAGCCCGGCGATGGTCTGCCGCAGTTTTTCCGCCACCAGACGTGCACCGCCTGGCGAGGTGTTGGGCAGCACCAGGGAGAATTCCTCGCCGCCGTAGCGCGCCGGCAGGTCGGTGGAGCGGCTGCAGCTGTCGCGGATGGCGTCGGCCACGCGGCGCAGGGCTTCGTCGCCGTCCAGGTGGCCGAAGCTGTCGTTGAACGACTTGAAGTAGTCGACGTCGATCATCAGCAGCGACAGCTGGGTCTGGTCACGCAAGGCGCGACGCCATTCCAGCTCCAGGTATTCGTCGAAGTGGCGGCGGTTGGACAGGCCCGTCAGGCCGTCCGAGTTCATCAGCCGTTGCAGCACCAGGTTGGTGTCCAGCAACTGCTGCTGGCTGACGCGCAGGGCCCGGTAGGCTTCGTCGCGTTGCAGCAGGGTCTGGTAGGAGCGCGAGTGGTAGCGGATGCGCGCCACCAGCTCAATGGTGTCCGGCAGTTTGACCAGGTAGTCGTTGGCCCCGGCGGCAAAGGCGGCGCTCTTGACCAGCGGGTCTTCCTTGGTGGACAGCACGATGATCGGGATGTCCTTGGTGGCCGGGTGGTTGCGGTAGTCGCGCACCAGCGTCAGGCCGTCCAGGCCGGGCATCACCAGGTCCTGGAGGATGACCGTGGGCTTGAGCCGGATGGCCTGCTCGATGGCCTGGTGCGGGTCGGCGCAGAAGTGGAAATCGATGTTGGTCTCGTTGGCCAGGCCACGCCGCACCGCTTCGCCGATCATGGCCTGGTCGTCGACGAGCAGCACCATGGCCTTGTTCTCGTCGGTAGCCTTGAACTCTTCGATCTGCAAATCAATCATGCGTTATCCACCTGATCACTGCCTTTACGCCGGCACGGCATGTTGCTGGGGTCATGGCTGAAAAATTTCCGTCAGTCTGGGAGCAATCCGCTCCAGTGGGCGGATTTCCACCGCCGCATCAATGGCCGCCGCTGCCTTGGGCATGCCATACACCGCACTGCTCTGCTGGTCCTGGGCAATGGTCAGGAACTGTTGCTGGCGCAGCAACTTGAGGCCCTGGGCGCCATCGCGGCCCATGCCGGTCAGCAGCACACCCACCGCATCACCGCGCCAGAAACGCGCAACGCTTTCAAAGAACACATCAATGGACGGCCGATAGATTTCGTTCACTGGCTCCTCCGTGTAGGCCAGTGTTCCGTCGCTCAACAGACGGAGGTGGTGGTTGGTGCCGGCCAGCAATACTACGCCAGGTTGCGGCGGTTCGCCCTCGCGGGCCAGGCGCACGTCTAGGCCGCTGGCCCCGGCCAGCCAGTCGGCCATGCCCGCGGCGAACACCTGGTCCACGTGCTGCACCAGCACAATGGCGGCGGGAAAGTTTTTCGGCAAGCCCTTGAGCAAAATTTCCAGTGCAGCCGGCCCGCCCGCCGAAGAGCCGATGGCCACCAGGGCATGCCGCTGCGCACCGGTACGCAGGGGTGTTGGCACCGCCTTGACGGTGCTGCCGCGCTGGCCGATCAACCAGCCGATGTTGAGGATTTTGCGCAGCAGCGGCGCGGCCGCCTCACGCGGGTTGCCGGCGCCCACGGCCGGCGTGTCGACCACGTCCAGGGCACCATGGCCCATGGCTTCGAACACCCGGTGCATGTTCTGTTGGCGGTCCACAGTGACAATGACGATGGCGCACGGGGTGGCGGCCATGATCTGCCGCGTGGCTTCCACGCCATCCATCACCGGCATGATCAGGTCCATCAGGATCAGGTCTGGCAACTGCTCGGCGCACTTGGCCACGGCCTCGGCGCCATTGCCAGCTACCCAGATGATCTGATGCGCAGGCTCGAAAGCCACTGCCCGGCGCAGGGCTTCGACCGCCATGGGCATGTCGTTGACGATTGCGATCTTCATCCCTGGGCACTCCCGATCAACTCGACCACGGCGTCCAGCAAGGCATCGTCGTGGAAACTGGCTTTAGCCAGATAGTAGTCGGCCCCGGCATCCAGACCACGCCGTCGATCCTCTTCACGGTCCTTGTAGGACACCACCATCACCGGCAGCGATTGCAGACGGCTGTCGCGGCGCACCAGGGTCACCAGTTCGATGCCGTCCATGCGCGGCATGTCGATGTCGGTGATCAGCAGATCGAAATCCTCGCTGCGCAGGGCGTTCCAGCCGTCCATGCCGTCCACCGCCACGGCCACTTCGTAACCGCGATGGCTGAGCAGTTTGCGTTGCAGTTCACGCACCGTCAGCGAGTCATCCACCACCAGCACGCGCTTGCGCGCCTGTTCGGTGCCCACACGGGCCCGACGATCGATGCGTTCCAGACGACCAGTGGTCAGCAGCTTCTCCACCGAGCGCAGCATGTCTTCGACATCGACGATCAGCACCACCGAACCGTCGTCCAGCAAGGCACCGGCCGAAATGTCCTGGACCTTGCCCAGCCGCGCATCCAGCGGCAGCACCACCAGGGTGCGCTCACCGATGAAGCGCTCTACCGCCACACCGTAAATGGCGTCGCGCTCGCGGATCACCACCACCCGCAACGATTCCTCGCTGGCCTGCCCGGCAGGGCGTTGCAGCAACTGGCTGGCAGCGACCAGGCCTACGTGGCGGCCCTCGTACCAGAAGTGCTGGCGACCCTCCAGCTGGACGATGTCCTCGGCCGGCAGGTCCAGGGTGTGCTCGATGTGCGCCAGCGGGAAGGCATAGGCTTCCTCGCCCACTTCTACCACCAGGCTGCGCACCACCGACAGCGTCAGCGGCACTTCGATATGGAAGCAACTGCCCTGCCCCGCCACCTGCGTCAGCTCAACCGAGCCGCGCAACTCGCGCATCATGTGGTGCACGGCGTCCAGGCCGACGCCGCGGCCCGACACTTCGGTAACCTTGTCGCGCAGGCTGAAGCCGGGCAGGAACAGGAAGGTCAGCAATTCTTCTTCGCTGAGCTGGGCAGCGGTTTCGGCCGGCGACAATTGGCGTTCGACGATACTGCGACGCAGCCGTTCCAGATCAACGCCACCGCCGTCGTCGCTCAGTTCCACCACCAGCAATCCGGCCTGGTGCGAGGCACGCAGCAACACCCGGCCTTCGGCTGGCTTGCCGGCCAGCAGGCGCTGTTCCGGGCTCTCGATGCCGTGGTCAACCGCGTTGCGCAACAGGTGCGTCAACGGCGCTTCGAGCTTTTCCAGCACGTCGCGGTCGACCTGGGTTTTCTCGCCTTCAATGTCCAGGCGCACCTGCTTGCCCAGCGAGCGCCCCAGGTCGCGCACCATCCGCCCCTGGCCGCCCAGCACGTCGGCAAACGGCCGCATGCGGCACGCCAGGGCGGTGTCGTACAGCAACTGGGCGCGCTGGCTGGCCTGCCAGCCGAACTCGTCCAGCTCGCTGGTCTGGTGCACCAGCATGTGTTGGGTTTCGGCCAGCAGCCCCTGGACCAAGGCCAGGGCTTCATGCACTTCTTCGGTCTGGGTGGTGGCCTGCAGGTGTTCCTTCAGGCCGTCGAGCGCGCGCTGGCTCTGGCCCTGCATGCGCTTGAGGCGCTGCATGGTGGCCAGGTAGGGCTTGAGGCGCTGGGTTTCGACCAGGGACTTGCTCGACAGATCCAGCAGGCTGTTCAAGCGTTCGGCAGTGACCCGCAGCACGCGTTCGCCGCCTTCGAGCGGGGCCTTGGCTTTACGCCGTTCGGGCGTAGCCGTGGGCTCCGCGGCGGTTTCCGGTTCAGGCGCAGGCGGCGCAATGGGCTGCGGCGCAGGCGTGGGCGTTGAAACGCGCGGCGGCGGCACGGCGGAAGGGTCCAGCAGCGCGGTCATGCGCACCGAGTAGGTGGCGATGTCCTCGGTGGTGGGCGCGCCCTCGGGCGTGGCGATGCGCATCAGCAGGTCGGTGCCGTGCAACAGCGCGTCAATGTGCTCGGGGGTCAGCAGCAGCCGACCTTCCTGGGCACTGACCAGGCAGTCTTCCATCACGTGGGCCACGCTGACGCCAGCGTCCACGCCGACAATCCGCGCGGCGCCCTTGAGCGAGTGCGCCGCGCGCATGCAGGCTTCCAGGTGCTCGGCGTGGGTGGGGTTGCGTTCAAGCTCCAGCAGGCCGGTACTGAGCACTTGCGTCTGAGCTTCGGCCTCGAGGGCAAAGAGTTCAAGCAGGGAGGCGTCGCGCATCTGATCCGGGGTCATGTGAGGCTCCGGGCAACGGCTTCCAGCAATTTGCTTTCGTCCAGCACCCTGACACTGCGGCCTTTGAAGGGCAGCACGGCATCGGTGAAACGGTTACCGGCCTGGCCCACGGCGGGCGATGCACCTTCCAGCTGGGCGAGTTCGATGCGGTGGATACCGTCCACCTCTTCCACCGGCACCACCACCGAGCCACCGGCGGCGGCCAGGATCAACATGCGGGGCATGACCCGAGCCGAAGTGGCCGGGCTGACACTGGTGTCCACCCCCAGCAATTCGGCCAGTGACAGGCACGGCACCAGGGCACCACGCACGTTGGCCACGCCCTGCAGCGCGCGCGCGCGCTGATGCGGCAGCGAATGCACGGGCTGCACCGGGGCAATTTCGACCAGGCAGCGGGTGGCCAGGGCCAGCCACTCTTCGGCCAGGCGGAACACCACCAGCGAGCGGGAGGCCACCTGGCCCCGTTCTTCCACGACTTCGCCACGCACCGCTTCGCGCTTGAGCGCATAGCGGTCCAGCAGGCGCACGGCGGCGGCCGCGTACACCTGGCAATTACGGCAATGAATATGGTCGGCCAGCAACGGGCATGACTTGTCGCCATGAATCCCGATCCGGTTCCAGCAATCGTCAATCGCTTCGCCATCCCCCTGGATGACGTCAAGCGAGGCCAGGCCAATCATCGTTTACGCTCACTGTCAGCGGTTCGGTCACTGCGCGCGGCGCGCTCCTGCAGGCGCCTTGCCCCCACGCTGTCGCCCTGGGCGGCCAGCAGCATGGCCAGATGGGCCAGTGCTTCGGAGTGCTGCGGTTGCAGGTACAGCGCCTTGCGGTAAAAATCCTGGGCCTTGCGGGCATCGCCACCGACATCGTTGAGCAAACCGAGCCAGTAGAACGCCTGCGCATGGGGCCCATGGTGCTTGAGGTAAGCCTCGCAGGCCTGCATGGCCTCCTGGCTCTTGCCCTCGTTGGCCAGGCTGGCGATTTGCTCGAGAGTTACCTGTACCGCTTTTTCGGCCGCAACCGGCGCCACTTGAGGCAGCGGCGGCATTACCCGCGAGCGTGGCGTCGGTGCCGGAGGCGGCGGTGGTGTCGGCCGGGCCACAGGCGCTGGACGCACCACGGGCTCGGGCGCAGGGGTATCGTCGCGCACGAAGGCAAATGACTGGGGGATGCCCAGCGGCCGCATGCCCAGGCGCGCCAGCAGGCTGCCCTCGGCCGGGCCGATGAACAGCGCGCCTTCCTTGTCGTTGAACCCCTTGAGCACCTCAAATACGCGCTGTTGGGTTTCCAGGTCGAAGTAAATCAGCAGGTTGCGGCAAAACACAAAATCGTAAGGTGCCTCGCCTTTGAGCAACGCCGGATCCAGCACGTTGCCCACTTGCAGACGCACTTGCTGGCGCACCCGCTCGCTCAGGCGATAACCGTCGTCCACCGCCTCGAAATGCCGCTCGCGAAAGGTCAGGTCGGCACCACGGAACGAGTTGCGCCCGTATACGCCACGTTGGCCCTTGGCCACGGACAGCGGACTGATGTCGACGCCGTCGACGCTGAACATCGCGGGGCAGATGCCGGCGTCCAGCAGGGCCATGGCGATGGAATAGGGTTCTTCACCCGTGGAGCATGGCAGGCTGAGAATACGCAGTGCCCGCTTGCCCTTGAGTTCCGCCAGGCGCGTCTGCGCCAGCCTGGCCAGGGCGACGAAGGTCTCGGGGTAACGCAGAAACCAGGTTTCGGGGACGATCACCGCTTCGATCAAGGCCTGCTGCTCGGCACTGCTGCTCAGCAGCAACCCCCAGTAAAGGTCCGCATCGCCCGCACCGCTGGCGGCGCAGCGTTGAGTGACCGCGCGCTCGATCAGCGCCGGCCCCACCGACGCCACATCCAGGCCGATGCGGTCACGCAGAAACTTGAAGAAGCGCGGGTCGCTGTCCATCAGTCATCCCCATCCTTGAGGCTGTCGGCCAGTTGCGGGGCGAACAGCAGTTCGCGCACCCGGTCGTCGAGCAGGTCCTGCACGCCCACCCATTGCATCAGGCCCCGTTCGTCCTCGCGCACCGGCCCCAGGTAGGGGGTATTGCGATTGGACAATTCACTGGGCTGGAAATCCCGGGGGTCGCAACGCAACGTCTGAGTGGCATGTTCCAGGATCAGACCCAGGCGCAGGTTGGTGCGCGTCGGGTCTGCGCGGTAGTGCACCAGCACCAGGCGCGTGCTGGTGCGCTGCGCGGCGGGGGTGCCGAACATCAGTTGGCCGACGTCGATCACCGGCACGACACGCCCACGGTGGGCAAAAATGCCCGCCACCCAGGCGGGCGACTGCGGCACCGGCTTGAGCGGCACCCACGGCAGCACTTCACCGATGTCGGTGGCGGCCAGGGCGAAACGCTCGGTGCCCACCTGGAACACCAGGAACAGCTTCCCCTGCGCGGCAGGAGCGGCCCGGGCTGGCCGCAGCAGCTCGCTCATCAGACTTTGAAACGCGATACGCCGCCACGCAGGCCGGTGGCCACCTGGCTGAGCTCGTCGATGGCAAAACTGGCCTGGCGCAACGACTCCACGGTCTGGCTGCTGGCATCACTGAGTTGCGACAGCGCGTGGTTGATCTGCTCGGCGCCGGTGGCCTGGGCCTGCATGCCTTCATTGACCATCAGTACGCGCGGCGCCAGGGCCTGCACCTGCTGAATGATCTGCGACAGCTGGTCGCCCACCTGCGTCACCTCGAACATGCCGCGGCGCACTTCCTCGGAAAACTTGTCCATGCCCATCACGCCCGCCGATACGGCGGACTGGATCTCGCGCACCATCTGCTCGATATCATAGGTGGCCACGGCGGTTTGGTCGGCCAAGCGGCGCACTTCGGTGGCCACCACGGCGAAACCGCGGCCGTACTCGCCGGCCTTCTCGGCCTCGATGGCGGCGTTGAGCGACAGCAGGTTGGTCTGGTCGGCCACCTTGACGATGGTCACCACCACCTGGTTGATGTTGCCGGCCTTCTCGTTGAGGATCGCCAGCTTGGCGTTGACCAGGTCGGCGGCGCCCATCACCTGGTGCATGGTGTCTTCCATGCGCGACAGGCCCTGCTGGCCGGAACCGGCGAGCATGCTGGCCGCGTCGGCGGCCGAGGTGACCTCGGTCATGGTGCGTACCAGGTCACGGGAGGTGGCGGCGATTTCGCGGGAAGTGGCGCCGATCTCGGTGGTGGTGGCGGCGGTTTCGGTGGCGGTAGCCTGCTGCTGCTTGGAGGTGGCGGCAATCTCGGTGACCGAGGTGGTCACCTGCACCGACGAACGCTGGGCCTGGGACACCAGGGCGGTCAGCTCGGTCATCATGTCGTTGAAGCCGGTCTCGACCATGCCGAACTCATCACGGCGCGCCAGGTTCAGGCGCGTGCTGAGGTCACCCGTGCGCATGGTTTCCAGGATGCTGACGATCTTCTGCATCGGCTGCATGATGGTGCGCAGCAACAGCAACCCGCATACACCCGCGGCGATGATGGCCAGCAGCAGCGCAATGCCCATGGTCAGCTTGGCATCGCTGACGGCCTGGGAGCTGGCCTGGGAGGCGTGTTCCGCTGCATCCCGGTTGCGTTCGATCAGGGTATTGAGCTGCTTGCGACCAGCGATCCAGGCCGGGGTGAGTTGATCGTTGAGCAGGTCCTGCGCCTGGCTGAAGTGTTTCTGGTGGTAGGCGTCCAGCACCTTGGCCAGTGTCTGCGAATACTCGTTGCTCAGGCGCGCGAATTCGCCGAAGGCAGCCTTGTCTTCGTCGTCGAACACGGTTTTCTGGTAGTTGGCCATCTGCTCGGCGAGGCGGCTGGCGAAGGCCTTGTATTGTTCTTCGTCGGCGGTGACGAATTCGCGCTGAAAGCTCAGCCCCACCAGTTGCTGGGTGTAGACATAACTGTCGACCCAGGCGCTGCGGATCATCGAGCTGTAATAGACGCCCGGGACGCTGTCGTTACGCACCGTTTGCTGGGCATCGTCGATGGCTTTCAGGCGCGTGTAGGATGCGACCACCATCAACAGCATGATGGCAATAATCACGGCGAAACTCGCCAGAATCCGTTGGCGCAAGGTCCAGTTCTTCACAGTCTTCCCTCGAGAGTGCTACAGCTACCGGCAAATTGGCCGAGTATAGCCTAGGGATAACCCTGCTGACTGTGTCGTTTTTGCCTACTTTCTGCGCTCTTTCCGACACGAAGGCCCTTGATGCGACCTCACGAAGGGGGCACACCGCGCGGGCCATGACGCCGCCTTCGGCAGCTGCTACAGGACCGCGTCGTCTGTATCGCGGCCAAGGCCGGCTCCTACCACGGTCGGTGTAGGAGCCGACTTTAGTCGCGATGCAGGCGACGCGGTGTCAAGACAGTTGCTGCTATAGGTACAGCTCATAATCCCCAAATCAGAAACAATCATTTCAAAAAAAGGCCAATTGTTCCTTGCAGGATCAGCGGCCAGAATGGCTCCACTTTTCCAGCCCTCAAGGAACGACCATGCGCCCCCTCCACTCCTCTGTCGCGCCGGCCCTCAGTTTCAATGGCGGCTTCGTCGACACCGTCGGCTTCCTGGCCCTGCAAGGCCTGTTCACCGCCCATGTCACCGGCAACTTCGTGACCTTGGGCGTGAGTATCGTGCATGGCACCTCGGGGGCCATCGCCAAGCTGCTGGCGCTGCCGGTATTTGTGCTGGTGGTGGGCCTGGCACACCTGTCCGCCGCAGCGTTGCACCGCCGCAACCTGGCGTCGCTGCACTTGCTGATGGTGGCGCATACCCTGCTGCTGGGGCTGTTCCTGGCGCTGGCCGTGTGGCTGGGGCCCTTCACCGACGGCGACAGCATGGCCGCACTGATCACCGGCATGACCGGGGTGGCGGCCATGGCCATTCAGAATGCGCTGTCGCGCCAGCACCTCAAGGCCGCGCCACCGACCACGCTGATGACTGGCAACGTCACCCAGGCGGCTATCGATATTTTCTCGTTGATGGCCGTGCGCGACCCGGCCGAGCGTGAAGCGGCGAAGACCCGCCTGGGGCCGATCGGCCGCAACCTGCTGGGCTTTACCCTGGGCTGCGTCAGCTCCGCCCTGCTGTACCTGGCCGTGGGGCTGTGGTGCCTGGTGGTGGCCGTGGCGGTAGCGGCCTGGACCTGCGTGATGACCTACGAAGGCAAGGGCGAACTGGCCAAGGCCTGACCCCAGGCGCAGCGCAGGCAATCGCGCCCGGCATCCTTGGCGGTGTACAGGGCGCGATCGGCCTCGGCAATCAAGGCATCGGCGCCGGTGTGCGGCGCCATTGCCGCGGCTATCCCCAGGCTGACGGTTACCCGTGCGCCGTCGCCCAGCACCGGATGCGGTATGGCCAGCGCGGCCACCGCAGCGCGCAAGGCTTCACCCAGCGCACGGGCCTGCTGCGCATCGGCATCCACCCGCAACACCAGCACTTCCTCGCCGCCAAAGCGGAACGCCAGGGCACCTCGAGCCTGCGCGGCGTCCTGCACAGCCCGGCTGACCTGTGTCAGGCAGGTATCGCCTTGCAAGTGCCCATAGTTGTCGTTGTAGGCCTTGAAGTGGTCGATATCCAGCAGGATCACCGCCACGCCCGTCGGCGCTTGCACGGCCTTCTCCCACACGGCAGCCATGACTTCGCCCTGGTAACGACGGTTATATAGCTGGGTCAAGGCATCGGTACGGGCGATCTGCAATAACTGCAAACGCAACAGGCGGCCGCGCAGGGCGAACAGGTAACTCAAGCGGCTGCCGCGCTCCTGGAAGTAGGAGGCCATCAACAGCAGCGCAACCGTCGAGACGAACAGCAGCGCGTTGGCCTGCCAGATCCTGAAGTCGGCAAAGTCAGCCAGGTAGGTGGTCACCAACTGGATCGCCAGCATGCACAGCATGGCCACCGAGGCAAAACGGGTGGGCAACTGCTGAATCATGGTGCAGTAGACCATGATCAGCAGCATGCCCAACTGGTAGTGCAGCCGGTAGGGGCTGTGGCTGTAGATCATCACCACCAGGGGGATCAGCGACGACACCACCGTGCCGGTCGCCGCTGCCGCTTCAACGGCCCAGCGGCGGGTGAGGCGCTGGCCCAGCACCAGCAGGGCGATGAACAGTGGCGTGACCAGCAATAGGCGGCCGGCGGCCACGTAGGCGAACAGGTCGTTGAGGGTCAGCCAGTCGCTGAGCAGGAACAGGTTGTAGACCACGGCGCCGCCGATGCCCACGGCGGTGATGAACTGCAGGCGCTGCTTGACGGTGTCGGTTTGGTAGCGGCGCTCCAGGGCATCGCTGAAGCGCAGGGTACGGACACCGGACGCAATGGCCCGCTCGATCTCGACCAGGGTGTGTGCATCATCGGGGGTCGGGCGTTCAAGGTCTGAATCGGGCATTCGGCACCGGGTGGGATCGGGGGACAACGGGGTATCGGCCGCGACAGGCAAAAACTGCTGCCGCTGGTCCGACTCACGCCGCGCCCGAGTACCTTAGACCACACGCCAACATATGCCCACCCGAGGTAACGCTGACAACCCCGAACGCCCCTGTCGCCGCTGCCGTCAGGCTGCGCTGGGCAGTGTGAACCCTTGAGATTTACTGTGAGGCCCAGGGCCAGCGCAGCCTGCGGCAGCGGCTACCTGACGCCCACCTACGCAGCTGACTTTGCCTGACGCTCCAGTTCGGCTTTGAGGGCGGCATCCAGGCTCAACTGGCGCGCCAGTTCATCCAGGTAGGTACGTTCCATGAACTGCGCTTCGTCGACCATCATCACGCTGGCCAAATACATTTCGGCGGCCATCTCCGGCGTACCGGCCGCGCGGGCCACGTCCACCGGGTCCAGCGGTTTGTTCAGTTCCGCGTGCAGCCATTGCTGCAATTGCGGGTCGGCAGTGAGCTGCTGAAATTGCCCTTCGATCAGTTCGCGTTCGCGAGCATCCACATGGCCGTCGGCCTTGGCCGCAGCGATCAGCGCCTTGAGCACGGCCTGGCTGTGCTGTTCGGCCTGGGCCGCAGGCAAGCGGTCGAGGGTTTGCGCCGGCTCACGCGGGGCGGTGTGCTGCTGGGCCTGCCAGTTGCTCCAGGCCTTGTAGGCCAGCACGCCGACGGCGGCGATGCCGCCATAGGTCAGCGCCTGGCCGCCGATCTTGCGGGCTTTCTTGTTGCCCAGCAAAAGGCCCATGGCGCCAGCGGCCAACGCCCCGCCGCCTGCGCCGGAGAGCAGGCTGCCCAAGGCGCCGGTGGCGGGCGATGAAGGCGCTGAGCCCTTGCCTTGCAACAGGTCGGTACCGGATTTGAGCAACTGGTCGAGCAGGCCGCGGGTGTTCATGGGGAATCTCCCGGAAGTAGAAGCGAAGACCTCGAGCTTAAGACGAAGGTGGACAGGCCGCCCGTGGGGATTTGCTTCCGAATGTTGCGTGAACATCCCCAAGGCAGCCTTCGAAAAAAAAGATATACACTCCCACCTTTCGCCACTTCGCGTACCTGTAGCCGCTGCCGTCAGGCTGCGCTGGACCTGTGCCCCGCTGAAGTTCTTCGGTGTGTTGGTGGGTCAGCGCAGCCTGGCGGCAGGCTACGGTGCGACTTGCCTTGAGTGCCGCGCCATGATGACCCTGCGCCAGATCCGCCATTTCATCGCCGTGGCCGAGACCGGTTCGATCTCGGCCGCCGCCCAGGCGGTGTTCATCTCACAGTCCACCCTGACCCTGGCCATCCAGCAACTGGAACAGGAGATCGGCGTCAGCCTGTTCAACCGCCACGCCAAAGGCATGACCCTGACCCACCAAGGCCACCAGTTTCTGCGCCAGGCACACCTGATCCTGGCCACCGTCGACAACGCCAAGCGCAGCCTGCAGCAGAGCACCGACCAGGTAGCCGGGCAACTGATCATCGGCGTGACCAGCCTGGTGGCCGGCTATTACCTGGCCGACCTGCTGACCCGTTTCCAGCGCGCATACCCCAATGTCGAACTGCGGGTGATGGAGGACGAGCGGCCCTACATCGAACACCTGCTGGTGAGCGGTGAGATCGACGTGGGGGTGCTGATCGTCTCCCACCTTGAGGACCGTCATGCCCTGCAGACCGAGGTGCTGACCCACTCACCCCATCGCCTGTGGCTGCCCGCTCAGCACCCGCTGCTGGAACACGACAGCATCACCCTGGCCGACGTGGCCCGCGAACCGCTGATTCAGCTCAACGTCGACGAAATGGACCGCAATGCCCAGCGCATCTGGACCAGCGCCAGCCTGACCCCGCGCATCAGCCTGCGCACGGCGTCAACCGAGGCGGTGCGTAGCCTGGTGGCGGCAGGCCTGGGGGTGTCGATCCAGCCGGACATGACCTATCGCCCCTGGTCACTGGAAGGCGACATCATCGAGGCGCGCCCTTTGGCCGACCTGACCCGCACCCTTGACGTAGGCCTGGCCTGGCGCCGAGGTACGGCACGCCCGGCACTGGTTGATCCGTTCCTGACCGTGGCCCGCGAACAACCCCACGCTGGACGCAGGCTATCGATTTAATCGAATGCTGCATTCAGTATTTAGAATTTGTAGCCCGCTCGCCCGCGCACTAGTCTCTACCCACCGAGACAATCCGTGCCCGGGCGGCCCCCAAGGAGCCAGCCCGTGAGCCCAAAAGAAAAGAGACCTCGCAAGATGGCCGGCACCTCCCCCACCCCGCTGTGCACCGCACTGCTGATCGACGGCGAACTCGTCGCCGGCCAGGGGCTGGTGGAGCCGATCATCAACCCGGCCACGGCTGAGGTCCTGACCCATATTGCCGAAGCCAGCAGCGAACAGGTCGAAGCCGCCATCATGGCTGCGCATCGGGCCTTCGCCGGCTGGTCGCGGACCACGCCGCAACAGCGCGCCAACCTGCTGCTGGAGATCGCCGACGCGGTGGCCCGCCAGGCTGACCAGTTGGCGCGGCTGGAAGCGCTGAACTGCGGCAAGCCGCTGCACCTGGCGCGCCAGGATGACCTCAACGCCACCGTCGACGTGTTCCGCTTCTTTGCCGGCGCCGTGCGCTGCCAGACCGGCCAGTTGGCCGGGGAGTACGTGCCTGGCTATACCAGCATGGTGCGCCGCGACCCGATCGGCGTGGTGGCCTCCATCGCGCCCTGGAATTACCCGATCATGATGGCGGCGTGGAAGATCGCCCCGGCGCTGGCCGCTGGCAACACCCTGGTGTTCAAGCCGTCCGAACACACGCCGCTGTCGATTCTGGCCCTGGCCCCGGCGCTGGCGCAGATCCTGCCACGTGGCGTGCTGAACATCGTCTGTGGCGGCGGCGAAGGGGTGGGCAGCCACCTGGTCAGCCACGCCAAGGTGCGCATGGTGTCGCTGACCGGCGATATCGTCACCGGGCAAAAGATCCTTCAAGCGGCCTCGCGCACGGTCAAACGCACCCACCTGGAACTGGGCGGCAAGGCACCGGTGATCGTCTGCGATGACGCCGACCTGCAAGCCGTGGTCGACGGTGTGCGCACCTACGGTTACTACAACGCCGGGCAAGACTGCACGGCCGCCTGCCGCATCTACGCCCAGGCCGGCATTCACGACCGATTGGTGGCCGAACTGGGCGCCGCCGTCGGCAAGCTGCGCTTTGCCAGCAAGCGCGACGCCGACAATGAACTGGGGCCGCTGATCAGCTCGCGCCAACGCGACCGCGTGGCCAGCTTCGTCGAACGCGCCCTCAGCCAGCCGCACATCGAACGCATCACCGGCGCCGCCGTGCACTCGGGGCCCGGCTTCTTCTACCAGCCGACGCTGCTGGCCGGCTGTCGGCAGAACGACGAGATCGTGCAGCGCGAAGTGTTCGGCCCAGTGGTCACCGTTACCCGCTTCGACGAACTGAGCCAGGCAGTGGACTGGGCCAACGACTCCGAATACGGCCTGGCCTCTTCAGTGTGGACGCAGAACCTGGACAAGGCCCTGCAAGTGGCGGCGCGCCTGCAATACGGCTGCACCTGGATCAACAGCCATTTCATCCTGACCAGCGAGATGCCCCACGGCGGCCTGAAGCGCTCGGGCTATGGCAAGGACCTGTCCAGCGATTCACTGCACGACTACAGCGTGGTGCGCCACATCATGGCCCGGCACGGGGAGCATCTCTGACCACAAACGCGCCACGGTCACTATTCTAATAATCAGCCTCGACGAAGGCCCGCAGCACCTGTTCGTACTACTGCCCCGACCATAATTAAAGAAGAGGGATACCATGCACGCGCACAAGACCGCACTGCTCAGCGCCTTGACCACCGCCCTGCTGGCCAGCGCCAGCCTGCAGGCCGCCGAACCGCTGAAGGCGGTGGGTGCCGGTGAGGGGCAATTGGATATTGTTGCCTGGCCGGGTTACATCGAACGGGGCGAAAGCGACAAGAACTACGACTGGGTAACCGGCTTCGAGAAAGAGACCGGCTGCAAGGTCAACGTCAAGACCGCCGCCACCTCCGACGAGATGGTCAGCCTGATGGCCAAGGGCGGCTACGACCTGGTCACCGCCTCGGGCGACGCCTCGCTGCGGCTGATCGCCGGCAAGCGCGTGCAGCCGATCAATACCGCGCTGATCCCCAACTGGAAGAACATCGACCCGCGCCTGAAGGATGGCCCCTGGTATGTGGTCGACAAGCAGACCTACGGCACCCCGTACCAGTGGGGCCCCAACGTGCTGCTGTACAACACCAACGTGTTCAAGACCCCGCCCACCAGCTGGAGCGTGGTGTTCGACGGCCAGAACCTGCCCGACGGCAAGCCCAACAAGGGCCGCGTGCAGGCCTACGACGGCCCGATCTACATCGCCGACGCGGCGCTGTACCTCAAAAGCACCAAACCCGAGTTGGGCATCCAGAACCCTTACGAGCTGAACGAAACCCAGTACAAGGCCGTGCTCGACCTGCTGCGCGCCCAGCACGCGCTGGTGCACCGCTACTGGCATGACGCGACCGTGCAGATGAGCGACGTGAAGAACGAAGGCGTGGTGGCTTCCAGCTCCTGGGGCTACATGGTCAATGGCCTGAAAGCCGACAACCAGCCCGTGGCCTCGACCATTCCCAAGGAAGGCGCCACCGGCTGGGCCGACACCACCATGCTGCACGCCGAGGCGGCGCACCCCAACTGCGCCTACAAGTGGATGGACTGGTCGCTGCAACCCAAGGTGCAGGGTGACGTGGCCGCCTGGTTCGGCTCGCTGCCGGCGGTACCGGCGGCGTGCACCAGCAGCGAACTGCTCGGCGCCGAGGGCTGCAAGACCAACGGCATCGACCAGTTCGACAAGATCGCCTTCTGGAAAACCCCGCAGGCTGAGGGCGGCAAGTTTGTGCCGTACAGCCGCTGGACCCAGGATTACATCGCGATCATGGGCGGCCGCTAACGCCTACCTTACTTGCGCGTCGTTCCTGACGCGGCCTGGCGGCCGCTGCTACGGGACCGTGTCGTCTGCATCGCGACCAAGGTCGGCTCCTACGCCCGCGATGCGGACGACGCGGTCCTGTAGCAGCTGCCGCAGGCTGCGTCCGCGGCACGCGCGGTCTATGCATCTGGTATTTCGGAGTAGCGCATCATGACGCTTGCAGTCCAGTTCACCCAGGTTTCCCGCGTGTTCGGCGAGGTGAAGGCGGTTGACCGGGTTTCCATCGATATCCAGGACGGCGAGTTTTTCTCCATGCTCGGCCCCTCCGGCTCGGGCAAAACCACCTGCCTGCGCCTGATCGCAGGGTTCGAGCAGCCCAGCGCCGGCTCGATTCGCATTCATGGCGCGGAGGCCGCGGGGCTGCCGCCCTACCAGCGCGACGTCAACACGGTGTTCCAAGATTACGCCCTGTTCCCGCACATGAATGTGCTGGACAACGTGGCTTACGGCCTGAAGGTCAAGGGCGTGGGCAAGCAAGAGCGCCGCCAGCGCGCCGAGGAAGCCCTGGCCATGGTCGCCCTGGGCGGCTACGGCCAGCGCAAGCCGGTGCAATTATCCGGCGGCCAGCGCCAGCGCGTGGCCCTGGCCCGCGCCCTGGTCAACCGCCCGCGGGTGCTGTTGCTCGACGAGCCGCTGGGCGCCCTGGACCTGAAGCTGCGCGAGCAGATGCAAAGCGAGCTGAAAAAGCTGCAACGCCAGCTGGGCATCACCTTCATTTTCGTCACCCACGACCAGACCGAAGCGCTGTCCATGTCCGACCGCGTGGCCGTGTTCAACAAAGGCCGCATCGAACAGGTCGACACCCCGCGCAACCTGTACATGAAACCGGCCACCACTTTTGTCGCCGAGTTCGTCGGCACCTCCAACGTGCTGCGTGGCGAGGCCGCGCGGCAGTTGAGCGGCAGCGACCTGCCCTTCTCCATCCGCCCCGAGCATATCCGCTTCGGCGAGGCGGCCACCGTGCATGAGATCCAGGTCAGCGGCCTGCTGCACGACATTCAGTACCAGGGCAGCTCGACCCGCTACGAACTCAAGCTGGACAGCGGCCAGGTGATCGCCATCAGCCAGGCCAACAATCAGTGGCAGGAACCGAGCATCGTCTTGCAACCCGGCCAGCGCCTGAACGCGCGCTGGGCCCGCGAAGCCATGACCGCCCTGCGCGACACCGAGGGCCTGTGACATGAGCCTGGCCCTGGACAAACCCGCGCCGCTGGCGGACTACTCGCCCCTGCGGCGGCTGTGGACGCTGCTGTACCGCAAGCCCAACCTGTACCTGTCGCTACTGCTGGTGCCGCCGCTGCTGTGGTTCGGCGCCATCTACCTTGGGTCGTTGCTGAACCTGCTGTGGCAAGGTTTCTACACCTTCGACGACTTCAGCATGACGGTCACGCCTGACCTGACCCTGGCCAACTTCGCCGCGCTGTTCAACCCGGCCAACTTCGACATCATCCAGCGCACCCTGGCGATGGCCGTCGCGGTGTCGCTGGCCAGTGCCCTGGTGGCCTTCCCCATCGCTTACTACATGGCGCGCTACACCACGGGCAAGACCAAGGCGTTTTTCTACATCGCGGTGATGATGCCCATGTGGGCCAGCTACATCGTCAAGGCCTACGCCTGGACCCTGCTGCTGGCCAAGGGCGGCGTGGCCCAGTGGTTTGTCCAGCACCTGGGGCTGGCGCCCGTGCTGCAAGTGATCCTGAGCATTCCAAGCGTTGGCGGCAGCACCCTGTCCACCTCGCACCTGGGGCGCTTTTTGGTGTTTGTGTACATCTGGTTGCCGTTCATGATCCTGCCGATCCAGGCCTCGCTGGAACGCCTGCCGCCGTCGCTGCTGCAAGCCTCGGCCGACCTGGGCGCCAAGCCCCGCCAGACGTTCACGCAGGTGATTCTGCCACTCTCTGTGCCGGGCATCGCTGCCGGCTCCATCTTCACCTTCTCGCTGACCCTGGGCGACTTCATCGTGCCGCAGTTGATCGGCCCGCCTGGGTACTTCATCGGCAGCATGGTCTACGCCCAGCAGGGCGCCATCGGCAACATGCCCATGGCTGCGGCCTTCACCCTGGTGCCCATCGTGCTGATCGCGGTGTACCTGTCCATCGTCAAACGCCTGGGGGCCTTCGATGCGCTCTGATAAACCATCCATCGGCCTGCGCATCGCGGCCTGGGGCGGGCTGGTGTTTTTGCACTTCCCGATCCTGATCATCTTCCTGTACGCCTTCAACACCGAAGACGCGGCCTTCAGCTTTCCACCCCAGGGCTTCACCCTGAAGTGGTTCAGCGTCGCCTTCGCCCGCAGCGACGTGGTGGAGTCGATCAAGCTGTCTTTGCAGGTGGCGTGCGTGGCCACGCTGATCGCCATTGTGCTCGGCACCCTGGCCTCGGCGGCGCTGTACCGGCGCGACTTCTTCGGCAAGGAAGGCATCTCGCTGATGTTGATCCTGCCCATCGCCCTGCCCGGCATCATCACCGGCATCGCGCTGCTGTCGGCGTTCAAGACCTTGGGTATCGAGCCGGGCCTGATGACCATCGTCATCGGCCACGCCACCTTCTGCGTGGTGATCGTCTACAACAACGTCATCGCCCGCCTGCGGCGTACCTCCCACAGCCTGATCGAGGCGTCCATGGACCTGGGCGCCGACGGCTGGCAGACCTTCCGCTACATCATCCTGCCCAACCTGGGCTCGGCGTTGCTGGCGGGCGGCATGCTGGCGTTCGCGCTGTCGTTCGACGAAATCATTGTCACCACCTTCGCCGCCGGCCACGAGCGCACCCTGCCGATCTGGTTGCTCAACCAGCTCAGCCGCCCGCGCGACGTGCCGGTGACCAACGTGGTCGCCATGCTGGTGATGCTGGTGACCATGCTGCCGATCCTGGGCGCCTACTACCTGACACGCGGCGGCGAAAGCGTGGCCGGCAGTGGCGGCAAATAACACCTTCAAGGGGGAACAACCATGCAAACCCAACTGCTGATCAACGGCCAATTCGTGCCGGGCGAAGGCCCGCTGCAATCGGTGTTCAACCCCGCCCAGGGCCGCGTGCTGGTGGAGATCCACGAAGCCAGCGAAGCCCAGGTGGACGCTGCCGTGCGCGCCGCCGATGCCGCCTTCGACGGCTGGTCGCAGACTGCGCCCAAGGATCGCGCCCTGCTATTGCTGAAACTGGCCGACGCCATCGAAGCCCATGGCGAAGAGCTGGCCAAGCTTGAGTCGGACAACTGCGGCAAGCCTTACAGCGCGGCGCTGAACGACGAGATCCCGGCCATCGCCGACGTGTTCCGCTTCTTCGCCGGTGCCACCCGCTGCATGAGCGGCTCGGCGGCAGGCGAGTACCTGCCGGGCCACACCTCGATGATCCGCCGCGACCCGGTGGGTGTCATCGCCTCGATCGCGCCGTGGAACTACCCGCTGATGATGGTGGCCTGGAAGATCGCCCCGGCACTGGCGGCGGGCAACACCGTGGTCCTGAAACCATCGGAACAGACGCCGCTGACCGCCCTGCGCCTGGCGCAACTGGCCAATGACATTTTCCCCGCCGGCGTGCTCAACCTGGTGTTTGGCCGCGGGCCTACCGTGGGCCATCCGCTGGTCACCCACCCCAAGGTGCGCATGGTGTCGCTGACTGGCTCCATTGCCACCGGCGCCAACATCATTTCCAGCACCAGCGACAGCGTCAAGCGCATGCACATGGAGCTGGGCGGCAAGGCGCCGGTGATCATCTTCGACGACGCCGACATCGACGCCGCCGTGGACGGCATCCGTACGTTCGGCTTCTACAACGCCGGCCAGGACTGCACCGCGGCCTGCCGCATCTACGCACAGAAAGGCATCTACGAGCAGTTCGTCGAGAAGCTGGGCGCCGCGGTCAGCAGCATCAAGTACGGCCTGCAGGATGACCCCGAGACCGAGCTGGGCCCACTGATCACCGCCCAGCACCGCGACCGCGTGGCCGGGTTCGTGGAGCGTGCACTGGCGCAGCCGCACATTCGCCTGGTCACCGGTGGCAAGGCGGTGGACGGCAACGGGTTCTTCTTCCAGCCCACGGTGCTGGCCGATGCCCAGCAGGATGACGAAATCGTGCGTCGCGAGGTGTTTGGCCCGGTGGTCTCGGTGACCCGTTTCGACGACGAAGCGCAAGTGCTGGGCTGGGCCAACGACTCGGACTACGGCCTGGCCTCGTCGGTGTGGACCCGCGACGTGGGCCGCGCCCACCGCCTGAGCGCGCGCCTGCAATACGGCTGCACCTGGGTGAACACGCACTTCATGCTGGTCAGCGAAATGCCCCACGGCGGACAGAAGCTGTCGGGGTACGGCAAGGACATGTCCATGTACGGCCTTGAGGACTACACCACCGTGCGCCACGTGATGTTCAAGCACTGACGTCCTGCAACCGCTGCCGCCAGGCTGCGCTGGCCCTCTCCCTCACTGAAGATCTGCAGTGCACACAAGGGCCAGCGCAGCCTGGCGGCAGCGGCTACATCTCATAAAAAACGATCCGGGGTGTGCCTTTGGGCACCACCCCCGGGCACCTGCAACCTGAATCTGCCGATTCCTTCGGAGCACACACATGAGCGTCACACCCGACATGGCAGCCGTTGACCACGATGCCGAACAGCTCAGGCAACTGGGCTACACCTCCAACTTCAACCGCAGCATGAGCCTGTGGGAAAACTTCGCCCTGGGCTTCACCTACCTGTCCCCCGTGGTAGGCGTGTACACCCTGTTCGGCCTGTGCCTGGCCGCCGGCGGCCCACCGATGTTCTGGGCTTACCTGTTGGTGGGTTTCGGGCAGATGCTGGTGTGCCTGATTTTCGGTGAAGTGGTGTCGCAGTTCCCGATTTCCGGCGGGGTGTACCCCTGGGCCCGTCGCCTGGTAGGCAAACGCTGGGCGTGGATGGTGGGCTGGATCTACTCCATCGCCCTGTGCGTGACCATCGCCGCCGTGGCCGTGGGCGCCGGGCCCTACCTGGCAGTGATGCTGGGCTTTGAACCGAGCAACAACACCAATATCGTCATCGCCCTGATCCTGACCCTGTTCGCCACCCTGGTGAACCTCAGCGGCACCAAGATGCTTGCACGCATCGCCATGTTCGGCTTCATCTGCGAACTGGTGGGCGCGCTGATCGTCGGCATCTACCTGCTGATCTTCGAGCGCCACCAGCCGTTCAGCGTGCTGTGGAACACCTTCGACATCAGCGTCGACGGCTCCTACCTGCCGGCCTTCCTCACCGCCTCGCTGGCGGGGATGTTCCTGTACTACGGCTTCGAAGCCTGCGGCGACGTGGCCGAGGAAACACCCAACCCCAGCAAGCGCATCCCGATTGCCATGCGCATGACCATCTACATCGGCGGCATCTCGGCGATGTTCGCCTGCCTGGCGCTGATCCTGGCCGTGCCGGACATGCAGGCTGTGATCAACGGCACCGACAAGGACCCGGTTACCACCGTGCTCAACAACGCCTTCGGCAGCGTCGGTTCACGGGTGATCATGGCCGTGGTGATGGTGTCGTTCATCTCTTGCGTGATCAGCCTGCAGGCCGCCGCCAGCCGCCTGCTGTACTCCTACGCCCGCGATGAAATGGTAGTGGGCAGCGGCCTGCTCAAGCGCCTGTCCACCACCACCCAGGTGCCGGTCAATGCGCTGTTCGTGGCCGGCATTCTGCCTGCGCTGATCATCATCCTCGGCTTCTTCCTGCAGGACGCCGTGGCCACCATCGTCAGCTTCGCCGCCATCGGCATTTACCTGGCCTTCCAGATGATTGTGCTGGCCGCCCTGTATGCCCGCCTGCGCGGCTGGAAACCCAGTGGCCAGTTCAACCTGGGCCGCTGGGGCCTGCTGGTGAATGTCGGCGCGCTGGTGTACGGCGTCGGCGCGATCATCAACATGGCCTGGCCGCGCACACCGGATGCGGCCTGGTACGTGAACTACGCCATGGTGGTGACCACCGTGGTGGTGATCGGCCTGGGCCTGCTGTACATGTGGCTGGCCAAGCCCTACGACCGCGGCAATGCGCCGGCGGGCGACGCCTGGACCCTGGGTCGCTGACCTACAGCATCTCGCGGGCGTAAAGGCGAAAACAGCGCGACTCGTCGCTGTACACCGCCATATCGCCGCGCCACTGCAACACCGCCTGCCGCAACGCCTCCGCCACCCGGGGGCGCTGTGCTTCACCGCGGTAGACGCGCTCGGCGTAAGGCAGCAAGCGGCTGAGTTGCACACGGCGCCAGTCGCTGCCGTCGAAGATGCTGGCGGCGAAATAGCCTGGGGGGCCTTGGCGGCTGGCTTGATCGGCTGGTGTACTGATTTCGCAGCCGTAGAGGTGGATGTCGCCGCAGCCGCCGAAATTGGCGTCGAAGACGACGTGGCCGGTGACGATGAGGCGGGTGGGTCTGGGTTTGGACATGGGGGGAATCCTCTCGGGTGGAGAGGGGATTGTTGCGGGTGGGGCTGGGGGAGAAAGGAGGAAGGTTCTGGACGTTCTGTAGGACGTTTCCTATAGGCTAGCTTCCACGCGTGTCGACATGCAGCGCATCCGCAGAGGCCGGGACACAATTTGCCCCATCGGTCTTGTAAAACGTCAGGATCAATTCACCCTCAGCGCCCACCTTGAAATCCACCTGGTCCCCAGCTTCAAGATTTAAAGCAAGGCGGAACACCTTGGGAATGGTTATCTGGCCTTTGCGGTTGATTGTTCCAAGCATGACGAGTCCTCGGGGCCATATACGCGCCACAGGTTAAATCAATCGGAATAAATCTACTGTCGGCTGTTTCTTTGCTCGATGTAGGATTTAACCTTAAGTACAGACAGGCCATGGCGTGGTGAAACGCTATAGAATCGGGATTGTGCATCGGGCAGCACTTGATGTTGTGAGCGCTTGGCCTGACCACAATCTCATAGCCGCTGCCGAAGGCTGCGTTGGCACGATGTCTCGCTTGGAAATTTCGAGGTTCATACCGGCCAGCGCAGCCTGGCGGCAGCGGCTACGAGTTCGCGGTGTGGCTTGGAGGTGCATGCCTTGGGGTTTGTGGGGGTTCTTGAGATCGAGCGCCGCCCGTGCGTCGCATCGCCGCCTAGCGGCAGCTCCTACATTTTGTTGCAACGTGCCATGGCCTGGCGGACCGAGTTGTCCGCCCTTGGCGCATGTCTTGAGCGCTGATGAAATTCACAATTTTTTCCCCCACCTTGCGAACCCACCGCCCACTTTGTTATCTGTTATGAGTTGGTTGCGTTTGGCCGAGGGCATGTCCAGACCTTTATCTCGATCCAGCCAGGCTGCCAGGAGGCGGCCCGGATTATTTGCAGACAGGTTTACTTATGCACCGTAGGCACCTTCTCAAGGCCTCGATGGCGCTAGCCGCCTATACCGGCCTTTCCGGCACCGGATTGCTGGCCGCACAGGCCATGGCGGCCACCGCCGATGGCGATGCCGAGCCGTTCAGTTTCGATTTGCTGCAGGCCCAGGCCCGGCAGTTGGCCACCCAGGGCTACACCGATCGCAAGCAGGTGCTGCCGCCAACCCTGGCGAACATGACCCCGCAGCAGTTCAACGCCATCCAGTACGACCCCAAGCATTCGCTGTGGTACGACAACAAGGGCCAGCTGGACGTGCAGTTCTTCCACGTGGGCATGGGCTTCAAGCTGCCGGTGCGCATGTACAGCGTCGACGCCGCCAAGCAGCAGGCGCGCGAGGTGCACTTCCACCCGCCGCTGTTCCGCTATGACAACACGGGTGTCGACACCAAGCAGCTCAAGGGCGACCTGGGCTTTGCCGGCTTCCGTCTGTTCAAGGCGCCTGAGCTGGACAAGCACGACATTCTGTCCTTCCTCGGCGCCAGCTACTTCCGTGCGGTGGACGCCACCGGCCAGTACGGCTTGTCGGCCCGTGGCCTGGCCATCGACACCTACGCCAAGAAGCGCGAGGAATTCCCCGACTTCACCAAGTTCTGGTTCGACACCCCGGACAAGGAAAGCACCCGCTTCACCGTCTACGCCCTGCTGGAGTCGCCCAGCGCGACCGGTGCCTACAAGTTCGACATCGATTGCCAGGCCCAGCAGGTGGTGATGGCCATCGACGCCCACGTGTTCGCGCGCACCGACATCGAACAGCTGGGCATCTCGGCCATGACCAGCATGTTCAGCTGCGGCACCCAGGAACGCCGCATGTGCGACACCATTCACCCGCAAATCCATGACTCCGACCGCCTGGCGATGTGGCGCGGCAACGGCGAGTGGATCTGCCGGCCGCTGAACAATCCGGCCACCCTGCAGTTCAACGCGTTCGCCGACAACAACCCCAAGGGTTTCGGCCTGGTGCAGACCGACCACGAGTTCGCCAGCTACGAAGACACCGTCGACGGCTACGACAAGCGCCCAAGCCTGTGGGTGGAACCGACCACCAACTGGGGCGAAGGCTCGGTCAGCCTGATGGAGATCCCGACCACGGGCGAAACCCTGGACAATATCGTGGCCTTTTGGACACCCAAACAGCCGGTCAAGGCCGGCGACTCGCTGAACTTCGGTTACAAGCTGTACTGGAGCGCATTGCCGCCGGTAGGCACGCCGTTGGCGCGGGTGCATGCCACGCGGTCGGGCATGGGCGGTTTCACCGAAGGCTGGGCACCGGGCGAGCATTACCCGGAAGTCTGGGCTCGACGTTTTGCCGTGGATTTCAAGGGTGGCGGTCTGGAGCGCCTGCCTGAAGGCACGGGCATCGAGCCGGTGGTGACGGTATCCAGCGGCAAGGTGCAGGACTTCAACGTGCTGGCATTGCCGGACAAGGGCTACCGCATCACCTTTGACTGGCACCCGACCAGCGACAGCGTGGAGCCGGTGGAGATGCGTTTGTTCATCCGCACCCAGGACCGTACGTTGAGCGAGACGTGGTTGTACCAGTACTTCCCGCCGGCGCCGGACAAGCGCAAGTACACCTGAGCCACGCTCTGTAGCCGCTGCCGCCAGGCTGCGCTGGCCCTGTGCCCCACTGGAGATCTCCAGGGAACTTCAGGGCCAGCGCAGCCTGGCGGCAGCGGCTACAGGGTTCAATCGCGCAGGTCGGACTCGTGGATCGGCTGGTCGCGGTGGGTGGCGCGCTGGTACTGGGCGGGCCAGGTCGCCTGGCGGCCGTTGAGGTCGTCATCGGCGTGCAATGGCCAGTACGGGTCGCGCAGCAGTTCACGGGCCAGCAGGATGATATCGGCCTGGCAGGTGCGCAGAATATGCTCGGCCTGGGCCGGTTCGGTGATCATGCCGACCGTGCCCGTGGCAATGCCCGATTCCTTGCGCACACGCTCGGCGAAGCGGGTCTGGTAGCCCGGGCCAGTGGGGATCTCGGCATTCGCTGCGGTACCACCTGATGATACGTCGATCAAATCCGCGCCAATCGCTTTCAAGCGCTTGGCCAACTCCACGGTCTCATCCGGGTTCCAGCCGTCTTCTACCCAGTCAGTGGCCGACACTCGCACAAACACCGGCAACTCCTGCGGCCATACGGTGCGAATCGCTTCGGTCACCTGCAAGGTCAACCGGATGCGGTTTTCAAACGAACCGCCGTAACTGTCCTGACGCTGGTTACTGATGGGCGACAGGAACTGATGCAGCAGATAGCCGTGGGCCGCGTGCACTTCCACCACTTTGAAATTGGCTTTCAGGGCGCGCCGTGCGGCCTCGACAAAGGCCAGGATAACTTCCTGGATCTGCCCTTCGTCCAACGCAGTGGGGGCGGTGTGGCGCGGATCGAAGGCGATCTTCGACGGCCCCACGGGCACCCAGCCGCCTTCGCTCACCGGGATACTGCCCGGCTTGTTCAACCACGGGCGCCAGGTGCTGGCCTTGCGCCCGGCATGGGCCAACTGGATACCAGGCACGGCCCCCTGGGCGGTGATGAACCGGGTGATGCGCTGCAGCGGCTCGATCTGCTCGTCGTTCCACAGGCCCAGGTCTTCGGGGGTGATGCGGCCGTCGGCAGTCACCGCCGTGGCTTCGGTGAACACCAGGCCCGCGCCACCGACGGCGCGGCTGCCCAAATGCACCAGGTGCCAGTCGTTGGCCAGGCCATCGACACTGGAATATTGGCACATGGGCGACACGGCGATGCGGTTGGGCAGGGTCAGCTGACGCAGGGTATACGGTTCAAGCAGCAAGCTCATGGGGCACCTCTCAAGGCTTGGGGTCGGGCGCAGACAATGTCTAGAGCCTAGTCGACAACACCGCCTTGAGCAGGGTTCAGCGTGCTTCCATGTGGGCGATCAGCAGCTGCACGGTTTCCTGGCCACGGAATTCATTGACGTCCAGCTTGTAGGCCAGCTCCACCCAACGCACGGTCGGGTTGGGCCATACCTCACGGTCGATGCCGAAGGCGATGCCGTCGAGTTTCACCGAACCACACTCGCTTTTGAGCACTACCTTGAGGTGGCGCTCGCCGACGACACGTTGTTCGGCCAGCTGGAACACGCCGTGGAACAGCGGCTCGGGGAAGTGTTGACCCCAGGGGCCGGCGTGGCGCAGGGCGCGGGCCAGTTCCAGGTGAAACTCCTCCACGGCCAGGCTGCCATCGGTCAGCAGGCGACCGGTCAGGTCTTCTTCCTGCAGTTGGCGCCGTACTTCTTCGTCGAACGCGTCGGCGAACGGCTGGAAATTCGCTTCGGGCAGCGACAGGCCCGCTGCCATGGCGTGACCACCGAACTTGCTGATCAACTGCGGGTGACGGGCCGCCACGGCGTCCAGCGCATCACGAATGTGGAAGCCCGGCACCGAGCGCGCCGAGCCCTTGAGCATGCCCTCCCCCGCATCGGCAAAGGCAATGGTGGGGCGGTGATAGCGCTCTTTGAGGCGCGAGGCCAGAATCCCGATGACACCCTGGTGCCAATCGGCATCGAACAGGCACAGCCCGAACGGCATGGACTCCACCGGCAGGTCCTTGAGCTGGGCCAGGGCCTCGCGCTGCATGCCCTGCTCGATGGATTTACGATCCTGATTGAGGTCGTCCAGCTGCGCGGCCATGGCCTGGGCCAGCGCGGTGTCGTCGCTGAGCAGGCATTCGATGCCCAGGCTCATGTCGTCCAGACGGCCGGCCGCGTTCAGGCGCGGGCCCAGGATGAAGCCCAGGTCCGTGGAGGTGATGCGCCGATGATCACGCTTGGCCACTTCCAGGATCGCCTTCAGCCCAGGCCGCGCGCGACCGGCGCGAATGCGCTCAAGGCCCTGGTGCACCAGAATGCGGTTATTGGCATCCAGCGGCACCACGTCGGCAACGCTGCCCAGGGCCACCAAGTCCAGCAGTTCGCCAATGTTGGGCTGCGGTTTGCTGTCGTAATGGCCCAGGCTGCGCAGGCGTGCGCGCAAGGCCATCAGCACATAGAAGATCACGCCCACGCCGGCCAGGGACTTGCTGGGGAAATCACAGCCCGGCTGGTTGGGGTTGACGATGGCGTCGGCCGCCGGCAATTCATGGCCTGGCAAGTGGTGGTCGGTGACCAGCACCTTGAGCCCCGCTGCCTTGGCCGCTGCTACGCCTTCGACGCTGGAAATGCCGTTGTCCACGGTCACCAGCAGGTCGGGTTGACGCTGCAGGGCCACGGCGACGATTTCCGGGGTCAGGCCGTAGCCGTATTCGAAGCGGTTGGGCACCAGGTAGTCGACATGGGCAGCGCCCAGCAGGCGCAAGCCCAATACCCCGACGCTGCTGGCGGTGGCGCCGTCGGCGTCGAAGTCACCAACGATGAGGATGCGCTGGCGGCTGGCCAGCGCTTGCACCAGCAGGTCCACCGCCGCGTCGATGCCCTTGAGCTGCTGGAACGGAATCAACCGCGCCAGGCTCTTGTCCAGTTCGGCCTCCGACTGTACCCCCCGTGCCGCGTACAGGCGGGTGAGCAAGGGCGGCAGGTCGCCGAGGAACGGCAGGATGGCGGGCAGTTGACGCGGTTCGATACGCATGGGGCTTCTTTTTCAGTCAAACACAATCAGGAAAGGGGATGCGGCTCAGCCGCGCTCGCCCATCAGCCACTGCAGCTGCACTTCGTGCTGGCCACGGTCGTCGGTGACGAAGATGGTGCCTTCGCTGATCATCACGTCCCACTTGATGGCGCGCGGCATGTCCTTGGCCAGGGTTTCCAGCACGTCCTGGGGTACGGCAGCGATGTTGACGTTTTTCAGGTTTTTCACCGCACCCACCACCTTGGTTTCCCACACGCGCAGGCTGCCATAGGCCAGCAGGCTGGTACGTTCGGTGCGGCGCGAGCACCAGGTGAGGCGGTCGGCGTCAGGCTGGCCCACTTCGATCCAGTGCAGCACGCGGTCGTCCAGGCTCTTTTCCCACAGGGCAGCTTCATCAACGTCCGACAGGCCGCGGCCGAAGGACAGCTGCTCGTTGTACCAGAAGGCGTAGGCCAGCAGGCGCACGGCCATGCGCTCTTCGGTTTCCGAAGGGTGACGGGCGATGGTCTGCTTGACGCTTTCGTAGACCCCACGGTCGAGATCGGTCAGATTGAGTTCGAATTTGTAGGTCGTGGAAGGCTGGGCCATGGAAAGAGGCTTCTTGATGCAAGGAAAAGTCGCACAGTCTAACCGATCATGGCCTAATCAACTAAGACCGATGGCCGACAACGTTACCGAGCAGGCGCAGACCTGTGACCATTCTCTACTCAGCTGTTTTCGGAGCTTGCATCATGGAAGGTTGCCGCCGATTGACGTTGCTGTTGTTGTGTCTAGTTGCACCGCTGGCCGCCAGGGCGGGCGAACCTCTGACGTGGCTGCTGCGTGATTTGCCACCGTTGACCATTGAGGCAGGCCCCCGGGAAGGCCAGGGCGCGGTGGACAAACTGTTGCCACTGTTGATGCAGGCCTTGCCCCAATACGCGCACAGCGTAGTGCGCGTGAACCGCGCACGCGCCACGCAGATGCTGCTGGAGCCCGGGCTCAGCTGCGACCCGATGCTGCTGTGGACCAAGCAGCGCAGCCAGGACCTGGTGTTCTCCATCCCGATCCTCACCACCCTGACCAACGGTTTGATCATCCGCCGCCAGGATCGCCACGGTTTCACCACCTTCATCCACCACGGGGAGCTGGACTTGCCCGCCGTGCTGGCCAGCCCCAATATCAAGATCGGCCGGGTGGCCGAGCGCAGCTACGGCGCGACAATCGACACCGTCCTTGCCGCCGCGCCCGGCGGTGCGGTCACCGCCCATCACGGCAATGACGCGGTGGCCAGCCTGTTGCAGATGCAGCAACACGGACGCCTGGATGGCGTGCTTGGGTATTGGCCCGAGGCCCTGTATCTGGCGCCCCAGGAGCAGATCGACAGCAACCAGCTGGTGTTTCTGCCGGTGCGCGGAGTGCCCCGATACCAGCCGCTGTACATCGCCTGCTCCAATACCCCGGCCGGGCGGACCGTGGTGGAGCAGTTGAATCAGGTGTTGGTGGGGCTGCGCAGCAGCGTGCTGCCGGGGTTTTACGCCGATTGGCTGGATACGGCGAACAAGGGGGACTATTTGCGTGATTCGCGGCGCTTCTTCGAAGAAGCGGCGCAGCATTGAATCGCGTCGCCTTTATCGCGACCAAGGTCGGCTCCTACACCGGACAGCGTAGGAGCCGACCTTGGTCGCGATAAAGGCGACGCGGTTTACCGGCAGCACCCGTTGCGCGAATCGCAGGCAAAAAGAAACCCCGGGCAGTGGGGAGGCTACCCGGGGTTAAACATGGCCCACTGGGGGCCAGTACGACAGGTGGCAAGCACCGGAGCACAATGCAGGCCCCCCTGTCCTTACCGAATGTGAACGCAGCGGTGGCCGAAGGTTCCCCTACCCCAGCGCAGCACCTACTACAGGCGCCGCATTTTGCGCCGCCAGTGCGGCGATCATGCACGGTTGCAGTCGCCCTTCAGCTACCATCAGGTCGCGATGCAGCCCGTCGACCACGTCGGTCAGGGCGTGTTTATCAGCAAATTGCCGACGGTCGAAGCGTCGATCCAGCACCAGAGCGCCGGTCGAATCGCGCAATATCACCCGGCATTCAAGCGGGCCGCCCACATCGACCACGTCCACGTGGTAGGGCGTCAGTGCTTCAGTCAGCAGCTCGTTGATATTTTCCATTCGATCACCACTCTCAGTTGTTCGAAATCAAGGTGTCTATCAATGACCCGCCGCCATGGCAAAAAGTTCTAAAAAGCCCTGCGACGGGGCGTTTCAGCTTGCCCGTCGAATATGACAGTTAGGACGCCTAAAAAGCCAGCCCCCCGCCGCCTGTCGGGCAGGCTTGTACCGTCCGGATGTGCCAGACTGCACACCGCAAGCCTTCACCCGACCGGAGCACTGTCGTGATCAGCCCGCACCCCTCCCCGCTGCGCATCCTGGTGGCCGATGATCATCCGATCTTCCGCATCGGCCTGCGGGCCGTGCTGCAGCAGGACCCTGGCCTGGCCGTGGTGGGTGAAGCCAGCAGCCCCTCGGAATTGACCCAGTGGCTGACCGAGGGTGAGTGCGACCTGTTGATCACCGATTTCATGATGCCGGCCGAAAATGAAAACGACGGCCTGCGCTTGCTGGAGACCGTGCGCCGCCATTGGCCCGATTTACCCATTCTGGTGGTGACCATGCTCAACAACGCCGGGCTGTTCCGCTCCATGCTCAGCCTGGGCGTGAAAGGGGTACTGGGCAAGGCCAGCCTGGTCAGCGAACTGCCGATCGCCATCGCCCAGGTGCGGCGCAACAAGGTGTTCATCGCCGACTCGGTGGGCCAGGCGTTGCTGCAGGAGGGCGAAATACGCCCCGATCGCATGTTTGAACGCGAAGCCCTGTCACCCAGGGAGATTGAAGTCACCCGAATGTTGGCCGGTGGTCTGTCGGTGGGCGAAATCGCCGCCCTGCTCAATCGCAGCAAGCAGACGGTGAGCGCCCAGAAGGTCAGTGCCATGCGCAAGCTGGGGGTGGCCAATGATGCCGCCCTGTTCATCTACCTGCAGGAACATGGCCTGAGTTGACCCCTATGCCGAGCAATGATGCAGCAGCTGACTGCGCCACTGGCTGATGTCGCGGCTGGCCATCCAGTCAACCAGAGCGTCGGCCGGCATCGGCCTGGCCACGTAGTGCCCTTGCAGGGCAGGCTGGCCCAGGGCCTGGAGGGCATGAACGTCGTCTGCCGACTCCACCCCTTCCACGACCACGCTCAGCCCCATGCGCCGCGCCATGATCAGGGCACCGGCGACCACTGCAGCCTTGCGACCGTCTTCGGCCATGCCGCGCACGAATTGGCTGGAAATTTTCAGTTCCGAGAACGGTAGATCCAACAGGCGCTGGATATTGGCATCGCCCACACCAAAGTCATCGATGGACAGGCGGCAGCCCAGCATGCGCAGCCGCAGCAGGGCTTCCATCTCCAGGCTGGTGGCCGGCGCCTGGCGGCGCTCCAGCAGCTCCAGGGTCAGCACGCCAGCCGGCAGGCTCATCTGTTCCAGCAACGCCTTCACTCGAGGGGCAAAGCTATCGAGTTCGATGATACCTGGCGCGATGTTCACCGACACCGGCAAGGCCTGCCCCTGCTCGTCACGCAGCCGGGCGCTGAGGCGCAATGCGGTTTCCAGCACGTGCCACGTCAGGTGCGGCATCAGGCCGGCGTAGGTAACCAACGGCAAAAAGCTGGCCGGGGACAGCATGCCCCGCACCGGGTGCTGCCAGCGCACCAGGGCTTCCACACCCAGCAACTCCCCATCCACCGCCACCTTGGGCTGGAAATGGATGAGCCATTGCTGCTGAAGCTGCGGCAGGCGCTCAATGCTCAACTCGGCCAGGGACACCAGTTCATCCACCTCCACCAGCGGCATGGCAGGCTGGACAGGCACGGGCGGCCGATCATACGCCTGCAGCAGATCGTGCAGCACCCCCAGATTGGCAGGCTTTTCCAGCACGCCAAGCACGTGCAGCCCCAAGTGACGCGCCAGTTGGCCAACGCTGTCGAGCACGCTGCGTTCCAGGCTGGAGAGGATGATCAGCGCCCGAGCCTGGCGATGACGCGCCAGATGGCGGATCAGTTGCAGGCCATCGCCCTCCTCCAGTTGCAGGTCACAGATGGCGATGTCCACCGCCCCGCGGTTTTCCAGCGACTGGAGGGCCGCGCTGACGCTCTCGGCGGTCAGTACGTCAAACACCCCGCTGGCGTTGAGCATCTGGTGCACCGCCATAAGCTGGAAGGGGCTGTCTTCAAGAACCAGGACTTTCAATGTATGCATGCGCAGGCCTCCGGATCACGCCAACGTCGTCATTGGCACTGGTTGCCCACTCTAGAGACCGGAAACAGAACGCTACATAGGACAAGTCCTAATCTTTGTAGGACGTTTCCCAAAGTTGCTTTTCGATGTCGGCTGCCAGCGCTTGCAGCCGCACTTTGAGGCTGGCCCACTGCACAGGGACGACCTCGGCATGCCGCGCCTTGGCACTGCTGTCCAGTTCTGCACTGGCCCGGGCCATGGGCGCCGCGTCGATCAGGCAAGCCACACCTTTGAGGCGGTGCAGCGAGGCGCGCATCGACGGCCAGTCGCAGGTGGCCACCGCCGCATCAAGGGCCTGGCTTTCCTCGGCCAGGTTCTTCTGCAACTCCACCAGCATGCGCCGCAGGGCCACCTGGTCGGCCTGGGTCATGCGCCGCAAGGTTTGGATATCAAACGCCAGCGGTGGCACTTCCAGGTTCGACAAGACCTGCTCCAACTGCCCAAGGCTGATGGGCTTGACCAACAGTTGGTCCATGCCGGCCTCGCGGCAACGCTGCGCTTCGTCCTGGAAGGCATTGGCGCTACAACCGATGATGGGCAGGCGCGCCCTGCCGCTGGCCGCCTCGGCCTGGCGAATGCCCTGGGCCAGCGCGAAACCACTCATGTCGGGCATGTTGCAGTCGGTGATGATCACCTCCAGGGGCTGGGCCTGCCACAGCGCCAGCGCTTCCTGGCCACTGGCTGCAGCCAGTACCTGATGCCCCAGAAAGGTCAACTGCTGGCTCAACACCAGGCGATTGGCCGACAGGTCGTCGACCACCAGTACGCGCAGCGGCCTGACAGTCGCGCCGGCAATGGCAGGCGCCACGGCCTCGGGCCGTGAGGTGGCACGCGGCAGCGGCAGGCTCATGATGACCTGGGTGCCCTGCCCCGGCTTGCTGTGCAGCTCGATTTCGCCGGCCATCAGCGTTACCAACTGCTTGCAGATACTCAGGCCCAGGCCCGTACCCTGAGCCTGCTGTGCCGAAGGTGCGCCAACTTGCACGAACGGCTTGAACAGGCGGGCCTGAAGTTGTTCGTCGATGCCCACCCCGGTATCGCGCACCTCGATATGCAACCTGTCCGGGGTGGCCGCGCGCACCTCCAGAACCACAGAGCCCTCATGGGTGAACTTGAGAGCGTTGCTGAGCAGGTTGTGGATCACCTGGCGCAGGCGTAGTGGGTCGAACCAGTAGCTGCTCTCCACTTCGGGGGCCAGCATGAGTTCGAGGTGCACCTGCGTGTGGCTGGCCTGGGCGCTGAACAATTGCACGATAGCTTCCAGGAAGGGCCGCAGCGGCGTGGCCTCAGGCGCCAGGTTCAGGCTGCCCGATTCAATCTTGGCCAGGTCCAGGCTGTCGCCGATCAGCGCGATCAAATCGCGAGCCGACTGATAAGCCACATCGATGGCTTGCGACGGTTGCCCCCCTTTGGCGCGGGTCATTTCCCGCTCCAGCTCCAGCAGGCCGATGATGGCGGCCATCGGGGTGCGAATTTCGTGGCTCATGGTCGCCAGGAACGCGCTCTTGGCCTGGCTGGCCTGCACCAGTTCTGCCTCCAGGCGTTTGCGCTCGCTGATGTCGATCCAGCCACCGAGCATGCCCTGCAACTGGCCATCGGCCCGGTAGAACGGCACCATCCACTGCCAGGCGTCAACACGCTGGCCGCCCAGTTCTATCTGACGATCCACGAACAACGGCTGCTGGTCCTTGAGCAGTGTCAGGTAGTCGGCATGCAATTGCGCGGCACTGTCAGGCGCAATCAGATTCACCTCGGGCAGCAGCGTGCCGCGGACCTGCTCAAGACGCGTGGAAAAAACGGTCTCGTAGCTTTTATTGCACATCACCATCCGACCTTGCAGGTCACGCACGTAGATGGGGTTGGGGATGCCATCGAGCAACGCACGCTGAAAGGCCAACTGGTCGTTGAGCGCTTCTTCGGCGCGTTGACGCTGCTGGATCTGCGCCTTGAGCCGACTGTTCCACATCAGCGAGACCAGGCCGAACAGCAGCGCGGCCGCCAGCGCCCACCACACCCAGGGTGCGATGCGCTGCCACACGGGCGGCGCGCCGTCGACGGCGCCCAGCCACTTGAGGCGCACCGCACGCAGTTCGGCGACCGGGTAGGCCTCAAGGGACTTGTTGAGAATGCTCAGCAGCAAGGGTTCGTCCAGGCGCACGGCAAAACGGTCCGAGGCCCAGCGCCCCTCCAGACTGCGCCCCACTTTCAGCTCGCCCGGCGGGTAGCGGCCAATGGAACGCCAGGCGCTGACCTCGCTGTCCAGCGTGGCGTCGGCTTCGCCCTTGCGCACCAGGTCGCGGGCCTGATCGTAGGTGTCGACCAGGCGCAGGCGGATACGTGGGTATTGCTGGAGGATGGTGCTTTCCAGGGCGTGCTGCCGGGGCAGCACCAACACTCGCCCAGCCATCTCCTCAAGCGATGCCGCGGCCGGCCCTGTGCCCCGCACCACCAGCACCCAGCCCTGGCCGCCGAAAGAGTGGGAGAACGCCAGGAAGGCTTTGCGCTCGGTGCTTTCCGACAGCGTGGTGTTCATGTCCGCCTGCCCGGTGCGCAATACCTCCAGGCTCTGGGCGATGGAGGTCGACGGCACGAAGTCGAACTGCAGGCCGCTCATGGACGAAATGGTCGCCAGCACGTCGCGCCCCAGCCCTACCCAGTTGCCTTGCCGGTCGCGGTACAGGTAGGGCGGGTAGTCGCTGGCAATCACCCGCACCCTGGGATGCTCGCGGCGCCAGGCCTGCTCCTCATCGGTCAGGGCCACCCGCGGCTGGGCGATGTCCGAGCCCAGCCCGGCGGTCCAGCGCCCCAGTATCTCGCGGCGCAGCGACTCGTCGATGCTGGCCAGGGCGCGGTCGAGCATCGAACGCAAGGCGGTATCGCTGTCGCGAACCGCGAAGGCGAACCCGGCGTTGGGCAGCTCGGCGCTGCCGACAATGCGCAACCCCATGAAGGGGCGCAGGGCACTGTAGGCCCGAACCACCACTTCGTTGCCGATGAATGCTTGCACCTCGCCCTGGGCCACCGCCTCAAGGCCGCTCGCCAGGCTGGGCGCCAGGATGATTTCGCTGCGCGGATAGACGCTGTGCAGCACATCCAGGTTCAGGTAACCGTCCAGCACGGCGATGCGCGCGCCGTCCATGGAGACCGGCGTGGTAACACCCTGGCGCTGTACCAGCACCGCGTCGTCCGGCATGTAGGCACGGCTGAAGGCCAGCCCCTTGCGCTTGCGCTCGAAGCCGTTGGCGCTGGTGAGGATATCGATCTCGCCCTTCTCCAGTGCCTCAACGGCCTCTTCACGACGGGCAAAGCCGTGGATCTGCAGCGGCTCGTCGAGACGGCTGGCGATGAGGTTGAGGTAGTCGGCGCTGATGCCGCGGTAACGGTTGCGATCGACGGTGATGTCGACAGGCTCGTGATCGGTGATCGACACGCCGACGCGCAAGGTGCCGCGCTGGTTCAGCCAGGTGCGATCACTGGCGGGCAGTGGCAGGGGGTCAAGGCGAGTGAAGGCTGGCATCAGGGCAAATGGCAGGCTTTGGGCTGCCTGGCCGGTGCCGCAGAACGCCAGGCACAGCAGGGTCAGCCAGGCCAGTAGCCAGCGTGTGCCTGTGTGGTGGGGGTGCTTCATGCCGTGTCCTTGCGCCTGCGTGAGTGTGCAGGCTCAAGTTTGACACGTACCCACGATAAAGCCCGTCGAGGGACGGGCTTTATGTGTTGCAGCATATTCACCGCAGCCTGGCGGCAGCGGCTACGGGATTACAGCGGCTTGCCGCGGTTGCCGTGCTGGCTGACGAAGGCCTGGACGGCTTTCAGGTCGTTGGCCAGAACGGTGCATTTTTCTTCGCGGCTGAACAGGTCGGCCAGGTGCGCCGGCAGTTCCAGGGCCTTGCCAACACCGGCCTTGACCACGGCATCCGGGAATTTGACCGGGTGCGCGGTGCCCAGCACTACCATCGGGATGTCCAGGCTGCGACGGCATTCGCGCGCGGCCTTGACGCCGATGGCGGTGTGCGGGTCCAGCACTTCGCCGGTCTGGGCGAAGACTTCGGCGATGGTTTCGCAGGTGGCTTCGTCACTGACCGCCAGGGAATCGAACAGCTTGCGCGCCTCGGTCCAGCGCTCTTGCTCGACGCTGAAGCCGCCGCCTTGCTTGAAGGTGTCCATCAACTCGGCAACGGCGGCGCCATTGCGACCGTGCAAGTCGAACAGCAGGCGCTCGAAGTTCGACGAGACCATGATGTCCATCGACGGCGACAAGGTGGCGTGCAGGGTTTCCTTGGCATACTGGTTGCCGCTCATGAAGCGGTGCAGGATGTCGTTGCGGTTGGTGGCCACGATCAGCTGGTTGATCGGCAGGCCCATGTTGCGTGCCAGGTAACCGGCGAAAATGTCGCCGAAGTTGCCGGTAGGCACCGAGAACGACACCGAGCGCGCCGGGCCGCCCAGCTGCAAGGCTGCGTGGAAGTAGTAGACGATCTGGGCCATGATACGCGCCCAGTTGATCGAGTTCACCGCTACCAGGCGGGTGCCCTTCAGGAAGCTCTGGTCAGCGAAGCTGTTCTTGACCATTTCCTGGCAGTCATCGAAGTTGCCTTCGATGGCGATGTTGTGGATGTTGTCGCCGAACAGCGTAGTCATCTGCCGACGCTGCACTTCCGACACGCGCTGGTGCGGGTGCAGGATGAAAATGTCGACGTTTTCGCAGTGCTTGCAGCCTTCGATGGCGGCGGAACCGGTGTCACCGCTGGTGGCGCCGATGATCACCACGCGCTCGCCGCGCTTGGCCAGGGTGTAGTCCAGCAGGCGACCCAGCAGTTGCAGGGCGAAGTCCTTGAAGGCCAAAGTCGGGCCGTGGAACAGTTCCAGCACCCACTCGTTGCCGTTGAGCTGGCGCAGTGGCGCCACGGCGTTGTGGGCGAACTTGCCGTAGGTTTCTTCGAGGATTTTCTTGAAGTCGGCGTCCGGGATGCTGCCGGTGACGAACGGGCGCATGATGCGGAAGGCCAGTTCGTGGTACGGCAGGCCGGCCCACGAGGCGATTTCTTCAACGGTGAAGCGTGGCAGGTTTTCCGGCACGTACAGGCCGCCGTCACTGGCCAGGCCAGCCAGCAGCACGTCTTCGAAGTTCAGGGCCGGGGCTTTGCCGCGAGTACTGATATAACGCATGGTTCCAAACCTTTGTTTCGCACCGCCAGCCCCGCCGGGGCTGGCGGCGGCTGATTAGTTGAGGTGCTCGACGCGGATGCGGACAACGGGGCTGACCACGCCTTCCAGACCTTCCAGGGCCTTGATGGCGTCGTTCATGCGCTGTTCCTGCACGCGGTGGGTCAGGAGGATCATCGGCACGCGGCCGTCCTGTTCCTCGACTTCCTTCTGCATGATCGATTCGATGTTGATGCCGCGCTCCGACAGGATGCTGGCAACCTGGGCGAGCACGCCCGGGTGGTCCTTGGCGTGAATGCGCAGGTAGTAGGCAGTCTCGCACTGGTCGATCGGCAGGATCGGGTGCGCCGACAGCGAATCGGGCTGGAAGGCCAGGTGCGGCACGCGGTTTTCCGGGTCGCTGGTCATGGCACGGACCACGTCCACCAGGTCAGCAACCACGGACGACGCGGTAGGCTCCATGCCGGCGCCGGCGCCGTAGAACAGGGTGGAACCGGCAGCATCACCGTTGACCATCACGGCGTTCATCACGCCATTGACGTTGGCGATCAGGCGGTCGGCCGGGATCAGCGTCGGGTGCACGCGCAGCTCGATGCCGGCGGCCGTGCTGCGGGCCACGCCCAGGTGCTTGATGCGGTAGCCCAGCGCTTCGGCGTAGTTGACGTCGGCGGTGGTCAGTTTGGTGATGCCTTCGGTGTAGGCCTTGTCGAACTGCAGCGGGATGCCAAAGGCGATGGACGCCAGGATGGTCAGCTTGTGCGCCGCGTCGATGCCTTCCACGTCGAAGGTCGGGTCGGCTTCGGCGTACCCCAGGGCCTGGGCCTCGGCCAGCACGTCTTCGAAGGTACGGCCCTTCTCGCGCATTTCGGTGAGGATGAAGTTGCCCGTGCCGTTGATGATGCCGGCCACCCAGTTGATGCGGTTGGCCGACAGGCCTTCGCGGATCGCCTTGATCACCGGGATACCACCGGCCACGGCCGCTTCGAACGCCACGATCACGCCTTTTTCGCGGGCCTTGGCGAAGATCTCGTTACCGTGCACGGCAATCAGCGCCTTGTTGGCGGTAACCACGTGCTTGCCGTTCTCGATGGCCTTGAGCACCAGCTCGCGAGCCACGGTGTAGCCGCCGATCAATTCGATGACGATGTCGATGTCCGAGTTGCTGGCCACGGCAAAGACATCGTTGGTAATGGGGGTACCGGTAATCTGGCAATTCGGGTTGGGCGAACGCATGGCAATCTGAGCCACTTCGATTCCACGCCCGGCACGGCGGGCAATCTCCTCGGCGTTGCGCTGAAGTACGTTGAAGGTGCCGCCACCGACGGTACCTAACCCACAGATGCCTACTTTGACCGGTTTCACTCTGAACTCCCCATAAAACGGCCGACGCAGGGTCGGCCGTGACAAACCGCCGCACACCGGTGCGGCTTGGTAATTTACGGCCTGGCGGGCATTCCCGTCAGGCCTTGATCTTTGATGACGCAAGCACGGCGCGCATCAGCCCTTGGCGCCCAGGGCCAGCTTGGCCACTTGCGGGGCCGGCTGGTAGCCAGGAATCATCTCGCCGTTTTCCAGGACGATGGCCGGCGTGCCGTTGACACCGATGGACTGGCCCATGGCGAACTGTTTGCTGACCGGGTTGGCGCATTTTGGCGCCGAAACGTCTTTGCCGTTGATCAGCTTGGTCAGCGAATCCTGACGATCCTTGGAGCACCACACGGCCTGCAGTTGCGCATCGCCCGGCGAGCCGAGGCCCTGGCGCGGGAAGGCCAGGTAACGCACTTCGATGCCCATTTTGTTCAGGGCCGGCACTTCTTCGTGCAGCTTGTGGCAGTACGGGCAGGTGGTGTCGGTGAACACGGTGATGTGCGACTTGGTCTCGCCCACGGCCGGGAACACCACCATTTCGGCGGCAGGGATGGCGTTGATGGTTTTGGCCACGCCCTGGCGCTCGGTGATTTCGGTGAGGTTGACCGGCTTGCCGTCCTGCACCTGGAACAGGTAACCCTGCATCACGAACTTGCCGTCGGCGCTGGCGTACAGCACGCGGCTGCCCTGCAGCTTGACTTCGTACAAGCCGTTGAGCGGGCTGGCGGCGATGCTCTCCACCGGGGTGTCGAGCTGCAAGGTGGCGAGGGTTTTGCGAATGGCCTGTTCGGCCTTGTCGTCGGCCATAGCCACGGTGCTGAGCAGCGCAAGGGCGGCGGCAGCGAAAATTCGGGTCACGCGCATGGAAACTCCTGAGGCAGCGGACGAAGGGGCCAATCGTGCTGGGTCGGCTGTCCGGAAACGGCCGGCATTCGATGCCCGCTTTGCTAACCGCCCAAGCCTACCACATTCGCAGGATCTGTCCGAATGACACGGCAACAAGAGATGTGCGGTGATCGCCTCAGCCACGCGGGTGATGACGTGCGTGCAGGTCCTGCAGGCGGGCGCGGGCCACGTGGGTGTAGATCTGCGTGGTGGACAGGTCACTGTGGCCCAGCAGCATCTGCACCACGCGCAGGTCGGCGCCGTGGTTGAGCAGGTGCGTGGCGAAGGCATGGCGAAGGGTGTGCGGCGACAGCGCCTTGCCGATGCCGGCCACGCTGGCCTGGTGCTTGATGCGGTGCCAGAAGGTCTGGCGGGTCATTTGCTCGCCGCGCTGGCTGGGGAACAGCACATCGCTGGGGCGCCCGCCCAGCAGGTCATTGCGGCCGTCGCGCAGGTAGCGCTCGACCCACACCACCGCCTCCTCGCCCATCGGCACCAGGCGCTCCTTGCTGCCCTTGCCCATCACCCGCAGCACGCCCTGGCGCAGGTTGACCTGGTCCAGGGTCAGGCTGACCAGTTCGGTCACGCGCAGGCCGCAGGCGTACAGTACCTCAAGCATGGCCCGGTCGCGCTGGCCGATGGGCTCGCTGAGGTCCGGGGCCTTGAGCAGCGCCTCGACGTCGGCTTCCGACAGGGATTTGGGCAATGGCCTTCCCAGTTGCGGCATGTCGACCTGCAAGGTCGGGTCCACGGCGATCAGCTTTTCACGCAGCAGGTAGCGATAAAAGCCACGCACGCCGGAGAGAAAGCGCGCTGTGGAACGCGGCTTGTAGGCCTGGTCCACGCGCCAGGCCAGGTGGTCGAGAATCAGCTCGCGGCCCGCCTGGGGCAATTGAATGCCCTTGTCCTGCAGCCAGCCGTTGAACAGCGTCAGGTCACTGCGATAGGCATCGCGACTGTTGTCCGACAGGCCTTTTTCCAGCCACAGGGCGTCGAGGTACTGGTCGATGAGCGGGTGGTCTACAGCGGGCATCTGGTCGAACCGGGCGATGGAAAGCTGCAGTCTACCTTACAGGCCGGGCAATACCGGCACCGGGCGCTTGTCATCGTCGATGGCGACGAAGCTGAACACGCCTTCGATGGCTTTCTCGCGACCGTCGCAGCTCATGCTTTCGACGAAGACTTCCACCAATACCTTGAGGCTGGTGTTGCCGACTTTCACCACGGCGCCCACCAGCTCGACGATGCTGCCGGCGGGGATCGGGTGGTTGAAGTCGATACGATCGGTAGACACGGTGACCAGCGGCAGGCGGCAGAAGCGCGTGGCGGTGATGAATGACACTTCATCCATCCAGGCCAGGGCGGTGCCGCCGAACAGGGTGTTGTGGTGGTTGGTGGTGGGCGGGAATACTGCTTTGGTGACGCGGCTGACCGACAGTTCGGTGCGGCGCTGAATTTCGAGGTCGCGTGGGGTCACGGACTGTACCAATGAAAAACTGGCTCTGTAGCCGCTGCCGCCAGGCTGCGCTGGCCCTAATCCACACTCCAGATCTGTAGTGTAAGAGAGGGCCAGCGCAGCCTGCGGCAGCGGCTACAGGGTGCGATGGGCGCGGGCATAAATCGCGGGCACAAAAAAGCAGCCCGTAGGCTGCTTTCTTCTTGCATCGGTAAAACGGCTATTAAGCCAGTTTTTCCTTGATGCGAGCTGCTTTACCCGACAGGTCGCGCAGGTAGTACAGCTTGGCTTTACGCACGTCACCACGACGTTTCACGGCCATGCTGTCGATCTGCGGGCTGTAGGTCTGGAAGGTACGCTCTACGCCAACACCGTTGGAGATTTTACGAACAGTGAAAGCACTGTTCACACCACGGTTACGCTTGGCGATAACAACGCCTTCGAACGCCTGCAGACGAGCGCGATCGCCTTCCTTCACTTTCACCTGAACGACGATGGTGTCGCCCGGGGCGAAGGCCGGGATTTCTTTGGTCATCTGCTCAGCTTCGAGTTGCAGAATGATTTTGTTGGTCATGCTGTGCTCCTAAGGTAAATCCTTGTGATTTACCATCGATACGTTAACTATCGTCCCGCTCACGGAGATACTCCGTCAGCAGCTTCTTCTCTTCTCCAGAAAGCGAGCGTCTTTCCAGAAGATCGGCACGTCGTTCGTAGGTCCGCCCAAGGGACTGCTGCAAACGCCAGCGCCGGATGTGTGCATGATTGCCACTTAGCAATACGTCGGGAACACGCTGATCCGCATACACCTCCGGTCGGGTGTAGTGCGGGCAATCCAGCAGCCCATCCGTGAAGGAGTCTTCCTCCGCGGAGTCCGCATGCCCTAAAGCTCCGGGCAGCAGTCGTGTAACCGCATCGATCAGGACCATCGCCGGCAGCTCACCGCCAGACAGTACATAGTCGCCAATCGACCACTCTTCATCGACATGAGCCTGAATAAACCGCTCGTCAATGCCTTCATAGCGACCTGCGATCAGAATCAAGGATTCCGATTCAGCCAGTTCGCGAACCCCCTGCTGAGTCAGCTGGCGGCCTTGCGGCGACAGGTAAATGACCTTCGCCGACTCCCCCGCTGCGTTCCTGGCCTCGGCCAGCGCATCTTCCAGGGGCTTGATCTTCATCACCATGCCCGGACCACCGCCAAACGGACGATCATCCACCGTATGGTGACGATCTGTGGTGTAGTCCCGCGGATTCCAACAGGTCAGTTGCAACAACCCCTGTTTCACCGCACGGCTGGTAATGCCGTACTCGCTGATGGCCGAAAACATCTCGGGGAACAGACTGATCACTTCTACGCGCAGGCTAGCCATTGCCTAGAAGTCCGCATCCCAATCAACCTTCATCTCGCCCGCGGCCAGGTCGACAGCCAACACACACTGCTCCGTATAGGGCAGCAGGCGCTCGCGATCATCCAGGCTGCCAGCGCAAGGCTTGACCACCATCACATCATTCGAACCGGTCTCCAGCAGGTGATCGATCTTCCCGAGCAGTTGCCCGAGTTGGTCGATGACATTCAGACCTTCCAGCTGGTACCAGTAGTACTCGCCGTCGTCCAAATCCGGAAACAGATCACGTGGCACGCAGATCTCGTAACCGGACAGAAGCTGGGCTTCGTCGCGGTCGTCAAGACCCTTGAGCTTCGTGACCAGGAACTTGCTCTGCAAGCGCCCGCTGACCAGCTCTACCTGCTTGTCCACGCTGCCTGCGCGCTTGAGCGTCCAGGTTTTGTAGTCCAACAGGTTGTCAATCGGATCAGTAAAGGAATAAACCTTCACTTCGCCACGAACGCCGTGAACCGAGAAAATCTTGCCGATAACGATCAAATCATCAGCAGTAGCTGGCGTCGTGTTCATATTGCTCAGGCCGCAGCCTTGGCAGCTTCCTTCAGCAACTGAGCAACGCGCTCAGAAGGCTGTGCACCAACGCTCAACCAGTGGTTGACGCGCTCTTGGTTCACGGACAGGCGGATTTCCTGACCACGAGCCACTGGGTTGAAGAAGCCAACGTGCTCTTTGTGCGAGCCGTCACGCGGGTTACGCGAGTCGGTCACGGTCAGTTGGTAGAATGGGCGCTTTTTAGAGCCGCCACGGGCAAGACGGATGGTTAGCATTGAACATCGTTCCTGTAGTCGGTGCTGCAAATCATAATGCACAGCGGGCACACGGGTGCCCGAAAGGCCGCATATTCTCAAGGAATATCCGGACTTTTGCAAATGCCTTTTTCCGGCGCATTGGACGCGCCCGATAGATTTGCTTCATATGGCCACCCGAAGGGGTGGCCGGTGGACCTGCCGAGGCAGGTTTACCGCAGTGCCCGCGTTGCCGCGGGCGGTGCCAGCCCTGGGGCTGGCACGGGTAATCACATTTTCGGCATGCCACCGCCGCCGGGCAGCATGCCGCCCATGCCGCGCATCATTTTGGCCATGCCGCCCTTGGTGGAGAACTTCTTCATCATCTTCTGCATCTGCTTGTGTTGCTTGATCAAGCGACCGATGTCCTGCACCTGGGTACCGGAACCCATGGCGATACGGCGTTTGCGCGAACCGCTGATCAGGTCAGGGTCACGGCGCTCGGCCGGGGTCATGGAGTTGATGATGGCTTCCATCTGTTTGAATTGCTTCTCGGCGGCGTTCTGGGCATTGCCCATCTGCGACAGGTTCATGCCACCGATGCTCGGCAGCTTGTCCATCAGGCCACCCAGGCCACCCATGTTCTTCATCTGTTGCAGCTGGTCACGGAAGTCTTCGAGGTCGAAGCCCTTGCCCTTCTTCAGCTTTTTGGCCAGTTTGTCGGCCTTCTCTTTATCCAGGGTCTGCTCGGCCTGCTCGATCAGGCTGAGCACGTCACCCATGCCCAGGATCCGCGAGGCGATACGATCCGGATGGAAGGGCTCGAGCGCTTCGCTCTTCTCGCCCATACCGATGAACTTGATCGGCTTGCCGGTGATGGCACGCACCGACAGGGCGGCACCGCCACGGGCGTCGCCGTCGACCTTGGTCAGGATCACGCCGGTCAGCGGCAGCGCATCGCCAAACGCCTTGGCGGTGTTGGCGGCGTCCTGGCCGGTCATGGCGTCGACCACGAACAGCGTTTCCACCGGCTTGATGGCCGCGTGCAGGGCCTGGATCTCGCCCATCATCTCGGCGTCGATGTGCAGACGGCCGGCGGTGTCGACGATGACCACGTCGATGAACTTGAGCTTGGCTTCGCGGATGGCCGCTTCAGCGATAGCCACTGGCTTCTGGGTGATATCGGACGGGAAGAACGTCACGCCGATGTCGTTGGCCAGGGTTTCCAGCTGTTTGATGGCCGCCGGACGGTACACGTCGGCCGATACCACCATCACGCTCTTCTTCTTGCGCTCTTTGAGGAAGCGCGCCAGCTTGCCGGCGGTGGTGGTTTTACCCGCACCCTGCAGACCGGCCATCAGCACCACCGCAGGCGGCGCGGCGTTCAGGGCCAGGTCTTCGTTGGCCGCACCCATCAGGCCTTCGAGCTCGATCTGCACGATCTTCACGAACGCCTGGCCAGGCGTCAGGCTGCGCGACACTTCAGTGCCGACCGCGCGTTCCTTGACCTTGTTGACGAAGTCCTTCACCACCGGCAAGGCGACGTCGGCTTCCAGCAACGCCATGCGCACTTCACGCAGGGTGTCTTTGATGTTGTCTTCCGTCAGCTTGGCCTTGCCAGTGACATGGCGCAGCGTCTGCGAAAGACGTTCGGTAAGGTTTTCAAACATGCGCGATCCTTTCAGGCTCAATTGAACCGAGGTTAAGCAGCCTGGCCCGTGAATAAGTAGAGGCGCGGCGTGGGCCGGTCGGCGATTATAGCGAGAAGTACGCGCCACGGACACCAGTGCCGCGCCAGTCTTTCGTCCGGCGGCCGTTCTATGCCACACTCAGCGACTTTCGGGCTTGCTCCACAGGACTTATGCTCCCCTTGTCACCCAGTTTGCTACCCAGTCTCGCCGCCGCCTTCCTTTATGCCGCTGCGACCGCCTACCAGGGCACCCGAGTCGGCCAGCGCGCCGCGGTGGACAAGCGCCTGCTGTACATCATCGGCGCCCTCGCCGTGGTGGCCCAGGGCCTTGCACTCAAGTACCAGCTGATCACGCCGCTGGGCCTGAGCCTGGACTTCTTCGGCGCCGCCAGCCTGATTTCCGCTGCCGTGATTGCCCTGACCCTGATCGCCTGCACGCGCATCCCGGTGGAAAACCTGCTGCTGTTGCTGTTCCCGCTGGGCGCGCTGACCACCCTGGTGGCGCAGTTCATCCCCAAGGGCACGGTGCCGCTGATCAATGAAGAGCCGGGCATGCTCGCGCATATCCTGCTGTCGATCCTGGCCTACGGCATGTTCACCATCGCGGTGTTCCAGGCGCTGTTGCTGCTGGTGCAGAACCACCAGCTCAAGCACAAGCACCCTGCCGGGCTGATCAAGAACTTCCCGCCCCTGCAAACCATGGAAAGCCTGCTGTTCGGCTTCTTGTGGGCCGGCTGGGCGCTGCTGTCGATGTCGCTGATTTCCGGCTGGCTGTTCGTGGAAAACCTGTTCGCCCAGCACCTGGTGCACAAAACCCTGCTGGCGTGCCTGGCCTGGATCGTCTTCAGTGTGTTGTTGTGGGGCCGCAACCGTCTGGGCTGGCGCGGCCACAAGGCGATTCGCTGGACCCTGGCCGGTTTCTGCCTGCTGATGCTGGCGTACTTCGGCAGCAAGCTGGTCCGCGAATACATTCTGCACATCTGACAGGCGAGTAAATGGACAATCTGCCGTTGGGCTCGATGCTGGGTGTCGTGCTGTTGTCGATCCTCTGGTCGGCGCTGTTCACGGGCGTGGAAACCGCCCGCAACCACTTGGCCGCCCTGCGCACCCGGCGCAAGGTGGGCGAGCGTCCCAGCCTGGCCTTCCCACTGGAAAGCCTGGTGCTGTGCAACACCCTGTGCCGCGTGCTGGCGGTGGTGCTGGGGGTGTTCGTGGCGGTGTACCACTGGCACTTCAAGGGCCTGTGGATGGGCGGGCTGATCATGGCGGCGCTGCTGCTGACCTTCTGTGAATACCTGCCGCGCCTGCTGGCGCGCCGCCATCCGGATGCCTTCATCGGCCTGGGCAACTCGCTGCTGCGCCTGCCACTCAAGCTGCTGTACCCGCTGGTGTGGCCATTCAGCGGCATCGCCCGACTGCTGCTCAAGCCGTTCGCACCCATCGCCACCCCGATCGCCCGTCAGCATGACGAGCCGCTGGATGAAGGCGCCGAGGACGACCTGGAGCAGGATGAAATGCCCACCGCGCCACACCTGCTGGGCGGCCTGCAAGCGCTGAACCGCATCACCGTCAACGACATCCTGGTGCCGCGCAGCGAAGTGGACGGCCTGAACCTGGATGACCCGATCGAAAAAATCGCCGAACAGCTGATCATCAGCCGTCATACCCGCCTGCCGGTGTACCACAACGACATCAATCAGGTCGAAAAGGTGCTCAACACCCGCCAGGTCAGCCACCTGCTGCCCAAGGGTGAACTGACCATGGAAGCCCTGCTGGCGGCCTGTTACGACGCGTATTTCGTGCCGGAAAGCACCCCCTTGCACCTGCAACTGCTCAACTTCCACAAACAGCAACGACGCATGGGCGTGGTCGTGGATGAGTACGGGGAAGTGCTGGGCCTGGTGACGCTGGAAGACATTCTGGAAGAAATTGTCGGCGAGTTCGAAGACGAACACACCATGGACAACCCTCACGTGCACCCACAGGCCGATGGCCGCTTCGTGGTGGATGGGGCGGCGTCGATCCGCGAGCTGAACAAGACGCTGGGCTGGCACTTGCCCAGCGATGGGCCCAAGACCCTCAATGGGCTGGTGACCGAGGCGCTGGAGAGCATCCCTGACTGTGCGGTGTGCCTGAAGATTGGGCGCTATCGGCTGGAGATCCTGCAGGCCGAGGAGAACCGGGTGACTCGCGTGCTGATCTGGCATACCTCGAGCCTGCCCAAGCTGGCCTGATATCTCTGTAGCCGCTGCCGCCAGGCTGCGCTGGCCCTGATGTGCGCTGCAGACTTTCAGTGAGGCAAAGGGCCAGCGCAGCCTGCGGCAGCGGCTACAGGTTGCACCACCGGCTGCAATTCATATAATCGAAACAGCTTACCCAGCGCCTTGCCGCCCGCCCCCTGCTACCCGCACGGACGTGAACCGGCCCCCTTCCTGCGGCCCACCCTGCCCCGCACCTATAATAATTCACGATTGCCAGGGACCTGCCATGAGTACCAGCACCTACGCTGCCAGCGGCGACGCGCCGCCGCTCAACTCCACCGCCCGCGTGGCCACTGCCAGTTTCATCGGCACCGCCATCGAGTTCTACGATTTCTACGTATACGCCACCGCCGCCGCGCTGGTGATCGGCCCGGTCTTCTTTCCCCAGACCTCCGGCACCGCGCAGATGCTGTCGGCCTTCCTGACCTTCGGCATCGCCTTCCTTGCTCGCCCCCTGGGCTCGGCGCTGTTCGGCCATTTCGGCGACCGCATCGGTCGCAAATCCACGCTGGTGGCTTCGCTGTTGCTGATGGGTGTGTGCACCACACTGATTGGCGTGCTGCCCGGCTACGAGCAGATCGGCGCCTGGGCGCCGATCCTGCTGTGCGTGCTGCGCTTCGGCCAGGGCCTGGGACTGGGTGGCGAATGGGGTGGCGCGGCGTTGCTGGCCACCGAGAATGCGCCCAAGGGCAAGCGCGCCTGGTTTGGCATGTTCCCGCAACTGGGCCCCTCCATTGGCTTCCTGGCGGCCAATGGTCTGTTTCTGAGCCTGGCCATGGTGCTCAGTGACGAGCAGTTCCGCGCCTGGGGCTGGCGCCTGCCGTTCCTGCTCAGCGCGCTGCTGGTGATGGTGGGCTTGTACGTGCGGCTCAAGCTGGAAGAAACGCCGGTGTTCGCCAAGGCCATGGCCAACCACGAAAAGCTGAAGATGCCGCTGGCGGAACTGTTTGCCCAATACTGGCGGCCGATGCTGCTGGGCGCAGCGTCCATGGTGGTGTGCTATGCGCTGTTCTACATCTCCACGGTGTTTTCCCTGAGCTATGGCGTGGCCAGCCTGGGGTACAGCCGTGAGAGCTTCCTGGGCATGCTGTGCTTCGCCGTGTTGTTCATGGCCTTGGCCACGCCGATTTCGGCGGCGCTGAGCGACCGTTTCGGGCGCAAGCCGGTACTGGTGTTCGGCGGCGTGCTGGCGATAGCCTCGGGGTTTGTCATGGAGCCGTTGCTGACGCAGGGGTCGACCACCAGCGTGGCGCTGTTCCTGAGCATCGAGCTGTTTTTGATGGGCTTTACGTTTGCGCCCATGGGGGCGTTGCTGCCCGAGCTGTTCCCTACCCGCGTGCGGTATACCGGGGCGTCGGCGGCCTACAACCTGGGCGGTATCGTCGGGGCCTCGGCGGCGCCGTTTGCGGCGCAGAAGCTGGTGGCCATGGGTGGCTTGAGCTGGGTGGGTGGGTATGTGTCGGCGGCGGCGCTGCTCAGCGTGCTGGCGGTGCTGTGCCTGAAGGAGACGCGGGATGAGGACCTGAGCCAGGTCAAATGACCGTAGCCGCTGCCGTAGGCTGCGCTGGCCCTTTGCCTCACTGAAGATTTTCAGCGGGGTTAGGGGGCCAGCGCAGCCTGGCGGCAGCGGCTACAGGGGTTTACATCTCTACGCTGACAGCCTGAGCAGCACGGGTCGCCTTGGCGCGGGCCGCTTCGATCGACTCGTCACGTGCCAGGGCCACGCCCATGCGGCGCTGGCCAGCCACTTCCGGCTTGCCGAACAGACGCAGCGCAGTGTCCGGCTCGGCCAGGGCCGCGCCCAGGTTGGCGAACGCCGTTTGGGTGGAGTTGCCTTCCACCAGGATCACGGCCGAAGCCGACGGGCCGAACTGGCGCACCAGCGGAATCGGCAGGCCGAGGATGGCGCGGGCGTGCAGGGCAAACTGCGACAGGTCCTGGGAAATCAGGGTAACCAGACCAGTATCATGCGGGCGCGGCGACACTTCGCTGAACCACACCTGATCGCCCTTGACGAACAGCTCCACACCGAACAGACCACGACCACCCAGGGCCTCGGTCACGGCCTTGGCCACGCGTTCGGATTCTGCCAGGGCCACCGGGCTCATGGCCTGGGGCTGCCAGGATTCCTGATAGTCGCCTTTTTCCTGACGGTGACCCACCGGGGCCAGGAACGTGGTGCCGCCGACGTGACGCACGGTCAGCAGGGTGATTTCGTAGTCGAAGTCGATGAAGCCTTCGATGATCACCCGGCCTTTGCCGGCACGGCCGCCTTCCTGGGCGTAGTCCCAGGCCTTCTGGATATCATCCACGCCCTTGAGCAGGCTCTGGCCCTTGCCCGACGAGCTCATTACCGGCTTGACCACGCAGGGGAAGCCCAGGTCTTCAACGGCCTTGCGGTACTCTTCGAAAGTGTCGGCGAAGTGGTACGGCGAGGTCGGCAGGTCCAGCTCTTCGGCGGCCAGGCGACGGATGCCTTCGCGGTTCATGGTCAGCTGGGCAGCGCGGGCGGTGGGCACCACGGTGAAGCCTTCGGACTCCAGCTCCACCAGGGTGGCGGTGGCGATGGCTTCGATTTCCGGCACGATGTAGTGCGGCTTCTCGGCCTCGATCACCGCACGCAGCGCGGCGCCATCGAGCATGTTGATCACATGGCTGCGGTGGGCGACCTGCATGGCGGGGGCATTGGCATAACGGTCGACGGCGATCACTTCAACGCCCAGGCGTTGCAGCTCGATCACCACTTCCTTGCCCAGCTCGCCGCAGCCACACAGCAGTACGCGCGTCGCGGTCGGCGACAGTGGAGTTCCGATACGGGTCATTTCAGGTCCTTAAGGGGAACAGGTTATCGCGGGCCGCCCGGGTGCGGCCCACCGAGGCGGGCATTTTACATCAATCGGCGCGGGGCGGCGCTGCGACACGACCGCCTGACTTACGCATGGCTTGGGATTCGTGGCGCCTCCATCGCGAGCAAGCTTTGCTCCCACAGTGTTGCGCCATCCACCGTGGTTGGCGCAACACTGTGGGAGCAAAGCTTGCTCGCGATAGCCGCGCCGCGGTCTAGAGCGAACTTCAGGCGCCAGCGACAAACATCATGCCGCTGGCCACCGCGCGCTCGTGGCACTTGACCAGCACTTCGCGGCGCTCCTCGTTGGTCATGCGCCCCCAGCGGGTGATTTCGGCGGCGGTGCGCTGGCAGCCGGTGCAGATGTCGTCGTCATCCAGGGCGCAGACCTGTACGCAAGGCGAGGCGACGGGGCGTTCTTGGTTCATCAGTCTTCCTGGGGTGCGAGGTCCCGCGCGTAGCGCCGGGCATTGTGTACGTAGTGGGCAGCGCTGCCCTCCAGCATCTTCTTCTGCGCATCGGTCAGTTCACGCACCACCTTGCCGGGCGACCCCATGACCAGGGAGCCATCGGGGATCTCCTTGCCCTCGGCGATCAGCGCGTTGGCGCCGATGATGCAGTGCTTGCCGATTTTCGCGCCGTTGAGGATGACCGCATTGATGCCGATCAGACTGTAGTCGTCGACGCTGCAGCCATGCAGCATGGCGTTGTGGCCAATTGTAACACCGCGACCGATGGTCAAGGGTGACCCCATGTCGGTGTGCATCACGGTGCCGTCCTGCACGTTGCTGTCCGGGCCGATGTCGATCAGTTCATTGTCGCCGCGCAGCACGGCGCCAAACCACACGCTGGCATTTTCCTGCAGGCGCACCTTGCCGATCAGGGTGGCAGTGGGCGCGGTCCAGCTGGAAGGATGGGTGTCGACGCGGGCGTCGCCCAGGCGGTATTTCATCGGATGTCCTCAGGCAGGCAAGGCGGCTCGGGTGTCCGCTCAAATTGACGTGTAATGCTCGGGGGGGCGATGCAGGCTGATGTCGGCGTCGTAGATCAGGTTGACCAGCTCCACGATCATGATCGCCGACAGGCCCCATATCTTGTAGCCGCCGTAGCGGTAGCTGGGGACGTACCAGCTGCGGCCCTGGTAGTCGATGCGGTGGGTGTGCTCGCGCGGGTCTTCGCGGAAGAACGCCAGGGGCACGCTGAACACGGCGGCGATTTCGGCGTCGTTGGGACGGTACTCGACGAAGTCGGGGATCACCCCGACAAAAGGCGTGACCTTCAGGCCGTGCTTGGAGATCAGAGGGCTCAGGGGGCCCAGCACTTCGACCAGGCCGGGCGGCAGGCCGATTTCTTCCTCGGCCTCGCGCAGGGCAGTGAAGGTCAGGTCCGGATCTTCGGGGTCGCGGCGCCCGCCTGGGAAGGCGACTTCACCGCCGTGGGTGGACAGGCCCTTGGCGCGCAGGGTCAGCACCAGCTCGGGCTCGTCGCTACGCGTGATGGGCATCAGCACAGCCGCCTCGGGGAAACGACGATCGGTCTCCAGGGTCCGTGGCCTGTGGCTGCTCATCCGGCGCAGTAGCTCGTCCAGCATGGTGTCTCCCCATTCGATGCGTGGTCCAATCATGCACCAAAGCCGCGCCCTGCCCAACCCCCTTGTCGGTGCAAACCCACCCTTGCAGGCCGCCCCCCGGTGGCGCCAAGATAGGCGCAGACAACAGGAAGCCCGACATGAAATTCTGCAGCCAGTGCGGCAACCCGGTCACCCAGCTCATCCCGCAAGGCGACAACCGCCTGCGCTATGTGTGCGGGGCCTGTGAATTCATTCACTACCAGAACCCCAATATAGTCGCCGGCTGCCTGCCCGTGTGGGGCGATCGCGTATTGTTGTGCCGGCGCGCCATCGAACCGCGCCGCGGTTACTGGACGTTGCCGGCAGGCTTCATGGAAAACGGCGAGACCCTGGAACAGGCCGCCAGCCGCGAGACCGAGGAAGAAGCCTGCGCCCGCGTCCGTCAGTTGGCGCTGTACACGCTGTTCGACTTGCCACACATTAGCCAGGTGCACGTGTTCTTCCGCGCCGAACTGGCCGACCTGGATTTCGCCGTGGGCGAGGAAAGCCTTGAGGTTCGGCTGTTCGAGCAAAGCGAAATACCCTGGTCGCAGCTGGCTTTCCCCACGGTCAACCGTACCTTAGAATGCTACTTCGCCGACCGCCTGGGCAAACACTACCCGGTGCGCAACGAATTTCTGCCGCCACTGCACGGTTTGGCGCAGAGCTGAACCTGATCGTGTCACGCGGCACCGGCGCAAGCGGGGTGCACCCCCTACTTGCAGGATTGATCGTTAAATGCGCTGGTTGCTTGCCCTTTTCTGTCTGTCGTTCGCCACGGTGTCTTCGGCTGCCTTCACCGTCACCATCGAGAAAAAGCCGGTGTCGCAACTGGCCCCCAATGTCATCGACCCCGTGCACAGCGTCACCCCCAGCGTACCGCCGGGCCTGACCAATGCCGTGGTCGACAAGGTGCTGGTGCTCAAATCGACCCATCAGTTGCAATTGATCAGCCGCGGCCAGCCGCTCAAGACCTACCGCGTATCGCTGGGCAAGAGCCCGCGCGGGCCCAAGGAATACGAGGGTGACATGCGCACCCCCGAAGGCTTCTACTGGCTGGACTGGCGCAAGGTCAGCGACCGCTACAACCTGGCCATCCACGTGTCGTACCCCAACGCCAGCGATTCGGCCAAGGCGCGCAATGCCGGCCTGCCACCTGGCGGCATGATCATGATCCACGGCACCCCCGACAGCGAGGAATACCCGGAGTGGTATTTCAACACCCTGGACTGGACCGACGGCTGCATCGCCATGAAGAACCAGGACATGCGTGAGCTGTGGAGCATGGTCAAGGATGGCACCATGATCGAGATTCGCCCGTAGCAGCAAGGGCATTAGGTGGGAGCGGGCTCTGCCCGCGAAAAGAGCGCTGCCGCCAGTCAGCCATTACGCGGTGTCAGTTTCGCGGGTAGAACCCGCTCCCACGCCGATAGCAACCATCCAGAAACGTCCTACAGCATTACTGGACCCATCCGACCTCAATTGTTCTCGTAGATCGGTAAATTCCATCCACTCGGATGCATTTACCAAACAAGAACAATTCTTATGCGTGCCCTGATCACCTGCTGCGCCCTACTGCTTGCCCCCCTTGCCCTGGCCGACGATAGCCTGCGCTGGCTGGACCAGGAGCGTCGCCAGCGCGAAACCCTGGAGCGCGACCAGCGCCTGCGCCAATTGCAGCGCCCGGCTCCGTCACCCCAAGTTCCGGCCGTTCCAGGCACAGCGGACCAGCACTGCTGGCAACTGCCAGGCGTGACCCTGCAAGGCAACCGCCTGATCAGCGACCAGGCACTGCAACAGGCCCTGCGCCCGCACGTCGCCCAGTGCATGGGTGTCAACGCCATCCGCCGGGTGCTGGCGCGCATCAGCCAGCTCTATATCCAGCACGGCTACATCGCCACCCGCGCCTACCCCACCCAGCCTCCCGAGGACGGCCAGCCGCTGTCGATCCTGATCGAGGAAGGCTTTGTCGAAGCCATCGAACTGGACGGCCCGGACCTGCCCATTTCGTTGCGCAACGCCTTCCCCGACCTGATCGGCAAGCCACTGCACCTGCCCACGCTGGAGCAGGGCCTGGACCAACTCAACCGCCTGCGCAGCATTGATGTGGAGGCGCAGATCGCACCGGGTGACTTGCCAGGCGGTTCACGAATCATTCTGGCCGCGCGCAGCCACCTCTCGCCCTGGGGCGCACGGGTGACCTACGGCAACGGCGGCGACCGTTTCAGCGGGCGGCACGGCGCCAGCCTGGTGCTGAGCCGCGACAACCCCTTGCAGCTCAACGACGCCCTGCAGGTCAGCCTGTTCGGCACCTTCGGCAACACTCCCAACTACAACCGCGCACTGGGCCTGTACTACAGCGTGCCCTACGGCCCGTGGACCCTGGGCGCCAGCCTGGCGCGCAGCCAACAGGTAGCGTTCACCCCGGTGGGCCGGCACCGCAACACCTACCTCACCGACAGCCGCGGCCTGAGCCTGGGCCGTACCCTGTGGCGCAACCAGACCACCCTGCTGGGCGCCCAATTGCGCCTGAATCAGAAACAGCGCCAGCGCTGGTTCAACAACCGACACCTGCCCGTGCCCGACCCTCGCCTCACCGACCTGGGCCTGGACCTGACCCTGCTGTGGCTGGGCCGTGCCACCTGGAGCGGGCAGTTGGGCTACAGCCACAGCCTGAACTGGCTGGGCGCCGACAGCCGCGACTACCAGCAATGGCGCATGGCACTGCTGCGCACCCAGGTGTGGCCTGGCGCCGGGCACTATTGGCGCTGGGACAGCGGCCTGGAAACCCAATACAGCCCCAACCGCCTGCCCGCCAGTGAGCAGTGGCTGTTGAGCAGTTCCGCCAGCGTACGCGGCCTGCGCGACAGCAACATCGCCGCCAGCAGCGCGGCGGTGTGGCGCAACAACCTGACGCTGGCGATTGCCATCAGCCCCGGCTGGACCGTCAGCCCGCGCCTTGGCCTGGACTACGGCCGTGGCTGGGACACCTGGATCAGCGACCAACAACACCCTGCGCTGGCGGCCATCAGCACCGGCGCCAGCCTGGCCTGGCCCGGTGGCCAGGCATCACTGGATTATCGCCACGCCGTGGTGATCAAGGACGGCCCTCGTGCAGAGCCTGGCTTCTGGAACATGGAGCTGAAACTGGACTTCTGACTCATCGACAAAAGAGATAAAAAACATGACTCAGCGACCTCCTCGCTTCCCCCTCAACCACCTGCGCTGGGCGATTTCCGCCGCGCTGCTGACCTACAGCCTGCCCGGCCTGAGCGAGGGCATCACGCCCCTGCCCGGCGCCAACGGCCAGGCGGTGCTGGGCGAGCAACAAGGCGTAGCCACCCTGGACATCGTCGCCCCCGACGGCGCCGGCACCTCGCACAATCAGTTCAATGACTACAACGTCGGCCCGCAGGGCGTGGTGCTCAACAACGCCCTGCAGCCGGGGCAAGCGGCGCTGGGCCCGATGCTTGATGCCAACCGCCACTTCCAGGGCCAGGCCGCCAGCACCATCGTGCTTGAGGTGAGCGGGCTCAGCCCGTCCAACATCCACGGCCCGCAGGAAATCTTCGGCCAGCGCGCCGACTACCTGCTGGCCAACCCCAACGGCATCAGCCTCAATGGCGCCAGCTTCATCAACGCCAACCGCGCCAGCTTCCTGGTGGGTATCCCGGAGCTGGAAGACGGCCGCATCGTGCGCCTCAGCGCCAGCCATGAGCAGGCGGTGCTGCACGTGGGCCAGGGCGGTGCCAGCAACGTCGACGGCGCCCTGGAGTTGATCACCCCACGCCTGGACACCGACGGCAAGCTGGCGGCCCGTGACAATCTGGACCTGATCATCGGCCACAACACATTGAACCACGCCGATCGCGCCCTGCTGGCTACAGCCCCCGCCACGGCGCCCGCGGTGGATGGCCGTCTGCTGGGCGCCATGCACGCCGGGCGCATCCGCATCATCAGCACCACTGAAGGCGCCGGGGTGCGCCTGCCCAACGCGCAATTGGTGGGGCGCCAAGGCATCGAGATCGACAGCCGTGGCGATCTGCAGATCAGCGGCACCCAGGCGCGCAATGGCCTGATCAAGGCAGCCGAAGGCGATGTCACCTTGAAGTCCGGCGGCGACATGCGCTTCACTGCCCTGGACATCGAAGGCGGTGCAATCAAGGCCAAGGCCGGCAAGGCCCTGCGCATGGATACCCTGACCCGCGAGCAGATCACCAAAGCCCACGACCAATGGAAGCGCAAGGCCTGGTTCATCCCCACCGAGGAATATTCCAAACGCACCACGCAAACCACCCGCCAGCACCTGGCCACCCGGCTGGAGGCCCGCGACGGCATCGACCTGGAATCAGGCACGGACATGCACCTCACCGCCGCCCAACTCAAGACCCCGGGCGACTTGCGTGTACGCAGCGGCGGCGAGCTGACCATCGACGCCGCGCTGGACAGCACCACCGTGTTCCAGACCGTACGCCACCGCAAGCACCTGTGGCGCGGCGACAGCAACACCACCGATGTGCACGAAACTGCGCGTGGCAGCACCCTGGAAGGCGGCACGGTGCAGATCGACAGCGTGGGCGACGTTACGGTGCGCGGCAGCCGCCTGCACAGCCAAGGTACCGGCACCCTGCGCAGCGCAGGCAAGGTCACGCTGGACGGCATTGCCGTCAAGGCCAGCCATGACAAGGACGACTACCGCGGCGACCTAGTGGGCGGCGCGTTCTTCAGCAAGACCGTCAATGACGAACGCCGCAGCAGCGACCCGCATCGCACCGAGGTGCGTTCAGAGCACAACCTGCAGATCACCGCCCACGACAAGATGAAAATGGTCGGCCCCAAGGTCAGTGCCCCCGGTGCCGTGCAGCTGAAGGCGGAAAAAGGCATAGAGTTGCTGCCCGCCCCAGCCACCCGCACCGACAGCACCACCACCCGCACCCAGGGTTTCACGGCCAAGGTCGGCGAAACCAAAAAAGCTGCCGATGACAAGGAGGGCAGCAAGCAGTACTTCGCTCAAGTGGGCTATGAAGTGACCGACACACGCAAGGACACCGCCAGCAAGACCCACGTGCCCACCCACGTGGCAGGCCATACCGTGGACATCGAGGATGCGACCGCCATCAAGACCGTGGGCGCGAAGGTCGAAAGCAAGGAACGCACGCGGCTCAAGGCGCCCGACGTCCAGACCCGCGCGGCACTGGACGAGCACAGCAGCACCGAGCAAACCTCCACCAAGGACGGCGCATTGCGCCTGACCGGCGGCATTGACCGCGCAGGCAGTGCCTTCAGCGGTGGCGTGGAAAATGATCGCAAACAGGTCGAGGACAGGACCCACCAACCTACCACCTTGCTCACCGACGGCAGCACCGAAGTAGACGCCGAGACCCTGCTGCAGCAAGCCACGATCATCGCCAGCAAAGGTGATACCCACCTCAAGGCCACGACAGCCACCCACGCCGACGCCACCGACGAACACCAGGAAACCGCGTCCAGCAACCGCACCCGCGTCGACCTGGGCGCCACCGTCGAGTACACCGACCTCACCCGCCCCATCGAGAAGATAGTGAAAGGCGAGGACCAGAGCCGCTTCCAGCATCAGGCGTTGGAGGACAACCTGTTCGCCCCAAGCCTGGGCGCCGACCTGAACGTGCTGCACGAACAACGCAGCGCCAGCAACCACCAGCAGCAAGGCCGGGTCTCGCAATTCAGCGGTGCCAACGTGAAGCTGGACATCGCGCAGACACTTGAGGATATCGGCAGCCACTACGCCGCCACCAACGGCACGCTGGCGATCAATGCCGGCAGCCATGAGCAGAAAGCCAGCCGCACCGTCGAGACTCGTACCCTCACCCGGCTGGACACCGACACCCGCGCCCGCCTGGACACCAACACCGGCACCGACATCAACTTCAAGATGGTCGGCAGCGGCGGTTCCACCACCAGTACCACTCGCGATGGCAAAGCACTGCCAAGCTTGTACCAGGGCCAGGCGGGCGTGCAGATCCAACTGGGTACGGATGGTCTCTATGAGGGCGCCACCTTCGAGTCCGCCACAGGGCCGGTGAGTGTCGAGGGCGCAGGCAATCTGGCATTCGAGCAGGCGCGTGATGAGCAGAGTCAGGCCAGCACCGTGATCGACGGCTCGGCCTGGGCCAAGGTGGGCACCAGCCCTACGGCGGGTAAAAGCATGGGCGGCAGTGTGATCGGCAAGTACACCACCGCCAGCAGCGCCGACAGCCAGGGCCGCGCCGTGCAGATCCACACCCCGGGCGCCGCGACGATCGGCGCGGGCAAACAGGTGTATCTGGAAGGCACGCAGTTCGGCAGCCAGGACCGCAAGGTCGGCAGCCTGGACATCAAGGCCGGTGACAACGCGACAATCGTCAGCGCCACCGACACCCACCAGGCCGATGGCAGCGTTTACGGCGGCGGCCTGCAGATGAGCCTGTCGCGCAACGCGCCAAGCGGCGGCAAGGGCGGCGGCATGGGGGCCAGCCTGGAACTGGGCCGTACCGATGAGCGCAGCACCACGGCCCAACCTGGCCAATGGCACGTCGACAATAGCGCCAAGGTTACTGCAGGCAGCAGCGCCGAGAAGGCCATCGACATCCAGGGCCTGCAGGTGGATGCCAAACAGCTGACACTGGACGCCAGCAAAGGCGGTATCGCCATCACCAGCGGCCAGAGCGAAGATCAACGCAACAACAAGGGTGTGGGCCTGGGCCTGGGCGTCAATGGCGCCAACACCACCGACGCCGCCAAAGGCCATACCGCCGTCCATGGTCGCGCCACCCTGGACCTCGACAAGCTGGCCAGCACCACCCACAAAAACACGGAAATCCGTGTGGAGCATCTGGGCATCAACAGCCGTCGCGACACCCACATCGCCGGGGCCACAGTGACTGCCGACAAGATCGCCGGCAGCGTGGGTGGCGACCTGATCGTCGAAAGCCGTCAGGATCAGGTCAACGGCCACAAGGTCAATCTGGACGCGCGCCTGAACGCCGAGAAAAACCCCCAGGGCCTGGTCAACGGCGCCACGGCGCTGGCTGGCCCCGCGGGCGACAAGGTCAGGGCGAAGATCGGCAGCGGCCTGCAGAAAGTCGACCTGGGCTTCGCCCCCACCCTGAACCTGGACGTGAGCAAGACCCAGCGCGACACCGCCGCAGCACAAACCGTGATCAGCGGGCGTGACGGGATTGCACTGCAGGTGGATGGCACCACCCTGCTCAATGGCGCACAACTCAAAAGCCCGCGTGGGGAAGTTGATCTGGGGGGCAGCACCGTGAACAGCAGCAGCCTGAGCGGCAGCGATCATTCGTTCGGGCTGGAGGGCAAGTTGTCACTGGTGCCTGAGGAAATGACCCAGAACCTGATCAATGCCTTTACCGGCGCTAAAGACAGCAAGGACAGCACGTCGGATTTAGGACTGTTGCGCACCAAGGGGCATGATCAGCAGCAGACGCTGGAAGGAGGGATCAAGCACAAAGCCGGATGATCTGTAGCCGCTGCCGCAGGCTGCGCTGGACCCTGCGTACGCTGGAGATCTACAGCGAGGCACAGGGCAAGCGCAGCCTGGCGGCAGCGGCTACGGATATCAGTGAGCGAGGGGTTATCAGAAATCGGCGAGGCGCCAGACTTCGTAGGCCGGCGTTTCGTAGGGGTGGCTGGCCTTGAGGGCCGCCACCACCGTTTCGATCAGCTCGTCAGCCACCACAAGCTCAACCTTCCATTCCTCCACCCGCTCAAGCAGACCGGTCTGGCCCACAAACGGCGTTGCGCCGTCCATGGGCCGGAACTGGCCATGCCCCAGCGTCTGCCAGGCGCAGCTGTCATAGTCGCCGATGCGACCGCCACCGGCGGCAAACACGACGTTTTTGACAGCTTCCACATGGCTGGGCGGCACGAAGAAGGCAAGCTTGTACACAGCCTTAGTTCACCCAGACGCGCGCGTTGCGGAACATGCGCATCCACGCCGCGTCTTCGTTCCAGTCATCAGGGCGCCACGAGTTCTGCACCGCGCGGAAGACCCGCTCCGGGTGCGGCATCATGATGGTGACGCGACCGTCGCGGCTGGTCAGACCGGTGATCCCGCGCGGCGAACCGTTCGGGTTGGCCGGGTAGGCTTCGGTGACCTTGCCGTGGTTGTCGACGAAACGCAGTGCCACGCAACCCGACACGTCGGCTTCGATCAGCGCCTGCTGGTTGGCGAACTCCGCATGGCCTTCGCCGTGGGCGATGGCGATCGGCATGCGCGAACCGGCCATGCCCTGCAGGAACACCGAGTTGGACTTCTGTACTTCAACCATCGCCACGCGCGCTTCGAACTGCTCGGAGCGGTTGCGCACGAAGTGTGGCCAGAACTCGGTGCCCGGGATCAGCTCGTGCAGGTTGGACATCATCTGGCAACCGTTGCACACACCCAGGGTGAAGGTGTCGTTGCGCTCGAAGTACTGCTGGAACGCATCGCGGGCACGGGCGTTGAACAGCGCCGACTTGGCCCAGCCTTCACCGGCACCCAGCACGTCGCCGTAGCTGAAGCCACCACAGGCCACCAGGCCCTTGAAGTCGTTCAGGTCGACGCGGCCGGCGAGGATATCGCTCATGTGCACGTCGATGGCGTTGAAGCCGGCGCGGTCGAAGGCGGCAGCCATCTCGACCTGGCCGTTGACGCCCTGCTCGCGCAGTACGGCAACCTGAGGACGCACACCGGTCTTGATGTACGGCGCGCTGACGTTTTCGTTGACGTCGAAGCCCAGCTTGACGCTCAGGCCCGGGTTGTCTTCTTCCAGCAGTACGTCGAACTCCTGATCGGCACACTCGGCGTTATCACGCAGGCGCTGGATCTGGTAGCTGGTCTCGGCCCACTGGCGTTGCAGCAGACGGCGGTCGCCTTCAAACAGCTGCTCGCCGTTCAGGCTGATGTACACGTGGCCGTTGTTGACCGGCTGGCCGATCACGGCCACGCAGTCACCCAGGCCAGCAGCGCTGAACTGGGCGAGGATGTCGGCGGTGGCGTCCTGGCGAACCTGAATGACCGCGCCCAGCTCTTCGTTGAAGAGGATGGCGTTGATCTCTTCCTTGGCGTCGGCCAGGGTGTCCAGTTGCAGGTCCAGGCCGCAGTGGCCGGCGAAGGCCATTTCCATCACGGTGGTCAGCAGGCCGCCGTCGGAACGGTCGTGGTAGGCCAGCAGGTGGCCGTCGGCGTTCAGGCCCTGGATCACGGCGAAGAAGGCTTTCAGGTCTTCGGCATCGTCCACGTCCGGCGCGGCCTTGGCCAGCTTGGCGTGGGCCTGGGCCAGGATCGAGGCGCCCATGCGGTTCTGGCCGCGGCCCAGGTCGATCAGCACCAGGTCGGTCAGGCCCTTGTCCATGCGCAGTTGCGGGGTCAGGGTCTTGCGGATGTCCACCACCGGGGCGAAGCCGGTGATGATCAGCGACATCGGCGAGGTCACGGTTTTCTCGGTGCCCTCATCGCTCCAGCGGGTTTTCATGGACATGGAGTCCTTGCCCACTGGAATGGTGATGCCCAGCTCAGGGCACAGCTCCATGCCGACCGCTTTCACGGCGTCGTACAGACGGGCGTCTTCGCCTGGGTGGCCGGCAGCGGACATCCAGTTGGCCGACAGTTTGATGTCGGACATTTTTGCGATGGACGAGGCGGCGATGTTGGTCAGGGTTTCACCCACGGCCATGCGCGCCGATGCCGGGGCATCGAGCAGCGCCAGCGGCGTGCGCTCGCCCATGGCCATGGCTTCACCGGTGTACACGTCGAAGCTGGTGGCGGTGACGGCAACGTCGGCCACCGGCACTTGCCACGGGCCCACCATCTGGTCGCGGTTGACCAGACCGGTGATGGTGCGGTCGCCGATGGTGATCAGGAAGCTCTTGCTGGCCACGGCAGGGTGGTGCAGCACGCGCTCGATGGATTCGGCAAGGTCCAGCTGGGCCGGGTCGAAGTCATCGCCCTGTTCGGCTTCGCGAACGGCGCTGCGGTGCATGCGCGGGGCCTTGCCCAGCAGCACTTCCAGCGGCATGTCGACGGCGTTGTTGCCGAAGTGGCTGTCGGTCACGGTCAGTTGCGGCTCGGCCGTTGCCTCGCCCACGACCGCGAACGGGCAGCGCTCGCGTTCGCAGATGGCCTGGAAGCGCTCGAAGTCAGCGGCGTCGACCGCCAGCACGTAGCGTTCCTGGGACTCGTTGCTCCAGATTTCCAGCGGGGCCATGCCCGGCTCGTCGTTGGGCACGTTACGCAGTTCGAAACGGCCGCCGCGGCCACCGTCGTTCACCAGCTCCGGGAAGGCGTTGGACAGACCGCCCGCGCCCACGTCGTGGATGAAGCTGATCGGGTTCTTGTCGCCCAGCTGCCAGCAGCGGTCGATGACCTCTTGGCAGCGGCGCTCCATTTCCGGGTTTTCGCGCTGTACCGAAGCGAAGTCCAGGTCAGCCGAGCTGGTGCCGGTGGCCATGGAGGAAGCGGCGCCGCCGCCCAGGCCGATGAGCATGGCCGGGCCGCCCAGCACGATCAGCTTGGAGCCGACAGTGATCTCGCCTTTCTGCACGTGCTCGGCGCGGATGTTGCCCATGCCGCCGGCCAACATGATTGGCTTGTGGTAGCCGCGCACTTCTTCACCGTGCGGGGTGTCGATGGCCTGCTCGAAGGTACGGAAGTAGCCGGTCAGGGCCGGACGACCGAATTCGTTGTTGAACGCGGCGCCGCCCAGCGGGCCGTCGATCATGATGTCCAGCGGGGTGACGATGCGCTCGGGCTTGCCGTAGGCCTTTTCCCATGGCTGTTCGAAGCCGGGGATGTTCAGGTTGGATACGGTGAAGCCGGTCAGGCCAGCCTTTGGCTTGGCGCCGCGACCGGTGGCGCCTTCGTCACGGATCTCGCCACCGGAACCTGTGGAAGCACCCGGGAACGGCGCGATCGCGGTCGGGTGGTTGTGGGTTTCCACCTTCATCAGGATGTGCACCGGCTCCTGCACCGCACCGTACTGGCGGGTTTCAGGGTTCGGGAAGAAGCGACCGGCCACGCTGCCGACGATCACCGAGGCGTTGTCCTTGTAAGCGGACAGCACGCCTTCGTTGTGCATCTGGTAGGTGTTCTTGATCATGCCGAACAGGCTTTTTTCCTGGCTCTGGCCGTCAATGTCCCAACTGGCGTTGAAGATCTTGTGGCGGCAGTGCTCGGAGTTGGCCTGGGCGAACATCATCAGTTCGATGTCGTGGGGGTTGCGACCCAGACCTTCGAAGCTTTTCACCAGGTAGTCGATCTCGTCCTCGGCCAGGGCCAGGCCCAGCTCGACGTTGGCTTTTTCCAGCGCGGCGCGGCCGCCGCCCAGCACGTCGATGGCGGTCAGCGGTTTTGGCTCGGCGTGGCTGAACAAGCCGGCGGCCTCTTCCAGCTTGCCCAGCACCACCTGGGTCATGCGGTCGTGCAGCAGGCCGGAGACGATCTGCGCCTCGGCGTCGCTGAATTCACCGCTGACATAGAAGGCAATGCCACGTTCCAGACGCTGGACGTTGGCCAGGCCGCAGTTGTGGGCGATATCGCTGGCCTTGCTCGACCATGGCGAAATGGTGCCGAAGCGCGGCATGACCAGGAACAGGCGGCCGGTTGGCTCCTGCACCGGCACGCTCGGGCCGTACTTGAGAAGACGAGCAAGGACTTGCTGCTCATCGGCGGTCAGTTCGCCAGCGACTTCGGCGAAGTGGGCAAATTCAGCGTACAAGCCACTGACAGCGGGGACTTTCTGGCTCAGTTGCTCGAGTAATTTACCGTGGCGAAAGGCAGAAAGGGCAGGAGCGCCGCGCAGGATCAACATCTTCGGGACAGCCTCAGAAAGGGGTGTGCTTAGAGGCCGTGCATTCTAGCGTAAACCGCCGCCGCAGGCACTCAAAACGGTACTGATGGCGCTGGGCGGGCGCTGGAAGGCATATCCTGTCTCCAGAGTCAAACATTTCACCCCCTGTAGCCGCTGCCGCAAGGCTGCGCTGGCCCTTCCCTTCCACTCAATATATTCAGCGTCACACATGGCCAGCGCAGCCTGGCGGCAGCGGCTACAAGCTCCTAGCAGACTCGCGCGATACTGTCGAGATATGGCGCCCTCCTCGCTTTGCGTATACTGCAAGGATGCATTCAAAGACTGCTTCACGCCCGCGCTTCGCCAAATGGCTGATCGCAACCGGACTACTCCTTCTGCTCAACGGCTGCGTCGACAAACCCAGCACGCTTGAGCGAGTCAAGGAGGATGGCGTATTGCGCGTGATAACCCGCAACAGCCCCGCCACCTACTTCCAGGATCGCAACGGCGAAACCGGTTTCGAGTACGAACTGGTCAAGCGTTTTGCCGATGACCTAGGGGTAAAACTGGAAATCGAGACCGCCGACAACCTCGACGATCTGTTCGGCCAGGTGGGCAAACCCAACGGCCCGGTACTGGCTGCGGCCGGCCTGGTCAGCGATGACCAGCGCAAGGCCCAGGTACGGTTCTCACACTCCTACCTGGAAGTGACCCCGCAGGTCATCTACCGCAACGGCCAGTCGCGCCCAACCGATGCCGCCGATCTGGTGGGCAAGAAAATCATGGTGCTCAAGGGCAGCAGCCACGCCGCCCAGCTGGCCGAGCTGAAAAAGCGTTATCCCGCCATTCAATACGAAGAATCCGACGCGGTTGAGGTGGTTGACCTGCTGCGCATGGTCGACGAAGGTCAGCTGGATCTGACGCTGGTGGACTCCAACGAGCTGGCGATGAACCAGGTGTACTTCCCCAACGTGCGCGTCGCCTTCGACCTGGGCGATGCCCAGCAGCAACGCTGGGCCGTGGCTGCCGGCGAAGACAACAGCCTGCTCAACGAGATCAACAGCTACCTGGACAAGGTGCAGAAGAACGGCACCCTGCAACGCCTGAAAGACCGTTACTACGGTCACGTGGACGTACTGGGCTACGTGGGCGCCTACACCTTCGCCCAGCACCTGCAGCAGCGCCTGCCGCATTTCGAGAAAAACTTTCACACCTCGGCCAAGAACGAACAGGTGGACTGGCGCCTGCTGGCTGCCATCGGCTACCAGGAGTCCATGTGGCAGGCCGACGTGACGTCCAAGACCGGCGTGCGCGGCCTGATGATGCTGACTCAGAACACCGCCCAGGCCATGGGCGTGTCCAACCGCCTGGACCCCAAGCAGAGCATCGAGGGCGGTGCCAAGTACTTCGCTCTGGTGCGTGATCAGCTGGACGACAAGATCGAAGAGCCGGACCGCACCTGGTTCGCCCTGGCGGCCTACAACGTGGGCGGCGGCCATCTGGAAGACGCCCGGCAGCTGGCACGCAACGAAGGGTTGAATCCCAACAAGTGGCTGGACGTGAAGAAAATGCTGCCACGCCTGTCGCAGAAGCAGTGGTACAGCAAGACCAAGTACGGCTACGCCCGTGGCGGTGAGCCGGTGCATTTCGTGGCCAACATCCGCCGCTATTACGACATTCTGACCTGGGTAACCCAACCGCAGATGGAAGGTGGGCAGGTGGCCGAGGGGAATATGCATGTACCCGGGGTGAACAAGGACAAGCCGGCGCAGGATAATCCTGCCCTTTAAAGGCCCCGTTCCCCCGACATTCGCCGTATGAGCCCCTCCCTCTGACGCAGGCCTGATGCTTGACGATTTGACGAATCGATACAAATAGTGGCATTTTGCCTAAATCTGAGAATGAGCATTGATGCTCTGACCCAAAAGGATTTAGGTATGGTCACGAGACCACAATGGCTAAAAGCCACCCTCCAAGAATACGTGCACGACGTCATTGATAACGACCCTCGCACGGATGAATATGCCTATTTAGGCTGTGATAAAAAAGAGGTATACAACGCCATCAATTTTGGTCAGGCCAATTTCGATCAGAAATTCGGCACGCTTGATGGCATCGACAAGGCGTTGCTCTACGCCAGATACAACCAGCCCGGCCACCTCGACGAACTTTCCCACGCGTTCAGCACCCTGCTCGACGGTCAACCATTGGGCCGCACTCATGTTTTCGATATTGGCTGCGGCCCTTTCACTGCCGGGCTCGCGTACGCAGAAGTCGCAGGCACACAGCGTTCGTTCACATACTACGGGGTCGACCTTTACGACTCGATGCTGACGCTGGCGGCTCGCTTGGCCGAGGGCGCCCGGAAGCACAAGGGGCTTCACCCTCAAACAAAGTGCACATTCCATAAAGACCTGGCTGACGTGCAGTTCTCCCCTTACGCCAGCAATGACATCAAGATATTCATCACCTCCTACCTGCTGGCCAGCAAAACCCTGGATGTCGAAAAACTGGTGACCAGTATTGCTGACACCTCGCGACGCTGCAGCCGTGGCCCCGCCTTCCTGCTTTACACCAATAGCGCACACCCCCTTGCGCGGCAAAACTTTCCCGACTTCAAGGCGCACCTGGCAGCACACGGCTTCCATCTGGTGGATACAGACCGGGAAGAGATGTTCGACGCCACGCGCAAGCCTAGAAAGATTCACTACGCGCTTTTTCAGAACACGAAAGATCTATATCAAGGTTAAATCGTATGTTGCTTCCAAAACTGGACGATCTCATTGACGAGCAAGATAGCGTTTATACGCACCCTATCAATGAGCATCTCCTAGTCGTCGGCCCGCCTGGTTCAGGAAAAACCAGCCTTGCTGTGCTCAGAGCTCAGTACCTGAAGAACCGGGGCAAAAAAACACTGCTGATAACCAAAAACCGAATGCTCGCGGTGTTGGCAAATCAGTTAGGCAACGGCACCGTCACAACCATGACGATGCACTCCTTCGTATCGAACCACTACTACAGCCTATTCCAGAAACAGATACCACAGCATGCGCCGTATCACTACGTTTGGCCGCAGGTCATTCAGCAATACGAGGATGTTGAGTATGGTTACTGCTATGATCATATTGTGGTGGACGAGGGGCAAAACTTACCAGCGGGCTTTTATCAATGGATGGTGCGCTACGGAGCACCGACCGTAAGCGTTTTCACTGACGAAAACCAGACAACTGATGATCAAAGCTCAACCATTGGCCACATGCGCGCAGCCTCTCTTCCGGAGGAGAAACACCTTTACGAAAACCATCGAAACACTGACGAAATTGCACGTGTCGCAGAGCACTTCCACCGATCCATACATCTCGCCCCAGCTCGGGTACGACGCGCCTTCAGTGGCGAGATACCCCGACTTGAAACAGGCCGCACCTGGGAAGAAATCGCAACACTCGTCGCTAACCGCTTCACAAATCGCAAACAATCGGTCGGTGTTATAGTACAGAAAGTAGATGATGCCTTGGAGGTCCAGGGTTTACTCAAGGCTGCTCTGCCCAGCGGAACACGTATTGATGTCTACACGCACAAGACGCCCCAACAGGCTGTGGCAAACATCAAGATCATGGATGAGGGCATCACCATACTGACCGGAAAATCTGCAATCGGGCTTGAATTCAATCATGTCTTTTTGCAGGATCTGCATCAATCATTGCCAGCCCAAACCCCTATACAATGTCGCCGACTGTACATGCTGTGCGCGCGGGCGCGGGACACGCTGACACTTGTAGACGGCCCGCAACCCTTGACTCCGCGCCAGCTTGCCGACCTTCCTGACTCTACGTTGCTCACTCGATGAACCAAGATCCCCCGATGACATTGTCCCTCTTTGCCGAGTCGGACGAACACGTTGGCCGCGAAGGCGTTCAGCTGACACTCACACTCGACAGCAGGTCGTGGCTTAGCCTGCTGGCAGAAAAGTGGTGGCCTGTCAGAAGCAGCCCAACACCCATAGTCCTGGGCGTGGGAAAGCCGGTCATCCAGGGCGATCGCAATGCCAAGACCGAAGTAACTGCCTGGCTCGATCTGGCGGTATTGATGCTTGAGCGCGTGCAGGTGCTGCGTCACTCCAAGTGGCAGGAATGCCTGCTGGGCGAAGTAACCGAGGGCGATGTAGCCGTCGCCTGGCATGGCCCCCTACCACTGACGGCCATCAAGCGCTTCACGGTTGGGTCTGATGAACAACAGGCGCATTTACTCGCCATGGCACAGGGCTTTGCGAACCTGGAAAGCCCGCGCCAGCCGGTTGAAGTAGAGCAACTAGAGCCCCTGCAGGTCCCCACACCGTTCCAGGTCAAGGCACGCTCCAAGCTCGCTGCTTCACGGTATAGCCCCCCTGAGTCATGGAACGCTTTTCGAGGGGCGGCCGCCATGGCGGTGTGGGCAGTACCCTCCATCAGGCCGTGGCTTGACGTGCTGTGCAATATGCTTTCAGCCAAGCCAGCGAAAAACTGTCGCACCGAGCTCCAGGCACCATGGCTAAACCAACCAGCGTGGCAGGTGGCCGAGCAAAAACCCACGAAGAATGGCCGTAGTCGCGATCTAATACTGTGGTCGGCAATCATCCGCACCCTGACCAATATCCGTATCAAGGAAGCATGGCGGCCTGCGGAAGTACTTGAACAAATTTGCGATGACGCCCGGCACAACGGGGCGCCGCCGAGCTCTCTCGATGGTCTTTTGTTCACTACATCCTCCATTCTTGACGACACCCAGACCGTCGATATCGGTTTTGGCGCCGTCGACCCATTGGGAATGGCGTTGCAATTGGTCCTTTTGCGTCCACGACCAGAACAGTTTGTAACCTGGCGAAACGATCTGCCCGCGCTCCCCCCAGCCATCTGGTGGACGGGCGCCATTCTCTCGGGGCTGATCAACGGTTACCGCAACCTGGATCTGAAATATCGCCCAGACGACGCAACCGGCGCATTGCTCGATAGCATCACGTGGGTTACCCGCCAGCCATCGCCTTGGGGAGTCCTCTCCCCCCTGCCTTTGACGTGCACCATTAAAGAGAACAGTGCGTATCTCTCGACAGAAAATGGTACTTGGCTAACCCGCGAACTGGGCCGGCGGGGGCGCTGGTACGAAGCGGATCTAAACACTACCGAGGTCAAGGCACTCGCCATCATCCAAGCTGCAGCGCTGGCGCCCGCCACGTTGAAACAACGAATCAAGCTCAGCGGCAGCAGCTCGTTTGAGAGTCAATCGGCAATCAAGATCGATAACAAACGGAAAACGATCACGGTCGCTGGCGAAGGCGATGCGTATCTGGAACTCAATGATAGGATCGAGCTGGTCGAGCACCTGGACAGCGCTGCGTTCAAATGCTGGCTGGCCAGTGCCGGTGAAGCGAGAGCCTTGCCAAAGTTGCCCGTACAGAAACAGCTGGAAATTCCGCCGGCAGGCTTAAGGGTGGTAGAAAATTTCCTGTCCGAGGCCGACGAGCAAAGACTGCTAAGACTCATCAATGAAGGGCCGTGGTCCAACGAGCTGAAACGCCGAGTGCAGCACTACGGCTGGAAGTACGATTATCGGGCCCGGCAGATTCGTCCGGATGCCTACCTCGGGCCACTTCCTGCTTGGGCGGACCAAATAGCCGAGCGCCTAGTGACGCTAGGGCTGATGCCCGAAAAGCCTGATCAAGTGATCGTTAACGAATACGTTACCTTGCAAGGGATCAGCGCCCATGTAGACTGCAGAACCTGCTTCAAAGGTCCGGTCGTCACGATCAGCCTGCTGGAGTCCTGGCACATGCTGTTCAGGAACGGCAAGGCGCGCCACGAAGTGCTTCTTCCACGATCAAGCGCCACGGTAATGGCAGGGCCTGCTAGGGACGAATGGACTCACGAAATACCTGCCCGCAAGCAGGAATCAGGCGTACCACGAACCAGGCGGGTCTCACTTACATTCCGCAAAGTAAACGTCGCAGGTTGAATCAAGTGCGGCTTCGGCGAGCCTTGAAGAACTCAGTCAAGATCGCCCCGCACTCCTCTGCCAGCACACCGCCTTCAATCATCACCCGATGATTCAAGAACCCCTGGGTAAAGAACTGCCCCTGACTCTGCGCCACCCCCGCCTTGGGCTCCAATGCCCCGAACACCACCCGCGCAACGCGCGAATGCACGATCAACCCCGCGCACATGCTGCACGGTTCAAGTGTCACGTAGAGCGTACTGCCCGGCAGCCGGTAATTGCTGACCGACTGCGCCGCGTTGCGGATGGCAACCATCTCGGCATGGGCGCTGGGGTCACTGCCGCTGATCGGGCAATTGAACCCGCGCCCGACGATTTCCCCGCCCTGCACCAGCACCGCGCCCACCGGCACCTCGCCCATGGCCGCGCCCTGGGCCGCCAACGCCAGCGCTTCGCGCATGAAATGCTGGTCGCGGCTACGATCGATGATCTGTGGCTGGCGCATGTCAGGCCACCTCGATGGCGGCCATCAGGCCGGTTTCCATGTGGTCGACCACGTGGCAGTGGAACATCCAGGTACCGGGGTTATCGGCCACCAACGCTACCTGTGCCCGCTCGTGCTTGCCCAGCAGGTAGGTGTCGGTGAAATACGGCTCGATGCTGTGGCGACTGGACGCAATCACCTTGAAGGTCATGCCGTGCAGGTGGATCGGGTGCTGGTACTGGGTCATGTTCTTCAATTCGAAAATGTAGCTTTTGCCCCGCGTCAGCCGGGCGATGGGCCGGTCGGCGCAGGTTTTGTCGGTGACGTCCCACGCCTGGCCGTTGATCTGCCAGAGGCTGGGCGGGCGGCCATTATCACCTGTCGCCGACACTGAGCCTACCCACTCGACATTGAAGTTGAGCACTTCGGCGCTGGCCAGGTCCGGCTCGGCCACCGGATTGGGCGGCAGCGGCGCCGGCCAGTCACCTGCAGGGCCCGCATGGGCCACCGCCCGCAAGGTGCCCAGCCGTACCGAACCGTCGCGCACCGCCACTTCCTGCCCCACGGCCGGCATCTTCACCGCCAGGCAGACGCGCATGCCCGGCCCCAGCCAGTAATCCTTGCCCAGTGCACGGGGTCGAATCGGGTTGCCGTCCAGCGCGTACAGGCGCGCCTCGGCGACGCCGCGCAGGTTGATGCGGTAAGTGGCGGTGTTGTCCAGGTTCAGCAACCGCACCCGTACGATCTGTCCGGCCGGCAGGTCCAGGGTGGGCTGGGTCATGCCGTTGAGCGTGGCCAAGCGGCCAAGGGTGCCATTGCGCGCAGCCTCCCGCGCCACCATGAACGGCAGGAAGGCGCCCTGCTCGTCCACGTGCCAGGTTTTAAGGCTCAGGGTGGCCTCATGGGCAAACCCTGTGGGCTCGCGCTCTTCGACGATCAGCGGCCCCACCAGCCCGCGCCCCAACTGCTCGGTACTGGCCACATGCGGGTGATACCAATAATTGCCCGCATCCGGCACCTTGAAGCGGTAGTCGAAGTATTCACCGGGCAACACCGGCAGCTGGGACACGTAGGGCACGCCGTCCATTTCAAGCGGCAGGCGGATGCCGTGCCAGTGAATGGTGGTGGGCACCGGCAAATGGTTGATGAAGCGCACCCGCAGCCATTCACCCTGACGCACCCGCAACTCGGTGCCCGGTACCGAATCACCGAAGGCCCAGGCCTCGGACAGCCGGCCGCTGACCAGCTCCATGGCCAAGGGCGCTGCCACCAGTACATAGTCATGGCCGGCACCCGGCTGGGCGCGTCCCATCCAATAACGCGCCAGCCCGCCCGCGCCTACGCCCACCGCTGCAAGACCAGCCACACCACCCAGCCATTGCCGACGCGTCAACGCCATGATTACTGCCCCTCGATTGCCCTTGCCCGCCAGCCGGGCACGATACACCCCGAGGCACGCCTGCGGGAGCAATGAAACATTTTGCCAAGAAATCACGAACGCTACGCCGGGATAGCTATGCACCACCCCTCAATCGGGATCCGCCTCACACTGACCGTCCACTTATCGACAAGGACGTCAGAAATGACCACAGAACCCAAAGCAGCCGACCGCCAACACCTGATCGATATCGCCACGCGACTGGCCGAGAACCTGCCGGACATGCGGCAAAAAGCCAGGGATACCGCCAATCTGATCCTCAAGCGCCACACCGGGCACGAAGGTGAGCCTGACCATATCTGGTGGCACCGCTGGGATTCGGCCAACAGCACGCCGCGCTCCTTCACCGGCTGGGAGCATTGGGGCAAGCCCATCGAGTCCATGACCTTTCCGCAACTGGTGATGGCCCGCTTCCAGCCCGGCGACCAGGACAATGCCGACTTGCTGCACCAGATGGGCGGGTTTTACACCCAGGGCCCCAACGAGCGGGTGTACAACGAAAAGAATGAAGTGCGCCTGGACCCCCAGGACGTACTCAATGACTTCTGGGGGCTGAATTTTGCGTCGGAATTTTCCAGCGAAATGATCCACTTCTGGGCCACTCATCGCGACGACTTCCGCATCATGGCCAAGGCCAACTTCATCTCCAAGGCCCTGGAGGACCGCGAAGCCCGGCGCATCTCCGATCGCCAGTTCAAGATAGTGCTGCGGGCCGTGGCCGGTGACGTGCCCTTCCCCATCTCCCTGATGTCGCTGCGCAAGCAAGTGCCCCCCTCCAAGCGCCTGAAGGTCTACCCGTTCGCGATCGGCGGCCTGGTGGCCACCGATATCCTGCGCATCGTCGATGAGGACGGCTGGCAGTACCTGTACATGCCCGGCTCGGTCAACACCTTCCATGCCTTCGAAACCGAGCAGGACCTGTACTGGTGGGTCATGCTGGAAACCAATATGGCCGAGAACCGAGCCCGGTTCATGAGCCATTGGGCCGTAGTCGACAACAGCAACAACGCCCTGCACAACAAGATCGACCAGTTGTTCTACAACTGGGGGCATGACACCTCGAAGCTGATTGACCCCAAACTGCAACCCTTGCAGCAGGACCCGTTCACCTTCCTGGCCGGGTGCGCCGAACGTCGCATGCACGCTGACCTGGCCCTGCTGGGCCACTCCAACGACGAACTGCGCAAACAGATGTGGGTGGGCTACCTGCGTGCGTTCGGCAAGACCTTCGGCGGCATGGCCGCAGTGGACTGGCCGGTGACACTGGCCGTGGTGGGCGCCGGCATCGCCGAACTGGGCCTGCACATCGACGAGGCGATCAATGGCCACACCACCGCCAAGCGCAAGGAGGCGGTGATCGCCTCGATTGTCAGTGCGGTCGATGTGCTGTTCAACGCCACGTTCTTCTGGGCAGGGATGGATGAAGGGGTGGGCAGCGAGTTCCGCCTGGCCGAGACGCGCTTCACCCTGGACGACATCCAGGCGCAACTGCCCACGCCACTGGCCCCTCTGGAGACCAACGAACTGCTGGCGCCACTGGAAACCAACGAAATACTGGACGGTTTCCCCGCCGGCAAGGTGGGCAAAATGCGTGGCGTACGCTTGAACGAGGACGGCCAGCCGCATATCGACATAGACGGCATCGCCTATCAGGTGGGCTGGGTCAACGACCAAAACCACTGGGCCATCGTTGACCCGGCCAACCCGCACTCTTTCTATGGCAGCGTACCGGTGCGCCTCACCGCCGACGAGACCTGGGAACCTGTGGGCCGCCTGGGCCTGAAGGGCGGCGGCAAGTTCTTCGGCAAGAAACCGTGGGGCAACCCGGTGGCCGGCCCCAGCACGGCGCTGACTCCCACGTTCCGTTACGACCTGCCAGCAGCCCTGCGGGAGACCCTGCAGGACGCGGCGATGGGCCATGAGGACAAGCTGCTCAGCGGCGAGCGGGCAGCGATGCTCAAGCCAGGGCAAACCAGCGACAAGTACATGGACTTTCGGGCCATACGTGAGCGCCTGCGCGCCGACGCAGAGGAGTTCATGGCGCAACCCAATGTGGCGGCGCGGCCGGAGGTGCCCGACTTCGCCCCACAAACCTCGCAGCCGGAAATCATCAAAAGCCTCTACGCCAAGACCGATGGCGTGGTGATAGGCGAAGCCCACGCCAGCATTGCCAGCAAGAAGTTCCTTATCGACAACATGGAGCTGCTAGCCAAGCAGAAGGTGCGCACGCTGTTTCTGGAACACTTGCTGACCGATTTCCACCAAGTGCACCTGGATGCGTTCGCGCGCACCGGGAAGATGCCACCAGAGCTGGAAATGTACCTGGACAGCCTGGACAAGGGTTTCCACACCGATCCCCAGGGCCGTTACAACTTCATGGAACTGGTAAAAACTGCAAACCGCCACCACCTCCGGGTACAGGCGCTGGACTGCATGGTCAGCTACCGGCAGGCGGGGCTGAAAGACACCACCGACACCTTGCGGCAGAAGATGATGAACTACTTCGGCCACACCGTAATTGCCTCCGATACCAACATACGTGGCAAGGCCAGATGGGTAGCACTGGTGGGGAATACCCATGCCAACACCTACAAAGGAGTGCCCGGCATGGCTGAACTGGAGGGGGGCATAGGCCTGCGGATCGATGACGTCCGCCTGCCGAGCGAGCACGGCCTGGAAGTCGACCCGGGGGTGCACCTGCTGGGCGAACCGGGACAGCCTGGGGGCTTCGTGAAAAGCGATCTGCATTACGCCATGTCGACACTGCACAAGGCCCGCGACCTGGAAACGGAACTGTCGCACCCGGGCATGTTTACCCTCGACCATGTCAGCGGCCAGAAGGTGCTGGTACACCGCGCCGGTGACGGCGCGCTGGTGTATACGCCCATCAAGAAGGACGGCGAGTTCATCTACATCGAACGGCCAAAGTGGACCACCGTGCACAACCGGCGCTTTGACAACACTCGCGAGCTGATCACGGCCTTGACGCTGATCGGCATGAAAAACGTCGGCTGAGCAACGCACGACGCGATCGACGGGGTACGCCGCACCTCTGTAGCAGCAACTGTCTTGAAACAGCGTCGTCTGCATCGCGACTAAAGTCGGCTCCTACACCGTCCGTGGTAGGAGCCGGCCTTGGCCGCGATCCAGACAGCGCCAGCCTGTAGCAGCAACTGTCTTGAAATCGCGTCGCCTGCATCGCGACTAAAGTCGGCTCCTACGCCGTCCGCGGTAGGAGCCGGCCTTGGCCGCGATGCAGGCGACGCCGTCTTTCAGGGCCACGGCGTTAATGCCATCGCGAGCAAGGGCTCGGCGCCCCCTTTGATCCCACGGTGTACGCCCACACCTGCAAGCTGCCGAAGGCGGCGTCACAAGCTGCGCGGTGGATCAGGCCTGACGGCCTTGCAAACGCACCCTGAAATGATGCGCAGGTTCAATCAGGTACCTGTCTATTCCCGGCATTTCGCGAAGCATAAAAAAACCGCCCGAGGCACAAGGCCCCGGGCGGTTTTTTTCAGCCATCAGCCCTCAGGCCAATCGCATCATTCCCACTCAATCGTCGCAGGCGGCTTGCTCGACACGTCGTACGTCACGCGCGAAATACCTTCGATCTCATTGATGATACGGCCGCTGACGGTTTCCAGCAGCTCGTAAGGCAGGTGCGCCCAACGTGCAGTCATGAAGTCGATGGTTTCAACGGCGCGCAGGGCAACAACCCAGGCGTAACGACGGCCGTCACCGACCACGCCCACCGATTTCACCGGCTGGAACACCACGAAAGCCTGGCTGACCTTGTGGTACCAGTCGGCCTTGCGCAGTTCTTCGATGAAGATGTGGTCGGCGCGACGCAGCAGGTCGGCGTACTCTTTCTTCACTTCACCCAGGATGCGCACGCCCAGGCCCGGGCCCGGGAACGGGTGACGGTAGACCATGTCGTACGGCAGGCCCAGTTCCAGGCCCAGACGACGAACTTCGTCCTTGAACAGCTCGCGCAATGGCTCGACCAGCTTGAGGTTCATCTCCTCCGGCAGGCCACCCACGTTGTGGTGCGACTTGATCACGTGGGCCTTGCCGCTCTTGGCGCCAGCCGACTCGATCACGTCCGGGTAGATGGTGCCCTGGGCCAGGTACTTGATGTTGTCCAGCTTGCAGGATTCGGCATCGAACACGTCGATGAAGGTGCGGCCGATGATCTTGCGCTTCTTCTCAGGGTCGGCTTCGCCGGCCAGGTTGTTCAGGAACTGGTCTTCGGCGTTGGCGCGGATCACCTTGACGCCCATGTTCTCGGCGAACATGGCCATCACTTGCTCACCTTCGTGCAGGCGCAGCAGGCCGTTGTCGACGAACACGCAGGTCAGCTGGTCGCCGATGGCCTTGTGCAGCAGGGCTGCAACCACCGAGGAGTCAACACCACCGGACAGGCCCAGCAGGACGTTGTCGGTACCCACCTGAGCGCGGATGTTGGCGATGGCGTCTTCAGCGATCTTCGACGGCGTCCACAGGGCTTCACATTCGCAGATGTCGAGGATGAAGCGCGACAGGATGCGACCACCCTGCTTGGTGTGGGTCACTTCCGGGTGGAACTGCACGCCGTAGTAGCCACGAGTGTCGTCGACCATGCCGGCGATCGGGCAGCTTGGGGTGCTGGCCAGCACGTGGAAGCCTTCCGGAATCTTGGTGACCTTGTCACCGTGGCTCATCCACACGTCCAGGCCGAACACGCCGTCAGCGTCGACGTGGTCTTCGATGCCGTCGAGGATGCGGCTCTTGCCCACCACGTCGACACGGGCGTAGCCGAACTCACGCAGCTCGGAACCTTCAACCTTGCCACCCAGTTGCTCGGCCATGGTCTGCATGCCGTAGCAGATGCCGAATACCGGCACGCCCAGGTCCCACACCGCTTGCGGTGCACGCGGGCTGTTGGCTTCGTGCACGGATTCCGGGCCACCGGCCAGGATGATGCCGCGCGGGGCGAATTCGCGAATCGCTTCGTCGTCCATGTCGAAGGGGTGCAGCTCGCAGTACACGCCGATTTCGCGCACGCGACGGGCGATCAGCTGGGTGTACTGGGAACCGAAGTCCAGAATCAGGATTCGGTGGGCGTGAATGTCGAGGGCCATGACTAGTTCTCGTCAGTGGTAATCGGAAACAACACGGGGCTGCAATGAACAGCCCCGCCTAAAAATTCAGCAAGCGCCCGGGGCGGTGGCCACGGGCGCTTGAGGTCAACCTACGCGATAGTTCGGCGCTTCCTTGGTGATCTGCACGTCGTGGACGTGAGATTCAGCCATGCCGGCACCGGTGATGCGCACGAATTCAGGCTTGGTGCGCATTTCTTCGATGTTGGCGCTGCCGGTGTAACCCATGGAAGAACGCAGGCCACCCATCAGCTGGTGGATGATGGCGGTCAGGGTGCCTTTGTACGGCACGCGGCCTTCGATGCCTTCCGGTACCAGTTTTTCGGCGCCAGCGGCCGAATCCTGGAAGTAACGGTCGCTCGAGCCCTGGGCCTGGGACATGGCGCCCAGCGAACCCATGCCGCGGTAAGCCTTGTACGAGCGGCCCTGGAACAGCTCGATCTCGCCCGGGGCCTCTTCGGTACCGGCGAACATCGAACCCATCATCACGCACGAGGCGCCCGCGACGATGGCCTTGGACAGGTCACCGGAGAAGCGGATACCGCCATCGGCGATCAGCGGCACGCCCGAACCTTCCAGGGCGGCGGCGACGTTGGCGATGGCGCTGATTTGCGGCACGCCTACACCGGCAACGATACGGGTGGTGCAGATGGAGCCTGGGCCGATACCGACCTTGACTGCATCGGCGCCGGCCTCAACCAGGGCCTTGGCCGCAGCGCCAGTGGCGATGTTGCCACCGATGACCTGCACTTGCGGGTAGTTGTCCTTGACCCAGCGAACGCGATCGATCACGCCCTTGGAGTGACCGTGGGCAGTGTCGACCACCACCACGTCAACGCCGGCGGCTACCAGGGCGGCAACGCGCTCGCCGGTGTCCTTGCCGGTGCCGACGGCCGCGCCGACGCGCAGGCGAGCCTGGTCGTCCTTGCTGGCCAGCGGGTAGGCCTTGGCCTTTTCGATGTCCTTGACGGTCATCATGCCCTTGAGCTGGAACTTGTCGTCCACGATCAGGACTTTTTCCAGGCGGTGCTTGTGCAGCAGCTCGCGCACTTCGTTCTTGTCGGCGCCTTCGCGCACGGTGACCAGACGCTCTTTAGGCGTCATCACTTCGCGAACGGTGGCTTCCAGACGGGTTTCGAAACGCACGTCACGGGAAGTGACGATACCGACCAGGTCGCCATCGTGCAGTACCGGAACGCCGGAGATGTTGTGCAGGCGGGTCAGCTCGAACAGGTCACGTACCGTGGCGTCAGCCTCGATGGTGATCGGGTCCTTGACCACGCCGGCCTCGAACTTCTTGACCTTGCGCACTTCGGCAGCTTGCTGCTCGATGGTCATGTTCTTGTGGATGATGCCGATGCCGCCTTCCTGGGCCATGGCAATGGCCAGACGGGCTTCGGTCACGGTGTCCATGGCGGCGGAGACCAGAGGAATATTCAGCTCGATGCCACGGGTCAAACGGGTCTTCAGGCTGACTTCATTAGGCAGTACTTCGGAATAACCGGGTACGAGAAGAATGTCGTCGAAGGTCAGTGCTTCTTGGCTGATACGCAGCATCGCGGGGGCTCCCGAGCGGGAAAAATGGAAGCGCGCCATTATACTCATACATGCCCCGATGCTCAATGTAAACATCAGGGCAATTGCGTCGCACCCTACAGATCGACCCGCACCACGCGCACCTTGCGTTCCAGACGCTCGCCGAACTCGTAAAGAAATTCGGGCTTGAACCGTGCGTCGGCCCAGCCATTAAAGATGAAGCCCAGGTTGGAAAACGCGCAGGGGTCCAGGAACAGGAAGCCGTTGATGTCGTCTTCATGGCGGCATTCGGGGCACATGAAGTTATCGGTGTGGCCGGGCATCCAGTCTTCCAGGCTGTCGAACAGCGCCTCGCCGATTTCCTGGCGGCATTCGGGGCAGCCGGCTTCTTCCTTGAAGTTTTGGGTGGGGGTGAAGATGCAGCGCTTGGTCACCAGCTCCAGGCCGTTGACCGGCTGGCCGTAGGGCAGCAGCTCGGGATGCTCGACCACATTGCGCGCGCCCGGGCCGATGGCGTAGCCCATGCCATTGCCGGTGCGGCCGCAGGTGGTCAGCTGTTCTTCGATGATGTTTTTCTGCCACAACCAGCGCAGCACCCGCCGGGCCTTGCCTTCGCGCCCGGGAAAACTGGAAATCAACGGGACGATAATGCTTTGCGAACTCATGACGGCTGACCTGCGTGTGGCGTGAATCCGCGCAGCATAAAGCCATGGGGGCGCAGGTCAAGCGCCCAGGTAGCGACCGATCAGCGCGAGGCCGCTGGCCAGCACCAGCCAGTTGACCAGGCGCACGAAGGCTTCACGCGACAGCCCCATGGTCAGGCGGCGGCCCATCCACAGGCCCAGGGCCATGGCGGGCAACAGCGCGGCGGCCAGCACCAGCAGGCCGGCGTCGGTATAGACGCCGGCGATGATGAACAGGGTCAGGCGCACCACGGTGCTGCAACTGATCAGCGCGCTTTGGGTGGCGCGGGCGGGCTCTTTGTCCAGGCGTGCATTCAGATAAATGGCATAGAGGAAGCCGCCGCTGCCGAACAGCGCACCGAAGAGGCCGCCCACCACGCCCATCGGCATGGCCCAAGCCGCCCGCAGGCGTGCTGGCCGAGCCTTCACCAGCAGGCCATAAAGGGCGTAGGCGCTGATGAACAACCCCATCAACAATAGAAGCAGACGTGACTGGAGGTTGAGCAGGAAGACCACGCCTACCGTGCAGCCCACCGCCATGCACGGCAAGAGACGTTTCAATTCACGCCCGGCCACCGCCGTGCGTGACGGCAGCAAGTTGCCGAACGCCGCAACGAAATCCAGCAGCACCAGCAGCGGGATGATCCGTGCCAGCGGCATGAAGCAGATCAGTACCGGCCCCGCCACCAGCGCGGTGCCAAAACCGGCGATGCCGAACACGATGTAAGCCACGGCCACGCCCAGCAGCATGAGCGTCCAGTCCAGCCCGGTGAATGGCAAGGCGCTCAGCAAGTGCATCGGCTATCTCCTGCGTTGATGACACGTCACTTTAGTCACGGACCAGGCATCGCGACTAATATGCAATTTGCCCAGCAGCTATCTCGAAACGGCATACCATGATCTCAACCCGGCAACTGCACTACTTCGTCGAAATCGCCGACAGCGGCAGCTTCAGCGTGGCGTCCGAGCGGCTGTTCATCGCCCAGTCGGCGTTGAGCCGGCAGGTAAAGGAGCTGGAGGGCGAGTTGGGCACCCAGTTGTTCGAGCGTACGGCCCGTCAGCCGCGCCTGACGCCCGCCGGGGAAAACTTCCTACCGCGGGCACGGGCCACGCTGGCGGAACTGAGCAAGGCCAGCACGGCGGCGCGGGAAATTGGCCACGGGCAGCGTGGGCAGATTCGCCTCAGCCACTCCAGCACGGTGCCGTTGACTGGCCGGTTGCTGGCAACCATCAAGGGCTACCTGGCCGAGCAGCCCGGGGTAAGCCTGGAAATTGCCCAGCAATCGTCGGAAGCGCAGTTGCAGGAACTGCATGAGCACCGGCTGGATGTGGGGCTGCTGCGCTTGCCCGTGTTGCGGCAGCGCGAGGGTATTGTGTTGCGGCCATTGTTTACCGAAGCGTTGAAGTTAGCGGTGGCAAGTGATCATTGGCTGGCTTCGCGGCAACAGGTAAGCCTCAAGGAACTGGCGCGGGAGCCGTTCATTTCCATCCCGCATCGGGACCGTGGCGGCTTGAGTTACCTGTCGGCGGAGCTGTGTATGGCAGCGGGATTTTTTCCCCGGGCGGCGCAGGTGGTGTCGCGCAAGACCACGCAATTGCAGTTGATCGAAGCGGGGTTTGGCGTGGCGTTGCTGCCGGTGAGCATGGCGGCGCTGGCGCCTGCCGGGGTGCGGCTGATTGATCTTGAGGAAGACTGCCAAAGCACGGTGGCGCTGGCGTGCCGCGCCGACGATTCATCCCTGATCGCCGAGTTCTGCCGCGCATTCCCACCGCTGTAGCCGCTGCCTCCAGGCTGCGCTGGCCCCAGTGAGCACTGCTGACCTTCAGCGAGGCTTGAGGCCAGCGCAGCCTGACGGCAGCGGCTACGGTCCATGACCGGTGGCTGGCCGGCCATATTCCCCTTATGATGCCCCCATGAACAAAGACCCCTTTGCCGTACTCGGCCTGGACCGCGAGGTCCTCACCGTCAGCCAGCTCAACGGCCGCGCCCGCGTGCTGCTCGAAGACGTGTTCAGCAACATCTGGGTGGAAGGCGAAATCTCCAACCTCGCCCGCCCGGCGTCTGGCCACGTGTATTTCACCCTCAAGGACAGCGGCGCCCAGGTACGCTGCGCCCTGTTCCGGCAGAACGCCCAGCGCGTGCGCCAGGCGCTGAAGGACGGCCTGGCAGTGAAGGTGCGCGGCAAGGTCTCGCTGTTCGAAGGCCGCGGCGACTACCAACTGATCCTCGACACCGTGGAGCCGGCCGGTGACGGCGCCCTGCGCCTGGCCTTCGACGCGTTGAAGGAAAAGCTCAGCAGCGAAGGCCTGTTCAGCAGCGACCGCAAGGTGCCCCTGCCCGCCCACCCGCAGCGCATCGGCATCGTCAGCTCGCCCACCGGCGCGGTGATCCGCGACATCATCAGCGTGTTCCGCCGCCGTGCGCCGCAGGTCGAGCTGACCCTGATCCCCACCGCCGTGCAGGGCCGCGAGGCCATCAACCAGATCGTGCGCGGCATCCGCCTGGCCGACGCCGGCGGTTTCGACGCCATCATCCTCGCCCGTGGCGGCGGCTCGCTGGAGGACCTGTGGTGCTTCAACGAAGAAGCCGTGGCCCGCGCCATCGCCGCCTGCGTGACGCCGATCGTCAGCGCCGTCGGCCATGAAACCGACGTGTCCATCAGTGACTTCGTCGCCGACGTACGCGCCCCCACGCCCTCGGCCGCCGCCGAACTGCTGGCACCCGACAGCAGCGACCTGCAACGCCGCCTGGAAAGCCTGCAACGGCGTCTGCTGATGCGCATCCAGAACCGCCTGGCCCACGACCGCCTGCGCCTGGACGGCCTGACCAAGCGCCTGCGCCACCCCGGCGAGCGCCTGCGCCAGCAGGCCCAGCGCCTGGACGACCTGGACATGCGCATGCGCCGCGCCTTCGAGCAACGCCTGAACCTGCGCAAGCACCGCCTGGCGCAGCTGGAAACGCGCCTGGCCGGGCAACACCCGGGCCGCACCCTGGCCATGCTGCGCCAGCGCATCGAAGGCCTGGCCGAGCGCCTGCCGCGGGCCATGCGTGACGGCCTCAAAGCCCGCCGCGTGCAGTTGAACAACCAGATGCAGACCCTGCACATCGTCAGCCCCCTGGCCACCCTCAGCCGCGGCTACAGCATCCTGCTGGACGAACGTGGCCAAGCCGTGCGCCGCGCCGAGCAGACCCGCACCGGCCAGCGCCTGACCGCCAAACTGGGCGAAGGCGAACTGCAGGTGCGCGTCGAAGACAACCACCTGACTCCGGTCACCCTCTCGCTACTGGACTGAACCATGCGCCGCCTGCTGCCTGCCCTGCTATTGCTGTGCCTGGGCTTCAATGCCCAGGCCGACAGCTACCTGACCCGCCTGCTGAACAAGCCGGTGCCCGGTGGCGTCGCCGTCATCGACCTGGGCAGCGCGGCCCAGGCGCCCAAGGCCTACTTCGACGGCAAGCCCGTGCTGGTGGTACGCGAACAGCAGAACTGGCGTGCCATCGTCGGCCTGCCGCTGACCCAGAAACCCGGCGCGGCACGCATCACCACAGTCGACCAGCGCAGCCTGGGCTTTGTGGTGGGCAGCAAGCACTATCCCGAGCAACACATCACCTTGAAGAACAACCGCCAGGTCAATCCGAACCCGGCCGACCTGAAACGCTTCGAGGTGGAACTGGCCGAGCAGCTCAAGGCCTACCGCAGCTTCAGCCCCGGCACGCCGAGCAACCTGTTGCTGGACAAGCCGGTCAACGGCCCGCTGTCGAGCCGGTTTGGCGTACGCCGCTTCTTCAATGGCGAGGAGCGCAACCCCCATGCCGGACTGGACTTCGCAGTGCCGGCCGGTACGCCGATCAAAACGCCGGCGGCGGGCAAGGTGATTCTGGTGGGCAACTACTTCTTCAACGGCAACACCGTGTTCGTCGACCATGGGCAGGGGTTTATCAGCATGTTCTGCCACATGTCGAAGATTGACGTGAAGGTGGGGCAGGATCTGGCGCGCGGTGCGGTGGTGGGGCGTGTAGGCATGACTGGGCGGGCGACGGGGCCGCATATGCACTGGAACGTCAGCCTGAATGATGCCCGTGTGGACCCCGCCATCTTCATCGGCGCGTTTCAGCCCTGACAGATGCGGCGGGCCACCGGGCCTCTCGCGAGCAAGGTCGAGCGCGACCCCGGTTGCTCCCACGGTGTAAGGCCATTCACGGTGCTCGGCTTGACATTGTGAGCAAAGCTTGCTGCCCTAGTGTGAGGTCTTCCTCGGTGGCTGCCTTGACACTGTGGGAGCAAAGCTTGCTCGCGAGAGGCCGGCAGCCACACCGCAATAGTCCGCCGGTGTCAGTCAGGATTGTTGAAATACGCCAACGCATCCCTCAGCTTCGCCTGCGTTTCTTCACTGAATGATGCCACCTCATCCTCGGTAAGCAGCCCCCTCACGTAGACCGCTTGAAGGTTAATAGAGGCATATCCTCGCGAATGGCGAAAGTTATCGAACACCCGTACCACCTCTTCGTTACCCTCATTGCAGAGGTCTCTAACCGCATGAAAATGCTCCCGCGCCAACGCCGCATCATCCGCCGCCGCCGCCATCATCTTGCGCCGTAGCCGTTCATACAGGCGCTCAACGGCCAATGGACGATATTGACTCCACAGTTTCCACTCAGCTTCAGTCATGACCCTGCTCCGCGCTACTTGACCCAAGCCAATATACGAGATTGCGCACCGCGAATCACCCAAACAATTTTCCCTCAAAAAAATTCGATTAAAGAGCACAAAAAACCACAAAAAAGCCAACAGAGATAACTTATCTCAAAGTTTCACAGATGCTTGCCATCCCCTGCCGCAATGGTTAAGTTGAACCCATGAAAACTCTTCACACCCTCATTCTCCTTCGTCAACACCGCTGCCTAAGCCTGGTCAGTGCACGACTGCCACGCTGAATCGCGTCGCCTCGCCCTTCTCTTTCAGTTTTAGCCGGCAGGCCCTTTTCAAGGCCGCACAACAAGGATTGCCCATCATGACCATGCTCAAAGACCCGTCGTCCAAATACCGCGCCTTCGCCCAGGTCAACCTGCCTGACCGTACCTGGCCGAACCAGACCATCACTACCGCGCCTATCTGGTGCAGCTCCGACCTGCGCGACGGCAACCAGTCGCTGATCGAGCCGATGGACGCGGTGAAGAAGCTGCGTTTCTGGAAGACCCTGGTCAGCGTGGGCGTGAAAGAGATCGAGGCCTCGTTCCCGTCGGCTTCGCAAACCGACTTCGACTTCGTTCGCACCCTGATCGAAGACAATCACATCCCGGAAGACACCACCATTCAGGTGCTGACCCAGGCCCGTGAAGACTTGATCGCACGCACCTTCGAATCGCTGAAAGGCGCCAAGAAGGCCATCGTGCACCTGTACAACGCCACCTCGCCGTCCTTCCGCAAGATCGTCTTCAACCAGGACAAGCAAGGCGTCAAGGACATCGCGGTCAACGCGGCCAAGCTGTTCGTCAAATACGCCGCCCAGCAGCCTGAAACCCAGTGGACCTTCCAGTACTCGCCGGAAACCTTCAGCGCCACCGAGCTGGAATTCGCCAAGGAAGTCTGTGACGCCGTGATCGAGGTGTGGAACCCGACGCCAGAGCACAAGATCATCCTCAACCTGCCGGCCACTGTCGAAGTCAGCACCCCAAACATCTACGCCGACCAGATCGAATGGTTCGGCCGCAACGTATCGCGCCGTGACAGCGTGATCATCAGCCTGCACACCCACAACGACCGTGGCACTGGCGTAGCCGCTACCGAGCTGGGCCTGATGGCCGGCGCCGACCGCGTCGAAGGCTGCCTGTTCGGCAACGGCGAGCGTACCGGCAACGTCGACCTGGTGACCCTGGCGTTGAACCTGTACACCCAGGGCGTGAACCCTGAACTGGACTTCTCCGACATCGACGGCGTGCGCAAAGTCGTCGAAGAGTGCAACCAGATCGCCGTGCACCCGCGTCACCCGTACGTGGGCGACCTGGTCCACACCGCGTTCTCCGGTTCGCACCAGGACGCCATCCGCAAGGGCTTCACCCAGCAAAAAGAAGACACCCTGTGGGAAGTGCCTTACCTGCCGATCGACCCGGCCGACATCGGCCGCAGCTACGAGGCGGTCATCCGCGTCAACAGCCAGTCGGGCAAAGGCGGCATCACCTACCTGCTGGAACAGGAATACGGCATCAGCCTGCCACGCCGCATGCAGATCGAGTTCAGCCAAGTGGTACAGGGTGAAACCGACCGCCTGGGCCTGGAAATGACTGCCCAGCAGATCTACGCCCTGCTGCACAAGGAATACCTGCAAGCCAACGCCCCGTACGCGCTGGTCAGCCACCGCCTGCAGGAAGAGAACGGCAACAGCAAAGTCGATGTGGAAGTGCACAGCGACGGCGAAACCGTACACTGGCGCGGCAAGGGCAACGGCGCCCTGGAAGCCCTGGCCTCTTCCATGCCGGTACCGGTGGAAATCATGGACTACAACGAACACGCCATCGGCGCGGGCACCAACGCCAAGGCGGCGGCCTACATCGAACTGCGCGTAGCCGGCGGCCGTGCGGTGCATGGTGTGGGTGTGGACGAGAACATCACCACGGCCAGCTTCAAGGCGCTGTTCAGCGCGCTGAACCGCTCGTTGAGCCAGCAGGAAGCCAAGGCGGCGTAACTGCCAGCCCTACGAAAAACCGGCCCAAGTGGCCGGTTTTTTTGTGCCTGCGCGCGCCCTTGTGGGACCGGGCGAAGCTCGGGAAGCGGCCACTGTGGTTTTTCATGTAACTGCGCGGTGTGCTTTTCCCGAGCACGCCCGGTCCCACAGGGGGGACGAGTACGGTTTGGAGAGGAGTTATTCCTGGCGCAGGAACTGATTGGGAGGCATCCCCACCAGACGGGTGACCATAAAACTAAACGCACTGGGGTTGCTATAGCCCAGCTCAAAAGCAATTTGAGCAATCGGCATCCCCTTCGCCGCCAACGTCAAGGCATGAGCCAACAGCACCTTCTGGCGCCACTCCTGGAAAGTGCTGCCCATTTCCGTATGAAAAAGCCTGGTAATGGTACTTACGCTGGCCCCGGACTTATTGGCCAAATCGTGCATGGACCTGTCTTGCCTTGGGCATGCAAGAAATGACTCACAGAAAGCGCGTAAGCGCCTCTCTGACGGCAGGACGATTCCCAATTGCACGGATGGCGCACGAAGCACCTCAAGCAGCGTCAGCGTACAAAGCGCTCGGTAGCGCGCTTGGGAGCGGTCGACAGCGTCCTCATCTGCCAGTGCGCGCACCAGACCACGAAGAAGCACGCCGACTTCCATTACCCGCCCCTCCTTGCCCTCCAACGCGGCCAACAGGTCGAGATCGACTTCGCTGGAAAATCTCGACACCAATAGATGCAGCGAATGCAGTTCTGAATCTGCCAACACTGTCACGACATGCTCGACCCCCGCCGGAATCCAGATTGCACGCCAAGGCTGCACCGTGTAGACCGACTGTTGCATGGACACTCGAATGATGCCCCGAGTGGAAAAAACGATTTGTACCCAGGAGTGGCTATGCGCTTGAATTTCGGTCTCGGCAGGATGAAAGCGCACAGTGCATCTCAGAGGTTCCTCTGCCGACGGCTGAAATTTTCTGTCATCAAGTGCAGACACACTTTGACCGCGCGGTCTGATTCTTGACATCTATTCGATACCGAATGATTTTCATTCGATAGTAGCCCTGTAATTACCCCCAGTACACTTCCCCCCGTACCAAAAGCCAAGCTCATTTCATTACAAAATAAGTCAATCTTATCATGGAAGACCAGGAGTCAACCTATGCCCCGCGCTGACAACTCACTCATAGATTCAGGACTGCGAAAGTTTCAAACACTGTCCTTTGAGATCCAAGGCTACTCAGAACAGTGCAAATCAATCCTAAATCTCCGCGACCACCTACTTATCGGAATCAGCCCGTTCAACTCCAGGTTTTCTCCAACCTATGTCGAATCTCTCATCAATTGGGGGCATAGCGAATTCAAAAGCGTGGACATTTTACTACCAGACGAAGATAACAGCGCCTTATTACTAAACGACAGCGTGCACACACCAGAGAAAATCGCCAGAAAAGTTCGCAAAGAACTAAGACGCCACCGCCGCACTATTTCCGAAGTTATCAATTCGCTTGGCAAGCGAGCCAAACACACCCGACTAATGGAATTCTCGGACTTTTTTGAACTGCAGGAGTATAAGACATTGCGGGCAGAGGTAGATGATGCGTACCTCAAAAGCGAACCTTTCCGAACGGCGTGCGCAGCAATGTCTCAACAAGCAATCCTGGGGCGTCAATCGGGGTGCAATGCCACTGCCAAACTCCCTTCGGAGATAGATCAGCATGTAGCCTTCGCCACCCGATACATTTTAGCGGAGCTTCCCTTTTACCTAGACACTCCAAAAATGATTGGCACCTCAACATCCGTATTTGCCTATCATCGAATTTGGCCCATAGGCGAATCACTTTGGGCAAAGAAATTTCCGCTTAAAATGGGAAAAAACCAAGCCCACGGAATTCTATCGACTGGCGCGTGAACATCTAAAAACAAGAATTCCAAAAACAAAAAAAGAGCAGACAATGAGAACCATCAAGCAGATAGACATTCGCGCCTTCATCACACCATCAAATCTACCCGCGCTGTACTCTCAAGCCTACGACGCGACCCAAATACTGTATGACCCTGGATTGAACGCTTATTTCATTGGGTGCTACGACGACGTGAACGACGTGCTTCGTTCATCATCCTTTACCACCACTCCGCTGGGTCAGCGCGCTCAGCCGGTCATGGGCGAGCGAGTACTGGCTCAGATGGACGGCTCTGAGCACCATTCAAAACGTAAGGGTGTGCTCTCTGGGTTGACTGGACACCTGTTCAGAGAAAAATACAGCACGATGATTACTGAAATCACCGAGTCAATACTTAAGAGATTTCTACCAGCAGGTAAAATCGATCTGATTTCTGAATTCGGCAAAGAGTATGGCGTAAAGGTCACACTCAGGGTGCTGGGACTACCAACAGAGAGGCATGAGCAAGTAGCTGCCTGGCACCATGGCATAGCGAATTTCATCACCAGCCTGGATCTGACTGACACCGAAAGAGAATTCAGCCTTGATTGCAGTAGACGCTTGATACAGTACCTGACACCACTCATAGAGCACAAAATTCAACACCCAGATGAAAGCCTGATTTCCGCAATCTACGGTAGCACGCCGCCAGAACAAAAAATGACCACCGCAGAGCTTGTGGCATTGGTCCTGAATATTCTCCTGGCAGCTACGGAGCCAGCGGATAAAACGCTAGCCTATCTATTCAAGCATCTACTAGAACAGCCTGAACTGTTTCAACGAGTCGTGAAGGACAGAAGCCTGTTAACCAGTGCAATCAACGAAACATTACGGATGAGCTCACCGGTTCAGCTGATCCCTCGTCAAGCCGAGCAAGGAGCAACCTTACCGGGCGTGAAGTTTTCAAGGGGAGACCTTGTGTTCTGTATGCTTGGGGCAGCCAATCGGGATCCTTCGGCTTATCACGCTGCCAGTGAGTTCAGGATTGATCGACGGGGCGAGAGCCATAGTAGGAATGAAAAAATATCACCGCATTTGGCTTTCGGCACAGGCCCGCACGTGTGTGTCGGCGCGGCGTTCTCCATGATGCAAATCAGGCATACCGCGAACCTGATTCTTGACCACATGAAAGATCTGCGCCTGGCCCCTGACTGCAGCTTCCACGAGGACGGATTTTACACCAGGGGTTTCAGCGCGCTGACATTACTATTTTCGCCAACCACATTGACGTCGACTCCAGATAAGCGTCCGACGGATGCGCATGCATGAACACACGACAGACTTCAGAGCGGTTGGATAAGGCCGATAAGCGTCTTGTTTATACTTTGGCAAGCGGAGCGATTCTTCCTCTTCTTGACACCACAATGGTCAACGTCGCAGTCGGTGGCATCGCTGAACAACTGGGTGCATCACTCAACTTAGCCCAATGGGTCATCACTGCCTATGCATTGGCCGCAGCCAGTGCAGTACCTCTCTCGAGCTGGTGTGTCGGGAAGGTCGGAGCAAGACAGGTATGGCTGTACAGCTTGTGGCTATTTCTAGCTGGAGCGATGTTGTCGAGCGCTGCGCAGAACATACACATGCTTATCGCAGCCCGAGCACTCCAAGGCATCGCGACAGGGCTGCTGCTACCCACTATGCAGACTATCGTGATGAGCTCTGTAAGTAAGGGGAAGGCAAAAACGGCGCTGGCGGCTATTGCGATCCCATCGGTTTTAGCGCCCATCTTGGGCGCTCTAACAGGGGGGGCGATTCTGGAAGCTCTGGGCTGGAGGAGTGTATTTTACCTTCACTTACCCATCTGCCTAATCGCTGTAGTACAAGCCAGGCGCCTCATTCCGATTACCAAAGAGCATCAACACATACAGTTTGACGCCCAAGGTTTCTTGATGCTGTGCCCCGCAATGGCGCTGGTCATTCTGGGAATCACCAGGCTTACCGGATCAATACAGACCTCTGTCACGCCCATAGGTATCATCATCGCCGGCCTGGCCTTGTTCGCCATGTTTGCCAACCATGCAATGCGAGCACCGGCTCGGGCGTTGCTGGATTTAACTATATTACGCATGAACCACGTAAGGCGTTCCTGCGTTCTGCTGTTTCTGTCGAGCGTGCATTACTACGGTTCGCTACTGCTGTTACCGCTTTACTTCGCACGTGTTGGGAATTACTCGTCGGGAACGGTAGGCCTACTTTTGGCGCTTCACGGCCTCGGCACTCTATTGGCCAGACAGTACATAGCCAGACAAAACGCCCGTTGGTGCGAGCGCACGGTGGTCTGGGCAGGTACCAGCGCTGCGCTGTGCGGATCTATGATAATGGCATGGCCTGCGCTGGCTCCGACGATACCAGCCATGGCATTGGGTATCTTCTTACGAGGCGCGGGTGTGGGCATTCTAACCCTGCAGGCAATGTCAGGGGCCTATGTGGGCCTGCACTCTACACAGATCAGCCACAGCAGTGCGTTGACCAGAATGCTGACGCTGTTGGGCGGGGCCACAGGCGTAGCGATTGTCGTTGTGTCATTGGACTGGACTGCAACACTGAATAGCTTTGTGCCCCCACATATCGCGCTGATCGTGATTACGGCGATGTGTTGTCTGGCCGCCCCCAAGTCCAGAGCCAGCCGTTGATGATGGCGTGTGGGACCGGGCGAAGCTCGGGAAAAGCACACCGCGTAGTTTCAGGAAAACCGCGGTGGCCGCTTCCCGAGCTTCGCCCGGTCCCACAGCAGGGAGGTAGGCGGTTCAGTGGAGGTCGAAGGTATCGGCGTCCAGGTGCGCGGGGAAACGGGTGCGGTAGGCCGCCAGTTCGGCGGCGCTGAGGGCGACGTGGAATACGCCATCCGCCTCCCCTGCGCTGAGCAGGCTCTCGCCCTGGAAGTCCAGCACCTGGCTGTCGCCGGTGTAGGCAAAGCCTTTGCCATCGGTGCCCACGCGGTTTACTGCCGCTACGTAGCAGAGGTTTTCGATGGCCCGCGCCGGCAGCAGGCGGTTCCAGTGCAAGCGCCGTGCACCTGGCCAGTTGGCGGTGTACAGCAGCAGGTCGGTGTCGCTGGCATCGCGGCTCCACACCGGGAAGCGCAGGTCGTAGCAGATCAGCGGGCGCACCCGCCAGCCCTTGAGCTCGAACTGCACCTGGCGCTCGCCGGGGGTGTAGTGCTCGTGCTCGCCGGCCATGCGGAACAGGTGGCGTTTGTCGTAGTGCAGCAGCTCGCCATCGGGGCGCGCCCACAGCAGGCGGTTGCGATGGCTGCCGTCGGCGGCCTGGATGATCACGCTGCCGGTGACCACGGCGTTCAGCCGCGCGGCCTGGGCGCGCAACCATTTGCTGGTGGGGCCGTTCTCGGGCTCGCACAGGGTGGCCGAGTCCATGGAGAAGCCGGTGGTGAACATCTCCGGCAGGATGATCAGGTCTGCACCCCGGGCCTGCTCCAGCAGGGCCTCGAAGTGTTCAAAATTGGCTGTGCGGTCGTGCCAGGCCAGGGTGGTTTGCACCAGGGCCAGGTTCAGGTTCGCCAGCGTGCTCAAATCACGCATAGTTTCTTCGCCGCTTCCCGCAGCGTCTCCTCGCGTTTGGCGAAACACAGGCGTACCAGGCGCTGTTCCGGGATAGGGGTCTGGTAGAACACCGACACCGGAATGGTCGCCACGCCGTGCTCGCGGGTCATCCACAGAGCCATGTCCACATCGTTCAGGTCGGGACGGATCTGCGAGTAATCCACCAGCTGGAAATACGTTCCCGCCACCCGGGTGAAGCTGAACCGCGACGGTGCCAGCAAGTCGCAGAACAGGTCGCGCTTGGCCTGGTAGAAACCGGGCAACGCTTCGACGTGTTCAGGACTGGCCGCCATGTAGTCCGCCAGCGCCCACTGCAACGGCGTGACACCGCAGAAGTTGACGTACTGGTGCACCTTGCGCAGCTCGGCGCTGAGCGCCGGGGGAGCGATCACGTAACCTGTCTTCCAACCGGTGACGTGGTAGGTCTTGCCAAACGAGCTGACCACGAAAGCCCTGGAATAGAGCGCTTCGTGGCCCAACACGCTGGCATGTCTGACCCCATCGTAGACCAGGTGTTCATACACTTCATCACTGATCAGGTAGATATCGCGACCTTCGATCAGTTTCGCCAGCCGGCCCAGGTCGGCGGCGCTGATCAGCGCCCCGCTGGGGTTGTGCGGGCTGTTGAGGATGATCATCCGCGTGCGTGGGCTGAGGGCGTCGGTCAGCTTCTGCCAGTCGATGGAAAAGTCCTGCGCATCGAGTTGCACGTGCACGCAGCGCCCGCCTGCCAGCTCCACAGAGGGCTCGTAGCTGTCATAGCAAGGGTCGAAGACGATGACCTCATCGCCGGCACGCACCACGGCCTGCACGGCGCAGAAGATGGCCTCGGTGGCGCCGGGGGTGATAGTGACTTCGGTGTCGGCGTTCACCCTGGCGCCGTACTGACGCAGCACCTTCGCAGCCACCTGTTCGCGCAGGGCCGGCAGACCGGTCATGGGCGCGTATTGGTTGTGGCCGGCGTTGATATGGTGCACCACGGCGTCGCGCAGCCCTTGGGGGCCGTCGAAGTCGGGGAAGCCTTGGGACAGGTTGAGCGCGCCCGTTTCGGCGGCGAGCTGGGACATGGTGGTGAAGATGGTCGTGCCGACATTGGGCAGCTTGCTGGTGATCATCGGGCCTATCCCTGACAGCTGGGGAGCCCAGCAGGATAGCCCAAGGCATTGCGCAGATACCAGTGTGGGACCGGGCGAAGCTCGGGAAAAGGACGCCGCGATGCATCAGGTACTACGCGGTGTGCTTTTCCCGAGCTTCGCCCGGTCCCACAGGGTATTGCAGAGCCAGGAATCAGCGCTTGTCGCGGCGCTTCTTGTCGGCTTTCTTGTGGTGCGACATCAAGCGACGCTTCTTGTTGACCTGGCGGTCGGTCAGCGTGTTCTTGTTGCCTTCATACGGGTTGTCGCTGCCCTTGAACTCGATGCGGATCGGCGTACCGACCAGCTTGAGCACACGGCGGTAGGTGTTTTCCAGGTAACGAACGTAGCTGTTCGGCACCTTCTCCACCTGGTTGCCGTGGATCACGATCAGCGGCGGGTTGGCACCACCCAAGTGGGCATAGCGCAGCTTGATGCGGCGGCTGTTGACCATCGGCGGCTGGTGCTCTTGCACCGCGTCTTCGAGGATCTGGGTCAGGCGGCTGGTAGGCCAGCGGGTGATCGCCGACTTGAACGAGGCCTGCACCGAACCGTACAGGTTGCCCACGCCGGTGCCGTGCAGCGCCGAGATGAAGTGGATGTCGGCGAAGTCGACGAAGAACAGCCGGCGTTCCAGCTCGGTCTTCACGTAGTCGCGCTCGCTAGGCTGCATGCCGTCCCACTTGTTCAGTGCGATGACGATGGCGCGGCCCGACTCCAGGGCGAAGCCCAGCAGGTTCAGGTCATGGTCCACCACGCCTTCACGGGCGTCCATGACGAAGATCACGACGTTGGCATCCTTGATGGCCTGCAGCGTCTTGACCACCGAGAACTTCTCGACTTCCTCGTGGATCTTGCCGCGCTTGCGCACGCCAGCGGTGTCGATGAAGGTGTACTTCTCGCCATTGCGCTCGAACGGGATGTAGATACTGTCGCGGGTGGTGCCGGGCTCATCGTAGACGATGACGCGGTCTTCACCGAGCATGCGGTTGACCAGGGTCGACTTGCCCACGTTGGGGCGGCCGATGATGGCGATCTTGATGCCATCCTTCTCGCTCGGGCCAGGAATGCGGACCTGTTCTTCGCCTTCGGCAACGCCTTCAGCCAGGTCTTCCTCTTCCACATCACGCGGGAACTCGCCGATGGCGGCTTCCAGCAGGGTGTTGACGCCACGGCCCTGTGCACCGGCAACGCCAATGGCGTGGCCCATGCCCAACGGGGCGAATTCGGCGCGGGCCATTTCAGGATCGATGTTGTCGATCTTGTTGGCTACCAGGATGGAGCGCTTGTTGCGCTTGCGCAGGTGCTCGGCAATCATCTGGTCGGCGGCGGTGAAACCGGCACGGGCATCGACCAGGAACAGCACGACATCGGCTTCTTCGATGGCCAGCAGCGACTGCTCGGCCATTTTTTCGTCCATGCCGTGCTCGTCACCGGAAATACCGCCGGTGTCGATCAGGATATAGGAACGCCCTTGCCAGTGCGCCTCTCCGTATTGGCGATCACGGGTAAGACCAGACAGGTCGCCGACGATGGCGTCGCGGCTTTTGGTCAGGCGGTTGAACATGGTGGACTTGCCGACGTTCGGTCGGCCCACCAGGGCGATTACGGGAACCATTAGGCTCTCCATTGCGTTATTTCAGAAAATACAAAGGCCGCTGCAGGCAGCGGCCGGAGTTCGTGGCGGCATTGTACACATGCCGCAGGCCCAATCGTGACCGGGCCGCCGGAGGGCATCGCTGCCCTCCAGCATAGTCAAAGCCTTACTTGACGGTGAGGGCTTCGAGCTTGCCGCTGTTGCCGAACACGTAAATCATGTTACCGGCCACCAGCGGACGGGCGCGCAGGCCGTCGCCGTCGATTTTCTCACGGGCCACGAAGCGACCGTCGACCTGGCTGAGCAGGTGCAGGTAGCCTTCGAAGTCACCCACGGCCACATAGCTGGAGAAGACTTCAGGGGCCGACAGCTGGCGGCGAGCCAGTTTGTCGTTGCTCCACAGCGCGGTGGTGCTGCGCTCGTCCACGCCTTCCACGGTGCCGGAAGCCAGCGCCACGTAGACGCTGCCGAAGCCCTGGGCTACGCCGGCATAGCTGGAAGCATCACGCTGCCACAGCACACGGCCGCTTTCCAGGTCCAGGCCCGCCATGCGGCCCTGGTAGCTGGCGACGTACAGGGTACCACCGGACAGCAGCAGGCCGCCGTCGATGTCGACCACGCGCTCAAGCTCCGAACGGCCCTGAGGCGTTGCAACGCGCTGTTCCCACACCGGCACACCGTTGCTGATGTCCAGGGCAACGACCTTGCCGGTGGACAGGCCAGCCACCGCCAGGTGGTTGGTGACCAGCGGGGCACTGGTGCCGCGCAGGGTCAGTACCGCCGGGGTGCTGTCGTAGATCCAGCGCTGGGCGCCAGTGTTGGCGTCCAGGCCGACCAGACGGTCGTCCTGGGTTTGCACGACCACAACGTCACCGTTGCTGGCCGGCGGTGCCAGCACTTCGCTGTTGACCTTGGCGCGCCACTTGACTTCACCGTTGGTGGAATCCAGGGCGATGACTTCACCGCTGATGGTACCCAGCATCACCAGGCCGTAACCGACACCGACCGCACCGGACACCGAAGCGTTCAGGTCTTTCTTCCAGATCACGTCACCGGTCAGACGGTTGAGGTCCATGATCACGCCGGTCACGTCAGCGGCATAGATGCTGTCGTTCTCGATCGCTGGAACAAGCATGTTGTAGGTCTCGCCCTGACCGTCACCGATCGAGCGACTCCACTCCTTGTGCAACGAGACTTCAGCTTTGAAGTCGGTCAACTCGGCTGGAGGCAGTTCCTTCTTGCTGTTGCTGCTGCAACCGGCTGCCAGGATGGCCAGGGCCAGCAATGCTGCATGTTTCCAACGGATCACGTCACGCATCTTTTTTCGCCAGGTCGTCGAGTTTGATTTGCAAGCCACCTACCGCTGCCTCGTCGGACAGTGCCGCCTTGGCCTTCAGATACGCGGCGTGCGCATCATCGGTACGGCCCAGCTGCACCAGCAGGTCACCCTTGAGTTCTTCACGGCTGGCGAGGAAGGCCTTGTCGGCGTCGCCTTCAAGCAGCTTCAGGGCGTCTTCGGCCTTGTTCTGCGCAGCCATTACCTGAGCCAGGCGCTGACGGGCGATTTCACCCAGCATGGCGTCCTTGGGCTTGTCGACCACAGCCTTGAGCTCGGCGGCGGCGTCGTCCAGCTTGCCAGCGTCCACGGCCACCTTGGCCACGAACAGGCTGCCGTACTGCGCGTACTCGCTGTTGCCGTACTCGCTCTTGAGCTTGTTGGCCAGGTCCGCGACCTGCGCGGTGTCCGGCTTGCCGGTCGGGTTCAGCGCGGTTTCCAGCAATTGCTGGTACAGGCTGGACGCGCCTTGCGACTGGTTGGCCTGGTATTTGTGCCAGGCTTGCCAGCCAAACACCACGACCAGGGCCAGCAGGACGCCGGTGACCAGAGGCTTGCCGTTACGCTGCCAAAAGTCCTTCAACTCGGCGAGTTGTTCATCTTCGGTACTCGACACCCCAATACTCCTATTTCGCAAATTCGGCCTGAAGCCTGCCTCAACCCTGCACGACGCAAGTCGCCAGATGCTCACCCAGAGCATCCCAGGCAATGTTTTGTTGTTCGCCCTGGCCACGCAGGGGTTTGAAACCTACCACTTGTTGCGCCAGTTCGTCGTCCCCCAGGATCAGGGCATACAGCGCGCCGCTTTTGTCGGCTTTCTTGAACTGGCTCTTGAAGCTGCCGGCACCGGCGTTGACCTGGATGCGCAGGTTGGGCAACTGGTCACGCAGACGCTCGGTCAGGGCCAGGCCAGCCAGCTCGGCCTGCTCGCCAAAGGCGCACAGGTAAACGTCGACGGTACGGGCGATGGACTCGGGCACCTGCTCCAGGGTTTCCAGCAGCAGGATCAGCCGCTCGATACCCATGGCAAAGCCGACGCCGGTGGTGGGCTTGCCGCCCATCTGCTCGACCAGGCCATCGTAGCGCCCCCCGGCGCACACGGTGCCCTGGGCGCCGAGCTTGTCGGTGACCCATTCGAAAACGGTCTTGCTGTAGTAATCCAGGCCACGCACCAGCTTGGGGTTGATCACGTAGGGGATGCCGGCAGCGTCCAGGCGAGCCTTGAGGCCCTCGAAGTGCACGCGCGACTCTTCGTCCAGGTAATCAGCCAGCTTCGGCGCATTGACCAGCACGGCCTGGGTCTCAGGGTGCTTGGTGTCCAGCACGCGCAGCGGGTTGGTTTTCAGGCGGCGCTGGCTGTCTTCGTCGATCTGGTCCAGGTGCTCGGTCAGGAACGCCACCAGCGCTTCGCGATAGCGACCGCGGGCTTCGCTGGTACCCAGGCTGTTGAGCTCGAGCTTCACCGCGTCACGGATGCCCAGGGCACCCCACAGGCGCCAGGTCAGCACGATCAGCTCGGCGTCGATGTCCGGACCGTCGAGGTTGAACACTTCGCAGCCGATCTGGTGGAACTGGCGATAACGGCCTTTCTGCGGACGCTCGTGACGGAACATCGGGCCCACGTACCAGAGCTTCTGCACCTGGCCACCGCCGGTGATGCCGTGCTCCAGCACCGCACGCACGCAAGCAGCCGTACCCTCAGGGCGCAGGGTCAGCGAGTCGCCGTTGCGGTCCTCGAAGGTGTACATCTCTTTTTCGACGATGTCGGTGACTTCGCCGATCGAGCGCTTGAACAGGTCGGTGAACTCGACGATCGGCATGCGGATCTGCCGATAGCCGTAGGTGTCCAGCAAACCTGCCACGGTGCCTTCGAAGTAGCGCCACAGGGGCGTCTGGTCGGGCAGGATGTCGTTCATGCCACGGATGGCTTGCAGCGTCTTACTCACGAGAAATCCTTAGTGTTCTTTTGATCAGCCACGGGCGATCAGCGCCGCGTCAGCCTCGACCTTTTCGGCCGCCTTCTGGCGAATCAGCTTCTCGAGCTCTTGCACCAGGTTGTCGTTGGTCAGTTTCTGCGCCGGCTTGCCGTCGATGTAGATCAGGTTCGGCGTGCCGCCGGTCAGGCCCACGTGGGCTTCCTTGGCTTCGCCGGGGCCGTTGACCACACAGCCGATCACCGCCACGTCCAGCGGCACCAGCAGGTCTTCCAGGCGCCCTTCCAGCTCGTTCATGGTCTTGACCACATCGAAGTTCTGCCGCGAGCAGCTTGGGCAGGCGATGAAGTTGATACCACGCGAGCGCAGGCGCAGGGACTTGAGGATGTCGTAGCCAACCTTGATCTCTTCCACCGGGTCTGCGGCCAGGGAGATGCGGATGGTGTCGCCGATGCCATCGGCCAGCAGCATACCTAGGCCCACCGAGGATTTCACCGTGCCCGAGCGCAAACCGCCGGCTTCGGTGATGCCCAGGTGCAGCGGCTGGGAGATCTGGGTGGCCAGCAGGCGGTAGGCGGCGACGGCCATGAACACGTCGGAGGCTTTCACGCTGACCTTGAAGTCCGGGAAGTTCAGGCGCTCAAGATGCTCCACATGGCGCAGTGCCGATTCCACCAGGGCTTCAGGCGTAGGTTCGCCGTACTTTTTCTGCAGGTCCTTTTCCAGGGAGCCTGCGTTGACGCCGATGCGGATCGGGATGCCACGGTCCCGGGCGGCATCGACCACGGCGCGCACACGGTCTTCGCGACCGATGTTGCCCGGGTTGATGCGCAGGCAGTCCACGCCCAGTTCGGCCACGCGCAGGGCGATCTTGTAGTCGAAATGGATGTCGGCCACCAGGGGCACGCGCACCTGCTGCTTGATCTTGCCGAACGCCTCGGCGGCGTCCATGTCGGGCACCGAAACGCGCACGATGTCGGCGCCGGCGTCTTCCAGGCGGCGGATCTGCGCCACGGTGGCAGCGACGTCGTTGGTGTCGGTGTTGGTCATGCTTTGCACCGCGATGGGGGCATCGCCACCCACCGGTACATTGCCGACCCAGATTTTACGGGATTCGCGACGTTTGATCGGGGATTCGCCGTGCATGATTTATTGCCCCACTTTCATGCGAGCAGTCTCGCCGGAGGTGAATGGCGCCACGTCCACGGGTTGGCCGTTGTAGGCCACTTGCGCACCGCGGGCATAGCCCAGGCGCACCGCGAACGGCGGCTTGCCGTTCAGGTCAATGGTATCGCCCTTGCGCTTCAGGCCGCTGAGCAGCACCTTGCCGTTGCCGTCGGTGACCTGGGTCCAGCAGTCGGCGGTGAACTGCACGTGCAGTTGGCCCTGGCCAGCCACAGGCGCTTCAGGCGCTGCCACGGCAGCAGGCGCAGCGGCTGCCACCGTCGGCGCAACCGGGGCGACCGGCTGATGCACCACGGCAGGGGCTGGTTGATGCACCACAGCCGGGGCCTGGGCAGGCGCAACAGGGGCCGCCGCCACGGTAGGGGCAACCGGCTGAACGGCGGCTGTCGCAGGCACGGTGGCCGGCGCTTCAGCGGCTGCAGCAGGCTCGGTGACCTCGGGTTTCTGGGCTTCGGTCACGGCCTGGTCTTCAGGCTCGTCGATCGGATGAATCTGGGTGGTGCCGTCGGCGCTTTCGACTTCAACATGCTCCATGGCCAGGCCAGCCTGGTCCTTGCCGCGCTGGCCGGTCTGATCCTGCCACCAGAAGAAGCCGCCGCCGATGACCAGCACCAGCAACAGCAGGCTCACGCCGCGCAGAATATTGTGGGACAGGCGTACCGGTTCTTCGATGCGGCCCAGCGCGTGCACTTCGCTGCCCTGGGCGTGGCTGCCCGTGGCCTGGTCGAAGGCCTGCACCAGCGGCGCCTGGTCCATGCCCAGCAGCTTGGCGTAGGCACGGATGTAGCCGCGGGCGAAGGTATGCCCCGGCAGCTTGTCGAAGGCGCCGGCTTCCAGGTTGCCCAGGGAGGTGGCCGTCAGGTTGAGTTTGACGGCCACGTCGGCCAGCGACCAGCCTTTGCTTTCGCGGGCCTGGCGCAAGGTATCACCAGGGTTCACGCGAGTCGCTGCTACAACTTCGGGATGCGCCGCTTTCATCATTGCTCCGACAGGTATTGCTGATATTCCGGCGTACCGGGATAGAGTCTTCTGAGTTGCAGGCCGTAGCTGGCGGCCCTGTTCTTGTCTTGAAAAATCCGCGCCAGGCGCGTGCCCAGCAACAGGCTGCGAGCGTTCTGTTCGCTCAGCTTGCCGAAGCGGTCATAGTAATCGCGCGCCGGCACATAATGCCTGTCTTCGTAAGACAACTCAGCCATTTCCAGCAACGCCCGTGGCTGGTCGGCATTAAGCCGCAAGGCCTTGTCGAACAACTGCATGGCCAAGGGTTTGTTGCCCATGGCCCGAGCGGTCAGGCCGAGGTTTTCGAAGACCCGCGAGCGCTCAGGATACAGGGGATCGTCGGTCGCTTTCTCAAAGGTTTCGTAAGCGTCCTGATACCGCTTCTGCTCGTACAGGAAACCGCCGTAATTGTTGAGCGTGCGGGCATCCCTGGGGCGGCTGGACAGCGCCTTCTTGAAGTATTCCTCGGCAAGCTTGGGCTCCAGTTCAGCCTGGAACACCAGGCCCAGGGCGCCATTGGCCTCGGCATCGGAGCTGTCGATTTCCAGCGCCTGCTTGAGCGGCACCTTGGCCTGCTCGGCCTGACCGGTCTGCAAGTAACCCAGCCCCAGTTGCACCAGGGCCTTGCGCGCTTCCTCGCGCCCCTTGCTGGTGTCCATCGCGGTTGACTTTACCCGTGGAGACGCAGCCAACCAACAGGTTGAAACACAACAGCAGGAGCGCGGCGCGCACGGTCATGGAGATCCTCTCTCAGGGCCGGTTTTCGGCGTTGAGCGGCATATCGTCGGCCGCCAGCTGGCGTACGGCGATATAGCGTTCGCTACGGCGGGTGCGGTCCATCACCTGCCCTACCAATTGACCACAGGCGGCGTCGATGTCTTCGCCGCGGGTAGTGCGCACCGTGACATTGAAACCGGCCTGGTGCAAATGATCCTGGAAACGACGGATGGCATTGTTGCTGGGCCGCTCGTAACCGGAGTGCGGGAACGGGTTGAACGGGATCAGGTTGATCTTGCAGGGTACGGTCTTGAGCAGCTCGACCATTTCCACCGCGTGCTCGAGCTTGTCGTTGACGTCCTTGAGCAGGGTGTACTCGATGGTCAGCACGCGCTTCTCGCCCAGCTGGGACATGTAGCGCTGGCACGACTCGAGCAGCATTTTGAGCGGGTACTTCTTGTTGATCGGCACCAGCTGGTTGCGCAGCGCGTCGTTGGGCGCGTGCAGCGACAGGGCCAGGGACACGTCGATGTGATCGGCGAGCACGTCGATCATCGGCACAACGCCGGAGGTAGACAGGGTGACCCGGCGTTTGGAGATGCCATAGCCCAGGTCATCCATCATCAGGCGCATGGCGCTGATGACGTTGTCGAAGTTCAGCAATGGCTCGCCCATGCCCATCATCACCACGTTGGTGATGGCGCGGTCGATGGTAGCCGGGACACTGCCGAAGGATTTGTTGGCAATCCACACCTGGCCGATGACTTCGGCGGCGGTGAGGTTGCTGTTGAAGCCTTGCTTGCCGGTGGAGCAGAAACTGCAGTCCAGGGCACAGCCCGCCTGGGACGAAACACACAAGGTGCCGCGCTTGCCCTGCGGAATATAGACGGTCTCGACGCAGCTGCCGGACTCCACGCGCACTACCCACTTACGGGTGCCATCGCTGGAGATGTCCTCGCTGACCACTTCGGGACCACGAATTTCGGCACAGGCCTTGAGCTTCTCGCGCAAGGCCTTGCCGACGTTCGTCATGGCGTCGAAATCATCGACGCCAAAATGGTGAATCCACTTCATGACCTGACCGGCACGAAAGCGCTTCTCCCCGATCGAGTCGAAGAACTGTTCCATCTCAGGTTGGGTCAAGCCCAACAGGTTTGTCTTGCCAGTCATTGCGGTCATGGTTTCACCTTCACTCAGTAGCCGAGGCTTAGCGAGTGGTTACTTCGGTAGCAGCGAAGAAGTACGAGATTTCGCGGGCAGCAGCGGCTTCGGAGTCCGAACCGTGTACGGCGTTGGCGTCGATGGAGTCAGCGAAGTCAGCACGGATGGTGCCGGCAGCAGCTTCTTTAGGGTTGGTAGCGCCCATCAGCTCACGGTTCAGAGCGATGGCGTTTTCGCCTTCCAGAACCTGGACAACAACAGGACCGGAGATCATGAAGGCAACCAGGTCGCCGAAGAAGCCACGAGCGCTGTGCTCAGCGTAGAAACCTTCAGCTTCGGCCTTGGACAGTTGCTTCAGTTTCGAGGCAACGACGCGCAGACCGGCTTTTTCGAAACGAGTGGTGATCTCGCCGATGACGTTCTTGGCAACAGCGTCAGGCTTGATGATGGAGAAAGTACGTTGAACAGCCATGGTGAAACTCCAGAAACAGTGATTGTTGCGAAAAATTAAACCCGCGAATTATACGCGGGTTCTGGGGTAATGCCTAACCTGCAAAGATGATCAGTCTATTTCGTCGGCCCAAAGGGTCTGGACCGCCTCCAGCACTTTCTCGCCTACCCGGCCAGAATTGCTGTCGAAACCAGGCAGTTCCTTGATCCATTGCTGCAGATCGACGAAATTAACCGAATAAGGGTTAACGCCCGGCTTGGCCTCGGCCAATTCCTCTGCAATACGTTGTACATCATTCCAACCGTAGCTCATGACAGCTTCCCGATCAGTGCGGCGCTTCGGCCGCATGGTTGAGCGAATATTTCGGGATTTCGACCGTCAGGTCCTCGGTTCCCACCACCGCCTGGCACGCCAGACGCGAGTTGGGCTCCAGGCCCCAGGCCTTGTCCAGGTAATCCTCTTCCAGTTCGTCGACTTCTTCCAGCGAATTGAAGCCTTCGCGAATGATGCAGTGACAAGTGGTGCAGGCGCAAACGCCGCCGCAGGCGCTTTCGATCTCGATGTGATGATCGTGGGCCAGCTCAAGGATCGAAGTGCCGGTCGGGGCCTCGACTACCAGCCCTTCCGGGCAGAATTTCTCGTGGGGCAGAAAAATGACCTGCGGCATCGTTATTCCTCAATCTCATTCAGGTTGCGCCCGGCCAACGCGGCTTTCACCGTCGAGTCGAGGCGGCGGGCCGCGAAAGCGTCGGTGACCTGCGACAGACGCTTGGTCTGTTGCTCGATGGCCGCGCCGTCGGTACCGCTCATCAATTCACGCAATTCAGTCATTTGCAGCTCGATCACCATCCGCTCTTCGGCGTCCAGCAGGCGATCGCCATCGGCTTCGATGGCCGCCTGCACGGCCTCGATCAGGCGCTCGGCGTCGACCTGGTGCTCGCGCAACTGGCGCGCCACCTTGTCGTCACCGGCGTACTGGAACGAGTCTTTGAGCATGCGGGCGATTTCGCCGTCGGTCAGGCCGTAGGACGGCTTGACCTGGATGCTGGCTTCCACGCCCGAGCCCAGCTCTCGCGCCGAAACGCTGAGCAAGCCATCGGCATCGACCTGAAAGGTAACGCGGATTTTCGCTGCACCGGCGACCATGGCCGGAATGCCACGCAATTCGAAGCGTGCCAGCGAACGGCAGTCACTGATCAATTCACGCTCGCCTTGCAGCACGTGAATCATCATGGCCGACTGGCCGTCCTTATAGGTGGTGAAGTCCTGGCCACGGGCGACGGGGATGGTGGTGTTGCGCGGAATCACCTTCTCCATCAGACCGCCCATGGTTTCCAGCCCCAGGGACAGCGGGATCACGTCCAGCAGCAACAGCTCGTCACCGTCACGCTTGTTGCCAGCCAGGGTATCGGCCTGGATGGCAGCACCAATGGCCACCACCTGATCAGGGTCGATAGAGGTCAAGGGCTGGCGGCCGAACAGCTCGCCAACGGCTTCACGTACACGTGGCACGCGGGTGGAACCGCCGACCATGACCACGGCGGCCACCTCGTCGAATTCCACGCCCGAGTCACGCACGGCGCGGCGGCAGGCCTTGAGGCTGCGGGCCACCATGGGCTCGATCAGGGCATTGAAGCCGTCACGACTGAGCTCGGCGTGCCAGTCACCATAGACGACCGGCACCGAAGCGGCGTCGGTCAGGGCTTCCTTGGCAGCGCAGGCTACCTGCAGCAACTGGCGCTGAGCGCCCGGATCAAGGTTGGCCGAGACACCAGCCTGCTCCACGATCCAGCTGGCGATGGCATGGTCGAAATCGTCGCCGCCCAGGGCACTGTCGCCACCGGTGGCCAGCACTTCGAAGACACCGCCAGTCAGGCGCAGGATCGAGATATCGAAGGTGCCGCCACCCAGGTCATAGATGGCCACCAGGCCTTCGGCATGCTGATCCAGACCGTACGCCACCGCGGCCGCAGTCGGCTCATTGAGCAGACGCAGCACGTTCAGGCCGGCCAGCTTGGCCGCGTCCTTGGTGGCCTGGCGCTGAGCGTCGTCAAAGTAGGCCGGGACAGTGATCACCGCACCTACCAGCTCGCCACCCAGGGTGGCTTCGGCACGCAGGCGCAGCACCTTGAGGATGTCGGCAGAGACTTCCACCGGGCTCTTGGCGCCCTGCACCGTTTCAATGAACGGCATGTGCGACTCGCCGCCAACGAAGCGGTAGGGCAATTGCTCACCCAGCAGCTTGACGTCGGCCAGGCCACGGCCCATGAAGCGCTTGACGGAAACGATGGTGTTGAGCGGATCGGTGGCGGCGGCAGCCTTGGCGGTGGCGCCCACTTCGATGCGGTCAGCGTGGTAGCGGACGGCGGACGGCAGAATGACCTGCCCCTGCTCGTCGGCCAGCGGCTCGGACAGGCCGCTGCGCAAGGCAGCGACCAGCGAATTGGTAGTGCCAAGGTCAATGCCCACAGCCAGCTTGCGCTGGTGCGGTTGAGGACTCTGGCCGGGTTCGGCGATCTGCAGTAGGGCCATGCTTATCTGAATATCAGGCGTGCAGCCGTAGCAACACTGGGTTAATCGTCGAGGCGCTCTTCCAGCTGGCGCACTTCGTAGGACAGCTTGTCGAGGAACTGCATGCGCCGCATCAGGCGTTCGGCCTGTTCGCGCTGCGCAGCATCATCCCAACAGCTGGCGAAGCTCTCGTTCAGTTGCTCCTGGGCCTTCTTCACCCGCTGCTTGAACTGCGCCACACCGTCAAGGTCGGCACTGTCTTGCAGGTCTTCGAGCTCTTCGCGCCACTGCATCTGCTGCATCAGGAACTCAGGGTCGTGGACCGTGACTTCCTGGGGCACTTCGTGGCCACCGATGGCCAGCAGGTAACGGGCCCGCTTGGGCGCGTTCTTGAGCGTCTGGTAGGCCTCGTTGAGGCCAGCGGACTGCTCAAGCGCCAGGCGCTGTTCGCGCTCGGACGCATCGGCAAAGCGATCGGGGTGAACGGCACGCGCCAGCTCGCGATAACGCGAAGCCAGCTGGTCGAGGTCCAGGCGGAAGCCAGGCCGCAGGTCGAACAAGGCAAAATGACAAGGAGTACCCACGGTCAGCCTCAAACGTTGAAGCTTTCGCCGCAGCCACATTCACCGCGTACGTTGGGGTTGTTGAACTTGAAGCCTTCGTTCAACCCTTCCTTGACGAAATCCAGCTCGGTGCCGTCAAGGTACGCCAGGCTCTTGGGGTCGATGATCACTTTCTCACCGTGACTTTCGAACACCTGGTCGTCTTCGCCAAGGCTGTCCACGAACTCCAGCACATAGGCCAGGCCCGAACAGCCGGTAGTGCGAACACCCAGGCGGATACCCTCGCCCTTGCCACGACCGTCCAGGGAACGGCGGATATGCTTGGCGGCGGCTTCTGTCATGCTGATAGCCATCGAGACTCCTTACATCGTGCGATGCGTGCTGTTAGAGCAAACCTTTCTTCTGCTTGTAGTCGTGAACGGCGGCCTTGATGGCGTCTTCAGCGAGTACGGAGCAGTGGATTTTCACCGGCGGCAACGCCAGTTCTTCGGCCAGCTGGGTATTGCTGATGGTGACCGCTTCATCCAACGACTTGCCCTTCATCCACTCGGTGGCCAGGGAGCTGGAAGCAATGGCGGAGCCACAGCCGTAGGTCTTGAACTTGGCGTCTTCGATGATACCCTGCTCGTTGACCTTGATCTGCAGGCGCATTACGTCGCCGCAGGCTGGAGCGCCAACCATGCCGGTGCCCACGTCCGGGTCTTCGGCATTCATCTTGCCGACGTTACGTGGGTTTTCGTAGTGGTCGATGACCTTTTCGCTGTAAGCCATGATTCTCAATCCTCACTCATCAGGGCCGCTCTGAAGGCCCTGTAGATACGCCTGCGTTAACGCCACGTCTCTACAGGATCTGGATGGTGGCGGCTTCTTTGTTTAGTGTGCCGCCCACTCGATCTTCGAGATGTCGACGCCGTCTTTGAACATATCCCACAGCGGCGACAGTTCGCGCAGCTTGGTCACGGCCTCGCAGACTTTCTGCGCGGCGTAGTCGATTTCTTCTTCGGTGCTGAAGCGGCCGAAGGTGAAACGGATCGAGCTGTGCGCCAGTTCGTCGTTGCGGCCCAGGGCACGCAACACGTAGGACGGCTCGAGGGAGGCCGAGGTGCAGGCCGAACCGGACGATACGGCCAGGTCCTTGAGCGCCATGATCAGCGACTCGCCTTCCACGTAGTTGAAGCTCAGGTTCAGGTTGTGCGGTACGCGGGCGGTCAGGCTGCCGTTGACGTACAGCTCTTCCAGGTGCTCGACCTGCTTGAAGAAGCGGTCGCTCAGGGCCTGGATGCGCTGGTTTTCAGCGGCCATTTCCTGCTTGGCGATGGCGAAGGCTTCGCCCATGCCGACGATCTGGTGGGTAGCCAGGGTGCCCGAACGCATGCCGCGCTCGTGACCACCGCCGTGCATGGTGGCTTCCAGGCGTACGCGAGGCTTGCGGCTGACGTACAGCGCGCCGATGCCCTTGGGGCCGTAGGTCTTGTGCGCCGAGAACGACATCAGGTCGACCTTCAGCTTGGTCACGTCGATCTCGACCTTGCCGGTGGACTGGGCGGCGTCAACGTGGAACATCACACCGCGCGAGCGGGTCAGCTCGCCAATGGCGGCGATGTCGTTGACGGTGCCGATTTCGTTGTTCACGTGCATCACCGACACCAGGATGGTGTCGTCACGCAGCGCCGCTTCGATCATGGCCGGGGTGATCAGGCCGTCTTCCTGCGGGTCGAGGTAGGTAACCTCGAAGCCTTCACGCTCCAGTTGGCGCATGGTGTCCAGGACCGCCTTGTGCTCGATCTTGGAAGTGATCAGGTGCTTGCCCTTGGTGTGATAGAAGTGCGCGACACCCTTGATGGCCAGGTTGTCGGACTCGGTTGCACCGCTGGTCCAGACGATTTCACGCGGGTCGGCGCTGACCAGGTCGGCGACCTGGCGACGAGCGTTCTCAACCGCTTCTTCAGCCTTCCAGCCGAAAACGTGGGAACGGGACGCCGGGTTGCCGAAGTTTCCGTCAACCAGCAGGCAGTCGCTCATCTTTTGCGCTACACGCGGGTCAACCGGCGTGGTGGCGGAGTAATCGAGGTAAATCGGCAACTTCATTGAAATTCTCCTATCAGGCGGGCTAGCCATAGTCCCGACGTCATTCGACGAAGGACGTTTCGATCTTGTCCAGGCGCTGGCTCTTGGTGGTGTTGCAACGGCGCAGGTCCTGGCGCTGGGCGACCTCTTGCACTTCACGGCGAGTGACAAGGTCAGCCAGACTGATACCGCTCAAAAACTCATGAATCTGCTGGCTCAGGTCGCACCACAGGTGGTGGGTGAGGCAGGTGTCGCCGGCGTGGCAATCGCCCAGTCCCTGGCAACGGGTTGCATCGACCGACTCGTTGACCGCATCGATGACCTGGGCCACCTGGATGCCTTCCATCTCGCGCGACAGCTGATAGCCACCGCCGGGCCCGCGCACGCTGGACACCAGATTGCTGCGGCGCAGCTTGGCGAACAGTTGCTCCAGGTACGACAGGGAAATGCCTTGGCGCTCGGAGATATCGGCCAGTGAGACGGGCCCATGCTGCGCGTGCAACGCCAGGTCGAGCATGGCGGTCACGGCGTATCGGCCTTTAGTTGTCAGTCGCATGGCGAGTACCACGGGGTTACGAAAAGGGAGTAGCGGAATACTGGCAAGTATGCAATTCCCGAGTAATTAAGTCAACTTTAAGACCTACTACCTTAGTCGGGAATAGCGGCAAAACGGGCGGCGTACTATAGCACGGGATTTTTGGTTTGCCTGCAGCCGCTGCCGAAGGCTGCGCTGGCCACGTGCCCCGCTGGAGATCTCCAGCGAACATCAGGGCCAGCGCAGCCTGGCGGCAGCGGCTACGGGGTCAGCGGGCTTCGGCGGCAGGCGCCTCGACCTCACCCTTCACGCATTTGAAGTCTTCATCGCGCAGTTGCGGCAGTTCCTTGGCGCAATAGTCACTGCCCATCCGCGTCATCGCCCCGCACATGTCCTCCAGGCGGCCATCCACGGCGTGCAGATGATCCAGCAACTGGCCAATGGCGCGCGCCACCGGGTCAGGCATGTCTTCGGTCACGCCATAGGCATCGAAGCCGATCTTCTCGGCCATGGCCTTGCGCTTGGCGTCCACGGCGTCATCGCTCTTGACGATGATGCGCCCCGGAATACCGACCGCCGTAGCGCCGGCCGGGACCGGCTTGGTCACTACCGCATTGGAGCCTATCTTGGCCCCAGCCCCCACAGTGAAAGGCCCCAGCACCTTGGCGCCCGCCCCCACCACCACGCCATCTTCCAGCGTGGGGTGGCGCTTGCCCTTGTTCCAACTGGTACCACCCAGGGTCACACCCTGGTAGAGGGTGACGTCATTGCCGATCTCGGCGGTCTCACCGATAACAATGCCCATGCCATGGTCAATGAAGAAACGCCGGCCGATCTTGGCGCCTGGGTGAATCTCGATGCCGGTCATCCAGCGACCGAAGTTCGACACCATGCGGGCCAGCCACTTGAACTCGGCCTTCCACAGCTTGTGCGCGCCGCGGTGCAACCAGATGGCGTGCATGCCGGGGTAGCTGGTCATCACCTCGAAGGCGTTGCGCGCCGCCGGGTCGCGATGGAATACGCTTTGAATGTCTTCACGCAGACGTTCGAACATGGTCAGTCCTTCCGCTTATGCGGCTCGCCACGGGCCACTTTCTGGGTTTCCGTGAGAATGCCGCGCAATATGTTCATTTCCGCCTTGGCTACCGAGCTGCGGCCGTACAGGCGACGCAAACGCGCCATCAGGTGCCGCGGGCTTTGCGGGTCGAGGAAGCCGATCTCCACCAGGGTGCTCTCCAGGTGTTCGTAGAAACGCTCCATCTCATCGCTGGTCGAGAGCTCTGCGCTCTTGACCGACGCCACTTCGACCTTCTCGGTCTTGGACGCCTGCCCTTCGGCTGCCAGCCAGGCCATACGCACTTCGTAGGCCAGTACCTGCACCGCCGCACCCAGGTTCAGCGAGCTGAAATCAGGGTTTGACGGGATATGCACGTGGAAATGACATCGCTGCAGCTCGTCATTGGTGAGGCCTGCGTGTTCGCGGCCAAACACCAGCGCCACCTCGCCACCCAGCTGGGCGGCCTCTTCGACGCTTTTGCTGCCGCACTCGCGCGGGTCCAGCAGCGGCCAGGGGATACGACGCTCACGGGCGCTGGTGCCCAGCACCATGGTGGTACCCACCAGGGCTTCTTCGAGGGTGGCGACCACCTGGACGTTTTCCAGCACGTCATCGGCACCCGATGCACGGGCACTGGCCTCGTGAGAAGGGAAATCCAGCGGATCGACCAGCACCAGGCGCGACAAGCCCATGTTCTTCATGGCGCGCGCAGCCCCACCGATATTGCCGGGGTGGCTGGTGTTGACCAGGACGACACGAATATTTTGCAGCAAGGCGAGTGCTCACAGACTGGAGGAAAGAGGTGAAATCTTACCGAACAGATACCGCTTGCGCTACGAAAGCTGATCACCCTCTTCTTCGCGGGAACTTTTCTGTTAGAATATTCGGCTTTCTTTAACGACCTAGGTGAAACGTCCATGCAGCCCATGCTGAATATCGCGCTGCGCGCCGCCCGCAGCGCCAGTGAATTGATCTTCCGCTCCATCGAGCGCCTGGATACCATCAAGGTTGATGAAAAAGACGCGAAGGATTACGTCTCTGAAGTAGACCGTGCGGCCGAACAGAAAATCATCGACGCCCTGCGCAAGGCCTATCCGACCCACACCATCCGTGGCGAAGAAACCGGCCTGCACGCCGGCAGCGGCGAAGGCGCCGAATACGAGTGGATCATCGACCCACTGGATGGCACCACCAACTTCCTGCGCGGCATCCCGCACTTTGCCGTCAGCATCGCCTGCAAATACCGCGGCCGCCTGGAGCACGCCGTTGTTCTGGACCCGGTTCGCCAGGAAGAATTCACCGCCAGCCGTGGCCGTGGCGCCCAGCTGAACGGCCGTCGCCTGCGCGTCAGCGGCCGCACCAGCCTGGAAGGCGCCCTGCTGGGCACCGGCTTCCCGTTCCGCGACAACCAGATGGCTGACCTGGACAACTACCTGGGCATGTTCCGCTCCCTGGTAGGCCAGACCGCCGGCATCCGCCGCGCCGGTGCTGCCAGCCTTGACCTGGCCTACGTGGCCGCCGGCCGTTTCGACGCCTTCTGGGAGTCGGGCCTGAGCGAATGGGACATGGCCGCTGGCGCCCTGCTGATTCAAGAAGCAGGCGGCCTGGTGAGCGACTTCACCGGTGGTCACGACTTCCTGGAGAAGGGCCACATCGTTGCCGGTAACATCAAGTGCTTCAAAGCAGTACTGACGGCCATCCAGCCGCACCTGCCTGCTTCGATCAAGCGCCAAGCGTAAATCGGGCACAAAAAAAGCACCCTTCGGGGTGCTTTTTTTATGCCTGCGGTTTGCTGCGCCATCCGTAGCCGCTGCCGTCAGGCTGCGCTGGCCCTTGTGAACACTGGAGATACCCAGCGAGGCACAGGGCCAGCGCAGCCTGGCGGCAGCGGCTACAGGTTACTGCTGGGTCAGCACCAGTTGGCCATCCTTGCTCACCGGGATCTTGGACCCAGGATCACGGTCCATCTTCACCTGCCCCACCTGACCGTTCAGCTGATACTTCACGTTATAGCCAACCACCTTGCTGCTGATGTCGTTGACCGTGTTGCAGCGGCTTTCCGTGGTGGTGTAAGTGTCACCGTTCTGCATGTGCTCCTGCACCTTGTTGCCCGCATAGCCACCGCCCACGGCGCCGGCCACGGTGGCCAGGGTCTTGCCCTTGCCGCCACCGACCATATGGCCCAGCAGGCCACCGCCCACGGCGCCCAGCACGGTACCGGCCACCTGGTGCTGGTCCTGCACGGCGCGGCGGTGGGTTACCGCTACGTCATGACACTCCTTGCGGGGCGTCTTGATCTCTTGATTGATAGGGTCTACAGCCAGAACTTCTGCGTACTCTGGGCCACTTTTCACGAGGCTGTAGGTCGCGACAGCACCACCGGCGGTTACCGCCACGGCACCCAACACTGCACCAACCAGCAACGATTTGTTCACTTGAACCTCCTGACCTTCTTATACGGATCAACGTCCGCGCTTCTCCCAGCCTTGGAGCACAAAAAAAGGCGCGAGTTCAAAACTCGCGCCTTTTCAGGGGATTAAGCGACGGCGATCACATTAGGGGCGATCGTCGACTTTATCCTTGGTGACCGGAGCAATCAGGTCGTCACTGTTCAGGTTCAGCCAGATCAGCACCACGTTGGCGATGTAGATCGAGGAGTAGGTACCCGCCAGCACGCCAATGAACAGCGCGATGGAGAAACCGAACAGGTTGTCGCCGCCGAAGAACAGCAGCGCGGCGATGGCCAGCAACGTCGAGATCGAGGTAGCCAGGGTACGCAGCAGGGTCTGGGTGGTCGAGACGTTGATGTTCTCGATCAGCGAAGCCTTGCGCAGCACGCGGAAGTTCTCGCGCACCCGGTCGAATACCACGATGGTGTCGTTCAGCGAGTAGCCGATGATGGCCAGTACCGCCGCCAGCACCGTCAGGTCGAAGGTGATCTGGAAGAACGACAGGATACCCATGGTCACGACCACGTCGTGCACCAGGGAGGCGATGGCGCCTACCGCGAATTTCCACTGGAAGCGGAAAGCCAGGTAGATCAACACGCCGCCCAGGGCCATGAGCATGCCCAGGCCGCCCTGGTCACGCAGCTCTTCACCCACTTGCGGGCCGACGAACTCGGTACGGGTGACCTTGGCCGGGTTATCACCGCCCACCTTTGCCAGCGCTTCAGAAACCTGGGCGCCCAGCTTGGGGTCGTCGCCCGGCATGCGCACCAGCAGGTCGGTGGTGTCACCGAAGTTCTGCACGATGGCTTCGTGGTAGCCAGCGGCAACCAGTTCGCTACGCACCTGGGTCAGGTCGGCCGGCTTCTCGTAGTTGAGCTCGATCAGCGTACCGCCAGTGAAGTCCAGACCGAAGTTCAGGCCCTTGTGGAACCAGCTGAACAACGCCAATACCGTGAGGAACAGTGTCAAGGCGAACGCAATGTTGCGAACGCCCATGAAGTTGATGGTACGTTTCATGGCAGCCCCTTAAATCCACAACTTCTTGAAGTCACGACCGCCGTAGATCAGGTTGACCATTGCGCGGGTCACCATGATGGCTGTGAACATCGAGGTAAAGATACCCAGGGACATGGTCACGGCGAAGCCTTTCACCGGGCCGGTGCCCATGGCGAAAAGAATGCCGCCTACCAGCAAGGTGGTCAGGTTGGCGTCGACAATGGCGGTGAACGCACGGCCGAAACCTTCGTTGATCGCCCGCTGCACGCTCATCCCGGCGGCGATTTCCTCGCGGATACGCGAGAAGATCAGCACGTTGGCGTCAACCGCCATACCCATGGTCAACACGATACCGGCAATACCCGGCAGCGTCAGGGTGGCACCCAGCACCGACATCAGGGCCAGCAGCGCCACCATGTTCAGCGCCAGCGCCACGGTGGCGATGATGCCGAAGAAGCGGTAGATGGCGATGATGAACAGCGACACAAACAGCATGCCCCACAGGGACGCATGGATACCCTTGGTGATGTTGTCGGCACCCAGGCTTGGGCCAATGGTGCGCTCTTCGGCGAAGTACATCGGCGCGGCCAGACCACCGGCACGCAGCAGCAGGGCCAGTTCCGACGATTCACCCTGGCCGTTCAGGCCGGTGATGCGGAATTGCGCGCCCAGCGGCGACTGGATGGTCGCCAGGCTGATGATTTTCTTCTCTTCGCTGAAGTCCTGCACGGCCACGTCTTTCTCGACGCCGTCGACAGTCTGCTTCTCGTAGCGGGTGAACGGCTTCTGCTCGATGAACAGTACCGCCATGCTGCGGCCGACGTTGCTGCGCGTGGCGCGGCTCATCAGGTCGCCACCGTGGCCATCAAGCTTGATGTTCACTTGCGGCTGGCCATGCTCGTCGAAGCTGGCCGACGCGTCGGTCACCTGGTCACCGGTGATGATCAGGCTGCGCTCGACGGCGGCTGGCGGACGGCTGCCGTCACGGAACTCGAAGGTCTCGGTGGTGGCACGCGAATCATCGGGGCCTGCGCCCAGACGGAATTCAAGGCTGGCGGTCTTGCCCAGGATGCGCTTGGCTTCTGCGGTGTCCTGCACGCCTGGCAGCTCCACCACGATGCGGTTGGCACCCTGGCGCTGTACCAGTGGCTCGGCCACGCCCAGCTCGTTGACGCGGTTACGTACCGTGGTCAAGTTCTGCTTGATGGAGTATTCGCGGATCTCGGCCAGCTTGGCCGGGGTCAGCGTCAGCGACAGTACCTGCAACTCCCCACGGGTGGAGGTGGTCAGGTCGAAATCGGTGTAGGTCTTGCGAATGATCGCCTGGGCCTGGGTCAGGCTGTCGGCATCGGCAAAGCCCAGCTGAATGGCAGCGGCCTGCTGAGGCATGCTGCGGTAGCGGATCTTTTCCTTGCGCAGCTCGGTCTTGACGTCGGCTTCGTAGATTTTCAGGCGGGCATCAATGGCCTTGTCCATGTCCACGGCGAGCAGAAAGTGCACACCACCGGACAAGTCCAGGCCCAGCTTCATCGGGTGCGCGCCAATGTTGCGCAGCCACTGCGGCGTGGTAGCCGCCAGGTTCAGCGCTACAACATAGTCGTCGCCCAAGGTTTTGCGGACCACGTCCTTGGCAGGCAGTTGGTCATCACGCTTGGCCAGACGCAACAAACCGCCCTTGCCATTCTCGGCCAGCGTTGCCGCCTTGACCTCGATACCGGCATCGGTCAGCGCCTTGGCGCTGCGGTCCAGATCAGCCTGGGTGACTTGCAGCGCAGAGCTTGCGCCCGAGACCTGGATGGCCGCGTCATCAGGATAGAGATTGGGTGCGGAATAAATAAAACCGACCGCCAGCACCGCCAGGATCAGTAGGTATTTCCACAGAGGGTATTTGTTCAGCATCACGCCGCCCGTTCAAGACGCGGGGCGCCTTGCGCGCCCCGTCGATTGGTAAAAGTCTGAAACTTAGATCGCTTTGAGCGTGCCTTTCGGCAGGGTCGCGGCAATGGCGCCCTTCTGGATCTTCAGCTCTACAGTGTCCGAAACCTCGATCACCACGAAGTCGTCGGTCACTTTGTTGATCTTGCCGGCGATACCACCGGTGGTCACAACTTCGTCACCTTTCTGCAGGTTGCCCAGCAGGTTTTTCTGCTCTTTGGCACGCTTGGCCTGCGGGCGCCAGATCATCAGGTAGAAGATGACCAGGAAACCGACCAGGAAAATCCACTCGAAGCCACCGCCCATAGGGCCTGCAGCTGCCGGTGCACCGGCGTCGGCCAACGCGTCAGAGATAAAAAAGCTCATTTAGCACTCCAGTTGCAAAATTGTTGACTCAAAAGGGTCACGAACTCAGTCCAAAGGCGGCGTTACAAGCCCGCGTTTGGCGTAGAAGGCATCGACAAAGGCGGCCAATGTACCCTGTTGAATAGCCTCGCGCAAACCAGCCATCAGCACCTGGTAATGACGCAAATTGTGGATGGTATTCAACATGCTCCCCAGCATTTCGCCGCACTTGTCCAAATGGTGCAGATAAGCACGGGAGAAGTTCTGGCAGGTGTAGCAGTCGCAGGTCGGGTCCAGCGGCGAATTATCATGACGATGAAACGCGTTGCGGATCTTCAGCACGCCGGTGTCGATGAACAGATGCCCATTGCGGGCATTGCGGGTTGGCATCACGCAATCGAACATGTCCACACCGCGGCGCACACCCTCCACCAGATCTTCCGGCTTGCCAACACCCATAAGGTAACGAGGTTTGTCAGCGGGCATCTGGCCCGGCAGATAATCCAGCACCTTGATCATCTCGTGCTTGGGCTCGCCCACCGACAGACCGCCGATGGCCAGGCCGTCGAAGCCGATCTTGTCCAGGCCTTCCAGCGAGCGCATGCGCAGGTTCTGGTGCATGCCGCCCTGGACGATGCCGAACAGCGCCGCGGTGTTGTCACCGTGAGCGTTCTTGGAGCGCTGAGCCCAGCGCAGCGACAGCTCCATGGACACACGGGCCACGTCTTCGTCAGCCGGGTACGGGGTGCACTCGTCGAAAATCATCACCACGTCGGAGCCCAGGTCGCGCTGTACCTGCATCGACTCTTCGGGACCCATGAACACCTTCGAGCCGTCCACCGGGGAGGCGAAGGTCACGCCCTCTTCCTTGATCTTGCGCATGGCGCCCAGGCTGAACACCTGGAAACCACCCGAGTCGGTCAGGATAGGGCCCTGCCACTTCATGAAATCGTGCAGGTCGCCGTGGGCCTTGATCACTTCCATGCCCGGGCGCAGCCACAGGTGGAAGGTGTTGCCCAAAATCATGTGCGCGCCGATGGCCTCGATGTCACGAGGCAGCATGCCCTTCACGGTGCCATAGGTGCCCACCGGCATGAACGCCGGGGTTTCCACCACGCCACGCGGGAAGGTCAGGCGGCCACGACGGGCCTTGCCGTCGGTGGCCAGCAGTTCGAACGACATACGACAGGTGCGACTCATGCGTGATCCCCTGGCGCCGCTTCGCTAGGACCGCGGGGCGCCGGATTGCGGGTGATGAACATGGCATCACCGTAACTGAAGAAGCGGTAACCGTTGTCCACCGCAGCCTGGTAGGCCGCCATGGTCTCGGGATAACCGGCGAAGGCCGACACCAGCATCAACAGCGTGGATTCCGGCAAATGGAAATTGGTGACCAGGCAATCGACCACGTGGAACGGCCGGCCCGGGAAAATGAAGATGTCGGTATCACCGCTGAACGGCTTCAACACGCCATCGCGCGCCGCGCTTTCCAGCGAGCGCACGCTGGTGGTACCCACGGCCACCACACGGCCGCCACGGGCCTTGCAGGCGTTGACCGCGTCAACCACGTCCTGGCTGACCTCCAGCCACTCTTTATGCATGTGGTGATCTTCGATCTTCTCCACACGCACCGACTGGAAGGTACCGGCGCCCACGTGCAAGGTCACGAAGGCGCTTTCCACGCCCTTGGCCTTGATCTGCGCCAGCAGGCCTTCATCAAAGTGCAGGCCGGCGGTAGGCGCCGCCACCGCACCGGCACGCTCGGCGTACACGGTCTGATAGCGCTCGCGGTCGGCGCCTTCGTCGGGGCGGTCTATATAAGGCGGCAGCGGCATATGGCCGACGCGGTCGAGCAGCGGCAGCACTTCTTCATTGAAGCGCAGCTCGAACAGCGCGTCGTGGCGCGCGACCATCTCGGCCTCGCCACCGCCGTCGATGAGAATCATCGACCCCGGCTTGGGCGATTTGCTGGAGCGCACGTGGGCCAACACCGAATGGGTGTCCAGCACACGCTCCACCAGAATCTCCAGCTTGCCGCCGCTGGCCTTCTGGCCAAACACACGGGCAGGGATGACCCGGGTGTTATTGAACACCATCAGGTCGCCGGGGCGCAGGTGCTCCAGCAAATCAGTGAACTGACGATGGGCCAGCGCACCGCTGGGCCCGTCCAGGGTCAACAAACGACTGCCGTGACGCTCGGCCAGCGGGTGGCGTGCAATCAGGGAATCGGGAAGCTCGAAGGAAAAATCGGCGACGCGCATGATGGTGATCGGTTTGACAGGGCCGCGAAGTTTAGCCCAAAACGCACAAATTGACCACGCAAGAGAGTTGACCAACGGTCGAGGCCTCTTTATACTCCGCGGCCATTGAGCCCTGATGGCGGAATTGGTAGACGCGGCGGATTCAAAATCCGTTTTCGAAAGGAGTGGGAGTTCGAGTCTCCCTCGGGGCACCAAGATTCAAATCCCTTCTACCAGGGATTGCAGCAAAGAAACCGACCTTGAGTCGGTTTTTTTGTGTCTGGGATTTGGCTGGCGGGTGCCGATTCTGTAGCCGCTGCCGCCAGGCTGCGCTGGCCCTCACCTCCCCCACAAGTCTCGAACCGCTGGGAATTGCCCACAACCGTTCCCGTGTACACAAGGCTGGCAACGCCTATCCATCAGGCCATGGCACGTTGCAACAAATGTAGATGCTGCCGCCAGGCTGCGTCGCGCCGCGCAGGCGGCGCTCGATCTCAACAGCGACAGAAAAACCAAGGCATGCGCCTGTGAGCCCTGATGCGGTTGCACGGCAGGCACATCGGGCGTTCTTCGCAGGTTCCGGCCTCGGATTGCGTCAAGGCCACCAAGCGCTAGCCGGTATTGTTTTGCCGCTCTTGAGATCGAGCGCCGCCCGCGCGGCGCGACGCAGCCTGGCGGCAACATCTACATTTGTTGCAACGTGCCATGGCCTGATGGATTGGCGTCGCCAGCCTTGTTTGCCCGCTTTAGATAGATATTATCCTCACCCAGGCGGCTAACCCCTGCCCGGATGCAGATCTATGGCGGGTTGCACAGGGACTTGTTCGCAAGTGCCGGTTCGTTCTGTCCGGTCCGCCAACCTTGTGCAATCCGTCACCCAAACCTGCTTGGCGGCAGGCGGTGCCGGTCTGACCTACAGAACGGATACTACTCAATGACCGATCCAACCCCGCACCAAACCAAGGCCAAACCACCTTTGCCACTTGCGGCCCCACCGCCACCCCACTGTTCACCGTCAACCCCGACATCCCGCTCGTGGATGCCCTGGCTCACAGCTCTAACCTGCAACTCATCGCCAACCAACTGATGACAGACACCGCCATGGGCGACGACGGTCCTCATCTGGCGTGGGCAGCGGCTTACCTGGGGGAGATGGCACAGGCGATCGTGCATGATCTGACGATTCCGGTGGCACACAACAACGTAGCTTGATCGCGTTGTGACGCTGGGCTGGATTAGCGGCTGGTTTGGCGTTCTGAACAGGCGGAGCGACCTCACCACCGGCGCTTGGACAACTGCGCCCCTGCGTCACCTGGTCCTGCAAAACCGACCCCGATTGCCTTCCACCAGCTTCAATCCTGAACGGGATGCTTCGCCCGTGCCCACAGTAATCAGTGCGCCGACCACAACCGCAAACCGCATTCCATTCACTGGTGCAAGCCCAGGCCCCACAGCCTCGATCAGTCGTTTGGAGTAATGTCATAAGGTGCATTGGCAACAAAAAGATTAAGCCAAGTGCCCTGCCACTCCGGAACTCCCAGAGAAAACGATCTGCGCGCCTTATGAAACGTGACCCAGGTAATGGACAACTCACCCTCCGTTTCAAACGGCGAACGCATATCCAACAATGAGGCCGCGTAAAGGGGCGTGCGGTAAACATCACCCGGTCGCGTCGCATCCACGACTCTTAGAAATACCTTATCGTGAAAAGGAAACAATAACCCACCCAAGGTGACACTTTCGATAAGGTAGTCGCCTTTGGGGCTACGCAGTGTAAAGTCCGCCTCCCTATTCAATTGCCTGCAAAACTCACCCCCCGCCGCGACAATAACCACCACGATGGCAAGAGAAAAAAACTTAACCTTTTTAAAAATAGTCATTTGATAGCAATGCCCCCTCGGTAATGGACGCTCCGCAACGGCAGGTGTCGCCAACTGTGGCCACTGGCATGCCCTCGAAAATCACATTGGGTGAACCGCTTGCGATGGGATTTGGCGCATGACCGGAAATGGGGCAAGAGTGCGTATCGGAAATGCGAGCCGCTGGTTTTGCGGATATGGAGAAGCTCCTTTTCGAAGATCGTCCTACCGTGGACGCTGGCGCGGCATTTTACAGTGAGTGCAGTCATTGATAAACCAACCGGGCCACCCGCGGACTGTTCCTTGCCAAGCAGCCGTTGAGATGGAGCGCCGTTTTGGTGGGAGCTGCACTGGCGTGGGCGGCGGGCTATCTGGGGAAGATGGCTCAGGCGAACGTGCATTCTGACGATTCCGGTGGCACACAACAGCGCAGTTTGATCGCGTTGTAACGCTGGGCTGGATTAGCGGCTGGTTCGGCGTTTTGGATTGGCTGGGGATTAACTGGGGATTGGCCGGGTTCGGCTGTAGGGCCAGCGCAGCCTGGCGGCAGCGGCTACGGATGACAGTCACCATAGTGGTACCAGCAGGAAATACCCGTGTCTGCGTGCCCTTTACCGGTAACTCGCAGGTACCGCAGGAAAGCGGCAATCGACCATGATTTGAGAAACAGAAAAAGGCCCCGCGAGCGTCCTTTCTTGTTTCGCCGTAGCGCTCATCAGAACGCTGCAACGCGATATTTGAAGCTGGAAACGCGACTCGAAACAGTCTGCGAAACACAGAGAAACAAGACCAGAGAGAAGCAGCGCGACCGAAGCCGGTAAGATTTCCCCCGCGCAGATACGAAAATGGCCCCGCAGAGCGGGGCCATAAATACTTACCTAGTGTCATCACCAGCATGAACCAGAAGGACTTCTGGGAGAGGACGGGCTAGGGCTGCAGCACCAATATAAGCGGTCACGCCAGGATGCGCAAATTTGAGCAACGCGATAGCAGAATCCGTCCTTGAAAGCCTTTTCTCCAAGCCCAGGATCGCCCGCTATGCAGTGAATCCTCGTGGGGCTGCTGCTTCGATTGCTTACCTGTACAACCTGCAGCTGGCAGAGTCGATCATGCCCTGCCTGCACATTTTAGAGGTAGCCCTGCGCAATGCGATCGACAGGCAGCTGAAAGCCAAATACGGCAGGACAGACTGGTGGACCATTGCACCAACCCTTACCCCGAAAGAGATCGAAGTAATTTCCAGCGCCCAGCGGAACATTCAGATGAAGCGCCATGCGGCCACGCCTGACCGAATCGTGTCTGAGCTGAGCTTTGGGTTTTGGGTCGCTCTTTTCAACCTTCGCCACGAGTCAGAGCTGTGGAAGGAACTGCGACTGGCCTTTCCTCGCTGCCCCAAGAACAAACGAAAGCGGACTGAAATCAGCAAGGCTCTCAACATGGCGAGAGACCTCCGTAACCGCGTCGCTCACCATGAAGCTCTGCTTTGGTTGCAGCCGGATATGCAGCATGGCTATCAGGTTTGCCTTGAGGTGATTGGATGGCTTGATCCGCAATTAAAAGCTTGGCTACGGACCGTCTGCAGATTCCCGGTGATGTGGGGAAACTGGATGAACTGCCCACTGCCAAGGAGCGAATGACCACAATTATCCGAGCCAGCCGCCGACAACCCGAGGGGCCAGCTGCCGCTAGAACCAAGCTATCACGCCTGCCACTGAAACATGTCCAGTGTCGCTTGGACCGGCTCCTTCCCTGAATTGATCTTTCTCACCACTCCCGGTAGCCTTGAACGGTTGCCCAATGGCAACCGAGCTTGGCGGCTCGACCAGCAATAAGGCGCAACAACGCCGCACCTCACCATCGCAAGCACCCCTCCGTGCCCGCGATGCTGCGTTATGGCGGGTTGCGCAGGGACTTCTTCGGAAGTGCCGGTTTGCCTATTGCCCGGTCCGCCAACCTTGTGTAACCCGTCACCCTTCTCCTGCTTGGCGGCAGGTTGGGTGATGATCCATCTTGCGATAGGAGATTCACCGATGACCGATCCAACCCCGCACCACACCCAAGGCCAAACCACCTTTGCCCCTTGCGGCCCCACCGCCACCCCACTGTTCACCGTCAACCCCGACATCCCGCTCGTGGATGCCCTGGCTCACAGCTCTAACCTGCAACTCATCGCCAACAACTGATGACAGACGCCGCCATGGGCGACGACGGTCCTCATCTGGCGTGGGCAGCGGCTTACCTGGGGGAGATGGCACAGGCGATCGTGCATGATTTGACGATACCGGTGGCACACAACAGCGCAGTTTGATCGCGTTGTGACGCTGGGCTGGATTAGCGGCTGGTTTGGCGTTTTGGATTGATTGGGGATTGCCCAGGTTCGGCTGTAGGGCCAGCGCAGCCTGGCGGCAGCGGCTACAGATGACAGGGCCGACCAATACCAATAAAGGGGTCACGCAGGATCGCACCAACCAGCTTGTCCACCGATTCACGTTTGCCCGGCAGCAAACGGTCACACTTTAGCGGGGGCGTTACTCTTGCTCTGTGGCTGCCAGCTCCCCGACATCCACGGAGTCCTTCCTGATAAACGCCTTTCCGGCTTTGTGCAAAGCGATGGATTCAAGCAAGCGCCTGGAGTTCTCCTGCGAGCTCAGAAGGTACAGCGTCTCCTCCATGGCGTTGTAATCCTCCAATGACAGGAGCACCATTGGCTCGCCTTGTTGGCGTGTAATAACGGTCGGTTCATGATCACGGCAAACGTCATCCATTGCCTGCTTCAAGCCAGCGCGTGCCTGGCTAAAGGTGATTACATGCATCGTTGACTCCTTCCTGAGATTCTTTAAGGTCCTGACCAGGCTAGGGTTTGATACGGCCACCGCTAATTTATAGCGAGGGCGAATGAATCGCATCATGGCCCTTGTTCGCCGACCTGGTGGAATCTGCCCTTCAAACCTGCGGTTTGATCCATGAAGCCGAGAGCACTTCGCCAAACAAACTGACTCTACTGCTTACAAATCAGTAAGTTGAATATTCTTTCAATTTTTCAAAAGCTATTCCGTCGCTTTCTTGACCAAGCTTATTGACGACGCATTTGGTAACACCTTAAATATCCTTATTCGCCGTCAACACCCCTTTCAGTCATATGAAACCAGCGCTAATCCGCCTTCGGCGGTAGCGCGCCTACAAGTTTCAGGGCAACCCACCATCATGGGCGCGCCCAACCGCAGCCCTTCAGATTTCCCCAACACCACCAACCTGGCCAGCCCCATCAACGGGTCCCCCACCGACATGCCTGCGCCCTACCCGCAGCGCGTGCGGTTTCTTCTGCAAGAGGAATTTTCGATGAAAGTCGTCAACACGCGATTTCTGGCCCAGGAAAAAAGCGAGGTGCTGCAATGAGTCGACTCGCCTACCTCGATTCCCTGCGGGGCCTTGCTGCCGTGCTGGTCGTCATTACCCACCTTTGGCTACCCTCGCTAGGGGCGTGGTCGCTGCCTGACCACTTCCTGCTCGACATCGGCAAGATGGGGGTTATCTGGTTCTTCCTGCTCAGCGGGGTGGTCATTCCGTTCAGCCTGCAGCCAGGCCCCGGCGGCGCGCGGCGCTTTATCGTGTCCCGGGGGCTGCGACTGTATCCGACGTATTGGCTGTCGATAGCGGTGTTCGTCGCCATGTTGGCGCTGACCGGCGCGCAGCTGCCCAGTGGCAGCACCATCCTCGCCAACCTGACCATGCTGCAGGCAGCGCTTGGCTACGGTGACGTGGAGGGGCTGTACTGGACGCTGTTCATCGAATGGGTGTTCTACGCCCTGTGCCTGGGCCTGATGCTGATGGGTAATCTCTACGACACCGAGTTTCGCGCCTTCTGCGCGCTGGGATTGCTGCTGGTCGCCCTGGCAATGGGTTTGGCCCGTATGCTGCTGCACCGCAAGTTGCCGGTCGCCCTGCCTCTGGGGCTTTCGTTGATGTTGTTCGGCTCGATCTGGCGCGACTGGATACTGGGGCAGGCGAACGCTGCGAGTAAACGCTGCGCCGTTGCACTGCTCGTGGCTTTCTGCGTGCTGTTGCCGCCGACCTTCTACACGGCCTACGGCTTCGATACCGGCCTTGGCGAGTACTGGGTGCGTTATCTGTTTACCTATGCGCTGGCCATTGGCAGCTTCCTGGTGCTGACCCAGCGCGTCCGCCTGCAACAGCCACTGCTGCTATGGCTGGGCACCCGCAGTTACTCGCTGTACCTGCTGCACCCCAGCATGGCGTTGCTGGCGGGTTACTGGCTGGGTAGCGCCCAACCGTCGATTCTGGTGGCGCTGGTGGGGACCAGCCTGGCGTTTCTGGCAGCGCATTTGAGTTATCGCTACGTCGAGTTGCCGTTCATGCAGTTGGGTAAACGGCTCAACGGCAAGGCGCGGGTCCCCGTGTCCTTTACCGGTGAATTGCAGGTGCCGCAGGAAAGCGGCAATCGACCATGATGTGAGGAACAAAAAAGGGCCCCGCGAGGGTCCTTTTTTGTTTCGCCGTAGCGCTCCTCGGAAGGCTGCAGCGCCCAGATTCTGAGGGCCAGCGCAGCCTGTCGGCAGCGGCTACAAAGCCTACATGGGCATCCATGCGGAGCATCGACGGACGTTCGGGAACAGCGGTTCAAAATCCTGTTGCATCACCCATTGTCGAAGCAACTCCCGACTGCGCGTCCGCATCCCGCCATCCACCCCACGACGAAACACACGCGGCGGCGGCAAGCGGTATCCCACCCGTTTATCACTATGAAACCGTGCCAGCTGCCGGCGCACCGCCTTCGTGCGGGCGACGGCCCGACAAGGCTCGAATGCCCAGAGCGCGAACGGATAATCGTACTGGCAACCCCGGCGACGGTAAGTACGGGCCATGTCTGTTCCTCCAAAGGTTTATCTGGCTGACATGGCGAGCTCCTTTTGCGGGTCTCAAGGCAGTGAAGCCCGGCCGATAGGTTGGGATCGACCGGGGCATGGCGGTCAGTCGGCGTCGTTGTCGTCGGCCAGCCGGGCCAGGATGGGGCCGACATCGATGGCGCCCTGGGGGGCCGCACCCAGAACGTCCCAGTTGAGCGCCCAGAGCCCCGTCTGGCGGGCGTAGGTCAAAATGCCAAAATCCTTGAGGATGGCGGCCAGCTTGCTGGTATCCGGCACATTCCCACGGCCATTGGTAGCGCGCAGGTACGCCAGGCCAATGCCTTCAGGGCAGGTTCCGGCGCGCACGCCATCGGCACTGTTGGCCAACGGGAACGATGCGGTACCAAACATCATGGAAAGGTTAGTCAGGGTCTGGTTGATCACCGTCAGGGAGAAGGTGGGGTTACCCTGGACGATGATTTCGCTCGGCGTGATGCGATAATGGAAGGGTTTACGCTTGGTCAGCGTGAACCCAGGTAGCCAGACAAACTCTGCCTGGACTGGCTTCACGCTGACCAAGGTTGCGACCTGTGCCGTGCCCAGGTCGTACCCGATCATGAACAGGGCAGCCTCAAGCTTGCGCAGCCCGTCACCCAGCGCGAATTCGTGCTCATGGTCCAGCGGGCCATTCAGCACGGCGCGCAGCACCCAGCTGGCGCGCATGTTCCACTGCACATGCAGGGTGCCCGCCTGCAACCGTGGAAACACCAAGGCACCCCGAGCAGGGTTACGGTTCTTGGGCGTGGCGCTATTGCCCTCCTTGGCTGGCGCCCACGGGAATGCCAGTTCGGGGGGCACCGAGGACAAGCCGTGCAACGTGCAGTATTTCACCACCACCCACCCCAGTGCCGCCGCGACACGGCTGTCGTAGATGATGGCGTCGCGGCAGATCAGCGAATACACCTTGGTCATGCCTGCGTTGAAGCGCAGGCTCGGGCTGAGCAGGGCGGGCGCGGCCAGCGTGTCGCTATCAATCGCGTCGCGCACCTCGACGAGCAATGCGGCCAGGCCCTGACGGTGCTCGATCAGCCAGTCGACGTTATGCGCTTGCACGCCGCCCCAGATCATCACCTCAATCGCCGCCTGGCAGGCCACGTCGTCATCCAGGTGGGCCCCCAGCGCACCCTGCAATTGCTGTTTCAGCGCCAACAGGGCTGCCGCATTGCTGGCGGCCGTATGGCCCTTGTCGATATCCAGACGGCTGATCGACGGGTGCGGCCAGCGGTACTGGCGGTAGGCATCGGTGAGGCTCTGGCACTGCCAGGGCTGCCCGGTGAGGCGGTTGACGTAGCCGTGCTGGAACAGGGGGCTGTCCAGATGGCTGGCCATCCAGTGGATGAAGTGCTGCACAATAGGAGTGGAGAGGTAGGTGCGGCGATGCATTCAGGTATCCTTACAGACGCTTGGGGAGTGGAGCGGAGTATCCGCTACACTGGCGACATTTCGTGTCGCAAGAGTTTGAAATAGTTATGAAGCGTCTGTCGGTGCGTTTGATGTTGATACTGGACTGTCTCAGGGAGGCTGGCTGCGAAGAAAAGACCGCAGATGTGCATGAGCGGATCGTGGAGCGACTCGGTCGCAAGGTCTCTCACAGGACAACCCAGCGTAACTTGGCCGCCCTGAAGGCTGCCGGTGCAGCTGGCGTGGTAAAGCGCAACGGCAAAGACTACTGGTTCAAGAAAAAGGTCGCGACCTCGATTGACCGAATCGGCCAACTTCACCCCGATCAGGCCATCAACCTTATCCTGCTGCTGGAGCACGGCGCACGCTTCGGCATGAAGCAGCAGGTGATGGGGCTTGACGTGCTTCGGCGCTATGCCGAGGCCGTGTTGCTGGAGGCCACCGCCGATAACGCCTGGACTTCGAAGCGCCTGACCAGCAGTACCCGTTTCATGGCGTTGCAGCCGGCCGTCATCGACCAGCAGGCATTGAAACAGGTGCAGGATGCATTGGTGCTCAATCGTGTCATCACGGTGAGTTATCGCGTCCCGGAGCGCGATCTGGTTGTCGACTATCGCCTGCAGGTCATGGGCTTGTCGTTTCAGGACGCCAACATCTACGTCTGCTGTCAGGTGTTGGAGGAGTGCTGGCCCCTTGGCCATGAACCGGCCCCCGGGTCGCCGCGCTACAAATACGAAAGCAACGGCGTGCAATCGCCTTCGGTGCTGCAGATGCACCGCATCCAAGCCGTGACGATGATGCGCGAGGATGCGCCGGCACTGGCCGACTACGACATCAATGCACCCCACGTGAAGAAAGATTTGGTGTCGCTGTACGCCAGTGAACCGATCAAACTGTGTCTGCGCCTGACATTCAATCTGTACAAGCGCCTCAGCGAGAACCGGTTGATGGACGATCAAGTGATTACTCAGGAGGATCAGGGCACTTGGCACCTGAACTGTCACGTGGAAGATGGCCAAGGCCTGCGATTGTGGTTGTTGAGCAATGCCGACCAGATCGAAGTGTTGGGACCCCACTACCTACGGGACTTCATGCGCGACAGCTTACGCAAGGCGTTGGCGGCGTATGGTTAGTAACGCTGGGACGTTGACAGCCTCCTCGCCCGCCCAAGGCTGGCAAGGGGAATTGTGGCTTGGCCGGGACTTTTGTCTGATCGCGGGTATGGCAGGCGCTACCCACGCGCATGCTCATTACGCCCATCAAATTCTCATCGCTTGCCAGGGGCAGGCTGAGGTCATTGTCGAGGGACAATTGCATCGTGGCCAGGTGCTGCTGATCGATTCAGGGCGCGAGCACGCCATGCTTGCGCCCAGGCAACCCTTGATCACGCTTTACGCTGAGCCGCTGGCGTTCGAATTGCAGGCTTTGCATGAGTGCTGCCTGACTGCCGGTGCTGATCTGGAGCGGCTTGCCGAGCAGATCGAGAACCTGCCCCGGCGCGTACTGGACATTCGTTTACAGAAGGCGCTGGAGCGGATTCGCGCCGTAGGCGACGACGCCTTGCCCGCAGATCAGTTGGCGCATGCAGCGGCGCTTTCGGTCAGCCAGCTGGAGCGGCTGTTCACGGGTAGCCTGGGGATATCTGCAAGACGGTTGGTCTTGTGGCAGCGGTTGCGGCAGGCACTGAAGCTGGCGTTGCAGGGCAGTAACCTGACAGAGGCAGCGATGGCGGCTGGGTTTGCCGATTCGGCGCATTTTTCGCGCAGCGTTCGGCGGCAGTTCGGGGTTCGGGCTGACAATACGTTGCGGCATCTTTGTCTGCGGCTGCTGGAATGAGGCCGATATGAAGGTAATTGGCAACGGTGCGCCCGGTCGCCGACGCGCGTTGCAACCTTGCCGGTTACTTGATTGCCTTCTGCCACGCCGGGTCTCCATACCGCAGCAGTTCCGCCACCTTGCCCGTGGATACCTGCCCTTGTACCTGCCCTGCCCGCAACAACCCTGCCACCGTAGCCAGCAACAGATCATGACTCATGATCCCCGTCGCCAACCCCGCAAACACCGTCTTGCCCACCGCCCCCTTGATTACCACCTTCTCTGACCATGCACTCAAATCAACGCCACGCAAGCTGGCCATCGATACCTTGTGCCCCTCCACTTCCAGGTACTCACGCGTCACCACGATGGGCTCGGTGGTGACACTCAGGAAGTTGCCGCCGATGCGCTTGCCCCACACCTGCCCGCTGCTGAGGTAGCTGAATGTCACCGCGCCGCCGGCCTCCAGCGTCTGCATCACCACTGGCAGCCGCTCGCGCAGATAAAGTTCGCGCACCCACTGCACCAGCCCCAAAAAGCCCTTGAGCTGCATCGTGATGCGCTTGAACGGCTCGCTGGCGTCGCGCCGGTAGGCCAGGTTGGTGATCAGACCGCTGAGGGCGGTTTGCCCGGAGCTGAACAGGTACAGATCCTGAATCTCGGTGAACGGGGTGTAGTCGCGCTGGCTGCCGATGACCTGGGTGATGCCGTGTTCATACACCTCGTAACTAGCCCGGCGCAGGTTGCGCTGCCACAGGGCCAGGCCCAGCATGCTCGCCGCCAGGGCTGCCAATAAGGCGGCGGTGGCGTAGAGCATCATGCTCTGGCTGGCGAAGGTGATGTCCATGCCACGGCTGGCCTGCACGCTGATAGGACCGGTAGTGGTGATGTGAGGGGCGATCTGCAGGTACAGGACGAAGACGGCGACTGCCAGCAACACGATGCCGAACAGGCCAGTGAGCAAGGGAAGCATCTTGCCGTGCTTGAAGGTCTTGATGTGTTTGCCGGTGTCGGCAGGGGTGGTTTGCATGAGCCTGTTTCCTTGGCTGGCTGGGCTTCGGAGCGCGCTTCGGGCTGGCTGGGTGGTTCGCTGAATGACCGCGCTGAGTTTTCAGCTTAGCCGCGTTTCAGGCTGAGGTTTGTGGTGGCCACTACACCGTCCTGTGGGAGCAAAGCTTGCTCGCGATGGCATCGACGCCTAATCCAGGAAAACCGCGTCGTCTGCATCGCGAGCAAGCTTTGCTCCCACAGTGGGCACCTCTACAAGACAGTTGCTGCTTCCCGAGTTGCGCCCGGTCCCACAAGGGTCAGGCCGGGCTTCAAGGGTTCGGGGTTGGCCCCATCAGGGTATTGGCTTCGCGAAACGTCAGCGCGGCATCGGCGTAGTCGAAGCTGCCGCCATTTTTGACTTCCAACGCGGCCCGCATGAACGCCCCCAAGGCCGCGCGAGCAAATGAGCTGCCCACGCTCACCCGGCGCACGCCTGCCCTTTCAAGCTCGCCGACGGTCAGTTTCGAACCCGCCAACCCCATCACCACATTCACCGGCTTGCCCAGCGCCTCGCACACCAATCCAATCGCCTCAAGGTTGGGCAGGGACGGCGCAAACAATACATCAGCACCTGCCCGCTCAAATGCCACCAGGCGGCGGATGGTGTCGTCCAGGTCATGAAGCCCTGCGCTGAAGTTCTCCGCACGGGCCACGAAAGTGAACGGAAACGGCAGGCTGCGGGCCGCTTCGACACCGGCAATGATGCGTTCCAGGGCATGGTTGAAGTCATAGATCGGCGAGGCAGCGTTACCCGTGGCGTCCTCGATCGAGCCGCCCACCAGGCCAACCTCCCCCGCCAGGCGGATGGTAGTTGCGACTTGCTCGGGGCTGTCGCCAAAGCCGTTTTCCAGATCCGCGCTGACGGGCAGGTTCGTGGCCCGCACGATGGCCTGGGCATTGGCCAGGGTTTCGCTGCGCGACACCGCGCCCTCGCCGTCACGGCGGCCCAGGCTGAAGGCCAGGCCGGCGCTGGTGGTGGCGATGGCCGGGTAGCCCAGTGATTCGAGGATCTTCGCGCTGCCGGCGTCCCAGGCATTGGGGAGGACGAACAGCTTTGGGCGGGTGTGCAGCCCCTGGAAGGCCAGGGCTTTGTCGAGGGTTTGCATGGTGGGCCTCACTAAATCGAGCGAGGTTTAAGTTGTAGCAGATCGATATCCATCGCCAGAGCCATCGCCACATCGCACGCACCGCCTAAAGATTCGCTCATCGGATTCGTATTTCCTGACTGCTATCCACCCCGGATCAATCAAGGAAAAGATCGATGAAGTCACTGCATGCGCTCGCCGCCCTGGCCCTGGCCACCGGCATCACGGCTACCGCCCAAGCCGCCGAGCCCATCTTCGAAAGCCTGGCCACCCTGCACGTGGTGCCTGCGCAACTGGCATCCTTCACCGCCGCCCTGCGCGACAACGCCGCCCACGCACGCACCGAACCTGGCAACCTGTCGTTCTCCCTGCTCCAGTCGCAGACCGATCCGGACACCTTGTATGTACTGGAACAATGGAAAGACAAGGCCGCCTATGACGCCCACCTCAAGCAGCCCAAGCTAGTGGCCATGCATGAACTGGCCAAGACCGCGCTGCTGGGCAGCATCGACCACACCACCCTGCACCCCATCGCCCCAGGCAGCGACCCGCAGCCAGCGCACATTGATCACTCGCCCACTACCAGCAACGTGTTGTTGTTCCTGACGCTCAAGCCGGGCGCGCTGGACTCGGTGCGCAGCACCATCGCCCAGGTGTCCCCTACCTTCCGTGCAGCGCCCGGCAACCAGGTGTTCGATGTGTACCAGGACCAGGAGCATCCTGAGCAACTGGTGCAGGTGGAGCGCTGGACTGACGAGGCGCAGCATCAGGAAAACCTGAAGCGGCCGGTGATCCAGCTGATTCGTGCAGGCTACAAGGACACCCTGGCCAAGCCGATGATGTCGGGGCGTGTGCCGGTGAATGACATTACTGAGGGGTAAACCCCAGACAACAAAAAACCCGCCGAAGCGGGTTTTTTGTTGGCCTGTTCAACTCCCTGTCGAAGTGAATCCTTTCGTGGCCTGTCTTCCGTGACGCCGGGCAAATCCTTTGCCTCAGCTGTTGGGTGTAGATTACGGCGGTGGACGGGTTTCCCATAGAGGAGATCGGGAGCACGGCGTGTAAGACATCGGCTATAGGTGCTGCAGCCAATGCCGCGCATGGGGTAGGCTTTTGGAACATGCCCCGGACCGCGGCGTCTTACATTTGCTCATGGTTTTCCCAGGCGCAACGCCCGCTGCCGCGGTAATGTGCCGGCCCATTTTTCAAGGACAGACCTCATGCCCTCTCGCCTGCTGTTGCTCGCTGCATTGTTCACCTCCTGCGCGGCCGTGGCCGCTACGGAGCCCAAGCTGGACTGCGCCAACGCCAGCACCACCGTGGCAATGACCCAATGCGCGGCGATGGACGCCGATGCCGCCGAGGCCAAACTGAATGCGGCCTACAAGGTGCTGGTGAAAAATCTCACCCAGCCCGACACCGCCACCGACAACTACACCCTGATGCGCCAGAAGCTGCAGGCTGCGCAACGTGCGTGGATCAAGTTTCGCGATGCCGATTGTGATGCGGTGTATCAGGTGAATAGCAGCGGCACCTTGCGTGGCTTGGCGGCGGTGGGCTGCAAGCGCCAACGCGCCGAGCAGCGCACCCGGGAACTGCAAGCCTACCTGGCGCCCTGACACCCGTAGCGGCGGCGGTACTGTGTGAGCCCCGCGAGTCTGCAGCCAGGCACAAGGCCAGCGCAGCCTGCGGCAGCGGCTACAACGCCTGTCTGTAGCCGCTGCCGCCAGGCTGCGCTGGACCGAGTGAACACCACGCATCCCCAGCGAGGCACAGGGCCAGCGCAGCCTGCGGCAGCGGCTACAACGCCTGTCCGTAGCCGCTGCCGCCAGGCTGCGCTGGAACGCGTGAACACCACACATCCCCAGCGAGGCACAGGTCCAGCGCAGCCTGCGGCAGCGGCTACACCGCCTGTCTGTAGCCGCTGCCGCCAGGCTGCGCTGGAACGGGTGAACACCACGCATCCCTAGCGAGGCACAGGGCCAGCGCAGCCTGCGGCAGCGGCTACACCGCCTGCCCGTAGCCGCTGCCGCCAGGCTGCGCTGGACCGGGTGAACACCGCACATCTCCAGCGAGGCACAAGGCCCGCCCCCCTACACCAGCGGCTACGGAGTAAACCCGTTAAGATGGGCCTTCCTCCCCCTTGTCGCAGGCTGCCCCGTGTCATCGATCAACACTCAGCCTGCCGACGCGCCCATCGTCGCCCTCGGCGCTTCCGCCGGCGGCCTGGAGGCGCTGGAGCGTTTCCTGCAATCAATGCCCGTGGACACGGGTGCAAGCTTCATCGTGGTTCAACACTTGGACCCGGACCACCCCAGCCTGCTGACCGAGATACTGGGCCGCGCCACGTCCATGGCGGTGGTGGAGGCCTGCAACGGCGCCCGCCTGGCCGCCAACACCGTTCAAGTGATCCCACCCAACCAAGACCTGCGCCTGGCCGGCGATGCCCTGGCGCTCAGCCCCCGGCAACACAGCGCCGGCCTGAACCTGCCGATCGATGCCTGTTTTACTTCCCTGGCCGAGCAACACGGCGCCCGCGCCGTGGGCATCGTGCTGTCGGGCACCGGCAGCGACGGCACCCTGGGTTGCCGGGCCATCCTCGACCACGGCGGCAGGACGCTGGTGCAGTCCCCCGAGGAAGCTACCTACGCGGGCATGCCCGACAGCGCCATCCAGGCCGGCAACGCCACCCACGTGCTGAGCGTGCAGCAAATGCCCGGCGCCGTGATGGGCAAGGCCACAGCCACCACCACCGGCGTGCTGCAACAGATGCTGCTGCACCTGCGTAGCGCCACCGGCCACGATTTCACCCAATACAAGACCAGCACCATCGCCCGCCGCATCGAGCGACGCATGCAGGTGCAACAGATCAGCGATGAATCGGAGTACCTGGCACTGCTGCGCGAAAGCCCCTCTGAAAGCCAGTTGCTGTTCAATGAGCTATTGATCAACGTCACCCAGTTCTTCCGCGACCCCGAAGCGTTCCAGGTGATGCAGGCGCAAATACTGGAGCCACTGCTGGCAGCCAAGCCGCGCGACGGCGTGCTGCGCGTGTGGGTAGCGGGCTGCGCCAGTGGTGAGGAGGCCTATTCGGTGGCCATCTTGCTGCACGAATTGCTGCACACCTATGGGCTGGCGCTGACCATACAGTTTTTTGCCACCGACCTGGATGCCGACGCCATCACTACCGCGCGCGCCGGGCTGTACCCGGTCAGCATCGCCGCCGACATGAGCGCCGAGCGCCTCAAGCGCTACTTCATCCAGGAGGAAAGCGGCTACCGGGTGCGCAAGGAAATCCGCGAAATGATCGTGTTCGCGATGCAGAACGTGATCAAGGACCCGCCCTTCACGCGCCTTGATCTGCTGTGTTGCCGCAACCTGATGATCTACCTGGCCCAGGCCCTGCAAAACCGCCTGATTCCCAGCTTCCACTACGCGCTCAAACCGGGCGGGGTGCTGTTCCTGTCGCCATCGGAAAGCATCGGCGGGCATGCCAGCCTGTTCGCGCCCATTCACCGCAAATGGAAGTTCTACCGGGCAATCAAATCGCCCGCCCCCAAATCCATGCCGTTGGACAGCAGCCTGTCGTGGGTGCCTGAACGGATCAGCAAACTACCGGACCACCCAGCCAAAATGATCAGGGAAACCAACATTGCCGAACTCACCCGCCGCGCCCTGCTGCAGGACTTCGGCCCAGCCTCGGCGGTTACTGACCTTGCCGGCAACATCCTGTACATCCATGGCGACACCGGCAATTACCTGCGCCCGGCGCCCGGCCAGGCCAGCCTGAATGTCATCGACATGGCCCGTGAAGGCCTGCAGCTGGAGTTGCGCAGTGCCGTTCAGCGCGCCGGCACCAGCACCGAGACCATTGTCTCGCCGCAGCTGACCGTCATCGGCCCGGGTGCCCCGGTGCAGGTCAGCCTGACCGTCCGTCGCATGGTGGACAGCGCCCAAGGCGAGCGGTTGCTGCTGATCACCTTCCAGGAGCCACCCGCAAGCAGCGTCGCTCCCCCCGTCAAACCCGCCAAGCGCGGCACGCCCACGCAGTCTACCGAGCAGATCAGCCGCCTTGAACGAGACCTGGCCTACACCCGCGAGAACCTGCAGGCCACCATCGATGAGCTACAGGACGCCAACGAAGAGCTGAGCTCCACCAACGAGGAAATGCAGTCCACCAATGAAGAACTGCAGTCGTCCAACGAAGAGCTGGAAACCTCCCGCGAAGAGCTGCAATCGGTCAACGAAGAGCTCGTGACCGTCAACGCCGAGCTGCAAGCCAAGATCGAGCAGCTGGGCGACATGCAAAACGATATGAAGAACCTGCTCGACAGCATCAATATCGGGACTATATTCCTTGATACCCGACTGACCCTGCGACGCTTCACCCGTGACGCGGTGAAGATCTATCGCCTGATCCCCAAGGACGTCGGGCGGCCTTTGGCCGACATCACCTCGTACCTGGAATCCATCGACCTTCTGATCCCGGCGCAAGCAGTACTGGATACCCTGATACCCCGTGAGATAGAGCTGTGCACGACATCAGGCGATTGGTTTCTGGCCCGGTTGCTGCCTTACCGGACCCTGGACAACGTGATAGACGGCGTAGTGATGACCTTCCATGACATCAACACGCGCATGGCCAACGAACAGGCGGTGCAAGCCGCTCGCGAGCTGGCCGAGGCCATTGTCGATACCGTGATCGAGCCGTTGCTGGTGCTCGATCAGGATTTGCGCGTGGTGTCCGCCAGCCGCTCCTATTATCGAAACTTTCAGACCAGCGGGGAGCAAAGCATGGGGCGCAGGCTTTTCGAACTGGGCAATGGCCGCTGGGACAACGCCGCGCTTCGCACGCAGCTAGGTACCATCCTGGAAGAAAACACCAGCTTCGACGGCTTTGAGCTGCAGCAGACCCTTCCCGATGCCGGGCTGCAAACCATCACCCTCAATGCCCGTCGCGTGGCTGGCAAGGGCGTGCGGCCGCATTTGATCCTGCTGGCCATGCAACTTCAGCGCACCGAGCACTGACCCGTGAAAACTCCGACGCCTTCACCCGCGCCGCAGCGGGCGGACGACGTCGGCGGCAATGACCGGCTGTTACAGGAACTGCAGGCCCACCAGATCGAACTGCGCATGCAGAACGAAGAGCTGCGCCACGCCCAGGTGGCCCTGGAAGCCTCCCGCGACCTGTACCTGGATTTGTATGAACACGCACCAGTGGGCTACCTGACCGTCAGCCTGGAAGGCATGATCCAGGCGGTCAACCAGACCGGTGAGCAACTGTTGGGCTACCCCCGCGAGCTGTTGCTCAAGCGCCGCTTTGCCAGCCGCGTGATAACCGATGACCATGATCGCTGGCATCAGGTATTCATGCGGGTATGCCGCGGGGCGTTGCCCGAGGAATGCGAACTCGGCCTCACCCGGCCCGACGGCAGCCACTGGGTGGCGCGCCTAAACTGCGTGCGGCATGGTGAGTGCCACTCCACGGTGCGCATCACCCTGACGGACCTGACCTCGCGACGGCAGATCGAGCGCCGCCTGAACCTGGCGGCCAGTGTGTTCACCCATGCCCGCGAGGGCATCATGATTACCGACGCCCAGGCCTGCATCGTCGACGTCAACGACGCCTTCACCACCATCACGGGCTACCCCCGCGAGCACGCCCTGGGCAAGAACCCGCGCTTTCTCGCCTCCGGCAACAACCAGCCCGAGCACTACCGAGACCTGTGGCGCTGCCTGCTGGAAGACAACCACTGGCAGGGCGATCTGTGGAATCGACGGCGCAATGGCGAAACCTTCGCCACCCGCCAGACCATCACCGCCATCCTCGACTCCCAGGGCCTGGTGCAGAACTACGTGTCGCTGTTCACCGACGTCACCGAACTGCATGAACACCAGCGCCAGCTGGAATACATCGCTCACTACGACCCCCTGACCCACCTGCCCAACCGCGTGATGCTGGCCTCGCGCATGCAGCAAGCCATGCTCCGCGCGCAGAAGCTGGGGGGCAAACTGGCACTGGCCTACCTGGACCTGGACGGCTTCAAGGCCATCAACGACCTGCACGGCCACGAATGTGGCGACAAGGTACTGACCACCGTGGCCCGGCGCATGAAGCACACCCTGCGCGATGCCTGCACCCTGGCCCGGCTGGGCGGCGACGAGTTCGTGGCACTGATCGTCGACCTGGACCAAGTAGTCGACAGCCTGCCCATGCTCGAACGGCTGCTGACGGCGGCCAGCGACGTCATGCACCTGGGCCCACTGGAGATAGAGCTGTCGGCCAGCATCGGCGTCAGCTATTACCCCCAGGAAGGCGAAGTCAGTGCCGACCAGCTGCTGCGCCAGGCCGACCAGGCCATGTACCAGGCCAAGCTGGCAGGCAAGAACCGCTTCCACGTGTTCGATGCCCAGCACGACCTGGACCTGCGCGGCCACAATGCGCGGCTGGACCGCATCGACCGGGCCATTCGCGAGCATGAACTGCGTTTGTATTACCAGCCCAAGGTCAACCTGCGTACCGGCCAGGTGGTGGGCGCCGAAGCCTTGGTGCGCTGGCAGCATCCGGACCACGGCCTGATGAAACCCGAGAGCTTCCTGCCCTGGATCGAGGGCAACGCGCTGTCGGAGGTAATCGGTGACTGGGTGCTGGAGAGCGCCTTGCAGCAGATCCAGGACTGGCAGGGCAATGGCGTGCAGCTACCGGTCAGCATCAACGTCGGTGCCCGGCAACTTCAACACCCGGACTTCGTCGCCAACCTGATGGATCGCTTGGCAGCGCACCCGCAGGTCCACCCACGCATGCTGATGATCGAGATCCTGGAAACCAGCGCCCTGGAAGACATAGACGGCGTCACCCAGACGCTGCGCACCTGCGCGGCCATGGGCGTACGCTTCGCGTTGGACGACTTCGGCACCGGCTACTCGTCGCTCAGCTACCTCAAGCGCCTGCCGGTGGCGCAGTTGAAGATCGACCAGACCTTTGTCCAGGGCATGCTCGATGCCCCCGAAGACATCTCCATCCTGCAGGCCATCCTTGGCCTGGCCAACGCCTTCGGGCGCGAGATCATCGCCGAGGGCGTCGACAACGCCGCCCAGGCTCAGCGCCTGTTGCAGATGGGCTGCGAGTTGGCCCAGGGCTTCGGCATCGCCCAACCCATGGTGGCCGACGCCCTGCCCGCATGGATCGAGCGTTGGCAGGCCAACCCGGTGTGGCAGCCCGGGCTTCAGTAAACCTGCGGCACGAACAGTTCGGCGGGCACTGGCGTGCGGGTGTAGTCTTCCTGGCGTTCGCGTTGCGGCAATTCGATCACCGGGTGCGCGACCTCTTCATAGGGCATCTGCCCCAGCAGGTGGCTGATGCAGTTCAGGCGCGCCTTTTTCTTGTCGTCGGCCTGCACCACCCACCACGGCGCTTCATGGATATGGGTGCGCTGCAGCATGACTTCCTTGGCCTTGGTGTAAGCCTCCCAACGGCGCCGCGACTCCAGGTCCATGGGGCTGAGCTTCCATTGCTTGAGCGGGTCGTGAATGCGGCTGAGGAAGCGCAGGTGCTGTTCCTGGTCGGAAATGGAGAACCAGTACTTGATCAGCTGAATACCCGAACGGGCCAGCATGCGCTCGAACTCCGGTACGGTACGGAAGAACTCTTCGTACTGTTCATCGTTGCAGAAGCCCATGACCTTCTCCACGCCCGCGCGGTTGTACCAACTACGGTCGAACAGCACGATCTCCCCCGCCGCCGGCAAGTGGGACACATAGCGCTGGAAATACCACTGGGTGCGCTCGCGATCATTGGGCGCCGGCAACGCCGCCACCCGGCATACCCGCGGGTTCAGCCGCTGGGTAATGCGCTTGATCACCCCACCCTTGCCCGCCGCATCGCGCCCTTCGAACAGGATGACCACCTTGTGGCCGGTCTTGACCACCCAGCTCTGCAGCTTGACCAACTCGCCCTGCAAGCGGAACAGCTCGGCAAAATATTGCCGCCGTGCCTGCTTCTCGGCGCTTTCCGGGACGTTGTTGTCGAACAGCACGTCAAAGTCGTGGTCGTCTTCCATCAGTTCCAGTTCAAGCTCTTCGTCACCGTGATCGACCAGCTCACGGTGAATGCGGCGCATCAGGGTATCGGGGCTGGCGTGCATGACGGGGCTCACTTTGATGTCGGACGTTTCCGAAATCTTAGGGAGACTTTGTGACTGGGTGGTGAAGCTTCAAGCGTGGGCGGCGCGCTCGAATACTTCATCTGCCCATTGATTCAGACTTTTGCCCGCCGCTTGCGCAGCGATGGTAGCCGCGGCATGAACCTCGGGTCGAATTCGCAACATCACCTTACCCGAGGCAGGCTTCTCGGGGCTTATTCCACGCTCCGCGCAGTCCAGCAGATAATCATCTACGGCAAGCGCCAACTGCCGATGAAGCGCATCCACCGAATGGGCATGAAAACTGATGATGTCCCGCACGCCCAGAAGGCGGCCGACGAAAATATCATCACGCGGATCAAATTCCACACGCGCGGTGTAGCCCTTATATGTCATGCAATTCATGATGAAACTCCGAGAGCCCTCGCGCTCATCTATTCGCCCTCCGAGACCGAGCACCAGCGACTCAATTTCGGCAAAGATAATCGACGCACTCGTGGGCCTTCGACCGATGGCGGCGAGCGTTTTTCTAAATTTGCTCTTCTTCGCCGCATGCTATCAATTAATGATAGCAGACATCCAAGAGGCTTTGTTTCCATATGTGTTTGAGCCGATCGCCTAGATAACAAAGGCTCAAAACGCCATCATGAAATTTGTGACTACCTCGTCACTTTTAGCACTACGCCATCAAAAGTACTCACCACGCTACATTTTTGACACCACAAACCGTCAATATAATGTTACTAATAGTGTGGATATCAAGAAGCCAATCCCATTCTCATTTTCACCCGGCGGTCGCTCTAGCCTGATGCTTACAGACCGCCCTCACCAAGACACGGAGGTCTTATGCGTCTTTCCTGCCTTCCCGCCCTGCTCGCCGTCTCCCTGATGCCCCTGGCCCATGCTGCCGAGCCCGAGGAACACCTGTGTGGCTGGTACGAAAACCCGATGCCGCGGGTCATCAACCTGATTGACCACGACGGCAGCTGGAAAGTGGCCACCTCCGACGGCTACAGCGCACCGGGGCAGAAGCCGGTGTTCCGTTCCAGCCAGTGGGTGCGCACCAATGGTGACTATGGCTATGGCTGCGCGTGCCTGTCGGGGGACATCGATGAGCAGACCCACACCGTCAACGCCATCACCGCCGCCACACCGCGCACGCTGGCGGCGTGCCGGGCAGACACCAGCCTGCGCGAGCCGTCGGGGCTCAAGGGCAAGAATGTGGTGGGTGCGATCGTGATGTAGGCCGGCTTCTGTAGCCGCTGCCGCCAGGCTGCGCTGGCGGTGAGCCTCACGGGAAATCCGCAGGGCTCACACCGGCCAGCGCAGCCTGGCGACAGCGGCTACCAGCTTGGTTTGGCTTGATCTGTGTGATTGTTGTCATTCAGGCCAACCCCAGAAAGGTGATGATTAAGGCCACTTACCGCCTTGGAGCCTATCATGCGCCCTACCCTCACCGAACTGGTCCGCCAGCGCACCCTGGACATCAACTTGCTGCTGTACCCGGAGGTCGAGATCCTCGACTTCGCCGGCCCCTATGAAGTGTTCAGCGTGGCAAGCCGTGTGGCCCTGCGCGACGGCGTGCTGCCCCACAATGCCTTCCGCGTGCACACCGTGGCGGCCGATCCTGACCTGGTGCGCGCCCGCTACAACTTGCGCGTACAGGCCGATGCCAGCCTGAGCACCGCCGGGCCCTGCGATGTGCTGATTGTGCCCGGCGGCGTGGTTGACCAGCCGCTGGCGCATCACCCTACCCTGGATTGGGTCGCGAGCACCGCTGCGCGCACGGCGCTGGTCACCTCGGTGTGCACCGGCGCGCTGATCCTGGCCAAGGCAGGCGTGATCACCAACCAGCGGGTCACCACCCATTGGGGTGACCTTCAGTTGCTGCAAAGCGAGTACCCCGCCCTCGAGGTGGTGGCCGACGTTCCCTACGTAGACCTGGGCGCCTTGATTACTTCCGCGGGCATTGCCGCCGGCATCGACATGAGCCTGCACGTGGTGGCACGTGTACTGGGCATTGAAACCGCCCATTCCACCGCACGGCAGATGCAGTACAGCTGGGCTGAACAGCTCTAGATCAGGCATTCCAGAGCCCCTTCAGAAATTTCGCAGTTTCTGTCGGAAAAATCGCGGAAACAATCAGAAACCGCCGATTATCCCCACACATCCCCACAGTCAGAATCTCTGCATCGAGGTCACCCGCCTGCCTCGACAGACATTCCGAACCCGGCCACGGATGGCATTTACCCTGTGGAGTCCCTATGAACGTTCTTACCCGAGCCGCCCTGCTGACCATGGCCTGCACCGCCGGCCTGACCTCTTACGCCCAGGCAGCTGATGGCGAAATCAATTTTACCGGCAGCATCACCAACAGTACGTGCGCCATTTCCGTGGGCGACACCACCGGTGGCATTGCCGGCGAAGTGAAGCTGGGCACCGTGCCGCTGGGCAGCCTGGCCGCAGCCGGCAACGTCGGCGGTGGTGGTGCGTTCTCGCTGTTCATCGACGACAGTGACGCCGCGTGCGACCTGACCGGCAAGAAGGCCACCGTGACCTTCCTGGGCCTGACCGGCGTCGACGGTCCGGCCGGCCAATGGCTGGGCGTTGATAAAGTCACCGGCCACGCCACCAACGTCGCCATTCAACTCAAGGATGCCAAAGGCAACGAGGTTCGCGTCTCGGAGCCCTCCAGCGAATACCTGCAACTCAAGGAACCCCTGCGCTTCACCGCCAACTACATCGCCACCGGCAAGGCCACCGCTGGCCCGGCCAATGGCAAGGCCGCCTTCACCGTGAACATTCAGTAAGTTCTTCTGGCTGCGGTGCCCGCCTGCCCGACAGGCGCGGCATCCGCGGACGCGACCGAGGTAACCGCCATGTTCCATCCCTACCTGCGTACCAGCCTGGCAGCACTCCTGCTGCTGGCCAGCGCCAACACTGTGGCCGGCATCAGCCTGAGCCATACCCGGCTGATCTTCGAAGGCCAGCGCAACGACGTCTCAATCACCCTGGGCAATGCCACCACCCGCCCCTACGCGGTGCAGACCTGGGTCAACACCGAAGCGGACGACAACAGCCTGGCGGCCCCCTTCATCGCAACGCCCCCGCTGTTCCGCCTGGAGGGGCGCAAGGAACAGCTGGTGCGCGTCGTGCGTACCGGCAACATACCGGTAACCGATCGCGAGTCGGTGTTCTACTTCAACGCCCAGGAAATTCCCGCCGCCAGCGCCGAGGACAATGTGCTCAAGGTGGCGCTGCGCACCCGCATCAAACTGTTTTACCGCCCTGCCGGGCTCAAGGGCAGCCTGCTTGACGCCCTGCCAACGCTCAGTTGGTCGTGGTCCAGCAGCAATGGCAAGTCAATGCTCAGGGTGGACAACCCTTCAGCCTTCCATGTGTCCTTCATCGACATCCAGATCGGCAGCGGCAAGCAGCGTATCGAGGTCGCCGCCCCAATGATGGTCGCGCCGTTTTCCCATAAGGAGTATCCGGTCACGCTGGCACCGGGGGCACACCCCGATGCCGTGTATTTTTCAGCCATCAACGACCATGGCGGCTACACCGAACCCGCCCGCGTAGACCTGCCCACATTGGCGCGCTGACGCCCACTGCTGACGACGCCGTCTGTGACGCAGTGGCCGCGTCGAGTTGAAACCATCATGCCCAACGCCCACAACACAACGCCGGCCCCCGTGCGCGCGCTCGACCGGCTGCGCTGCCTGCTCGCCCTTTCCAGCGCCCTCGGCGCTTGCCCGGTACTGGCTGACAGTGCCGAATTCGACAGCAGTTTCCTGCAACCCTTCGCCGGCACAGGCGCTGGCCCCAACCTGGACCTGGACGCCATCACCCGCAGCAGCGTCATCGGTCCTGGCACCTACCCCGTTACCCTGCGCTTGAACCAGAGCTTCTTTGACCGTCGCCAGGTCACGTTCGCGAAACCTGAGGGCCGCGACGAGGTCAGGCCCTGCCTGACCGCTGCCCTGCTGGATGAACTGGGGGTCAAGGGCTACGATCGAGGCGCCGGGACGCTGGCGCCCACAGGCTGCGTCGAGCTGGAAGCTGCGGTGCCAGGGGCCTCGGTCAGCTTCGATGGCAACCAGTTGACCCTGGACCTGTTAGTGCCACAGATTGCCCTGCGGCGCGATGCCATCGGCTATGTGGCAGAGCAGCAATGGGACAGCGGCATCAACGCCGGCCTGCTCAATTACCAGTTCAATGCCACCCAGGCCCACAGCGACCAGCAGGGCCAGAGCGCCCAGTACAGTCTCTACACCCGCAGCGGCCTCAACGTGGCTGGCTGGCGGCTGCGGGCCAACTCGGTACTGTCCCAGGACGGCCAGGCCACCCGGCGCTGGCAGCGCACCAGCACCTATGCACAGCGGGACCTGCCAGGGCGGCTGGGCACACTGACCCTGGGCGAAAGCTTTACCCCGGGCGATGTGTTCGACAGCCTGCCACTGCGCGGCGTGCAGGTGGCCAGCGACATGGGCATGTTGCCCGACTCGCTGCAAGGCTACGCGCCCATCATCCGTGGCGTGGCGCAAACGTACGCGCGGGTGGATGTGAAGCAGAACGGTTATGCCCTGTATTCCACCTACGTGCCGCCGGGCCCGTTCGAGATCAGCGACCTCACTGCGGCGGCCGGCAGCGGCGAACTGGAAGTGCTGATAACCGAAGCCGATGGCCGCGAACAGCGTTTTACCCAACCGTATGCCACCTTGGGCAACCTGCTGCGAAGAGGCATCTGGCGCTACAGTGCCGCCTATGGCCGCTACAACAGCAGTGACGAAAACCAGCCGCCCTTCGGTCAGGCGTCGCTTGCCTACGGCCTGCCCATGGACTTCACCCTTTACGGTGGCGTGCTTGGCGCAGACTTTCATCAGCAAGGGCAGTTGGGCCTGGGCAAGAACCTGGGCAGCCTGGGCGCCCTGTCGGTGGATGTCAGCCACGCCGTCACTGACAACCCGCATGGGCCGACCGACCACGGCCAAAGCTATCGCTGGCGATTCGGCAAGGCTTTCGCCAGCGGCACCTCGGTGCGCTTTGCCGGCTATCGCTATTCCACCCGCGGTTACCGTGATTTTCCCGAAGCCGTTGCCCAACAGCACCCGCTGGCCGGCGGCCGTTACACCAAGCGCAGCAAGCTGGAAGCCAGCGTTGCCCAGCCATTGGCCAAGGGCTCGATGTACCTCAACCTCAGCCAGCAGGACTACTGGGGCACACGGCGTCAGGACCAGCAGTTACAGCTGGGCTACAACGGCTACTGGCGCGGCCTGAACTTCGGCGTCTATGCCAGCAAGGCCCTGGACGACAACCACGGCCAGGACAAGATGCTGGCCGTGACCCTGTCGGTGCCGCTGGGCAACGGCAGCAACGCCAGCTACGGCGTAACCCGCAATGCCGATGCCAGCCTGGACCAGCGCGCGGGCCTGAACGGGCGCGTGGCAGGCCAAGAGCACCTGGGCTATAACTTGGACCTCAGCCATTCCAGCCGGGGCACCCACGCTGCCACCGGCTCGCTGAACTACCTGGCGCCCTACGCGCAAATGGGCGCCAGCCTCAGCCATGGCAGCGGCTACCGTCAGGCCACTGTCAGCGCGTCCGGGTCGCTGCTGGCCCACGCCGATGGCTTGGTGCTGGGGCAGACTTCCGGGGAAACCATGGCGTTGGTACATGTCCCGGACACACCCGATGTTGGCGTGATGAATGCCCCGGCATCGCTCACGGATGCCAAAGGATACCTGCTGGTACCCTTCCTCACCCCCTATCGCAAGAACCGCCTGGCCTTGGACAGTGGCCTGGTCGATACCCAGGTCGATATCGACAACGGTGTCGGCTACGCGGTGCCGCGCCGTGGCGCGGTGGTCAAGGCAGTGTTCCAAGCCAGCCGTTCGGACAAAGTGGTGGCGGTGCTGAAACTGGCCAACGGGGCGACGCCACCGTTCGGCAGCAAAGTCATGGTTGGCGCCCAGACGGTCGCGGTCGTCGGCCCTGGCGGGCAAGTACTGCTATCGATCAAGCCAGACAACCAGGTGTTCATCGCGCGTTGGGGGCAAGGCAACACGCAGCAGTGCCACTTCTCGATCCCCTGGCCCCAGCCGCCGGCCCAGGGACACTACCCCACTATCGGGGCCATGTGCACATCCCTCGCCCCACAGGAGCCGCAACCATGAACCGCATCTTCACCCATTGCGCCGCCACCGGCGTGTTGCTCGCCGCCCCGGCGGCATGGGCAGTGTGCCCCCCACCCAACACGGTCAACCAGCACGATATGGGCGAGGTGTTCATCCCGCGCGATGCTCCGCCGGGCTCGCAAATTGCTCAGAACGCGGCGGGTCAGGCTTACTCCATCGAATGCCCCCGCAACCGTGTCGGCCATCACATGCTGATCGGTCCGCGGCTGGCGTCGATAACCGCAGCCGCGCAAAGCAACACCTCCATCAGCAAAGGGGACCACCTGTACGACTCCGGGGTGAAAGGCATCGGCATCGCGGTGCAGCACACCCGCGGCTGGATTTGCCTGTCCGGTCAGTACATCCTCCCCAACGATGCCTTCTTCCCATTTACCGGCGAGATATGCCCCCAGGGCGGTTCCACGCCGCAGTATCCGTACTACAACAAATCGACGGTTTACCTGGTCAAGACCGGCCCCATTGACCTGGGCCGCCATGTGATCAACAAGACGCTGTACAGCATCGATTACAACGGCACGCAATGGGCAACCGGAACCCTGAAGGCTGCCGTGACCGTGTCCGGGTGTGAGCTGCCGGGCGCCCCGTTCAAGCAAATCGACGTGCGCCTGGGTGATCACGACAAGAACGTTTTTACAGGCAAAGGCAGCGCTACCCAATCAGTGCAGTTCGACATCCCCCTGCATGGCTGCCTGGGCCACACTGAAGATACCTATGCCTGGAACTACTTCAAAGGCAATTACGCCAACATCAGACTCGACCCCGCCCAGGGCGCCCCGGTGATCGATGCCGCACAAGGCGTGCTGGGCCTCAAACCAGACTCCACGGCGTCTGGGGTGGGTGTGCAGGTGTTGCAGCCCGACGGCACGCCGATGGTGCTGGGCCAGGAAGTCCGTCTCAACAGAATTGAAAACGGCACCACCCTGGTGCCGTTGAAAGCGCGCTATGTGCAAACCACTGAGCAAAGCCCTGAACCCGGTTCTGCCAACAGCGCCGCCAATTTCACCGTGACCTATCAGTGAGGCGGACAACGCTGACAAACCGCATCGCCCTCGTCGCGAGCAAGGTCGAGCGCGACCCCGGTTGCTCCCACAGTGGTGAGCCAACAATCGATGTAAGGCTTTACTCTGTGGGAGCAACCGGGGTCGCGCTCGACCTTGCTCGCGATGAGGGCAACGCGGATTAAGCGCTTGAAACGCCATCGGCTCGGAACATCTGCCGAATGCCACGAATGGCCTGGCGAATGCGGTCCTGGTTTTCGATCAACGCGAAGCGCACGTGGTCGTCACCGTATTCACCAAAGCCGATGCCGGGCGATACGCACACCTTGGCCTCGGCCAGCAGTTTCTTGGCGAACTCCAGCGAACCCAGGTGGGCGTACTGCTCGGGGATCTTGGCCCACACGTACATCGACGCCTTGGGGTTCTCGACCATCCAGCCCAGCTCGTGCAGGCCCTTGACCAGCACATTGCGGCGCTGGCGGTACTGCTCGGCGATGTCCAGCACACATTGCTGATCGCCTTCCAGCGCGGCAATGGCCGCCACCTGCAGCGGCGTGAAGGTGCCGTAGTCGTGGTAGCTCTTGATGCGCGCCAGAGCGTTGACCAGTTCGGGGTTGCCGACCATGAAGCCTATACGCCAGCCCGCCATGTTGTAGCTTTTGGACAGGGTGAAGAACTCCACCGCAATGTCCTTGGCGCCGGGCACCTGCATGATCGACGGGGCTTTCCAGCCGTCATAGACGATGTCGGCGTAGGCCAGGTCGTGCACCACCAGTACGTCGTACTGCTTGGCCAGGGCCACCACGCGCTCGAAGAAATCCAGCTCCACGCACTGGGCGGTAGGGTTGGACGGGAAGCCCAGAATCATCATCTTCGGCTTGGGAATGGAGCCGCGAATGGCCCGTTCCAGCTCATCGAAGAAGTCCACGCCTGGCACCAGCGGCACCGACCGCACCTGGGCGCCGGCAATCACGGCACCATAGATGTGGATCGGGTAGCTGGGGTTGGGCACCAGCACGGTGTCGCCCTGGTCCAGGGTGGCCAGCATCAGGTGCGCCAGGCCTTCCTTGGAGCCGATGGTGACGATGGCTTCGTCTTCAGGGTCGATCTCGACCTGATAGCGGTCGGCGTACCAGCGCGAAATGGCGCGACGCAGACGGGGGATGCCACGCGAAGTCGAGTAGCCGTGGGTGTCTTCACGCTGGGCGACGCTGACCAGTTTTTCCACGATGTGTGGCGGAGTGGCGCCGTCGGGGTTGCCCATGCTCAGGTCGATGATGTCCTCGCCACGGCGGCGGGCAGCCATCTTGAGCTCGGCAGTGATGTTGAAGACGTAAGGGGGGAGACGATCGATACGCGAAAAGCGGCGCGGCGAAGAACCGTTGTCAGCCATGTTGAAACCTCGAAACGTAAGCGCCCGGAACCGTCCGAGCGACGCGGCCAGTGCGCTGGCCAGAGGCAAACAATAAGCCTGGGGAAGAAAGGTTGTCCAGCCCCCATTCAGGGATATTTGAATTATTTACAGTAGAACCAGATATTTCACCTTAAAACACTGACATATTCAGGTAATTATCCCGCAAATCATAAATCTACCGTAGCCGCTATGCCTCGCCCTGGATCTACAGCGTACATCAGGGCCAGCGCAGCCTGGCGGCAGCGGCTACAGGTTTGTGATAGGTCGACGAACGAACAAAAACGCCCCGTACCTTTCGGTACGGGGCGTTTTCGGTGTAGCAGGACAGCGATCGAGTCAGCGTTCACAACACTCAGTGAGCGTAGGTCAGCAACAGCTCCGTCGGCGCCTTGAAGTCCAGGGACATCATCACGCTCAGGGCCGTGATGGTGAAGATGGAGAACACGAACAGCTTGCGTGCCCACACCTTGTCATCAACTGCCTTGTAACCGGTCCAGGCCATGTACAACCAGTACATGCCCATCGCTGCCGCCACTGCCAGGTAGCTCATGCCTGCATAACCACCAAGGGTCAGCATGAGGGTAGCCAGCAGGAACGCCAGGATGTAGAGCAGGATGTGTTTCTTGGCTACAACGATGCCACGCTTGACCGGCAGCACCGGAATCGATGCGGCCAGGTAGTCGTTGAAGCGGAAGATCGCGATGGCATAGGAATGCGGCATCTGCCAGAGGCTGAACATCACCAGCAGGGTCAAGGCAGCCATGTCGAAGTGACCGCTCACGGCAACGTACCCGATGACGGGCGGCATGGCTCCGGAGAGGCTGCCGACCAGGGTACCGTGTACCGATTTGCGCTTCAGGTACAGGCTGTAGAAACCCACGTAGATGATGAAGCCGATCAGGCCGCCCAAGGCCGCCAGCGGGTTGGCCATTTTGTACAGCATGGCCAGGCCCGCCACACCCAGCAGGGTGGCGTAGGCCAGGGCGACCTTCAGCGAGATCAGGCCCTGGACCAGTGCGCGGTTCTTGGTGCGTTCCATCTTCACGTCGATGTCGCGGTCAATGCAGTTGTTGAATGCACAACCCGACGCCACCACCAGTGAAGTGCCAATCACCGTGGCCAGGAAAAGGGCAACATCTACATGCCCTTGCGAGGCCAGGAAAAAGCCGCCTGCCACAGAAAGCACGTTACCGAAAATGATCCCCGGTTTGGTGATTTGGATAAAGTGCTTAACGGACATGCAGTTTTCCTCAGTGCGCCATCATGACGGTATGGATGCTGAACATGATCCACAGCGCCAGACCAACCAGAAGCGCGATGACGATGCCGGCGAACACGAACGCAATCACGTTGTTGCGCTGCGCTTCGCTACGATCCAGGTGCAGGAAGTAAACCAGGTGCACCAGCACCTGGATCACTGCGAACGCCAGGACCAGGACCAGGGTCGCGGACTTGGAGAACGTCGGGTACATCACCAGACCGAATGGAATCGCGGTCAGGATGATCGACAGTACAAAACCGATCATGTACGACTTGAAGCTGCCGTGGCTGCCAGTGTCGTGGGAATGAGCGTTAGCCATTACAGAGTCCCCATCAAGTAGACAACGGTGAACACGCAGATCCAGACCACGTCCAGGAAGTGCCAGAACAGGCTCAGGCAGCTCAGACGGGTGTTGTTGGTCGGAGTCAGGCCGTGTTTCGAGACCTGGTACATCATCACCGCCATCCACAGCAGACCGCTGGTAACGTGCGCGCCGTGAGTACCGACCAGGGTGAAGAAGCCCGACAGGAAGCCGCTGCGCGACGGGCCGAAGCCCTCTTCGATCAGCTTGTGGAACTCGTTCACTTCCATGCCGATGAAGCCCAGGCCGAACAGGAAGGTGATGAACAGCCAGCCCAGCACGCCGCCCTTGTTACCTTTGTGCAGCGCCAGCATGGCGAAGCCGTAGGTGATGGAGCTGAGCAGCAGGCAGGCGGTTTCGCCCAGTACGTACGGCAGTTCGAAGATGTCGTGACCCGACGGACCACCTGCAACGTTGCCCGACAGTACGGCGTAGGCAGCGAAGATCGATGCGAACAGGATGCAGTCCGTCATCAGGTAGATCCAGAAACCAAATACGGTCATGGGACCCGCATCATGGTGTTCGTGGTCGTCGTGCCCATGGTCGTGACCATGGGCAGTTCCAGCGTTCAATACTATGTTCGACATTGTTTAAGCCTGTTCAAGCGCGTTGACTGGGGTCTTGGAGACACCGGCCACGTTTGCTTTCGCCAAGGTTTGTTGACGTTCGCCTTCGATGCGAGCCACTTCTGCTGCAGGGACCATGTAGCCTTGATCATCACGCGCGGCGTGGATGATGAAGTAGATCACTGCACCGGCCAGGCCGATGGCGGCCAGCCAGAAGATGTGCCAGATCATGGCGAAACCGAACACGGTCAGGAAGGCACTGATAACCAGGCCGCTGGCGGTGTTGTTAGGCATGTGGATATCCGAGTACTTGGCCGGAACCGTGTACGCGGTACCTTTGCGCTTGGCATCGGTGAATGCGTCGATGTCGCTTACAACTGGCAGGGTAGCGAAGTTGTAGAACGGAGGTGGCGACGAAGTCTGCCATTCCAGGGTGTGGCCGTTCCATGGGTCGCCGGTCACGTCGCGGTTCTGCTCGCGGTCGCGGATCGACACGTACAGCTGGATGAACTGGCACAGGATACCGCACAGGATCAGTACCGCACCGCCCATGGCCACGTACAGGTACGGGGTCCAGTCCGGGTTGTCGGTGTGGTTCAGACGACGGGTCATACCCATGAAGCCCAGGGCGTACAGCGGCATGAATGCAACGTAGAAGCCCGAGATCCAGAACCAGAAGGAGCGCTTGCCCCACTTCTCGCACAGGGTGAAACCGAACGCTTTCGGGAACCAGAAGGCGAAGCCTGCGATGTAACCGAATACAGCACCACCGATGATCACGTTGTGGAAGTGAGCCACAACGAACAGGCTGTTGTGCAGAACGAAGTCAGCACCAGGAATGGCCAGCAGTACGCCGGTCATGCCGCCGATCGAGAAGGTGATCATGAAGCCCAGGGTCCACATCACCGGCGCGGTGAAGCGCAGGCGGCCCTGGTAAATGGTGAACAGCCAGTTGAACAGCTTCACACCCGTCGGGATTGCAATCAGCATCGTTGCCAACCCGAAGAAGGAGTTGACGCTGGCGCCCGAACCCATGGTGAAGAAGTGGTGCAGCCACACCATGAAGCCCAGTACCGCGATGCAGCCCGAAGCCAGAATCATCGACACGTGGCCGAACAGACGCTTGCCGGAGAACGTGGAGATGACTTCCGAGAACACGCCGAAGGCCGGCAGGATCAGGATGTACACCTCAGGGTGACCCCATGCCCAGAACAGGTTCACGTACATCATTGGGTTACCGCCCAACTCGTTCGTGAAGATGTGGAAGTCCAGGTAACGGTCGAGGGTCAGCAGTGCCATGGTGGCGGCCAGGATCGGGAACGAAGCCACGATCAGGACGTTTGCCCAGGTGCAGGTCCAGGTGAAGATAGGCATGTCCATCAGTTTCATGCCAGGGGTGCGCATTTTCAGCACGGTCACCAGGAAGTTCACACCGGTCAGGGTCGTACCGATACCCGACAGCTGCAGTGCCCAGATGTAGTAGTCAACACCCACGCCCGGGCTGTAGCCCAGTTCGGACAGCGGCGGATAGGCAACCCAGCCGGTACGGGCGAATTCGCCGACGCCCAGGGACAGGTTGACCAGGACCACGCCCGATACCAGCAGCCAGAAGCTGAGGGAGTTCAGGAACGGGAACGCTACGTCGCGTGCGCCGATCTGCAGGGGCAGGGCCAGGTTCATCAGGCCAGTGAAGAAAGGCATCGCCATGAAGATGATCATGATCACACCGTGAGCGGTGAAGATCTGGTCATAGTGTTCAGGCGGCAGGTAGCCTTCGCCGCCGTTGGCGGCCAGCGCCAGCTGCGAACGCATCATGATGGCGTCGGCAAAGCCACGGATCAGCATGACCATGGCAACGATGACGTACATCACGCCGATTTTCTTGTGGTCGACCGAAGTCAGCCATTCGGTCCACAGGTAGGACCATTTCTTGTAGTAAGTGATCAGCCCGACCAACCCCAGTCCACCCAGCGCGATGACGGCGAGCGTCACCATGACTATCGGGACATGGAAGGGGATCGCTTCCAAAGTTAATTTACCAAACATCGTTTACTCCTCTGCCCCAGCAGCTGAATGCGAACCCATGTCCATACCTTCCATACCTTCCATGCCGGCGACTTCTTTGCCTTCATGCGCGATGTGACCTGGGTTCATGCCTTCATACTTTTTGATGATGGTCTGGAACAGGTTTGGCGCGTATGTGGAGTAAAGCGCGACAGGATTTTTCTCGCTTGGTTTGGCCAGGGCAGCGTACTCAGCCGAATCAAGCTGTTTAGGTGAATTCTTGACTTCGCTGACCCATGCATCGAAATCCGCCTGGGTGGTGGCGAGTGCCTTGAACTTCATGCCGGTGAAACCTTCGCCGCTGTAGTTGGCGGAGATACCATCGAATTCATGTGGCTGACTGGCCAGCAGGTGCAGCTGTGTAGTCATGCCGGCCATCGAGTAGATCTGGCCGCCCAGGCCCGGGATGAAGAACGAGTTCATCACCGAATCAGACGTAATGCGGAAGTTAACTGGCGTGTTGGCCGGGAACACGACCTTGTTCACAGTGGCGATACCCTGGTCCGGGTAGATGAACAGCCACTTCCAGTCCAGCGAAACCACCTGGATGGTGATTGGCTTGACGTCGGACTCGATCGGACGATACGGGTCGAGAGCGTGGGTGGACTTGTAGGTGATCACGCCCAGCACGATCAGCAGGCACAGGGGAACGCCCCAGATGACCGCTTCGATCTTGTTGGAGTGGCTCCAGTCCGGCGTGTACTTGGCCGCGGTGTTGGTAGCGCGGTATTTCCACGCGAACACGACGGTCATCACAATGACGGGTACCACCACCAGCAGCATCAGCAGGGTAGCGATAATGATCAGGTTTCTCTCGTCGAGACCGATCGGCCCTTTCGGGTCAAGCAGGGTCCACTTGCATCCACCGAGAAAAAGCATGCCGAAAAAGGGCAATATGCCAAACAGTCTGGGGTAACGCTTTTTGCTCATCTCACGACCTCTAAGCAGCTTGCATCAGTGCAATTGTGTTTTGATCGCCAACACTTCGTCCTGCCAAGCGTCAGCATTTATCGAGTTGGATACGGGCATGCCTAGAGATCAGCTGCTGCTGTTGGCAGACCTGTGTGGTACGGTAATTTCTTATTGTGCCTTTGCAGGCTAAGCAGGTTAGTCGGCATTAGCCTGTCTGCAGACCAAATCCATTTGGGTGCGGAAACACAAGGTGGGCTCTCAACCCCGCGCTTGACGTGGCCTGCAGCGCTGTCGAAGGGTGGTTTAGACCGTTCGTCGAGCGGCTTGCAAAGCCTGGCCCAGCGGATTTTGCGGGGATTGTAGATACCTCAGGTTTCATTGACTATGGCTTATTTAGCAACAATAAGTTTCCGCTAGTGTAACAATGAACGCGAGTTTCAAGGGATTGCGACACGATGTCGCACCCCCTGCCACACCCCGAAAAGCCTATGTTTGCTAGGGATAAAGCCCTTACAAAAGGTCTGTGCTTATCGGTCACGCCCTGCGCGGGCGGCTAAATCGGCACGATTAATGATTTGTAACTTGACCTTGAGCGGCCCGTTTTCAGGCCTTGCGACGGTTGCGATAGATACCCAGCGGCACCAGGACGACCGTCAGCGTGAAGGCTACCAGAGCCCACTGGGCCAAGGACAGCCCCAACACGGGCGGATAGGGTGTGGTGCAGAAGCCGCTGACCTGAAACACCAGTGGCAAGGCATTGGCCAGCGGCAAGCCGTCGACGATGGGTTGCAGCACGTCCACGCCACAGCTTACCGAAGGGTTGGCCAGCACGTAGACATGATTACCCGCCGCCGCCATGCCGCCCAGGGCGCTGAGCACCACAAGGGCTTCGAACACCGTGACGCTGCGCTTGCCGGGCATGGCAGCGCCGATGAAGGCGAACAGGGCAATGAGCAGCAGCGCATAGCGTTGCAGGATGCACAGCGGGCACGGGGCTTCCTGCAGCACGATCTGCATGTACAGCGCACCGCCGATCAGTGCCAGGCAGATGATGCCCAGCAAGACCAGGAAACGCTTCTCGCGGCTCAGCTGGGTGTTCACATCACTCATTGCTCGTCCCTTCATTGGTGTGGGTTGGCTAACGATTCATTTCGCTCGCCAGTCTACACGCTCACCAAGACCTTGAAAAAAGGCGATGGTTCCCGGTTTGGCGCAGGTTGCTGGAGTTAAGCGCAGCGCCATTAACCCTGCGTTAACCCGGTGGGAGCCAAGCTTGCTCGCGATGGCGTCGACGCCGTGATCCAGAAAAACCGCGTCGCCTGCATCGCGGCCGAGGCCGGCTCCTACCACGGATGGCGTAGGAGCCGGCCTTGGCCGCGATGCAGGCGCCGCGGTCTTTGCGAGCTACGGCCGCGGTCAGAGTTCGGCGGCGGGGCCGAAGAACTCATAGTGCGCCTGCCCGTCCGGCACGCCCAGCGCCTTCAGGTGGCCCTTCACCGACTTCATGAAGCCCTTGGGGCCCAGGAAGTAGGCATCCACATCGCGATCCGCAGGCAGCCACTGCGCCAGCAGCGGCTGGTCCAGCAAGCCGATGGCATCCGCCTGGCCGCCCGCCTCGGCATGGCAGTAGAAAGCCTTGAGCTGCGGATGCCGCGAAGCCAGGTTGTCCACCCAGGCCCGGAACCCCTGCACTGCCGCATTGCGGGCGCTGTGCACAAAGTAGATCGGGCGCCCGGTGGGCAATGCTGCCTCCAGCATGGCCAGGGTCGGGGTAATGCCCACGCCGCCACTGATCAGCACCAGCGGCTTGCTGCCCGCCTGCAGCACGAACTCGCCCGCCGGCGGGAACAGCTGCACCCGATCGCCCACCTGCAGATGGTCATGCAGGAAATTGGAAACCTTGCCGCCCGCTTCGCGCTTGACGCTGATGCGGTAGTGGCCAGCCTTGGCCAGCGCCGACAGCGAATAGTTGCGGCGATGCTCTTCGCCCTCGATCATCAGTTTGATGCCGATGTATTGGCCTGCGGTGAAGTCGAGAATCGCTTGGCCATCGACCGGTTCGAAATAGAACGAAACGATTTCCGCGCTTTCCTCCACCCGCGCCGCCAACTTGAAGTCGCGGCCACCGCGCCAGCCACCTGGGGCCTTGGCCTTCTGCTGGTACACCTCGGCCTCGGCCGCAATCAGGATATCGGCCAGTTGCTGATAGGCGTTGCCCCAGGCGCTGAGCACTTGCGGGGTGGCGATTTCGCTGCCCAGCACCTCCTCGATGGCACGTAACAGGCAAGCGCCGACGATAGGGTAATGCTCGGCCTGGATCTGCAAGGCCACGTGCTTGTTGATGATGCGCGCCAGCAGACCACCCAGCTGGTCCAGCTCATCGATATGCCGCGCGTACATCAGCACGCCATTGGCCAAGGCGCGTGGCTGGTCGCCACTGGCCTGGTTGGCCTGGTTGAACAGAGGGCGCACGCCCGGGTTCTCGTCCAGCAGGGTCCGGTAGAAGTGGGTGATGAGCGCTTCGCCACCGCTTTCCAGCAACGGGACGGTGGATTTGACGATGGCGCGATCCTGGGCACTGAGCATGGGGGTGACTCCTTGGAACCGAGAGTAGAAAAGGTTGCTCAGTACCTATCACGCTTCGTGCCAATTATTTTTTCTATATAGATCAATAACTTAACTATTATATGGTCAAAATGACTCATATTAAGCTACAGTCATAATGACTACACGAGGTCATTATGACTGCAAAGCCGCTGCTCACCGCCCTCCTCCCCCTGGTCTCGGACCTGTCCCGTGACCTGCCCGAACGCGAGCGCTACCGACGTTTGCTGCAAAGCCTGCGCACGTTGCTGCCCTGCGACGCCACCGCCCTACTGCGCCTTGACGGCGAATGGCTGGTACCCCTGGCCGTGGACGGTTTGAGCACCGACACCCTGGGGCGGCGTTTCAAGGTCAGCGAGCACCCACGCTTCGAGATCCTGCTGGCCAGCCCCACCCCTACCCGCTTCGACAGCGACACCACCTTGCCCGACCCCTACGACGGCCTGGTGGAAGGCCTGCACGAAGACCTGCACGTGCACGACTGCCTGGGCTGCCCGCTGTTTGTCGACGAGCGCCCTTGGGGCCTACTGACCCTGGACGCCCTGGACCCGCAGCGCTTCGACAGCCTGGACCTGGATGCCCTGCAGGCATTTGCCAGCATGGCTGCGGCCACCGTGACCGTGGCCGAGCGCATCGAGCACCTGGCCATGCGCGCCGAGGACGAGCACCAGCGTGCCGAACAATTCCGCCAGGCCAGCACCCCGCAGCCGGGAGAAATGATCGGCCAAAGTCCGGCACTGCAACGCCTTGGCGATGAAGTCCGCCTGGTGGGCGGCAGCGACCTGACCGTGCTGATCACCGGCGAGACCGGGGTGGGCAAGGAACTGGTCGCCCAGGCCATCCACCAGTCCTCGCCCAGGGCCGGGCAGCCAATGATCAGCCTCAACTGCGCAGCGCTGCCCGACACCCTGGTGGAAAGCGAACTGTTTGGCCACGTGCGCGGCGCATTCACCGGCGCCACCACCGACCGGCGCGGCAAGTTCGAACTGGCCAACGGCGGCACGCTGTTTCTCGATGAAGTGGGTGAACTGTCCCTGAGCGTGCAGGCCAAGCTGCTGCGCGTGCTGCAAAGCGGCCAGTTGCAGCGTCTGGGCTCGGACCGCGACCACCAGGTGGACGTGCGCCTGATCGCCGCCACCAACCGCGACCTGGCCGAAGAGGTGCGCGAAGGCCGCTACCGGGCGGACTTTTATCACCGGCTCAGCGTCTACCCGCTACAGGTGCCGCCGTTGCGCGAACGCGGCGCCGATATCCTGCTGCTCAGCGGTTACTTCCTCGAGCAGAATCGCTCGCGCCTGGGCCTCAACAGCCTGCGCCTGAGCCCCGACGCACAGGATGCGTTGATGGCGTATGGCTGGCCGGGCAACGTCAGGGAGCTGGAACACCTGATCGGTCGGGCTTCGTTGAGGGCCTTGGGGCAGGCCGGCAAGCGCCCGGCTATCCTCACCCTGAGCGCGGCAGATCTGGATTTGCGCACAGCCCAGGTCGGGATCGAAGCGATACCGCCAGATGCCGTGGAGCTGCCCGCCACCGATATCGACCTGCGCCAGGCCACAGACGCCTTCCAGCGCCGCCTGATCCAGGCCTGCCTGACCCGTCATCGGCACAATTGGGCCGCAGCCGCCCGCGAGCTGGCCCTGGACCGCGCCAACCTCAGCCGCCTGGCCAAACGCCTGGGCATCAAATAGGGGCTCGGTCCCAGAGATATGTAACTAACCGCCTAATGGCCTAAAGCCTGCCCTTGGCAGGTCGATAAACCTGGCATCGAATTGAAACCGGTCTGACAGAGAAGGTCCCCATGTCGTCCAAGAATGCCCGCGCAGACTCACTGTCACTTTTGCTGTTTACCTTGCGCAGCGGCAAGCTGATGGCCATCAACCTGCTGAAAGTCAGCGAAATCATCCCCTGCCCGCCCCTGACCCGGCTGCCCGAATCGCACCCGCACGTCAAAGGCGTGGCCACCCTGCGGGGCAATTCCCTGTCGGTGATCGACCTGAGCCGGGCCATTGGCGAGATGCCCCTGCTCGACCCCAGCGGCGGCTGCCTGATCGTGACCGACATCAGCCGCTCCAAGCAGGGCCTGCACGTTCAGGGCGTGAGCAAGATCATTCACTGCCTGACCACCGACATTCGCCCACCGCCCTACGGCGCCGGGATCAAGTCGTTCATCACCGGCGTCACCCAGGTGGACGGCTCGCTGGTGCAGGTGCTGGACATCGAGAAGGTCATTCATGGCATCGCCCCGGCGCCGATCGTCGCCGCGCCGCAAACCCTCAGTGAAGACGACGCCATGCTGCTGGCCCAGGCCAATATCCTGGTGGTGGATGACAGTCAGGTAGCGTTGCAGCAATCGGTGCTGACCCTGCGCAACCTGGGCCTGGAATGCCATACGGCCCGCAGCGCCCGCGACGCCATCGACACCTTGCTGGAACTGCAGGGCACCCCCGGGCAGATCAATGTGCTGGTGTCGGACATCGAGATGTCGGAGATGGACGGCTACGCCCTGACCCGCACCCTGCGCGAAACCCCGGACTTCAAAGACCTGTACGTGCTGCTGCACACCTCGCTGGACAGCAAGATGAACAGTGAAAAGGCCAAGGCCGCCGGCGCCAACGCCGTACTGACCAAGTTCTCGTCGCCGGAGCTGACCCAATGCCTGATACGCGCCGCCCGTGCGGTGATCGGCCTGGACAACTGAGACCCCGGCCGTGGCCGAATGCATCCTGATGCGTCAGGCGCTATCGATTGCCGAAGCAGCCGTGCAATGGCCCCAAGGCATTGAACTGCGCCCCTGGGACGAGGCACGGGCACAAGCCGTGCTGGATCTGCTGCTCAGCGTCCAGCAAGTGGAAGCCAACACCCAACTGACGGGCTGGCTGGCGCAACTGGCCGGCGATGCCGAGTTCGACCCGCGCCTGTGCCGCCTGGCTTACGGCCCCGCTGGCCTGGCAGGCTTTGCCATGGGCTGGACCAGCAGTTTCATTCGTCATCTGGCCGTGCAACCGGGCGCCCGCCGGCAGGGGCTGGGCCAGGCACTGCTTAATGATCTATTCAACGCCTACCGCCGCCGCGACGAGGCCTTCGTCGACCTCACGGTGCTGGCCGACAACGCCAACGCCCTCAGCTTGTATGCACGGGCCGGCATGATCGAAGTTCGTCGTTATACTCAGTAACAACGCCAGCTGCGGGTCACCAGCGGCGCTCATGCATAATCCGCTTCTTTATTTCCGGGACCCGTTCATGCACAAGACAGCACTTTATGGGTTGGCCCTGGCCGCCACCCTTGGCACCGCCCATGCGTCCAGCGAACAAGCCTGGGCTGCCCACGACGACGACGTGATCAACACCTGCCTGGCCGCCAGCCAGCTCAAGACTGCCCAGGCCGTGGGGCGCCCGGCCGAGTTCGACGATGCCGTGGGCTACAGCGCCATCCTGATCCAGGGACGCTACCCCCAGCCGCACATGAAAAACGCCCTGGGACGCGAACTGTGCCTGTTCGACAAGCAACGCCGCACGGCGCATGTCAGCGAGTGGGATTCGATCATGAATGTACGCAAGCCCTGAGCGTCACAACCACACGAACTGGTACAGCAACGTCACCAGCGGCATCAGCGCGTCGCGGTCATTGGCCAGCGCCAGCGACACCACATTGACCAGCAATGCAGCAAACAGCGAACCCGTGAACCACAGGTTGTCACGCACCAGCGCAGCCAGGCAGAACGCCATCCCGCCCAGGGTGGCGGACCATGCCCTGGCGCCGGGTGTCAGTGGCAGGTAGTGCAGCACCAGCAGCAACAGCGGCACCAGCATCGATAACGCCACGGGCTTGCACCATGCGCCCAGGTTGCGTGGAATCAAGGGGTTACCTCTGCAATAAGTGGAAACGTAACCAAGTGTCTCCACAACGAAAAACGATCGCTATTGGCCGTTTCCCATCTGCTTGTAGGAAACGTCTGAATTGATCCTTTCCGCTTGACCCGCCTCGGCGCCGCTCTTCCTGACAAAACTGACAGCGTTCGGTCATGGTGACGACCCGATTGCCACTATATAAAGAGCAGTACTACCCCATTCCCGCCCACGACCCTGGCGTCCCACCCGAATGCGCACACCGATAACAAGAAATCTGCTGTTGGCCCTGATCGTCATTGCCCTGCTGGGCGCCGGCCTGTGGTATTGGAAAAAGCCGGTGCACAAGACTGCTGCCGCGACCAGCATCCCTGTGCGCGTGGTACAGGTCACCCGCCAGGACGTGCCCCGCTACCTCACTGGCATCGGCACCGTACAATCACTGCAAAGCGTCACCGTGCGGCCGCAGATCGACGGGATCCTGGCCAAGCTGGCCGTCAAGGAAGGCCAGTGGGTCAAGCAGGATGACCTGCTGGCCAGCATCGACGACCGCGCCATCCGCGCCAGCCTCGACCAGGCCCGCGCCCAACTGGGCCAGAGCCAGGCGCAACTGCAGGTGGCAGGGGTGAATCTCAAGCGCTACAAGGACCTGAGCGTCGACAATGGCGTTTCGCGCCAGACCCTGGACCAGCAACAGGCATTGGTTGACCAACTCAAGGCGACCATTCAGGGCAACCAGGCGGCCATCGCCGCCGCCCAGGTGCAGCTTTCCTACACCCAGATCCGCTCCCCGGTGACCGGCCGCGTCGGCATCCGCACCGTAGATGAGGGCAATTTCCTGCGTGTCACCGACACCCAGGGCCTGTTCACCGTCACCCAGATCGACCCCATCGCCGTGGAGTTCGCCCTGCCGCAGCAAACCCTGCCGACCTTGCTGGCGCTTACCCATGGCAACGATGCGGCACAGGTAAAAGCCTTCGTCGATGGCGACAGCGAGAACGGCAACCTGCTGGGCACCGGTCACCTGACGCTGATCGACAACCAGGTATCGGCCACCACCGGCACCATCCGCGCCAAGGCCGAGTTCGACAACGGCGAGCAGAAGCTGTGGCCAGGGCAACTGGTGAACGTCAGCGTGGAGAGTCAGGTGCTGCGTGATGCCCTGGTGGTACCGCCCCAGGTGGTGCAGCGCGGCGTGGACAATCACTACGTGTACCGGGTCAAAGGTTCCGCCGTGGAGTCGGTGCCCGTCAAGGTGCTGTATCAGGACAGCGAACGCACCGTCATCGACGGCGTAGCCGACGGTGACACCCTGGTCAGCGATGGCCAGTCACGGCTCAAGCCAGGCAGCGAGATCGAAGTGGTCAAGCCGCAGCAGCCTGCGGTTGCCGACACCGCCGCGGAGCCGCAGCCATGACCGGCCGCGGCGGCGTTTCAGGCTGGTGCATCGACCACCCCGTGGCCACCCTGCTGCTGACCTTCGCCCTGGTGCTGCTGGGCTGCATTGCCTTCCCCCGCTTGCCGGTGGCGCCGCTGCCAGAGGCAGAATTCCCCACCATCCAGGTCAGCGCCGCGCTGCCGGGCGCCAGCCCGCAGACCATGGCCTCCTCGGTGGCCACGCCCCTGGAGGTGCAGTTCAGCGCCATCCCGGGCATGACCCAGATGACCTCCACCAGCGCCCTGGGTACCAGCAACCTGATCCTGCAATTCTCCCTGGGCAAGAGCATCGACACCGCCGCCCAGGAAGTGCAGGCGGCCATCAACACCGCCGCCGGCCTGTTGCCCAAGGACATGCCGACCCTGCCCACCTGGAAAAAGGTCAACCCGGCCGACAGCCCGGTGCTGATCTACAGCATCAGCTCCTCGCAAATGCCTGGCACCGAGCTGAGCGACTACGCCGAATCCCTGCTGGCCCGGCAGATCAGCCAGATCGAGGGCGTGGGCCTGGTGAACATCACCGGTCAGCAACGCCCGGCCATCCGCGTGCAGGCCTCGGCCGACAAACTGGCCGCCATCGGCCTGACCCTGGCCGACGTGCGCGTGGCGCTGCAGAACACCAGCCTCAACCTGGCCAAGGGCGCCCTGTACAGCGATTCCAGCGTGTCGACCTTTTCCGCCAACGACCAATTGTTCCAGCCGGCCGACTATGCCCAGGTGATCGTTTCCTACAAGGAGGGTGCACCGGTGCACCTGACTGACGTGGCCAAAGTCATCAACGGTTCGGAAAACGCCTACGTGCAGGCGTGGTCCGGCGACCAGCCCGGGCTGAACCTGGTGGTCACCCGTCAGCCGGGCGCCAACATTGTCGAGACGGTCGAGCGTGTGCAGGCGGCCATGCCCGGCTTGCAGGCGATGATGCCGGCCTCGGTCAAGGTCACCACCCTGACCGACCGTACGCGCACCATTCGCGCTTCGCTGCACGAGGTGGAAACCACGCTGCTGATCGCCGTGCTGCTGGTGGTGGCGGTGATGGCGCTGTTCCTGCGCCAGTGGTCGGCCACGCTGATCGTGTCCAGCGTGCTGGGGGTTTCCCTGGTGGCCAGCTTTGCGCTGATGTACGCCCTGGGGTTCAGCCTCAACAACCTGACCCTGGTGGCCATCGTGGTGGCCGTGGGCTTTGTGGTGGACGACGCCATCGTGGTGGTGGAAAACATCCACCGCCACCTGGAGGCCGGCGAAGGCATGCGCGAGGCCGCCATCAAGGGTGCCGGCGAAATCGGCTTCACCGTGGTGTCGATCAGTTTCTCGCTGGTGGCCGCGTTCATTCCGCTGCTGTTCATGGGCGGCGTGGTGGGTCGGCTGTTCAAGGAGTTCGCCCTGACGGCCACCTCCACCATCCTGATTTCGGTGGTGGTGTCGCTGACCCTGGCCCCTACCCTGGCCGCCATGTTCATGCGCGCCCCGGTGCATCACGCCAACGCCAAGCCCGGTTTCGGCGAACGCCTGCTGGCGGGCTATGAACGCTACTTGCGCAAGGCGCTGGCGCATCAGCGCCTGATGCTGGGCATCTTCAGCCTGTCGGTAGGCTTGGCGATCTGCGGCTACGTGTTCATTCCCAAAGGCTTCTTCCCCATTCAGGACACCGGTTTCGTGCTGGGTACCACCGAGGCCGCCGCCGATGTGTCCTACCCGGACATGATCGCCAAGCATAAGGAGCTGGCGAAGATTGTCAGCGCCGACCCGGCCGTGCAGGCCTATTCCCATTCCGTGGGGGTGACCGGTAGCAACCAGACCATCGCCAACGGGCGGTTCTGGATTTCCCTGAAAGACCGGGGCGACCGCGATGTGTCGGCCAGCCAGTTCATCGACCGCCTGCGGCCAAAACTGGCCAAGGTGCCGGGCATCGTCCTGTACCTGCGCGCCGGGCAGGACATCAACCTCAGCTCCGGCCCCAGCCGCGCCCAGTACCAGTACGTGCTTAAAAGCAACGACGGCCCCACGCTGAACCTCTGGGCCCAGCGCCTGACCGACAAACTGCGCTCGCTGCCGGCCTTCCGCGACCTGTCCAACGACCTGCAACTGGGTGGCAGCATCACTCACATCAGCATCGACCGCAGCGCCGCCGCGCGCTTCGGCCTCAGCGCCGCCGATGTCGACCAGGCCCTGTACGACGCCTTCGGCCAGCGTCAGGTCAACGAGTTCCAGACCGAGACCAACCAGTACAAGGTGGTGCTGGAACTGGACGCCGCCCAGCGCGGCAAGGCCGAAAGCCTCAACTTCTTCTACCTGCGCTCGCCGCTGACCAATGAAATGGTGCCGCTGTCGGCGCTGGCGCGGGTCGACGCCCCCACCATCGGCCCACTGTCCATCGCCCATGACGGCATGTTCCCGGCCGCCAACCTGTCGTTCAACCTGGCACCGGGCGTGGCCCTGGGCGACGCGGTGCAAATCCTCAACCGCGCCCAGAGCGAAATCGGCATGCCAGCGTCCATCACCGGCAACTTCCAGGGCGCGGCCCAGGCGTTCCAGAGCTCGCTGGCCAGCCAGCCGTGGCTGATCCTGGCGGCGCTGGTGGCGGTGTACATCATTCTGGGTGTGCTGTATGAAAGCTTCGTGCACCCGCTGACCATCATTTCCACCCTGCCCTCGGCCGGCCTGGGGGCGCTGATCATGCTGTGGCTGTGCGGCCAGGACTTCTCGATCATGGCGCTGATCGGCCTGGTGTTGCTGATCGGCATCGTCAAGAAGAACGGCATCCTGATGGTCGACTTCGCCCTGGAGGCCCAGCGTCACGAGGGGCTGTCACCCCAGGAGGCGATCTTCAAGGCCTGTATCACCCGGTTCCGTCCCATCATCATGACCACCCTGGCCGCGCTGCTGGGCGCCCTGCCGTTGATGTTCGGCTTCGGCGCCGGTGCCGAGCTGCGTCAACCGCTGGGCATGGCGGTGGTCGGCGGCTTGCTGGTGAGCCAGGCACTGACACTGTTCACCACCCCGGTCATATACTTGCAACTGGAGCGGCTGTTCCACCGGCGCCAGGCGGCACCCGCCGCGGCGCTGCCGGCCGGCCATTGAGAGCGGACCATGCGTATCCTGATTATCGAAGACGAAGAGAAAACCGCCGACTATTTGTACCGCGGGCTCACCGAACAAGGCTTTACCGTGGACCTGGCGCCTGACGGCATCGAGGGCCTGCACCTGGCACTGGAAAGCGATTACGCCGTGATCGTCCTCGACGTAATGCTGCCCGGGCTGGACGGCTACGGGGTGCTGCGCGCCCTGCGTGCGCGCAAGCAGACGCCGGTGATCATGCTGACCGCCCGCGAGCGCGTGGAAGACCGTATCCGCGGCTTGCGCGAAGGGGCCGACGATTACCTGGGCAAGCCCTTTTCGTTCCTGGAACTGGTGGCCCGCCTGCAGGCCCTGACCCGCCGCAGCGGCGGCCACGAACCGGTGCAGATCAGCGTCGCCGACCTGTGGATCGACCTGATCAGCCGCAAGGCCAGCCGCGCCGGCCAGCGTCTGGACCTGACGGCCAAGGAGTTTTCCCTGCTCAGCGTGCTGGCGCGCCGTCAGGGCGAAATCCTGTCGAAAACGGCCATTGCCGAAATGGTCTGGGACATCAATTTCGACAGCGACGCCAACGTGGTTGAGGTAGCCATCAAGCGCCTGCGCGCCAAGCTGGACGGCCCGTTCGAGGAAAAGCTGCTGCACACCATCCGTGGCATGGGCTACGTGCTGGAAAGCCGCCGTGAGTACTAACTCCATTGCCGTGCGCCTGAGCGCACTGTTCACCCTGGTGGCCGTGGTGATTTTCCTGCTGATCGGCTGGGCGTTGTACCGCCAGGTCGACAAAAGCCTGGGCCTGTTGCCCGAGGCCGAACTGGACGCGCGTTACAGCGTGCTCGAATCGGTGCTGACCCGCGATGGCTCGCCCGAGCGCTGGGCCAAGATCGTCGCCAAACTGCGGCTGCTGGAGGAGGAAGACCGGCGCCTGCACTTCTGGGTGGTCAGCGGCGACCCCTCTTTTGAATACGGCCACCCCGACCAGCAGGTCCGCGACTTCGCCCTGGGCAAACCTGGCAAGCGCGACCTGGCATTGGCCGAACACACCTATCCGCTCAAGGTGCTGGTCAACGCCCTGCCCGCAGTGGACCGGCGTCCGCCGTTACGCTTTCTGGCCGGCATCGAGACCGATACCTTCTCGCAAACCCAGCACACGCTGCTAATCGCGCTGATCAGCTTCGCGGCATTGGGCGTGCTGCTGGCCTCGGCACTGGGCTACTGGGTGGCGCGCGTGGGACTGCGGCCGCTGGTGAGCTTGTCGCGCGAGGCGCAGAAGCTAGCGCCGCCACGCCTGTCCGGGCGCCTGCAACTGTCGCCGCTGCCGCCGGAACTGAGTGAATTCGTGCAGGCCTTCAACTCGTCGCTGGAACGGGTGGACCAGGCCTATTCGCGCCTTGAGGCTTTCAATGCCGACGTCGCCCATGAATTGCGCTCGCCGCTGACCAATCTCATCGGCCAGACCCAGGTCGCCCTGACCCGGGGCCGCTCGGCCGAACATTACTTCGAAGTGCTGCAGTCCAACCTGGAAGAGCTGGAGCGCCTGCGCAGCATCATCAACGACATGCTGTTCCTGGCCAGCGCCGACCAGGGCAGCAAGGCCACACAACTGACGGCCAGCTCCCTGGCCGAGGAAGTGGCCACCACAGTGGAATACTTGGACTTCATCCTCGAGGACGCGCAGATCAGCGTGCACGTCAGCGGCGATGCCCAGGTGCACATTGAGCGCGCCCACTTGCGCAGGGCGCTGATCAACCTGCTGAGCAACGCCGTGCAGCACACTGCCGCCGGCCAGCAGATCGACGTGCACATCGCCCCGCACGACCAGCAGGTAGACATCGAAGTCAGCAACCCCGGGCCGCAGATCGACGCCGAACACCTGCCCAAACTGTTCGAGCGCTTCTACCGCGTGGACGCCTCGCGCAGTAACAGCGGTGCCAACCATGGCCTGGGCCTGGCCATCGTCAAGGCCATCGCCCTGATGCACGGTGGCAGTGTTTTCGTGCGCAGCCAGGACGGCGCCAACACCTTTGGCATCAGCCTTCCCGCCTGATTTACCGCCACTGTTACAAGTTTCGTAAAGGCTCTTATCTTTATTTTCACTTGTTCAGTGGCGCCTCGCTTTATATATTGGCGCCACACCAACGAACTTGCAGACGCAAGAAGGTTTTCCAAAATGTCCAAATCATTGGGTATTGCCGGCGCTATTATTCTGTCTTCCATCCTGTTGTCCCCACTGGCCATGGCGGAAGAATCGCCGGCATTCGTGGCGCGGAACGAGGCTGTTCAAGCCAACTTCGAACAGCATCAGGAAGCAGTGGCGCTCAAGGCCCAGCAACATCAGAATATTCAGCAGGCGCAGGCTGCGAAGCCGCAAAGCAGTGACGCCAAGGACAGCTGAAATTGGAAATGAACCCCTTTCCCTCGACGTTGCTTAGATGATGGTTGTCCAAGCGATTGATCTTAAAGCCGCTGCTATTAGCGGCTTTTTTTTCGTCTGTGGAAAACACGCAGATGTAAACGATTTTACCCATTATAAAAAACTGAGCTGATGAAAATAACAACTGCCAAAGTTAAAAAACATTTACCAAGGAGTTTATAAACTGTGAAATCCACTTTCCGCTTCAGCCCGTTGTTCGTTGCATTGGCTGCAACGATGTCTGGTGCCGCGTTTGCTGACGACGCCCCTGCAGCCAACAGCCAGGACGGCTTCATTGCGGGGTCCAGCCTGACCCTGGACCTGAAGAACTACTACTTCAACCATGATCGGCACAACGGCCAGAACGACAGCAAGGAATGGGGCCAGGGCGTCATCGGCATCTTCCAGTCGGGGTTCACCGAGGGCACCGTGGGCTTTGGTATCGACGCCAACGCCATGCTGGGCCTGAAACTGGACGGCGGTGGCGGCACCAGCGGCTCCAGCATCCTGCCCACCTCGCCCACCGACAAGGAAGGCAACCTCTACAGCAAGGCGCCGGGCTCGTTCTCCTCGGCCGGCGGCGCGGTGAAAATGCGCGCGTTCAACACCATCGTCCGCGCCGGTGACCTGTTCCTCAACAACCCGGTAATCGCCGGCGGCTCCACCCGGATGCTGCCCATGACCTTCCGCGGCGTGGAAGCCACCAATACCAGCATCGATCACCTGACGATCGACGCCGGCCAGGTCAGCTTCGACAAGTTGTTCAACCAGAGCGGCAACGGTCGCATCGGCACCTATTACGGCACCTTGCCCGATGGCAAGGAGAGCAAGCACATGGACTGGGCCGGCGGCACCTACACCGGCCTGCCGGGCGTGACCACCAGCCTGTATGCCTCGCAACTCAAGGACATCTGGAACCAGTACTACTACGACCTGGACTACACCTGGGCACTCAATGACTTGGTCAGCCTGAACCCCGGCTTCCACTACTACCACACCGAAGACAGCGGCCAGGCGTTGCTGGGGCCCATCGACAACAACACCTTCAGCCTGCACCTTGGCGTGACGGTGGGCCACCAGACCGTGACCGCGTCGATGCAGAAGGTCAACGGCAACACACCGTTCGACTATATCCAGGACGGCGACAGCATCTTCCTCGACAACTCCCAGCAGTACTCGGACTTCAACGCCCCGGGGGAGAAATCCTGGAAACTGCAATACGCCTATGACTTCGTGGGCTGGGGCCTGCCAGGCCTGACCTCGGCCGTGTCCTACACCCGCGGCACCATGGACCTGACCAAGGCGACCCAGGACGCCGATTCGGGCTACAGCTATTACAACGCTGACGGCAAGGACGCCAAGCACTGGGAACGCGACATGGACATCAAGTACGTCGTACAGGAAGGCCCGGCGAAAAACCTGGGCGTGCGCCTGCGCTGGGCCACCAACCGTGGCGGCGACGGCTACAAGGCCGTGGACCACAACGCCGACGAATACCGCGTAATCGTCGATTACCCGATCAACATCTTCTAATCAAACGTTTGTATGTAAAAAAACCGGCACTTGATGCCGGTTTTTTATTTGGCTGCTAACCTGCGGAAACGCTTGAGAAATCAGGGAAATTGCCTGACCGATCGGTCAAACCGTTCATCTGGCAAAATGCCATTACCCTCCCGGACGGGTTGTCCGCTCTGATACACGCCCCTAGAATGTCGCCGCCTTGCGCGCCCCACGCCCCGTCCCGCCTGCCTTTCAGCCCGGCAGCGCGTGTGCCCGTGGCGACAATAATGATCAGAGCTCGCCAACTTGCGCCCTTCCCATTCCCCGACACGGCATCAGTCTCGTGCACCCCAACGGTACCTCAATACCGGCTGTGCACTGACCATTCTGGCCATCATCGCGATCGTCACGTTCCTGCTTGCGCGCGAACATGCTGCCGCCGAACGGGATGCGGCCCGTGCCGCAAACAACATCGTGCAACTGATCAATGCCGATGTGCAGCGCAACGTCGACCTGTATGACCTGTCCTTGCAGGGGCTGATCGAGTCATCCCAGCACCCGGATTTCCAGCGCATGCCCCAAAGCCTGCGCCACCGGATGCTGTTCAACGGCATCATCACCGGGCCCTATCGGGGTGACATCCTGTGGCTTGGCCCCCGGGGCGATATCGTCGCCGACTCACGCGCCTGGCCGCCGCGCAAAGGCAATTTCAGTGACCGGCCCAACTTCCAGCACCTGCGCGACAACCCGGACGCTGGCCTGGTCATCAGCGACCCCTTCCAGGACCGCATCGGCGACCTGGGCTGGTGCATCAGCTTCGCCCGGCGCATCTCCTCGCCCACAGGCCAGTTCCTGGGGGTGGCGTCCGGCGCCCTGCGCCTGGCGTACTTCGCCGAACTGTTCAAAGGCCTGGCGATTGGCAGGGACAGCAGCGTCAACCTGATCAGCGAACAGGGGCTGTTCCTGGCGCGCGAGCCGGAGCTGGGTGGGCAGAACCTGATCGGCCAGGACTTCAGCCAGCGGCCCAACTTCGTGCGGATAGTGCGTGAAGGCAGCGGCAGCTTCGTGGGCATCTCCAGCCTGGACCATAAAGAGCGCCTGTACATCTTTGCCAAGGCGGGCAAGCTGCCGCTGATCGTGATCGTCGCGCTGTCCACGGATGAGGTCTACGCCTCCTGGCGGCGCACCGCAATTGTGGTCGGCATTGCCACCGCCCTGCTGTGCGTCGCCCTGCTGTGGCTGTGCCTAATGATGGGCCGCGAATTGCGCCGCCGTCTCAGCGCCGAGCGCGAACTGGCCACCCTGGCCGCCACCGACAGCCTCACCGGCCTGGCCAACCGCCGCAGCCTGGACCGGGCACTGCGCACCGAGTGGGCGCGTTCGCAACGCAACGGCAAACCCTTGTCGGTGCTGATGATCGATGTCGATCACTTCAAGGCCTTCAATGAACGACACGGCCATGCCGGTGGCGACGAAGCCCTGCGTCGCGTGGCCAGGGCCATTGACGGATGCGTGCGGCGCCCGGCCGATTTGTCGGCGCGCTATGGCGGTGAGGAATTCATGGTGGTGCTGGCCGAGACTGACATCAACGGTGCGTTGATCATTGCCGAAACCATCCGCAACGCCATCGAGCGGCAGGCCCCGTATGGCGACGATGAGCGGGCGGTGACCGTCAGCATTGGCGTGGGTACCCGGCGTTCGCGGTCGGGCACACGGCTGGAGGACCTGCTGGCAGCGGCGGATACGGCGCTGTACCAGGCCAAGGACAGTGGCCGTAATCAGGTGGGGTTTTGCGAGAAAGCGGCTTAGGTGGCAACGCGGCGCCTGCATCGCGACCAAGGTCGGCTCCTACGCGGATCGGTGTAGGAGCCGACCTTGGTCGCGATAGGCCGCACGCAAAAACGCCGGCATGCGCCGGCGTTTTGCTAACTGACCGAAGGCCTTAGCTGGCCCGCGCAATATTGCGCAGCGCCTTCACCTGGTCGTGATTGCGTTGCACACCATGGAATTGACGCTCCACGATGGCATAAACGTTGGCCGGCAGCGGCTTGGCCAGTGCTTCTTTATAAGCCTTGATAGCATGGTCTTCACCACGCTCGGCTTCATTGAGCACGGCCTCTTCGTCCTTGCCGGTGAAGACTGACTTCACGTCTACCCAGCGACGGTGCAGGTCACCTGCAACGCTGGTGGAGTCTTCAGGTTCGCCACCCAAGGCGTGCACCTCGGCCTGCAGTTCTACGGCGGCTGCCGCGCATTCCTGGGAGCGCTTGACAAAAAGTGCCTTGAGCTCGGCATTTTTGATGTCTTCAGCGCACGTCTTGAAACCTTCCTGGCCGTCCTTGCTGGTCTGAATCAGGTCGTTGAGTACCGAGATAACTTCTTTGTTTGGATTGGACATTTTCGATTCCCTCGTGGGTTGAAAGGTTACGAAGGTATATCGCAGAGTTCGTGCCAAAATTTTCATTCTAAAAAAGCGATATAAATCAATTGCTTATAATTATTGAATTATTTTGATCACCGTGTTCTGCATGAAATGCCGTTTGGCCTTCATGCAGAATGCATGTATGTTCAATCTCTTTTTGCGTCCCAGTATTTGATACCCATGAATCCGGAAAAACTTGAACTGCTGATTATCCGTGAGATGCCCTTTGGCAAGTACAAGGGGCGGATCATTGCCGACTTGCCGGGGCCTTACTTGAACTGGTTTGCGCGCGAGGGGTTTCCCAAGGGGGAATTGGGCGGGTTGCTGGCCCTTATGCAGGAGATTGACCATAACGGGTTGAGTGATCTGCTGGAGCCGCTGCGCAAAAAGCATAACCGACCTGCGCCCAAGCACTGACGTAGCCGCTGCCGCCAGGCTGCGCTGGCCTGTGTGAACCCTGGAGATGTGCAGCGAGGCAGCAGGCCAGCGCAGCCTGGCGGCAGCGGCTACGGGCTGCTCTTTTCTGCAGACAAAAAAAAGGGGCGCCGACCAAGCGCCCCCAAAAGCCGTAAAACAATCAACAGCAAGCAACAAATTCAGTCGAACAGGGCGAGCGCCTCGGCGGTGCACTCCTGGATGCGCGCCCAGTCGCGGTTCTTGATCCAGGCGCTTTCCAGCATCCACGAACCACCCACGCACATCACGTTGGGCTGGGCCATGTAGTTCTTCAGGTTGGCCGGGCCGACGCCACCAGTGGGGCAGAAGCGCACGGACGGGAACGGTCCGCCAAAAGCCTTGATCGCCGCCACGCCACCGCTGACTTCAGCGGGGAACAGCTTGAAGCGGCGGTAGCCCAAGGCGTGGCCCATCATCAGCTCGGAAGGGCTGCTGATGCCCGGCAGCAACGGCAGCGGGCTTTCCACACCAGCTTCGAGCATGTCCTGGGTCACGCCCGGGGTCACGGTGAACTGCGAGCCAGCCGCTTCGGTGGCCGCCAGCATGTGGCGGTCCAGCACGGTGCCGGCACCGACGATCAACTCGGGGCGCTCCTGGCGCAGGATCTGGATGGCCTTCAGGCCCAGCTCCGAACGCAGGGTCACTTCCAGTGCAGTCAGGCCGCCGGCCGCCAAGGCGTCCGCCAACGGCAGAATGTCTTCTTCACGGGCGATGGTAATCACCGGAAGAATCTTCGCCTTGGCGGCCAGCTTGTCGATCAGGGCAACTTTGTCCGCCATGCGGTTTTGCACCAGCTGTTGTTTTTCGAGTGTCGTCATAGCGGCTGATCCTTGGCTCAGGGGCACCAGTAGATGTCCAATGGGGAGTGTAGGAAGGCGCGCACCGGCATCTGGGCAACGTCGTCGCCCGCCAGCGCGTCGCGCAACGTGTTCAGTTTGCCTGCGCCTTGCAGCGACAGCGCGGTGTAGCCGGCGCTGGCCAACAGGGCACGGGTCATGGTCAGGCGCTGGTGCGGCACGGTCGGTGCCAGCATCGGCAGGCAACGACGGCTGCCGGCAGGCTCCAGGGCGTGGGCCAGGTTCGGGCTGTTGGGGAACAGCGAGGCGGTGTGACCGTCATCGCCCATGCCCAGCACCAGCACATCGATGGCCGGCAGCTCGGACAGCAGCGCGTCGGTCTCTTCAGCCGCCAGCTCCAGGTTCTGGGCCGGGTTGTACAGGCTGACGAAACGCGCCTTGGCCACCGCGCCTACCAGCAGGTAGCGCTTGAGCAGGCCAGCGTTGCTGTCGGCGTGTTCCACCGGCACCCAGCGCTCGTCAGCCAGGCTGACCACCACTTTCGACCAGTCCAGCGCCTGGCGCGCCAGGCACTGGAAGAACATCACCGGGCTACGGCCACCGGAGACCACCAGGGTGGCAACACCCTGGCGCTCGATAGCGCTGCGCAGTTGATCGGCCACCGTCGCCGCAAGGCCTTCGGCCAGCAGCGGTGCACTGGCGAAGTCACGTGGCACCACGTCACTAGGCAGTTTGAGTTCAGATATCGCCATACCAAGACCTCCCATCGCGGGTAATCAGTGCGATGGAGCTCATTGGCCCCCAGGACCCGGCCGCGTACGGCTTGGGCGCATCACCGGACTTCTTCCAGCCGGCGATCAACTGGTCGCACCACTTCCACGCATATTCGATTTCATCTTTACGGACAAACAGGTTCTGATTGCCCTGCATCACCTCCAGCAACAACCGCTCGTAGGCATCGGGGATGCGCGCGCTGCGGTAGGTGTCGGAGAAGTTCAGTTGCAACGGCCCGCTGCGCAGCTGCATGCCCTTGTCCAGGCCCTGCTCCTTGGTCATCACGCGCAAGGAAATACCTTCGTCCGGCTGCAGGCGGATAATCAGCTTGTTGCTGATCTGCAGGCGCTGCTCGGGGGCGAAGATGTAGTGTTGCGGTTCCTTGAAGTGGATGACGATCTGCGACAGCTTTTGTGGCATGCGTTTGCCGGTGCGCAGGTAGAACGGCACCCCGGCCCAACGCCAGTTGCGAATATCGGCACGCAAAGCGACGAACGTCTCGGTGTCGCTCTGGGTGTTGGAATTTTCTTCTTCCAGGTAGCCCGGCACGGCCTTGCCCTGGCTGTAGCCGGCGATGTATTGGCCGCGTACTACCTGGGTGGTCAGGCCTTCGGCGCTGATCGGCGCCAGGGCCTTCAGTACTTTTACCTTCTCGTCACGGATGCTGTCGGCCGACAAGTCCGCCGGTGGGTCCATGGCGATCAGGCACAGCAGCTGCAACAGGTGGTTCTGGATCATGTCGCGCAGTTGGCCGGCCTTGTCGAAATAGCCCCAGCGCCCCTCGATGCCTACTTCCTCGGCCACGGTGATTTCCACGTGGGAGATGTAGTTCTGGTTCCACTGGGTTTCGAACAGGCTGTTGGCAAAGCGCAGCGCGATCAGGTTCTGGACGGTTTCCTTGCCCAGGTAGTGGTCGATGCGATAGGTGCGGTTTTCCGGGAAATACTGCGCCACCGCGTCGTTGACCCGGCGCGAGGAAGCCAGGTCATGACCGATGGGCTTTTCCAGCACCACACGGCAACGGTCGGCCAGGCCCACCTTGTGCAGGTTTTCGCAGATGGCGCCGTACACCGCTGCAGGCGTCGCGAAGTAGGCGATCACTTGCTCGGCAGGGCCGATCTGCTCGGCGAGGTTGACGTAGTCCGCCTCATTCATGAAATCGACATGCACGTAGGCAATCCGCGCCAGGAAACGGCTGAGGGTCGCTTCCTCGACTTGCGCCTTGGCCACGAAAAGCCGCAGGTGCTCCTCGATGTTGGCCAGGTGTTGCTGCGGCGTGCCGGCTTCGCGGGCCAGGGCCAGGATGCGGGTGTCGTCGTGCAGCAACTCGGCTCGATCAAGCTGGTAGAGCGCCGGGAACAGCTTGCGCAATGCCAGGTCGCCTAGGGCGCCGAACAAGGCAAAGGTGCAGGGTTCTACGGATGTCGAAGGCATGATGTTTGTTCTTTTATCAAGTTAGACTAGAAATACCTTTTTTCAAGGCACCATTCAAGGGAAAATGTAGTAATAAACACAACATTTTCCCGGCAAATCAGATTCGAGTGGTGATCGCACCAAGCCCTCAGTACGATAGGCCACCCGTGAATACAGCCGCGCCAGACAGCTGTACTGGCTGCATCCTCGACCCAAGGACATAACATGGACCGCGTGCGCAATCTTCTGGAGCAGATCCAGAGCCGCCTCGAAGAGCTGAACAAGGCTGAACGCAAAGTCGCCGAAGTCATCCTGCTCAACCCCCAGCAAGCCACGCGCTTCAGTATTGCCGCGCTGGCCCAGGCCGCCTCTGTCAGTGAACCGACGGTAAACCGTTTCTGCCGTTCGTTCGGCGTCAGCGGCTACCCGGAGCTTAAACTGCAACTGGCCCAGAGCCTGGCCAGCGGCGCTGCGTACGTGAGCCGCGCCGTGGAAGCCGACGACGATCCGGCGGCCTACACCCAGAAGATTTTTGGCAGTGCCATTGCATCATTGGATAGCGCCTGTCAGCAACTGGATCCTCAGTTGATCAGCCGCGCCGTGGACATGTTGATCCAGGCCCGGCAAATCCATTTCTTCGGCCTGGGCGCCTCGGCGCCAGTGGCGCTGGATGCCCAGCACAAGTTCTTCCGTTTCAACCTGGCCGTGTCGGCGCATGCCGATGTGCTGATGCAGCGAATGCTGGCGTCGGTGGCGCACACCGGTGAATTGTTCGTGATCATTTCCTACACCGGCCGCACGCGCGAGCTGGTGGAGGTGGCCCGCGTGGCGCGGGAAAACGGTGCCTCGGTGCTGGGGCTGACCGCCAAGGACTCGCCGCTGGCCAAGGCCTGCAGCATGAGCGTGCACATTCCGCTGCCCGAAGACACCGACATCTATATGCCGATGACCTCGCGGATCATTCAGTTAACCGTACTCGATGTTCTGGCCACCGGCATGACCCTTCGTCGCGGCGCGGACTTCCAGCCGCATCTGCGCAAGATCAAGGAAAGCCTGAATGCTAGCCGGTATCCCATTGATGAATGATGCCCTGTAGCCGCTGCCGCCAGGCTGCGCTGGCCCTGTGCCTCGCTTGATATCTTCAGTGAACATCAGGGCCAGCGCAGCCTGGCGGCAGCGGCTACAGGGTTAGTTCAACAGGCGCGCCTGCAGGCTGATATGAGCTTTTTCGCCGGGCGCCAGGCTCAGGTTGTCCTGGCTGCCACTGGTGGCTTCCACACACAAAAACCCTTGGCTCTCGTTACCCGCCACGCCCATCAGCGGCCGTGAACCCGGGTGCCACACCACGGTGTCATCACTGTCGGCGGTATGAATCGCCAGCTTGCGCGCCCAGGCATGGTCCTGCAGCTGCACCTGATTGGCACCACTGAACACCCGCTGGCACGCCCCCGTCACTTCCAGCTCGCCCTTGTGGGTGGTGGTCTTGCGGCTGAGCTTGTCGTAACTCTGCGTGCCTTCCAGCCCCGCCAGGGTCACTTCGTTGACATCACCAATGCGCCAGTAGGCCAACAGCGCATGGCTGAGCTGGCACGGCTCGCTGTCCTGATGCTCGGTGCTCAGACGCAACTCCATCTGGTCACCCAGGCGGGCGTGCAGGTCCACCTGCCAGTCGCACAGCAGCAGGCGCCAGTGCAGGGTCACGCCCTCTTCGTCTTCGCTGCTAGCGTGGAGCTTCCAGTCGACCAGGCGGCCCCAGCCGTGGGCCGGCCACATCCCTTCGCTGGGGTGGCGGCCGTACCAGGGCCAGCACACCGGCACGCCGCCACGGATGGCGCCGGCCTGGGGCCAATGGGCTGAGCACCACAGCCACGGCTTTTGCCCCTGGGGGCGGAAGTGCAGCAGTTGCGCACCCTGGCGGCTGAACACTGCCTGGCATTTGGGATGGTCAATGACCAGCACGTCACGTTGCTGAAAACGCTCCCACTCGAAGGTAGGCCGGGGCCGCTGCGATTTGAAGAAGCGCTGGAGCGGGTGGTCGTGCATGGCAGTAGAAGTCCTGGACACGGTACTAAAGCTCACCGAATACGGCTGATATTGTTAGAGGTAGCGCTATCTTACCGATATAAAGCGAATTTTCGCCGAGCTTTTTGCCGCATGGCTGTTCGCCCTGCCGCCGAGATCAATGTGGGAGCGGGCTCTGCCCGCGAAGACCACACCGCGAAATGCCTGTACCACCGCAGTGTTTGCTTCGCGGGCAGAGCCCGCTCCCACAGAGGTTAATGCCTACCCGTTAGAACTTGGACTGCACTTTCAGGCCGGCCACGATGGCGTCGTCGACCTGGTTAACACCACCAGGGTGTTTGATGTACTGCAGGTTGGGACGCACGGTCAGCCAGTTGGTGACGTGGAAGCCGTAGTAGATCTCGGCGTCGTACTCGGTGTCCTGCACAGGCAGGTAACCCGGGTTGTCGTAGTCGTCGATACCGCTCAACTGGTTGACCAGCTTGGCACGGTCCTGGGCGTCGTCGTTCACGTGGATACGACCGATACCTACACCGATGTCATCCTTGGGACGCGAGTCGAAGGCGCCTTTGTACACCAGGCCTACCTGCTGGTAGTTGTCGATGTAGTTGGTGGCCTTGTCATGCACGGTGAAGTTGGCGAACAGGCTCAGGCCGCGGTTGGCATCGCCGTTATGCGCGGTGATCTGCTGCTGCGCCACGATCCACCAGCCATGCTTGCTGCCATGGCTCTTGAAGGTGCCCGATACAGGCTGCGGCTGGCCGTCGATGCCGTCGTAAACGTCGTCAGCCTTGGCGGTGCTGTAGTAGTAACCCAGACGGTATTCGCCCGGCAGGCCATTGACCTGGGGTGACCACACGGCTTCCACTGGCAGGATGGTGCCCTTGGTGCCGCTGCCGTTGAGCTTGAAGCCGTTGCCGGTTTCCAGGTTGGACGGGTTCTGGTTGTACGCACCCACCTGCAGGAAGAACTCTGGGGTCAGGTTGTACTTGACGCGGCCAGCCCACTGGCTGACAGGCCAGTTGTACCAGATGCCACCCACCCAGTTGCCCACCTGCGAGCCGCAGAAGGTCAGGTTCTGGAAGTCGCACGGGAAGCTGTTGAAGTCTTCGCCCGGGCCGAAGCGGCCGACCTTGATGTCCAACGCACCGTCGAAGAATTTCTGCTTGTACCACATCTGGGTCAGGCGCCAGGTCTGGCCCCGGCCCCACACTTCCTGGGACGAGCTGAGGGTGCCGGCGCGCGGGTCGCCGATACGGTCGTTGGAGATGTTGCGGCCACTACGCTCGGTGATCGCCAGCTTGAACTCGGCATCGTGCCAGCCCAGGATTTTCTGCAGGTCCATCTGCACGCCCAGGGCGAACTGGTCGCTGTAGCGAGCGGTGCGGTCATTGTTGTAACCGCCCTTCAGGTTGCTGGCCGCTTCCCCCACGTACTCGAAGGAAAAGTCATACCCCTTGTTCAGCAACTCTGTCCTCGCCCCACCCCAGTCGCCCAGCATCCAGGGCGACTCCGGGTCGAAGGCGTCGTACGCATGGGCGCTGCCGGCAAGGCCCAGTGCGCTGAGCACCGAGACCTGCAACAAACGATTGCGTGCTGACTTGTTCATGCGCTTTTTCATCCTTTGCTTCCTCGTCTTATTGTTATTGGCTGTTGATTAAACGCGGTGTACTCCGGTGGCGCCGGGCTACAGGCCGCCCGGCGCGGATTCAGCGCCCCTTGAACTGGGCGACGTTGTCGCCCGTCACAGGCGCCTGTGCACGCCCCACCGCCCCCAGGCGTTCGCCGGTCTTGGCGTCGAACAGCAACACCTTGGCCGGGTCGAATTGCAGATTCAGCGTTTCACCCACTTGCGGCGCCACGTCCGGCGCCAGGCGGCAGCAGACCTTGGTGTCGTTGAGGGTGACAAAAACCAGGGTGTCCGGCCCGGTAGGCTCGGTGACCTGCACCTCGGCGCGAATGGTGGGCAGGCCATTGGCTTCGGCGCTCGCCAGCACGATCTGCTCGGGGCGCATGCCCAAAATCACTTCACGGTCTTCAAGGCCCGCATCGTTCATGCCCAGCGGCAGCTCGCAACGCGCCTGGCCGCTGTCCAGCAGCGCCAGCAGGCGGCCTTCCTTGCGCTGCAGGCGCAGGGGGATGAAGTTCATTGGCGGCGAGCCGATGAAGCTGGCCACAAACAGGTTGGCCGGGTCGTTGTAGATGTCTTTCGGCGTGCCGAACTGCTGGATGATGCCGTCCTTCATCACCGCCACCTTGTCACCCAGGGTCATGGCCTCGATCTGATCGTGGGTCACGTATACCGTGGTGGTTTTCAGGCGCTGGTGCATCAGCTTGATTTCGGTCCGCATCTCTACACGCAGCTTGGCGTCGAGGTTGGACAGCGGTTCGTCGAACAGGTAGATCTTGGGCCGCCGCGCCAACGCCCGGCCCATGGCCACGCGCTGCTGCTGGCCACCGGACAGCTGCCCCGGCTTGCGGTTGAGCAGGTGTTCGATCTGCAGCAGCTTGGACACCCGCGCCACTTCCTCGTCGATGGCGGCCGCCGACATCTTGCGGATCTTCAGGCCGAAGGCGATGTTTTCGCGCACGGTCATGGTCGGGTACAGCGCGTAGGACTGGAACACCATGGCGATGTCACGGTCCTTGGGGCTCATGCCGCTGATGTCGGCGTTGTCCACCAGGATCGCGCCGCCGGTGATGTTTTCCAGGCCGGCGATGCAGTTCATCAGGGTGGATTTACCGCACCCCGACGGGCCGACCAGGATCAGGAATTCGCCGGAGTCGATTTTCAGCTGGATATCTTTCAAGGTGTCCGGCAGGCCGCTGCCATAGGTCTTGATTACGTTGCGCAGTTCGAGCGTTGCCATGTTCCTACCCCTTGACCGCGCCGGCTGTCAGCCCACGCAGGAAATACTTGCCGGCCATGATGTACACCAGCAGCGTTGGAAGGCCGGCGATCATTGCCGCGGCCATGTCTACGTTATATTCCTTGGCACCGGTGCTGGTGTTGACCAGGTTGTTCAGCGCCACGGTGATCGGCTGCGAGTCGCCACTGGCGAATACCACGCCGAACAAAAAGTCGTTCCAGATCTGGGTGAACTGCCAGATCAGGCACACCATGATGATCGGCACCGACATGGGCAGCAGGATCTTGTTGAAGATGGTGAAGAACCCCGCCCCGTCCAGCCGCGCCGCCTTGACCAGTGCATCCGGCACGGCCACGAAGTAGTTGCGGAAGAACAGCGTAGTAAACGCCAGGCCATACACAACGTGGACAATCACCAAACCGGTGGTGGTGTTGGCCAGGCCGAGTTTGCCCAGGGTAAAGGAAGCCGGCAGCAGCACGGTCTGGAACGGCAGGAAGCAGCCAAACAGCAGCAAGCCGAAGAACAGTTGCGAGCCGCGGAATTTCCACATCGACAGCACGTAGCCGTTCATGGCGCCGATGAAGGTGGAGATCAGCACGGCCGGCACGGTGATTTTCACCGAGTTCCAGAAGAACCCGCCGACGATGTCCCAGGCCTTCAGCCAGCCAATGCCGGTGAACACTTCGGGCATGCTCAACAGGTTGCCGGTGCGGATGTCGTCAGGGGTCTTGAGGCTGGTCAGCAGCATCACCACCAGCGGCACCAGGTACACGGCCGCAGCCAGCAGCAGCGTGGCGTAGATCGCCACGCGGCTGAACGTGAGCGAGGATTTGCCATAGGCATTAGTCATGGCGCTTGTTCCTCAATTCCGAATACAGGTACGGCACCAGGATCGCCAGGATCGCGCCCAGCATCAGCATGGCGCTGGCCGAACCAATGCCCATCTGGCCACGGCTGAAGGTGAACGAGTACATGAACATGGCCGGCAGGTCCGAGGAGTAGCCCGGGCCGCCCGCGGTCATCGCCGCCACTAGGTCGAAGCTCTTGATGGCGATGTGCGCCAGGATCATGAAGGCACTGAAGAACACCGGCCGCAGGCTGGGCAACACGATCTTCAGGTAGATGGTGGGCAGGCTGGCGCCGTCCACCTGGGCGGCACGGATGATCGACTGGTCGACCCCACGCAGGCCGGCCAGGAACAGCGCCATGACAAAGCCCGAGGCCTGCCACACGGCGGCGATCACCAGGCAGTACACCACGCGATCCTGGTCAATCAGCCAGTCCAGGCGGAAGCCTTCCCAGCCCCAGTCACGCAGCATCTTGTCCAGGCCCAGGCCAGGGTTGAGCAGCCATTTCCAGGCGGTGCCGGTGACGATCATCGACAGGGCCATGGGGTACAGGTAGATGGTGCGCAGGAAGCCTTCGCGGCGGATGCGCTGGTCCAGCAGCACCGCCAGAAACACCCCCAGCACCAGGCTGATGCCGATGAACAGGCCACCGAACACCGCCAGGTTCTTGCTTGCCACCCACCAGCGATCGTTGTCGAGCAGGCGCGCGTATTGCTGCAGGCCGACGAACTTGTACGTCGGCATGAAGGTGGAATTAGTGAAGGACAGTAGGAACGTCCAGAAGATATAGCCATAGAAACCGACCAGCACGAGCAGCATGCTTGGCGCTAGCACCACCTTGGGGAGCCAGCGTTGCAGCGCATCGAACGGCGAGGCCTTGCTGAACACAGCCACAGAGCTCATCGAGAAATCCAGTGTAAAGGTCAATCGGCACCGAATCCCTGCGCCGGGGGATGGGGAGGGAGAACCCCGGCGCAGGTATCGGACGCTTTATCTATACGGCGTTACTTGGCCGAAGAGATACCGGCATACAGTTGCTTGGCAGCCTTGGCAGGGTCGGCGTTCTTGTCACTCATGAAGTTGGTGACAACGTCGAAGATCGCGCCTTGCACTGCCAGCGATGTGGCCATGTTGTGCGCCATGCTCGGTTCCAGCTTGCCGGCCTTGTCAGCGTCGGCGAAGTCTTTGGCCGAGGCCTGGCCACAGCTGTCGAACTTGGTCATGTCCAGGTCGTTGCGAACCGGGATGGAGCCTTTGTTCTGGTTGAACACGTACTGGAATTCCGGCTCCAGGGCGACCTTGGCCAGGTCGTCACGCGCAGCGTTGTTGCCGGGGGTGTCGTTCTTCTTGGCCAGCTTGAACATGGCCAGGGAGTCGATGTTGTAGGTGTAGCTGCCCTGGGTGCCGGGGAATGGCACGCACTCGTAGTCGCTGCCGGCTTTCTTGCCTGCCGCGCTCCACTCGCTCTTGGCCCAGTCGCCCATGATCTGCATGCCGGCCTTGCCGCTGATGACCTTGGCCGCTTCCAGGTTCCAGTCCTGGCCAGCGCCGTCCGGGTCCATGTAGGTCTTGAGCTTTTTGAGCTCGGTGAACACCTTGGTCATTTCAGCGCCGGTGAGGGTCGCCTCGTCCTGGTCGATGAAGGCTTTCTTGAAGCCGTCGGCGCCCATGACGCTCAGTACCATGTCTTCGAACACGGTGCTGTCCTGCCATGGCTGGCCACCGTGGGCGATCGGGATGATGCCGGCGGCCTTCAGCTTGTCGCCAGCGGCGTAGAGTTCTTCCAGGGTAGTGGGGGCCTTGGCGATGCCGGCCTTCTTGAAGGCCTCGGGGTTGACCCACAGCCAGTTGACGCGGTGAATGTTCACCGGCACGGCCACGTAATGGCCTTCGAATTTCATGGTGTCGGAGACGGTCTTGGACAGCAGCTTGTCCCAGTTGTTGGCCTTGGCCACGGCGTCAACATTGGTCAGCAGGCCCAGGGAGGCCCATTCCTGAATGTCCGGCCCCTTGATCTGCGCGGCAGAGGGCGGGTTGCCCGACACGGCACGGGTTTTCAGCACGGTCATGGCAGCGGCACCACCGCCGCCGGCGACAGCGCTGTCCTGCCAGGTGTAGCCATCTTTCTCGACGAGCTGTTTGAGCACACCCACAGCCTTGGCTTCACCGCCCGAGGTCCACCAGTGCACCACTTCGACGTTGCCTTTGGCATCGGCAGCGTGCGCGGCGAGGGGAAACAGGGTGGCAAGCGAAATGACAGCGGCGAGGCGATTGATCGCGTTCATCGGATTCCCTTTTTTGTTGTTATGCATTGCAAGTCTTATGCTTGCGCTGCGATGGAGTGTAAACAGGGTCGTTAGTACGCCAGGTAACGAAGCGATGCACAATTGTCACCACCCGGTGACAATGTGCTCGCCGCCCTGTTTGGCCAAGCCACTGGCCAGGCTGGGCGCCAGCGGCAGGCGCGGCAACAGCACCGCCTGGAGGGAGTGATAGAGGTCGGGCTTGCCGGCCCACACCTTGGCGCCGGGGCGGTTGTGCTCGTCCAGTTCGTGGTGCCAACTGCCGTGTTCGCGGTCCAGCAGATGCTGGGCGGCGAATTCCCAGAATTCGCGGTACCACTGCTCGTAAACGTCCTCGCCGGTGCGTCGCAGCAGTGCGGCGGATGCGGCGATGGCCTCGCAGGTGACCCAGTGCATGCGTTGACGCACCACGGGCTGGTCCTGCCAGTCCAGGGTGTAGACCAGCCCCGGCGCACCATCGACATTCCAGGCGGTGCGGCAGGCTTGCTCGAACAGCCCACGGGCGTCGGCCAGCAGCCAGGTGGGCGCTGGGCGCACGGCGTCCAGCAGCGCGGCTTCGAGGTGCAGCAGCAAGCGTGCCCATTCGAAAGCGTGGCCGGGGGTGCTGCCGTAGGGCCGGAATGGGTCGTCGGGACGGGCGTGGTTGTATTCTAGATCGGCTTCCCAGCCGGGGTGGAAATGCTCGATCACCCGGTACTGGTTGGGCGCCGCATGCTGATGGATCACCCGCTCGGCGATGCGCAGGGCGCGCTCCAGCCAGCGGGTGTCACGGGTGACGTCAGCCAGGGCAAGGAAGGCCTCGACGCTGTGCATGTTGCTGTTGGCGCCACGGTAGGCTTCCTCGCGGCTCCAGATACGGTCGAAGGATTCACGCATGGCGCCCTCCTCCTCGTTCCAGAAGCGCTGTTCGATCACTTCGATGGCCTGGTCCAGCAATGCCTGCGCACCGGGCCTGCCGGCCACCACGGCGCTGCTGGCGGCCAGGGCGACGAAGGCGTGCAGGTAGGCGGCCTTGCCCAGGTCGCCGTCGCCTGCGTGGGCCACGGCGTACCAGCCGCCCTGGTCAGCGTCGCGCAGACAGCCGTTGAGCGCGGCCAGACCGTGGTCGACCAAAGGCGCGGCGCCTGGCAGGCCTTGCAGGTTGGCCAGGGCGAAGCTGTGGGTCATGCGCGCAGTGATCAGGGTTTGCGCCGGGGCGTCGGGCAACCAGCCGCGTTCATCGAGGTGGCCAAAGCCTTCGGGCAGCCGCGAAGCGCGGGCGAAATCCAGCAGGCGCAGGCCTTCGGCGGCGAGCCAGTGGTGGTGGGCGGGGGTGTTGAGCCAGCTGTTGAAGTCGAGGGGGAGCCTGTCCATGGGGGGCCTTGGGGTTTTTATTGTTGGTGGGGGGAGTTTAAACAATGGGGGGGTGGAGGGTGGGGAATGAAATGTCACGGGGGTGTGACGATGGGGGTTGGGGTGGGGTTGGAGGTGCATGTCTTGAGTTTTTTAGCGTTCTTGAGATCGAGCGCCGCCCGCGCGGCGCTTCCCGAGCTTCGCTCGGTCCCACATCTGTTTCGGGCCAGTTTTGCCTGTGGGTTCACCTGGCCCGCCTTGGTGCACCAGCACAAATCTGCAGTGAACAAACAAGGCGGACCAGGTGATGGCCCAGACATAATTGGCCCGAAACAGATGTGGGACCGAGCGAAGCTCGGGAAGCGCCGTGCGGACGGCGCTCGATCTCAAGAGCGCCAGAACAACAACGCCATGCACCTGTGCGCCCTGACGCAATCTCAACCCAGGCCTGTAGCCGCTGCCGCCAGGCTGCGCTGGCCGATGTGAACCCTGAATATCCCCAGCGAGGCGCAGGGCCAGCGCAGCCTTCGGCAGCGGCTACATGTCAGCCCTCTACGGGCATGATCGACGCATCCACCAACGCCTTACCCATCTGGACCAATTGCGCCGTGACAACGCCGAGGGATCGACTCAGTTGCAGGTCCGCATCACAATTCTCAGCGGCCAGCAGTTCGGCACAACCGAAAATCACGCTGGCCTGGGCCAAGGCTTCATGCACGGGGATGCCCGGCTGAACGCTGAATAGCGGGACACCGTTGGCGCTTGGGCAAAAAGGAAGATGCTGCGTTAGAAGAACGGAATCATTTTGCATAGTCATATCTCAGTGAATATCGGATAGACCACCCCGCCCGCCGTCAAACGGAGCATGGGTGGCAGCTGCACGCGGGTTGACGGACCGGTCACTAAGAAACCCGGCGCACGCGAACGTGCCCCACGCGCAGCCGCCATTGCGAAAACGACAGGCGTAGAGGTACGCCATCGTCTGCCTTGCGGCATGCGGTGTTTCTTAGTGATGAATCGGAGCCGTCAAACCCCATCACGGGTGTGCCGTGACGGGGTGGAGGATAGGGATCGAGGGGGTGTAGGTCAATCGATTGGGGGTGGGTTTTAGAGGTGCATGTCTTGGGTTCTTTGGTGTTCTTGAGATCGAGCGCCGCCCGCGCGGCGCTTCCCGAGCTTCGCTCGGTCCCACATCTGTTTCGGGCCAGTTTTGCCTGTGGGTTCACCTGGCCCGCCTTGGTGCACCAGCACAAATCTGCAGTGAACAAACAAGGCGGACCAGGTGATGGCCCAGACATAATTGGCCCGAAACAGATGTGGGAGCGGGGGGCCGGCCATCCGGCGAAGCTCGGGAAGCGCCGTGCGGACGGCGCTCGATCTCAAGAGCACCAGAACAACAACGCCATGCACCTTAACGCCCTGACGCATCTCAACCCAGGCCTGTAGCCGCTGCCGCCAGGCTGCGCTGGCCCGCGTGAACCCTGAAGAGCTCCAGCGAGGCGCAGGGCCAGCGCAGCCTTCGGCAGCGGCTACAGGCCAGTTGTCGATGGACATAATCGACGCATCCTCCGAATGAGGCATGCGGTGGTTCTTGGTGGAGGATAGGGATCGAGGGGTATAGGTCAACTGATCGGCGGCGGGTTTTAGAGGTGCATGTCTTGGGTTTTTTGGTGTTCTTGAGATCGCGCGCCGCCCGCGCGGCGCGCGATCTCAAGGGCACCAGAACAACAACGCCATGCACCTATGCGCCCTGACGCAATCTCAACCCAGACCTGTAGCCGCTGCCGCCAGGCTGCGCTGGCCCGCGTGAACCCTGAAGATCTCTAGCGAGGCGCAGGGCCAGCGCAGCCTGGCGGCAGCGGCTACGGGTTACGTGCGCGGCAGGTACAGGGTTACCCGCAACCCACGCTCGGGCAGGTTCTGCAGGCTAACTTCGCCCCCATGACTGTGCGCAATATTGCGCGCAATCCCCAACCCCAACCCATACCCATGCTGGTTCCCTGACAACCGAAAATGCGGCTCAAACACCTTCTCCAACCGCGGCGCCGGCACCCCCGGCCCTTCATCGTCCACGTGCAGAACGAACGCCAGGGCATTGTCCTCAACATGCAAATGCGCCCGCTCGCCATACTTCAAGGCATTGTCGATCAGGTTGCCCATGCACCGTTTCAACGCCAGCGGCTTGCCCGGATAGGGCTTCCACGCGCCGCCATGCAAGGTCACCCGGCCATTGCCCTCCGGCGCCACGAAGGGCTCGATCAGGCAATCGAGCACATGATTGAGGTCCACCGGTTCGATGTTTTCGTGGATGTCGGTGTCTTTCACGCACTGCAGCGCGCCCTTGACCAGCAGCTCCAGCTCATCCAGATCGCGGGTGAATTTAGCGGCCAAGGGGTCGTCTTCCAGCAACTCCACCCGCAGCCGCAGCCGGGTGATGGGCGTGCGCAGGTCGTGGGAGATGGCGCTGAACAGCTGGCTGCGCTCGGTCAGGTAGCGGCTGATGCGCCCGCGCATGGCGGTGAAGGCGCGGCTCACTTCGATCACTTCGCTGCCACCGCCCTCCACTTCCGGTTCTTCGGGCTCGGCGCCCAGCGACAGTTCGCGGGCGGCGCGGGCCAGGCGCTTGAGCGGGCGGCTTTGCCAGTGCACCAGCAGGCCGATGAACAGCAGCAGGAACGAGCTGGTGAGCAGGATGAACCACCACTGCTGGGTGGGCAGGCCTTCTTCCTCAAGGCTGGTGTAGGGCTCGGGCAGCAGCGAGGCGATGTACAGCCATTCGCCCTCGCCCAGGCGAATCTGGGTGACCAGCACCGGCGGGTTCACCGGTTCCAGGGTCAGCGAATAGTGCGCCCAGGAGCGCGGCAGTTCATCCAGGGACAGGCCGGTGTTGAAGATGCGCAGGTCCTGGGGGCTGACGAACTGCACCGAAATGTCCATCTGCGACCCCAGGCGCTCGCGCAGTACTTCGTCCACGGCGCGGATCACCGCCGCCTTGCGCGGTGTGGATTCGAGCACGCGCATGTCCAGCGGTCGGTCGTTGAGCGACACCACGAAGCGCGTGCCACCCATGCTGCGCAACTGGTCCAGCACCATGGGCCGATAGGCCAGCGGCAGCGAGCGGAAGTAGCTGACGCTGGCCGTCATGGAATGGGCCAGGCTGCGCGCGCTGGTGACCAGCCCCTCAAGCTGGGTAGCGCGCAGTTGCGAGACCCAGATCAGGCTCGACAGCGCCTGCGCCAGCAACACCACCAGCAGGGTCAGCAGCAGCATGCGCCCCAGCAGCGAGCGCGGCACCAGCCGCTTAAGCCGTGACAACGTTGGCCGCCAGCAGGTAGCCACTGCCGCGCACGGTACGGATCAGCCGCGGCGGTTTGTCGGTGTCGCGCAGGCGCTGGCGCAGGCGGCTCACGGCCATGTCGACGATGCGGTCGAGGGGCATCAGGTCACGGCCACGGGTGGCGTTACCGATGGTGTCGCGGTCGAGAATTTGCTGGGGGTTGTCGAGGAACAGCTTGAGCAGGGCGAAATCGGCGCCGGAGAGGAACACTTCCTCGCCGTCGATGTGAAACAGCCGGTGGCTGATCATGTCCAAGCGCCAGTCGTCGAAGGCCACTACCTCGCCGCCGCGTTCCTGGCCGAATTGCGCGCGGCGCAACAGGGCCTTGATGCGCGCTTGCAGCTCGCGGGGGCTGAAGGGTTTGCCCAGGTAATCGTCGGCGCCCAGTTCCAGGCCAATGACCCGGTCGGCTTCGTCGGAGCTGGCAGTGAGCATGATGATCGGCATCTGCGCCTGACGCGGGTGCTGGCGCACCCAGCGGCACAGGCTGAAGCCGTCTTCATCGGGCAGCATGACGTCAAGAATGGCCAGGTCCGCCGGTGCCTCGTTCAAGGCCTGGCGAAATTGCTGACCGTCACCCGTGGTGCGGACGGTGAAGCCCGCGCGGGTGAGGTAGGTGTCCAACAGTTCGCGGATTTCCTGGTCATCGTCGACCAGGAGGATCGTTTTGCCGGCAGTGGTCACGTGCTGCGTCCTTGTGTCCAGCGTCGGGTCGAGGCGCCCGATCAATAAACGCAGATTAAACGCCTACCCCCGTGCCTGCTGCAAGGCCACACCAGCCCCAATCAGCCCCGAGAACTCGGCGGTCACAACCCAGACGGGAATGCCCTGGAAGTATTCGCTCATGCAACCCTTGTCGGCAAAGCTCTCGGCGAAGCCGCTGCTGAGGAACAGATCGAGGAAACGCGGGATCACGCCACCGACGATATACACCCCGCCACGACCGCCCACGGTGAGCACGTTGTTGCCCGCCACACGGCCCAGGAAGCGGCAGAACTGGTCGATGACCGCCATCGCCACCGGCTCGCCGGCGAGCGCCGCCGAGGTGATGGCCGCAGGCGTCACCAGGGTGGCCTCGTGACCATCGACCGCGCAGACCGCCTGGTACAGACGCAACAGGCCGCCACCGCTGAGGATGGTTTCGGCGCTGACATGGCCGATTTCGTTCTGGATGTGCTGGCGCAGCTGCGCCTCGCGGGCATTGCCCACCGGCAGGTCGACATGGCCACCTTCGCCCGGCAGGGCCATGTAGCGCTCCTCGCCCAGGTTCAGCAGGGTGCCAACGCCAAGGCCAGTGCCCGGGCCGATAACCACAGCGGCACGCGCAGGGTCGGCAGCACCGGGGCAGACGGTTTTGAATTCGCCGTCTTCCAGGCGCGTCATGCCCAGGGCCATGGCGGTGAAGTCGTTGATCAGCAGCAGATGTTCAACCTGCAGCGTCTCGCAGAACGCCTTGCGGCTCAAGCGCCAGTGGCTGTTGGTGAAGCGGAACTCATCGCCGCTGACCGGCCCGGCCACGGCCAGGCACACCGCGCCAATGGCGCCGCGCTCATGGCCCAGGTCCTTGAGGTAGACCCCAATGGCCTGCTCGGGGCTGGTGTAGTCCGCGGTCGGGAACACGCGCACCGAGTGCAGCGCGTTGTCTTCCCACAACGCAAAACGTGCGTTGGTACCGCCAATATCGCCAACAAGGGCGAGCTTCATTTGAGATTCTCCAGGCCGGACGTGAAGGCGCTGGCGCCCTGCTCCGCCGAGCTGAAGGCCAGCCGCATGAAACCGAACAACTCACGACCACAGCCCACGGCGTTGGCCAGTTGACCCACGGCAGGCGTGCGTTCGGCAAATTCGGCAGCGTCTACCAGCACCTGCAGGGTGCCCTTGACGCCATCGACGCGGATGATATCACCGTCGCGCACCTTGGCCAGCGCCCCGCCATCAAAGGCTTCCGGGCAAACATGGATGGCGGCCGGGATCTTGCCCGAGGCGCCGGACATGCGCCCGTCGGTCACCAGCGCCACTTTGAAGCCGCGATCCTGCAGAACGCCGAGGAACGGGGTCATTTTGTGCAGTTCGGGCATGCCGTTGGAACGCGGGCCCTGGAAGCGCATCACTGCGACAAAATCACGCTCCAACTCGCCGGCCTTGAAGGCGTCGGCCAGGTCTTGCTGGTCTTCGAACACCCGCGCCGGGGCTTCGACGATCTGGTGCTCGGGGGCCACGGCCGAGACCTTCATCACGCCACGACCCAGGTTGCCTTCCATCACCCGCAGGCCGCCTTCCGGGGAGAAGGCACGCGCCACCGGGCGCAGGATGTTCTCGTCCAGGCTGTTGACCGGGCCTTCGCGCCATACCAGCTTGCCGTTGTCCAGGAACGGCTCCTGGGTGTAGCGGCTCAGGCCATGGCCGGCGACGGTGTTGACGTCTTCGTGCAGCAGGCCGGCGGCCAGCAGTTCACGCACCAGGAACGACATGCCGCCAGCGGCCTGGAAGTGGTTGATGTCCGCCTTGCCGTTTGGATACACGTGCGACAGGGTCGGCACCACTTCAGACAGGTCAGCCATGTCCTGCCAGGTGAGGATGATGCCCGCCGCCATGGCGATGGCCGGCATGTGCAGCGTGTGGTTGGTGGAACCGCCGGTGGCGTGCAAAGCGACGATGGAGTTGACCAGCGACTTCTCGTCGACGATCTCGCCAATCGGCATGAAGCTTTCGCCGCTGGCCTTGGTCATGCGCGTGACCTGATGCGCTGCCTCTACGGTGAGGGCATCGCGCAGCGGGGTGTTGGGGTTGACGAACGAGGCGCCCGGCAGGTGCAGGCCCATCACTTCCATCAGCAACTGGTTGGTGTTGGCGGTGCCGTAGAAGGTGCAGGTGCCGGGGCTGTGGTAGGACTTCATCTCCGACTCCAGCAGCTCTTCGCGGCTGGCCTTGCCCTCGGCGTAGCGCTGGCGAACGTCGGCCTTTTCCTTGTTGGAAATGCCCGACGGCATCGGCCCGCCCGGTACGAAGATCATCGGCAGGTGGCCGAAGCGCAGGGCGCCCATCATCAGGCCCGGCACGATCTTGTCGCAGATGCCCAGCATCAGCGCGGCGTCGAACATGTTGTGCGACAGCGCCACGGCGGTGGACATGGCGATCACTTCGCGGCTGGCAATGCCCAACTCCATCCCCGGCTCACCCTGGGTGACGCCATCGCACATGGCCGGCACGCCACCGGCAAACTGGCCCACCGAACCGATCTCGCGCAGGGCCTGCTTGAGCTGCTCGGGGTAGGTTTCATAAGGCTGGTGCGCCGAAAGCATGTCGTTATAAGACGACACGATGGCGACGTTGGCGGAGTTCATCATCCGCAGCGCGTTCTTGTCCTCGGTGCCGCACCCGGCCACGCCGTGGGCGAAGTTGGCACATTGCAGCTTGGCACGCATCGGGCCATCACTGGCAGCCCCGCGGATCAGTTGCAGGTAACGCTCGCGCGTTGCGCGGCTGCGATCAATCAGCCGTTGGGTAACCTCTAGAACACGGGGATGCATGTGAAGAACTCCAGGCTATGGGGGCAACCGCTGCACTCCTTCCCATTATCCCATCTGCCGCCTAGGCTCAGTGCAAAGGCTTGCTTTTGATCAACAGGAACAGCCGCGCCGGTCACTCGTTGTAGATAAAACAAAATATTGCCACCAAAAAGGCTTGTTTTCTATTTTTTTGCGAATAATCTTGTAATTCCAATAACAAAACAGATTCTGTGAACGATTCCCCTGGCCTGGCGCCTGATGCATAGAGGGGCACCGCACACAATCTGAACGCAGGTACCGACATGACTCTTCGAATTGCCATCAACGGTTTTGGCCGCATCGGCCGCAACGTCCTCCGTGCACTGTATACCCAAGGCTACCGCCAGGACCTGCAAGTCGTCGCGATCAACGACCTGGGTGACAGCGCGATGAATGCCCACCTGCTGAAATTCGACAGCGTGCATGGCGCCTTCGACGCCACCGTTGAGTGCGACCAGGAAAGCATCACCGTCAATGGTGACCGTATTGCCGTCAGCGCCATCCGCAACCCCGCCGACCTGCCGTGGAAAGCCGAACGCGTTGACGTGGTATTCGAATGCACCGGCCTGTTCACCGACCGCGCCAAGGCCGCCGCGCACATCAGCGCCGGCGCCCGCAAGGTGATCATCTCGGCCCCGGCCAAGGGCGCCGACGCCACTGTGGTGTATGGCGTGAACCACGACATCCTGCGCGCCTCGCACCAGATCATTTCCAACGCCTCGTGCACCACCAACTGCCTGGCCCCAGTGGCCCAGGTGCTGCACCGCGAACTGGGCATCGAACAAGGCCTGATGACCACCATCCACGCCTACACCAACGACCAGGTGTTGACCGACATGTACCACAGCGACCCGTACCGGGCGCGTTCGGCCACCCAGTCGATGATCCCCAGCAAGACTGGCGCAGCCGAAGCGGTGGGCCTGGTGCTGCCGGAACTGGCGGGCAAATTGACCGGCATGGCGGTGCGTGTGCCGGTGATCAATGTGTCGCTGGTGGATTTGACCTTGAACCTGTCCCGCGAGGCTAGCGTGGATGAGGTCAATGCGTTGATGAAAGAAGCGGCTCAGCATTCGAAGATTCTGGGTTACAACACCTTGCCGCTGGTGTCGTGCGACTTCAACCATAATCCGCTTTCGTCGATTTTCGATGCCAATCACACCAAGGTGGCTGGGAAGATGCTGAAAGTGATGGCTTGGTATGACAATGAGTGGGGGTTCAGCAATCGGATGCTGGATAACTGCCTGGCCTTGTGGAATGCACAATAAAGCTGACGCCTCTCCCCTGTAGCCGCTGCCGCCAGGCTGCGCTGGCCCCGAACCTCACTGAGTGTCTCCAGGGTTCACAGCGGCCAGCGCAGCCTTCGGCAGCGGCTACAGTAACAACCTCGACACCGAAATTTTGCACGCAAGTACTTGACCAATATGGCAGATGATAAGCATTATCATTAACACCTTCTTGGCCCGGTACCGCTGTGAGTCAGTCCCACTTCAATTCCGTCTTCCTTGCCCAGCGGCTCAGCCTGCTGCGCACGCTGCAACGCATGGTCGACAACCCCAGCACGGCCGAAGACCTGCTTCAGGAAACCTACTTGCGGGTGACGCGCGCCTTGAGCGAGCGGGCCATCGAGCACCTTGAACCCTTCGTCTTCCAGACCGCCCGCAACCTGGCGCTGGACCACCTGCGCGCGCGTCGGGTGCAAGAACGCACCTTGGTCGAGGACGTGCCCAACGAGGTGGTGCACAACGTCGCGGCCAGCCAGAGCACCCCGGAGGAAGCCGCCCATGCCGAGCAATTGCTGATGCGCCTCAACACCAGCCTCAGCCAGCTGACGGCCCGCCAACAACGCATCTTCATCCTCAGCCGCCTGCACGGCTGCAGTTACCTGGAAATCGCCGGCGAGTTGGACGTATCCGCCAGCACGGTGCAAAAGGAATTGAAATTGATCATGGCCATTTGCGTGGGCGTGGCGCAGCGGATGGATGTCTGACAGACACGCTGTAGGACGTCTCTGAAGTGACATGACCTTCACCGCACATGCTCCCAGTCTTTGGTAAGCTTTCCCCCTTGCCACCGCCATGAACTCGCCACCCGAGGAACCCGCGTGACCGAACACCCCGCCGCCGACGACAGCGCCATGGACCAGGCACTGGACTGGCTGATCCGCCTGGATTGCGCCAGTGCCGAGGAGCGCCTGGCGTTCGAGCAATGGCTGGCGGCCACGCCTGCCAACGCCCAGGCTTTCGCCCAGGCCAGCGCCGTGTGGAATGGCGCGGCGGTCAACCAGGCCGCTCAGCAGTTGCAGACGGTGACCGTGCGTTCGTGGCGGGCGCGCTTGCGGCCATTCTTCAAGCCCATGGCGGCGGCCGCGGTGATTCTGGTGGGGGTGTTCAGCTTCACCAACGTGCCGTTGCGCCTGGAGGCGGACCACCTCACCGTGGTGGGCGAACGCCAGCGCCTGCAACTGGATGATGGCTCCAAGGTGCTGCTCAACACCAACACGGCGTTTTCCTCGCACATCGACCCGGTGCGTCGCGAGGCGCGGCTGTACCAGGGTGAAGCGTTTTTCCAGGTGGCCGGCAACCGCCAGCAGCCGCTGGAGTTGCAGGCCGGCCCGGTGCGCGCCAGCATCCGCGACACCGACTTTGCCGTGCGCCTGCTCGATGGCGTGGCGCAGGTGCAGGTGCAACGGGGCAATATTGACCTGTCTAGCAACGATAACGGCCACGTGCGCCTCAGTGCCGGCGACAGCATCCGCGTCGGCCCCCAGGGCTTTGGCCAGCGCCAGCACCTGGATGCGCAGAAGGACCTGGCCTGGGTGCAGGGCCGTCTGGTGTTCGAGAACTGCCCGCTGAGTCAGGTGCTGGATGAACTGCGCCGCTATTACCCGGGGTGGATCGTCAACACCAATGAGCAACTGGCCAAGGTCGAGGTGACCGGCAACTATCGCCTGGAGAACCCGCTGGACGTGGTGCGCTCGCTGGCGCACATCACCTCGGCGTCGCTGCATGAATACCCGGCGCTGGTGATCCTCAACTGACCTGACACCTTTGTAGCCGCTGCCGCCAGGCTGCGCTGGCCCTGGAACACCCTGAAGATTTCCAGCGAGGCCAGGGGCCAGCGCAGCCTACGGCAGCGGCTACGCAGTAAGCGCCGCCTGGAATTAAACACTTTTCAATTATTTTTACGCGACCCCGTCCCCTGCTTCGTCTCGTTATAGCCAATGCAACTGATTCGCATTATTTAATCAGTTCATCACTAGAACGCCGCGCCACAGGGAGCGCCCTTCGATGTCCTCAGGTTTCAATCGCTTCAGCACCACCAAACCCGGCCCGCGCACGCTGTCCGTGCTGACCATGGCCATCCTGCTGGCTGCCACCCAGGTAGCGCCGGCGATGGCCGCAGAGACTGCCGGCAGCAGCCAGGCCATGGGCAACTACAGCTTCGCCATCGGCCAGCAGCCGCTGGTGTCGGCGATCAACGCGTTTTCGCAGGTTACGGGCTGGCAGGTGGGGCTGTCGGCGGACCTGGCCCAGGACGTGCAATCGCCGGGCGTGCGTGGTTCGCTCAAGCCTGAACAAGCGCTGGACCGCCTGCTGGTGGGCACCAACCTGAGTGTGCACAAGATCGGCCCCAACAACGTGGTGCTGGAACGCCGCAACAGCGGCGCCATCGCCCTGCAACAGGTGACCGTCAGCGCCACCCGTAACGCCCAGGACGTCAACAGCGTCCCCGCCACCGTCACCGTGCAAGACCGCGAAACCCTGGACCGCAACAACGTCAACACCATCAAGGACCTGGTACGGTACGAGCCAGGCGTGTCGGTGGGCGGCGCTGGCCAACGCTCGGGCATCACCGGCTACAACATCCGCGGCATCGACGGCGACCGCGTGCTGACCCAGGTCGACGGTGTGGAAATACCGGCCAGCTTCTTCAACGGCCCCTACGCGCAGACCAACCGCAACTACGTGGACCCGGAAATCGTCAAGCGCGTCGAAATTTTGCGCGGCCCGGCCTCCTCCCTGTACGGCAGCAGCGCCATCGGCGGCGCCGTCAGCTACTACACCCTGGACCCGGACGACATCATCAAGCCCGGCCAGGACTTCGGCGCCCGCCTGAAAACCGGCTACAGCTCGGCCGACCGCAGCTGGCTGAAATCCGGCACCATCGCCGGCCGCGAAGGTGATTTCGATGCCTTGCTGCACGTGAGCCAGCGCGACGGCCACGAAACCGAATCCTACGGCAGCCACGGCGGCACCGGCCTGAACCGCACCGCCGCCAACCCCGAAGACGCCAAGACCACCAACGTGCTGGCCAAGCTGGGCTGGAACTACGGCGACGACGCACGCCTGGGCCTGACCTACGAAAAGTACAAGGACGACCGCGACACCAACCAGAAAAGCGCGGTGGGCGGGCCCTTCGTCAACGGCTCAGGCTTTGGCATGTACAAGGCGCGCAGCGGCAACACCACTACCTCGCGTGAACGTTTCGGCATCGAAAACAGCTTCGGCCTGGACAGCTACCTGGCCGACCACGTGAAGATGAGCCTCAACTACCAGATCGCCAAGACCGACGAAACCACCGAGGAGATCTACGCGCCGTCGCGGGTGGTCTACCGTACGCGCGACACCCAGTACAAGGAACGCACCTGGATCTTCGATGCGCAGTTGGACAAGTCCTTCGCCATCGCCGACACCGACCATCACCTGACCTACGGCACCACGCTCAAGCAGCAGAAGGTCACCGGCCTGCGTACCGGTGAAGGCATCTGCATGTCGGTGGCCACCTACTGCACCTCGATCGGCGCGGTCAGCACCAACACCACCGACACCCCGGCCGCAGCCAGCGACTTCCCGGACCCAACCGTCAACACCTACAGCCTGTTCGCCCAGGACGAAATCAAGTGGGACCAGTGGACCTTCCTGCCGGGCCTGCGCTATGACTACACCCAGATGAAGCCGCACATCACCCAGGAATTCCTCAACACCGCGTCGCAGAGCGGCGACGATGTCAGTGCCGCGGAAAAAACCTGGCACAAGGCAACCCCGCGCTTGGGTGTCACCTACGCCTTCAACGACAACTACACCTGGTACGGCCAATACGCCGAAGGCTTCCGCACGCCGACCGCCAAGGCGCTGTACGGCCGCTTCACCAACACCTCCCAGGGCTACACCGTGGCGCCCAACCCCAACCTGAAGCCTGAAAGCAGCAAAAGCTTCGAGACCGGCCTGCGCGGCCAGTTCGAGCACGGCACCTTCGATTTGGCGGTGTTCTACAACAAATACCACGACTTCATCGACGAGAACTCGCTGACCCCGGGTTACACCGAAACCACCTTCCAGAGCGTCAACATCAAGAAGGCCACCATCAAGGGTGCCGAGGCCAAGGGCCGCCTGAACCTGGACGCCTTCGGCCTGCCATCAGGCCTGTACACCCAGGGGTCGGTGTCCTACGCCTACGGTCGCAACGACGACACCGGCGAGCCGCTCAACAGCGTCAACCCGCTGACCGGCGTGTTCGGCCTGGGCTACGACCAGGACAACTACGGTGGCCTGGTGAGCTGGACCGTGGTTAAGAAGAAAGACCGCGTCGACAGCAGCACCTTCCACACCCCCAACGGCGATACCACCGCCTTCAAGACCCCAGGCTTTGGCCTGGTGGACCTGACCGGTTACTACAAAGTGACCAAGGACGTGACCGTCAGCGCCGGCCTGTACAACGTGCTCGACAAGAAATACTGGCTGTGGGATGACGTGCGCGGCTACGACAGCGTTGGCGAGGCCTCGGTCACCCAACCGGCCAACCTCGACCGCCTGACCCAGCCGGGCCGCAACTTCTCGGTCAATCTGGTCTGGGACATCTGAGGTGTTTCGCGGTACCGTTGCCTCGGCTGACGGTGCCGCGAAGTTTTTTTACTGAGTTAGCCGCGCTGATTCGTCTAGTAAGGCAGCCTTCTTCGTTTTCAAGGATTCCTGCATATGAGTGCCATCGAAACCAACGCCGCTGCGGCCACCGAGCAGCCAGCCCTGCGCTCGGCACGCCTGCGCCAGGCCAGTGCCGTGCTGCACGACCAACTGGAACACGCCGTGGGCGCCCACGCCCCGTTCGAAAGCCGTGAAAGCTACGGCCGCTTCCTGCAGATGCAGTACCTGTTCCAGTCCGAACTCAAGCACCTGTACAACGATCCGCAACTGAACAAGCTGTTCCCCGACCTGGCTTCGCGCTGCCGCGCCGACGCCGCCCTGGCCGACCTCAACGATCTGGGCCTGGCCGTGCCGACCAGCGTGCCGGGCGCGCTGGCCAACCCGAACCAGGCCACCGCCCTGACCTGGATTCGTGTGTCCGAGGGCTCCAAGCTGGGCGCTGCCATCCTGATCAAGCGCGCCGAAGCCATGGGCCTGAGCGAAACCTTCGGTGCCCGCCACCTGGCAGAACCCGAGGGCGGCCGCATGCGCGGCTGGAAAGCCTTCAACGCCATCTTCGACGCCCTGCCCTTCACCCCAGGCGAAGAAGCGGACGCTGATCAGGCCGCGGTTGACGCCTTCTCCCGCCTGCAAATACTCTTGCAGCACACGTATTCCACTCACGCCTGAGTCGACACCGGTCGCGGTTCGCCTGCGGCCGGTTGCTGCTTCCTTATGCCTATCCCATGACCTGTCGACTGTCCGCCAAAACCAAACGCCTGCTGTACGGCCTGCTTGCCTATACCAGCCTGGGCGTGGGCCTTGTGGCCATCGTCATCCCCGGCCTGCCCACCACCGAGTTCATCCTGCTGTCTGCCTGGGCCGCCACCCGCAGTTCGCCGCGCCTGAGTGCCTGGCTGGAAAACCATCGCCTGTTCGGCCCCATGCTGCGCAACTGGCGCAATGGCAAGATCATCGCCCGCCGCGCCAAGATCAGCGCCACCCTGAGCATGGTGCTGTGCAGCGTGGTCATGCTGATGACCCTCAACCACGCCTGGCCGGTATTCGCCGCCATTGGCGGCATGCTGCTGGTCAATCTGTGGATCTGGTCACGTCCTGAGCAGACCATTCGCGAAAATTGATCGCCGCCTGTCAAAAATATTTAAAGTTGTCCGTGTAAAGGCCGAACTCCCGGTATCGCTGAAGAGATTCGGCGGGCGGGATCGTGCGCGATCCCCGCTGTCCCGACTGGTCAACTTGTGAGTGAGCGCCCCATGTTCGACAACCTTTCCATTCGTCTCAAGATCGTGCTGCTGGCGGGCCTTTGCCTGCTCGGCGTGGCAGGCCTGATCGTCGGGATAAACCTGTACCAGACACGGCAGAACAACGAGCTGGTGAGCAGCTCCAGCAGCAAGATGCTGACTGAAAGCGTCCAGAATTTGCTACAGGCAAAGGCGGCCGAGAAAGCCGCGCACATGCAGAAGACCTTTGGGGACAACCTGCTGGTGGCCAATGCCGCCGCCGACCAGATCCTGGGCCTGCGCGCCTTGGCCGAACACCGCGGCCTGCCACCCGCCGCGCTGCGTGAAGAACTCAACCAGGCGTTGAAAGCCATTTTTGAACGCAACCCGAAAATCCTGGGTGTGTGGACCTCGTTCGAGCCCCAGGCGCTGGATGGCCATGACGGCGACTTCCTCAACGACCTCAAGCGCGCCTCCAATGAGAGCGGGCGCTTCGCCCCGTACTGGAGCCGCGCCAACGGCACCGCGCTGAACACGTTCACGTCCGAAACCGACATGAACAAGACCGAACTGAACCTCACCGGCACCCCGTACAACGTGTGGTACACCTGTGCCCGCGACAGCGCCAAGCCGTGCCTGCTGCAACCCTACACCGACACCGTGGGCGGCAAGCTGATGCTGATGACCAGCATCGCCGTACCGCTGCTGGACCACGGCAAAGTGGTGGGCGTGGTGGGTGTCGACCTGGCGCTGGACTCGCTGCAATCTTCGGCGGAGAAATCCCAGGCCGACCTGTTCAACGGCGCCGGGCGCATCATGATCGTCTCCACCGCCGGGGCCCTGGCGGCCAACAGCGGTGACGCCAGCCTGCTGGGCAAGAAAATCGATCAGGTACTGGGCAGCGACGGCCGCGACATCATGCAACTGGTCGCCGCCAACCAGGCCAAGGTGCTCAAACAGGGCAGCACCATCCGTGCGGTCTACCCCGCCGCCCCCATCACCGACGGCAGCCCGTGGGGCGTGGTCATCGACCTGCCCGAGCAAGTACTGCTGGCCGACGCGGTGAAACTCCAGGGCGTACTCGACGCGGCCCAGACCCGCGGCACCATCACCGTGATCGTGGTGGGCATCATCGCCACCGTGGTGGGCCTGTTGCTGCTGTGGCTGACCGCCAGCGGCGTGACCCGGCCGATCAACAGCGTGGCCGCCATGCTCAAGGACATCGCCAGTGGCGATGGCGACCTGACCCAGCGCCTCAAGTACAGCAAGAAAGATGAGTTGGGCGAACTGGTGAGCTGGTTCAACCGCTTCCTCGACAAGCTGCAACCCACCATCGCGCAGATCAAGCAGACCGTCAGCGATGCGCGCAACACGGCTGATCAGTCTTCGGACATCGCCCGCCGTACCAGTGATGGCATGCAGGTGCAGTTCCGCGAGATCGACCAGGTGGCCACTGCCTCCAACGAAATGAGCGCCACGGCCCACGAAGTCGCGTCCAGCGCCTCCAACGCCGCCAACGCGGCGCGCGGTGCCGATCAATCGGCGAAGGATGGCCTGTCGATCATCGAGCGCAGCACCCGCGATATCAACGTGCTGGCCGAAGAAGTGAGCAAGGCGGTTGGCGAGGTCGAGACCCTGGCGGTCAACAGCGAGCAGATCGGCTCGGTGCTGGAAGTGATCCGCAGCATCGCCGAGCAGACCAACCTGCTGGCCCTCAATGCTGCCATTGAAGCTGCCCGTGCCGGCGAAAGCGGCCGTGGTTTTGCCGTGGTGGCCGATGAAGTGCGCAACCTGGCCAAGCGCACCCAGGACTCGGTGGAAGAGATTCGCCACGTGATCGAGCGCATTCAAAGCGGCACCCGTGGCGTGGTGCAGACCATGCATTCCAGCCACACCAAGGCCCAGGAAAACGCCGGGCAGATCCAGCAGGCCGTGCAGGCACTGGGCAAGATCAGCGAGGCCGTGGGCGTGATCAGCGACATGAACCTGCAGATCGCCAGCGCCGCCGAGGAGCAGAGCGCGGTGGCCGAAGAGGTCAACCGCAACGTTTCGGCCATCCGCAGCGTGACCGAAACCCTGACCGGCCAGGCCACCGAATCGGCCCAGGTCAGCAGCCAGCTGAATGCCCTGGCCACGCAGCAGATGAAATTGATGGATCAATTCCGCGTTTGACGGTCAAACCCTGTGTATTGTTGATGCAATGCACAGGGACTGTCGCTACCACGGTCCTTCAACCAGGAGGACCGCTGGGATGCCAGCATTACTCGCACGCTTCGCCCAGGCACTGCAATTGCCGCTCGACGACCTGCCCCAGGTCGCCTTCCCGGGCATGGGCGCCCTGCCCTCCACCTTCGCCGTCACCGACTTTGCCAGCGCCAGCATCGCTGCCGCAGGCCTCGCCGTGGCCGACCTGCTGCGCAAACAGGGACATGCCGTAGCCGACATCAGCGTCGACCGCCGCCTGGCCTCGTTCTGGTTCGCCAGCAGCCTGCGCCCCATGGGCTGGACGCCGCCCCCGCCCTGGGACCCGATTGCCGGGGACTACGCCACGGCCGATGGCTGGATACGCCTGCACACCAACGCCCCGCACCACCGCGCCGCCGCACTCAGCGTATTGGGCGACTGCGACGAGCGTGACGGCGTGGCCGCAGCGGTCAGCCAATGGAGCGGCGAGGCGCTTGAGCGCGCGGTGGTCGAGGCCAACGGCTGCGCTGCCCGGATGCTCGACGTGGCGCAGTGGGCCACTCATCCCCAAGGGCTCGCCGTGGCAGCAGAACCCCTGATCGAGCAGGTGGCGGGGCCTGCGGAACGGGCGCTGCCCTGGCATGACAACCCATGCCAACCGCTGGCGGGCATCAAGGTGCTGGACCTGACCCGCATCCTGGCCGGCCCTGTGGCCACGCGCTTCCTGGCCTCGATGGGCGCCGAAATACTGCGCATCGACCCGCCTGGCTGGGAAGAACCGTCACTGGCACCCGAGGTGACCCTGGGCAAACGCTGCGCCCGCCTGGATTTGCATGACAGCCTGGACCGCATCACCTTCGAGCGGCTGCTGGCCCAGGCCGACGTGTTCGTCCATGGCTATCGCGCCGATGCGCTGGAACGGCTTGGCTACGACGGCGAACGCCTGCACCAGCTCAATCCCGCCTTGATCGACATCAGCCTCAACGCCTATGGCTGGACGGGGCCTTGGCGCAACCGGCGCGGTTTCGACAGCCTGGTACAGATGAGCACCGGCATCGCCGCCGCCGGGCAGCAATGGCGACAGGCCGACCAGCCGGTGCCATTGCCCGTGCAGGCACTGGACATGGCGACCGGCTACCTGGCCGCCGCCGCTGCAATCACCGGGTTGGCCAGCGGCCGGGCGAGTTCGGCACGCCTGTCCCTGGCCCGCACCGCCAAGGCCCTGGTGGATCACGGCCAGGTCACCACAGACCTGCCTTTGGCGGCAGAAAGCGGCAGCGACCTGGCCACCCAGATCGAGCACACCCCTTGGGGCCCCGCCCAGCGCCTGGCCCCGCCGCTGACCATTGCCGGCACGCCGATGCAATGGGCCAGCCCGGCGGCCGAACTGGGCAGCAGCCCTGCCAGCTTCAGCTGATTCAAATCCATCTGTAGCAGCGGCCGTCAGGTCGCGTCACAGGCGCCGCGCACTGGCTGACCCACCGCGCCGCCTGTGACGCAGCCTTCGGCAGCTGCTACAGGGGCGAGGCATAGGCTGTGTGGGGGAACGCGTAGCCGCAACCGGGGGTCTATCCTCTACCCTTTCCATGAAGGAACCGCCCCATGGCCCAGTTCGAACCCGGCTACCTGCACCTGCAGCGAGCGGCCCTGCAGCCTGATGATTTCAGCTACGACATCACCCTGCGCTACGACGTGCTGCAGGATGCCGAACGCGGCAAATACGTGCACTTCAACGTCGAAGGGCACATCAACGACCAGGCCTTCGATGACGAATTCGAGCTGGGCAAGGATGAGTGGTACAACTTTGCCAGCTCGGCAGATCACATCGCGCGCAAGAATGGGTTGCCGGCAACGCATGTGTTGTCGCTGTCGGTGCACAGTCATTATGACGCTGCGTTTGAAGATATTCGTAGCAGGATCGGCGCGAAGTCTGGGGACGCCGTTGCTCCGGAGCATTTGTCCCCTTACTGAAGGCAAAGGCTCCATCCGACGAAGACGTCAGAAACGCCCTTCATCCATATACGAATCATCTGATTTAATTAATTCGCTTCGGGAGTAGAATGAGCTGACCGTAACGCTTTCCGGAGAACCCCATGAATACGCCGGCCCCATTGAAACATCCTGCCAGTGACCAGGCTGAGATTGGCCGTGTTGCCCTGACGTTCTTTTTCAATCTCATGGACCACTGGCAATGCACTGCCGATCAGCAACGCGTTCTGCTGGGAAGCATCGGCAATACCACCTATTTCAATTGGAAAAAGCGTCCGTCGGTGCGCCTGCCTCACGATACGCTGGAGCGTATTTCCTACCTGATGGGCATACACAAAGCCCTGCGTATTCTGTTCAGCAACCAACCCGAACGCAGCTATGAATGGGCGAGTAAAGAAAACACTGCCGCGCCTTTCAACGGCCGCTCCGCCTTGGACTACATGCTGGGTGGACGCGTGGTAGATCTCGCGGATGTAAGGCGGTACCTGGATGCGGTGCGTGGTTGATGAGCGACGCTCTACTTCCCGAATGGAGTCAGGCATTCCGTATCGTCAACAGTGCATTTCCCCCGATCAGCGTGTTTGAGGACACGCTGGACGCCGCTGACCTTGAGACTGCTTTCATCATCGAAAGCCTGACCAACGACAGATTGTGCGACGAGGCGGGGCAGATTCAACGCGTTCCGCCCCATGACCGAGTGTGCGGCCCTGGCTCTACGCCCATCATGGCCGCCTTTACTCATATCGGACGCGCCAGTCGATACACCGATGGCAGCTTCGGGGTTTACTACTGCGCGAACGCGATTGAAGCGGCGATTGCTGAAACTCGTCATCACCAGGAGGCATTCTGGCGCGCCACTGCCCAGGACAGCTTTGAAGTCACGATGCGGACGTACATCAATCAGGTGGTAAGACCGATGATCGATGTACGGCATAGGGATGACTTCCATCATCCTGAAGCCGGCAGCTACCCGTCGACCCAGACGTTCGCACGCCAGCAACGCGAAGCCCAGGCCTGGGGGCTGCTGTATCGCAGTGTGCGCTCACCCGGGCACGAATGCGTAGCCGCCTTGCGGCCGCCGGCATTGTCACCCACCACGCAAGGCCCCCACTTTCGCTACTGCTGGGATGGCAGAACACAAACCTTCAGCCACGTGCTGGAATTCAGGGAGTTCCCCAACCTGTAGCCGCTGCCGCCAGGCTGCGCTGGCCCTTGAGTACAGCCCGCAATCCCAGGTTGCAATACGGGCCAGCGCAGCCATCGGCAGCGGCTACAGGATGCACGATGCCCCCGAGGCAAGGCATACTCGCCGTCCCTGCTGTCCAGATTCCCTGCCCGCCCATGCGCATTCATGTCAGTTTCATCGATCGAGTCGGTATCACCCAGGAAGTCCTCGCCCTGCTGGGCGCGCGCAATCTCAACCTCGATGCCGTGGAGATGGTGCCGCCCAACGTCTACATCGATGCGCCTACCCTGAGCCCCAAAGTGCTGGACGAACTGCGCGAGGCGCTGTTGAGCGTGCGCGGGGTACAGAGCGTCAGCGTGGTGGACATACTTCCGGGCCAGCGGCGCCACTTGCAGCTGGATGCGCTGCTGGCGGCCATGACCGACCCGGTGCTGGCGCTGGACAGCGCCGGCAATGTGCTGCTGGCCAACCCGGCGTTGATCAGCCTGTATGGGCGTGAGCCGGCCGGCGAATCGGTGACCGAACTGTTCCGCGACCCGACCCTGCTCGATACGCTGCTCGACCAGGGCTTCCGCCTGCCGCTGCGCGAAGTCAGCGTCAACGGTGAAACCCTGCTGCTGGACGCCACGCCCATCACCGATGCTGGCGCGTTGCTGACCCTGTACCCGCCCAACCGCATCGGTGAACGCCTGGCCGCCCTGCACCATGACCATGCCGAGGGTTTTGATTCGCTGCTGGGCGACTCGCCGCCCATTCGCACCCTCAAGGCCCGCGCCCAGCGCGTGGCGGCGCTGGATGCGCCGCTGCTGATCCAGGGCGAAACCGGTACCGGCAAGGAGTTGGTGGCCCGCGCCTGCCACGCCATCAGTGCCCGCCACAGCGCGCCGTTCCTGGCGCTGAACTGTGCGGCCCTGCCGGAGAACCTCGCCGAAAGCGAACTGTTCGGCTACGCGCCGGGCGCGTTCACCGGTGCCCAGCGCGGCGGCAAACCGGGGCTGATGGAGCTGGCGCACCAAGGCACGGTGTTTCTCGATGAAATCGGCGAGATGTCGCCGTACCTGCAGGCCAAGCTGCTGCGTTTCCTCAACGACGGCAGCTTCCGCCGCGTGGGCGGCGACAAGGAAGTGAAGGTCAACGTGCGCATCCTCAGCGCCACCCACCGCAACCTGGAGAAGATGGTCAGCGAGGGCGCCTTCCGCGAAGACCTATTCTACCGCCTCAACGTACTCAACCTGGAAGTGCCACCGCTGCGCGAGCGCGGCCAGGACATTCTGCTGCTGGCGCGCTCGTTCATGCAGCAGGCGTGCACACAGATCCAGCGGCCCATCTGCCGCCTGGCTCCCACTACCTATCCAGCGTTGCTGGGCAACCGCTGGCCGGGCAACGTGCGGCAGTTGCAGAACGTGATCTTCCGGGCGGCGGCCATTTGCGAAGGGGCGCTGGTGGACATTGGTGATCTGGATATTGCCGGCACTGCAGTGGCGCGACAGGGCAGTGACGGTGAAGTGGAAAGCCTTGAGCAAGCCGTGGACGATTTTGAACGGGCGCTGCTGGAGAAGCTGTACACCAGCTTCCCCTCCACCCGCCAGTTGGCCACGCGCTTGCAGACCTCCCACACCGCCATCGCCCACCGCCTGCGCAAATACGGCATCACCGGCAAATAGCCGTCTGTGTGGGACCGGGCGAAGCTCGGGAAGTGGACGACTCCATCACCTTGCTTGCCGCTTCCCGAGCTACGCCCGGTCCCACAGGGTATACCCACACAATGCAGCCATCACGGACCGATGGAACGAATTCAATACATCGTACCGATTTCGTTCCATGGCGGTTTCGAGCTTCATTCCCAAGGCCCTGATCCCCTTCATAAATCTTTCCCTCCGAGCCATGTAGCGATTTCGCTACAGATGCGCTTGCCCGCCGCTCTCCAAAACCCGCTAAAACCCTGATTTCAAAGGCCAAACCCAAGGTTGGCAACGAACTTGCTAAGTAACCGGCAGACCCCGTCCGGTGCCTTGCCCCGGACACATCCATTGCGTTGGCCAGCCGTCATCTGGCCTCGAGGAGTTTCCATGAGCGAATTGCGTTTTACTGTCGAACACGAATGGCTGCGCGTTGAAGCGGACGGCAGCGTGACGGTCGGCATCACCCCCTTTGCCCAGAACGCCCTGGGTGACGTGGTGTTCGTGCAATTGCCGGAACTGACCACCTACGCCAAGGATGCCGAAGTCTCGGTACTGGAATCGGTAAAGGCCGCCAGCAGCATCAACATGCCCCTGGATGGCGACGTCGTGGAAGTGAACACCGAACTCGACGCCAGCCCCGAGCTGGTCAACGAAGACGCACTGGGTGCCGGCTGGTTCTTCCGTTTCATCCCGGCCGACGCCAGCCAGGTGGGCGAACTGCTTGACCAGCAGGCCTACGACAACCTGATCGCCGCCCAGGCCTGAGGACTGACCGATGACCACTTCGCTGAACACCAACAACGAATTCATCGCCCGTCATATCGGCCCGCGCGCCGCTGACGAGCAGGCCATGCTGACCACCCTGGGCTACGACAACCTCGACGCCCTGACCGCCAGCGTAATCCCCGACACCATCAAGGGCACCGCCGTGCTCGACCTGCCGGCCGGCCAGGGTGAAGCCGAGGCGCTGGCCGCCATCAAGGCCATCGCCGCGCAGAACAACCTGTTCAAGACCTACATCGGCCAGGGCTACTACAACTGCCACACCCCGGCGCCGATCCTGCGCAACCTGCTGGAGAACCCGGCCTGGTACACCGCCTACACCCCGTACCAGCCAGAAATTTCCCAGGGCCGCCTGGAGTCGCTGCTCAACTTCCAGACCCTGATCAGCGACCTGACCGGCCTGCCGATCGCCAACGCCTCGCTGCTGGACGAAGCCACCGCTGCCGCCGAAGCCATGACCTTCTGCAAGCGCCTGAGCAAGAACAAGGCAAGCCACCGCTTCTTCGCCTCCGCCCATTGCCATCCGCAAACCCTGGACGTGCTGCGCACCCGCGCCGAGCCACTGGGTATTGAAGTGGTCGTCGCCGACGAGGCCCAACTGGCTGACGTCAGCGAATTCTTCGGCGCCCTGCTGCAATACCCGGCCAGCAACGGCGACATCTTCGATTACCGCGAACTGGTAGAGCGCTTCCACGCCGCCAACGCCCTGGTGGCCGTGGCCGCCGACCTGCTGGCCCTGACCCTGCTGACCCCGCCAGGCGAATTCGGCGCCGACGTGGCTATCGGCAGCGCCCAGCGCTTCGGCGTGCCGCTGGGCTTCGGCGGCCCGCACGCGGCCTATTTCTCCACCCGCGATGCGTTCAAGCGCGACATGCCCGGCCGCCTGGTGGGCGTGTCCATCGACCGCCACGGCAAGACCGCCCTGCGCCTGGCCATGCAAACCCGCGAGCAGCACATCCGCCGCGAGAAGGCCACCAGCAACATCTGCACCGCCCAGGTACTGCTGGCCAACATCGCCAGCATGTACGCCGTGTACCACGGTCCGGCCGGCCTGACCCAGATTGCCCGCCGCACCCACACCCTGACCGCGATCCTGGCCCAGGGCCTGAGCGCCATGGGCGTCACCGTCGAGCAGCAACACTTCTTCGACACCCTGACCCTGGCCACCGGCAGCGCCACCGCCGAGCTGCACGCAAAGGCCCGCGCCGCCGGCCTGAACCTGCGCGAAATCGACGCCCAGCGCCTGGGCCTGTCGCTGGACGAAACCACTCGCCAGGCTGACGTGGAAGCGATCTGGGCACTGTTCCCAGGCCAGCAACCAGCCTTCGATACCCTGGCCGCCGCCGTGGCCGAGCGCCTGCCGGCCGCCCTGCTGCGCCAGTCGCCGATCCTCGCCCACGAAGTGTTCAACCGCTACCACTCCGAAACCGAGCTGATGCGCTACCTGCGCAAGCTAGCCGACAAGGACCTGGCGCTGGACCGCACCATGATCCCGCTGGGCTCGTGCACCATGAAGCTCAACGCCGCCAGCGAGATGATCCCGATCACCTGGCCGGAATTCGGCAGCCTGCACCCGTTTGCCCCGGCCGAGCAGAGCAAAGGCTACCAACTGCTGACCGACGAGCTGGAAAGCATGCTGTGCAAGGCCACCGGCTATGACGCCGTGTCGCTGCAGCCCAACGCTGGCTCCCAGGGCGAGTACGCCGGCCTGCTGGCCATCCGTGCCTACCACCAGAGCCGTGGCGACGAGCGTCGCGACATCTGCCTGATCCCCTCGTCGGCCCACGGTACCAACCCCGCCACCGCCCACATGGCCGGCATGCGCGTGGTGGTGACTGCATGCGATGAACGCGGCAACGTCGACATCGAAGACCTGCGCGCCAAGGCCATCGAGCACCGCGAGCGCCTGGCCGCGATCATGATCACCTACCCGTCCACCCACGGTGTGTTCGAGGAAGGCATCCGCGAAATCTGCGCCATCGTCCACGACAACGGCGGCCAGGTGTACATCGACGGCGCCAACATGAACGCCATGGTCGGCCTGTGCGCCCCGGGCAAGTTCGGCGGCGACGTTTCGCACTTGAACCTGCACAAAACCTTCTGCATCCCCCACGGCGGTGGCGGCCCGGGCGTCGGCCCGATCGGCGTCAAGTCGCACCTGGCGCCGTTCCTGCCAGGCCACGGCACCATGGCCCGCAAGGAAGGCGCCGTGTGTGCGGCACCGTTCGGCAGCGCTTCGATTCTGCCGATCACCTGGATGTACATCCGCATGATGGGCGGCGAAGGCCTCAAACGCGCCTCGCAACTGGCCATCCTTAACGCCAACTACATCTCGCGTCGCCTGGAAGAGCACTATCCTGTGTTGTACACCGGCAGCAATGGCCTGGTGGCGCACGAGTGCATCCTGGACCTGCGCCCGTTGAAGGACAGCAGCGGCATCAGCGTCGACGACGTGGCCAAGCGCCTGATCGACTTCGGCTTCCACGCCCCGACCATGTCGTTCCCGGTCGCCGGCACGCTGATGATCGAGCCGACCGAGAGCGAATCCAAGGCTGAACTGGACCGTTTCTGCGACGCCATGATCTGCATCCGCGAAGAAATCCGCGCGGTGGAAAACGGCACGCTGGACAAGGACGACAACCCACTGAAGAACGCGCCGCACACCGCTGCCGAACTGGTGGGCGAATGGGCCCACGCCTACACCCGCGAACAGGCGGTGTACCCGCTGGCCTCACTGGTGGAAAGCAAGTACTGGCCGCCGGTAGGGCGCGTGGACAACGTGTTCGGCGACCGCAACCTGGTGTGCGCCTGCCCGTCGATCGAGGCGTATCAGGACTGATCCGCGGCGCCTGATTCCCGAGCTTCGCTCGGTCCCACACCGGTCGCGGCAGTGGTGTCAGGGAGGCAAAGCACACAGCCTTTGGAAGCAATGCAGGTATTTCTGTAGTGCCACCAAAGGCTAAAAGCTTGATCTCATTGATTCAACTGCCGCGACCGGTGTGGGACCGAGCGAAGCTCGGGAAAAGGCCACCCCGTTCCCATGCCAGCCCCTGGAGAACTTGTATGTCTTTAAGCGTTTTCGACCTCTTCAAGATCGGCATCGGCCCCTCCAGTTCCCACACCGTCGGCCCGATGCGCGCCGCCGCGCGCTTCGTCGAGGGCCTGCGCCGCGACGACCTGTTGTCGGCCACCGCCACCGTCAAAGCCGAGCTCTACGGCTCGCTGGGCGCCACCGGCAAAGGCCACGGCAGCGACAAGGCCGTGCTGCTGGGCCTGGAAGGCTCGCACCCTGACACCGTCGACACCGAAACCGTGAACGCCCGCCTGCAGACGATCCGCGACAGCGGCCGCCTCAACCTGCTGGGCGAACACAGCATCGCCTTCGTCGAAAAACAGCACCTGCTGATGATCCGTAAACCCCTGCCCTTCCACCCCAACGGCATGATCTTCCGTGCCCTGGACGAATATGGCCTGGAGATCCGCAGCCGCGAGTATTACTCGGTGGGCGGTGGCTTCGTGGTGGATGAAGGCGCGGCGGGCGCTGACCGCATCGTCGAAGACACCACGGTGCTGCCCTTCCCCTTCAAGACGGGCAAGGAACTGCTGGCCCATTGCGCGGCGCAGGGCATGACCATCAGCCAGCTGATGCTGGCCAATGAAAGCGCCTGGCGCCCGGAAGCCGAAACCCGCAGCGGCCTACTGAACATCTGGCAGGTGATGCAGGACTGCGTGGAGGCTGGCTGCCGCAACGAGGGCATCCTGCCGGGCGGGCTGAAGGTCAAGCGCAGGGCGGCGGCGCTGTACCGCCAACTGTGCAAGAACCCGGAAGCGGCCCTGCGCGATGCCCTGTCGGTGCTGGACTGGGTCAACCTGTACGCCCTGGCGGTGAACGAAGAAAACGCCTTTGGTGGTCGCGTGGTGACCGCGCCCACCAATGGCGCCGCCGGCATAGTCCCGGCTGTGCTGCATTACTACATGCGCTTCGTGCCCGGTGCCAACGAGGACGGCGTGGTGCGCTTCCTGCTCACGGCCGCCGCCATCGGCATTCTCTACAAGGAAAACGCTTCCATCTCCGGCGCCGAAGTGGGCTGCCAGGGCGAGGTCGGCGTGGCCTGTTCCATGGCCGCCGGTGCCTTGTGCGAGGTGATGGGTGGCAGCGTGCAACAGGTCGAGAACGCCGCCGAGATCGGCATGGAACACAACCTGGGCCTGACCTGCGACCCCATCGGCGGCCTGGTGCAGGTGCCCTGCATCGAACGCAATGCCATGGGCTCGGTCAAGGCCATCAACGCGGTGCGCATGGCCCTGCGCGGCGACGGCGTGCACTACGTGTCGCTGGACAAGGTAATCCGCACCATGCGCCAGACCGGCGCCGACATGAAAAGCAAATACAAGGAGACCGCCCGCGGCGGTCTGGCCGTCAACATCATCGAGTGTTGAACCCCTCTTTCTGGAATTCTGGAGTCAACGATGTCCGAACAACTGCAACAAACGCCGCTGCACGCCCTGCACCTGGAACTGGGCGCCCGCATGGTGCCGTTCGCCGGCTATGACATGCCCGTGCAATACCCGCTGGGCGTGATGAAGGAACACCTGCACAGCCGCGAACAGGCCGGCCTGTTCGACGTGTCGCACATGGGCCAGATCCGCCTCACCGGCAGCGACGCTGCCGCTGCCCTGGAAACCCTGGTGCCGGTGGACATCATCGACCTGCCCGTGGGCATGCAGCGCTACGCCATGTTCACCAACGAGCAGGGCGGCATCCTCGACGACCTGATGGTGGCCAACCTGGGCAACGACACGTTGTTCCTGGTGGTCAACGCTGCGTGCAAGGACCAGGACCTGGCCCATCTGCGAGCCCACATTGGCACCCGCTGCACCATCGAGCCTCTGTTCGAAGAGCGCGCCCTGCTGGCCCTGCAAGGCCCTGCAGCGGTGACCGTGCTGGCGCGCCTGGCGCCGCAGGTGGCACAGATGACCTTCATGCAGTTCGCCCCCGTGGCCCTGCTGGGCGTGGACTGCTACGTCAGCCGCTCGGGCTACACCGGTGAAGACGGCTTCGAAATCTCCGTGCCCGCCGCCCACGCCGAGGCCCTGGCCCGACGCCTGCTGGCCGAACCGGAAGTGGCCGCCATTGGCCTGGGTGCACGTGATTCGCTGCGCCTGGAAGCCGGTCTGTGCCTGTACGGCCACGACATGAACGAGCAGACCACGCCCATCGAGGCCAGCCTGCTGTGGGCCATCTCCAAGGCCCGTCGCGCCGACGGCGCGCGTGCCGGTGGCTTCCCCGGCGCCGAGGCGGTATTCGCCCAGCAGCAAGGCGGCGTGGCCCGCAAGCGCGTGGGCCTGTTGCCTCAGGAGCGCACCCCGGTGCGCGAAGGCGCAGAGATCGTCGACGACAGCGGCGCCATCATCGGCACCGTGTGCAGCGGCGGCTTTGGCCCTACTTTGGCAGGCCCGGTAGCCATGGGTTATGTGGACACCGCCCACGCCGCGCTCGACACCCCCGTGTGGGCCATCGTGCGTGGCAAGAAGGTAGCGATGAAGGTCAGCAAGATGCCGTTTGTGGCACAGCGCTATTACCGCGGATAAGCGCCTTACCATGGCAGCCCGTCGGGCTGTCATGGAGCCGACATACGCCGCGTGTTTTATTCGATTTCGACCTGACCCAAGATCATTCGAAAATACCTGAATGAAAAGGTCGGAAACCCCCGCAGGAAAAGGCTCGAACAGCGGTAAAAAAGGTGGAAATCCAGCGCTCGCGAGGGCTTGTTTTTCTTCCCGAAGTTAGCGTAGAGTTTCCTCACTGTGTTTGCATGGGTCGCTATGGTTCGTGACCTGGGCAGTAGCTCTGAGTATTGCTACAACCCGTTCGACGGCTCTTACTTTCCTGCAACCAGCCCAGTATCTCTTTCACCTGAAAGAAGCTGTCACCAATTCAAGTTCCAAGGAAATAAGAAAATGTCTACACGTCAGAGCGGTACCGTCAAGTGGTTTAACGACGAGAAAGGTTTTGGTTTTATCACTCCAGAAAGCGGTCCGGATCTGTTCGTGCACTTCCGCGCTATTCAGGGCAACGGCTTCAAGAGCCTGAAAGAAGGCCAAAAAGTGACTTTCATCGCCGTTCAAGGCCAGAAAGGCATGCAAGCTGACGAAGTTCAAGCCGAAGGCTGATTCGTCTCGTTGCTGAAAAAAGCCCCTGCCGGGAACGCCAGGGGCTTTTTTGTGCCCGGGATTTGATCGCACCCCTCATGGAGAGCCAAGGATGACCCGACGACTGACCCCGCAAGGTGACTTCGCCCCCGCCCCGTTCGGCCGCCGCATGGCCGCCGTGCTGTATGACTTCCTGCTGTGCATTGCGCTGCTGATGGTGACCACGCTGGTCTACAAGCTGATCATGATGGCGTTCATCGGCGAGGCACGCCTGCGTGCCTTGTCGGAATCCGGCTCGCTGGATGGCGATCCCTTCCTGTCGACATTGCTGTTCTGCGCCCTGTTCGCCTTCTTCGCCAAGTTCTGGATGCACGCCGGGCAGACCCTGGGCATGCAGGTGTGGGGCGTGCGCGTGCAGAACCCTGATGGCACCGCGCTGACGATCTGGCAGGCGCTGCTGCGCTTCATCGTCGCCATCGGTTCGTGGCTGTGCTTCGGCGCGGGGTTCTGGTGGGCATTGATCGACAAGCAGAAGCGTGGCTGGCATGACATCTATTCGGGGACGCAGCTGGTGCATATCCCCAAGCGCAAGGCATAACCGTAGCCGCTGCCGAAGGCTGCGCTGGCCCTGTGCCCCACTGGAAATATCAGGGGTTCACTCAGGCCAGCGCAGCCTGGCGGCAGCGGCTACAAGGCGGTTTTCTATCGCTGAAGTATCAGCCCGCGCGGCGCAGCAACCACCACCCCACCACCGCACAGAACAGCGACGGAAGCACCACCGCCAGCAGCGGCGGGAAGCCGAACACCAGGCTGGAGGGGCCCAGCAGGTCCTGAACGATGCGGAAGGTAAAGCCCACCAGCACACCGGTGAACACACGCTGGCCCAGGGTGACCGAACGCAGCGGCCCGAAGATGAACGAGATCGCCATCAGCACCAGCGCCGCCGTCACCAGCGGTTGCAGGATCTTGGTCCAGAACGCCAGCCAATAGGTGGAGTTGCGCAGCCCCTGGTCCGACAGGTAGTGGATGTAGCTCCACAGGCCAGTGATGGACAGCGACTCCGGCGCCATGATCACGGTGCTGAGCAGCTGCGGCGTCACGGTCACGTCCCACTCTTCGGATGGGCTGTTGATCACTTCGGTACGGTCGCCATGGAACACGGTGGTGGCCACGTCGGTCAGGTTCCAGTGGCCATCGCCGTACTGGGCCTTCTTGGCGAAGCTGGCGGTCTTGATATGGCGCTGGTCATCGAAGGTGTAGCGCGTCACGCCATACAACAGGCCAGCGGGCTGCACCGTGTTGATGTGGATGAACTGCTCGCCTTCGCGATGCCACAGGCCGTGGCGACCACTTTGCGCGTCACCGATGCCCTGGGCCAGGGAACGGTCGGCCTGGGCCTTGGCTTCGGTGACGGGCGCCACGTACTCGCCCACCAGCAGGCCACACACCATCAGCACCAGCATGGGCTTCATCACCGCCCAGACAATGCGCGACACCGACACGCCGGCGGCGCGCATGATGGTCAGTTCGCTGTTGCTGGCCAGGGTACCCAGGCCGATCAGGCAGCCGATCAGGGCCGCCATGGGCAGCATGTCGTACAGGCGGCGCGGCGCGGTCAGCAGCACGAACCAAGCGACGTCGACCAGCCCGTAGGTAGGGCTGATGTCGCTCATTTCGTCGATGAAGGCAAATAGCGTGGCCAGGCCGAGGATGACGCCCAGCACGGCCAGGATCGCCATCAGCACACTGCTGCCGATGTAGCGGTCGAGTTTAACCACGGGCCACCTCCAGCGAACGGCGGCTGGCCATCTTCAAGCGCAACGGCTCCCAATACATCAGCCCCAGGCCAATGGCCAGGAACAGACCGTGCACCCACCACAGCCCCAGGGAGGAGTGGATCTTGCCTTTCTCCATGGCGCCACGCGCCGAGATCAGAATAGTCAGGTACGCCATGTACAGAAGAATCGCCGGCAGCAGTTTGAGGAAGCGCCCCTGGCGCGGGTTGACCCGCGACAGCGGAACGGCCATCAGGGTCACGATGAACACCAGCAAAGGCAGCGACAGGCGCCATTGCAGTTCGGCAGGATCATTGGCCTCGCCGGAGAACAGCTTGCTGCTGGGGATAGCATCGCGGTCAGTGACTTCTTCACTGACCTCGGGCTTGGGCAGCATCACGCCGTAGGTTTCGTACTGGATGGCGCGGTAGTCGGCCTGGCCGGGGATACCGTCGTAGCGGTAGCCGTTGTTCAGGATCAGGTAACGGCTGCCGTCGGGGCGGCGCTCCTGGCGGCCCTTCTCGCCCAGCAACAGGGTGATGCCACGGTCCTTGGCGTCCTGGCCCAGGCGCTTCTGCGAGATGAACACGCCGCCCAGGTTGATGCGGTCGTCACTCATGCTCTCGGTGTAGGTCACCCGGCTTTCGTCGCGCAGGGCCTGGAAGCGGCCTGGCTCCAGGGTGTCGAACTCGGTCATGGCGTCCTGCTGGTTGAGCACCTGGGAGAACTGCTGCGCACCCAGGGGCGCCAGGCTCAGGCTCAGCCAGGCCACAATCAGCGCGACCAGCGCGGCGGGGGCCATGGTGATGGCCAGCAGGCGCTGCTGGCTCATGCCGGTGGCAGCCAGCACGGTCATCTCGCTTTCCAGGTACAGGCGGCCGTAGGCCAGCAGGATACCCAAGAACAGGCCCAACGGCAGGATCAGCTGCAGGAAGCCCGGCAGGCGATAGCCCATGATGAGGAACAGCACGCCCGGGTCCAGGGCGCCCGAGGCGGCCTGGGCCAGGTACTTGACGAAGCGCCCGCTCATGATGATCACCAGCAGTACCGCACTGACGGCACTGAGGGTGAGCATGACTTCGCGGGACAGATAACGGAAGACGATCAAACCGGACACTCCAGGGTTGTCAGGCTCAGACGGCCGAACAAGGGATACATAGCTGACACTTCTACGGGTGGGCTCGCTCAACGCGAACCGCAAAAAAGTTGGCGCATTATCCTGTGATTGGGCCTGCCTGTCACTTCGCGTGCACACACAGTTACGCAAAGCCTGCGCGAAGGGTTGTCAGGCCCGGCCGGCAAGGGTCAAACTGGGACCTTTGGCCTGGCCGTGCCAGGCTGCTTCAAGGCGCACCCGACAGGGGCTGCGCACTTCGACAGTTCATTAGGGGACCCGGAAATGGAATTGGTTGTAAAAAGCGTCAGCGCTGAAAGCCTGAAGACCGCGACCCTGGTCGTCGCCGTGGGCGAAGGCCGCAAGCTGGGTACCGTGGGCAAGAAAGTCGACGAACTGAGCGGCGGCGCCCTGGCCACCATCCTCAAGCGCGGCGACCTGACCGGCAAACCGGGCCAGACCCTGCTGCTGCAGAGCCTGCCGGGCCTGAAAGCCGAGCGCGTGCTGCTGGTAGGCACCGGCGCCGACGAACTGCTGGGCGACCGCGCCTGGCGCAAACTGGGCGCCGCGGTGCTGGGCGCGCTGAAGGGCCTGGGCGGCAGCGACGCGGTGCTGGCCCTGGACGAACTGGGCGTGAAAGGCCGTGATGCCTACGCCAAGGCCCGCCTGCTGGCCGAAACCCTGCAGGACGGCGAATACGTCTTCGACCGCTTCAAGAGCAAGAAGGCCGAGCCTCGCGCCCTGAAGAAAATCACCCTGCTGACCGACAAGGCCAGCCAGGCCGATGTCGAGCGCGCCGTGACCCACGCCAGCGCCATCGCCACCGGCATGAGCTTCACCCGCGACCTGGGCAACCTGCCGCCCAACGTCTGCCACCCAAGCTACCTGGCCGAGCAGGCCAAGGAACTGGGCAAGGAACACAAGAACCTCAAGGTCGAGATCCACGACGAGAAGAAACTCAAGGAACTGGGCATGGGCGCCTTCCTGGCCGTGGCCCAGGGCAGTGACCAGCCACCTCGCCTGATCGTGCTCAACTACCAGGGCGGCAAGAAGTCCGAAAAACCGCACGTGCTGGTGGGCAAGGGCATCACCTTCGACACCGGCGGCATCAGCATCAAGCCAGCCGCCGGCATGGACGAGATGAAGTACGACATGTGCGGCGCCGCCAGCGTGTTCGGCACCCTGCGTGCCGTGCTGGAACTCAGGCTGCCGATCAACCTGGTGTGCGTGCTGGCTTGCGCCGAGAACATGCCAAGCGGCAAGGCCACGCGCCCGGGCGACATCGTCAGCACCATGAGCGGCCAGACCGTTGAAATCCTCAACACCGACGCCGAAGGCCGCCTGGTGCTGTGTGACGCCCTGACCTACGTTGAACGCTTCAAGCCGGCCTCGGTGATCGACATCGCCACCCTGACCGGCGCCTGCGTCGTCGCCCTGGGCGGCCACACCACGGGCCTGATGAGCAACAACGACGAGCTGGTCGAGCAACTGCTGGAAGCCGGCAAGCAAGCCGATGACCGCGCCTGGCAACTGCCGCTGTTCGAGGAATACCAGGAACAACTGGATTCGCCGTTCGCTGACATCGCCAACATCGGCGGCCCGAAAGGCGGCGCCATCACCGCTGGCTGCTTCCTGTCGCGCTTCACCAAGAGCTACGCCTGGGCGCACCTGGACATCGCTGGCACCGCCTGGGTCAGCGGCGGCAAGGACAAGGGCGCCACTGGCCGCCCAGTGCCCCTGCTGACCCAGTACCTGCTGGACCGCGCTGGCGTGTGATGTAATACCCGTAGCCGCTGCCGCCAGGCTGCGCTGGCCTGACGTACGCTGGAGATCTCCAGTGCATTGCAGGGCCAGCGCAGCCTGCGGCAGCGGCTACAGGCCTGCGTACTACTGACTGGCGAACCATGACCAAAGTCGACTTCTACATTCTGCCCAGCCCGCTGCCCGCAGCGCGGCTGGACTTCGCCTGCAAGCTGGTGGAAAAGGCCTGGCGCCTGGGCCACCGGGTGTACCTGCACTGCAGCGACGCCGAGCAGCGCGAGCAACTCGACGCCCGCCTGTGGGCGTTCAAGGGCGAAAGCTTCGTGCCCCATAGCCTGGCTGAACAAGACCCGGACGCCGTCATCGCCCTGGGCCTTGCCGACGCACCCGCCAGCCACCAGGACCTGCTGGTCAACCTGGACCTGAAAGTGCCTGCCTTCGTCGGCCGCTTCGCCCGCGTGGCCGAAGTGGTGGTCGAAGACCCTGCAATTCGTCAGGCCGCACGGGAGAGTTTCCGTTTCTACCGTGAACAGGGCTATCCTCTGCAAGATCACCGCTTACAGCGACTCTGAGCCAACGATGGACACTGCGAACAATTTGCCCAAGTCCGCGCACCTGCTGGACGACCTCGAGTCGATCCGCAAGCTGCTCGGCGACGATACCCTGCAACCGCCGCTGTTGACCGATACCGTGGTCAGCGCCGAACAGATCCCGCTGCTCTTCGACCAGCTCGAAGCCCAGCAAAAGGCCGAGGCCCAGGCCGCGCCTGAGCCTGCCCCGCCGCCACCGCCCACCCCGGCCCAGAACCGCCAGGACACCCTGTTGCATCTGGACGCCGAACTGCGCGCCGCTGCCCAACTGATCATGCAAGACGTGATCGACGATTTCGCCCCGCACATCGAGACCGAAATCAAGCGCCGCCTGGAAGCGCGCATGGAACGGCTGCTCAACCCGTGAGCCCTGACTTACTCTGATTTTCTCTGTGGGAGCGGGCTCTGCCCGCGAAAGGCACACCGCGTAATGCCTGAATGCTCGCGGCGCCCTTTTCGCGGGCAGAGCCCGCTCCCACAGGGGGGACTGCGAGGATAGCGCCTACCGATCCCGGCCCATCCCCGTTATACTAATCGGCTTTCCTGAATAAATGCCTATTAGGGTCCCGCCGAGCATGGATAAGACCTACCAGCCGCACGCCATTGAAACTTCCTGGTACCAGACCTGGGAGTCCGAGAACTATTTCGCTCCGCAAGGCGCGGGCGACTCGTACACCATCATGATCCCGCCGCCGAACGTCACCGGCAGCCTGCACATGGGCCATGGTTTCAACAACGCGATCATGGACGCCCTGATCCGTTTCCGCCGCATGCAGGGCCGCAACACCCTGTGGCAGCCAGGTACCGACCACGCCGGTATCGCCACCCAGATGCTGGTAGAGCGCCAACTCGAAGCCCAGGGCCAGAACCGCCATGACCTGGGCCGCGAGAAGTTCCTGGAAAAAGTCTGGGAGTGGAAGGATCAGTCGGGCGGCAACATCAGCCGCCAGATCCGCCGCCTGGGCTCGTCCGTGGACTGGACCCGCGAGCGCTTCACCATGGACGACGGCCTGTCGGAGTCGGTCAAGGAAGCCTTCGTGCGCCTGCACGAGGACGGCCTGATTTACCGCGGCAAGCGCCTGGTCAACTGGGACACCAAGCTGCACACGGCCATTTCCGATCTGGAAGTGGAGAACCACGACGAGAAAGGCTCGCTGTGGAACCTGCGCTACCCGCTGGCCGACGGCGCCAAGACCGCCGAAGGCCTGGATTACCTGATCGTGGCCACCACGCGTCCGGAAACCATGCTGGGCGACGCCGCCGTTGCCGTGAACCCGAATGATCCGCGCTACCAGGCCCTGATCGGCCAGTTCGTCGAGCTGCCGCTGGTCGGCCGCCGCATCCCGATCATCGCCGACGACTACTGCGACCCTGAATTCGGCACCGGCTGCGTGAAAATCACCCCGGCTCACGATTTCAACGACTACGAAGTCGGCAAGCGCCACAACCTGCCGCTGCTGAACATCTTCGACAAGAACGCCAACGTGCTGCCGGCTGCCCAGGTGTTCAACCTGGACGGCACGCTGAACGACAGCGTCGACGGTTCGCTGCCTGCCGAGTACGCCGGCCTGGATCGTTTCGAAGCGCGCAAGCAAATCGTTGCCGCCTTCGACGCCGCAGGCCTGCTGGTCAGCGTCGACGACCACGCGTTGAAAGTGCCGAAGGGCGACCGCTCGGGCACCATCATCGAGCCGTGGCTGACCGACCAGTGGTACGTGTCGACCAAGCCGCTGGCCGAGCCTGCGATTGCCGCCGTGGAAGACGGCCGCATCCAGTTCGTGCCCAAGCAGTACGAGAACATGTACTTCTCGTGGATGCGTGACATCCAGGACTGGTGCATCAGCCGTCAGCTGTGGTGGGGCCACCGCATCCCGGCCTGGTACGACGAGTCGGGCAAGGTCTACGTAGGCCGCAGCGAAGAAGAAGTGCGCGCCAAGCACGGCCTGGGCGCCGACGTGGTCCTGAACCAGGACAACGACGTGCTGGACACCTGGTTCAGCTCGGGCCTGTGGACCTTCTCCACCCTGGGCTGGCCGGAACAGACCGAGTTCCTGAAGAAATTCCACTCCACCGACGTGCTGGTCACCGGTTTCGACATCATTTTCTTCTGGGTTGCCCGGATGATCATGCTGACCATGCACCTGGTCAAAGACCCGGACGGCACCCCGCAGGTACCGTTCAAGACCGTCTACGTGCACGGCCTGGTACGTGATGGCCAGGGCCAGAAGATGTCCAAGTCCAAGGGCAACGTCCTGGACCCGCTGGACATCATCGACGGCATCGAGCTGGAAGCCCTGGTGCAGAAACGCACCAACGGCCTGATGCAGCCAAAACTGGCGAAGAAGATCGAGAAGCAGACCCGCGACGAGTTCGCCGACGGCATCGCCAGCTACGGCACCGACGCCCTGCGCTTCACCTTCTGCTCGCTGGCCTCCACCGGCCGCGACATCAAGTTCGACATGGGTCGCGTGGAAGGCTATCGCAACTTCTGCAACAAGATCTGGAACGCTACCCGCTACGTGCTGGACAAGGGCGAAGACTGCGGCCAGAACGGCGAGGCCTTCGAGCTGTCCCTGGCGGACCGCTGGATCATCTCGCAGCTGCAGCGCACCGAAGCCGAAGTGACCCGCCAGCTGGACCAGTTCCGCTTCGACCTGGCCGCCCAGGCCCTGTACGAGTTCATCTGGAACCAGTACTGCGACTGGTACCTGGAGCTGTCCAAGCCTGTGCTGTGGGACGAGAACGCCCCGGTCGAGCGTCAGCGCGGCACCCGTCGCACCCTGGTGCGCGTACTGGAAGTGGCCATGCGCCTGGCGCACCCGTTCATGCCGTTCATCACCGAAGAAATCTGGCAGCGCCTGGCGCCGCTGGTGGGCGCGGAAGGCAAGACCATCATGCTGCAACCTTGGCCAGTGGCCAATGAAGCACGCATCGACGAGGCGGCCGAGAACGACATCGAGTGGCTCAAAGGCCTGATGCTGGGCGTGCGCAACATCCGTGGCGAAATGAACATCGGCCCGGGCAAGCCCCTGGCGCTGTTCCTGAAAAACGCCAGCGCCGAAGACAAGCGTCGCCTGGTGGAGAACGAAGCCCTGCTGAAGAAGCTGGCCAAGCTCGAATCCATCACTGTGCTGGAAGCCGGCGCCGAAGCCCCGTTGAGCGCTACCGCGCTGGTCGGCGAGCTGGAAGTGCTGGTGCCGATGGCCGGCCTGATCGACAAGGACGCCGAACTGGCGCGCCTGGACAAGGAAATCCAGCGCCTGCAAGGCGAAGTGGCACGCGTGGGCGGCAAGCTGTCCAACGCAGCCTTCGTCGACAAGGCGCCGCCTGCCGTGATCGACAAGGAACGCGCCAAAATGGCCGAGGCCGAGCAAGCCCTGAGCAAGCTGGCCGAGCAGCACGCGCGCATCGCCAGCCTGTAAATCCTCCGGCGGCCTCTTCGCGGGCAGAGCCCGCTCCCACAAGGTTTTGTGAACACAGGACCCCATGTGGGAGCGGGCTCTGCCCGCGAAGGGGCCCGTACGGACAACGGAAATATCCCCTCATGTCCGCCCCCAGCAAACCCACCTTCCACCCCCGCAACCGCCATCAAGGCCGTTACGACTTCCCACAACTGATCAAGAGCAGCCCCGAGCTGGGCCAGTACGTGATCCTCAACCCTTACGGGAAGGAAAGCATCGACTTCGCCAACCCGGCGGCGGTCAAGGTGTTCAACCGTGCCCTGCTCAAGGCGTTGTACGGAATCCAGCACTGGACCATTCCGGAGGGCTACTTGTGCCCGCCCATCCCCGGGCGCGCCGACTACATCCACGCCATCGCCGACCTGCTGGCTGAAACCAACGGTGGCGAGATCCCCCGTGGCAGCTCGGTGCGTGCGCTGGACATCGGCACAGGTGCTAACTGCATCTACCCGCTGCTGGGCCACAGCGACTACCGCTGGCACTTCACCGGCTCGGACATCGACAGCGTGGCCCTGGCCTCGGCCAAGGCCATTGTGCAGGCCAACAAGCTCGACAAGGGCATCAGCCTGCGTCAGCAGGCAAACCCCAGGCACATCCTCACAGGCCTGCTGAAGGCCGATGAGCGCTTCGACCTGACCCTGTGCAACCCGCCCTTCCACGCCTCCCTGGAAGAGGCCACCCGTGGCAGCCAACGCAAATGGCGCGCCCTGGGCAAGGCCGACCCCAAGCGCAAGCTGCCGGTGCTCAATTTCGGTGGGCAAAGCAATGAGTTGTGGTGCGAGGGGGGCGAGATTCGCTTCGTGACCCAGCTGATCAATGAAAGCGTGGGGGTGGGCCAGCAGGTGCTGTGGTTCAGTACCCTGGTGTCCAAGGCCTCGAACCTGCCGCCGATCCAGGTAGCGCTGAAGAAGGCGGGGGCCGTGCAGGTGCGCGTGGTCGAGATGGGCCAGGGGCAGAAGCAGAGCCGCTTTGTGGCCTGGACCTTCCAGACCGAGGCGCAGCAGCAGGCCTGGTACCTAAAAAGCTGACGCTGTAGCCGCTGCCGCCAGGCTGCGCTGGCCCGGTGTCTCACTTGAGATTTTCAGGGTTCACGCCGGCCAGCGCAGCCTCGCGGCAGCGGCTACAAGGCACAAAAAAAGCCGTGACCGGGTTGCCCCGGTCACGGCTTTTTCACGACTGGTTACAAAATTACTTGTTAACCGAATCAGTCAGCACTTTGGCTGGAACAAACTTGACGACTTTCTTGGCAGCGATTTCGATCGGCGCGCCAGTCGAAGGGTTACGGCCGGTGCGAGCTGGACGCTCGGTGATTTTCAGCTTGCCAATGCCTGGCAGGGTGATTTCGCTGCCATTTTCCAGCTGGTCGGCAACGATCTGGCCCAGTTGCTCGAGAGCATTGCGCGCGGTGGTTTTTGGCGCGTCGATGGCTTCAGCGATGTCGGCGATCAGTTGGTCTTTGGTCAATGCCATGGTGGTGTTCCTTCCCTATCAAATTCAGTTGGATTGCAGAGTGCAACATCAGTCAAAAACGCCGTAACCCCTCGGGGCCGGCAATCGGTCTACAGCCACGCCAATCGCGAATGTAGATGCACAAATCGGTATTTGGTTCGACCTGACGGCAGCTATCTGCGGGCGATGCGCCCTTGTGGAGCGCAAGACCGGGCAAAACTAGCACACAGAAACAGAAATATCCGCCACTACCTGGCCATTTGTTCAGGTTTATCGCAGGTTTGGTTGAAAAATAGACAAAAGTCTCTAATTCAACCCCTGAAACAGTGCCGCCGGGCCGCCAAACCCCCAGTTGCGTTACACTTGCCGCCTTTGCGCCCGGCCGACACGCTGGCCCCGGCCCTCCCCCTTTCGACGCACCGAGAAGCCCCATGCCGATCCGTCACTGCATTGTCCACCTGATCGAAAAAAAGCCCGACGGTACCCCTGCGGTGCTGCACGCCCGTGATACCGAACTGAGTGAATCCCAGGCCATCGAAAACCTGCTGGCCGACCTCAACGACAGCTACAACGCCAAACAAGGCAAAGCATGGGGCTTCTTCCACCCTGAGTCAGGCGCCCACCCGTTCAGCGGCTGGCTGAAGCAGTACATGGACGCCGAACAGGACTTCACCGCTTTCAGCCGCGAGGCCGTCGAACATCTGCAAAAGCTGATGGAAGAATCCAACCTGTCCACCGGCGGCCACGTGCTGTTCGCCCACTACCAGCAAGGCATGACCGACTACCTGGCCATCGCCCTGCTGCACCACAGCGAAGGCGTGGCCGTAAACGCCGAGCTGGACGTGACCCCGTCGCGCCACCTGGACCTGGGCCAACTGCACCTGGCCGCGCGCATCAACATCTCCGAGTGGCAGAACAACAAGAACTCCAAGCAGTACATCTCGTTCATCAAGGGCAAGAACGGCAAAAAGGTGTCGGAGTATTTCCGCGACTTCATCGGCTGCCAGGAAGGTGTCGACGGCCCGGGTGAAACCCGTACCCTGCTCAAGGCCTTCAGCGACTTCGTGGAAAGCGAAGACCTGCCCGAGGAAGCCGCCCGCGAGAAGACCCAGGCGCTGGTGGAATACGCCACCACCCAGACCAAACACGGCGAACCGGTGGCCCTGGAAGAACTGTCCGGACTGATCGACGAAGACCGTCCACGCGCCTTCTACGACCACATCCGCAACAAGGACTACGGCCTGTCCCCCGAGATTCCGGCCGACAAGCGCACCCTCAATCAATTCCGCCGCTTCACCGGCCGCGCCGAGGGGCTATCGATCAGCTTCGAAGCGCACCTGCTGGGCTCCAAGATCGAGTATGACGAGGAAGCCGGCACCCTGATCATCAAGGGCCTGCCTACCCAGCTCACCGACCAGCTCAAGCGCCGCAAGGACTGATCGGGTGCTGAACAAGGCCCTCAAGCGGGTGCTGCCGATTTTGCTGGTGGTGGTGGTGTTCCAGCAGTGGCCCAAGATCCAAGCGTATTTCAGCCCCACCTCGCAGGTGTCGGAACAAGCCCGGGCAAGCGCCCGGGTGACGCTGTATGCGACTGACTGGTGCGGGTACTGCAAGGACTTCCGTCGCTTCCTGGATCGCCAGGGGGTGGCATATAAGGAGTTCGACATCGACAAGGATGCCGAGGCACGCAAGCGCTATGAGGCCTTGGGTGGACGGGGTATTCCCATGCTGGATGTCAACGGCGTGCAGCTACGCCAATACGACGAAAACCAAATCCTCCAGGCCTTGCAGCACCCGTAGCCGCTGCCGCAGGCTGCGCTGGCCCCGTGCCTCACTGAAATTCTCCAGCGCATATACGGGCCAGCGCAGCCTGGCGGCAGCGGCTACGGATCAGTGTCTCTGCAACTTGAAGCCCAGGCGCGGGAAGTGCACATGCACTACACCCGCCTGAGGGTCTTCGCGGCGCACGATCAGCTCCTCGACGCCGGCGTACACGAGCTCGCCCGCCACAGGATCAACGCCATAATCGATGGCCGACACCGTCACCGCATCCCCCGCCTTGAAACCATTAGGGTCGACAAACCCACCCACCGGCAACGCCGCCGGGGTGCTGTTGCGGGCCACCTCAAGCGCCTGCTCGGCAGTGAATTCACTGTACGCGCCATGCCCGAAGCCCAGCACGCGCCCCAACAACGCATGCACGGCCGGGTATTCATCCACCAGCGGTGAGGTCACCGGCGTGCCCTTGAGGAACCACATCGGGTGGGCGACGGCAAAGTCGGCAATCGACGGTTCGCCGAACAGGTAGTCGCCTTCTTCACGTTGCAACTGCTGCTCCAGCCGAGCCATGAACACCGGCCACTGATGCTTGGCCTGCTCAACTGGCAGGCGTGTGGCGCTGCCGCCACTGAACAACTGCGCACGGTCGGCGATGAACGCTTTGACGGCCTCCGGGGGCAAGCGCGCAAAACGCACCGCCACGGACTCGGGCTGGAACACCAGGCTGACGGCGTGCTGGAACAGCGTCGCGTCGGCCCAGGCGGCGAATGCCGCGACGGTCATTTCCTGGCCTTCGGGGAAGAACGCTGGCAACGCCTTTTCCTGGTCCAGGCGGCGAGCGATCAGGGACGTATCGCAATAGATGTCAGCGCCAACCTGCAGCACCGGGGTTTTGCGGTAGCCACCGGTCAGGGCCACCAGATCAGGCTTGGGCATCACCGGCGGAATCAGTACGGAGCGCCACGACAGGCCCTTGAACCCCAGCATCAGGCGGGTCTTTTCAGCGAACGGGGACGCGGGGTAGTGATGCAGGATCAGGTCGGTCATCTTCGGTTCCGCCAACAGGGGTAAACCCCAAGCTTAACCGCGCTATCGAGAGCGGCCTACCCGCTCAGGCTGATAGGGGCTCATCAACCGCATCAATCGGCACGTAGGAGGCCACCAGACGCTCCTTGGCGCTTTTGCGCAGGCGCTTGATCAGCCGCTCATGGCGCAGGGCTTCGCCCTTGTCGGGCCAGCATTCCACATACACCAGCGCCATGGCCGGGCTGGAACTGAAAAAACGTGCGCCCTTGCCGCTCTGGTGCTGGGCGAAACGGCGCTGGGGGTTATCGCTGATCCCGCAGTACAGCGAACCATTGGCGGCGCGCACCAGGTACACATACCAAGGCTTGGGGGATGACGGCAGAGTGGCTTCGATCACGCAGGCAAGACCGCTTTGTGGACGGGCGCATTCTACCTTTTTCTGACGGGGAACAGCCCCCTTTCTCACCGATCCTACGCCTGCCAAGACTGAAGACACGCGTGCTCATCGGTTTTTTGCCAAGGCCGCGCGGCCGTCGGGCGACATACCCTGACGGTCGAAAAAAATAACGTGGGTAGCCCAACCCCAAGAGGCTAACCCCATGAAAACCACCATCACCCTTTCACTGGCCTGCCTGCTGACAATGCCGCTGAGCAACCTCGCACTGGCCGATGTTGGCACTGACACCGCCAAGGCCATGACCGCTTACTACAACGACACCCGCCAGGCTTGCGGCGAGGCCCCCGCGTTCAAATGCAGCGGCATCATGCTGCGCGCCACCAAACCATCAGACAAGTACTTCACCTGGGACCACAGCCCCGGCACGCTGGAGAAGAATGCTGCGTCGTTTTCCTACCTGCGCGCTGATGCTCGTTTCGATCGCCTGGCCGAAAGCGGTCGCAGCGGCTACACCCTGTTCCCTGAGCACCATAAGCCGGCAGGCAGCCTTGATTACCATACCCTGTGCGCCTTCCCCACCGATGGCGACAGCTGGAAGCGCAGTAATGGCGGCTGCGGTGATAACCAACGCACCCCGGAGGTAAAGGAGCGGCTTTGCGACAAGGCAGGCATCCAGACGGCCGAACAATGGATTGATCACTACCGCGCTTCCAAAGACCCACTGGTGCTGGATCGCTGGGAGGGCAACCCGGATTATCGCTTCGCCAGCCAATGCAGCTTTGATGTGCGCGACCGACACGGCGCGGTCGCTGCCGACCGGTTCTATCAGAGCCTGCGGGTGATGCAGCTAATGAACGACCGGCCATTTCCCTGGAACGAAGTCATGATTCAGGCGTGGGACCAGAGCAAATTCCCCGATCTGCCTATCCAGTCGTTCTTCCACATCGAAGGCATGGGCGGCCTGGGCGATGCGCAGAAAGTGCAGAAGCAGTGGCACGACAAGACCGGGAAATTCATCCCCGTGATCGGCATCCGGCTACCGGCGGGCAGCCAACCTGCGCAGTTCACCTACCGTGCAGACCATCAGCACAAGGGCGTGCCCAACTGATCAGCGCCCCTGCTGAAACGCCCTGAGCCCCTTGAGCGCCTGCTGCCGGACCTTGCCCTTGAGCATCGGCGACCAGCCCAGCAGCAGACCAGGGGTGCCCAGGGCCTGGCGTGACCAGCGCCAGAAATCGAAGTGATCGTGGTGCTCGCAGATCTTGCCGTCACGGAACACGAAGCGGGCGTGAATATCGTTGACCACCGTGCGGCCGGTCTGGCTGAACAGATACGTGGCGACCCAATGCGCCGCCCCTGTGTTGTCGCTGGCATGTACATGGTCAAACGTCAGGGAAAAGTCCTTGGCCCTGGCCGCCAGCATGCGCCACATGTCGCCAGCGTCCTTACCTCGCAAAGTACCGAACGCCGGGTCGCTGAACACCACATCGTCGGTATAACTGGCCGCCATGGCCTCGGCGTCCAGGCGCTGGAAAGCCAGATAGAAACGGGTGATCAGGGCTGCGTTGGCTTCGCTCATGGGCAAGACTCTTGTTGGGATGGCTGCATCCTAACAGGTGTAGCCGCTGCCGCGAGGGTGAGCTGGCCTTTTGCCTCACTGGCAAAGCTTCAGTGGGTATAAGGGCCAGCGCAATTGGCGGCAGTGGCTACGGTTGGTTTTGGGTGCCAGGCTTACCGTCGAGTGTGTATGTGACGGGCCCCGGCGTCCCCTCCCACCTGATAGAAAAACCTTCGTTAGTCCATTGTACGGAAGAGAAGTCACTATCCTGACCTTCGTCGCCCGTACTCTGACTCGAAAGCGCAATTGAATGAAGGCAACTGCTGACCAGCACATCCTTGCGCATCACCAAGCCCGTTCCGTCTATGCGGTACACCTTAAGCCGTATTTCACGGCCAGCACCGCAATAGCCGGAAGGGTTACTTGGGTTTGACGCGTTGGATAGAAACACTGAAATGTAACGCTGATCGCCGACCGGGTGCTTTCTCGGGTCAAGGAAAACGCCATCCACATTGTCTGGCAGTGCAAGGGAATATGTACTGCCGTCCGACATCTTTAATTGGATTACCCCGGTTTCTTTTGACTGCAGGCTAGTGTCGTCTGCGGCTATAGCTGTACCCGCAAGAGCTACAAGCACAAAAGACATAATGCCTGACCAGATGTTATTGATCGCTAACGTGGTCGGCATAGCAGACTCCGTTATAGCTCCACGCATGCTCATCTGACTGCCCTCTTGTTCCCCTGCTGTAAGTAGCCTTATCTCGCTCGCGTAACTGAGACTCGGTTTTACCGACGTTCTGAGGCTTGTTCATCGCCCAGCCGATCACGCTCCCTCAGGCCGCTGGCCTTTGCCTCCCACTCAATTGCCCAAGACCAAGTGTACTCGCCAACGAAACTGGCTTCGAATTCAAAGATGATCTCGGGCATCAACGCTTCAGTCGTGATCTGGAATACGTCGGCTTCGGCTGGAGAGACCCAGGTCAGCGATGGCTTGGAAGAGGTCACCAGAGTGACGGAGTGATGGTTCGCTTGGGTTGAGCCTGCGTTGTTGACTTGTTGCACCACGCTACCCTCTTGTCATGGTCGCTGCCGGTCAGCGGCAGGAATCAGAAGAGGAACTCTGGCAGAAGACTGCAAATCACGAATATAGGAAATTTCCGAGTAACCAGACGGGAAATGCCACCACGGCAACGAAGCGCCGACCCACTGGATGTTTTCAGTGAATCTCAAGGCCAGCGCAGCCTCGAGGCAGCGTCTACAGCGGCGTCGCCTGCATCGCGGCCAAGGCCGGCTCCTACCACGAACGGGGTAGGAGCCGACTTTAGTCGCGAAGCAGTCGACGACGTTTCAAGACCATTGCTGCCAAAGATCAAACCTTCTCGCTGCGGACCTGCACATGCAACGCCCGACCAGCCCCCATGCCGGCGATGATCGCCAGGCCGCCGATGACCGCAAAGATCCAACCCACCGCACTCCAGCCACCGGTCCAATCGTGCACCAGGCCCACGGCCAGCGGCCCCATGGACGCCAAGGTGTAACCCACGCCCTGGGCCATGCTCGACAGGTTGGCGGCCACGTGCGCATCGCTGGCGCGCAGCACGATCAGGGTCAGCGCCACGGCGAACATGGCGCCCTGCCCCAGCCCCAGCACCACGGCCCAGAACCACAGGCCGCCCAGCGGGGCGTACAGGCAACCGAACAGGCCCGCCAGGGTCAGGCCCATGACGGTGACGATGGCGATACGCTGATCCTTGCCGCGCGTGGCCAGCCACGGTGCGATCAACGAGCTGCCCAGCTGGATGATGATCGAGAACGACATCACCAGCCCCGCCTCGGCAGCGCCCAGGCCACGGCCGATCAGCATCGACGGCAACCAGCCGAACACGATGTAGGCCAGCGACGATTGCAGGCCCATGAACAGTGTCACCTGCCAGGCCAGGCGATCGCGGAACAGACCGCGCACGCGATACGCTGCATGGTGGGCACCGTGCTTCTGGAGGGTCTGGGGCAGCCAGAACAATGCCGCCAGCACAGCCGGTGCTACCCAGAACCCCAAGCCCATGCTCCAGCGGTTGCCGAACACTTCGGCCAGAGGCACGCTGGCGCCGGCCGCCAGGGCCGCGCCCAGGCACAGCGCCATGGTGTACACACCGGTCATGGTGCCGGCGTTTTTCGGGAAGTCGCGCTTGACGATGCCCGGCAGCAACACGCCGATGATGCCGATGCTGGCGCCCGAGACAACGCTGCCGGCAAACAGCCCGACCACCCCGAACTGGCTGCGCAAAGCGATGCCGGCGGCCAGCAGCAACAGGATGCCCAGCACTACCCGTTCGGCACCGAAACGACGCGACAGCAGCGGCGCCAGGGGCGCGAACAGGCCCAGGCACAGCACCGGCAGGGTGGTCAGCAGCCCCGCCGTCGACCCGCTCAGGCCCAGGCTTTCAGACACCTGCCCCAACAATGGCGCCATGCTCGACAACGCCGGGCGCAGGTTGAGTGCCACCAGCACCAGGCCCAGCAGCAACAGCCAGGGCTTGGGCAAGCTTGCCGGTTGGTCGGTTGAGGCGCTCAGCGTCTCGGTGGTTGGCGTGGACATAAGGCAGTTTCCTCGATCATAGATCCGGCCCGTCGATCAGCTCGCGGCAGATCGACATGGCGCGTTGCGGGTCGCTTGCTTCGATGGCAGCCAGCAGCTCGCCATGCAAGTCGAATACGTGGGGGTTGCGCGGGGTGTGGTTGAGCGAATGCAGAATCGCCCCGCCGACGACGCTGGAAAAGAACCGGTACAGCTGGCTCAGGGTGGGGTTGTGCGCGGCATCCACCAACAGCCGGTGGAACACCAGGTCGCAAGCGATGTAACCATCCAGGTCAGTGTGGTAATGCGCACCGCTGTGCTTGAGCGCTTCGCGCAGTGCCGCCAAATCCTCCTCGGTACGCCGCTGCGCCGCCAGGCCAATAGCCTCCACCTCAATGATGCGCCGGGTTTCGCGCGCCTGTTCGATTGAGCAGTTGGACAGCACCTTGAGCGTATCGAACGGATCGACACTGCCGCGCAGGTAACTGCCATCGCCTTGGCGAATCTCGATCATGCCGCTGAACGCCAGCACGCGCATGGCCTCGCGCACGGTGTTGCGGCTGATGCCCAGCTCCAGGGCCAGCTCGGGCTCGGTGGGCAGGCGTTGGCCCACAGTCCAGTGACCGCGGGTGATGCGGTCGCGCAATTGGTCCAGGGCTTGATCGACCAGAGAGCGTTTGATCAGGGTGGACATCGTCCAATCATCCGATGAATTTCAATGAGGAATTAGGGTATGGAATGAGACTGGGGTTGGCAAGATAAATTGCTAGCCATTCGTCGTACAGGCTGCCTGCCATGGCTGTCCCTTATCTCCACGGGGCAACCACTGTCCAAAACGCCCTAGGCTCTGTACGAAATGCATCCCAGCTCGCCCATGCTGCGTTGAAAACAGGCTCGCTGTCGTGTTGGCGAGATCATTTAAAAACTCATTAAAACACGCTGAGACCTAACCGCTCCCGCCCATGCGCCAGCGGTGAAGTAATTTTTTACTCAGAACAAAAACTGCTGCAAAGTGCAAAAAAGCCGGGACTGCAAAAAGCATTCGCCCCTCGCAAACGCTAGAAGCCCATACCCACAAGTTCAAGCTTCCAAACAGCAAGAGTGGTGCGGAAAAAACCAAAGACACCCAACCGCGCCGAAACCTATATGAAAGCCACTCACCGAGCAAATGAATCGCGCACACTACAGCTGACACAACCAATGCCGCAACCCAAAAAAAGAACAACGAAGGGGCATCAGACCAAACAGCAGAGTAAAAACCCGGAATATATATCAAAGACACCCAAGCAACGCTTACAAAAAACACCTCAAGCATCTTAATCTCCTTGCGCCTGGCCTGATGAGCTCAACAAACTATCGTTCAATCACCACAGGTAGTTCACCATCAATTGCAATCGTATACGGGGTTCCCTTCAAAAACTTCTCCAACTCTGCAAGAACCCCCGTTGCTGACTCACTTAGCGCATCTCTATGAGTACTTTTATTAGCGTCATATCGGTCGTGATAGGCCCTCGCTATGCCCTCGAATCTGATAGAGTCACTATTCTTATGTAATACCCCCTCAAGCTTCAAGGAAATAGAGCCTAGCCAAAGCCCAGTCGCCCAAGAATCGTTCCCTGTCATATAAGGAAACTTTTGAATTGCAATAGGGCTTGACCCCAGTGGGGCGGACTCAATCAGGCTTTCCAACTCAGGAATAGGCCTAGAGTAAATTTTTAAGCCCAGTGTATTGATATTTGTCCGAACCTCCCCCCCATCACCATTTAAAAAATGCGACAAAGCAGAAAATGGAGTGAGCGTCCCTCCTGACAAATTTCTAGCTTCGCTAAGCGGAGGCAAACGCCCAAGTGAGTGAGCATAGTGCAGCGCCTGAAGCGCCGTAACGGAAGGATTTACACACATATAATTATCAGCGATAGGCAGAACTCTGAAATCCATCATCAGCTTGCTGTTAACAAAGGTGATTTTGCCATCCCGCATTGCGCCTTTCTGCTCCTCCAAAAGCTTCGTCAGCATTTCCCGCCAATACCCGTTACTGTAAACCTCATAACGTTGCAACGATAGGGCCTGCATGACATGACCAGGATTGGGAGCGCTCCATGGTCCGCCCCCAAGATCGTGGCGAGAAAGCAAACCACCAGGCCCCGATGATCCGACACCAACTCCGGCCACCGCGCCTATATTAAGAGGAGGCAAAACTATTCCATTACTCATTATATCTCTCCACCATTTCTATTTTGCAAAACTTAATTACCACGGAAATTGCCCGCTTCAAAAAGCATAGCCATGGTGTAAGACTATGAATATCGGAAAAACTCTATTTGGACGGACAGATTCTTCCTGTATATGCGTATGATTTACCCTACACCCCCTGCATCAAACAGAAGATAAACAGAAGATAACCAGCTATTTTTTCCTTCTCGATCGTTTTGTGCTATCAAAGAATATTGAAAACACCGAAACATATATTACATAAAGTAAAATCAAACAATAAGGACGGACAGTTTCGTAGACCAGGCTGCAGGATCGGCGTCGCCAGCCTTCTGTGCATGGCGTGAGACCGGCATCGCGCCATAAAAAAACCCGGCACCAAGGCCGGGTTTTTCGATCACGCATCAATCCATCAATGCAGAATCTGCCCCAAGAACAACTTGGTCCGCTCGTTCTGCGGGTTATCAAAGAACTCGTTCGGCGGCGCCTGTTCGACGATCTCGCCCTTGTCCATGAAGATCACCCGGTTGGCCACGGTGCGGGCGAAGCCCATTTCGTGGGTCACGCAGAGCATGGTCATGCCGTCTTCGGCCAGGCCGATCATGGTGTCGAGTACCTCTTTCACCATTTCCGGGTCGAGCGCCGAGGTCGGTTCGTCGAACAGCATGATCTTGGGCTTCATGCACAAGGCACGGGCAATCGCCACGCGCTGCTGCTGGCCGCCGGACAGTTGGCCGGGGAATTTGTGCGCCTGCTCCGGGATGCGCACGCGCTCCAGGTAATGCATGGCGATTTCCTCGGCCTTGCGCTTGGGCATCTTGCGTACCCACATCGGCGCCAGGGTGCAGTTCTGCAGAATGGTCAGGTGCGGGAACAGGTTGAAGTGCTGGAACACCATGCCCACTTCGCGGCGGATGGCCTCGATCTGCTTGAGGTCGTTGGTCAGCTCCACGCCATCGACCACGATGCGGCCCTGCTGGTGCTCTTCCAGACGGTTGAGGCAGCGGATGGTGGTGGACTTGCCCGAACCCGACGGCCCGCACAACACAATGCGCTCGCCCTGCTTGACGTTCAGGTTGATGTCTTTCAGTACGTGGAACTGGCCGTACCACTTGTTCACGCCCTGCATCTGGATAATGCCATCGGCGCCCACAGGCTGTTTGATTGCTTCACTCATGATGACACTCCTAACGCTTGTGGCCAGTGTCCAGCTTGCGCTCCAGGTGCACGGAGTAGCGGGACATACTGAAACAGAAAATCCAATAGACGGCAGCGGCAAACACATAGCCTTCGGTGGCCATACCCAGCCATTTGGGGTCGGCACCGGCTTGCTTGACGCTGTTGAGCAGGTCGAACAGGCCGATGATGATCACAAGGCTGGTGTCCTTGAACAGCGCGATCAGGGTGTTGACGATACCCGGGATCACCAGCTTGAGCGCCTGCGGCAGAATCACCAGGCCCATCGCCCGCCAGTAGCCCAGGCCCATGGCCGCGGCGGCTTCGTACTGGCCCTTGGGAATGGCCTGCAGGCCACCACGCACCACTTCGGCGACGTAGGCGGACTGGAACATGATCACCCCGATCAGGGCCCGCAGCAGTTTGTCGAAGTTCATGCCTTCAGGCATGAACAACGGCAGCATCACCGAGGACATGAACAGCACGGTGATCAGCGGCACGCCGCGCCAGAACTCGATGAAGGTCACGCACACCACCTTCACCGCCGGCATCTTCGAACGCCGCCCCAGCGCCAGCAGAATCCCCAGCGGCAAGGCGCCGGCGATGCCCACGGTGGCGATCACCAGGGTCAGCATCAGGCCGCCCCACTGGCTGGTGGCCACGCTTTCCAGGCCCAGGTAGCCGCCATGCAGCAGGCTGTAGGCCACGATGGGGAAGATCACCAGGTAGCACAGGCCGTACAGCGGTTTGCGGGGCATGCGCGCGATGAACAGCGGCGCGGCGCCCAGCACGGCCAGCCACACGGTCAAGTCTACGCGCCAGCGCAGTGCCTGTGGGTAGTAGCCGTACATGAACTGGCCGAAGCGCTGTTCGATGAACACCCAGCAGGCACCGGCCTTGGTGCAGTCTTCACGGGTGGTGCCTGTCCAGTTGGCGTCCACGAACGCCCAGCTCAGCAGCGGCGGTACGATCAGGTAGATCAGGTACAACGCCACCAGCGTCAACAGGGTGTTGAACCAGCTGGAAAACAGGTTGGCGCGCATCCAGGCGACAGGGCCCACCGCCATGTTGGGCGGGGGCATGTTGGGTTTGAAAATATGCGTCGTCATGGGCGTTTCCTCACCGCTCGATCAGCGCAATGCGCTTGTTGTACCAGTTCATCAGCAGCGAAATGCTGATGCTGATCGCCAGGTACACGCTCATGGTAATGGCGATGACTTCGATGGCCTGGCCGGTCTGGTTGAGCACCGTGCCGGCAAAAAGCGAAACCATTTCCGGGTAACCGATACCGGCCGCCAGCGAAGAGTTCTTCGCCAGGTTCAGGTACTGGCTGGTCAATGGCGGGATGATCACCCGCAGCGCCTGGGGAATGATCACCTTGCGCAGCGTCGGCCCGGAGCGCAGGCCCAGGGAACGGGCTGCCTCGGTCTGGCCGTGGCTGACCGACTTGATGCCCGAGCGCACGATCTCGGCGATGAACGCCGCGGTGTACACACTGAGTGCCAGGGTCAGGGCCAGCAGTTCCGGGATCATCACCCAGCCGCCGACGAAGTTGAAACCGCGCAGTTCCGGCATCTCCCAATGCACAGGGCTGCCGAACACCAGCATGCTCAGGCCCGGGATGACCACCAGCAGGGCAAGGCCTGCCCAGAACTTGTGGAACGGTTGCCCGGTTTCCTCGAAGCGCTTGTTGGCCCACTTCACCATCACGCCGATGGCAACGAACGCCAGCACGACAGCGATCAGGAATGGCCAGATACCCTCGGCCGTGATGGCCGCCGGCATGTTCAGGCCACGGTTGCTCAGGTAGAACATGCTCCACAGGTTATGACTGCCGCGCGGGCCAGGCATGGTGAGGAACACGGCGAAATACCAGAACAGAATCTGCAGCAGCGGTGGAATGTTGCGGAAGGTCTCGACATACACGGTGGCCAGTTTGTTGACCATCCAGTTGGACGACAGCCTGGACACACCGATGATGAAGCCCAGCACGGTGGCCAGGATCACGCCGATGAACGTCACCAGCAGGGTGTTGAGCAGCCCGATCACGAATACCCGCGAGTAACTGTCCGACTCGGTGTAGGGGATCAGGTGCTGAGCGATGCCGAAGCCGGCACTGCGGTCCAGGAAGTCGAAGCCGGAGGTGATGCCGCGGTGTTGCAGGTTGGTCTGGGTGTTGTCGAACAGGAACCAGCCCAGGGAGATCACCGCCACAATGGTGATGATCTGGAAAAGCCACGCACGCACACGTGGATCGGTCAGGGAAAACCCTTTGGGTGCGCCGATTTGATTTTGCATGAAGTGCCCCGGAAGAAAGGGAATGTAACAGCGCCTGGCGGCATACGGGCCGCCAGGCGCGGGGCCTGCTTAGCGTACTGGTGGCGCGTACTGGATGCCGCCGTTGTTCCACAGGGCATTCAGGCCACGGTCAATGGCCAGCGGGGTGCTTTTGCCCAGGTTCTTCTCGAACACTTCGCCGTAGTTGCCGACTTGCGAAACGATCTTCACCACCCAATCCTTCGGCAGTTTCAGGTCCTTGCCATATTCACCGTCGCCACCCAGCAGACGGGCCACGTCCGGGTTCTTGGTGGACTTGGCTTCCTCGACCACGTTCTTGGAGGTGATGCCTGCCTCTTCGGCGTTGAGCATGGCGAACAGGGTCCACTTGACGATGCTGAACCACTCTTCGTCGCCTTTACGCACGACCGGGCCCAGTGGCTCCTTGGAGATGGTTTCCGGCAGTACCACGTAGTCGCCCGGGGAGGCCAGCTTGGAGCGTTGTGCGTACAGCTGCGACTTGTCGGAGGTCAGCACGTCGCAACGGCCGCTTTCCAGCGACTTGGCGCTTTCGTCGGAGGTGTCGAAGGTGATCGGGGTGTATTTCAGGCCATTGGCGCGGAAGTAGTCCGACACGTTCAGCTCGGTGGTAGTACCGGCCTGGATGCAGATGGTTGCACCGTCCAGTTCCTTGGCGCTTTTCACGCCCAGTTTCTTGTTGGCCAGGAAGCCAACGCCGTCGTAGTAGGTAACACCGGCGAACACCAGGCCCATGCCCGCGTCGCGGGAGCTGGTCCAGGTGGTGTTGCGCGACAGCACGTCGATTTCGCCGGACTGCAGGGCGGTGAAGCGCTCTTTGGCGTTCAGCTGGCTGAACTTGACCTTGTTGGCATCACCGAACACGGCTGCGGCCACGGCGCGGCAGACATCGGCGTCGATGCCCTGGATCTTGCCGGTGGAATCGGGAACGGAGAAGCCAGGCAGGCCGTCACTGACGCCGCACTGAATGAAACCTTTCTTCTGAATCGCGTCCAGAGTGGCGCCTGCCTGAGCGAAGCTACTGACACCGAGGACGGTGGCGGCAGTCAGGACAGCCAGGGTGGATTTCAGCATGTTCATTCAAACCTCCAAATGGCTCTTGTTGTGTAGAGCGTGTGTCCTGCCGCACCCTTTTGAGGCGATTTCGACCCAGTGTCGGCTTGATTTTGGGTCAAGCGGTGAAGGACGCATTTTTTTGATTGTGTGAGCGCGACTTGCCCTGGGGCTTGTTGCAAACTCACGGCTCCTTGATCGGTCGAACAGATGAGGCGTTATCGGTCGCCCCTGTCGTTTCGCGCGACCCGTGGAAGGTCATCCATCCGTTTGCGCAGAATCGCTATTTAGCCACCGGGCGTACAGCCTGATAGTGTTACCGGATGGTTCTTTCCTTCCACTTGGCGGATACATAGCAAAGCGCGTACCACGTTACAGAGCGCAAGCGTTTCAGCCTCCGTCAAGAGGAAAACTTGTACCCTTGCGACATCTTTTTCCCGTATCGCACCGATACGCCCCTTTGCAATGCACTTTATGAGAGCGTTCGCACTTTTTTGGAGCAGCCATGAGCAACCCGATGATCCTCGAACCTACCCAGCCAGCCGACGCCTGTGTGATCTGGTTGCATGGCCTGGGTGCCGACCGTTATGACTTCCTGCCGGTGGCCGAAGCCCTGCAGAACACCCTGCCCAGCGCCCGCTTCATCCTGCCCCAGGCGCCTACCCGGCCGGTGACCATCAATGGCGGCTACGAGATGCCAAGCTGGTATGACATCAAGGCCATGACCCCCGCCCGAGCGATAGACGTCGATCAATTGGATGAATCGGCCGATCTGGTCAAGGGCTTGATCGAAGCGCAATTGGCCGCTGGTATTAAGGCCTCGCGCATTTTCATTGCCGGGTTCTCCCAGGGTGGCGCCGTGGTGCTGCACACTGCTTATGTGCGCTACCAGGGTGCACTGGGCGGCGTACTGGCCCTGTCCACCTACGCGCCCACCTTTAGTGACGAGGTGCAACCCGGCGATACCCAGCGCGCCACCCCGGCACTGTGCCTGCATGGTGACCAGGATGAAGTGGTGTTGAACGCCATGGGGCGCACCGCCCACGATTACCTGGCGCAATGGAGTGTGGACGTGCAGTGGCGCGAATACCCGATGGGCCATGAAGTGGTGATCGAAGAGATCCGCGACATCGCCCAGTGGCTGGCCCAGAAGCTGGCGTGATATTCAGTCCTGTAGCTGCCGCCAGGCTGCGCTGGCCTGCGTGAACCCTGGATGTCTCGAGAGAGGCACAGGGCAAGCGCAGCCTGCGGCAGCGGCTACAGCGCAGGTGCAGCCCTGTGTATCGGCAGCGGCTACACCGCGCCCGATTCTTGCATTACACTGCCCGGCGTACATTCCTTAACCAAATTAATGAGAAGACCGTGCTCAAAGCACTCAAGAACCTGTTCGGAAAAAGCGAGGCTGAGCCGCTCGCAGCCGAAATGACTGCTGCTGTGGCACCGAGCCCTGCTCGGGAAACGGCCATCCCCCAGCCACCAGAGCCGGAACAGACGGCCCCCGTGGTGCCCGTGGTGCCTATGGTGCCTGTGGAAGCAGCGCCCCCTGCGCCCCTGCCATCCAAAGAAGCCGAGCTGGTCAAACCCTCGCCCCGCGAGCGCAAGCCCAAACCGCCCCGCGCGCTGTGGAAGCTGGAAGACTTCAAGGTCGACCCTCAGGAAGGCAAGACTCGCTTCCATGACTTCAAGCTCTCCGACGAACTGATGCACGCCATCCATGACCTGGGCTTCCCCTACTGCACGCCAATCCAGGCGCAGGTGATGGGCTTTACCCTCAAGGGCAAGGACGCGATCGGCCGCGCCCAGACCGGCACCGGCAAGACCGCGGCCTTCCTGATTTCGATCATCACCCAGCTGCAACAGACCCCGCCGCCCAAGGAACGCTACATGGGCGAGCCGCGCGCGCTGATCATCGCCCCCACCCGTGAGCTGGTGGTGCAGATCGCCAAGGACGCCGCCAACCTGACCAAGTACACCGGCCTGAACGTGATGACGTTCGTGGGCGGCATGGACTTCGACAAGCAGCTCAAGCAGCTGGAAGCCCGTCACTGCGACATCCTGGTGGCCACCCCAGGCCGCTTGCTGGACTTCGCCCAGCGCGGCGAAGTGCACCTGGACATGGTCGAGGTGATGGTGCTGGACGAAGCCGACCGTATGCTGGACATGGGTTTCATCCCGCAAGTGCGTCAGATCATTCGCCAGACCCCACCGAAAAGCGAACGCCAGACCCTGCTGTTCTCGGCCACCTTCACCGAAGACGTGATGAACCTGGCCAAGCAGTGGACCACCGACCCGGCCATCGTCGAGATCGAGCCTGAGAACGTCGCCAGCGAAACCGTGGAACAGCACGTCTACGCCGTGGCCGGCAGCGACAAGTACAAACTGCTGTACAACCTGGTCAACGATAATGGCTGGGAGCGGGTGATGGTGTTTGCCAACCGCAAGGACGAGGTGCGGCGCATCGAGGAGAAACTGGTGCGTGATGGCGTCAACGCCGCGCAACTGTCGGGCGACGTGCCGCAGCACAAGCGCATCAAGACGCTGGAAGGCTTCCGCGAAGGCAAGATCCGCGTGCTGGTGGCCACTGACGTGGCGGGCCGTGGTATCCATATCGATGGCATCAGCCACGTGATCAACTTCACCCTGCCCGAAGATCCGGACGACTACGTGCACCGTATCGGCCGTACCGGGCGTGCGGGCACCAGTGGTGTGTCGATCAGCTTTGCCGGTGAAGATGACTCCTACCAGCTGCCTTCGATCGAAGCGCTGCTGGGCCGCAAGATCAGCTGCGAGATGCCACCGACCGAGCTGCTGCGGCCGGTGCAGCGCAAGCATTCCTGATCATCTGCCGGCGGCAGCAGTTACGCGATTCCCCGTAGCCGCTGCCCCAGGCTGCGCTGGGCCTGGGCCTCGCTGAAAACCTTCAGGGTTCACACCGGCCAGCGCAGCCTTGCGGCAGCGGCTACACGTTCCAGCGTTCAGCCGCGCTTTCGTCGCTGGCCTTGCCCTCCACCCAGCGCTCCCCTGCCCCGGTCTGTTCCTTCTTCCAGAACGGCGCGCGGGTTTTCAGGTAGTCCATGATGAAGTTGCAGGCATCGAATGCCGCCTGCCGGTGGGCACTGGCCACGCCAACGAAGACGATCGGCTCGCCCGGTTCCAGGGCGCCGATGCGGTGCAGCACCTCGACCTTCAACAATGGCCAGCGCTGCTCGGCTTCCACCACGATCTTGCCTAACGCTTTTTCGGTCATGCCCGGATAATGCTCCAGAAACATGCCCGACACCTCCAGCCCGTCGTTGAAGTCACGCACGTAACCGACAAAACTCACTACCGCTCCCACGCCGACATTGGCGGCATGCATGGCATTGACCTCGACACCGGGATCGAACGCCTCGACTTGCACGCGAACGCTCATCTCAGCCCCCGGTCACAGGTGGGAAAAACGCCACCTCGTCGCCGTCGGCAACGGGTTCTTCAAGCTTGCACAAGTCCTGATTGCGCGCGCACATCAGGTTGTTCTCGCCCAGCACACTCCAGTTGCCGCCGCGCTCCAGCAGCTCCTGGCGCACGTCCTGAAGCGTGTGGAACTGACCCACCAGCTCTTCGCCATCCATCCCCATGGCTTCACGGTAGCGCGCAAAGTAAACGACGTTGATCTTCATGCCGGGTCCGCCTGGTAGTGGCCGCTCTTGCCGCCGACTTTTTCCAGCAGGCGTACGTTTTCAATGACCATGCCCTTGTCCACGGCCTTGCACATGTCGTAGATCGTCAGCGCCGCGACACTGGCGGCCGTCAGCGCCTCCATTTCCACCCCGGTCTGCCCGGCCAGTTTGCAACGCGCGACGATGCGCACCGCGTCCTCGCCGTCCGCGCTCAGCTCGACCTTTACGCTGGTCAACATCAGTGGGTGGCACAGGGGGATCAGGTCGCTGGTCTTTTTCGCAGCCTGGATACCGGCAATGCGCGCCACGGCAAATACGTCGCCCTTGGGGTGGTCGCCGTCGACGATCATGCGCAGGGTGAGCGGCAGCATGCGCACCCAGGCTTCAGCCACGGCTTCGCGGGAGGTCACCGCTTTTTCGGTGACATCGACCATGTTGGCGCGGCCTTGGGAATCGAGATGGGTCAGCACGGGGGCATTGCTCCTGGGGACGGAAGGTCGATTGTAAACCCCGAGGCCGGGCGATGCACAAAATCGCGATTGCCTACCTTCGGAATTTTCGCACTTTGTTTGGGAAGCTTCCGACTGCCTGCCCGTGACAGCTTCGGGACAATCCATGCCCCTGGATTACTCTGGAGCATCTGTCATGCCAGCTTCCACCCCTTGGGCGCCAGTGCGCTGCTTGCTACTGGGTCTGTTGTGCCTCTGCGCCGACATGGCCGTAGCGGTCGAGGCGCTGATCACGGCGCGCGTCGAGGACGAGAAAATCGTCAATACCACGCCGCGATCCCGATACTGCTCGGCGTGGAACCTGTGCAATAGCCACAGCACCATCGATGTACCCTTTGAATTGAGCAAGGACATCGACCTTTCCTCTTCGGACAACCGCAAGAAGGTCTACGTCCATCTACCCTCACGCCAGTCGTTCAGTCTCACCAACCGCTCCACCGGGCAGACGGCAAACGTACAACTGGGCTTCCGCTTCGTGAGCCAGAAGGTCACCTACCAGACCCAACCCGTACTGACCACCCGGGTCAATGGCGGATGCTCCGCCGAAGGCCTGACCGGAGGTGCAGGCTTCAGCAAGTTTCTGTGGAACTCCTACTACCCCGATGCCCAGCGTGGTTGCTACGGCGCAGCCACGGGCAGCGAGGTGCAACACTCAGCGCTCAGCGAGTTGATGCTGTCCTACATGATCGACTTCCCCCCCGCTTCTTCGCTGAGCCCCGGCAGATGGGAGGGGTTCATCGACTACCCGATCGGCGTGGCGGGCGGCTTCGACTTCGGCGACACCACCATGATCAACAGTGACAACATCCGCTTCCGCGTGGAAATCGAGGTGCAGCACGACATGCGCGTGGATATGCCCGCCAACGGTGGTGAAGTGGAGGTTGTACCGCCCGGGGGGTGGAAACAGTATGAAACCAGCAATCAGGTACCGCCCCGGCTGTTTCACGACGCACCTTTGAGCGTCTGGGCTTCCAGCCCCTTTTCGGTCTATGTGGAATGCGAGCATCGTCCGTGCGGGATAAGCCGCGCGGTTGGCGCGCAGGTGGTGCCGCTGGCTACGGCGCTGACGTTGCCGGGCACGTTCAACCACAACGGCCAGCCGGTCAATCGCCTGCCACTGGGGGTTGGGCGCATGAACGCCAAGACCATCGCCGTGGCCGGCAACGTGTCGAACCAGCCCGGGCACGTGCATTTCGACGTGAGACAGCAGGACATCCGGCAGATGCTCAACAACCGCGGGGCCAAATACCAGGGTGGGGTTACCCTGATATTCGACGCCAACCCGTAAATCCGTAACCGCTGCCGAAGGCTGCGCTGGCCCTGAACCACACTGCAGATTCACAGTGCATTCAGGGGCCAGCGCAGCCTGGCGGCAACGGCTACAGGGTTACAGATGCGACTCGGCGTACTCGGCCAGGATCGAGCGCGGTACCCCTTGCAGGGTGATGTGCACCCCGTTGGGGAAGTCCTTGAAACGCTCGGTCAGGTAGGTAAGGCCCGAGCTGGGCGCCGACAGGTACGGAGTGTCGATTTGCGCCAGGTTACCCAGGCAGATCACCTTGGAACCTGCGCCCGCACGGGTGATGATGGTTTTCATCTGGTGCGGGGTGAGGTTCTGGCATTCGTCGATCAGAATCAGGCTCTGCTGGAAACTGCGCCCGCGAATGTAGTTCAGGGATTTGAACTGCAAGGGCACCTTGCTGAGGATGTAGTCGACGCTGCCGTGGGTGTTTTCATCGTCCATGTGCAGGGCTTCGAGGTTGTCGGTGATGGCCCCCAGCCAAGGTTCCATCTTCTCCGCCTCGGTGCCTGGCAAAAAGCCGATCTCCTGATCCAGCCCCTGCACGCTGCGCGTGGCAATGATGCGACGATAACGCTTGGTGACCATGGTCTGCTCGATGGCCGCCGCCAGCGCCAGGATGGTCTTGCCCGACCCCGCCGCACCGGTGAGGTTGACCAGGTGGATGTCCGGGTCCAGCAGCGCGAACAGCGCCAGCGCCTGATGCACGTCCCGGGGCTTGAGGCCCCAGGCTTCCTGGTGCAGCAGGGGTTCCTGGTGCAGGTCGAGCAGCAGCAGCTCGTCGTCCTTCACGCCCTTGATCCAGCCCACGAAGCCTTGCTCATCGATGATGAATTCATTGATGTGCGCCGAGGGCAGCGGTTCCTGCAACTGCACGCGGTGCCAGGTGCGGCCGTGGTCCTGACGGGTTTCGACCTTGTTGACGCGCTCCCAGAACGAGCCGGTGACCTCATGGTAGCCGCGCGACAGCAGCGAGACGTCGTCCACCAACTGGTCGGTGCTGTAGTCCTCGGCGGCGATACCGCAGGCGCGGGCCTTGAGGCGCATGTTGATGTCTTTGGACACCAGCACAACGTCCCAGTCCTTCTTGCGTTGGTGCAGGTCAACCAGCTGGTTGATGATGATGTTGTCGTTGAGGTTGCCCGGCAGCACCGTGGTGGGTGGGCCGCCCTTGGTCATGAGAATGGACAGGAAGCCCTTGGGCTCGCCCTTGCCGCGCTGGATCGGCACACCCAGTTCCACGTCGGCGGGGCCGGCATCGCCCAGGGTCTGGTCGATCAGGCGGATAGCCTGCCGGCATTCGGCAGCCACCGATTGCTTGCCACTCTTGAGTTTGTCCAGCTCCTCCAACACGGTCATGGGGATGGCGACGTGGTGTTCTTCAAAGTTCAGCAACGCATTTGGATCGTGGATCAGTACATTGGTATCGAGCACATAAAGGATTGGCTTGTCGGAAGAAATGGTGCGTCCTTGATCATCCATACTCGGTCACCTTTGAGAGAGCCGTTCGACGCAATACCTGAACGGTGCTGCGCCGCGAAGTGACCGCCGCTTCCGCACGACCCAGAGGGCTGTGGTCGAGCGGAACTGCCAGTAACGGTGGGCCGGGTGACGACGCCACCTGTGCTGCAGGGTTCGGCGATCTGTCTTCGTAATACCGCAAAACCCATGACGTTAAAAAGCACTTTGACGCTTTTTTGAAGTTTATTTTTCTGCATGACGAATAACGCTTGGCGCAGGGGGCAGGTACCGTTAAAGTCGGAAGTCAACCCCGCTGAAAACCGCTTCAAAATTTTCTCCCCGCCCCACGAAAACTGCCTATTTGCTGCTTTTAGCCATGTTTTCACTGAAATTCACGGCACTCCTGCCAACCGATCCCCGCCTCCGCCGTTTGCTTGAGCAACCAGGGCAATGCCACCTGAACCTTGGCCTGGGTATCATGGAATGCGATCACACCGTGGCGCCACAGCAGCATCAGCGTCAGCACGCGCTGGGCGCTTTGCTCGGCCGTCAATTGACTGTTGCTGTCCATGGAATCAATGTCCCACAGGGCGACCTTCATCTGCTGCGTGTCCAGGAAAGTGCTGGCGTCGGGCCGGCGCGTGCCATAAGGCGGGCGGAACAAAGGCACGTAGTTATCCGGCACTTCGCCCTCCACCACCGTGGCGCTGCGGGTAATCGAACCCTGCCAGTCGTTCCAGTCGGCATGGGAGCGGTACTGCCAGCCTTGCACCCCCACGCATTGCCCCTTGTAAAGCGCCGGCAGGCTGCCCGGCTCGCCTTTGTCCCGGCGGTTGGCGAAGTTCTGCCCCAGCACGAAGAAGGTGCCGTTGATCTTCTGTTTGCGCAGGAAGTCGGCCACCCATTCGGTACTGCCGACGGCGATGCTGGGGCCGCTGTCGAAGGTCAGCAGGAACACCCTGTCGTTGAAATCGCTACCGTTAAGCTCCTGATCGGCGACTTTGAGCACTTCGCTGCTGATCTGGGGTGACAGCGCCGCCTTGCGCAGCAGTTCGTCCACATAGATGAGGTCGAACACCCGGGCAGGGGCGCCCCAGTTGGCATAAAAGGAATCGGGGGCCACGGCGAAGTTGTTGGCCTGGGTACGCAGGTCATCGAGGCTGTCGATGGCGAAACAGAACGAGGCGTCCTGCTCGCAGCTTTGCTGGGCCTGGTTGTAGTTCTGCCACAGGCGTTGCCATAGCTGTCCGCGCAGTTGGTTGACGGCCACCATGTTGATGGTACGCAGGTCCAGGCGGTCGGCCAGGGCTTGCTCGTCCAGGGCTTCGGACTGCAACAGCACGTGGGAGAACATCAGGATTTCGGCGCGCGAGGCCACGTCGAACAGCGCCGGAGAGGTAAGCGTCTCGGGCCAGCTGCTGCGGTCGATGGTGGCCACGGGCGGCGGCACGGCGGCATGGGCGGCGACGCTGGCAAGGGCGGCAAGGATCAGGCAGGCAAGGCGCAAGGGCAGATCTCCATGGGCGGGGTGCCAGAATCATAAACTATCGAGCCCCCTCCCGTAGCCGCTGCCGAAGGCTGCGCTGGCCCCAAGCCCCGCTGAAAATCTTCGGGGTCCACACCGACCAGCGCAGCCTGGCGGCAGCGGCTACATCTGCCCGTAGCCGCTGCCGAAGGCTGCGCTGGCCCTGCGCCCCGCTGAAAATCCTCGGGGTTCACACCGACCAGCGCAGCCTGGCGGCAGCGGCTACATCTGCCCGTAGCCGCTGCCGAAGGCTGCGCTGGCCCTGTGCGCCGCTGAAAATCCTCGGGGTTCACGCCGGCCAGCGCAGCCTGGCGGCAGCGGCTACGGGGGAACCGCCGATCTCGCTATTACCCCAATAGATGGAGTTCCCCGCCCCCAACCCCTAAAATCGCCGCCACGATAAATGGAGACGATTTCATGCTGACGGTGATTTCCCCCGCCAAGACCCTGGATTACGAAACACCCCCGGTGACCGACCGCTTCACCCAACCCCAATACCTGGACCACAGCCAGGAACTGATTCAGATCCTGCGCGAACTGGCCCCCGCGCAGATCAGCGAGCTGATGCACCTGTCCGATAAGCTGGCCGGCCTCAACGCCGCGCGCTTCGGCAGCTGGAACCCGGCTTTCACCCCCGACAACGCCAAGCAGGCGCTGTTGGCCTTCAAGGGCGACGTGTACACCGGCCTCGACGCCAACACCCTGACTGACGCCGATTTCACCTACGCCCAGGACCACCTGCGCATGCTGTCCGGCCTCTATGGCCTGCTGCGCCCGCTGGACCTGATGCAACCCTACCGCCTGGAAATGGGCACCAAGCTGGCCAATGCCCGTGGCAAGGACCTGTACGCCTTCTGGGGCACGCGCATCAGCGAGTGGCTGAACGAAGCGCTGCAGGCCCAGGGCGACGACGTGCTGCTGAACCTGGCCTCCACCGAGTATTTCTCGGCGGTCAAGCGCACGGCCCTGAAGGCGCGCATCATCGGCGTCGACTTCAAGGACCTGAAGAACGGCCAGCACAAGATCATCAGTTTCTACGCCAAGAAAGCGCGCGGCATGATGAGCCGTTTCGTCATTCAGGAACGCATCAACGACCCGCAGGCCCTCAAGCAGTTCGATGAGCAGGGTTACTACTACAGCGCCGAACAATCGAAACCTGATCACCTGGTTTTCCTGCGCGACCATCCCGCCGACTGAAGCGTCTTTTCGGTGCACTTTTTGTCCTACAAAACGTGCACCGCTACCCCTGCAAAAAAGTCCACATTGCCACTATCTGTCAACGAAGTGACGTCAATAACTCGTCAAATTAGATGACTGGTACCCTCTATTCAGCCTTTGTTCAGCCTGCGTTCAGGAAATTTCGCTTTTTTTGACGACTTTTTTTTGAATGCTGGCACAAAAATATGACGCCACCCCAACCCCCCATGCCTAAAGGACAAAACCGTACTGTGCTATCAGTTTGAGAGCATTTGTAACGATGAATTTCTTGAAGAATTTGTCATTGGCGCGTTTTACCCTCAGGAACTAATCGCAAATTCCACTGCTCATACCACCCGTAACGATTCTCGAGCGCTATGTGAGAGATGACCTACAAGGGAATGGAATGGGTTTGAGCAGGAAGCTCGCAGAACTTTGATTAAACCGCCATGCGAATGAACCAAAGTTGATCTCAGGAGAGAACGCACCAAAAACAACCCTCACATTGGCCAGGCCAGAGCCCCGTTTACCGAGCTCCTGCAAAGCGTCTTAGTGCTTGATTTCATTGGCGTATAGCCAAGATCGCAGTCAGCACTGCAAGCTGGGAAGTCGTCTTTGTAATACAGGCTGGCTACACATTAGGGCATCAGCCCACGACACGGCCAAGTGCTGCGCTACTTGGGTGCATTATAACGCACTCACTTTTAAATATATGCCTGCAAGCGGGAGCATGACATTCAACTGTCACACTTCCGAGTGCGCGAATACTGCTGGTTAATTAAACCCGGTCTGGCTCTTACTTGTTTGAGTCGGCGCGATAACACATGAGGTGAATGCGATGCGTATCAGCATCTTCGGTTTGGGTTATGTCGGTGCAGTGTGTGCCGGTTGCCTGTCTGCACGCGGTCACGACGTGGTTGGCGTGGATATTTCCAAGGCCAAGATTGACCTTATCAACAACGGTAAATCGCCTATTGTCGAACCGGGTCTGGAAGAGCTGTTGGCACAGGGGATTCAAAGTGGCCGCCTACGTGGCACCACCGACTTCTCCGAAGCCATTCGTGACACGGATCTGTCGATGCTTTGCGTCGGTACCCCGAGCAAGAAGAACGGCGATCTGGAGCTCAACTACATCGAGTCGGTATGCCGTGAAATCGGTTTCGTACTGCGCGACAAGACCACTCGCCACACCATCGTGGTACGCAGCACCGTGCTGCCGGGCACCGTCAAGAACGTGGTGATCCCGATCCTGGAAGACTGCTCGGGCAAGAAAGCCGGCGTCGACTTCGGCGTGGCCGTGAACCCCGAGTTCCTGCGTGAATCCACCGCCATCAAGGACTACGACCACCCACCGATGACCGTCATCGGCGAGTTCGACCCAGCCTCCGGTGATGCCCTGCAATCGCTGTACGAAGAACTCGACGCGCCGATCATCCGCAAGGACATCGAAGTGGCCGAGATGATCAAGTACACCTGCAACGTGTGGCACGCCACCAAGGTCACCTTCGCCAACGAAATCGGCAACATTGCCAAGGCCGTGGGCGTGGATGGTCGCGAAGTGATGGACGTGGTCTGCCAGGACAAGGCCCTGAACCTGTCGCAGTACTACATGCGCCCAGGCTTCGCGTTCGGCGGCTCCTGCCTGCCCAAGGACGTACGCGCCCTGACCTACCGCGCCAGCTCCCTGGACGTGGACGCACCGCTGCTCAACTCGCTGATGCGCAGCAACGTGTCCCAGGTGCAGAACGCCTTCGACATCATCTCCAGCCACGACAAGCGCAAAGTTGCCCTGCTGGGCCTGAGCTTCAAGGCCGGCACCGACGATCTGCGTGAAAGCCCGCTGGTAGAGCTGGCCGAAATGCTGATCGGCAAGGGCTTCGAGCTGAAGATCTACGACAGCAACGTCGAGTACGCCCGCGTTCACGGTGCCAACAAGGACTACATCGAATCGAAGATCCCGCACGTGTCCTCGCTGCTGGACTCGGACTTCGACGGCGTGATCAACAACTCCGACGTGATCATCCTGGGCAACCGCGACGAGAAGTTCCGTTCGCTGGTGCAATCGGTGCCACACGGCAAGCAGGTCATCGACCTGGTGGGCTTCATGCCCAACACCACCTGCCCGGAAGCCCGCACTGAAGGCATTTGCTGGTAAGGCCTACGGGCCTGCCGGTTAGCCGGCAGGCCCGCTCCCCTTCCCCGCAATGACCGACAATCGATACGGACGCAGATCATGCACAGGCTAAAACACGGTCTACTCCAGGCCGCCGGATGGTTGTTCTACCTGACATTGCTGATGGCAATCGCCCTGGCGTTGCCGACGACTCTTTTCGACTCGCAGTCGAAAGACTTTATTTTCCTGATTGGCGCCGTGGGTATCTGGCGCTATTCGATGGGCGCCACGCACTTTGTGCGCGGCATGCTGTTCCTGTACGTGGTGTACCCGCACCTGCGCCGCAAGGTACAGAAACTGGGCGCCGCGGCTGATCCCAGCCACGTGTTCCTGATGGTCACCAGCTTTCGCATCGACGCGCTGACCACCGCCCAGGTGTACAGCTCGGTAATCCGCGAAGCCATCAACTGCGGCTACCCCACCACCGTGGTGTGCTCGCTGGTGGAGATGTCCGACGAACTGCTGGTCAAGGCGCTGTGGGCCAAGATGGCTCCCCCTGACCGCGTGTCCCTGGACTTCGTGCGCATCGCCGGTACCGGCAAGCGCGACGGCCTGGCCTTCGGCTTCCGCGCCATCTCCCGCCACCTGCCGGACGACAACGCCGTGGTCGCGGTGATCGACGGCGACACCGTGCTGGCCGATGGCTGCGTACGCAAGACTGTGCCCTGGTTCAAGCTGTACGAAAACGTGGGCGGCCTGACCACCAACGAGTTCTGCGAAGTGCGCGGCGGCTACATCATGAGCGAGTGGCACAAACTGCGCTTCGCCCAGCGGCACATCAACATGTGCTCCATGGCCCTGTCCAAGCGCGTGCTGACCATGACCGGGCGCATGTCGGTGTTCCGCGCCACCGTGGTCACCAACCCCGAATTCATCGCCGACGTGGAAAGCGACTCGCTGGAACACTGGCGTCTGGGCCGCTTCAAGTTCTTGACCGGCGACGACAAGTCCAGCTGGTTCAGCCTGATGCGCCTGGGTTACGACACTTTCTACGTACCGGATGCCGCGATCAACACCGTGGAGCACCCGCCCGAGAAGAGCTTCCTGAAGGCCAGCCGCAAACTGATGTACCGCTGGTACGGCAACAACCTGCGCCAGAACTCCCGCGCGCTGGGCCTGGGCGTGCGCCGCCTGGGTGTGTTCACCAGCATCGTGCTGTTCGACCAGCGTGTGTCCATGTGGACCAGCCTGCTGGGCCTGACCGCGGCGATCATCGCCACCCTGAAATTCAACATTGCGTTCTTGCTGGGTTACCTGCTGTGGATCGGCATCACCCGATTGATCCTGACCATCATGCTGATGTGTTCGGGGCACTCCGTCGGGCCCGCTTATCCGGTGATCCTGTATTACAACCAGATCGTCGGTGCACTGATGAAGATCTACGTCTTCTTCCGCCTCGACAAGCAGTCCTGGACTCGCCAGCCCACCGTGCTCAAACGCGATCTCGCCAGCTTTCAACAATGGTTCAACACCTGGTCTTCCCGGACCATGACGTTCTCGGCCGCCAGCATCTTCGTGGCTGTGCTGTTCGTGATCGTGTGAGCCGGACACTAATGGATTAAGTAGGAATTACCGCCATGAATAACGCCGTGAACGTCAATGTTGTGCATGAGTCCGAAGCCCAGCGCCAGCACGCCCGGGTCAAGCTGCCCGCCAAGCTGCGCTACATGGGGCCCAACCGCGAGACCATCGAGGTACGCATCGAAGACCTGTCGGCCGGTGGCCTGGCCTTCCACGCGCCCAAGCCGCTGGCTGAAGGCGAGGTGCACCGCGGGCGCCTGATGTTCGTCATCGACACCCTGGGCCTGGGCATGGACATCGAGTTCCAGGTGCGCTCCTTCAATGACAGCACCGGCCGCGTCGGCTGCCAGTTCCAGAACCTGGAACAGCAGGACATCGCCACCATGCGCCACCTGATCACCTCGCACCTGAGCGGCGAGATCATCAGCGTCGGCGACGTGCTGGGCACCCTGCAGCGCGACAACTTCACCAAGGCGCGCAAGGACAAGAAAGCCGGTGGCGGCCAGTCGGCCTTCGCCCGCCTCAAGGCCGTGACCTTCAGCGCCGGCGTGTTCGTGGTAGGCCTGGCTGCCTTCGGCTTCGTGCTGAAATCGGTGTACGGCCTGTACTTCGTCACCCACGCCCAGGCAGGCCTGGTGTCGGCGCCGTCGATGAACATCACCATGCCGCGTGACGGCACCGTGCAGAGCCTGGTGGGCGCTGACGGCGTGGCCCCCAAAGGCGCACCGCTGGCCAGCTTCAGCACCAGCATGCTCGACGTGCTGAAAGGCAACCTGGACCCGGACCAACTGCAACCGGACAAAATCACCGAACTGTTCGGCAAGCAAATGACCGGCACCCTGACCTCGCCGTGCGACTGCACCGTGGGCCAGCAACTGGTCGCCGACGGCCAGTACGCCAGCAAGGGCGACGTGATCTTCACCCTGGTACCGCGCAACACCACCGCCAACGTCGAAGCGCGCTTCGCTTACCGCCAGTTCGGCGATATCACCCCAGGCACCCCGGTTAACTTCCAGGTAGCCGGTGAAGAGGGCGTGCGCCAAGGCAAGGTGGTCAACGCCACCAGCATCAACCCGCTTGACCTGTCCTCGGACCTGCGCGTGCAGATCCAGCCCGACGAGCCACTCAACAGCAGCCTGACCGGCCGCGCCGTGGACGTCAGCAGCGACCGTGGTCCGTCGCTGAACTGGCTGATGAACAAAGCCATGGCCGCCGGCCAGTAAGTGGGATCGAGGAGAACACCTGTGGCTAGCACTCTAAGAATATTGCCAGGATCGGCGCTGTTGGGCCTGGCCGTCGCGATCGGCCTGGCCGGTTGCGCGGGCCTGCCGGACCAGCGTCTGGCCAACGAAGCCTTGAAGCGTGGCGACACGGCGCTGGCCCAGCAGAACTATCAGCAACTGGCAGACCTGGGCTACACCGAAGCCCAGGTAGGCCTGGCCGATATCCAGGTGGGCACCCGCGACCCCGAGCAACTGCGTCAGGCCGAGGCGACTTACCGCGCCGCGGCCGACACCTCGCCACGGGCCCAGGCACGCCTGGGCCGGTTGCTGGCCCTCAAGCCGCACCCTACCGAGGCCGAGCAACGCGAAGCCGAAGGCCTGCTGAAGAAAGCCTTTGCCAACGGCGAGGGCAACACCCTGACGCCGCTGGCCATGCTCTACCTGCAATACCCCAACACCTTCCCGGGCGTGAATGCCCAGGAAAAGATCAATCAATGGCAGGCCGCCGGTTACGCCGAGGCCAACCTGGCGCAGGTGCTGGTGTACCGCATCCAGGGCACCTACGACCAGCACCTGGACGACGTGGAAAACCTGTGCCGCAAGGCCTTGAACGTGGCCGACGTGTGCTACGTGGAACTGGCCACCGTGTACCAGAAGCGCCAGCAGACCGACCGTCAGCAAGCGCTGCTGGCCCAACTGCAGGCCGCCTACGCCCGCGGCGCCGTACCGGCCATGCGCGTGGACGCTGTGGCACGCGTACTGGGTGATGCCACCCTGGGCCAGACCGACGAGAAAACCGCCCAGTCCATGCTGGAGAAGATCGCCCCGGTGTACCCGGCTTCCTGGGTCAGCCTTGCGCAACTGCTCTACGACTTCCCCGAACTGGGTGACGTGGACAAGTTGATGGAGTACCTGGACAAGGGCCGCAACGCCGACCAGCCGCGCGCCGAACTGCTGCTGGGCAAGATCTACTACGAAGGCAAGCTGGTGATCCCGGACGCGAAAAAGGCCGAGGAACACCTCAATGCCGCAGCCCCCACCCAGGTCAGCGCGCACTACTACCTGGGCCAGATCTACCGCCGTGGCTACCTGGGCAAACCCGAGCCGCAAAAGGCCGTGGACAACCTGCTGGTCGCCGCCCGCGGCGGCCAGGCCAGCGCGGATTTCGCCTTGGCCCAGCTGTATTCCGGCGGTCGCGGTACCCAGCCCAACCCGGTGTACGCGTACATGTTCGTGCAACTGGCCAAGGCCCAGCCGGAGCCTGCCCAGCCGGTACTGGACCTGGCCACCCAGCTTGAAACGGCCTTGTCGCCCGAGCAACGCGCCCAGGCCCAGCAAATGCTGCAGCAAGAACAGCGCGTGCGCGGTGCCATGAACCAGAACAGCAGCATCGCCCTGCAGACGCTGGAAGAAGAAGACGGTGAGGACAAATCGCTATGAAACTGAACCAATGGATGAAAGCCGGCATTGGCCTGGGTTTCGCCGCGCTATGGTCCTGCCCGACGCTGGCGGCGCTGACCGCTGACCAAAACTTCGGTATCGAAGTCAAAGGCACCCTGCAGTCCGAAGACGACCGCGACCTGGGCACCCGCTCGGGCGGCGACGTCAACGGCCTGGGCCTGGACCTGCGCCCTTGGGCCTACGGCCAATGGGGCGACTGGAGCGCCTACGCCATGGGTCAGCTGGTCACCGCCACCGACACCATCCAGACCGATACCCTGCAGGAATCCAACGTCAGCAGCGACAGCACCGCCAGCGGTCGCGAGCAAAAGAAGACTTACCTGGCCATGCGTGAATTCTGGGTCGGCTACAGCGGCTTCACGCCCTACCCCGGCGAGATCCTGAAGTTCGGCCGCCAGCGCCTGCGCAACGACGACGGGCAGTGGAAAGACACCAACATCGAAGCCCTGAACTGGGACTTCGACACCACCCTGCTGCGTGCCCACGCCGGTGTGGCCGAGCGTTTCAGCGAGTATCGCACCGACCTCACCGAGCTGTCGGCCAGTGACAAGGACGTGCTGCACGCCTACGGCGACGTCTCGTACCAGTGGACCCCGGGCCAGTGGGTAGGCCTGCGCGCCCACCACACCCATGACAGCGGCAGCCTGCCCAGCACCGGCCAGGCCATCGACGATTCGGACAAAAGCAGCACCGGTGACCTGACCTGGTTGGGCCTTGAAGCCGACAGCGACGCCTACAACCACGACAACCTGAACAACATCAACTATTGGGGCAGCCTGACGTTCATGTCCGGCAACCGCGACAGCATCGGCAGCAACGTGGTCAACGGCCAGACCGTGGCCGGCGACAAGACCAGCGGCCACGTCAACGGCTGGGCCACCGACCTGGGCCTGCGCGTACACCTGGACCCGAACTGGCAAGTGGGCGGCGCCTATTCGCGCGCCAGCCGCGACTACGAACAGAACGGCCTGCAAAGCAACCGCTCGACCTGGACCGGCACCCGTGCCCGCGTCGCCCGCTTCGGCGAGGCCTACCAGGCCGAGATGGCCAACGTGCAAAGCGCCTCGCTGTTCGCCAGCTGGCAACTGCGCGACGAATACGACGCCAGCCTGATCTACCACAAGTTCTGGCGTGTGGACGGCAACCAGGGCATCGGCACCAGCACCCTGGACGCGGTCAACACCACCACCGACCCGGAAAACCCGACCGACATCACCTCCATCAGCTCGCTGCCGCTGGCTGACGGTGACAAGGACCTGGGCCAGGAGATGGACCTGGTGGTCAGCAAGTACTTCAAGCAAGGCCTGTTGCCGGCCTCCCTGAGCCAGTCGGTGGACGAACCCTCGGCCCTGGTGCGCCTGCGCGCCGGTGTGTTCAAGCCAGGTTCGGCCTATGGCAACCAGGTGGACAGCTACATGCACCGCGCCTTTATCGACGTGATCTGGCGCTTCTGATGCGACCGCGAAGGGAGTGCGATGAAATGATGAATTCAGACCGATTGCCGTTTTCCAGGGCCGTGCTGGCCACCGCGCTGCTGCTGGCCAGCGGCCTGGCCCTGGCCAGTGCCCCGGCCGCGCACCCGGCGGCAGCTGCGGCGCCAGACAAGGACGAAGCCAAGACCCTGCAACTGGCCAAGACCTACACCATTACCACGGCCCCACCGGAGTCGCTGGAACTGGCTGCGCCCAAACTGCCCGACCTGACCGGCTACACCGCCCAGGCCGTGGCCGCCAAGATCGACCGCCGCAAGCCCGGCAAGATCATGGTCAAGCGCATGCTGCAGGAAGACGTGCTGAAGGAATTCATCGGCGGCGACAACAAGATGGCCGAATGGGTAAACCGCCAGCACGGCATTCCCCAGGCCATCTTCGTCGAGGACGGCTACGTCAACCTCACCGAACTGGTAAAAAAGCTGCCCAAGCAATACATCCGCGAAACCGCGCCGGGCGTGTACTTGTCGCGCCTGCCGATCGTGGTCGGGCACAACGGCATCTTCGAGGTGGACAAGCAGACCAAGGAACTTCGCCTGTCTCAGGAAGGCGGCGCGTTCCTGGTCAACGACGGCAAACTGTTCCTGCGCGATACCCGCGTGATTGGCTGGCGCGAGGCTGACAACGGCCCGTCCACCTTCCGCCAACCCAAGGAGTTCCGTCCGTTCCTGCTGTCCTGGGGCGGCACCGAGACCTACATGGTCAACACCGTGATGGCGAGCATGGGCTACAACCAGTCCAAGTCGTACGGGGTGAGTATTTCCCAGTACACGCCGAACATGACTGCGCAGATGGGCCGCGGCGAGCCTACCGGCTGGATCATCGGCAGCACCTTCTCGGACATGTGGTACGGCTTCTACTGCTATGAAACCAGCGACTTCGTGGTCAAGAGCAACACCTACCACGACAACATCATCTACGGCATCGACCCGCACGACCGGTCCCACGGCCTGATCATCGCCGACAACACCGTGTACGGCACCAAGAAGAAGCACGGCATCATCGTCTCGCGGGAAGTGAACAACAGCTTCATCTTCAACAACCGCAGCTACGACAACCACCTCTCGGGCGTGGTGATCGACCGTAACAGCGTGGGCAACCTGGTGGCCTACAACAAGATCTACAAGAACCACACCGACGGCATCACCCTGTACGAAAGCGCCGACAACCTGCTGTGGGGCAACATGCTGCTGGGCAACAAGCGCCACGGTATCCGCGTGCGCAACAGCACCAACATCCGCCTCTACGAGAACAAGGCGCTGGGCAACGGCCTGACCGGTGTGTACGGCCACATCAAGGATTTGAGCAACACCGACCGCAACATCAAGCTCGACCCCTTCGACGCCCAGGTCTCGCTGATCCTGGTGGGTGGCGAACTGGCCGGTAACGGTACCGGGCCGCTGTCCATCGACTCGCCGCTGTCGGTGGAGATGTATCGCGTGTCGATGCTGGCCCCCACCAAATCCAGTGGCATCAGCTTCACCGGCATCCTGGGCGACCGCCAGGCCGAAATCATGGACCTGATGGTTCGCCAACAAAAAGCCGTGCTGATCGACCCCGTCGAACGCCAGACCGAAATGCAGGACTGAGGATGAACTTCATGCACCCCACCTTGATCAAGCTGCTCAGCCTGTCCGGCCTTGCCGCCGCCATGATGGCAGCGTCCAACGGCGCCAGCGCCCAGGACTTCGCCGCGCCCAAGTACGAAGCCGCACCCTGCTGCAGCCTGTGCCCAGCCGCCCATGACGCCAAGAACTACGTGAGCCGCTACCAGCAGAACTTCACCACGCTGGTGCAGGCCCAGGGCGACTGGCTGTTCCGTACCCAGGAAGACCTGCGCACCGAATTCGACACCACGCCGGAAGGCTACCGCCGCCTGCAACAGCTGCACGACGCCTTCAAGAGCAAGGGCGTGGAGCTGGTGGTGGTGTACCAGCCGACCCGTGGCCTGGTTGACCGCAACAAACTGTTCCCGGCCGACCGCGACAAGTTCCAGTACGACAAGGCGCTGAAGAACTACCAGGCCATGCTGCAACGCTTCGCCGGCATGGGCTTCAACGTGCCCGACCTGTCGCCGTTGACCAATGAGCAGCAGGCCCACGACTTCTACTTCCGCGGTGACCAGCACTGGACCCCGTACGGCGCCCAGCGCACTGCGAAGATCGTCGCCGAGACCGTGAAGAAAATGCCGGCCTTCGCCGACATTCCCAAGCGCGAATTCGAAACCCACCTGTCCGGCCGCATGGGCAAGACCGGTACCCTGCACAACATGGCCGGCCAGCTGTGCGGCACCAGCTACGCCATCCAATACATGGACCAGTTCACCACCGAGCCCAAGGGCGAGGCGGCCGACGGCGACCTGTTCGGCGATGCCGGCACCCCGCAGATCACCCTGGTGGGCACCAGCCACAGCGGCAAGAACTACAACTTCGCCGGCTTCCTGGAACAGGACATCGGCGCCGACATCCTCAACGTCGCCTTCCCCGGCGGCGGCCTGGAAGGCTCGATGCTGCAGTACCTGGGCAGCGACGACTTCCAGAAGCACCCGCCGAAAATCCTCATCTGGGAATTCTCGCCGCTGTACCGCCTGGACCAGGAGACCATCTACCGCCAGATGATGTCGCTGCTGGATAACGGTTGCGATGGCAAACCTGCGGAACTGCAAGCCAGCGCCACGCTCAAAACCGGCAAGAATGAATTGCTGGTCAACGGCCGCAATGGAATCAAAGACTTGCACAACGGTAATCACCAGATCGACATCAAATTCGCCGACACCTCGGTCAAGACCCTGCACGCCACCCTGTGGTACCTGAACGGGCGGCACGAAGACCTGAAGATTGAGAAACCAACCACCTCGGACACCGACGGGCGCTTTGCCTTCGAGCTGCGCAACGACGAGGACTGGGCTTCGCAGAACCTGCTGGCCCTGGAAGTGGAAGGCCCTGAAGCCGGCCAACCCGCCCAGAAAGTCGAAGCCACCGTGTGCAAGCGCAACGTCTTCCCTGGCGTTCAGCAATCACCGAAACAACAGAACGCCCAAGCCGGACTGTGAGGTTATTTATGAACCGCACCAACGCACTACGCCACCTGCTCGCGCCCACCCTGCTGGGCCTGGCCATCTTCGCCGGCAATGCCCAGGCGGCTGCGCCCCTGCACCCGCCACAGGGTTACCTGGCGGCCGTGGACAAGTTCAAGACCAATGCCAAGGATGAAGGCTGCCAGGCCATGCCGCAGCCTTACACCCAAAGCCTGCAGTTTCGCAGCAAGTACGAAGGTTCGGACAAAACCCGTTCGACCTTCAACGCCACGTCTGACAAAGCGTTCCGCGATGCCACCAAGGACATCACCACCATGGAGCGCGGCATCAGCAAGCAAGTGATGGTGTACATGCGCGACGGCAATCCGCAGCAGCTGGACTGCACGCTCAACTGGCTGACTGCCTGGGCCCAGGCCGATGCGCTGATGTCCAAGGACTTCAACCACACCGGCAAGTCCATGCGCAAATGGGCGCTGGGCAGCATGGCGTCGGCCTATGTGCGGCTGAAGTTCTCCGACTCGCACCCGCTGGCCACCCACCAGCAGCAGACCCAGGTGATCGAAGCCTGGTTCGGGCGCCTGGCCGATCAGGTCGTCAGCGACTGGAACAACCTGCCGCTGGAAAAAACCAACAATCACTCGTACTGGGCCGCCTGGTCGGTGATGGCCGCCTCCGTGGCCCTGGACCGCCGCGACCTGTTCGACTGGTCGGTGAAGGAATACAAGATCGGCGCCAATCAGGTTGATGCCGACGGCTTCCTGCCCAACGAGGTGAAGCGTCAGCAGCGCGCCCTGGCTTACCACAACTACGCGCTGCCGCCGCTGTCGATGATTGCCAGCTTCGCCCAGGCCAACGGTGTGGACCTGCGCCAGGAAAACAACGGTGCCCTGAAACGCCTGGGTGACAAGGTGCTGGCCGGGGTGAAAGACCCGGACATCTTCGAAGCCAAGAACGGCAAGGACCAGGACATGACCGACCTTAAGGTGGACAGCAAATTCGCCTGGCTGGAGCCCTGGTGCAGCCTTTACAGCTGCCCGCCGGACGCGCTTGAACGCAAGCACGAAGGCCAGCCGTTCAAGACCTTCCGCCTGGGCGGCGACCTGACCAAGGTCTACGACCCCGAGCACGAAAAAGGCAACAAGGGCTCGTGATGACACACCACCCGTAGCCGCTGCCGAAGGCTGCGCTGGCCCTGTACCTCACTGGAGATCTACAGGGTTCACACCGGCCGGCGCAGCCTGGCGGCAGCGGCTACGAGATGGCGCAGGACGTGATTTACCCCCTGGAATAAATGGGGGGTTTGGGGGGGCTTCGGCCCTTGTGTATGGATCAAACAAGGAGAGATCGGGATGGTTTTCTCATCTAACGTGTTCCTGTTCCTGTTCTTGCCGGTCTTTCTCGGCTTGTACTACCTGTGCGGCAATCGTTACCGCAACCTGCTGTTGTTGGTCGCCAGCTACGTGTTCTACGCCTGGTGGCGGGTGGATTTCCTGGCGCTGTTCGCCGCGGTCACCCTGTGGAACTACTGGATCGGCCTGCGCGTAGGCGCCGCCGGCGTGCGCACCAAACCCGCACAGCGCTGGCTGCTGCTGGGCGTGGCGGTGGACCTGTGCGTACTGGGCTACTTCAAGTACGCCAACTTCGGCGTGGACAGCATCAACGCCATCATCAGCTCGTTCGGCATGCAGCCGTTCATCCTGACCCATGTGCTGCTGCCCATCGGTATCTCGTTCTACATCTTCGAATCGATCAGCTACATCATCGACGTGTACCGCGGCGACACCCCGGCCACGCGCAACCTGATCGACTTCGCCGCCTTCGTCGCCATCTTCCCGCACCTGATTGCCGGGCCGGTGCTGCGCTTCGCGGACCTGGTGGACCAGTTCAACAACCGCACCCACACCCTGGACAAGTTCAGCGAGGGCGCGACGCGGTTCATGCAGGGTTTCATCAAGAAGGTGTTCATCGCCGACACCCTGGCCACCGTCTCGGACCACTGCTTCGCCCTGGCCGCCCCCACCACCGGCGACGCCTGGCTGGGCGCCCTGGCCTACACCGCGCAGCTGTATTTCGACTTCTCCGGCTACAGCGACATGGCCATCGGCCTGGGCCTGATGATGGGTTTCCGCTTCATGGAAAACTTCAAGCAGCCCTACATCAGCCAGTCGATCACCGAGTTCTGGCGCCGCTGGCACATCAGCCTGTCGACCTGGTTGCGCGACTACCTGTACATCACCCTGGGCGGCAACCGCAAAGGCACCCTGGCCACCTACCGCAACCTGTTCCTGACCATGCTGCTGGGCGGGCTGTGGCACGGCGCCAACTTCACCTACATCATCTGGGGCGCCTGGCATGGCGCGTGGCTGGCCATCGAGCGCCTGCTGGGCATCAACACCACGCCGCGCGCGCTGAACCCGATCCGCTGGGTACTGACCTTCCTGCTGGTGATCATGGGCTGGGTGATCTTTCGCGCCGAAAACCTGCATGTGGCTTACCGCATGTACGCCGCCATGTTCAGCTTCGGCGACTGGCACCTGTCCGAACTCAACGCCGCCAGCCTCACCGGCCTGCAAGTGGCAACCCTGGTGATTGCCTACATCACCCTGGCGTTCTTCGGCCTGCGTGACCTGTACACCAACCAGCCCAAGCCAAAAGCCAAGGCCCCGGTGGCCGAAGCCAACGGCCCGGCCACCGCGCAACCTGGCCTGTATCGCGCCACCCCGGGCGACAACCCGGCCGCGCTGGCCGCCCACGCCCATGGTCACCAGGTGCAAGCCTCGTACTGGACCGTGGACTGGTCGCGCTACCTGATGCGCACCCTGGTGCTGGTGTTGTTCCTGGCCTCGATCCTGAAACTGTCGGCGCAGAGTTTCTCGCCGTTCCTCTACTTCCAGTTTTGAGCGAGCCGACCATGACCCGATCATTACGCATCCTCTACATTCTGCTGTTCCTGGCCGTGCTGCTGGGCCTGGGCATCTGGTCGCTGTGGAGCTTCGCCAGCTTCAACCGCACCGAGCAGATGACCGTGCTCAACGGCAAGTTCACCAAGGCGGTGGAAACCCACTACGACGACCAGTTCCCGATCAAGCGCCTGGGCACCAACCTGTGGGCCGCGGTGGACTTCAAGCTGTTCAAGGAAGGCCGCCCCGGCGTGGTACTGGGCCGCGACCAGTGGCTGTACAGCGACGAGGAATTCAACCCCGTGGCCAACGGCGCGCAGGTGGAAGCCGACAACTTCGCCCTGATCAAAGGCGTGCGTGACCAGCTCAAGCAGCACGGCGTGCAACTGGTGCTGGCCATCGTCCCGGCCAAGGCCCGCCTGTACCCCGAGCACATCGGCGCCACCGCCCCGGCCGAGTTGCACAAGGACCTGTACCAGCAGTTCCACGCCCAGGCCGCGGCCGCCGGCATCTTCGCCCCCGACCTGCTGGCCCCGCTGGAGCAGGCCAAGGCCCAGGGCCAGGTGTTCCTGCGCACCGACACCCACTGGACGCCCATGGGCGCCGAAGTGGTGGCGCGCAACCTGGGCACCGCCATTGCCCAGCACGCCCCGCTCAGCGGCGAGCCGCAGACCTTCGTCACCGCCAGCGACGCGGCCAAGCCGTACAAGGGCGACCTGACCAACTTCCTGCCGCTGGACCCGCTGTTCAGCAACCTGCTGCCCAAGCCGGACGAACTGGCCCAGCGCACCACCACCCAGGCCGGCGACAAGGCTGAAAGCGGTGACGCGCTGTTCGGCGGCAACGAGATTCCGGTCGCCCTGGTGGGCACCAGCTACAGCGCCAACCCGCACTGGAACTTCCTGGGCGCCTTGCAGCAGTCGCTGCGCAGTGACGTCGTCAACTACGCCGAAGACGGCCACGGCCCGATTCTGCCGATGCTCAAGTACCTGCAAACCGACGCCTTCAAGAACAGCCCGCCCCAAGTGCTGATCTGGGAGTTTCCGGAACGCTATCTGCCAATCAAGAACGACCTCAGCGACTTCGACCCCAACTGGATCGCCGAGCTGAAAAAAGACCCGAATACCAACCAGAACCTGGCTGTGGGCCAATCCAACTGAGCCGTTGAAAAGCTCAACCCTTACAAGCAAAGAGGAAATGCACATGACCGCACATAATCGCAAAAACCGTCTGGCCGCTGCCCTGATTGCCGCCACCGGCCTGCTCTCCGCACACGCCTTCGCCGGTGGCGATGCCGCCCTCTACGGCCCTACCGCGCCTAAAGGCTCCGCCTTTGTCCGTGTCTACAACGCCGGCAACCAGGAAGTCAGCGCCAGCGTCGGCAACACCAACCTCAACGAGATCGCGCCGCTGGCCAGCAGCGACTTCAGCTTCATGCCCCAAGGCGACTACAGCGCCAAGGTCGGCAGCAAGACCCTGCCGGTGAAGCTGGCCTCGGACCACTACTACACCGTGGTCAACAACACCAACGGCAACCCACAGCTGGTGGAAGAGCCACCGTTCAAGAACAAGCAGAAGTCGCTGGTACGCGTGCAGAACCTCAGTGACAAGCCGCTGACCCTGAAGACCGCCGACGGCAAGACCGACGTGGTCAAGGACGTGGCCGCCAAGGGCACCGGCGAGCGCGAGATCAACCCGGTGAAAGTCAGCCTGGCGCTGTACGAAGGCGACAAGAAAGTCAGCGACCTCAAGCCAGTGGCCCTGGAGCGCGGTGAAGCGGCCGTGCTGTACGTGACCGGTGAAGGCACCAGCCTGTCGCCGGTGTGGGTACAGCGCCCGGTTTCCACCCGCTGAACAGAATCGAGTTGGCCGCCCGCTGAAACGGGCGGCTGACAGGGAACAAAAACAAGACAGAAACGGCAACGCGTCTAACTAACCATTCGTTTTATTGGAGAAACAATATGATTCCGGTGATCTTGTCAGGTGGTAGTGGCTCTCGTCTGTGGCCGCTTTCGCGTAAGCAATTCCCCAAGCAATTCCTGGCCCTGACCGGCGAGCACACCCTGTTCCAGCAAACCCTGGAGCGCCTGGTGTTTGAAGGCATGGAAACCCCGATCGTGGTCTGCAACAAGGATCACCGTTTCATCGTCAACGAGCAGTTGGCCAACCTGAAGCTGGAAACCCAGGGCATCCTGATGGAGCCCTTCGGCCGCAACACTGCCCCCGCCGTAGCCCTGACCGCCATGAAGATGGTCAATGAAGGCCGCGACGAGCTGATGCTGGTGCTGCCCGCCGACCACGTGATCGACGATCAGAAGGCCCTGCAACGCGCCCTGGCCCTGGCCACCGTGGCCGCCGAGCGTGGCGAGATGGTGCTGTTCGGCGTGCCGGCCACCAAGCCGGAAACCGGCTACGGCTACATCAAGTCCACCAATGACGCGCTGCTGCCCGAAGGCGTGAGCCGCGTGGCGCACTTCGTCGAGAAGCCGGATGAAAAACGCGCTGCCGAATTCGTCGAAGCCGGTGGCTACTTCTGGAACAGCGGCATGTTCCTGTTCCGCGCCAGCCGCTTCCTGGAAGAACTGAAGAAGCACGATCCGGACATCTACGACACCTGCATGCTGACCCTTGAGCGCAGCGTGAAAGACGGCGACAACGTCGAAATCGACGAAGCCACCTTCGCCTGCTGCCCGGACAACTCCATCGACTACGCCGTGATGGAAAAAACCCAGCGCGCCTGCGTGGTGCCGCTGACGGCTGGCTGGAGCGACGTGGGCTGCTGGTCGTCGCTGTGGGACGTGCACGAGAAAGACGCCAACGGCAACGTCACCAAGGGCGACGTGGTCGTACAGGACAGCCGCAACTGCATGATCCACGGCAACGGCAAGCTGGTGTCGGTGATCGGCCTGGACAACATCGTGGTGGTGGAAACCAAGGACGCCATGATGATTGCCCACAAGGACAAGGTCCAGGGCGTGAAACAGATGGTCAACACCCTCAACGAGCTGGGCCGCAGCGAAACCCAGAACCACTGCGAAGTGTACCGCCCATGGGGTTCGTACGACTCGGTGGACATGGGCGGCCGCTTCCAGGTCAAGCACATCTCGGTCAAGCCGGGCGCCTGCCTGAGCCTGCAGATGCACCACCACCGCGCCGAACACTGGATCGTGGTATCGGGCACCGCCGAAGTCACCTGTGACGAGAACGTGTTCCTGCTGTGCGAAAACCAGTCCACCTACATCCCGATCGCCTCGGTGCACCGCCTGCGCAACCCGGGCAAGATCCCGCTGGAAATCATCGAAGTGCAGTCGGGCAGCTACCTGGGCGAGGATGACATCGAGCGCTTCGAAGACATCTACGGCCGCTCCACCCCGGTAGAGCGTGGCGTGTCGGTGAAAACCATCGCGCAGTAAGGTTGTTTGAAAGCCCCTGCCTCATCCGCTGCGTCCCCTATCCGCAGCCGGTGAGGCAGGGGCTTTTTTGTGTCCGGCCTGTAGCCGCTGCCGCAGGCTGCGCTGGCCCTCGGCAACCCTGAGTATGCCCAGCGGGGCTTAGGGCCAGCGCAGCCTGGCGGCAGCGGCTACAGGTGGTACCATGGCAGGCCTGTCCAGCCACACGCGAACCCACGCCATGCTCATCGGCACCCTGCTCATCATCTCCTGGCTTTTCCTGCTGATCCGCTACCCGAAAAAGGCCTTGCCCATCTCCCTGGTCGCCTTGGCGGGCCTGGCCATGGTCGGCCTCAGCGTGCTGTGGCAGGACAACCGCGAGCTGGCGCAACTGGCGCGCATGGGCCTGCACTTCCAGTACGCTGCCGACGAGTGCCCCGCCGACAAACCGCTGCAGGTGAGCATGAAGAACGGCAACAGCGTGCCCATGACCGAACTGCAATGGCGCCTGGCGGCCTTCGCCCCCGGCGACACCGTGAACCTGGTGCAGGACGATTACGACGCGCCGCGCTATCGCGGCCCCGGCCAGTTGCAACCCGGCGCCAGCTGGAAGGACTGTCTACCCGTGCCGCCGCTGCGCCCCGGCTACCGCGCGCAAACCTTGGAATGGCGCGCCGAGCGGGTGCAGGGCAGCTTCGCCAACTGACTGTCAGTTCTTACAGTATCGCGTGGCCCCCGATAGGCGTTGAATGAGTCAACACGTCATTCAACTGGGGACACGACATGAACGCGATCAGGGAACTCAAGGATGCCACCGCCTTCGCCGAGCACTTCGGCGAAGGCAAGCAGACCGGCGCCAACCAATACCTCTTCTCGCGGGCCCGCAAAGGCCGCCTGCTGGTGCTGCACTCGGCCAATTGCCCTGCCTGCAAGATGCGCCTGGATTACCTGGCGAGCATCGCCGGCCAGCACCCCGACGTCGATATTTTCACCATGCACACCGAAGGCAACGGCGCCTTGTGGCAACCCTTGGGCGTGGCTGGCGTGCCAGCGCAGTTCGTGGTGCACGCCGATGGGCGCGGTGTATTGATTACAGGCGGCAAGGATGAGCAGCTAGACTGCGCACTGATCGATCTGACCCCTGACTCAATGCACAAGGACCCTGTATGCCCGTCACCCTCATCACCGGCTGCTCGAGCGGCATCGGCCTTGCCGTCGCGCGGGCTTTCCGGCAGGCCGGCCACAGCGTCTGGGCCACGGCCCGTCGACCGGCGGACGTAGAACGCCTGGCGGCCGAGGGCTTCCACGCCCGCCAGCTCGACGTCAACGATGAACCCGCGGTAGCGGCCCTGGCCGCCGAGCTGCCGGGCCTCGACATCCTCATCAACAACGCCGGCTACGGCGCCATGGGCCCGTTGCTGGACGGCGGCGTCGCCGGCATGCGCCAGCAGTTCGAAACCAACGTGTTCGCCATCGTCGGCGTCACCCGCGCCCTCTTCCCCCTGCTGCGCGCCAGCCGGGGGCTGGTGGTGAACATCGGCAGCGTCTCGGGCGTGCTGACCACCCCGTTCGCCGGCGCCTACTGCGCCTCCAAGGCCGCCGTGCACGGGCTCTGTGATGCGCTGCGCATGGAACTGGCGCCCTTTGGCATCCGGGTGATGGAAGTACAGCCGGGGGCCATCGATACCCAGTTCGCCAGCAATGCCAGCCGCGAGGCGGAACAGGTGATTGCCGAGGGCTCGCCGTGGTGGCCGTTGCAGGCGCAGATTCGCGCACGGGCCACGGCTTCGCAGGACAGGCCGACTTCGGCTGTCGTGTTTGCCGACCGGTTGGTGGCGGCGGTGGAGAAGCCGGTGCCGGCGCGGTTGGTGCGGATAGGGAATGGGAGTCGGGCGTTGCCGTGGTTGGAGCGGTGGGTGCCGAAGGGCCTGCTGGAGGGAATCCTGAAACGCAAGTTCGGCCTCAACCGAGACCTGTAGCCGCTGCCGCCAGGCTGCGCTGGGCTTGGCGGTCGATCGCGTCGGGGCTTCCAGGGGCATGTCTTGAGAGGTGCAGTGTCCTTGAGATCGAGCGCCGCCCGCGCGGCGCTTCCCGAGCTTCGCTCGGTCCCACATCTGTTTCGGGCCAATTATGCCTGTTAAATCACCTCGACCGCCTTGTGGGTACCAACACAGATTTGCAGTGAAAATACAAAGCGGGCCAGGTGATGCGACAGGCATAACTGGCCCGAAACAGATGTGGGACCGAGCGAAGCTCGGGAAGCGCCGTGCGGACGGCGCTCGATCTCAAGAACGCCAGATCATCATCGCCTGGCCCCTGGCGGCCATCACGCAACCCCCCACCAGCCCCTCCCCCCTCACAGAGCCCCAGCCGACCCCTGCTTAACAATCACCGTACAAGTCGTCCCCGCCGCCAGCAAAAACCCCTCCGGCACCTCATCAATATGAATCCGCACCGGCACCCGCTGCGCCAACCGCACCCAGTTGAACGTCGGATTCACATCCGCCACCAGCTCCCGGCTCTCAGGGTTATCCCGGTCATAAATACCGCGCGAAATACTCTCGACGTGCCCCTTCAACACCTCGCCGCTCATCATCTGCAAATCAGCCTTGTCGCCCACATGCACGTTCGGCAATTTGGTCTCTTCAAAGAACCCGTAAACCCAGAACGAATTCTTGTCGACCACCGCCATCTTCGCCTCACCAGTGCGGGCGTAGTCGCCCACGTGCACATTAAGGTTGGTGACGTAGCCATCCACCGTGGCCACCACCTTGGTGCGGGCCAGGTTCAGCTGGGCAGCGTCCAGGGCAGCCAGGGCCTGCTGGTAGTCGGCCTCGGCACTGCTTGCGACGTTGCCGGCGTCATCGCGGCTTTCCTTGGACACCACCAGGTTGTCCATGTCGGCGCGGCGCTTGGCGTTGACCTGGCGCATTTCCCACGTGGCCTTGCGCGAGGCCACCAGGGCCTGGGCCTGCTTGACGGCGATCTGGTAGTGCTCGGGGTCGATCTGCAGCAGCACGTCGCCCTTCTTCACCAACTGGTTGTCGCGCACCGGCACGGCCACCACGTAGCCGGTCACGTCCGGGGCCACGTTGATGATGTCGGCGCGCACGCGGCCGTCGCGGGTCCAGGGGGTTTGCATGTAGTGCACCCACAGCTCGCGGCCGATGAACACGGCCACGGCCAGTACCAGCAGGGTGGCGATCAGGCTGAAAAACTTTTTCATCAAGTCAGTCTCAACGGTAAACGGTCAGCGCCAGGGCGCCGAACAGGCAGACGAACAGGCTCAGGCGCAACAGCGCCGGGTGCCAGAAGAAGCGATACAGGTCCAGGCCGCTGAGGAAGCGGTCCAGGGCCCAGCCCACGCCCAGGGCGATCAGGAACATCAGGGTCATGGTGGGCATGTACACACCATGGAAAGCTATTTCACGCGGCATGGGTCAGTCCTTGGGCAGGCGCAGGGGGCGCCAGCTCAGCGAGCGGTGATTGCGGGTCCAGCAGGGTACTGCGGATAAAGTGCAGGTAGCTTTGCACCCGGCGCAAAGCCGAGGTGTCGAAGTGCCGGGCGAACGGCTCGTCGGTGTCGCGCACGCAATAGATGGCCTGGTCCACCGCCGCCAGGCTGCGTTCCAGGTTGGCGCGGCTGGGCTGGATGAACAGACGAATCAGCGAGCGGCCCATGACGCGGATGGCCTGGCGCCACGGCTGCGATTCGGCATAGGCCGGGTGCACCGGCAGGATCGCCTGTTCGCGACGCAACTCGATGACCGCGTGGCCCACTTCCAGCACCACGAACATCCAGCGCAGCAGGTTGCGCTGCACCTCGGGCTTGCCGGCCGCCAGGCCATACGCCTGGTTGAGCACGTCACGGGTGCGGCTCTCGAACGCCGAGCCCAGGCCGCGCAGCTTGCCGCTGATGGCGAACACCACTTGCTCGCGCAGGTTGTGCTCCAGGCGGCTCCACAGCCAGCGGCTGTTGGGCGGCAGGATAATCGCGCCGGCGGCAGCACAGGCGAGCATGCCGATGATCATGCCGATGTAGTCGTTGATGAAGGCGTAGGCGTTGTACACCGTGAGGTTGTCGGGCACCGAGCCGATGCTGAAGAAAATCAGCAGGCCCAGGCCATAACCGGCCCACTGTGGCCGCGAGGCCAGGAACGCGCCGAACATCAACACCGGCGCCAACACCATGCACAGCAAGGGGAAGCCGTCGATCCAGGGGAACACGAAGAAGGTTTCGGCAAAGCCCACCACCGCGCCCAGCATGGTCCCGCAGGCCATCTGGAACGACATGCGCTTGGGGTTGGGCGCCGCTGCCGACAGGCCGACGGTGGCCGCAGCCACCAGGGTCATGGTGGCGCCGCTGGGCCAGGCCGTGGCCACCCAGTAGCTGCCCAACAGGCCCAGCACCGACATGGCCCGCACCGCCGCTGCGGCCGACACCCACCAGCTGGTCTGGGGCATGAACGGCTCGTCCCACTTTTCCCGCTCGTGGCTGTGATCGGCCAGGGAGGCGTGGGTCTGAGCGTAGCTGAGCAGTTCGTCGACGAAGCGGTACAGCAGCTCGTAGGCCGTGTGGAAGTCCAGCAGGTCGTCTTCGCTGGGGTGGCTCTCGACGAAGATGGCGCGCAGGCGGCGCACGTGGGACGGCAGCTCTTCCTTGTACAGCGCCATCTGTTCGGCCAAACGCTTGGCGTCGTCGACGGTCAGGGCACGGCCGGCGTAGTTTTCCAGCAGCGCGGCCAGCGCTTTCAGGCCGGGTTCGATGGCGGTCACCACCTCGGCGTGGCCACGGCCGCGGATACGCTCCAGCAGTTGATGCAGGGCGTTGAAGCGCGTGGTGATGCCCATGAATTCACTGTTCAGGCGGCTGACCCGGCCACTGCGACGGCGCATGTGCGGGTCTTCGAAGGCCACCACGCCACGCAGGCTCTCCAGGCCCACGGCCTCGGAAATGAAGCGCACGTTGGTGCTCTCGAACGTGGCGCGCTGACTCGCACCGCGCAGGCCCTCGGCGACAAAACCGGCGAACACACCAAAGCGCTGGTACATGGCGTTGCGCATCGAGGCGCTGGCCGACTGCGGCAGGATGGCCGCGCTGACCGCCGTGGACACGATCAGCCCCAGGGAGATTTCCAGCACCCGCCACATCGCCGCCATGAACGCCCCTTCCGGGTGCGCCAGGGCCGGCAAGCCGATAAAGGCGGCGGTATAGCCGGCCAGCACGAAGCCGTAGCCCTTGAAGTTGCGGTGGCGTACGGCGCCGGCCGAGCAGATGCCGAACCAGATCACCAGGCTGGGCAGGAACAGTTCGGTGTTCTGCGCGAACAGGGCGATCAGCGCCACCGTCACCACGGAACCGGCGATGGTCCCCAGGAAGCGGTAGAAGCTCTTGGCGAACACGTGGCCGCTTTGCAGCTGCATGACGATGAACACGGTGATCATCGCCGTGCGCGGCTGCGGCAGCTCCAGGCGCATGGCCAGCCACAGGGTCAGGAACGCGGCCAGCAGCGTCTTGAAGATATACGCCCAGGTCACGCCGTCACTGCGTGCCCACTCGAAGAAACCACGGCGCCACTGCAGCGAACCCAGCCGGCGCAGCGGTGCAGACAGAGAAGTCATGAATCGATCCGTCAGTGATTGAGGATGGCCAGGGCCGCCGGGGTAGGCGGTGCGGCAGTCTTGGCGTCGCTGGGCACGTCGTTGCCTGCCTGCAACCCGCCGCCCAGCGCGGTCACCAGTTCAGCCTGGGCGGTCAGTCGCGCGGCCTGCACCTGCTGCTGGATTTCCTGCTGATGGAACAGCTGGGTCTGGGCATTGAGCACGTTGAGGAAGTCGGTCAGACCGCGCTGGAAGGCCACCTGGGCAATGTCGTAGGTCTTCTGCGCCGAGGCCACGGACTCGGCGGCAAAGGCCTGTTGCTTGTCCATGGACTCGCGGCGGATCAGCTGATCGGAGATGCTTTTCAGCGCCTCGACCAGGGTCTGGTTGTAGTGCGCCACGGCGATGTCGTAGCCGGCCGAGGCTTCACCCAGCTGCGAGCGCAGACGGCCGCCGTCGAAGATCGGCAGGCTGATCGCCGGGCCCACGGTGTAGCTCAGCTTTTGCGCGGTCAGGAAGCCCAGCATGCTGCCGCCGGTGGCCATGTAACCCAGGCTGGCCGTGAGGTCGACGTTGGGATAGAAGCCGGCGTGGGCCACATCGATGCCACGGGCCTGGGCCGCCACTTGCCAGCGGCTGGCGACCACGTCGGGGCGCTGTCCCAGCAATTCGGCTGGCAGCGCCGACGGCAGTTTCAGCGGCGCGCCCAAGGCCAGGGTCGGTCGTTGCAGGTGCGCGGCGTCGCCCGGGCCTTTGCCCGCCAGCGCCGCCAGCTGGTTGCCGCTCAGGGCGATTTCTTCGTCCAGGGCGTCGATCTGCCGATGGGTTTCGGGCAGTGGCGTCTGCGCCTGGCTGACCTCGAACTGGGTGCCGATGCCGTGGGCCAGGCGCTTCTCGGCCAGTTGCAGAATTTGCTGCTGTTGCGCCAGGGTCGCCTGGGCGATATCGCGCTGGGCGTAATGCAGCGACAGCTGGATGTACACCTTGACGATGTTGTTGGTCAGTTCCAGCTGCGCCTGACGGGCCTGGGCCACGCTCATGTGCGCCATGTCCACCGCCTGCTCGGTGGCATTGCTGTCACGGCCCCACAGGTCCAGGTCGTAACTCAGGCTCAAGCCTGCGTTGTTGTCCCAATCCTTGACGCCACTGAGCTCGCCGGGGCCGTAGAAGTTGTCCTGCGGCCACTTGTGCCGGGTCAGCGAGCCCTTGCCGTTGATCTGCACCGATTCGGCCGACTCGGCCACGCCAGCCGCCGCCTTGGCCTGGCGCACGCGGGCGGCGGCCATGGCCAGGGTCGGGCTGCCTTGCAGCGCCTGGTCTACCCACTGGTTGAGTTGTGCATCGCCATAGGCGCGCCACCATTGGCTGGCGGGCCAATGGGCGTCCTTGGCGGCGGCCTGGATGGCTTCGTCGGTGGCCAGGGTGTTGGCAGACAGGGCCTTGCCTTGGGGGGCAATGCCGCCAGTGCCGATGCAGCCGCTGATGGTCAAAGTTAAGGCCAAAACGCTGAAAGCATTCAGCTTTCCAAATATGCGACGCGGCACTGCTGCTAATTCCTGACTGAAAGAGAGGGGATTACCTTGAGGCGCCGATTCTAGGGGGTGAAACGGGCGCCGATAAGCGGGTGTTCGTGTGAATCTTTATTACGTAAAAAGCGATAATCGGTGTAAAGCCGCGAGACGACAATTGTTACTTCATGCGACAATTTGCCGTCTATTTAGAGAGTGACCCATGGACACCCTGCAAAACATGCGTGCTTTCAGTTGCGTGGCCGAAGCGGGCAGTTTCACTGCCGCCGCCGTGCAGCTCGATACCACCACCGCCAACGTCTCGCGGGCGGTTTCCAATCTCGAAGCGCATCTGCAAACCCGTCTGCTCAACCGCACCACCCGACGCATTGCCCTGACCGAAGCAGGCAAGCGTTACCTGCTGCGCTGCGAGCAGATCCTGGCCTACGTCGAGGAAGCCGAAGCAGAAGCCAGCGACGCCCATGCCCGTCCCGCCGGCCAGCTGAAAGTGCACACCATGACCGGTATCGGCATGCACTTTGTCATCGACGCCATCGCCCGCTACCGCAAGACCCACCCGGACGTGACCTTCGACCTGACCCTTGCAAACCGCGTACCGGACTTGCTGGACGAAGGCTATGACGTGTCCATCGTGCTGGCCAGCGAACTGCCGGACTCGGGGTTCGTGTCCCAGCGCCTGGGCATCACCTACAGCATCGTCTGCGCCTCGCCCGAGTACGTGAAGGCCCATGGTACTGCGCGCAAGCCCAGCGACCTGATGTCCCACGCCTGCCTGCGGCTGATCAGCCCGGTGGTGCAGTTGGAGAAATGGCTGTTCGACGGCCCCGAAGGCCAGGAGATGGTCAACATCAGCAATGCACCGTTTCAGGTCAATTCCGCCGACGCGATGAAAAGCGCGATCATCAGCGGCATGGGCGTGGGCGTGCTGCCGATCTACGCGGCCATCGACGGCCTGCGCAACGGCACCCTGGTGCGCATCCTGCCGGACTACCGCCTGCAGGAGCTGAACCTGTACGCCATCTACCCGTCGCGCCAGTACCTGGATGCGAAGATCAAGACCTGGGTGGAATACCTGCGCGGTTCGCTGCCGGACATCCTGGCGGCCCATGAGGCGGACCTGAAGACCCATGAGTTGAACATGGCGATCTGAACTGTGGGAGCGGGCTCTGCCCGCGAAAAGAACACCGCGGCGCGTCAGGAAGCCCGCGTTACCTTCTTCGCGGGTAGAACCCGCTCCCACACAAGCTACTGGCTCAGGGTTTGTAACGCGCCGGCCGGGAATGTTAGCGTGCTCACATTCTTCACCCGACTGTCGAGAACAAGCCCAATGAAAAAGACCGTACTTGCCTTCAGCCGCATCACCCCGCCCATGGTCGAGCGCCTGCAGCAAGACTTCGACGTGATTGTGCCCAACCCCAAGCACGGCGATATCGCCGCGCAATTCGACGAAGCCCTGCCCAACGCCCATGGCCTGATCGGCGCCGGCCGCCCGCTGGGCGCCAAGCAACTGGCCAGCGCCAGCAAGCTTGAGGTGGTGTCCAGCGTCTCGGTGGGCTACGACAACTACGATGTCGCCTATTTCAACGAGCGCGGCATCATGCTCACCAACACCCCCGACGTGCTCACCGAAAGCACCGCCGACCTGGGCTTCTCGCTGATCATGAGCAGCGCCCGCCGCGTGGCCGAGCTGGATGCCTGGACCAAGGCCGGGGAATGGAAGGCCAGCGTCGGCGCCAACCATTTCGGTACCGACGTATTTGGCAAGACCCTGGGCATCGTCGGCATGGGCAACATCGGTGCGGCCATCGCCCGCCGCGGTCGCCTGGGCTTCAACATGCCGATCCTGTACAGCGGCAACAGCCGCAAGACGGCCCTTGAGCAGGAACTGGGCGCGCAATTCCGCACCCTGGATCAGCTACTGGCCGAAGCCGATTTCGTCTGCCTGGTCGTGCCGCTGAGCGAAAAAACCAAGCACCTGATCAGCCACCGCGAACTGGCGCTGATGAAGCCCTCTGCCATCCTGGTGAACATCGCCCGCGGCCCGATCGTCGACGAACCGGCGCTGATCGAAGCCCTGCAGAAAGGCACCATCCGTGGCGCCGGCCTGGACGTCTACGAGAAAGAGCCGCTGGCCGAATCGCCGCTGTTCCAACTGAAGAACGCCGTCACCCTGCCCCACGTCGGCTCTGCCACCTCGGAAACCCGTGAGGCCATGGCCAACCGCGCCATGGATAACCTGACCGCAGCCCTGAAAGGCCAGCGGCCACAGGATCTGGTGAACCCGCAAGCGTTCAAAGGCTGATCACGCCAGCTTGGCTTCGGCCGCCACCACCGGCGGCCGAGGCTTGCGAAACACCAGCACATTCCCCGCCATCACCAGCACCAGCCCCATCAACGCCGGCGCCGTCCATTGATAGCCCTCGGCAAACGCCGACACGTTCAACGCCACCAGCGGGAACAGCACCGTGCAGTAAGCCGCACGCTCCGGCCCCATACGCCCCACCAGCGTCAGGTAGGCGGTGAAGCCGATCACCGAGCCGGGGATGACCAGGTACAGCAACGAACCGATGTACTGCACACTCCAGTCGACATTGAACGGCGTACCGCGCACCAGGCAGTAACCGGCCAGCATGATCGAGCCATACAGCATGCCCCAGGCGTTGGTGGTCAGCGGCTTGAGCCCGGCCTTCTGTTGCAGGCTGGAGAGCATGTTGCCTGCCGAAAAGCACAGTGTGCCCAGCAATGCCAGCGCCAGCCCGATCAGGGTTTCGCGGCTGGCCGAATGCCCGGCCAGTTCCGGCCAGAACAGCAAGCCCAGCCCCAGCAACCCCAACGCCCCGCCGCCCAGCACGTTGCGGGCGATGCGCTGGCCGAAGAACACCCGCGCGTTCAAGGCGTTCCACAAGGTGGCCGTGGAGAACACTACGGCCACCAGGCCGCTGGGCACCCATTGGCTGGCGGTCAGGAAGCACATGAAGTTGACGCAGAACAGGCACAGGCCCTGGGCCAGGCAAATCAGGTGGCCACGGCGATTCATCGGTTGCAGGCGCCGACTAAGCAGCAGGATGGCGAACAGCACCACGGCCGCCAGGGCGAAGCGGTAAACGATCGACACTGGAATAGCGACTACGCCCAGTTGCAGTTTCAGGGCGATCCAGGTGGTACCCCAGATGAGGACGGTGAGCAGGTAGAGGAATAGGTTCATGGCACGGGCTCCTTTGGGCACTCAGTGTCCCAAGGTGAAGCGCGGTGCACTTGCGGATTCTTGCGCATTTTGTCCCTTGGCCACTCCCAGCTCGCGCGCAAGCGCGTACGATGCACGCAGAGGACCACGCCCATGACCGCCAACCCCCACATCCAGGTTTTCCAATGCCTGCACCGTTCCCCCCACGCGCGCCTGGAGCAGAGCGCGACCCTGGGCGACGGGCTGGTGGCGGCGTTGTGGAACAACCGGCACGACGCCCAGCATTACGACGCGCCCAGCCATCACACGCTGTCCTGCTACCTGGCAGGCGGCACCGGCACTTTCAGGGCCGATGCACCGGACCGCAAGGGCGCACCGGATCGCTTGTGCACCCTGCCCGCCGGGCATGATTCGGGCTGGGTGATCAACGGTGAGCTGCGCCTGGCACATGTGTATTTCAGCGAGCAGCATTTCGCATTGGGCTGCGTGACCTTGCTGGATCGCGAGCCGCGGGAAATGCAGTTGCAGGAAGGGACTTTTCTCGAAGACCAGCGCCAGGCCGAGCGTTTTCGCCAGTTGATCGCCCTCGATTGGCAAGAGCCGGGCGATCGCCTGCTGGGCACCAGCCTGGCCCATGAGTTGATCAGCCACACGTTGTTGAACCAGGCCGGACTGCGTCAGGGGTTGCAAGTCAAAGGTGGCCTGGCGGCGCATCAGCGTCGCCGATTGGTGGATTACATCGACACCGCCTTGGACCAGCCCCTGACCCTGGGTGACATGGCCGCGCAGTGCAGCCTGTCCGAGTACCATTTTGCCCGCATGTTCAGCGTCAGCTTCGGGTTGCCACCGCACCAGTACGTGCTGGCGCGGCGCATGGCGCGTGCCTGCCAGCTACTGCGCGGCAGTACCCAGGCGCTGGGCGACATCGCCCTGGCCTGCGGTTTTGCCAGTGCCAGCCATTTCAGCAACCGTTTCCGCCAGACCATGGGGGCGGCGCCCGGCGTTTACCGCGCAGCCCTACAGGGCTAAGCCCAGCAGCGGCGCCGCTATTACGCTGGCAGCGGCCATGCCCAGGGCCAGACGCGGGCGATACGGCAGCACGAACACCAGCACCATGACGCTGGCCATCAAGGCGGCAAACCAGTGCACCAGCCCCATGCTCCAACCACCATCGGCCCCCACCGCCAGCCACAGGGCGGCGGCCAGCAGCAGCACGGCCATCAGCCGCAGCCCCCAGCTGATGCGTGGTTGCAGCGGGCGTCCCACCAGTTCCCGATAATGGCGCTCCATGCCCAGGCACAGCCCGGTGAAGCCTGCGTAGCACAGCAACCCGATGATCAGCATCATGAAGGCTCACCTTCGACACTCAGCGCCACCTTGCGCGCGCTGGTGGCAGGCGCCTGCCGCCACAGTTTGCGCACGGCCCACGCCAACAGCAGCCCCCAGCCCAGCGCCGTCAGGTCGACCCCGGCCATTGCCCAGTCGCCCGCGATCAGCGAGTGGTCCAGGCCGTGGGCAGTGGTCAGTGCGTTGAGGATGGGCAACCCCATGAATAGCAATGTCGCCAGCCCCAGTTGTTCCAGCCACGCCTGGCGGGCGGGGCGCAGGGCGGCATGCACGGCCGACAGGCCCCAGAGGGAGAAGAACACCTTGATTTCCACGGCGGCGCGCCCCGGCATCTCCAGCGGCAGCAAGCGATTGGCCCAGAAGAAGCCGATCACCGCCAGCATCAGCCCCGCCATGCTCATCACGTTCAGCACAGCCACCAAGCGCAGGTGGGAAGGCTGCCGCGCGCTTTTGGCATGCTTGAGCTGACGCTTGCCCAGCCACATCACCAACCCGGTGCCGATCATGGCGGTGCCGCCCACGCCGGCGAGGAAGTACAGCCAGCGCAACCCTGCACCGGCGAAATGCCCCATGTGCAAACCGTATAACCCGCCAGCCAGCATCAACGGTATCGTGTTGACCCGGCTGTCACTGCGCAGTGCGCCGGTGACGCCGTCGAACACCAGGCCGTAGCCGACCTGGTGCACGATGCGATCGGCGCCATGACGGGCGAACACCACGGTGGCATTGGCATCGCCGGGATGGTCGACCTCCACCAGGCCCAGGTGGCTGTCAGGCTCCTGTTGATGGAACCGCGCATAGAGATCGGCCAAGGGCGCCAGCGGCGCGGCCTGCCCAGCTGCCTCGGGGTTCTTGCTGGTGGGCATCAACTCCTCGTAGATCGTCGCGCTCTGCGCCCCGTACTGGGCAAGGATGTTGGCGGGCAGCAGCATGACCATGAAAATCACCAGGCTGCTGTAGGCGATCATCAGGTGGAAGGGCAACACCAGCACACCAATGGCGTTGTGGCCATCCAGCCACGAGCGCTGCCCCTTGCGCGGCCGGAAGGTGAAGAATTCCTTGAAGATTTTCTTGTGGGTGATGATGCCGCTCACCAGCGTCACCAGCATCACCAGCGCGCATAAGCTGGCCAGCCACCGCCCCCACGGATAAGGCAGTTGCAGTTGAAAGTGGAAGCGATAGAAAAACTCGCCGCCCATGGACTGCCGGGCGGTGATCGGCTGACCGGTGCGGGCATCGAGGCTGACCTGCTGGAAGCTTGAATCACCGCGATACATCAGCGAGATATCCGGCCGGCGCTCGTCCGGCACGTTGATGTACCACACCGGTGCCTGCGCCGCATTGGCCTGCAGATAGCGCTGGGCATGGGCCAGGCTGGCCGCATCATCGCGCGGATAGGCCGTGATTTCCGGGTGTGTCCAGTGGCTGATCTCCTCCTTGAAATACGTGAGGGTGCCGGTGAGAAAAATGGCAAACAGCAGCCAGCCGAACACCAGCCCCATCCAGGTGTGCAGCCATGCCATGGCCTGGCGGAATCCTTCCTTCATGACAGTCGCATCCAATAGAACAGGCCATAACCGGCCGACAGCAGCACACAAGGCACCAACAGCCCCAGCCACGCACGCCAGGCGCTGCGGCAGGCGAAGCACCACAGCACGGCCACCACATACACCAGAAACGACAGCATCATGCCACTGACCATGGCCTCTGCCCGCACCATGGGCAGCAGCGCCGCCAGGCAGATGCCCGCCAGCGAAGCCAGCACGTAACCGCCCAGGGTCGCGGCAACGATGCGCGAGCAGACGCCCAGGCGGTAGGCAACCGGCACGGCGGCGGTGGTCTTTTTCATGGCACAGGTTACGCCCTGGAATGATCAGGCAGCGATAGTAATGATAAATATTCTCATAGGCAAAAATATGCACATCCTTGTAGCCGCTGCCGAAGGCTGCGCTGGCCCTGTCATTCACTCCAGATACCCAGCGTACACAAGGGCCAGCGCAACCTGCGGCAGCGGCGACAGAGACGGCAGTGTCTTCGTTACCAAATATTTTTCTTCATCAAGGGGTTGAATTGTTGGCTCAACTGCCTGACCTTGTAGTCAAGAGGCGCTGATTTCCACCCTCGGCGCATCTCTTGCGAGCTAGCTGAATAAGGGATGAACTATGCAAATCCAAGTCAATAGCGACAACCATATTCAAAGCAGCATCCGACTGGAGGAGTGGGTACGCAGTACCGTCGAAAGCACGCTCGACCGCTACGAAGAGGACCTCACCCGCATCGAGGTTCACCTGGCCGATGAGAACGGCGACAAGCCCGGCCTGCACGACAAGCGCTGCCAGATGGAAGCGCGGCCAAAAGGCCATCAACCGATTTCCGTGACCCACAAGGCCGCCACGCTGGATCAGGCAGTGGATGGCGCCGCTACCAAACTTCATCATGCCCTGGAACACCTGTTCGGCAAGCTGCGCAGCAAACGTGCAGTCAGCAGCCAGAATGGTGCAGGTGATAACCCCGACGCCCTGTTACAGGAAGAATTCCTGGAAAACGAACAGGTGCTCAATAGCTAGACACAACCTGTAACGAAAGAAGGCGAGCCCACATGGCTCGCCTTTTTCATGCCCGCAAATCCCCGTAGCCGCTGCCGCCAGGCTGCGCGGGCCTTCGAATACACCGTGAATTTCAATGTTGGGATACGGGCCAGCGCAGCCTGGCGGCAGCGGCTACGGGCGTGAGGTGGATTGCGGGCATGGGGCTTGCTTTAACCCAATGGTCAGGGTGGGCGAACTAACGTGCAAACACCCAGTCAATTGATGCACGTCTTATATCTTCAGGTGACACACCATGGATAACCCCTTTCAAGCGATCAGTGATGCATTCCAGCCCGAATACCGGGTCAACCTCAGCATCGAGCGTCTGGACGGCAGCATCATGCTGACCCTGTCCAATGAAACAGGGGTAGTGGCCAAACGGATGATAAGCGCCGAGCAGCGCAACGACCCCAAGCGCGTAAAGCGCCTAATCGAGAGCATCAAGTTCGGCATTGCCATCGAGCGCGGCCACAGCGCCATCGAGATTCTGGCAGCCATGACTGACGGCGACGCCCTTAACCTGCCCGCCCCGCCCGCCAAGGGCTGGCTGAGCAACAAGCCGGGGCTGCAAGTCGGCATCTGACGAGCTTTATTGCCTGGCGTTGCAACCCCGGCCCGTTCATGATGAGGTTGAACCTGCAACCTCATCATGGACAGCAGCACCGCAATGGACCTTGCCACGCACATCCCCACCTGGGCGGAAATCGAGCGCAACCTGAACCACAAGTTCAGCGACTTCCACCACACCTTGAATCACGGCCTGAGCAGCGCCAGCAGTGGCTTGCACGCCAGCTGGAACGGCATCAGCCAACGCCTGGAACACGGCGCCAGTCACGTCTACGCCGAACTCGGTGGCCAGCGCATCGACGCCGTGCGCCAAGCCATGCAGCGCTCCTATCCCCTCATCCACCATGACCTGAGCCAGCGCTGGGCAAGCATCAATATCGACGAAATCCTCGATGTGCTGCTGGGCCTGGTCAAGCAGGTGGCGTTGATTCTGGGCGGCAGCGTGACCTTGGGCAGCATCGCCGGTGGCGTGGCCGGTGGGGTGCTGGGGGGTGGCGTCGGCGCAGCCCCTGGCGCCGTGGCCGGGGCGGGCGTGGGCTTGGAGATCGGCAACCTGATCCTGTTGGGCCTGGGGCTATCGGCCATCGCCGAATATTTTTACACCGGCCTGCCCGCCTGCCTGGAAACCTTGCAGAACGGCATTGTCACCGCCTGGCGGGTCGACAACAAGGCCAGCGGCAGCCGCCTGGAAGCCGGTGGGGGTCACGCCAGTACACGCCAGGCACGTATCGACCAGGCGGCCCGACAACTGGCGCGCGGCCAGGAGCAACTGGTGATGCTGCTGTTGACCGCCATCGTCACCTACCTCACCCGCGGCCAGCTCAAGGGCGCGCTGACCAGCAGCGCCGAAGGCATTGCCGCGCGCTCGGCGGTGCTGCAACAGCAGATCAGCGAAAGGCGCCTGGCTGACTGGCTGGCGCGCAATGAACAGAAGTTACTGGCCGAGCGCTCGTTGCAGCCACGTACCAGCGCGCCGGTGCAGCAAGCCGAAGAGCCGATTCGGTTGCGGCCCAAGGCTGAGCAGGCCAAGCCCGTGGACCCTGTGGAACCGCCAGGCGAGCCGGTAAAGGCCACCCAGTCACGCAGGGAGTACCTGAACCAGCGCTACAAACGCACGGGCGACCTGAACCGCGATATCAACATTCGCGCCAACCGCCAGCTGGCGGCCAACTTCTTCAAGGAACAGGGCTACAACGCCAAACAGACCGCGTCCTACATGAACGGCCTGGACTTCAACTATCCCGTGGAGGTTCAGACATTCAACAGCAGCAAGAACCTGTGGCAATATCAGTCACCGGGTGCGCCCCAGGGCAATTGGTACTCGCTGAGCCCGACCGTGCAGCCCACGCAGCTGGGCATCAGTCCCATGGGTACCAACCGCGCCTTGAACACCATTGAGCCCAAGGTGCTCAACAGCTACCAAACTGCCGACAAGGTAACGGTACTGCGCAGTACGTCTGCAAAGGTGAATGACACCTGGTCCGTGGAGGGTCAATCATTCCCCACCGAAGGCGGCGCACAGCAACTGTTCTCCAATCAAAAAAACCTGTTCAACCCAGGAAGCCCATGAACGCTCTAGACTTCATCGACAAAGCCATCGCCCTGAGCCAGGACCGCTACCGCAAAATCCCTGGCTTCAAAGTGTACGGGTCGGTCCTGAACCAGCTCGAATTCATCAAGGCCATCCTTGAGGGGCGCGAAACCGACAAGTCCCGCTTGCACGACCTGACCTTGGGGGCCATTGCCACGAAGGAATTCGGGGAAACCGACCCCGAATTGTCCGATGCGTTGATCGACGCCTACTACATCGCCGATCAGATGGCCCGGGGCCTCAAGGTGCAGTTGCCTTAAGTCTCGCCTTTCTCTTCAGTCAGCGCGCCCTTGGTGACCGCGTCCGGGTCCGGGACCTTGGCCGAGGGGTACTGCGAGGAGGCATACCGCACCACCAGAATCGCGAACGCCAGCAACAGGATCGCGCCTGACAGATACACCACGCCCAGGTCAGCCGGGCCGTGGTGCGACACGTCGGAGATCAGCAGGCGGGTCAGCGCGGTGATCGCCACGTAGATCAGGAAGCGTACCGGCATGTGATTGGTCTTGAAATAAATGCCAACCATCGCCCCCAATTCCAGGTAGATGAACAGCAACAGAATGTCATCGACCGTGATGTTGCCCTTCTCCACCATCCCCAAAAACGCCATGACGGCAGCCCACGCGGTGATGGCACCGATGGCGAACAGCGCCAGGTAATGGAACGTCTCGACCAGCAGGTTGCCCAGCGAGCCAGCCAGATGGTGGACATTCTTGCGCATGGCATCAGCCCAATTGATTTTCACGGTGCAGGTTCCTTGACTCGTGGGTATCGGATGCTTTCATTGTGCATCAGTGGCCTGACCTTGCGGTGACGGCAATTTGTCTCACCCTGCTACAACCCTGAGGTAATTTGCCACTATTCAGCGGCAGCAAAATCCCTTATCCTTCCACTGTATAAACAACCAGTGGTCGAAATCGACAACTTTCGTAAAGGCATGTGAGGTGGTGAATGGCCGTCGAAGTGGTATACCGCAGCAGCCGAGATCTGGAGCGCCTGTTCATGGATAAAGCCGAAGCTGACCGTCATGACAAAATGCTCGAGCTCGCTGAACTGCTCGCAGAAGTCCTGAAAAAGGCCGTCCCGTCCCTGACCGAGCAACAGGTTGAAGACGCGGGCATCTACATGGCCAAGAACCGTGACGTGTTCGCCAAGGCGTTCAAGAGCCAGCCCGATGCGCTGAATGAGCTGATCAGCGGCGAAGGCGCGGAATAACCGTAGCCGCTGCCGCCAGGCTGCGCTGGCCCTGGGCCCCACTGTAGATCCTCAGTGAACGCAAGGGCCAGCGCAGCCTGGCGGCAGCGGCTACAGGGTTACGGCTTCTGTAGTTCCTCTACCAACGCCCGCATGAACCGCGCGGCCTCCCCGCCCGTCACCGCCCGGTGATCGAAGGTCAGCGACAGCGGCAATATCGGGTGCACCACCACCTGCCCCTCCACCGCCACCGGCTCCTCACGAATTCCCCCAGCACCAATGATCGCCACTTGCGGCGGCACCACCACGGGATTGGCGTAACGCCCAAACAAGGTCCCGAAGTTGGACAGCGTGATGGTCGCCCCCATCATTTCCCGCGGAGGGATGGACCGCGCTTTCACATCCGCACGTAGACGGCTCATGCCCTCTTTCAAATCCTCGGCACTGCGGTTGCCCACATCGCGCAGCACCGGCACGAATAATCCGTCGGGGGTGTCGACGGCGATCCCCAGGTCGAGATTCTGATGGGTGCGAATGGACAGGCTGCGGCCATCGAACCAGCTGTTGAGCACCGGTTCCACTTTGCACGCCGCCGCCATGGCCTTGCCCAGGCGGATCAGCGGGTCGCGGGCCTGGCCCCAGCGGTGCAGGTCGGCGTCACCAAAGATGGTGACCGGCACAACCTCGGCATGGGACTTGGCCATGTTGAGGGCCATGCTGCGGCGCACCCCGCGCAGTTTTTCACCACCGAAGCGGTCCTGGGCGCTTTGGGCGGCGGCCTCGACATCGGCGCGGGTGATCAGGCCTTCACTGCCTGAACCGCTCAGAGCGCTCAGTTCAACGCCCATCTGCCGGGCCAATTGGCGTACAGCAGGGGTGGCACGAGCGGCCAGGTGTTCGCGTGTAGAAGGCGCAGCCCCCACGAAGAAACGGTCTTCGCTGGCATTGCCGCCCCCCTCCAGACGGCCCACCACGGTGCCGGCATCGGCTTCGCCTTCGTAACCCAGCAAAGGCTCGCCCACATGCAGAATGTCGCCTTCGCCGCCGAAAGTCTTGGCCACCACGCCGTCATAGGGCGCCGGGATGTCCACCAGCGCCTTGGCGGTTTCCACTGACACCAGCAGTTGGTCGGCCTTGACCGTGTCGCCAGCCTTGACGTGCCATTGCACGATTTCGGCTTCTTGCAGGCCTTCGCCCAGGTCGGGCAGTTTGAAATATTTCATCGCAGCCTCCTCAGGCGTAGTTCAGCACGGTGTCGCAGGCGTGGAGAATGTCCGGCACGGCCGGGATGTACAGCTGTTCAAGCTTGTACAGCGGTGGCGGGATGTCCGGGGCCGTGACGCGCTGGATCGGCGCTTGCAGGTCCAGCAGGGCGCGTTCGTAGAGGCTGGCGGCGATTTCCGCGCCCACCCCGCACGAGCGCGGCGCTTCGTGGACGATCACGCAGCGCCCGGTCTTGCGCACCGAGGCTTCCAGGGTGTCCAGGTCCAGGGGCTTCACGCAGGCGACGTCGATGACTTCCGCCGACACACCGCGCTCGGCCAGTACGTCAGCGGCCTGCAGGGTTTCGTGCACACTGGCGCCCCAGCTGATCAGGGTCAGGTCGCTGCCCTCGCGCAGGGTGAAGCACGTGTCCAGGGGCAGGCGTTTGCCGTCGTCCACCAAAGGTTGCGGGTTCATGCGGTACAGGCGCGTGGGCTCCAGGAACAGCACCGGATCAGGGTCATCGATGGCCGCCAACAGCAGGCCGTAGGCCCGCGCGGGCGATGATGGAATCACCACGCGCAGGCCGGGAATGTGCGCGAACAACGCCTCGGTACTTTCACTGTGGTGCTCGGGGGCCCGAATGCCCGCGCCCATGGGCGTGCGCAGTACCATGGGGCAAGTCAGGCGCCCCCGGGTGCGGTTGCGCATTCGGCTGGCATGGGACACCAGGTGCTCCATGGTGGCGTGGATGAAACCCATGAACTGAATTTCGACAATCGGTTTGAGACCCTGGGCGGCCATGCCGATTACCAAACCGGCAAGCATGGTTTCGGCCAGGGGCGAGTCGATCACACGCTTGAAGCCGAATCTGTCGCGCAGGCCTTGGGTGGCGCGGAACACGCCGCCGTTGACGCCCACGTCCTCGCCCAGCACCACCACGTTGTCGTCCTCGGCCATGGCGCGGTGCATGGCCAGGTTCACGGCCTCCAGCAGGCTGATTTTTTCACTGTTCATGGTCTTGCCCTCCCTGACGACGTGCCACCCGTTCCAGGAATTCCTCGCGCTGGTCGGCCAGCACGGCGGGCCACTTGGCATAGACATGGTCCATGACCGACTCCGGCGCCTGGGTGCCGGCGGCGTCGAAGTTGTCCACCGACTGCTGCACCAGCGCCTGGCACTCGGCAATCAACGCCTGCTCACGCCCCTCGTCCCACACGCCCTGCCCGGCCATGAACGATTGCAGGCGCTTAATGGGCTCTTCCTGCCAGGCCTGCTTGACCTCCTCGGCGCGGCGGTAGCGGGTGGCATCGTCGGCGGTGGTGTGGTCGCCCAGGCGGTAACTCAGGCATTCGAGCAACACCGGGCCCTTGCCGTGGCGGGCACGCTCCAGCGCTACCTGAATGCGGTCGTATACGGCCAGGATGTCGTTGCCGTCCACCTGCTCGCCATGAAAGCCCGCGCCGATGGCTTTCTGCGCCAGCGTCGGCGCGCCGCACTGGATGCGCCGGGGCACCGAGATGGCCCACTGGTTGTTGTTGATGACGAAGACCACGGGCAACTGCCAGGCACCGGCGACGTTCAGGGCTTCAAGGAAATCGCCCTTGCTGGTGGCGCCGTCGCCGCAGGTGGTCACGGCCACGCGGTGCTCGCCACGGATCTTGAACGCGCTGGCCACGCCGCAGGCATGCAGGGCCTGGGTGGCGATGGGCACGCACAGGGGAAAGTCCTGGGCCACGGCAGGTTCGGCGTAGTCACTGCCGCGCTCGTCGCCGCCCCAGTACAGCAGGATTTCTTCCATGCGCACGCCGCGCATCAGCTGCACGGCGGTGTCGCGGTAATAGGGAATCAGTACATCTTCGGGGTGCATCAGGCTGCCGATCGCCACGCCGATGGCTTCCTGGCCCAGGGTGGGTGCGTAGGTGCCGATGCGGCCAGTGCGCTGCAAGGCCACGGCTTTCTGGTCGAACAGGCGGGTCAGCACCATCTGGCGGTACAGGCGGGTCAGCAGGTTGAAGTCGTCAGCCCAGTCGGGCAAAGGGCCAAGCAGGCGGCCATCGGGGGATAAATAGCGGGTGAAGCCAAGGTCGATCTTGTTGGATGTCATCGCACAACTCCTGACACACGGGGTACGTGTGGTGGTCATGACCCGCCGCTTGTGGCCGCAGGTCTTGTCGGAGCTGGCGCCGGTCAGGCGCCGGCTCGCTTGAATCAGGCGTAAATCAGTTTCTCCGCCAGTGTCTCGGCCACCCGCGCCGGTGAGCGCTTCTCGGCCTGGGCATGGGCGAACACTTCGGTCAGGCGCGTGCCGATGCGCGCCAGATGGGCGGTGATGGTGCCCACCTCCTCGCCCTGATGCTTGAGGGCGACGTAGATCAGGCCACCGGAATTGATCACGTAATCGGGGGCGTAGAGGATGCCGCGTTTTTCCAGCTGGTCGGCCACAGGCAGGCTGGTGAGCTGGTTGTTGGCCGAGCCTGCGACAGCGGCGCAGCGCAGTTGCGACACGCTCTGGCCATTGAGAATGGAACCCAGGCCGCACGGGGAAAAAATATCGCAGGGTGTGCTGGCCAGCGCTTCGGGCTGAACCGGGTGCGCGCCCAACTGCTCCATGGCCAGTTGCACCTTGCCGGGGTCCAGGTCGCTGACCAGCAGTTCGGCACCGGCGGCGTGTAGCTGCTCGGCCACCGCGTAGCCGACATTACCCAGACCCTGCACGGCAATGCGCAGTCCCTCTAGGTTGTCGGTACCCAGGCGGGCCATGGCGGTGGCGCGGATGCCGGCGAACACGCCCATGGCCGCATGGGGGGATGGATCGCCTGCGGCGGTGGTGCTGGTGACATGCCGGGTGTGTTGCGCCACGCAGTCCATGTCAGCGGTGGACGTGCCGCTGTCGACGGCAGTGATGAAGCGACCGTCCAGGGTCTCGATGAAGCGCCCGAACGCCTCGAACAGACCGGCACGGTTTTCCACGTGCGGGCTGCGGATGATCACGGCTTTGCCGCCGCCGAATGGCAGGCCGGCCAGGGCCGCCTTGTAGCTCATGCCCTGGGCCAGGCGAATGGCATCGACCATGGCGCTTTCGTCATCGGGGTAAGCCAGGTAGCGACAGCCACCGATGGCAGGGCCGGCGCGGCAGTTGTGAATGGCGACCACGGCACGTAACCCGGTAGCCGGGTCGACGGCCAGGTGCAGCGCATGGGTGCGGGTACTTTGCATGAGAGCGAACATCGACTGGCTCCCGATCTTGTTGTACCTCCAGTGTAGTCCACGCCCCGGATTTGCCCCGTGATCCATCTTTGTAGCCGCTGCCGCCAGGCTGCGCTGGCCGGTGTGAACCTGACAGATCCTGGGTGGGGCTCAGGGCCAGCGCAGCCTGGCGGCAGCGGCTACACGCGCCGCGCTACTGGACGAAATCGCGGCACAGGGCTACAAGAGAAGCTATGAAGCCCACCGTGAACGCCCCACGCCAGGCCTGCCTGACGTGCCTTGAGCAATCCCCGCCCGCAACTTTCGAGGCCGCGTTGTGGATCGCTGCCGAACATGAAAAGGGCTTTGTACCGCAGCGATGCGATGAGCAATTGCGCGAGCTGCAACTGCAGATCAGCGTCGGCCTGCCCATGCTGCCGGTCAGCGAGCTGGCGCAGCCGCTGCTGCGCAGGCTCAATGCCCTGGGTTTTGTACAGGATGATTTTCATCCGCTGCGCCCCCAGGCGGCGCTGCTGAACAAGGTGCTGGAACGCAAGCGCGGCCAACCCCTGGCGATGGCGCTGCTGGCCCTGGAAATGGCGCGGCGGCTGGACATCCCGCTGATGGGGGTGAATTTCCCCGGCCATTTCCTGCTGCGCGTGCCCGGTGCCGACCATCAACTGGACCCCTGCGGCGGACGACGCCTGTACCCTACCGATTGCCGCGACCTGCTGGGCCGCCAGTTCGGCCCGCAGATCCCGTTGCTGGCCGAACACCTGGCACAGGCAAGCCCGGTGCAGATGCTGCAACGCCTGTCGCGTAACCTGCGCCAACTGCACAGCAGCCACGAAGACCATGAGGCGGCCCTCAAGGACGCCGAGCGTGTATTGATGCTGGGGCCACCCAGCGCCGCCGACTATGTGGCGCGCGCCGGCATCTACCAGCGCCTGGAATGTCCGCGCGGCGAACGCTTCGACCTTGAGCACGCGCTGCTGCTCAGCGAAGACCCCATCCAGCGCCTGCGCCTGACCACCCGCCTGCAGGAATTGCCACCTGCCCCCTCGTCACTGCATTGACCGCTACGGCGGCGTATCCGGCTGGCAGGAGGGATGTGCCAAGGCAAAGGCCGGGTGCCCGGCTGCCAGCGCCGCAACGCGGCTGATCCGCGGCCACGCCGCCAGCGAAACCTTGAAACGCTCGGCCGCATACACCTGCGGCAGCAGGTACAGGTCCGCCAACCCCGGTTCCGGCCCCAGGCAATAGCCATGGTCGCCAATCAAGGCTTCCACCGCTGCCAGCCCCTGCCCGATCCAGGCGGCGATCCAGTCCTGCACCTGCACCTCGTCTTGGCCCAGGCTACGCAGCCGATTCAGCACGCTGACGTTGTGCAGGGGGTGGATATCGCAGCCGATCAATGCAGCGATGCCCCGCGCCCGTGCCCGCAGTACCGGGTCAGCGGCCAGCAACGGCGACTGGGGATAACATTCCTCCAGGTATTCGATGATGGCTGCCGACTGGATCAGTACCTGCCCATCCTCAAGGGCCAGTGCCGGCACCCTGCCCTGCGGGTCGATGGCAAGGTACGGCGGCTGGCGTTGCTCGCCCGCCAGCAGATTGACCGGTATCGCCTCATACGCCAGGCCCTTCAGCGCCAGCGCGATGCGCACCCGGTACGACGACGTGGAACGGTAGTAGGTATAGAGCTGCATGATCGCATCCCCCTCACGTTGCCGCGATCACCCGCCCACGGCATTCACCGAAGCCGATGGACACCTGCCCCGGCGCCGAACAGCGCCCGCGCAGAATCACCTCGTCGCCATCTTCGAGGAAGCGCCGGCTCTCGCCCGAGCTCAACGTCAGCGCCTGCTTGCCGCCTTCAGTGATCTCCAGCAGGCTGCCATGCTGGCCCGCCGACGCGCCCGACAGGGTACCGGAGCCAAACAGGTCGCCCGGCTGCAATTGGCAACCGTTGACGCTGTGATGGGCCACCAGCTGCGCCACGGTCCAGTACATGCTGCGGCTGTTGCTCAAGGCTATGCGCTCGGGCGCCCGCCCCTTTTCGCGCATGCGCGCGGTTTGCAGCAACACCTCCAGTTCGATATCCAGCGCCCCCTGGGCCTGGTCAACCGAATGCCACAGGTACGGCAACGGCCGCGGGTCGCCCTCGGGGCGCGGCGCCTGGGGGCAACGGAACGGCTCAAGCGCCTCGGCGGTGATGACCCAGGGCGACAGGCTGGTGATGAAGCTCTTGGACAGGAACGGCCCCAGCGGCTGGTATTCCCAGGCCTGGATATCCCGTGCCGACCAGTCATTGAGCAAGCAGAAGCCCGCTACATGGTCGTCGGCCCGGTCAATGGCAATGCGCTCGCCCATGGCATTGCCCGCGCCTATCCAGATGCCCAGTTCCAGTTCAAAGTCCAGCCGTGCGCAGGGGCCAAAGCTGGGCGCCTCCTGCCCGGCTGGCAGGGTCTGCCCCACGGGGCGCCGAACCTGCGTGCCGGACGGGCGCAAGGTGGAAGCCCGGCCGTGATAACCGATGGGCACGTACTTGTAGTTGGGGAGCAAAGGGTTGTCGGGGCGGAACAGCTTGCCGACGTTTTTCGCATGCTCGATGCCCACGTAGAAATCGGTGTAATCGCCGACCCGGGCCGGCAACGACATTTCACAGTCGGCCGCCGGGTGCAGGCATTGCTGCACCACCCCCCGGGTTTCGCTGCCATCGATCAACAAGGCGGTGAGGCGCTCACGCAGGGCCAGGCGCGGCGTACGGCCCAAGGCGAAGAACGCGTTCAACTGCCCGCCTTCGCAGGCCAGGGCGGCGATGGCCGCCTCGCCCTGCACCAGGCCGGTGGCCAGCAGCGCCTCCAGGTCCAGGATCGAATCGCCAATCGCCACCCCGGCGCGCGGCTTGCCGCCGGGCGGGCTGAAGATGCCCATGGGCAGGTTCTGCAAGGGGAAGTCGGCGTGGCCGTTGGCGCTGGCAACCCAGCTGTGCGGATGATTCATGCGTCTCTCCGGTTCGGGTTGAAGGTGCTGGGCAGGCTGGCCCAGCAATCATCATAGCGGGGCTGCAGTTGCGCACACTCCAGGGCGTGGCGGCTGGGGCGCAGCACCTGGCTGGTCTCGAACATGAACGCCATGGTCTGCTCGATGCGCGCAGGCGCAAGTTCGACAGCCATGGCCCGGGCGCAGGTTTCGGCGTCGGGGCCGTGGGCACTCATGCAACTGTGCAGCGATGCGCCGCCAGGCACGAAACCCTCGGCCTTGGCATCGTAGGCGCCCTGGATCAGCCCCATGTACTCGTTCATCAGGTTGCGGTGGAACCAGGGCGGTCGGAAGGTGTTTTCCGCCACCATCCAGCGCGGGGGGAAAATCACGAAGTCCATGTTGGCCATGCCGTGCACGCTGGTGGGCGAGGTCAGCACGGTGAAGATCGAGGGATCGGGATGATCGAAGCTGACCGTGCCCAGGGTGTTGAACAGCCGCAGGTCATATTTGTACGGCACGTTGTTGCCGTGCCAGGCCACCACATCCAGCGGCGAATGATCGAGCGTGCAGCCCCACAGCCGTCCCATGAACTTCTGCACCAGCGCCACCGCGCCGCTGGCGTCCTGATAGTGCGCCACCGGCGCCAGGAAGTCCCTGGGGTTGGCCAGGCCGTTGCTGCCGATCGGCCCCAGGTCGGGCAGGCGCAACGGCGCGCCGTGGTTTTCCGCCAGGTAGCCACGCGCCTCTGCGTCGAGCAGCTGCACGCTGAATTTCAGCCCCCTGGGGATGACCGCGATTTCCAACGGTTCGATGTCCAGCACGCCCAATTCGGTGAGCAAACGCAAACGCCCCTGCTGCGGCACCAGCAGCAACTCGCCGTCGGCGTCGTAGAACACCCGCGTCATGTCGCGGTTGGCGGCGTAGTGGTACAGGCTGACACCCGCGGGCGCGTGGGCATCGGCGTTGGCGGCCATGGCGACCCAGCCGTCGATGAAGTCGGTGGCGGGCACGGGCAATGGCAGCGGATCCCACCGCAGGCGGTTGGGGGTGGGCTCGCCCAGGGGGCCACCCTGCAATTGCCGGTTCAGGGGTTCGAAGCGCGGATGAAGGGCAGACGGGCGGATGCGATACAGCCAGGTGCGCCGCGCTTCGCTACGAGGGACAGTAAAGGCCGTGCCGGAAAACTGCTCGGCATACAGACCGTAAGGGGCTTTCTGCGGGGAGTTGCGCCCCACCGGCAGCGCACCGGGCAAGGCCTCGCTGCTGAACTCATTACCGAAGCCGCCTTGATAGCGCGGCGAGCCGGTGCCAGGAAGCAGGTCCATGAAACCTCCGACGTTGGGGTGCTATTATTTTTATCGTAATCCAATTACGAATAACGTAATTTGATCAACCCAAGTCGTCAAGTTATAAAGACGCCCACGTGCCCCCGAGACCACCCCGCCATGCCAGCCCCCACGCCTCCCGCCGAAGCCGTCAACAAACAGAAAGTCCGTTCGGCCGAGGTCGGCACCGACATTCTCAAGGCGCTGGCCGAACTCACCCCCTCCACCTCGCTGTCACGCCTGGCCGAGCATGTGCAGATGCCGGCCAGCAAAGTGCATCGCTACTTGCAGGCGCTGATCGCCAGCGGTTTCGCCGAGCAGAACCCGGCCACCAACCATTATGGGTTGGGGCGTGAGGCACTGCGCGTAGGCCTGGCCGCCCTGGGCAGCATGGACGTGCTGAAGCTGGCGGCACTGCCGCTGTCGGACTTGCGCGACGAGCTCAATGAAACCTGCTTTCTGGCGGTGTGGGGCAACAAGGGCGCCACGGTGGTGCAGGTGGAGGCAGCGGTGCGTGCGGTCACGGTGGTGACCCAGGTGGGATCGGTGTTGCCGTTACTCAGCTCGTCCACCGGGCTGGTGTTCGGGGCGTACCTGCCCGAACGCGAGACCCAGGACCTTCTCCAGCAGGAGTTGCCCCGGGCGACGCCTGCCCAATTGGAAGCAGTACAGGCCACCCGCGCAACGATCCGCGAGAGTGGCCTGCACCAGGTGCATGGCTTGTTGCTACCGGGCGTAGACGCGCTGTCTGCCCCGGTGTTCGATGCCTTGGGGCGCATCGTCGCCGTGTTGACCGTGGTCGGCCCGACCTCGATGTTTCACGCCGATGCCCACGGGCCGGCGGCCGCCCGGTTGCTTGCCACCAGCCAGGCCATCAGTTGGCGGATGGGCCATTACGCCTGAAGCCAGGCATGCGTCGGCGCGTCACCTTTCTCGGCGATCGTGACCGAGCGCAGGTAGCTGTCCAGCTCGTCCTGCAGGCGGCCGGAGAAATTGTCGATCATCTTCTCGGCCAGATCCGGCGGCGGCCCCTTGAACAGTTTTTCCAGGAATAGCTCCTGGGGCTTTCCGGCAACCCCAACCACCGATGCCACGCCCAGCGCCGCGTCCAGCAAATGCCAGGCGGCCTGCGCCCGGTCGGCGTAGCGATAGGCCTCAACCGCCTTGTAGAGATCGATCAGCACCTTGGTAACGCCCAGGGCCATGCGCGCCGGGGGGAACGGCAGCGCCAGTACACCCAGGGCCTGGAACATGCGCTCGATCACCAACGCCGAAAAGCGCTCGGCCTTGCTGACGGTGCTGGCGTCCACGTCGCGCAGAATGCCGAGAATCATCGCATCGTGTTCGCTGGTGAAACTCGACACCAGGCCATGGACGCCGACGCGACTGGCGATGAAATCGCTCGAATAACCGGCGTTGGCGAGCTTGTCCAGGAACCGGTCGAATCGAGGCAGGTGCTTGAACGGCACCCGGTCGCGCAGGTAGGGCCCCAACCCATCATGCTCGATGGCCTTGCCCAGGTCGGCAATGGAGCGGAACCAGACCCCGTCCGGCGCATGCGGCGTATACACCACATCCACATGGCCACCCTTGACCACGTCACGGAACACGTACACGCCTTGAACCTGCTCATCCTTGACCTGCAGGTGATATATACCCGCCTGTTGCTTGCCCTGGGGCATAGCGCTGCTGCTCACCGCGCCCAAGTCGATGGGCCTGCCCGCTTGCAGCACCCTCGAGCGCGCATCGATGCGCTGGCGCTGCTGCGGGTCCAGTTGCAGTTGCAGCCGGGCACGGTCCAGTTCCAGTTGAGTGATGCGCACATGCAGCTGCGTGCGCCAGGCTCTCTGGTCGGCCGCCGGGTCGAGGAACATCTGCTGGAGGGTGCGCGTGTAATCCTCGGGTACATCGTGGCTGGCAAGGAACCTGGCCATGAGGTCTGCCACGATGCCGCGCTCGGCGTTGCCCACCTTGGCAGTGGTTGCCACCGGCAACTGCGCCACATCGGTACCGCCGGCCACGCCATTGATGGCGACCCAGACCAGGCTGCGCCATTGCCCATTGATCTGCAGCTCGAACCGATCGACGTCGTAGCGGCTGGAAGAGTGGCTGTACTTGGGGTCGCTATCGAAGGCGGCCTGCAAGGTCTGGCGGGCATAGTCGAGCAAGGCCGGGATCCGGGTGATGGCCCGGTACTCTTTGGTCAGGGCCGCGATGTCATTGTCCAGGCGGGTGAGTGTCTGACGCTCGGCGCGCCCGGCGGTGATGTACCAGTCAGGGGTCAGGATCTGTGATTCGTCAATCACCCGCACGGTTTGACGGTAGGCCATCAGCGCTGCCATCTGGCGCCATGAGGCAAACACCGAGTGGTTGAGTTTCACCGATTCGGGCTTGACCACGTGCGGGGTCAACGCGACGCGCTCCATGAACAACGACAGGCGCGCACGGTCCGACCAGGCCACCTGCGCCAGCAGGTATGCCCTGCCGGCGGCCGTCCCCATCCAGCCACCGATGGTGTCCAGTACTTGCTTGCTGCTGTTGCACTTGAGCCAGTCGGCGCCATCGGGTGAGTGAGGCGCGTAGAGCAGGAAAGCCTCGCCCCCGGTGTCGGCATACTTGAGCACCAACACATCGGCCAGCATGTATTGATCACTGTCCAGGTGGACAAAGTAGGTGCCGATGCCGCGCTGCTCGGGTGGCAAGGAAGCGTCGCGCAAGTCGTCGAATGTCGCCAGCAACGACGCAGGGATCACACCCTGCAGCCGGGCGCCGTGCAAGCTGTTGGACAGCCGGGCAACCTGCAGATCCTGCATGGCGTTGATCAGGTCGTCGTCAGTGTGGCGGTCGCGCAGCAAGCCCGGGTAGACGATGCGCAATTCATGCTGTTGCACGATTTTGCGCACAATCTCGGCAGTCAGCCCCCCGGCCTGGTCAGCGTCGGCCACCTGGAGCCTGGGCGGGTTGCCCGGCTGATCAGGAAGGCCGTTGATCGCCAGCTTTGCAAGCGTCAGCTGTCGCTGGTGGGTCAGCGTTCGACCGCCAAGCACCGTGCTGGTTTGCAGCGTCACTTTCACGCGCGCAGGGTCACGGTCGATCCCATATTTACCCAGTTCGTCGCGCAAATAGGCCAGGGCGAAGACCTCGTTGTCCTTCAGCTTGCCAACCTTGCCATCAACCGCCTCAAGGCATTGTGCGTAATGTTTGCCACGGGCGGAGAACTCCGCCTGATCCTCGGCGCTGGCATATTTCAACCAATCGGGTGTGTGCGCCTGGCGCATCGCCGACAGGCACTGCAGCCACTTGCGCGACAGCGCCGCTTGGAACCCAACCAGGCCACGAACCTGCTCGGCCACGGTCTGGCGGCCCTCCTGGGTGGTAATCGCCGCCAATTGCTCGACGATCGTCGACAGGCCGTCGTACTGAGCGGACTGCAGGGCCGCCACGCGCTCGCTGAATACATCCTTGCTCGATAGCGCAAAAGAGAATCTGGGCGCCTCGCCAGCTTGCAAGTGACGATTGACGCGCAACTGCTGGGAATGGCTCATCATGCCAAGCAACGTTTGCCACTGCGCAGCCTGGCCGAAGATCAACGTCAGGTGCTGTACCACGTCTTGCTGCGAGGCAAAGCGCTGAATGGCACCATCACGCGGCAACAACCATACGGCCTGCCCGACCGCACCCGAGGGAACGGCAGGGTTCATGACCATTTCAATGGGTAGCCGAATAACTTCCCTGGCCAATGACATGTTCACGGCATAGGCTTGACCTGGTGCAGTTGCACGCAACATGGCGCCCAGACTGTCGGCTTGTTCCCAAGTAACTTTCTGCGTTTCTTTCATCCAGCGCAGTTCTGCCAGCGCGGTATCACGAAGCAGCTTGATCAATACATTCCCGACACTTCCCTTATAGTCGGCGCCTATATCGGGACATGGGCCATCCCAGAATTGCTTCACCTGTTCCCGGTACTGGGCAAGCGCCGTTTCACCCACGGCGCCTTGCACTGGCAAGCCCGGGGAATGCATCAGCAGCACGCTGGTGGAAGCGAATAATTGGATCAGCTCCCGGTCGGCAGCGGTGCTTGCAGACAATGGGTCCATCATGCAGTTTCTCCTTGTTTTCACAATATTCCGAAGCTCGAAGCAGCTCCAGGCATGCGCTATGAAACAAGTAAAAAACTGCGCCCGCGGTATAACTATCTATTGGCCATTGTGCGCGAGTGTTTTCCATTTAAACGACGAGGGGAATATCCCCCCGCCAGACGCTGCATGGATCCTAAAAGTTCACGCCTATTGTTAATGAAATATAATCACGGTCTTTCAACGTATTATATTTCCCACCCGAAAATTCGGTGTAAGCCAGGCTGGCGGTGTAGAGCTGCTGGAAGTTCGCGCCCACCCCCAGGGTCAATGCCTTGGCCCCTTGGTTGAACAGGCCATTGGGGCCATAACCCGTGACGTCGTGAGACCAGCCCAGGCTCGGCTTGAGGGTAACGCCCGGCCACACGTTCGCGTACTCCAGCTGCGCGCGCGCCCTGTAACCCCACGCGTTGCTGGTGACGAAACCTTGATTGCCCGCCGTGCCGAATACCGCATCGCGCCCCAGGCGATCGCTGCTGGAGATATCGTCCACATGCACCCAGGCAGCCTCGCCGACCAGTGACAGACGCTCGGCGCCCAGCACTTCATCAAAGTCCTGGCTCAGGCTGCTTTGCAATTGGGTGATGGCCTTGCGCTCGTAACCACTGTTGACCTGCCCCGCCGGGCCATACAGCGCCTGGGTCAGGTCCGCCAGATTACGTTGCACCGGCGCGTCGGGACGGTAGCTGAGTTCGCCGCGCCACGTGGCACCGGCGGCCAGCAGCGTGGAGAAACTGGCACCGTATAACTGGATGTCCTGCGGGTACTGCAGGTTGTAACTGCCATCGAGCAGGGTGGCATCTGCGGCCTGGCTACTGGTCAGGGTGCCCAGCCCGGCTGGGATGCCGACGCCGTTGCGGGTCTGGATGAACGCCTGGCGGCTGTGATAATTCATGAAGTAGAAGCCGTAGTCGACGTCATCGACCTGCCAGTGCAGGGCCGTGCCCCACTGGCCGCCATCGCGGGCGCGCTCATCATGGCCACGGGGCACCACCACGCCTTCGCTGGTGACCGCATAGCCGGCACCCTGCTGGGCCGGCAACGTTGAGGCCACGGTGAAACCACGACTGCAGCCGCGCGCGGTGATGTCATCAGCGAAGTAAGTGCCGCAGTTTTCCGCCTGCGAAGCGTCCCACTGCAACTGGTAGAACGCATCCAGGGTCAGGGCGTCGGTCAGGCTCTGGGACACATAGAGCAGGTTGGTGGGCAACAGGCTGTCGCTGACCTTCTCGCCCGGCTGGTGCAGGGTGGACAGGTCCACCGGGTTGATGCTGTTGATCGAGTTGCCGATGAACACGCTTTCGCCCCAGTTCACCACCTGGCGCCCCACCCGCACGGTGCCCGGCTGATCGGCCACGCTGTAGTGGTGATACACATAGGCATCCAGCCATTGCCCGCCAGCGGCCCGGGCACCCTCTTCGCGCCCCTGGTCGCTGATCGACTTGAACTGCTGAGCGCCGTCCTGCTCGGCGAAGTCATACCAGTAGCGACCGCGCACGTACACGCCGCTGTCGCCGTATGTGAGGGTCAGTGCATGCTCGCCTTGCAGGCGTTTGGAAAACGCCTGGCCGGCTTTGAAATTCAGGCGCCCATCATCGCCAAGGCTGGAATGGCCGCTGCCGCCATTACTGGCACCCACCAGGTGCTGATCGGGATTGCGCAGCCCCCAATCGGTGGTAAAGCTCAAGGTGGTGTCGAATTGCCCCTCCACGTCACCGACGTTGAACGGCAGCGCTTGCGCCGTGCCGCACGCTGCGGCGGCAACACTGAAAGCGAGGGAAAGTGCTTTGAACGGCGGTCGTTTTGGCGGCATGACAGGACTATTACAGTGGCGGTAATAGTCATTGTCGCAAACTGGTATTTTTCAGGCTACAACCAGGGCTTATTATTTATTCAGTCGCCCAGGGAACTAACCTGAACCCCAAGGGTTAATGATGAATTAATCTTCATTGTGTATTGTCCGATGCAGATCCCCGGCCTGCCTGGCCTGGCGACACCCTGTTCACTGACGTTGATTTGAAGCTCCTTGATCGAACGTCTTACTTGGCCGCTGTTTTACAGCGGCCTTTTTTATGCCTGCGATTTGTAGCCGCTGCCGCCAGGCTGCGCTGGCCATTTGCCGCAATGACGATCTGCAGTGTATACGAGCGCCAGCGCAGCCTTCGGCAGCGGCTACAAGTTGCTTGTACTATCGTGCTGATATTTTTGCAGGTTATTCATCATTTCCCGCAAGGCTTCAATATTATCGGCAGGGTGAACGGCCTGTTCAAAGTTGCCGATATTCGCCCACTCTTTTGCAATGTCTTCCACGCTCATGCCGCGGTGTGGATCGAAACCCACGCCAAGGCTGCGCTCCCAACGTACTTTGCCTACCCAGCCACCACCCACTTCATACAAGCCACCGCTGTCCAGGCATTGCTCGCTGCCCAGGTAAACCACCAGCGGGCTGACCAGTTCGGGTTTCAGCAAGCCGAACACCTCCGGCGGCATCAGCCCTTCGGTCATGCGGGTACCGCCGGTGGGGGCAATGGCGTTGACCAGAATGTTATGCCGCCGGCCTTCCAGTGCCAGGGTGCGCGTAAGGCCGTAGAGGCCCAGCTTGGCCATGGCGTAGTTGGACTGGCCGAAGTTGCCATAGATGCCCGAGGTCGATGAGGTGAAGATCACCCGCCCGAAGTTCTGTTCGCGCAGGTGCGGCCAGGCGGCATGGGTCAGCTTGTAGGCGCCTTCGACGTGCACCTGGTACACCTGCTGCCAGTCGCTGTCGTCCATCTTGTGGAAAGACTTGTCCCGCAGAATGCCGGCGTTATTGACCAGCACGTCCACGCGCCCGAAGCTGTCCAGGGCCTGCTGGACGATCCTGTCGCCGTCGGTGACCGATTCGTGGCTGGCGATGGCCGTGCCACCCTCCTCACGAATCTGCGCCACCACGCGGTCTGCCGCCGAAGCATTGGCGCCTTCGCCCTGGGTGGAGCCGCCCAGGTCATTGACGACCACCCACGCACCATGACGGGCAAACAGCAAGGCGTGGGCGCGGCCCAACCCGCCGCCGGCGCCGGTGACGATCACTACTTTATCTTCGAAACGGACGGCGTCGCTCATGGCACAACTCCTGGCAGCACAATGGTCATGTGGGCAGTGTCGTGTACGGGCGTACCAGTCACAATAAAGTCAGCCCTGCCTGAATACGTCCCGATAAGGCAGGGGGATTATCCATCCCCCTTCGGCGCATCAGCAGCACAGGCGTTGGCGGGCCTGGGCCTGCAGGCGGTTGCGGAAGTCCAGGTAATGCCGCAGGACCAGCACGGGCGCCTCGGTGTGGGGATAGTGGCCAATGTCGGTCAGCAGCACGGTGTCGCCACGGTAAATCAGCTCCCGGTAACGGGCAGCCATATGCCGACCGCATACCGGGTCGCGCACGCCATTGATGAACCGCATGGGCACCCCTGCATGCTGCATGGCGCTGACCCAGCGATCCCGCTGCTGGTGCCGCTCGGCGAGGAAGGCGGCCAGTCGGTGCAGCACGCGGGTGCCCTGGTTGGCGCTGATCAGGCTCCACCAGTCGTCCAGCGCACTTTCGCTGGGGCGGCTGTGTGGGCCGTACATCTGCAGCGCGCTGTTGACCAGCGACTCGCGATTGAATGCGCGGCTGACCAGCCAGCCAAGCGGGCTGCTCAGCAGCTTATGGATGAGCATGGTGTGATGCGCTTCCGGAAAAAGCCCACCGTTGAGGAACACGCAACTGGCGATGCGTGCCAGGCCCTGTTGGTGCCGAGCGAGTAATTCCTGGGCGACGCTGTCGCCATAGTCGTGGGCCAGGACGTGCACCGGCTGGGCAATGTCCAGGTGCGCCAACAAGGCCTGCTGCAAGTCGGCCTGCTCGATCAGGCTGTAATCATGGTTGCGCGGCTTGCTGGAGTCGCCGAACCCCAGCATGTCACAGGCAATCAACCGATAGCGCTGGGACAGGGGTTGCCACAGGTAGTGCCAGTCCCAACTGGCCGTGGGGAAGCCGTGCAGCAATAGCAGGGGCTCGCCCCGTCCGGCTACCCAGTAGCGGATCTGGTGGCCACGAAACTCGAAATTCTGGGCACGGGTACGCCATACCCGCAGGGGGATCTCGGCCAGCGAAGTGACCGAACGCCCAGGCAACGGCGGCACGGCTGTGTGCGCTGCGCGGGTAAAACGATGGCTGTCGTCACGAACTACGGCAGTGGATGGAACCTGGACTGTGGTCACGGTGATTACCTCGGCACTGGCTCGTGCTCTCTTGGCAGGAGTCTACTCAGCCCCCTGCCTGGAGGTAATTGCGTTGGCAGCCAGCTTATTGGCCTTGCGAGTCACCTGTAAAATCAATCAGATGATGGATCCATGTAGGCGCGTTGTGGGAGCGGGTTCTACCCGCGAAAAGAACCACGCGTTATGTCAGGCGTTGCGCGGAGCCCTTTTTCGTGGGCAGAGCCCACTCCCACAAGGACAGTTGTTGGCACATGCCTCGCGATTCAGGCGGCCTGCAGGCGGGTGATCAGCTGCGCCAGCCAAGGCTCGGCGTCCGATTCAGGGGTTACCGACTCGCTGGCGTCCAGGCGCAGCATGTCCTGGACTTCATTCACGCCCAGTTCTGCGAACAATTCGCGGATCTGCTCGCCACCCCCGCAGAAGGTATCGCCGTAGCTGGCGTCGCCCAGGCCGATCACCGCGCCTGGCAAACCGCGCAATTGCGCCGGCAGGCGATCACGCAATTCGGCGTAAAGGGGCTGCAGGTTGTCCGGCAACTCCCCCATGCCCGTGGTCGAGGTCACGGCCAGCAGGGCCTGGGGGGCGCTTGCCAGCAGCTCGTCAAGGCTGGCGCGCGGGTTGTACGAGGTATCGAAACCGGCGGCCTCGAGCAGGTGCTTGGCGTGCCGCGCCACTTCTTCAGAGGTGCCGTACACGGAGCCGGACAGGATGACGACTTTCATGGGCAGAGGGGTCCTGGACAGGTCAAAACGCCGATAATAACAGGCCAGGCAAGGCGCCGCTGGTCAGCACGAAATGGCCATATGCCACACGCGGGGATGTGCCAACGCTGCCGATCCTCTAGAATAGAGGCCTGGACTGCCGTGGAACTGCCTTCAACATGATCAACGCCAAGCTGTTACAACGGATGTTGGACGCCTCCAATGATGGAATCGTCGTGGCCGAGCAAGAAGGCGAGGACAATATCCTCATTTACGTGAACCCTGCGTTTGAACGTCTGACCGGCTACACCTCCAACGAAATCCTCTACCAGGACTGCCGCTTCCTGCAGAACGGCGAGCGCGACGAGACGGCGCTGGCGTTGATCCGCCAGGCCATCGACAGCGGTCAACCTTGCCGCCAGCGCCTGCGCAACTTCCGCAAGGACGGCACGGCGTTCTGGAACGAGCTGTCGATCACCCCGGTGTACAACGAGGCCGACAAGCTGACGTACTTCATCGGCATTCAGAAAGACGTCACCGAACAAGTCGAAGCGCAGCAGGAAGTGGACGAGCTGAAACGACAGCTTGAGCACGCACAGGCGCGCATACGTGCCCTGGAAAACGACCAACGGCCGTAACAAAGCACGTTTCTTGCTGTCTACTGCCTGACCCTAGTATTTCTCTGCCCCAGAGCACGATCATGCCAGTTGATGCCCTCCTCACCCAGGATGAGCTGGATTTCATTCGCACCATGCAGCACAACCCGCAGCTTAACGTGCGTGATACCACGGCGAGCCTGCTGGTCAATGGCGGCACGCAGATCCGTGACTTGCTGACGCGCCTGGTGGCCAACGAGCAGGTGACCATCCAGGCCCAGTTCGAAAACCAGCAAATGAGCTTCCCGCTGCAACTGGTGGAAGACGAGTTCCATGCCGTGCATTTAAAGCTGGGGGCACCGAGCATCTTCGAAGACGGCCCCATGGTGCGTCCGTGGCGGTTATCGTTGGACGAGCCGGTGGTACTGGAAGACAATCTGGGCCGCATGAGCGGCCTGCAAGTGCGGGAGATTTCCTTCAAGGGCGTGCTGCTGGAAACCCGCAACGGCCGCAAGCCGCCGCAGCGTTTCTCGCTATGGTTCAACCCGCCTGGCCATGAGCCCATGCCGCTGCGCGGTACCTTGCAGCGCAAGACCGAGCAGGGTCACTACGCCTACCACCTGAGCGAGTCCACCCCCCAGGACACCGAGCGCCTGCGCCAGTACATCCTGGCCCAGCATCGTCGCGAACACCCGCAGTTCCACGCCTGAGCCCGGCTCAGGTATCCAGGTGGCCCGCCAGGTACTGCTGCAGCCGACGCTGCATCAAGCGCCCGTCGCTGCCCAGACACACCAGTTCAGTACCCACCAGCGCATCCTGCAGCAGGTCGCTGGCGTCGCCGGCGATCATCAACGGGCAATCCAGGGTCAAGCCCAGCTTGCGCAGGCGCTTGGGCGTATCCGCAGCCGGCGGGTGGTTGGAAAACAGCACCATGGCCTGGGGCGCGAGCTTGTCGCAGACCAGGCTCAACTCTTCCAACGGCTGCCCTACCGCCAGCACCTGCACGGCGATATCGCTGCTGGCCATCAGCAAAGCGGCCACCAGCAACTCCAGTTCATGGCTCTGGCCCGGCACGGCGGCCATCAGCACGGTGTTTTCCTGGTTCTGATTGCGTAGCAGTTGCAGGCGTTGAAGGGTGCGCGCACGCAGGAAGCTGTCCAGCATCAGCCACTCGCTGGTCTGGCCAAACGCGTCCTGGCGCAGCAGGAGTTGCTGCCACACCGGCATCAACACGTCCTGGAACACCACCACCACGGGGTAACTGGCGAACACCTGGCCGTACACCTGCTCCAGGCGGCGCTCGTCAAAGGCTTGCACGGCGCGGCGCACCTGCTCCTGCCACTCAGCCCACTCGCCGCTGACCGGGGGACGCTGCAGCGGCTCGGCCTGGACCTTGAGCGAACTGCTGCGCGCCAGGATCTTGCCCACCTTGCTGACGGCCACCCCGCGTTCGATCCAGCCCAGGATGCTGCGCACCTCATCGATGTCGGCCTGGGAGTACAGGCGATGCCCACTTTCAGTGCGCGTGGGCTGAATCAGCCCATAACGGCGCTCCCAGGCGCGCAACGTCACCGGGTTGATACCGGTCAGCCGTGCCACTTCGCGGATGGGAAACAGCTCCTGGCGCGAAGGGTCGCTGGCAGCTGGGAAGGCTGGATCGAAATCGGACATCGTTCGGTGCGCCAAGGGCCTGGGGGTAAGCGGCACATTGTAACGCGCTTGGCACCCAGTACCCAATGGGGCAAAAAAACTGGCGTCAGCAAAACAGCGCTGATTTATTTCGGGGAACCGGGAATAATCCTTGCTTGATATTTCATGCAGGCCACCACCCCGGCCTGCATCAAGAGGCGTGCCCTACCCGGGAGGCCCGTTTTGCACGGAGATACACAATGTCTACCCCACCCGTCACGCTGATGGTCGCGCGCCGTGTTGCCAATGGCCGCTACCAGGACCTGATCGCCTGGTTGCGCGAAGGCGAACAACTGGCCACCGACTTCCCCGGTTACCTGGGCTCAGGCGTCCTCGCCCCGCCGCCCGGTGACGACGAATTCCAGATCATTTTCCGCTTTGCCGATGAGACCACCCTGCACGCCTGGGAGCACTCTGCCTCGCGCGGGGCCTGGCTGAGCCGTGGCAGCGGGCTGTTTGCCCAGCCTCACGAACACCGTGTCAGCGGCATTGATGGCTGGTTTGGCGACACCGGGCATCAGCGCCCGCCGCGCTGGAAGCAGGCGGTGGCGATCTGGCTGGCGTTCTTTCCGGTGTCGTTGCTGTTCAACTTTGTGCTGGGGCCGCTGTTGGGCGATTTGAGCCTGGCGCCACGCGTTCTGGTCAGCACCATGGCGCTGACGCCGATCATGGTGTTTTTCTTCATTCCGCTGTCGACGCGGTTGTTGCACAACTGGCTGCACCCCGCGCCACAACGTCATTTGGCCGTGGCACCGCGCTGAGGCCTTCCCGAGCTCCGCTCGGTCCCACACCTTTCGCGGCAGTGGTGTCATAAAGGCAAAGCACTCAGCCTTGATGGGCTCAGCAGGTCATTGGTAGTGCCACCCAAGGCTAAGCGCTTTGCATCACTGACACTCATGGCCAGGAAGATGTGGGACCGAGCAAAGCTCGGGAAACAGGCAACTCGGTTTGTACATTGCCCCACCACTGGTATAAGTTCGCGGTAGACACCTGCCGCGAGCCCCTGCATGCCTTGCCCCGCCCCTATCCTGATCACCGGCGCCAGCCAGCGCGTCGGCCTGCACTGCGCCCGGCGACTGCTGGACGACGGCCAGCCCGTGATCATCAGCTACCGCAGCGAGCGCGACAGCCTCACCCAATTGCGCGAACGCGGGGCCATCACCCTGTTCGGCGATTTCGACACCGAGGCGGGCATCCTCACGTTCATCGACACGCTGAAGAAACATACCGGTGCCCTGCGCGCCATCGTTCATAATGCGTCTACATGGCAGGCCGAAACACCCGGTCAGGAAGCCCAGGCGTTCGCCCGGATGGTCAGCGTGCACATGCTCGCCCCTTACCTGATCAACCTGCACTGCGCTGACCTGCTGCACGGCAGCGAAGTGGCCGACATCGTCCACATCAGCGACGACGTTACCCGCAAGGGCAGCAGCAAGCACATCGCCTATTGCGCCAGCAAAGCCGGGCTGGACAGCCTGACGCTGTCGTTCGCGGCCAAGTACGCACCCCGCATCAAGGTCAACGGCATCGCCCCGGCGCTGCTGATGTTCAATGAAGACGACGACGCGGCGTACCGCGCCAAGACCCTGGCCAAGTCGGCCATGGGCATCGAGCCGGGCCCCGAGGTGGTGTACCAGAGCCTTCGTTACCTGCTCGATAACCCTTATGTCACCGGCACTACCTTGACCGTCAACGGCGGCCGGCACGTAAAATAAGCGCACCGCGCGAGGATGTAGCCTTCATGAACCCAAGCCTGCCGCAGCACTACCGCGAGATCCTCAAGGAACTGGGGGAAGACCCCGAGCGCGAAGGCCTGCTGGACACCCCAAAACGCGCCGCCAAGGCCATGCAGTACCTGTGTCACGGCTATGAGCAAACCCTGGAAGCCATCGTCAACGGCGCCCTGTTTGCCTCGGACAACGACGAGATGGTGATCGTCAAGGACATCGAGTTGTACTCGCTGTGCGAACACCACCTGCTGCCCTTCATCGGCAAGGCCCACGTGGCCTACATCCCCACCGGCAAGGTGCTGGGGCTGTCGAAGATCGCGCGCATCGTCGACATGTTCGCCCGGCGCCTGCAGATCCAGGAAAACCTCACCCGCCAGATTGCCGAGGCGGTGCGTGACGTCACCGGGGCCGCAGGCGTGGCGGTAGTGATCGAGGCCAAGCACATGTGCATGATGATGCGCGGCGTGGAGAAACAGAATTCGGTGATGAACACCTCGGTGATGCTCGGCGCCTTCCGAGACTCGAGCACCACCCGCCAGGAATTCCTGCAATTGATTGGACGGAGCAACTAGCAATGCCACAACTGGAACCAGGAATGGCGCGCATCCGGGTCAAGGACCTGTGCCTGCGCACCTTCATCGGTATCAACGAGGACGAGATCCTCAACAAGCAGGATGTGCTGATCAACCTGACCATCCTGTATGCGGCCCAGGAAGCGGTGCGTGACAACGACATCGACCACGCGCTGAACTACCGCACCATCACCAAGGCCGTTATCCAGCACGTGGAAGGCAACCGCTTTGCCCTGCTGGAGCGCCTGACCCAGGAACTGCTGGACCTGGTCATGGCCAACGAAGCCGTGCTGTATGCCGAAGTCGAAGTCGACAAACCCCATGCCCTGCGTTTTGCCGAGTCGGTGTCCATCACCCTCGCCGCGCGGCGCTGAACGGAACCTGCCATGAACGATCAACAACGCCTGGAACTTGAAGCCGCGGCCTTCCGCCGCCTGGTGGAGCACCTGGGCAAGCGCACCGACGTGCAGAACATCGACCTGATGAACCTGGCCGGTTTCTGCCGCAACTGCCTGTCCAAGTGGTACAAGGCCGAGGCCGATGAGCGCCAGATCGAGGTCAGCCTCGATGACGCCCGTGAAGTGGTGTACGGCATGCCGTACGGCCAGTGGAAAGACCTTTATCAGAAAGAAGCCAGCGCTGAACAGCAAGCGGCGTTCGCCAAAGGAAAAGAGTAATGACTGACCTGAATACCCTGCGCACCAGCCTCGCCAGCGGCGAACACGTGTTTGCCGACACCCTGGCTTTCGTGGCCGCGCACTACGACTACCAGCAGCAGGCGTTCACCAACGGTGAACTGGAAAACGCCGCTGGCCAGAACGAAGGCTCGTGCAAAACCCTGGGCCTGGCCGTGCTGGAAGGACTGAGCGACCAGGAAGCGCTGCTGGCGTTCGGCGAGCACTACCGCTCGGTAGTGGCCACGCCTGAAGGCAGCGACCACGGCAACATCCGCAACCTGATTGCCCACGGCTTGGCCGGGGTGAAGTTTGCCGCACAGCCGCTGACGCGCAAGGGCTGATAGTCGCCCACAAAAAAACCGGCCTTGATGGCCGGTTTTTTTGTGCCTGAATCAGTACCTCAGAGGCCTGTTGTACTCTGTGGGAGCGGGCTCTGCCCGCGAAAAGAGCACCGCGCAACTACTGAAGAATCGCGTCGCCTTCTTCGCGGGCAGAGCCCGCTCCCACAGGACTTCAGCGTCCTGAGAGGGCAGCCCTCAGAACGAGGCGTTCTGCAGGCCGTCCAGGTAGCGTTCCACGTCCAGTGCGGCCATGCAGCCGGCGCCGGCCGAGGTGATGGCCTGGCGGTACACGTGGTCAGCCACGTCGCCGGCAGCGAACACACCTTCCACGCTGGTAGCGGTGGCGTTGCCTTCACGGCCACCGCTGACCACCATGTAGCCGTCCTTCAAGGCCAGTTGGCCTTCGAACAGCGAGGTGTTCGGAGTGTGGCCGATGGCGATGAACACGCCGTCAACCTTCAGCTCGTCGAAGCTGCCGTCGTTGTTCTTCAGGCGCGCACCGGTCACGCCCATGTTGTCACCCAGCACTTCGTCCAGGGTGGCGTTGAGCTTGAGCTCGATCTTGCCTTCGGCTACACGGGCATGCAGCTTGTCGATCAGGATCTTCTCGGCGCGGAAGGTCTCGCGGCGGTGCACCAGGGTGACCTTGCTGGCGATGTTGGCCAGGTACAGCGCTTCTTCCACGGCCGTGTTGCCGCCGCCGACCACGGCGACCGGCTTGTTGCGGTAGAAGAAACCGTCACAGGTAGCGCAGGCGGAAACGCCCTTGCCCATGAAGGTTTCTTCCGACGGCAGGCCCAGGTAGCGAGCGCTGGCGCCGGTGGCGATGATCAGCGCGTCGCAGGTGTAGGTGGTGCCTTGGCCGGTCAGGGTGAACGGACGCTTGGCCAGGTCCACGCCTTCGATGTGGTCGAAAACGATTTCGGTCTCGAAACGCTCGGCGTGTTCACGCATGCGGTCCATCAGCGCCGGGCCGGTCAGGCCGTGGACGTCGCCCGGCCAGTTGTCGACTTCGGTGGTGGTGGTCAGCTGACCGCCTGCCTGCATGCCGGTGATCAGCAGCGGCTTGAGGTTGGCGCGGGCTGCGTAGACGGCAGCGCTGTAACCGGCAGGGCCGGAACCGAGGATGATCACTCGGGAATGACGTGCTTCAGACATGGTTGACTCCTGTGGACGCCGACATTGTAACGCCAGGGTCGCAATACCGGCGCACCGGCTGGAATTAAAAAAGGACGGCTGAAACCTTGGGGAAGGCTATTGCTCACCCGTCCTGAAAAACACTTACAGGCTGGTGGCATTCTCGGCCAGGTAGTCAGCCACGCCTTGGGCGTCGGCTTTCATGCCTTTCTGGCCCGGGCGCCAGCCGGCTGGGCACACTTCGCCGTGCTGTTCGGTGAACTGCAGGGCTTCAACCAGACGCACCATCTCGTCTACTTCACGGCCCAGCGGCAGGTTGTTGACCACCTGGTGCTGTACCACGCCTTTCTGGTCGATCAGGAACGAGGCACGCAGGGCCACGCCGTCTTCGTGCTCGATGCCGTAGGCACGGGTGATCTCGTGCTTGACGTCGGCCACCATGGTGAACTCGACTTCGCCGATGCCGCCCTTGGCCACCGGGGTGCTGCGCCAGGCGTAGTGGGTGAACTGCGAGTCGACGGACACGCCAACCACTTCAACGCCCAGCTCGCGGAATTTGGCGATGCGGTTGTTGTGGGCAATGATTTCCGATGGGCAGACGAAGGTGAAGTCCAGCGGCCAGAAGAACAGCACGATGTACTTGCCGTGCAGCGAGGACAATTTGAAGCTGTCGACGATCGAACCGTCGCCCAGTACGGCCGGGGCGTCGAAGTCGGGGGCTTGCTTGTTGACCAGAATGCTCATGGGAATTCCTTTAAGTTGAAGACCGGGAAGGGTTAAAAATTTGATGTGCGCACTGTAGCGAGACCGGCAAGGGTAAGGAAATATCGAATTACAATCCACCTCATAGGCCCTCTCTATGCGATCGAACGCGTCTGGCCGGGGCTTTGTTACAGTAGATTTCCTGGCCACGACTTCACTTTCCCGCGGCAGCCAAAGCCGGTAATGTCGGCCCGTTTTCACTACGGAGCACACCATGCACGCCCCTGTCCTGTCTGGCCCCCAGTACCTGCGCGAAGGCCTGAAACTGGTCCTCAGCCCCGGCCTGCGACTATTTGTCCTGCTGCCCCTGGCCATCAACCTGGTGCTGTTCGTCGGCCTGATCTATTTCGCCGGGCACGCGTTCAGTCAGTGGGTTGATCACCTGATGCCCACCCTGCCCGCGTGGCTGAGCTTCCTCAACTACATCCTGTGGCCGCTGTTCGTGGCGCTGGTGGTGTTGATGGTGTTTTTCTGTTTCACCCTGGTGGCCAACATCATTTCGGCACCGTTCAACAGTTTCCTGGCCGAGAAGGTGGAAATCGTGGTGCGTGGCCAGGACGACTTCCCGCCCTTCAAATGGAGCGAGCTGGCCAGTGAAGTGCCGCGCACGGTGAGCCGCGAAATGCGCAAGCTGGGTTATTTCCTGCCACGCACCCTGGCGTTGTTCGTGCTGTCGCTGATCCCGGTGGTCAACGTGGTGGCCGCGCCGCTGTGGCTGTTGTTCGGGGTATGGATGATGGCCATCCAGTACATCGACTACCCGGCGGACAACCACAAGATGACCTGGCCGGACATGCTGGCCTGGCTGCGGCAGAAGCGCTGGCAGAGCCTGGGGTTTGGCGGGATTGTGTACCTGGTGCTGCTGATTCCGGTGGTCAACCTGCTGATGATGCCGGCCGCGGTGGCGGGCGCCACGCTGTTCTGGGTGCGCGAACGCGGTTGAGATCGCGTCGCCTGCATCGCGGCCAAGGCCGGCTCCTACCACGGACGGCGTAGGAGCCGGCCTTGGCCGCGATGCAGGCGACGCGCTAAGTCGACTCCGCCCAATACACCAGCAAAATGAACACCCACACCAACACCCCCGGCACCAGGCACAGGTAATCCACCAGCCCCAGCCGCGCATTGCTTTCCCCCAACGGATCATCGGCAGCGAAGTTCAGCACCTGCTGGCTCTTGCACACCGCCAGCCCCTGCACCACCAGCATCGCCAGGCAGCCCAGGTCGGTCAGCGGCGCACCGATGTCGTTGCGCGCCAGCCCGTTGAAAATCACGCCCATCACCGTCGCCGCTACAAACCGGTTGGCCCATACCTCAGGCGGCTCGGTGCAGTGCATGCCACGCTCGTGCAGCAATTCCTCGGCACGGAACATCAAGGCATGGGTGAAGAACAACGGCAGCAGGCCACGTGCCAGCGGTGACACCCTGGCCCCCGTGGCGCGCTGGTAACGTCGCCAGTTTTTCCAGGACCAGTACAACAGGTACAGGCCCAGGCTGGCGAAAAAGAGGGTGAAGAACTTCCCATCTGAAACGGTGTAGAACGCGGGCTCCCTGACCGCTGGCATACGCAGATCCGCCTGAGGCGGTGCGTAAAGGTTATCGGTCATGGCGATTACCCAAATGCGCGCAGGTTGTTCTTAAACACTAGAAGATTTATGGCCGCCCGTGCACCGTCATTAATTTGTCATCGGCGTGACACATGCCCGCAATCGGCTGATCCGACACTGGTTTCATGACCACACCATCGCTGCGCATCACCCTGGTTACCGAAACCTTTCCATCCGAAATCAACGGCGTGGCCAATACGCTTGGCCGTCTGAGTGAAGGCTTGCGCGCCCGCGGCCATCAGGTGGAGATCGTCCGCCCCCGGCAACTTCTCGACGAACGGGGCCCGGCAGACGACCAAGTGATGCTGTGCCGCGGCTGGCCCTTGCCCGGCTACCCTGGTTTGCAGTGGGGCCAGGCGTCCATGCACAAGCTGCTGCGGCGCTGGCGCCGGGTACGCCCGGACGTGCTGTACATCGCCACCGAAGGCCCGCTGGGGCTCAATGCCCTGCGCGCCGCACGGCGGCTGAAGATTGCCGTGGTCAGCGGCTTTCACACCAATTTCCAGCAATACACCCGCGATTATGGCCTGGGCCTGCTGACGCGCCTGCTCACCGGTTACCTGCGCTGGTTCCACAACCGCACGCAACTGACCCTGGTGCCCAGCGCCACCCAGCGGCTGAGCCTGGAGCGGCGCGGCTTCGAGCGCCTGGCGCTGCTGTCGCGTGGCGTGGACAGCCAACTGTTCACCCCCGCCCGGCGCAGTGAGGCCTTGCGCGAAAGCTGGGGCCTGGCGCCGGACGATATCGCCCTGATCCACGTCGGCCGTCTGGCGCCCGAGAAAAACCTGGGCCTGCTCAAGCGCTGCCTGGATACCTTGCAATTGAACTACCCGCTGCAGCGTTTGCGCCTGGTGGTTGTGGGTGATGGCCCGCAGCGCGCCGAGCTGGAGCGGCAAATGCCGGAAGCGATTTTCTGCGGCGCCAAGCGCGCCGAGGAACTGGCCATGCATTACGCCAGCGGTGACGTGTTCCTGTTTCCCAGCCTGAGCGAAACCTTTGGCAACGTGGTGCTGGAAGCCCTGGCATCAGGCCTGGGCGTAGTCGCCTACGACGAGGCCGCCGCCGGCCAGCACATCCGCCATGGCCACAATGGTGCCCTGGCCATGCCGGGGGATGAGGAAGCCTTCTTCGACGCCGCCGGCTGGCTGCTGGAAGACAGCGAAACCCTGCGCCGCGTTCGCCTCAACGCCCGCCAGCACGCCAGCCGCCAGGGCTGGGCGTCGATCATCGATCAGTTCGAAGGCCAGTTGCGCGGCGCCTGTCAGGCCGCCGCGCAACGCATGGGTGCCTTCGCGATCAAACCAGGCTCGCCAACGCTTCCCGGCTGAAGGGCAGAATGTCCTGCTCGCGGCCGTCGCGTACCTTGGCGGCCCAGTCCGGGTCCACCAGCAAGGCACGGCCTACCGCCACCAGGTCGAATTCATCGGCGTTCAGGCGCTTGAGCAGGTTCTCGAGGCTGGCCGGTTGCGCGACCTTGTCGGTGTCCACCATGAACTGCAGGAACTCGCCGTCCAGGCCCACACTGCCCACGGTGATGGTCGGCTTGCCGGTGAGCTGACGGGTCCAGCCGGCCAGGTTGAGGTCGGAGCCTTCGAACTCCGGCTCCCAGAAGCGCCGGGTAGAGCAGTGGAAAATATCCACGCCTGCGTCCACCAGTGGCTTGAGGAATTCGCCCAGGGCCTCGGGGGTCTGCACCAGGCGCGCGCTGTAGTCCTGCTGTTTCCACTGGGAAAAGCGGAAGATGATCGGGAAATCAGGGCCTACCGCCGCGCGCACGGCCTGGACCAGCTCCACGGCGAAGCGCGAACGCTTGGCCAGGCTGCCGCCGTATTCGTCGTCGCGCTGATTGCTGCCTTCCCAGAAGAACTGATCGATCAGGTAGCCGTGGGCGCCATGGATCTCCACGCCGTCCATGCCGATGGCCTTGGCGTCGGCGGCGGCCTGGGCAAACGCGGCCACCACCTCGGCGATGTCCTGATGGCTCATGCCATGGATCAGCACCTTGCCGTCCTTGACCTTGGCCTGCGGGCCGTAGCCAGGCACCGTGGCGTCAGGCTCGGTACCCAGGCGACGCACGTTGCCCACGTGCCACAGTTGCGGGACGATCTTGCCGCCTTCAGCGTGCACGGCGTCCACCACCTGCTTCCAGCCGGCCAGGGCATCGTCGCCATAAAAGCGCGGCACATGGGGGTAGCCGTTGGCGGCCTGGTGGCCCACGGTGGTGCCTTCGGTGACGATCAGGCCTACGCCGGCGGCAGCGCGACGACGGTAATACTCCACCACCTTGGCGGTGGGCACGCCGCCCGGCGAGAAGGAGCGAGTCATGGGGGCCATGACCACGCGGCTCGGCAGCTGCAGGGTACCTAACTGGAACGGCTTGAACAGAGCGTTGACCGACATGCGCAGATCCTCTGAAAGAAGGCTCAAAGATCCGCAGCATAAATCGCTGGCCGTGCCTGTCACAGCACTATTGATAAGCGTGATAACAGCCGCTTGCCGGGCGCAGGGGCCCGGCAGTCAGGGCCTCAGCCCAGGGCTTTTTCGATGGCGTGCAGCACGGTGGGGTCGTCGGGCGCGGTACGTGGCGAGAAGCGCGCCAGCACCCGGCCATCCTTGCCCACCAGGAATTTCTCGAAGTTCCAGGTGATATCACCGGGGAACTCCGCGCCCTCGCCCGCCAGCAACTGGTACAGGCGATGACGGCCGTGACCGTTGACCTCAAGCTTGGCGCTGAGCGGAAAGGTGACGCCGTAGTTCAGGCTGCAGAACTGCTGGATTTCCTGCTCGGTGCCCGGCTCCTGCCCGGCGAACTGGTTGCAGGGCAGGCCCAGCACACTGAAGCCCTTGTCCTTGTAGGTTTGATACAAGTTCTCAAGCGCTGCGTATTGTGGTGTCAGGCCACATTTGGAGGCCACGTTGACCACCAGCACCACCTTGCCCTTGAAGGGCGCCAGGGGCAGTTCCTGGCCATCGAGCGCCTGCAGTTTAAGGTCGTGGAAAATACTCATGACGAACTCCCCTATCCATATCCCCATGGCGCGAACGCGCTGTGCTCGAAAAGCTTTTTCCCAAATCAGGACACTAGCAGACAAAAAAGGCGCCCGTCCAAGCCCGATGATCACTCTTGCGAGATTTCATCCGGCCCGAACGGACGCCTTTCGGGCAATCCGGGCTTACACGCGCGGATTAATGGTGGTGACCACCTTCGCCGTGCACGTGACCGTGGGCGACTTCTTCTTCGCTGGCATCACGGATGGCGACGATCTTGACCTGGAAGTTCAGGCGCTGGCCAGCCAGTGGGTGGTTGCCGTCGACGGTGACGTCGTCGCCGTCCAGGTCACGGATGGTGACGATTTGCATCTGGCCGTCCGGAGCGGAGGCGTGGAACTGCATGCCCACTTCCAGTTCGTCGACGCCTTCGAACATGCTGCGGCTCAGGGTGCTGACCAGTTCGGCCGAGTACTCGCCGTAGGCTTCTTCAGGTTCGATGGCAACGGTCAGTTCTTCACCGACATCCTTGCCTTCCAGGGCTTTTTCCAGGCCTGGGATGATGTTACCTGCGCCTTGCAGGTACACCAGCGGCGCGCCGCCGGCGGAGCTGTCGATGACCTCACCAGCGTCGTTGGTCAGGGTATAGTCGATGGAGACAGCCTTGTTGGCAGCGATCGGCATGGGGCGACACCTTTTTGCATAAGTATGTAGAACGAACAAGTGTAACCAAGGCGTGGCCCGAAAGCTAACGCAACCCGGACAAACGGACCCGATGGCAGACTCCTTCATAGAAGATTTCATCCGCGACGAACACGGCCATTGGGTGGCCGTGCTGTCGTGCGGGCACACTCAGCACCTGCGCCATCAGCCCCCTTGGCAGTCGCGCCCGTGGGTGCTGGACCCGGCCTTGCGCGCGCAACAAATTGGCAAAAGCTTTCGCTGCGGCTGGTGTGCACAGCGCCTGGATAACGATACCCTTGCCCCCTGATTTCGCGATCGGCCAGCCATAGGCCGACGCCCGCGCAGTGCTCACTTCGGGAAGCTCGCATGCAGACATTTTTTATCGCGCCAACTGATTTCGGCGTCGGCCTCACTTCCATCAGCCTGGGCCTGGTGCGCACGCTTGAACGTGCCGGCCTGACCGTCGGTTTCTTCAAGCCCATCGCCCAGCCGCACCCTGGCGACACCGGCCCGGAACGCTCCACCGAACTGATGGCCCGCACCCACGGCCTCAACCCGCCCAAGCCCCTGGGCCTTGCCCATGTGGAGCGCATGCTGGGCGACGGCCAGCTGGACGAGCTGCTGGAAGAAATCATCACCCTGTACCAGCAGGCCGCCGTGGGCAAGGACGTGCTGATCGTCGAAGGCATGGTGCCCACCCGCCACGCCAGCTACGCCGCGCGGGTCAACCAGCACCTGGCCAAAAGCATGGACGCCGACGTGATTCTGGTGTCGGCCGCCAGCGAGACCGAAGCGCTGACCGAACTGTCCGGGCGGGTGGAACTGCAAGCGCAATTGTTCGGTGGCCCGCGCGACCCGAAGGTGCTGGGCGTGATCCTCAACAAGGTGCGCACCGACGAAAGCCTGGAAGCCTTCGCCGCGCGTCTCAAGGAGCACTCCCCCCTGCTGCGTGGCGGCGATTTCCGCCTGCTGGGCTGCATTCCCTACCAGGCCGACCTCAACGCGCCGCGCACCCGCGACGTGGCCGAACTGCTGGGCGCCCAGGTGATCAACGCCGGTGACTACGACACCCGGCGCATGTCGAAAATCATCATCTGCGCGCGCACCGTGCTCAACACCCTGCAACTGCTCAAGCCGGGCGTGCTGGTGGTGACCCCGGGCGATCGCGACGACATTATCCTGGCCGTGAGCCTGGCCGCCCTCAACGGTGTGCCCCTGGCCGGCCTGCTGCTGACCAGCGACACCGTGCCCGACCCGCGCCTGATGGAACTGTGCCGCGGTGCCCTGCAGGCGGGCCTGCCGGTGTTGTCGGTGAGCACCGGCTCGTACGACACCGCCACCTTGCTCAACCAGTTGAACAAGGAAATCCCCATCGACGACCGCGAGCGCGCCGAGATCATCACCGACTTCGTCGCCAGCCACCTCGACGCCCACTGGCTGCACCAGCGCTGCGGCACGCCACGGGAACTGCGCTTGTCGCCGGCGGTGTTCCGCTACCAGCTGATCCAGCGCGCCCAGCACGCCAACAAGCGCGTGGTGCTGCCCGAAGGCGCCGAGCCGTTGATGGTGCAGGCCGCCGCCATCTGCCAGGCCCGTGGCATTGCCCGCTGCGTGCTGCTGGCCAAGCCTGAGGACGTGCATGCAGTGGCCAGCGCCCAGGGCATCGTGTTGCCCGAAGGCCTGGAAATTCTCGACCCGGAAGCCATTCGCGGCCGCTACGTGGAACCCATGGTCGCCCTGCGCAAAAGCAAAAGCCTCAACGCGCCCATGGCCGAACAACAGCTGGAAGACAACGTGGTGATCGGCACCATGATGCTGGCCCTGGACGAGGTCGACGGCCTGGTCTCGGGCCTGGTGCATTCCACCGCCAACACCATCCGCCCGGCGCTGCAACTGATCAAGACCGCGCCGGGCTGCAGCCTGGTGTCGTCGGTGTTCTTCATGCTGTTCCCCGACCAGGTGCTGGTGTACGGCGACTGCGTGATGAACCCGCACCCAAGCGCGGCGGAGCTGGCCGAAATCGCCCGCCAGAGCGCCGACTCCGCCGAGGCTTTCGGCATACCGGCGCGGGTGGCGATGATCAGCTACTCCAGCGGCGATTCTGCCAGCGGCGACGACGCCGAGAAGGTCCGCGAAGCCACCCTGCTGGCCCGCGAAACCCAGCGCGATCTGTTGATCGACGGGCCGCTGCAGTACGATGCCGCCGCCAATGAAACCATCGCCCGGCAACTGGCCCCCGACAGCGACGTCGCCGGCCGTGCCACGGTGTTTGTATTCCCCGACCTGAACACCGGCAACACCACGCACAAGGCCGTGCAGCGCAGCGCCGACTGCGTCAGCCTGGGCCCCATGCTGCAAGGCCTGCGCAAGCCGGTCAACGATTTGCCGCGCGGCGCCCAGGTCGACGACATCGTCTACACCATCGCCCTCACCGCCATACAGGCCCACCGTAGCCTGGATAATCAGGACGCCCCATGAAGGACTTTCTACCGCCACTGCGAGGCGTGATCGCCTCGCTGCTGTTGGCGTGCAATACCGTGCTGTGCTGTACGCCACTGTTTATCGTCAGCCTGTTCAAGCTGTGCCTGCCGTTCCCGGCGGCGCAGCGTGTAACCGACGAGCTGCTACGGCACATCCACGAACTGTGGATCACCTTCAACAAGGGCTGGATGAAGCTGCTGTGCGGCACGCGCTGGCAGGTCAGCGGGCTGCAGGGCCTGGACTACGAACACTCCTACCTGATCACCAGCAACCACCAGAGCTGGGTGGACATCCTGGCGTTGCAGTACGTGCTGAACCGGCGCATCCGCCCGCTGAAGTTCTTCCTCAAGCAGGAACTGATCTGGGTGCCGGTGATAGGCCTGGCGTGGTGGGCATTGGGCTTCCCGTTCATGAAGCGCTACTCCAAGGCTTACCTGGCCAAGCACCCGGAGAAGCAAGGCAAGGACCTGGAAACCACGCGCCGCACCTGCGCCAAATTCGCCGGCAAGCCCACGGCCATCTTCAACTTCGCCGAAGGCACGCGCTTCACGCCGGGCAAGCATGCCGCGCAGCAGTCGCCGTTCAGGCACCTGCTCAAGCCCAAGGCCGGCGGCATTGCCTTTGTGCTGGATGCCATGGGCGAGCAGTTGGAGTCGATCATCAACGTGACCATCGACTATCCCGAAGGCCGCCCTGGGTTCTGGGACCTGCTGTGCGGGCGGGTGGGCAAGGTGACGGTGCAACTTGAGGAGATCGCCATTCCGGCGCAGTTCATTGGCCGTAGCTACGACCAGGATGTGCAGTACCGGGCGCAGTTTCAGCAGTGGGTGACTGAGCTGTGGGTGGCGAAGGATGCGTTGCTGGAGAAGATGAAACACTGAGGATCTTTCCCTGTGGGACCGGGCGAAGCTCGGGAAAAGGCCGCTGCGGTGCAACAGTTTATCCGCGGAGCCTTTTCCCGGGCTTCGCCCGGTCCCACAGGGTGAAACAAAAATCCCGCCTTAGGGCGGGATTTTTGTTTACTGCTGCTGGTACTGCGCGCCCGGCAACGGCTTGAGGTTCACCTCTACCCGGCGGTTCTGCGCACGCCCATTGGCGTCGGCGTTGCTGGCGATCGGCTGATCGGGACCTGCACCGCGCACCGACACGTGCGACGGGTCCACGCCCTGCGAGGTCAGGTAGGTGGCCACGCTCTGCGCACGGGCCTGGGACAGGTCCATGTTGTGCTGGCGGCTGCCGGTGCTGTCGGTGTAGCCGACAATCTCGATCAGGTTCTGGTTGTACTGCTTGAACGAACCGGCCAGGTTGTTCAGCGGCGAGTAAAAGCTTGGCGCGATGGCCGACGAGTCGGTGCCGAAGGTGATGTTGCCCGGCATGATCAGCTTGATCTGGTCACCCTCGCGCTGCACCTGCACACCGGTGTTGGCCATCGAGGCACGCAGGGCCTTCTCTTGCTTGTCGGCATAGTAGCCATAGCCGGCAGCGCCAGCGCCTACCACGGCGGCGCCGATCAGCGCGCCCTTGCCACGGTTGTTGTGGTCGATGGCCGCACCGGCCACCGCGCCTGCCAGGGCACCCAGGCCACCGTACTTGGCGGTCTTGCTCATGCCCGAGCCAGAATCCTGGCTTTGGCTGTCATAAGGGTTTTGCGACGCGCAGCCGGCCAGCAAGGCAACGGCGGTGGCGACGATAATGAGACGACGCGACATTCAGGAGACTCCTGTACTTACAGTTGTGAAGCAGCGGCTGTTGGCAAAACGGACTGCTGCGCGGATTAGAGCATCTGGACACGAAATAATTCAGTGAAGATACATTCAGTTACGAACGAATGGATTTTCACGCATCTCATCACCCAGACGGGTGTCCGGACCATGCCCGGTCACCACCGTTGCATCCTCATCCAGGCAGTACAAACGCTCCTTGATCGAACGAACGATAGTCCGCTGATCGCCACCCCACAAATCCGTGCGGCCAATGCCACGACGAAACAGCGTGTCGCCGGCGATCAGCAGCTTGGCGTCGGCAAACCAGAAACTCATCGAGCCTGGCGTGTGGCCAGGTGTGTGCAACGCCACGCCGCAGCCGCAGGCCAGCTCCTCGTCGTCACCCAGCCAATGGTCGGGCGGCGGCACCGGGGTGTAGGGCACGCCGAACATCTGGCACTGCATTTCCAGGTTGTCCCACAGGAACTGGTCTTCCTTGTGCAGGTGCAGGGTGGCGCCGGTTTTTTCCTTCAACTGGCCCGAGGCCAGGAAGTGATCCAGGTGGGCGTGGGTGTGGATGATGCTCACCACCTTAAGGCCATGGGCGTCGAGGCGGGCCATGATCAGGTCGGGGTTGCCGCCGGGGTCGACGACGATGGCCTTTTTGGTGATGGGGTCGCCGATGATGGTGCAGTTGCACTGCAGCGGGCCGACGGGGAAGGTTTCGCGGATGAGGGGCATGGGGTGTTCCTGTTCTGGTACCGACTTTAGAGCGATTTGACGCTAGCCACGCAGGGCTTGCAACCGGGCTGTAGCCGCTGCCGCAGGCTGCGCTGGCCCTTGTGGTCACTGAAGATCCCCAGCGAGGCGACGGGCCAGCGCAGCCTGGCGGCAGCGGCTACAGCTCAATGGCGGTGGCGCACGCGGATGCCGTCGACGGTGGGGGCGTTGATGCACAGGGCGCGGGTACCCAGGCGCGGGGCATTGCCTTGCAGGCCTGCCGGCTGGTTCCAGTGCGCGGAGACATGGATGTAGGTGAGCATCAGCAGACGCTCTTCGTCCGCGCTGAGCGCGAATTTTCCGGCCATGAAGCGCTTTTCCAACGCGTGCAGCTCAGTCGGCAAGGCATGCTCGGCCGTCGATGGTATCGCCTGCAATGGCACGCCGCCGGTCAGCGCCAAAGCATGCATCACCCTCAGGTACACGCGCGATAGCTCACCGCGCACTTCTCGCTGTAGTTGGGTAGCCGCATACACCTGCTTTTGCGGCGGCTGATTGCGCTCGGCGACCAGCGTTGCCGGGGGCGTGACCACCTGCAGCCAATCAGCGGGCCAACCCCGTGCCAGCCACAGCTGCCGCTCCTGATCGGCGTGGCGGTAGATGGACGTGGTGTGCACCTGAGTGCCGCCGCCCACGGTGAGTGCCTGCATGGGCCAGATCAACAGCTTCTCTTGCTCCAGGGCCAGGTAGCCGCCACCGATGTCGGCGTGGGCGCCCGGCACTTCGAGCTCGGTGTGCCCGTGGCACAACTGGGCCAGGGCAAAGTGCTGGCGGCGCTCGTCGCGGGCCACCAGCTGCACCACCCGGGGGAAGCGTGCGGGGTCCAGGTGCAGGTCCAGCTTCACCGCGCCAGCCACTGCCGCCACGGTGTCGAACAGGCCGATGAAGCCCATCTGCACGCCGGGCAGGCGAGCTAGCTGGTTGGCGCAGTGCCGCGCCGCCGCCGCGCCACGGCTGAAACCGAACAGGTCAACCGTGAGCGAGGTGTTTGCGGTGAGCCTCTGCCGCACTTGCGCCACGGCGTATTCGGAGCGCGCCAGGACACCGGTGCGCCCCCGTCCAAAGGCGCTGCCAATCAGGCTGTCCGCCTGGCCGGCGTCGGTGCCGATGCCTGGGACGTAGATCGCCTGCGCGCCGCTGTACAGCTGGCAAAGCTTGTGGATATTGGTAAACGCCGAGGCATGGCTGCCGCCGCGATCAGAGGGTGTGGCGTCATCGAACAGCGCGTTGGCAGCGTGGTTGCCGGTACCGTCGAAGAACAGCCCGATGCGCAGGGTTGTTGCGTGCGTCATGTTCATTCCCTTGTTTGGACAAAGGAATGAACAGTATCGAGGGGAGATGCGGTGCCGCTGTCAGCCGAATCAGCTCAGGGTGTAAGACCTGTAGCCGCTGCCGCCAGGCTGCGCTGGGCCTAAACCCCACTGGAGATCTCCAGCGTAAACACGGGCCAGCGCAGCCTGGCGGCAGCGGCTACAAGCGTCAGAGGGTGGACAACAGGCTGCTGTTGCTGGCCTGCCATTCGGCGATGTCCAGGCGGATCTTCTTCTTGTCCAGCTTGCCCACGCTGGTCTTCGGAATCTCCGGCACTACCGCGATCTGGCTGGGGATGGCCCATTTGTTGATGTGGCCCTGGGCAACGAACGGTTGCAGATGGTCCTTCAACCCCTGGGCATCGACGCTCTGCCCCTCGCGCACCACCAGCAACGCGAACGGCCGCTCGCCCCACTGTGCATCGGCGATGCCCACCACGGCCACCTCCTTCACGGCGGGGTGGCGGCTGACCAGGTCTTCGAGCTCCAGCGACGATACCCATTCACCGCCGGTCTTGATCACGTCCTTGATGCGGTCGCGAATGTCGATCACACCGTTGTCATCCAGGGTGGCGACGTCACCGGTGTGCAACCAGCCGCCTTTCCACAGCTCGGCGCCTTTTTCCGGTTCGCGGAAATAGCCCATGGTCAGCCACGGCGCGCGCAGCACCAGTTCACCCTGGGTTTCGCCGTCGTGGGGCAGGAAGTTGCCCTCGGCGTCGATGATCGCCGGTTCCACCAGCGGCACGGGCACGCCGGCCTTGATGCGGTAAGTAGTGCGATCGTCTTCCAGGCCCGCCAGCAGCTCTTCGGTGATGTGCGCCGCAGAGATCAGCGGGCAGGTTTCCGACATGCCGTACGCGGCGGTCAGCTGGATGCCACGCCCCTTGGCCGCTTCGTACAGGGCACGGTTCAGGGAGCTGCCACCGATGATGATCTTCCAGCCGCCGAAGTCCTGGCCCTGGCCGTTTTTGCAGTTGAGCAGCATCTGCAGGATGGTGGGCACGCAGTGGGAGAAGGTGACCTTCTCGCGCTGCCACAGGTTGAACAGCATGTCCGGCTCGTAACGCCCCGGGTAGACCTGCTTGATGCCCAGCATAGTGGCCACGTAAGGCACGCCCCAGGCATGCACGTGGAACATCGGGGTGATGGGCATGTACACGTCATTGGTGCCCATGAAGCGGGTGCTGTCGACGCTGCCGGTGACGGTGGCCAGGCTCAGGGTGTGCAGCACCAGCTGGCGGTGGGTGAAATACACGCCCTTGGGGTTGCCGGTGGTACCGGTGGTGTAGAAGGTGGTGGCGACCGAGTTTTCGTCGAAATCCGGGAAGTCATAGCTGGTGCTGGCGGCTGCCAGCAGTTGCTCGTACTCACCGACCAGATTCGGCAGCTCGGCGGTCTTCTCGGCACCGTCGGTCAGCAGGATGGTCTTCTCGACCGTGGTCAGGTGCGGTGCGATGGCCTGGTACAGGCCGACGAAATCACTGTTGACCAGCACCAGCTTGTCGTCGGCGTGGTTCATGGTGAACAGGATCTGCTCGGGTGAAAGCCTTACGTTCACCGTGTGCACCACGGCGCCAATCATGGGGATGGCGAACATCGCTTCCAGGTAGCGATGGCTGTCCCAGTCCATCACGGCCACGGTATCACCGGCCTTGACCCCTGCCTGGGTCAGCACGTTGGCCAGGCGCGCGATGCGCTCGGACAGCGTGGAATAGGTGTAACGCAGCTGATCCCGGTAGACAATCTCGCGGGTTTTCTCGTAACGGCGGCCCGACAACAGCAGCCGCTTGATCAACAGAGGGTATTGGTAAGCACCATCGGCCGGCGGAATTACGCGAGTCTGCATCATGAGGATCCCTATCTTGAGTGCAAAGGCATGGCAAATACTTTCACACTTTAGACCCTCTGTGGCACAGCATAATCATTGCGAGAAATGATTTCTGATGCTGGCGTTTCGCCCTTATCTTCCGTAGCCGCTGCCGCCAGGCTGCGCTGGCCCTATGCCCCACTGGGGATCTCCAGCGTAAACAAGGGCCAGCGCAGCCTGGCGGCAGCGGCTACAGGACGATCAGAGGAACCAGCGGTACTCGCGGGCGGCGATCTCGTCGAGGAACGCAAGGTGGTCCTGGCGCTTGTTTTCGCAGTACACCATCACGAATTCGCTGCCCAGGCCCTCACGTACCGCCGGGTGCCCCTGCATCTGCCGAACGGCATCCAGCATGTCCTTGGGAAAATCGATGCCGCTGTGGCGGTTCTCGTTCAGCGGTGCGATAGGCTCCAGCCCCACCTCCAGGCCATGCTCCATGCCGGTCAGGATCGCTGCCAGCACCAGATACGGGTTGGCATCCGCCCCGGCCAGGCGGTGTTCTATGCGCAGGTTGCGCGGGTCGGACTCGGGGATGCGGATGCATGCGTCACGGTCTTCGAACCCCCAACTGGCGCGGCTGGCGGCGTTGACCATGGCGCCGTAACGACGGAAGGCGTTGTGGTTGGCGGCGAAGATCGGCATGCAGTGGGGCAGCAAGGCCAGGCAGCCGGCCACCGCGTGGCGCAATGGCGCCTGATCCTGCGCGGCCAGCAGGTTGTCGCCCTTGTCATCGTAGAGGCTGACATGCACATGCATGCCGCTGCCGGGCGCGTGCAGGTAGGGCTTGCTCATGAAGCTGGCCCGGTGCCCGTGCTTGAGCGCCACGCCGCGGGTGCTGCGGCAGAACAGCGCCGCCCAGTCGGCGGCCCGCAGGCCATCGTCGCAGTGGGCGAAGTTGATTTCAAACTGGCCGGGGCCCAGTTCGGCGGTGATCACGTTGGCCTCCACGCCCTGCTCGTTGGCCGCCTCGACCATGTCGTGCAGCACAGGGGCGAAGCGTGACAGGCGCTCGATGTGCATGTTCGGTTGGTCGTCTTCATCGCCCGTGGCGCCGTCGCGGGGGAACTGCGGCAAGCCGTCCTTCAAGGCACGGTCGAACAGATAGAACTCCAGTTCGAACGCCACCACCGGGCGAATGCCCTTGCGGGCCAGGCGCTCCATTACCCGCGCCAGCACCTCGCGGGGCTCGAATTCGATGGGGGCCGTGGTGCCATCCGAGCTGATCAGCATCTGCCCCAACGCCTGCCCTTCCCAGCGCACCGGTTTGAGAGTGCCCGGGATCAGGCGGCGCGGCGCGTCCGGGTCGCCATCGTTGAAGCAGTAATCACCGATGGCATGCAGCCCGCCCTGGGCGCCCAGCAGCACGCAGTTCTGCGGCAGCTTCAGGGGGCTGCCGGCCGCCACCTTTTCCAGCATCTCGACCGGGTAACGCTTGCCGTAGAAATGCCCGGGGATGTCCAGGGCGATCAGGTCGACGTAACGCACCTGCGGGTGGCTGGCGCGGAAGGCGCGCACTTCACTGAGCAGGTCGGGATAGGCGGGGCTCATCGTTGTTGTCCTTGTTATCGATCAGTTGAACACCCAGAGCACTCGGGTGGCTGTGTCGGTGAGGTTGGCGTAGCGAAACTGGGCATGGGGCGGCAGCTGGAAGCTGTCGTTGGGGTACAGGGTCACGGGTGTGTCGTCACCGTCCAGCCACACGGTCAGCTCGCCTTCCAGCACGAAGGCGCCCTGCTCGGAGCTGTCGTTGAGGTGGCCTTCGCCACTGGTGGCGCCGGGTGCCAGGTGGCTTTCCAGCATGGAAAAGCCGCCGGCAATGGTCGGCGACGCCAGCACATCGGTGATGCCACCGGCGTAATACAGGGTGCGGCGCTCGCCAGGCCGGGTCACCCAACGCTGCGCCCGGGGCGTGTCCAGGGTGTAGAAATAGGTGGTGGGCACGCCCAGCGCCTCGCTGATGGCGGTCAGGTCGGCCACCGTGGGACGTGACAGGCCTCGCTCCACCTGGGAGAGGAAGCCCACCGAGCGATCGATGCGCTTGGCCAATTCGCCCAGGGTGAGGTTCTTGTGTTTGCGAAGGTCGCGAATCAGGATCGCCAGACCTTCGATTTCTGCCTGCATGTTCATCGTTGAATCCATTAAATGACGTCGCGTAACCGGTACCAGGCCTTGCCTGCGGCTTCCAGGGGGGCGGCCAGCCAGCGGCCGCCGGGGAAGCGCGGATTGTCGAGGGCCTGGTAGAGGTCGAGCAACCGCGAATCGCCGCCGATGGCATCGCTGACCGCCCGTGCTGCCGCCAGGGTGGGCAGTACGCCGTGGCCGGAAAAGCCCTGCAGCCAATAACACTGGCCATCGCGGCCGACGTCGGGGGTACGTTTCATGCTGATATCGATATGGCCGCCCCAGGCGTAGTCCAGCGCCACGCCCTTGAGCTGCGGGAAGGCGCGCTCCAGGTAGGGCCGGGTAGCCTGGGCGACGTCCTTGGGAATGCCGCCCAGGTAGGTGCAGCCACCGCCAAACAACAGGCGGTGGTCGGGGGTCAGGCGGAAGTAATCGGGCACGAACTGGTTGTCGATCACGCAGCTGTTGCGCGGCAGCAGTGACTGCGCCAGCGTCGGGTTCAACGGCTCGGTGGCCACCTGATAAGAGCCCACCGGCAGCACGCGGCTGGCGATACGCCGATCCAGGCCGTCCAGGTAGGCGTTGCAGGCCAGCACCAGCACCTGGCAACTGACCTCGCCCTGCGCGGTGCGGGCGACGAAACCGTGGCCGTCGCGTCGATAACCCAGCACCTGGCTTTGCTCGAACAGCTGGCCGCCGGCCTGCTCGATGGCGCCTGCCAGGCCATGGGCCAGCTTCAGCGGGTTGAGGTGGGCGCCGCGCGGGTCATACAACGCCGCGCGGTAGCGGGGGCTGTCGATCCACTGGCCCAGTTCATCGCGATCAATGAAGCGCACCTGTTCATCGCCCCATTTGCTGCGCGCTTCCTGCTGGGCCTCGCGCAACTGCGCCACACGGCTCTCGCGCACGGCCGTCCACAGGCTGCCCAGACGATAGTCGACGTCGAAACCATGGCGTGCCGGCAGGTCGCGCAGCTCTTCGCTGGCCCAGACCATGCTGTCCCACAGCTGCCGCGCCCGCGCCAGGCCCAGCCCGCGCTCCAGCGGGCCCATGTCGCACGACCAGCCCAGCAGCGCCTGCCCACCATTGCGCCCCGACGCCGCCCAGGCCAGGCGGCTGGCCTCCAGCAGCACCACGCGCTGGCCCGCCAACGCCAGCCTGAGCGCCGTGTGCAGGCCACTGAAGCCGCCGCCGATGATCAACACATCGGCCTGATGCGAGCCCTGCAAAAAGCGCCGCAGGGGCAGTGGCTGTGGATAAGTCTGGGCGTAATAACTATGCACGTGCTGCGCAGATTGCTTGAACATGGACCGGCCCGTGAATTTTTATTGATTTATTTTCATGAAAAACTAACAGCTAATTTTCATAAAGCCAACCCATTCTCAAATTCAGGTAGAGTCTGTAGCCGCTGCCGCGAGGCTGCGCTGGCCCCTGTTTACGCTGGAGATCTCCAGTGAAGCGTAAGGCCAGCGCAGCCTGGCGGCAGCGGCTACGGTGATGTTCATATTTCAAACAAGGAGTTCGACCGATGACCGATCTGCACCGCGCCGTGTTTCTCGACTACAGCTCGCTGGACCTGGGTGACCTTGACCTGACCCCGCTGCACCAGGCCTTCGGCACGCTGGAGCTGCATGGAGCCACCAGTCCCCAACAGGTCATCGAGCGCTGCCGCGACGCCCAGGTCATCATCACCAACAAGGTAGTGGTCAACGCCGAAACCATCGCTGCCTGCCCCGACCTGCAACTGATCCTGATCACCGCCACCGGCACCAACAACGTCGACCTGGCCGCCGCCCGCGCCCGCGGCATCGCCGTGTGCAACTGCCAGGGCTACGGCACGCCGTCGGTGGCCCAGCACACATTGATGCTGCTGTTGGCTTTGGCAACGCGCCTGCCGGACTACCAGAAAGCCATCGCCGCCGGTCAGTGGCAGCGTTCCAGCCAGTTCTGCCTGCTGGACTTCCCCATCGTCGAACTGGAAGGCAAAACCCTGGGCCTGCTTGGCCATGGCGAGCTGGGCGGCGCCGTGGCGCGCCTGGCCGAAGCGTTCGGTATGCGCGTGCTGCTGGGCCAACTGCCCGGCCGGCCGCCCCGCGAGGACCGCCTGGCCTTGAGCGAGCTGCTGCCCCAGGTGGATGCCCTGACCCTGCACTGCCCGCTCAACGACAGCACCCGCAACATGATCGGCGCCGCCGAACTGGCCCTGCTCAAGCCCGGCGCCTTTGTGGTCAACACCGCCCGCGGCGGCCTGATCGACGAGCAGGCCCTGGCCGATACCCTGCGCGCCGGGCACCTGGGCGGCGCCGCCACCGACGTGCTCAGCGTGGAGCCGCCGGTCAACGGCAACCCGCTGCTGGCCGACGATATCCCGCGCCTGATCATCACCCCGCACAGCGCCTGGGGCAGCCGCGAGGCGCGCCAGCGCATCGTCGCCCAAGTGGCCGAAAGCGCCCACGCGCATTTCAGCGGCACTGCGCTGCGCCAGGTCAACTGACCGGAGGCGGCTCTGGTAGAATCGCCGGTTTTTGACCAGGAGCCCCCCACCATGGACCCGCGCAGTGAAGTGCTGCTTCGCCAGGCCGACTTGTTCCAGGGCCGCCTGCTGCTGGCCGGCCTGCCCGCCGATGACCTGCTTGGCACACTGCCCGACGCCCATGGCTGGTGCTGGCACGCGGGCGATCACAACGCCCTGAGCGGGCGTTTTGGCCAGCGCAGCCACTTCGGCACCCAGGCGCCGGAAGGCGATTTCGACGCCGCCGTGCTGTTCCTGCCCAAGTCCCGGGAGCTTGCCAATTACCTGCTTAACGCCCTGGCTTCGCGCCTGGGTGGCAAGACGCTGTTCGTGGTGGGCGAGAAGCGCGGGGGTATCGAAGGCGCGGCCAAGCAGCTGCAAACCCTGGGCAAACCGCGCAAGCTCGACAGCGCCCGTCACTGCCAGCTGTGGCAAGTCACTATCGACACGGCCCCCGCCGCCGTCGAGCTGCACAGCCTGGCCCAGCGCTACGAACTGGCCCTGCCCGACGGCCCGCTGACGGTCATCAGCCTGCCCGGCGTGTTCAGCCATGGCCGCCTGGACCGCGGCACCGCCCTGCTGCTGGAGCACATCGACGAGCTGCCCAAAGGCCACGTGCTGGACTTCGGTTGCGGCGCCGGCGTGGTGGGCGCCAGCCTCAAGCGTCGTTACCCGCAAAGCCAGTTGACCCTGCTGGACGTGGACGCCTTCGCGGCGGCCAGCAGTCGCCTGACCCTGCAAGCCAATGGCCTGGAAGGCGAGGTGATCACCGGCGATGGCATCGATGCCGCACCGCTGTATCTGGACGCCATTGTCAGCAACCCACCGTTCCACACCGGCGTGCACACCAACTACCAAGCGTCGGAGAACTTGCTGAAAAAATCGGCAGAACATCTGAAAAAAGGTGGCGAACTGCGAATTGTCGCCAACAGCTTCCTGCGTTATCAACCGCTGATCGAAACGCATCTGGGCGCCTGTCGCACCCGCGCCGAAGGCCAGGGTTTCAAGATCTACCAGGCAACACGCTGAGTAAAATCTTCGCTTGCCCAAATGAAATTCCCTAGGCAGAATCCGCTCCGTCCTAGGGGAGTAGTCTCCCGCAAGCACCATCGCTTGCATGGCATGCGTCAACATACTTGGTCCACAGACCATGGCGCATGCGACCTCGCAGTCCGCATCAGACGGGCTCAGGGTTTGACAAGACCTATGACACGCACACCTTACCCGGGGCGGGGAGGCTGTACGTGTCATAGCCGTGTCGACCCGCCCCCATAGGAAATCCTGATGCTGGAATCACTTCTTGTCCCTACCGCGATCGTTGCCCTGGCGGAGATCGGCGACAAGACTCAATTGCTCGCCTTGATCCTGGCTGCGCGTTTCCGCAAGCCATGGCCGATCATTGCCGGTATCGTCGCCGCCACCCTTGCCAACCACGCCGCCGCCGGTGCCGTGGGGGCCTGGTTCGGCAGTTTCTTCTCCGATGCCACGTTGCACTGGATCCTGGCCGCCAGCTTCACCGCCACTGCGCTGTGGACCCTGGTGCCGGACAAAATGGACGACGACGAAGCCAGCACCGCGCGCAAGTTCGGGCCGTTCCTGACCACTCTGATTGCGTTCTTCCTGGCCGAAATCGGCGACAAGACCCAGGTGGCCACGGTGATGCTGGCGGCGCAATACCCGCACCTGCTGCTGGTGATTCTGGGTACTACCCTGGGTATGTTGCTGGCCAACGTGCCGGTGGTGTTGGCGGGTAACTTTGCTGCCGAGAAGCTGCCGTTGACGCTGATTCGTCGCCTGGCGGCAACCGCCTTCGTGGTGCTGGCGGTGGTAGCCGTGTACAAGGCCATGCAGATCAGCGGTTGGGTGGGCTGACGATCCGCGTTGCCTGCTGACGCCGCCTTCGGCAGCTGCTACAGAGGTTGTGTAGCAGCGGCCGACAGGCCGCGTCAGCAGCACCGCCTAAGCTGGGGTCAGGCACTCCGGCGCATTGAGCTTGGGATCGTTCACCAGGTTGGCCAGCGGCCTTTCGCGCAAGGCGATGGGGTTGCTGGCCAGCATCGATTGCAGCACCGGCAACGGCGTCTGTGGATCAAGCCAGGCAGCCTGCCCGGCCGCATCCAGAATCAGCGGCCTGCGCTGATTCATCGCCGCCTGGGTCACCACCGCCGTGCTCAACCACACCTGCTCCTGCACCGGATACGCCTCCCACACTGCCGCGAAAAACAGCGAGCTGCCCTCCCCCGGCGTCAGCCAGTACGGCCGCTTGCGCACATTGCCACGCCACTCATAAAAGCCGTTGGCCGGCAGCAGGCAGCGCCGCAGCCGCAAGGCCTCGCGGAACATCGGCTGTTCGGCGGCGGTTTCGGCGCGGGCATGGGCGGGGGTGCGTGACAGGTCGGTAAGCCACGGCGGGGTCAGGCCCCAGCGGGCGCGATCCAGTTGCAGCTTGCCGTCAAGGTTGCGCTGCATCAGCACCGAATCACCGGGCGAGATGTTCCATTGCGCCTGCTGATCGGCAGGGAAGCCGGGCAAGGCGGCGAAGGCCGGCGACCAGCGAAACAGCGCGTAACGTCCACACATGGGGCAAAAGACTCTTCAGATGACGGGCGCGCGGCTCAACACACCAGCACGCCCTGGAAACTATCCGGTTCTTCGCCCGGCAGCGGCAAGGCGGCATTGTACGCGGCGATGAGCTGACGTGCGTAGTCGGCCTGGTCATTGGCCACGGTCAGGCCCAGCAGGCCGATGGCCGGCAGGTCGCCGATACCGCCCACCAGGTCGCGCCCCACCAGGTGCGCGGCCACGCCTTCGCTGTCGAGCATGCCCAACAGCATTTCGGCTTCCAGCAGGCTTTCCGGATCATAAATACGTTGCATCAATCGTTCTCGCCCTTCACATCCAGCATCCACTCGCCATCGTGTACCTGCAATATGAACCGTATCGGCCTGCAGCACACCGAGCAGTCTTCCACGTATTCCTGATCGCCCCCGGACAAATCCAGCAGCACCGGAATCGTTTCACCGCAGTAAGGGCATTCGATGTCTTCGCTTTCCTGAAGCAGCATGGCCGTCTCCCGGTAGTGACTTGTGCGTATAATCGCCGGTCTATTTGAAGGGCTATAGTTGCGCCCTACTTCATTACCCTAGCCGTTTCCAACAAGAGAGCATGATGGGCGAATTCGATGCCATCCGACCGTACGACGACGCCGAAGTCCCTGCCGTTCTGGCACGACTGCTCAGCGACCCGGCGTTCCTCGATATCCTCACCCACTTCCGCTTCCCGCGCATGGCCGGTGCATTCGGCTGGCTGCTCAAACCTCTTATAGCTCATCGGCTGCGTCGCGAGTTCGCCGGCATCGAAAGTGTCGCCACCTTGCAGGATAAAGTCGAAGTCTACGTGGATCACACCATTGATCGTGCCACTGACGGTGTGACCTACACCGGCGTCGAGCAGTTCAAGTCCGGCAGTGCCTACCTGTTCCTGGCCAACCACCGGGACATCGTGATGGACCCGGCCTTCGTCAACTACGCCGTGTACCACGCCGGCCTGCCCACGCCGCGCATCGCCATTGGCGACAACCTGCTGCAGAAGCCCTTCGTCAGCGACCTGATGCGCCTGAACAAGAGCTTCATCGTGCACCGCTCCATCAGCGGCCGCCGCGAGAAGCTGGCGGCGTATCAGCTGCTGTCGGCGTACATCAACCATTCAATCCGCAATGACTGCCAATCGATCTGGATCGCCCAGGCCGAAGGCCGCGCCAAGGACGGTGACGACCGCACCGATTCGGCGATCCTGAAGATGTTCCACATGAGCCGCAAGGATGAAGCCTTCGGCGAAGTGATTCAGTCGCTGAACCTGACCCCGGTGTCGATCAGCTACGAGTACGACCCGTGCGACCTGGCCAAGGCCCGCGAGCTGTACACCCGCGCCACCACCGGCACCTACAAGAAGGCGCCGGGCGAGGACGACATCAGCATCGCCCAGGGCATCACTGGCTACAAAGGCCGGGTGCACATCAACTTTGCCCCGCCCATCAGCCAGGCGTTCGAGGATACCAAGCTGCTGGCGGCCGAGATCGATCGGCAGATCCTGGCGGGCTATCGCCTGTTCCCGGCGCACTACCTCGCGTATGCCCAGTGGGCCGATGCCGATGCGAGCCTGGCGGTGCCGGCGGCCAGCGAAGTGTTTGGTGCCGAGGAATTGGAAAAGGCACGTGCCGAGTGGGCACGTCGCCTTGAAGCATGCCCGGAAGAGCAACGTCCCTACCTGGTATTGCAATACGCCACCCCGGTGCGTAACCAGTACCGTGTGAAAGCCGGCTTGCCGCTGTAACCCCGTAGCCGCTGCCGCCACGCTGCGCTGGCCCCTGAGAACACTGAAAATCTTCAGTGAGGCACAGGGCCAGCGCAGCCTGCGGCAGCGGCTACAGGTTTAAACATTGACCTGCGTCACACCCCCGTCATCACAACCCGTCACTCTATGCTCCCTCGCCACTGCCACGGAGCTGGTCATGTTGCACGCACAGAATCAGGATCGTCTGTATCTGGTCACCCCAAGTGAAGAGCAGGAAGCTCTGATCAACGGCTTATCCTTCAACGTCCACGACCGCCACTGGCTGGTGTACTGCGCCCTGGCCGGCTGCGCCCACGACGATTGCCCGGAACTGGACGTCGAGACCGGCATCAGTTTCCTGGAGCTGTACGCCGAAGCCGCCTGAACCGCAGCCATGAAAAAGCCCGCGCCCCTGTGAAGGGACGCGGGCTTTTTTGTACCGCTGGGGTCATCAGTTACCCAGGGTGCGGCCGATGCTTGGGTCCTTGAACAGGCGAGTCAGGGCGTCGCTCAACACGTCGCTGACCAGCTTGGTGTTGGTGTCCACGTTCGGCGCCATGCCGAAACGCTGGTTCAGCGAAGCACCGTAGGCGCCAGCGTAGTGACGACCGTTGTTGTTCACGTCAGCACGGAAGTTGGCGCCAATGGTGGCCTCGGTCACGTACATGCCTTCCTTGGGCGACTGGTAGGTCAGGCTGGCCAGGGTCACGGTCAGCACCGGGGCACCGCCGGCGTTAGGCGTCGGGGTGTAGCCCAGCAGGCGCACGGCCGCTTCGGCCTGGGCCTGCAGCTTGGGGATCACGTCATTGGCGTTGACGGTCACCGCGCTGGTTTCCGGGTACAGGCCGCCACGGGTACCCAGGGTTGGCGATGGACGACCATCCACCACGCGAACCACCACTGGCTGGCCCTGGCCGACAGGAGCCAGTTGCGAGTTCAGCACGGGTTGCGGGCTGAGTTGCTGCGGACTGTTGGCGCACCCGGCCAAGGTCAGGGTGGTCACAGCGATCAAACCGAACAACAGGCGTTGCAACATGCTCATCTCTCCAGGAATAGGCATTGATAGGACGTCAGTATAACGGTGCCCGCGTGTCAGGAACCAGCGTTGCACCTAGTGGCGCAAATGTAGGAAAAGTCATCATGCTGGCAGCGGCCGTGCGACATAAGGGTGCGATAATCGGTCACGGCACCGCCGCTTGACCTTCGGCGCAAGAAAACTCCACGAATAAAGATCTTTTCTGCGCGTTTCATCGTTATAATCTCCCCCCGATTATAAGGACGTCTCCTGATCGGGCCCCGCAACACCGCTGATGCCCTGCATCCAGCCTCCCAAAGCCCACAGAGAGCCGCCCACACAGGCCATTGATGCCAGTGTGCCCGCGCTTTTCGGCACCCTCGCCCCTCGCTGGACCTGCCGCTGCCCCGCGTCTTCATGGCAGCCTTTTTGAGGTTCACGACTCCAAAAGAGCGTGAAAAAAACGGTTTTCACTACTTCACAAGAGTGTGGCGAGCAAATGAACAGTTTTGCATCTGTACATGCATTAACAACGTCCGGTTCAGCACCGTACGGTCGGCCGTGCCGCGCCTGCCTGTCAGGAGCCTGAGGTCGATTGATGGCAACGCGGGCGCATTGACCTTGGTCGAATTGCCCACCGGGTCCGAAAATGAGTTCATAGGGACTGGTTTGGACCGGTTGGTAGCGTCCGCACAAGCTTGCGATTTTTGCGAAAAGTCGGACATGGCACTCCTGGCCTGCTGATGTGTACCGGGAAGCCGTGCTGTCAATTTGGTGCTGAAGATTTTGGAGACGCGTTAATGGCGCATAACGAAGCAGTCGACGTGGTATTGGTAGGGGCCGGCATCATGAGCGCCACCCTGGCCGTACTGCTCAAAGAGCTGGACCCCACGATCAAGCTGGAAGTCGTCGAGCTGATGGACTCCGGTGCCGCGGAAAGTTCCAACCCGTGGAACAACGCCGGTACCGGCCATGCCGGCCTTTGCGAGCTGAACTACACGCCGCAGGCCAAGGACGGTTCGGTCGACATCAAGAAAGCCGTGCACATCAATGCGCAGTTTGAAGTGTCGAAGCAGTTCTGGGCCTACCTGGCCAAGCAAGGCACCTTCGGCTCGGCCCGTGCCTTCATCAACCCGGTTCCGCACCTGAGCTACGTCGAGGGCGACAAGGGCATCGACTTCCTGAAGAAGCGTTACGAGATGCTCAAACAGCATCACGCCTTCGCCGACATGGAGTACACCGAAGACAAGGCCACCATGAACCAGTGGATGCCGCTGATGATGCCCGGTCGCCCCGCCGACCAGGCCATCGCCGCCACCCGCGTGATGCATGGCACCGACGTCAACTTCGGCGCCCTGACCAACAAGCTGCTCAAGCACCTGGCCAGCGGCCCCGATGCCCAGGTCAAGTACTGCAAGCGCGTCACCGACCTGACCCGCAACGGCAGCGGCTGGACCGTGACCATCAAGGACGTCAACACCGGCAACAGCCGTAAAGTCGACACCAAGTTCGTCTTCCTGGGCGCCGGCGGCGCCGCCTTGCCGCTGCTGCAGCAGTCGGGCATCGAGGAAGGCAAAGGCTTTGGCGGCTTCCCGGTCAGCGGCCAGTGGCTGCGTTGCGACAACCCGGAAGTGGTCAAGCACCACCAGGCCAAGGTCTACAGCCAGGCCGCGGTGGGTTCGCCGCCCATGTCGGTGCCGCACCTGGACACCCGCGTGGTGGACGGCAAGACCTCGCTGCTGTTCGGCCCGTACGCCGGCTTCACCACCAAGTTCCTCAAGCATGGCTCGTTCATGGACCTGCCCAAGTCGGTGCGTGCCGGCAACATCGGCCCGATGCTGGCCGTGGCGCGGGACAACATGGACCTCACCAAGTACCTGATGAGCGAAGTGATGCAGTCCATGGAGCAGCGCCTGGAATCCCTGCGCCGCTTCTACCCCGAGGCCAAGGCCGAAGACTGGCGCCTGGAAGTGGCTGGCCAGCGCGTGCAGATCATCAAGAAAGACGCGAAGAAAGGCGGCGTGCTGCAGTTCGGTACCGAGCTGGTGTCGGCAGCCGACGGCTCGCTGGCGGCCCTGCTGGGCGCCTCGCCTGGTGCTTCGGTGACCGTGTCGATCATGCTGGAACTGATCGAGCGCTGCTTCCCCGAGAAGTACCGTTCCGAGGCCTGGACCACCAAGCTCAAGGAAATCTTCCCGGCCCGCGAAAAAGCCCTGGAAACCGACGCGGCGCTGTACCGCCGTGTCAGCGCCCAGAGCGATGCGGCGCTGGAGTTGGCCCCGCAGGCCAACGCGGAAGAGCACTACGCCTGACCCTGCCGCCTGAAACTTTGTGGGAGCGGGCTCTGCCCGCGAAAAGAGCACCGCGCTGCGTCAGATACACGGCGGCGCAGTCTTCGCGGGCAGAGCCCGCTCCCACACAGATCAAGCGCATAAAAAAACGCCCTTCGGGGCGTTTTTTTATGGGCGGGCCACCATCAGCCGCGGGCTTTCTCGATGATCTCGATGTACTCGGGCGCGTTGCGCTGGTCACGGATCAGGGCGACGAAATCATTGCCGTGCTCGTCCTTGCCGCTCAGGTCGTAACCGGCCTCCAGGAAGAAGCCGACAAAACGCTCGAAGTCGTCGATACGCAGGCCACGGTAAGCCTTGATCAGCTTGTGCAGCGACGGCGAAGTGGCGTCGACCGGTTCGAAATCCAGGAACAACTTGATCTGCTCGTCGCCGATCTCGTCACCAATCAGCTGCTTCTTGTCTTTACGCATTGCCCACTCCAACTAGCTATCGCGGTCATTTCACGGGACAGCGAGTTTACCCCCCGCAGCCAGACGGCTCAACGCGCGCGTACGGCGCCGGTGTGCAGGTCGGCCCAGATATGGCCATTGGGGTAGGTGAGGAACTGCACATACACAGTGTCATTGCGCAGCAAATCCATGATGGTGCGGTACTGGCCCAGGGGATAATTCAGGGTCAGGGTCTTGCTGCCTTCGTCATACGCGGGCTTTTTCAGGCTTTTGCTTTCGGCATCGAAGGTCAGCAGCACCTGGCCGATGGTAGCGCCCTTGTTCAGCGGTTTGCCTTTGAGCCGCACGGTGACCGAAGAGGTAACCGGGATGGGTTGCTGGCTGGACAGGCGCTGATTGCCGACCACCACGGAAAATTCGGTGATCTGCAGCAATTGCTGTTGGTCAGGCTGTTCCTTGCGCAGGGCCAGGTCGTCTGGCGGCAGGAACTGGGAATGCATGGGGGCGGCGGCGAGGGGCAGACTGGACAGCAGGACAAGTGCAGCAATCATCAAACGCATGGGCGAGCTCCTGAAGGGCAGCCCAGCACTCTAGCACGTTAATTTGTGTTGCTGCCTTCGCGGACACAGTCCGCTCCTACAGATACCGCGCAACCCTGTAGGAGCGGGCCGTGCCCGCGAAAAGGGCGACGCGGTATTACATGCCTTTCACAGCATAGATACCCGCAGCATTGCGCCAGTAACCCTTGTAGTCCATGCCATAACCGAAGATATAACGGTCGATGCACGGCAGCCCCGAGTAGGTAGGCTTCAGGCCCGGGCTGGCCTTGCGATCATGTTCCTTGTCGATCAGCACCACGGTATGCACAGCACGCGCGCCGGCATGCTTGCAGAAGTCGATGATCGCGCTCAGGGTGTGACCTTCATCGAGGATATCGTCGATGATCAGCACATCACGGTCGATGAACGACACTTCCGGCTTGGCCTTCCAGAACAGGTCGCCGCCGCTGGTTTCGTTGCGGTAGCGGGTGGCGTGCAGGTAGCTGGCTTCCAGCGGGAACTTCAGCTGGGTGAGCAGTTTGCCGGCGAAGATCAGGCCGCCGTTCATCACGCAGAACACCACCGGGTTGCTGTCGGCCATTTCAGCCGTGATCTGGGCGCCGACACGGACAATGGCCGCCTCTACTTCAGCTTCGGTGTACAGGCAGTCGGCCTCGTCCATGACTTGACGGATGTGCTCGAGATCAGCGGACATGACGCTCTCCAAAGGGGGGGTGGTCTGAGAAAAGCGGGCAAAGGTACGCATCCGCCCGGCACAGATCAAGCTTTTCTGGACTAACGTCCAGTATGTCTGCACGACAGTGCCACCTGAATAGATTAATCTAGCGCGGTTTTTTTGCCCGCCCGGAGTCTTTCCCCATGCCAATCCTCGAGATTCGCCACCCGCTGATCCGCCACAAGCTCGGCCTGATGCGCCGTGCCGACATCAGCACCAAGAACTTTCGCGAGCTCGCCCAGGAAGTCGGCGCGCTGCTGACCTATGAGGCCACCAAGGACTTGCCCCTGGAAACCTACGACATCGACGGCTGGTGCGGTACCGTCCAGGTCGAGAAAATCGCCGGCAAGAAGATCACTGTCGTGCCTATCCTGCGCGCCGGCATCGGCATGCTGGAAGGTGTGCTCAGCCTGATCCCGGGCGCCAAGGTCAGCGCCGTGGGCGTAGCCCGCAACGAAGAAACCCTGGAAGCCCACACCTACCTGGAAAAACTCGTCCCCGAAATCGACGAGCGCCTGGCCATGATCATCGACCCGATGCTGGCCACCGGCGGTTCCATGGTCGCCACCATCGACCTGCTGAAGAAAGCCGGCTGCAAGGACATCCGCGCCATGGTGCTGGTAGCCGCGCCCGAAGGCATCGCCGTGGTCGAGAAGGCCCACCCGGACGTGAAAATCTACACCGCCTCGGTTGACGAGCGCCTGAACGAACACGGCTACATCATCCCGGGCCTGGGCGACGCCGGCGACAAGATCTTCGGCACCAAGCAGAAGGACGCCTGAGCATCATGACCGACGAGTTCAACGACCCGCTCTGGCGCCAGATCCTCTCCGGTGCGCAAATGCTCTTCGTGGCATTCGGCGCACTGGTATTGATGCCGCTGATTACCGGCCTGGATCCCAACGTAGCGCTGTTTACCGCAGGTCTGGGGACTTTGCTATTCCAGATCGTCACCGGCCGCACCGTCCCGGTGTTCCTGGCGTCGAGCTTCGCCTTCATCACCCCCATCATCCTCGCCAAGGGCCAGTTCGGCCTGGCCGAGACCATGGGCGGGGTCATGGCCGCAGGCTTCGTGTACACCTTCCTGGGCCTGGCCGTGAAGATCAAGGGCACCGGTTTCATCGACCGCCTGCTGCCACCTGTGGTCATTGGCCCGGTGATCATCTCCATCGGCCTGGCCATGGCGCCGATCGCCGCCAACATGGCCATGGGCAAGGCCGGTGACGGCACCGAACTGCTGCCGTACAGCACCGCCATGTTCATCTCCATGCCGGCGCTGCTCACCACCCTGATCGTCGCCGTGTTCGGCAAGGGCATCTTCCGCCTGGTGCCGATCATCGCCGGCGTGCTGGTGGGCTTTGCCCTGTCGTTCGCCTTCGGCGTGGTCGACACCGCCAAGATCGCCGCCGCCTCCTGGCTGGCCCTCCCGCACTTCACCGCGCCGGCGTTCAACTGGCAGGCGATCCTGTTCATCGTGCCCGTCGCCCTGGCGCCGGCCATCGAACACATCGGCGGCGTCATCGCCGTGGGCAGCGTCACCGGCCGCGACTACCTGAAAACCCCGGGGCTGCACCGTACCCTGCTGGGCGACGGCATCGCCACCACCGCGGCCGGCCTGTTCGGCGGGCCGCCCAACACCACCTACGCCGAAGTGACTGGCGCGGTGATGCTGACCAAGGCCTACAACCCGAAAATCATGACCTGGGCGGCGATCTTCGCCATCAGCCTGGCGTTCATCGGCAAATTCGGCGCCCTGCTGCAAAGCATCCCGGTGCCGGTCATGGGCGGCATCCTGTGCCTGCTGTTCGGCTCCATCGCCGCGGTGGGCATGAACACCCTGATCCGCCACAAGATCGACCTCAGCGAAGCGCGCAACCTGGTGATTATCTCGGTGACGCTGGTGTTTGGTATTGGTGGCGTGCTGATCGGCACCGGTACCGGGCCGCATGACTTTGGTTTGAAGGGGATCGCGCTGTGCGCCGTGGTGGCGATTGCGTTGAACCTGATTCTGCCGGGGCATGGGGATTGGAAGGAGAAGGTTGGGGAGTGAGGTAGGGTCCTGATCTGTTGCTGTATTTGACGCCGCTATCCGCAATTAATGGGATGGCGGCGTTTTAATTTTCAAATTGCGCAGAGGTAATCGCCTTGTCCAAACTCAATGAGACTGAAATCGAAGAACAATCCATTCAGGGTTATCTCCCTTTCCCTTGAACAACTAGACGCGATCCGAGAAGCTAGCTCAGCCTCCTCGACCCTGGATAAGCTGTTCATAGAAAAACTGTTCAACTGAATATCCAGTCCGCCGTGCCGAGCCAGCGTATAGGCATTCAATCTGCGTTAGCCTATCAAGCCACGCGCCCCCCGTCACCACCTTCATTGAAATGAGAAATATCCACAGGACTCCAATTTACGCCTTTAACATATCTCCCACCATTCGCAGCGTGCTGAATCACACCTCGCTCTTTCAAATCACCCACCAACTTTAAAACGTCGACGTTATCCATCTTCTGGCTGCGATACCATGTCAACATCCGGTCGATATGCGGATAATCAACTCCATTCTTCAAGCCTGCCAAAAACCGAACGACCTCCTCAGGCGACAACCCATCCACAATTGCTTTCAAATTCATAACCCGTACTCCTGTTCCATTTGCTTCAGAGCTGCCTCTTCAGCCTCGCGCGTATACAATAGCGAAGGGTCATCCGAGAGTTGGTAATCTTCCAGTGTAGCTGCATGCGCACTATTCCATATGGCATCATCTTTAGGATCGACTCCGTCAGCCACTCCTAAATTACGATATCGCTGCAGCTCTCGAATCTCATGAGTATAGTAACGCCTATCCACATCTGTCACTTCAAGGCGACCTTCTGCTATGGCAGCCAGCCGTTCAATCATTACTGCATTATCAGCAGTATCGCCAAATCTAGCCGTGTGAATTCTGACCAATTCGACTCCTTCAATCTGTATTTCTGCACTGCGCCAGTCGAGCTTCTCAACCGGACCACCAGCCTTTCTTGCTAAGTACTTTCGCTTGCTATGTTCGCCAGTAGTGTCGGTTTCCCCGTATGGACTGCTGAACACCACCAACAATGGCGGCAGCCCAGAGTCTTTTGGAAAAACCAGGATGATGCTCTGAGTACCCTCTATCTGGTGCGAGGGCAGCCGTTCAGCTTCAATAACAACAGGCTCAAGTGATACACCTTCATATTTCGGATTTTCCACGGGAAGCTCGCCAGGCGTCGTCGTGGATGAAGGAATGTCACCACCGGGCGGTGCCATCGGTGTAAACGTAAAAGTACGCGAGGGTGAGTCCATTTTCACCGTAAAGACATTCTGGGCTGCGTCGAATTTCGCAGCCAAAACCTTCGCAGTGCTGGGAACAACATGACCATCCGGTTTAACAACCGAAACCCGAGCTTTATCCCCGACCCAATCAGTAACCAGCGTGTAGGGCAGCTCGATCACGCCACCCGCAGCGCTGATCCCCTGTATGTCGAGATTCTCAACGGGCATCACATCTGACAAAGGTGTAGTGATGGAAAAGGAGCGTTCGTTTTTCCCGACTATGACTGCCGCTGCCACAACGAAGACCCCAACCACCACTCCCGCTACTACAATTGGGGAGCCCAGTACAGAAAGCACTGCGCCAGTACCGGCAACGAGCGTGGCAACCGCCGTCCGAATAGCACCCTGTAATACTGCGCTGGATGCTGCGGACAATAAAAGCTGCCGCCCACCCGCTTGAGCAAAGGTGGGAACCCCTGCTGCTGCGCCGTATGAATAGGTGTTTCGTTGAAGCGCCTCTGCTTGTTGTGCTTGCTGCTCAGCCGCCACTCGCGCCGCTTCTTGCGCCTGCTGTTCCGCCGCCACCCGCGCCGCTTCTTGCGCTTGCTGTTCCGCCGTAATCCGCGCAGCCTCGGCTGTGACAACATTCTGGAGAAGTGCAGAGTCCCGCTGGGCTCGACCCAGTAGTTCAGATATGGCACTCCCACATTCAGTCAGGTAACGAGCACACTCGCTATTGTAAATAGAAGCGTGATAATCAGCCCACCTAGCGCCTACAATCTTCGCGGACTGCCAGTCCACGAGATTTTTGAGACCTGCCAACTCCAACTTCGCGAGTGGCGGCGTGATGGAAGGGTTTGGCTTGCTCGCGGGAGGAACAATAGCTGCTTGATACTGTGCGGCAAGCTCGGCAAGAGCATGCCGGTCTGCTTCCAAAGCTTGCGTTAAATGAGACTCAGGGGTAGAGCTGGTCTTGGCGACCACTGCCGCCTGCAGAAAAGCCGGTAACACTTGAAACACCAGTCGATGCTCGAATTTGATCGCAGCCAATCGACGCTCAAGCGTATGAACCTGGGAGCTATTATCTCCCGGCACTCCCTGCTCGATCTGATACTGCCGCTCCGCAATTTCCGGTAGCTTCCGGATGAGCAGGCGACTCGATTCAGACACAAGATTCAGATCTTGGGCTGCACGATAGGAGCGTTCCCACTCTTGGAAGTTGGCTCGCAAGGCCTCGGGGGAAGACAGCCCATTCTTCTCGATCATGCGACTCAGATATTGATGACTAAGCTGATAAATCGGGTTGTTATTAAAAAACTGATGCGCCAATGGTAATTTGGCGAGGTATTGATTTTGCTTTTCTGCTGCCATCTCGGAAACAATGACGTATTCCCGGATAATGCCTTCCCTAGGGGATAGGGCAGGGACATTGTTGGCAGCCTTGGCAGTACTGACGGCCTCATCAATTTGCCTTGGAACATCCACCCTGAGCGGAGCGTACTCAGCGTCCAAATGCTTGATAAGGTCGCTTTGTTCACTACCCATAATGTCATGGATAGTCGCCTCTTGCCGTCGAGGAATTGTCCCGCCCCCTGTTCCTCGATGTGGTCCCTCGTAAGGTCCCCAAGGGGTATTCCCAAATCCCGCACCTCCGCCCCCCGGACCTCCACCACCCGCACCTAGGTAAGACCTCGCGGGCGGATTTGCGGTTATGTAAACCCCCTCGTCCATATGCAATGTCTCGCCGGGCTTCCATTGACTCATATAACGCTCCATTTCTGTTCGAATTCCAGAGCGATGTTGAGCGTTCACAGGGCGTGTGTATGCGAGACGCTTCTTACTGCAAGGCGAGATTTTTCTGTAGAGGAAGTGAGATAAATGGATCTTGAAGCGCTGAAATTTCCTACACACATCCGAACCTTTTAACAGTTCAAAAGCTGAGGTAATCAGGGACATGCCTCATTCACCGTTACCACCGGGCTGCACTGGTCTCGCGCCTACACCAAAGATCTACAGCGTAAACGAGGGCCAGCGCAGCCTGGCGGCAGCGGCTACAGGTCAAGCCATCGCGGGCGCCCGTTCGCACAACACATTCAAAGCTTGCCCCCACTGCAGGTTGTCATTCAGACAAGGCACCAATACCAACTCCTCGCCCCCTGCCTCGATAAATTGCTCCCTGCCCCGGTCACCAATCTCCTCCAACGTCTCGATGCAATCGGCGACGAACGCCGGGCACATCACCAGCAAGCGTTTCACCCCTTGCTTGGCCAGCTCATCCAGGCGTGCCTCGGTGTAGGGTTCGATCCACTTGGCTCGGCCCAACCGCGATTGGAACGACACTGACCATTTGCCGTCAGGCAGCCCCATTTTCTCGGCGAAGGCTGCGGCAGTGCGCATGCATTGCGCGCGGTAGCAGGTGGCAAGCACTGCCGGCGAGGCATTGCGGCAGCAGTCGGCGTCCTTGAAGCAATGGCTGCCGGTAGGGTCGAGCTTGGTGAGGTGGCGCTCCGGCAGGCCATGGAAGCTGAGCAGCAGGTGATCGAACGACTGCTCCAGGTGCGAGGAGGCGCTGGCCACCAGGGCGTCGATGTACTCGGGCTGGTCGTAGAACGGCTGCAGCAGCTTGAATTGCACGGGCAGCTTTTTCTCCTGCACCACTTTCTTCGCTTCCTCGATCACCGTGGTCACGGTGCTGTCGGCGAATTGTGGGTACAACGGCGCCAGGGTGATGGTGCGCACGCCTTGGGAGGCCAGGCGGGTGAGTACGGTATTGAGCGATGGCTCGCCGTAGCGCATGGCGATTTCCACCGGGCCGTGGGTCCACTGTTCGCGCATCACCGCTTCCAGGCGGCGGGTGAGGACGACCAGCGGCGAGCCTTCGTCCCACCAGATGCTGGCGTAGGCGTGGGCGGACTGTTCCGGGCGCTTGATCAGGATCAGCGACACCAGCAGCCGACGCACCGGCCACGGCAGGTCGATGACGTAGGGGTCCATCAGGAACTGGTTGAGGTAGCTGCGCACGTCGGCCACCGAGGTTGAGGCCGGCGAACCCAGGTTGACCAGCAGCAGGGCATGATCGGTCATGCAACGTCCTATTTCAGAGGCGCGGGGCAAGGTCGCCCAGCGCCGATTGCAGATCGTTGAAGCGGAAGGTGAAGCCCGCCGCCAACAGTCGCACCGGGCGGGCCCGTTGGCCGCCCAGCAGTAAGTCCGACATTTCGCCCAACCCCACGCGCAGCACCAGCCCCGGCAGGGGCATGAACGCGGGACGGTGCAGGGCCCGCCCCAGGCGCCGGGCAAACTCGCGGTTGCGCACCGGCTCGGGGGCGCAGGCATTATAAGGTCCGCTGGCGTCGGGCTTGTTCAAAAGAAAATCAATCAGGGCGATTTGATCGTCGATGTGTACCCAGGGCATGAACTGCCGACCGCTGCCGATGGGGCCGCCCAGGCCCAGTTTGAACGGCAGCTTGAGGCGCTTGAGCATGCCGCCTTCAGGCGCCAGCACCAGGCCGGTACGCAGCAACACAACGCGCATGCCCAGTTCTTCAGCGCGCACCGCCGTCTCTTCCCAGGCAATGCACAGGTCACTGGCAAAATCCTTGCGCACCGGCTGCGACTGCTCGGTGAGTTCACGCTCGCCGCCGTCGCCGTAGTAGCCCACGGCCGAGCCGGACAACAGGACGGCCGGGCGCTGTTGCCGTGTTTCCAGCCAGGCGAGCAGTTTTTCGGTCAGGCCGATGCGGCTTTTCCACAGCAACTGGCGGCGCTTTTCCGACCACGGCCGGTCCGCGATCGGCGCCCCTGCCAGGTTGATGATGGCGTCCACCGACTCTTCACCCAGGTCATCCAGGCGACCAATACCGCGCACTTCACGGCCACACAAACGGGGCACACTGGCAGGATCGCGACTCCATACGGTGAGCATATGACCTTGCGCCAGCCACTGCTGGCAGAGCCTGCGACCGATGAGGCCCGTACCGCCGGTCAGCAAAATGTGCATGACAGCTTCCTCCTGTGGCGTTGACTGCAAATCGCTAGTCTATTTTTAAGTAGAGAGGCACTTTTGCCCACGGACTGCTCTCACATAGATACAGAGCGAACGGAAAAAGGACGACAGCAACTTATACTAACAATGATTATTGTACAGGTTTGTCCTTAAGCGTAGTCTGTGCAAAGAAGTAACGAGGCCACCATGACAGTACCTATCGCCATCATCGGTACCGGCATCGCCGGGCTCTCAGCGGCCCAGGCGCTGCTCAAGGCCGGGCACACGCCGCATCTGTTCGACAAGAGCCGCGGCCCGGGTGGGCGTGCGTCCAGCAAGCGCAGCGACGCCGGCTCCCTGGACCTGGGCGCGCAGTACTTCACTGCCCGCGACCGGCGCTTCGTCGATCAGGTACAACGCTGGCAGGCTGCCGGCTGTGTCGAGGAATGGAAGCCGCAACTGTTCAACTCCCACGGCGGCGTGCTCAGCTCCTCGCCCGACGAGCAGACCCGCTGGGTTGGCACACCCCGCATGGGCTCCATCGCCAAGGCCATGCTCGGCGACATGAACGCGGTGTTCAGCTGCCGCATCACCGAGGTGTTCCGCGGCAAGCACCATTGGCATTTGCTGGACGCCGAAGGATGCAGCCATGGCCCGTTCAGCCACGTGATCATCGCCCTGCCCGCCCCGCAAGCTACCGCGCTGCTGGCCGCCGCACCCAAACTGGCCGGCGTTGCGGCGAGCGTGCAAATGGAACCCACCTGGGCCATTGCCCTGGCGTTCGACAAACCACTGGAAACGGCCATGCAAGGCTGCTTCGTGCAGGACAGCCCGCTGGACTGGCTGGCCTGCAACCGCAGCAAGCCCGGGCGCGAAGCCACCCTCGACACCTGGGTGCTGCACGCCACCAGCAGCTGGAGCAAACAGCATATCGACCTGCCCAAGGAGGCCGTGATCGAGCAACTGCACGGCGCCTTCGCCGAGCTGGCCAACTGCGCCATGCCGGCGCCGGTGTTCAGCATCGCCCATCGCTGGTTGTATGCCCGTCCCGCCTCATCCCATGAATGGGGCGCGCTGGCCGATGCTGACCTGGGTCTGTACGCCTGTGGCGACTGGTGCCTGTCGGGCCGGGTGGAAGGCGCCTGGCTCAGCGGTCTGGAAGCCTCGCGTCGACTGCTTGAACACCTGGAATGAACGCAGTCCCTCACCGTCTCAACCCGAGCAAACTGCTGCTGTCCAAATGGACGGCAGCCCATCCCAAGCAACGTGAAAAACATTTTCTGGTCACGGCGTTGATCCGTGATGAGGAAGGCACGGTCATTGATATTGAATTGCAGGCGGTGCTGACCGGGCGCAGCGAGCAGTTGCCGTGGCAGGCCTTGCGCGATGCCGATTGCTGGTTGATGGGTTGGCGCTGATTCCTTGTGGGAGCAAAGCTTGCTCGCGATGGCGTCAGTGAGGGCCCCTCGCGAGCAAGCTTTGCTCCCACAGTGTGCATGTCCAACAGACCGTTGCTGCTACGCAAATCCCTCTGTAGCAGCAGCCGCCAGGCCGCGTCATTGACGCCGCCATACGTCAGCCCCGAAAAACTTGTACAAACCGTTTGACTTGTACAGCTTACCTTCTACCATTAAGGATAAGTTGTACAAGCAAACCCATCTGTACAAGAGTCCGCCCAATGCTCAACCTCACCAAGCCCCGCATCGGTATCAGCGCCTGCCTGATGGGCGCCGAGGTCCGCTACAACGGTGGACACAAGGAATCGCGCCTGTGCACCCACAGCCTGGCCGAACATTTCGACTTCGTGCCGGTGTGCCCCGAAGTGGCCATCGGCATGGGCATTCCCCGCCAACCCATCCGCCTGGTGGGCGATGCCCAGCATCCCCAGGCGCTGGGTACGGTGGACGCCAGCGTCAATGTCACCGCGCCGTTGGCCGCCTACGGCGAACAGATGGCCGCAGAACTCGATGACCTGTGCGGCTACATCTTCATGCACAAATCACCCTCCTGCGGGCTGGAACGGGTCAAGGTGTACCGCGACAACGGCGCCCCGCAGCATGAAGGCGGCCGCGGCATCTACGCCGAGGCGTTCTGCGCCGCCCACCCCGACCTGCCCGTGGAAGAAGACGGTCGCCTGTGCGATGCCGTGCTGCGGGAAAACTTCATGGTGCGCGTGTACGCCTACGCCGACTGGCAGGCCCTGCTGAGCGAAGGCTTGAGCCGCCGTGGCCTGATGCAATTCCACTCGCGCTACAAATACCAACTGATGGCCAACAACCCGCTGCAATACAAGGTGCTGGGCAAACTGCTGGGCACCATGGGCCGTGGCGACGCCGCCGAGATCGGCCCACGCTATTTCAGCGAACTGATGGCCGCCCTCAAGCGCTGCGCCACCCGCGGTACCCACAGCAATGTGCTGCAGCACCTGAGCGGCTACTTCAAGCGCAGCCTGGACGACGCCGACCGCCAGGAAATGCAGCACCTGATCGAGCAGTACCGCCTGGGCATCGTCCCCTTGGTGGTACCGCTGACGCTGCTCAAACACCACCTGCGCCTGCACCCCGACCCGTACGTGAGCCAGCAGGTGTACCTGCAGCCGCACCCGGAAAACCTCAGCCTTCGAAATGCGATCTGACCCCATGAGCACCCCCCACCCCGCCGGCGACGACGCCGTGCAAGCCATGCGTGACGGTTGGCTGCCGATCCGCGAAGTCGCGCGCCAGACTGGGGTCAACCCGGTGACCTTGCGCGCATGGGAACGCCGCTACGGCCTGATCGTGCCGCACCGCACCGCCAAGGGCCACCGCCTGTACGGCGCCGAGCATATCCAGCGCATCCAGCAGATCCTCACCTGGCTGGGCCGGGGCGTGGCAGTCGGTCAGGTCATGGCGCTGCTCGACAACACCCAGGCTGCCCCGGCCGACATCAGCGGTGGCGGCGACTGGCAGCCCCTGCGCGCCAGCCTGATGCATGCCATTGGCGAACTGGCCGAGCGCCGGGTCGATGACACCTTCAACCAGGCCATGGCCCTGTACCCGCCCATCACCCTGTGCGAACACCTGCTGCTGCCGCTACTGGCCGACCTGGAACAACGCTGGCAAGGCCAGTTCGGCGCACAGATGGAGCGCGTGTTCTTCCTGTCCTGGCTGCGCAGCAAGCTGGGCGCGCGCATCTACCACAACAACCGCCAGCTCAACGGCGCGCCATTGCTGCTGGTCAACCAATCGGACCTGCCGCTGGAGCCGCACCTGTGGCTGTGCGCCTGGCTGGCCAGCAGCGCCGATTGCCCGGTGGAGGTGTTCGACTGGCCGCTGCCCGCCGGCGAGCTGGCCATGGCCGCCGAACGCCTGGGCGCCCGCGCCGTACTGCTGTATTCGGCCAAGGCCCTGAACCTTGCGCAACTGCCGCGCCTGCTGGCCGGCATCCACGGCCCGACGCTGATTGTCGGACCAACGGTGTGCATCCACCAGCACGACTGGCCCGTACATACCCCTGAGACCGAGCACCTGCATCGCTTCGACAACCCCCTGGCAGCGCAGCGATGCCTGCAGCAACTGGGGGTGCTCTGAGATGACCGAACACGGAAAACCCATGCAACTGATCTGGTTCCGCACTGACCTGCGCCTGCACGACAACACCGCCCTCGCCGCCGCCTGCGCCCAAGGCCCGACCCTGGCCGTGTGGCTGGTCAGCCCGGCGCAATGGCATCAGCACGACGACGCGCCGTGCAAGGTGGACTTCTGGCTGCGCAACGTCGCCGCGCTCAGCGAACAACTGGCCGCCAAGCACATCCCGCTGCTGATCCGCACGGTCGACACGTGGGACAAGGCGCCCCAGGTGCTGCTCACGCTGTGCCAGGAACACAACATCAGCGCCGTGCACTGCAACGAAGAATACGGCGTCAACGAAAGCCGCCGGGACGCCGCCGTCCAGCAGACGCTGGATAAGGAAGGCATCGCCTTAAACAGCTACCTGGATGGGCTGCTGTTCAAACCGGGCAGCATCCTGACCAAGACCGGCAACTACTTCCAGGTGTTCAGCCAATTCCGCAAAGTGTGTTACGAGCGCCTGCACCAGAGCGTGCCTGCGGTGGTGCGCGCGCCCAGTGCCCAAGCCCCGGTGCATGTCGCGCGCGATGAAGTACCCACCCAGGTGCAGGGTTTCCCCACACCCAGCGCGCCATTGCAGGCCCTGTGGCCGGCCGGTGAAGACGAGGCCAAGCGCCGCCTGGATCATTTCGCCGACGAGCCCATCGAGTACTACAACACCGAGCGCGACATTCCCTCGCGCCCCGGCACCAGCCAGCTGTCGGCCTACCTGGCGGCGGGCGTGGTATCCCCGCGCCAGTGCCTGCACGTGGCAATGAACCACAACCGCGGCGAGTTCGACAGCGGCAACGTCGGCGCCGTCACCTGGATCAACGAACTGCTGTGGCGCGAGTTCTACCGGCACATCCTGGTGGGCTACCCACGGGTGTCGATGCACCGCGCCTTCCGCAGCGAAACCGAGGCGTTGGCCTGGCGACATGCGCCCAAGGAGCTGGAAGCTTGGCAGCGCGGCCGCACCGGCATCCCGATCATCGACGCGGCCATGCGCCAGCTGCTGGAAACCGGCTGGATGCACAACCGCCTGCGCATGGTGGTGGCGATGTTCCTGACCAAGAACCTGCTGATCGACTGGCGCGAGGGCGAGCGTTTCTTCATGCGCCACCTGATCGACGGCGACCTGGCCGCCAACAACGGCGGCTGGCAATGGAGCGCCTCCACCGGCACCGACGCGGCGCCCTACTTCCGTATCTTCAACCCCCACAGCCAGTCTGCCCGCTTCGATGAGCACGGCGTGTTCCTCAAACAGTGGCTGCCGGAACTGGCGGACCTGAACACCAAGGAAATCCACAACCCCGCCGGCGCCGGTGGCCTGTTCGGCCCGGCCGGTTATCCACAGCCGATCGTGGACCTGGGCAAAAGCCGCGAGCGCGCCCTGACGGCCTTCAAGAACCTGCCCCAGCGGCAGGTCAGCGGGGGGCATCATGGATGACTCACCTCGACGCATCTGGCTGACCGGCGCCAGCACTGGCCTGGGCGAGGCGCTGGCGCTGGCATTGCTGGCCCAGGGCGCGCACCTGGCCCTGAGCGCCCGCAGCGAGGGCCCGCTACGGGCGCTTGAGCAGCGCTATCCCGGGCAAGTACTGGTGGTGCCCGGCGACCTGACTGATCCTGAGCAGGTGCGGGCCATTGGCGCCGCGATCGAGCAGGCCTGGGGCGCGCTGGACAGTGCCATCCTCAACGCCGGTACCTGCGAGTACGTGGATGCCCAACACTTCGATGCGCAGGTATTCGAGCGGGTGTTCCGCACCAACCTGTTCGCCAGCAGCTATTGCATCGAAGCAGCGCTGCCGCTACTGCGCAAAGGCCGACGCCCACACTTGGTGGGGGTGGCCAGTGCGGTCACCTACGTGCCGTTGCCCCGCTCGGAAGCCTACGGAGCCTCCAAGGCCGGGCTACGCTACCTGTTCGAGTCGCTGCGAATCGACCTGGCCCACCAGCACATCGATGTCACCGTGGTAAGCCCCGGCTTCGTCGATACGCCGCTGACGCGCAAGAATGATTTCCCCATGCCGCAGATCATCAGTGCTGAAGACGCGGCCCGGCATATTGTCGACCGCCTGGATAAACGCCCGCTGGAAATCGCTTTCCCTGCCGTATTCATGGCCGCCCTGCGCTTGTTGTCATGGCTGCCGGCCAAACTGCAACTGATCATCGGCAAGCGCATGGTGCGCCAGCCACCCCAGGGAGGGGATGCCTGATGAAGATCGCCATCGTTGGCAGCGGCATTGCCGGCCTCACCTGTGCCTACCTGCTCAACCGTCGTCACGAGGTGCAGGTGTTCGAGGCCTCATCGTGGATCGGCGGCCATACCCACACCCTGGACATCGAGCATCAGGGCCGACAGTACGCCATCGACACCGGTTTCATCGTGTTCAACGACTGGACCTACCCCAATTTCATCGCCTTGCTCGACCAGTTGGGGGTGCCGTTCAAACCCACTGAGATGAGTTTCTCGGTGTGCGCCCCCCACGACAACCTGGAATACAACGGCAACAACCTCAACAGCCTGTTTGCCCAGCGCCGCAACCTGCTGTCGCCAGGCTTCTGGGGCATGCTCAAGGACATCCTGCGTTTCAACCGCGAAGCCGTGGCCGACCTGGCCAGCCACCGCATCACCGAGCGCACCACCCTGGGGGAGTACCTGCACAGCAAGCGTTACGGCCAGCGCTTCATCAACCACTACATCGTGCCCATGGGCGCGGCCATCTGGTCGATGTCACTGCAGGACATGCTCGGCTTCCCCCTGCAGTTCTTCGTGCGTTTCTTCAAAAACCACGGCCTGCTGTCCGTCACTCACCGGCCCCAGTGGCATGTGGTGGAAGGCGGGTCCAGCCGCTACATAGCACCGCTGACCGCCGCCTTTGCCGAGCGCATTCACTTGGATTGCCCGGTAAGCCGGGTCGAACGTGATGCAGAGGGGGTGACGGTGCACAGCCCTCGCGGCGCGGAACGTTTCGACAAGGTGATATTCGCCTGCCACAGCGACCAGGCCCTGGCGCTGCTGGCCAGCCCCAGCGGGGCCGAACGGCAGATCCTCGGCGCCCTGCCCTACGCCGACAATGACGTGGTGCTGCACACCGACACCCGCCTGCTGCCCTCGCGACGCCTGGCCTGGGCCAGCTGGAATTACCGGTTGGGCGGCGACGGCCAGGCGGCGGCCGTGACCTACGACATGAACATATTGCAAGGCCTGGACAGCCCCACCACCTTTTGCGTCAGCCTCAACCAGAGCGCCCATATCGACCCCGCCAAGGTGCTGGCCCGCTTCACTTACGCCCACCCGCAATACAGCCTGGCCGGCATGGCGGCCCAGGCCCGCTGGCAGGAATTGCACGGCGCGCAGCACACCTACTATTGCGGCGCCTACTGGGCCAACGGCTTTCACGAGGACGGCGTCACCAGCGCCCTGCGCGTGGCCCATGCGTTCGGGGAGGCGCTATGAACAGCGCCCTGTACAGCGGCTGGGTGGCCCACCGCCGCTTCGCGCCGCGCGGTCACCAGTTCCGTTACCGTATCGGCCTGCTGTACCTGGACCTGGCCGAGCAGCAGCAAGTGCTCGGCCTGTCGCCCCTGGCGGGCAGTGGCCGCTGGGCGCCGTTTGCCTTCCGGCCCACCGACTACCTGCGCGAGCACACCCGCGCCGGCATATCGCTGAGCGACGCCGTGCGCCAGTGCGTGGCCCAGGCCCTGGGGTTCGCGCCACAAGGTGCGATCCGCCTGCTGACCCAGGCGCGCAGTTTCGGCCTGGCGTTCAACCCGGTCAGCTTCTTTTACTGCTTCGATGAACAGGAACGCCTGGTCGCCATCCTGTGCGAAGTCACCAACACCCCCTGGCGCGAGCGCTATCACTACGTGCTACCCGCCGACGGCGAGGGCTTCCAGCACTTCGCCGTGGCCAAGGCCTTCCATGTCTCGCCGTTCCTGCCCCGCGACCTGGAATACCGCATGAGCTTCAGCCCGCCCGCCGAGCGCCTGGGCGTGCACATGGCCGACTGGCAGGGCGACAGCAAAATCTTCGACGCCACCTTGAACCTGCACCGCCAGGCCATGACCCGCGGCAACCTGCATCGCCAATTACTGGCCTTCCCGTGGATGACCGCCAAGACCTGCCTGGCCATCTACTGGCAGGCCGTACGCCTGGCGCTCAAACGTATCCCGATTTTCAACCACAGCCCCGCGCACGGTTCATTTCGCGCAGCCACCGCTCAAGCAAAGGAACGACGCCATGAATAGTTTCTCGGCCAAGGCCCTACCGTTCAGCACCCACGGCCTGACCAGCGCGCTGCTGCGCCGTGGCGTGCTCAACCAGCTCAACACACTGCGCCACGGGCAATTGCTGGTGGTGGACGGCGATGATCGCCTGCTGTTTGGCAACCCGGCCTCGCCACTGGTGGGCGAGATCCACGTGCACGACGCCTCCGCCTGGGGGCTGGTGGCCAGCGGTGGTTCCATCGGGGCCGGCGAGGCGTTTATCCATGGCTACTGGAGCAGCCCGGACCTGACGGCGGTGATCCGCGTGTTCGTCAGCAACCTGGACGTGCTGGACAGCATGGAAGGCGGCCTGGCGCGGCTTAGCCGCCCACTGGTGCGCAGCCTGCACTGGCTCAACCGCAACACGCGCAAGGGCTCGCAGAAAAACATCGCGGCGCACTACGACCTGGGCAACGACCTGTTCGAACAGTTTCTGGACCCGACCATGATGTACTCGGCCGCGCAGTTCACCCACGCCGATGACAGCCTGGAGCAGGCGCAACTGAACAAACTGGAACGCATCTGCCAGAAGCTGGCGCTCAAGCCCAGCGACCACCTGCTGGAAATCGGCACCGGCTGGGGCAGCATGGCGCTGTACGCCGCCAGCCATTACGGCTGCAAGGTCACCACCACCACGCTGTCCAAGGAGCAATACGCATACACCCGTCAGCGCATCGACGCCCAGGGCCTGCAGGATCGTGTCACCCTGCTGCTGTCCGACTACCGCGACCTGACCGGCAGCTATGACAAGCTGGTGTCCATCGAGATGATCGAAGCCGTGGGCCACCGCTTCCTGGCCACCTACTTCCAGAAATGCGCCGCCCTGCTCAAGCCCGACGGCGTGATGCTGCTGCAAGCCATCACCATTCGTGAACAGCGCTACGAGCAGGCCCGCAACAGCGTCGACTTTATCCAGCGCTACATCTTCCCGGGCGGCGCGCTGCCGTCGGTGCAGAAGATGCTGCAGATCGTGGGCCGCGACACCGACATGAACCTGCTGCACATGGAAGACTTCGGCCTGCATTACGCGCGCACCCTGCGCCTGTGGCACGACAACTTCCGCCGCGCCCACAACCGCCTGCGTGAACTGGGCTACGACGACTACTTCCTGCGTTTGTGGGAGTTCTACCTGTGCTACTGCGAAGGCGGGTTCCTGGAGCGCACCATCGGCACCGCGCAGCTGCTGCTGGCCAAACCGGCGGCCCAGCCACAACCGCTGCTTGGGCGCTTCGATGCTTGAGAAGGTCGCCAATGCGCTGCTGTTCCAGGCTGGCTGGTTTATCTGCGTGCTGGGGGGTAACAGCGGTTGGCTGATACTGGCGCTGATGATCTTGCTGGGTCACTGGGTGTGGCGCGGGGACGGTCGGTTGATGGTGGAAGCCTTCTTCATAGGCCTGGCGCTGGACAGCGGGCTGATGTGGCTGGATGTCTACGACTTCCACCCCAACCGTTGGCTGGTGCCGCTTTGGCTGGCGTTGTTGTGGCCGTTGCTGGCCATGACCTTGCGCCATTGCCTGGCGTGGACGGCGCGGCCCTGGTGGTTGGCGGCGGGGTTGGGGGCGGTGGCGGGGCCGTTGTCGTATTACGCAGGGGGGCGGTTGGCGGGCGTGGATTTTCCCCATGGCACGGGGATAACGATGGCAGGGCTGGCGCTGGTGTGGGCGGGGGTATTCCCTGCCCTGCAACAACGCGCTGCGGCAATCCCGTAGCCGCTGCCGCCAGGCTGCGCTGGCCCTTGCGTACACTGAAAATCTCCAGCGGGCACGGGGCCAGCGCAGCCTGCGGCAGCGGCTACAGGGCGATCGATGCGGTTCAGAAGTTCAGCGGCATCCGGTAATTGAGCGAGTACGCCTCGATCCCGTCGTTCGGCTGCTTGATGCCCGCGTTGGAATAGTGAATCGCCCGAATCGACACTTCCTGGTTGCCTGCAAACCGCAGACCAAAACCGATGCGGTCTTCAAAGTTGAAGGCCGTGCCCAGCTTGTTGTCGCCCACTTCGCGTTTGGAGAATAGCGCCACGCCGATCCCCGCTTCTACAAACGGCTTCACCGCCCCGCCATCGAACTCGTAGCGAAACACCGGCGCGAAGGACAAGGTGTTGTTGGCCGGCCCATGGTCGGACGAGCTCCAGTAGGTATAACCACCATCCCAATAACCCGTCAGGCGCCCCACGCTGGTCTGCCACCAACTGGCGTCCCAGTCCGATTGCAGCCCCAGGCGGTAAACCATCTGCCCATCCCCCGTGGCCCCCACCGACACCGAGCCATCCAGCGCGTGGGCCATCATGCTCTGGCCGAAAGTGAACGCAGCAAGCGCTGCCAAGCCGAACAGTTTCTTCATCAGGAACATCCCTATGTCTAATGCCGTTTTTTGGTTTTATGCGTCGTGAAGACAAAACTATAGAAATCCGGTGACCGATGATGGTTCATCGCCATTAGGGTTTTTTACGATGATTTATCGTACAAAGCCACTAACGTTGTCAGATTTTTTCCATAGCATAGGCAGGATATTTCTGAAGTGCTGAGGATCAGCACTGGTCCAGAAGCGCGTGTCCAACGCGGGCCCGCTGGCCAGCAGCCCTCGTTGCTCCAGCAGACGCTGAAGCTGACGGGCCACCGCGGCGCCGGTATCAATCAGGATAACGTTGCCCGGAATCATCTCGCGCAGCAGCGGCTTGAGGAAGGGATAGTGGGTGCAGCCCAGGATCAAGGTGTCGCAGCCGGCGGCCAGCAGCGGTGCCACGTAGTGCTGCAGTAGCGTTCGCATGGCATCGCTGTGCAACTGGCCGGTTTCGATCAGTTCCACCAGGCCCGGGCATGGCTGGGTGACCACCTTCACGTCGTTGGCGAAGCGGTCCAGCAGCGCGGCGAACTTGGCGCTTTGCAGGGTGCCGGTGGTGGCCAGCACGCCGACCACGCCACTGCGCGTGGCCGCCGCAGCAGGTTTTACCGCCGGCTCCATGCCTACGATGGGCCAATCGGGGTAGCGTTCGCGCAGGTCGGCCACCGCCGCCACCGTGGCGGTGTTGCAGGCCAGCACCAGGGCCTTGGCGCCCTGCTCGCGGAAGAACTCGGCCACCGCCACGCAGCGCTCACGAATGAACGCCGGGGATTTTTCGCCGTAGGGAATGTGGCCGCAGTCGGCCACGTACAACAAGGATTCCTGAGGCAGCAGGGCATGAATCTCGCCCAGCACCGACAGGCCACCGACGCCGGAGTCGAAGACGCCGACCGGTGCCTCAGCCATGGGCCGGTCCACACACGCTGCACGCAGGGTCGCGCTTGACGCGCAGTTCGCGGAAGCGGCTGCCCAGGGCATCCACCAGCAGCAGGCGGCCCACCAGCGGGTCACCGAAACCGGCCAGCAGCTTCATGGCTTCCAGGGCTTGCAGGCTGCCGACCAGGCCTACCAACGGGCCGACCACACCGGCTTCGCTGCAGGTCAGTTCGGTTTCGCTGCCGTGGCCATACAGGCAGTGGTAGCACGGGCTTTCAGGGCGGCGTGGGTCGAACACCGACAACTGCCCTTCCAGGCGAATCGCGGCACCGCTGACCAGCGGCTTGCCGGCAGCCACGCACGCGGCATTGACCGCTTCGCGGGTGCCAAAGTTGTCGGAGCAGTCCAGCACCAGGTCCACGGCGGCGACAGCGGCCGCCAGGGAGTCTTCATCCAGGGCTGCGCGATGGGCCACCAGTGTCACCTGGGGATTGATCGCTTCCAGGCGCTGCAACGCCGAGTCGACCTTGGACATGCCGACAGTCGAGGTGTCATGCAGCACCTGGCGCTGCAGGTTGGTGAGGTCCACCGTGTCGAAGTCAGCCAGGTGCAGTTCACCCACGCCGGCTGCCGCCAGGTACAAGGCCACCGGCGACCCCAGGCCGCCGAGGCCGACGATCAGCGCGCGGCTGGCCTTGAGCTTTAGCTGGCCGTCGATATCGACTTGCGACAGCAGCACCTGGCGGCTGTAGCGCAGCAGCTCCTCGTCGCTCAACATATCAGGCGGCCCAGGGTGATGCGTTCGTGGCCACCCAGGTCTTCGCGGCTCTCGATCTGCTCGAAATCATGCTTGGCCAACAGTTCGCGCACGGCGGCGGCCTGGTCGTAGCCATGTTCCAGCAACAGCCAGCCTGCCGATGCCAGGTGCTGTGGCGCCTGGGCGATGATGGTACGCAGGTCGTCCAGGCCATCATCGCCGGCCACCAGCGCGCTGGCAGGCTCGAAGCGCACGTCACCGGCCACCAGGTGCGGGTCGGCGGCGCGGATGTACGGCGGATTGCTGATGATCATGTCGAAGCGCTCGCCCTGCAGGGCGCCGTACCAGTGGCTTTCCAGCACGCGCACATTGCCCAGGCGCAGGCGCTCGCGGTTGCGTTCGGCCAGGGCCACGGCCTCGGCCACGCGGTCCACCGCCGTCACCTGCCAACCGCCGCGCTCGCTGGCCAGGGCCAGGGCGATGGCGCCGGTACCGGTGCCCAGGTCCAGCACCTTGGCCGGGGTGGCGGGCAACAGCTCAAGGGCGGTTTCCACCAGCAGCTCGGTGTCCGGGCGCGGGATCAGGGTGTGCGGGGCCACTTCCAGGTCGAGCTTCCAGAAGCCCTGCTGGCCGAGGATATAGGCCACCGGCTCGCCGGCACGACGACGCTCCAGGTACTCGCTGAACGTGGCCGCCGCCTCGGTGGTGACAATGCGCTCGGGCCAGGTGTGCAGGTAGCTGCGGTTCTTGCCCAGGGCTGCGGCCAGCAGCAATTCGATGTCCAGGCGCGCCGTCGGGGATTCCGGCAGTTCGGCGCTTCTGAGCAGACTGGCAATGATCGTCATTTACTCACCCAATGCCGCAAGTTGGTCTGCCTGGTATTCGGCCAGCAACGGCTCGATCACCGCGTCCACCCCCCCGGCCATGATCTCGTCCAGGGAATACAGGGTCAGGTTGACGCGGTGGTCAGTGACCCGGCCCTGCGGGAAGTTATAGGTACGAATGCGCTCGGAACGGTCGCCCGAGCCCACCAGCAGCTTGCGCTCGCTGGCGATGGCGTTGGCGGCGGCGCTGGTCTGCATGTCGTTGAGCTTGGCCGACAGCCAGGCCATGGCGCGTGCACGGTTCTTGTGCTGCGAACGCTCTTCCTGGCATTCCACCACAGTGCCGGTGGGCAAGTGGGTGATGCGGATGGCCGAGTCGGTGGTGTTGACGTGCTGACCGCCCGCGCCCGAGGAGCGGAAGGTGTCCACGCGCAGGTCGGCCGGGTTGATCTCGATCGCCACGCGCTCGTCGGGTTCGGCCAGCACGGCCACGGTGCAGGCCGAGGTGTGGATGCGGCCCTGGGACTCGGTTTCCGGCACGCGCTGTACGCGGTGGGCACCGGATTCGAACTTCAGCTTGCCGTAGACGTTCTCGCCCTCGACACGGGCGATCACCTCTTTATAGCCACCGTGTTCGCCTTCGTTCTCGGACAGGATCTCGACCCGCCAGCCACGACGCTCGGCATAGCGCGAGTACATGCGGAACAGGTCGCCGGAGAAAATCGCCGCCTCGTCGCCGCCGGTGCCGGCGCGGATTTCCAGGAACACGTTGCGGCTGTCGTTGGGGTCCTTGGGCAGCAGCATGCGCTGCAGGTTGTCCTCAAGCACCACCAACTGATCCTTGGCGTCGCGCACTTCCTCGACGGCCATTTCACGCAGGTCAGGGTCACTGTCCTTGAGCAGGGCCTGGGCCCCCTCAAGGTCGGACTGCACCTTGCACCATTCCTGGTAGCCGGCCACGACCGGGTCCAGCTCCGCGTATTCACGGGAGAAGGCGCGGAAACGGACCTGATCGGAAATGATCTCGGCGTCGCCCAACAGGGCGGTCAGTTCCTCGAAACGATCCTGGATGGTATCCAGTTTATTGAGCAGTGACGCTTTCATTGCGGGGGTTTATCCGTGGAGCCCTCGTTGAGGGCAAAGAGTTCCTGGGCCATGGCCAGCGCATCGAGGCGGCCTTCGGCAGACAGCTTTTTAAGCTGCACGCTGGGGGCATGCAGCAATTTGTTGGTCAGCCCGCGCGCCAGTTGCACCAGCACTTCGTCAGCGCTGCTGCCATTGGCCAGCATGCGCTGGGCCTTTTGCAATTCTTCGTCGCGCAGGCGTTCGCTTTGCTGGCGGTACGCCTTTAGCACATCAACGGCCGCCAGCTCGCGCAGGCGCGCCATGAAATCATCGACACCGCCGCTGACCAGTTGCTCGGCCGCCTGGGCGGCACCCTGGCGGCTCTTGAGGTTCTCGGCCACCACGTCGTGCAGGTCATCGACGCTGTACAGGTAAACGTCGTCCAACTCGCCGACTTCAGGCTCGATATCCCGTGGCACGGCGATATCGACCATGAAGATCGGCTTGTGCTTGCGCAGCTTCAGCGCACTTTCCACCGCGCCCTTGCCCAAAATCGGCAGCTGGCTGGCGGTGGAGCTGATGACGATGTCGCTGTTGACCAGTTCCTGCGGGATATCCGACAGCAACACCGCGTGCGCACCGAACTGCGCCGCCAGGGTGCTGGCGCGCTCCAGCGTGCGGTTGGCCACCACGATACGCTTCACGCCCTGCTCGTGCAGGTGGCGGGCGACCAGGGTGATGGTCTCGCCCGCACCGATCAGCAAGGCCTGGCTGCGCTGCAAGTCACTGAAGATCTGCTTGGCCAGGCTGACTGCGGCAAACGCCACCGACACCGGGTTCTCGCCAATGGCCGTGTCGGTGCGCACCTGCTTGGCGGCACTGAACGTAGCCTGGAACAAGCGTCCCAGCAATGGGCCAATGGTACCGGCCTCGCGCGCCACGGCATAGGCCGACTTCATCTGGCCCAGAATCTGCGGCTCGCCCAATACCAGGGAATCGAGGCCCGAGGCCACGCGCATCATGTGGCGCACGGCCGCGTCGTCCTGGTGCACGTAGGCACTGGCACGCAGTTCTTCGTAGCTGAGCTGGTGATAGTCGGCCAGCCAGCGCAGCACCGTTTCGGCGGCCAGGTGGTCCTGTTCTATATACAGCTCGCTACGGTTGCAGGTAGAGAGGATCGCAGCTTCGCGGCTGTCAGTCAGGCGGCAGAGCTGCTGCAAGGCTTCAACCAGCTGTTCGGGGGTAAAGGCCACGCGTTCGCGCACGTCCACCGAAGCAGTCTTATGGTTGATACCGAGGGCAAGGAAGGCCATTCAAGGTCGCTGATGATGTCGATAAGCCGACAATTGTCCTACTTAGTCCGCCGCAGAACAACCACCGCCGTCTATTGTCCTAATAGTCTACCCTCGCAGGTGCCATCGCTTATGGGTTTGCCCACAGGCTTGTGTCATGATGATCCGACCGCAGGTAAGTCGCCAAAACTCCCTATGAATAGATCCTCCGCGTTGTTCCTAGCCTTTGTGTTGCTCAACGGTTGCCAGGCCTGGCAACCAGGCAAGCACCAAGACACCGCTGCCGTCCAGGACAGCACCCCCAAACCCGCCGAGAAACCGGTGGTGTACGGCTCGTTCACTGAAGACACCGTCTTCAGCCTGTTGACCGCGGAGCTGGCCGGCCAGCGCAACCGCTTCGACATTGCCCTGGACAACTACGTGGATCAGGCCCGCAAGACCCAGGACCCAGCCGTGTCCGAGCGTGCATTCCGCATCGCCGAATACGTGGGCGCCGACCAGGCGTCGCTGGACACCGCACTGGTGTGGGCCAAAAACGCCCCCAACGACCTCGACGCCCAACGCGCTGCCGCCATTCAGTTGGCGCGCAATGGCCGTTACGACGAGTCGATGGTGTACATGGAGAAGGTCCTGCAGGGCCAGGGCGACACCCATTTCGACTTCCTGGCCCTGTCGGCCGCCGACACCGACCAGGACACCCGCAACGGCCTGTTGCAAAGTTTTGACCGCCTGCTGGCCAAATACCCCAAGAACAACCAGTTGATCTTCGGCAAGGCCTTGCTGCTGCAACAGGACGGCGACAACCAGGGCGCCCTGACGCTGCTGGAAGACCACCCGCCCCAGGACGGCGAAATTGCCCCCATCCTGCTGCGTGCCCGCCTGCTGCAACTGCTGGAGCGCGGCAAGGAAGCACTGCCGCTGCTGGAAAAAAGCATGCGTCAGTACCCGGACGACAAACGCCTGCGCCTGACTTACGCACGCATGCTGGTGGAACAGAACCGCATGGCCGATGCCAAGGTGCAGTTCGCCGCGCTGGTGCAGCAGTACCCTGAAGACGACGAACTGCGCTACTCCCTGGCATTGGTATGCCTGGAAGCCAAGGCCTGGGACGAAGCTGCCGTGTACCTGCAAGAGCTGGTGGACCGCGACGCCCACGTTGATTCGGCGCACCTGAACCTGGGCCGCATCGCCGAGGAGAAAGGCGACCCGCAAGGCGCCCTGGCCGAATATGAGAAGGTCGGCGGCGGCAATGACTACCTGCCTGCGCAACTGCGCCAGGCCGATATCCTGATGGCCAGCGGTCGCGTGGCCGAGGCACGCAAGCGCCTGGAGGCGGCCCGCGAAGCCCAGCCTGACTACGCCATCCAGCTGTACCTGGTGGAAGCCGAGACCCTGACCAACAACAATCAGTCCGACCAGGCCTGGCAGTTGCTGGCCAAGGCGCTGAAGACCTACCCCGACGACCTGAACCTGCTGTACACCCGCTCCATGCTGGCCGAAAAGCGCAACGACCTGACGCAGATGGAGGCCGACCTGCGCGCCATCATCAAGCGCGAACCCGACAACGCCATGGCCCTCAATGCCCTGGGCTACACCCTGTCGGACCGCACCACGCGCTACGCCGAGGCCAAGGACCTGATCGAACGGGCCCACAAGATCAACCCCAACGATCCGGCCGTGCTCGACAGCCTGGGCTGGGTCAACTACCGCCTGGGCAACCTCAATGAAGCCGAGCGCCTGCTGCGCCAGGCCCTGGCCGGCTTCCCCGACCAGGAAGTGGCCGCGCACCTGGGCGAGGTGCTGTGGGCCAACGGCAAACAGCGCGAGGCCCGCGATATCTGGGCCAAGTACCTCAAGGAACAACCCGACAGCCCTACCCTGCGCAGCACCGTGCTGCGCCTGACCGGATCCGAGACTTTATAAGCTTATGTTCTTGCGCCACTGCATCACCTTTACCCTGATCGCCCTGCTGGCCGGCTGTACCGGCCTGGGTACCCGCGAGGCCCTGCAGGGCCAGGGCAACCCGCAACAATGGGGCATCCACAAGACGCAACTGGCCCAGCTCGACGGCTGGCAGATCGACGGCAAGGTCGGCATCCGCGCGCCCAAGGACTCGGGCAGCGGCACGCTGTTCTGGCTGCAGCGCCAGGACTACTACGACATCCGCCTGTCCGGCCCGCTGGGCCGTGGCGCCGCCCGCCTGACCGGTCGCCCGGGCCAGGTGGTGCTGGAAGTGGCCAACCAGGGCCGTTATGAAGCCACCACCCCGGAGCAGCTGCTGGGCGAACAACTGGGCTGGGACCTGCCCGTGTCACACCTGGTCTGGTGGGTACGCGGCCTGCCCGCACCGGACACCAAGAGCAAGCTGACCCTGGACGGCGACAGCCGCCTGGCCAGCCTGCAACAGGATGGCTGGAGCGTGGAATACCTGAGCTACACCGAGCAGAACGGCTACACCCTGCCCGACCGCATCAAACTGCACGGCCGCGACCTGGACGTGACCCTGGTGGTCAAAAGCTGGCAGCCACGGCAGCTGGGGCACTGACATGACCCAGCCACGCCTGACCCTGCCCGCCCCGGCCAAGCTCAACCTGATGCTGCACATCCTGGGCCGTCGCGCCGACGGCTACCATGAGCTGCAAACCCTGTTTCAATTCCTCGACCACGGCGACGAGCTGCAATTCGCCGTGCGCGAAGATGGCGACATCCGCCTGCACACCGAAATAGAGGGCGTGCCCCACGACAGCAACCTGATCGTGAAAGCGGCGCGCAAGCTCAAGGACTTGTCCGGCACCGCCCTGGGCGCCGACATCTGGCTGAACAAGGTGTTGCCCATGGGCGGCGGCATCGGCGGCGGCAGTTCGGATGCCGCCACCACCCTGCTGGGCCTGAACCATTTGTGGAACACCGGCATCGACATCGATCGCCTGGCCACGCTGGGCCTGTCGCTGGGCGCCGACGTGCCGGTATTCGTGCGCGGCCACGCGGCATTTGCCGAGGGCGTGGGCGAAATCCTCACCCCGGCCGAGCCCGAAGAACCCTGGTATCTGGTGCTGGTCCCGCAAGTCGCTGTTAGTACAGCAGAAATTTTTTCAGATCCGTTGTTGACACGCGATTCACTTCCCATTAAAGTGCGCCCCGTTCCCAAGGGAAACAGCAGAAATGACTGCGAAGCGGTAGTCACAAGACGTTATCCAGAAGTACTTAACGCCTTGAATTCACTGAAGAAATTTGGTGATGGACGACTCACCGGAACTGGAAGTTGTGTGTTTGGGGCCTTCCCAAGCAAAGCGGAAGCTGATAAAGTTTCGCACCTTCTTGCAGATACCCTTACAGGGTTTGTAGCCAAAGGCAGCAACATCTCCATGTTGCACCGTAAACTACAGAGTCTGTCACAGGAAACGAGTGCTGGGCACTCGTAGCAACAGATACAGGGGCGTCGCCAAGCGGTAAGGCAGCAGGTTTTGATCCTGCCATGCGTTGGTTCGAATCCAGCCGCCCCTGCCATTTTCCTTATACTCATCCAGGTATACCCTCAGCCGGCAGGTACTGCGCGTGTCCAAGATGATGGTCTTTACGGGGAACGCTAACCCCGATCTGGCTCGGCGTGTAGTACGTCAGCTGCATATCCCACTGGGTGATGTCTCTGTCGGTAAGTTCTCCGACGGCGAGATCAGCACTGAGATTAATGAAAACGTCCGCGGTAAAGACGTCTTTATCATTCAGCCGACTTGCGCTCCGACGAACGATAACCTGATGGAACTGGTTGTGATGGCTGATGCCTTCCGCCGCTCCTCAGCGTCCCGAATCACTGCGGTGATTCCTTACTTTGGTTATGCCCGCCAGGATCGCCGTCCGCGTTCCGCACGTGTTGCCATCAGCGCGAAAGTCGTTGCTGACATGCTCACCGTGGTGGGGATCGACCGTGTTCTCACGGTAGATCTGCATGCTGACCAAATTCAGGGTTTCTTCGATATTCCGGTAGATAACATCTACGGCTCCCCCGTTCTGGTGGATGACATCGAAGATCAACGCTTCGAGAACCTGATGATCGTGTCCCCGGACATCGGCGGCGTCGTGCGTGCACGTGCTGTTGCCAAGTCCTTGGGCGTTGATCTGGGTATCATCGACAAGCGCCGTGAGAAAGCCAATCACTCCGAAGTGATGCATATCATCGGCGACGTCGAAGGGCGTACCTGTATTCTGGTCGATGACATGGTCGACACCGCCGGCACCCTGTGCCACGCGGCGAAAGCCCTGAAAGAGCATGGCGCTGCCAAGGTCTTTGCCTACTGCACACACCCTGTGCTGTCGGGTCGGGCGATCGAGAACATTGAAAATTCCGTGCTGGACGAGCTGGTGGTCACTAACACCATCCCGCTGTCCGCTGCAGCACAGGCCTGTGTCCGTATCCGTCAACTGGATATCGCACCGGTCGTTGCCGAGGCGGTCCGCCGCATCAGCAATGAAGAATCGATCAGCGCGATGTTCCGCTAAGGGCCCTGCCCTGCGAACACCCCGTTGACGAAAAGCGCCCCGCCCCAACACTTCCGTTGGGGCGGGGCTTTTTTGCCCATCCCGGTTTGACGCTGGTCGCAAACGTTCCCCGGGCATGGCTATTTTGGAGATGTAAAATGACTGATTTCACTCTGAACGCCCAAGCGCGTACCGACCTGGGGAAAGGTGCGAGCCGCCGCCTGCGTCGTCTCGCCTCCCAAGTCCCAGCCGTAATCTACGGTGGCGACAAAGAAGCTCAATCCGTAAGCATCCTGGCCAAAGAAATCGCCAAGCTGTTCGAAAACGAAGCTGCCTACAGCCACGTTATCGAGCTGAATGTTGACGGCACCAAGCAAAACGTCGTGGTCAAGGCCATGCAGCGTCACCCAGCCAAGCAGTTCATCCTGCACGCTGACTTCGTACGCGTTGTTGCCGGCCAGAAACTGACCGCCATCGTTCCAGTGCACTTCATCAACGAAGAAGCACCGGTCAAGAAAGGCGGCGAGATCTCTCACGTCATCAACGAGATCGAAGTTTCCTGCGAAGCCAAGGATCTGCCTGAGTTCATCGAAGTCGACCTGGCCAACGCCGAAATCGGTTCGATCGTTCACCTGTCCGACCTCAAAGCCATCAAAGGCGTTGAGTTCGTAGCCCTGGCTCACGGCAACGACCTGGCTGTTGCCAACGTCCACGCTCCACGTGTAGCTCCAGAAGCTGACGCTGCAGAGTAATTTTACTCGGCAACCGGAGTTGAAATGACATCGCGGTAGCATTAGCGGACGAGATCGCGAAGTTTACACAGCTGACCTCGTCCACTGATGCCACCGGCCACGCCGGTGGCGATGTTCAATTCGATTCCAAGGAAGAGCCCCTGTCGTGACCGCCATTCAACTGATCGTTGGCCTGGGTAACCCCGGCCAAGAATACGAACAGACCCGGCATAACGCAGGGGCTCTTTTCGTTGAGCGCATCGCTGCCAAACAAGGCGTCAGCCTGGTAGCCGATCGCAAGTATTTCGGCCTGACGGCGCGTTTCAGCCATCAGGGCCATGATGTTCGCCTGTTGATCCCCACCACGTACATGAACCGCAGCGGCCAGGCCGTGGCGGCATTGGCGAACTTCTACCGCATCCCGGTAGACGCCATTCTGGTGGCCCACGACGAACTCGACCTGCCCCCAGGCGTTGCCAAGCTCAAATTGGGCGGCGGCCACGGCGGGCACAACGGCTTGCGCGACATCATCGCGCAGCTGGGCAACAACAACGGCTTCCACCGTCTGCGGCTTGGCATTGGCCACCCGGGTGTGGCCAGTCAGGTATCCAACTTTGTCCTGGGCCGTGCGCCACGCGCCGAGCAGGATAAACTGGACGCCAGTATCGATTTTGCCCTCGGCGTGTTGCCGGATATCTTCGCCGGCGAGTGGAATCGCGCGATGAAAAACCTGCACAGCCAAAAGGCCTGACTCCACGAAGAGGGAATCACCATGGGTTTCAATTGCGGTATCGTCGGCCTGCCCAACGTCGGCAAGTCCACTCTGTTCAACGCCCTGACCAAATCGGGTATCGCGGCCGAGAACTTCCCCTTCTGCACCATCGAACCGAACAGCGGTATCGTGCCGATGCCGGATCCACGCCTGGCCGCCCTGGCAGCCATCGTCAATCCAAAGCGCATCCTGCCGACCACCATGGAGTTCGTCGACATCGCAGGCCTGGTAGCCGGCGCCTCGAAAGGTGAAGGCCTGGGCAACAAGTTCCTGGCCAACATCCGCGAAACCGACGCCATCGCCCACGTGGTCCGCTGCTTCGAAGACGAGAACGTGATTCACGTCTCCAACAGCGTCGACCCCAAGCGCGACATCGAGATCATCGACCTGGAACTGATCTTCGCCGACCTGGACAGCTGCGAGAAGCAACTGCAGAAGGTTGCGCGCAACGCCAAGGGCGGTGACAAGGACGCAGTGGTCCAGAAAGGCCTGCTGGAAAAACTGATCAGCCACTTCACCGACGGCAAGCCTGCGCGCAGCCTGATGAAGAACATGGGTGACGACGAGAAGCTGGTGATCCGTGGCTTCCACCTGCTGACCAGCAAGCCGGTCATGTACATCGCCAACGTCGCCGAAGACGGTTTCGAAGACAACCCGCACCTGGACGTAGTCCGCGCCATCGCCGAAGAAGAAGGCGCCATCGTGGTACCGGTGTGCAACAAGATCGAAGCCGAAATCGCCGAGCTGGACGACGGTGAAGAGAAGGACATGTTCCTGGAGGCCCTGGGCCTGGAAGAGCCTGGCCTGAACCGCGTGATCCGCGCCGGTTACGAGCTGCTGAACCTGCAGACCTACTTCACCGCCGGTGTCGAAGAAGTACGCGCCTGGACCGTCAAGGTCGGCGCCACCGGGCCACAGGCCGCGGGCGTGATCCACACCGACTTCGAGAAAGGCTTCATCCGCGCCGAAGTGATCGCCTACAACGACTTCATCCAGTACAAGGGTGAGGCCGGTACCAAGGAAGCCGGCAAGTGGCGCCTGGAAGGCAAGGATTACATCGTCAAGGACGGCGATGTGATGCACTTCCGCTTTAACGTTTAATAGCGTTACGGCAAACAAGAAGCCCCGGTCTCGAGAGAGCCGGGGCTTTTTTGTTGTACCTGCAGGCGACATACATCAAAAGACCGCGTCGCCTGCATCGCGGTTGCAAGGCAGGTGCAACTGCGAGAAGGGCCCCGTAGCCGCTGCCGCCAGGCTGCGCGGGCCCTGAGCCTCGCTGAATATTTTCAGGGTTCACACTGGCCAGCGCAGCCTGGCGGTAGCGGCTACAGGACCGCGTCGCCTGCATCGCGGCCAAGGCCGGCTCCTACCACGGACCGCGTAGGAGCCGACCTTGGTCGCGATGCAGGCAACGCGGTTTCAAGACAGGTGCTACTGCAAGAAGGGCCCTGAGCCTCGCTGAATATTTTCAGGGTTTACGCTGGCCAGCGCAGCCTGGCGGCAGCGGCTACAGCGCGGCGTCGCCTGCATCGCGGCCAAGGCCGGCTCCTACCACGGACCGCGTAGGAGCCGACCTTGGTCGCGATGCAGGCAACGCGGTTTCAAGACAGGTGCTACTGCAAGAAGGGCCCTGAGCCTCGCTGAATATTTTCAGGGTTCACACTGGCCAGCGCAGCCTGGCGGCAGCGGCTACAGCGCGGCGTCGCCTGCATCGCGGCCAAGGCCGGCCCCTACCACGGACCGCGTAGGAGCCGACCTTGGTCGCGATGCAGGCAACGCGGTTTCAAGACAGGTGCTACTGCGAGAAGGGCCCTGAGCCTCGCTGAATATTTTCAGGGTTTACGCTGGCCAGCGCAGCCTGGCGGCAGCGGCTACAGGACGGCGTTGCCTGCATCGCGGCCAAGGCCGGCCCCTACCACGGACGGCGTAGGAGCCGACCTTGGTCGCGATGCAGACGCCGCGGTTTCAAGGCAATTGCTACCGCGAGAAGGGCCCTGAGCCTCGCTGAATATTTTCAGGGTTTACGCTGGCCAGCGCAGCCTGGCGGCAGCGGCTACAGCGCGGCGTCGCCTGCGTCGCGGCCAAGGCCGGCTCCTACCACGGACCGCGTAGGAGCCGACCTTGGTCGCGATGCAGACGCCGCGGTTTCAAGGCCGGTGCAACTGCGAGAAGGGCTCTGTAGCCGCTGCCGCCAGGCTGCGCGGGCCCTGAGCCTCGCTGAATATTTTTCAGGGTTCACACGGGCCAGCGCTGCCTGGCGGCAGCGGCTACAGCACGATGCAGGCAACGCGGTTTCAAGAAAATGGCTGCTGGAGCAAAATGCTACCCTCGCGCCTCACGCCTCTCCTCCACCCGACAGAACATCCCCCCATGGCCAAAAAAACCTCCACCCTTGACGACCTCCTCTACCTGGCCAGCCGGCTCCCCTGGTGGTCCAGCCTGATCCTGGCCGTAGCCTCCGGGGTTTACCTGCACAGCGTCGCCACCGCCCCTGCCGTCATCACCAGCGACATCCAGCACCTGGACTCGATGATGCTGCACACCGCGTTCAAAACCCTGGCAACCATCGGCCAATTCCTGCTGCCGCTGATTTTCGTCATGGGCGCGCTGACGTCCTTCCTCGGCCGGCGCAAACGCGTCGAGCTGCTGAACACCGGCCATGCCGTCAACGATTTCAGCTGGCAGGAGTTCGAGCTGTTGGTGGGTGAGGCGTTGCGCCGCCAGGGCTTTAGCGTCGAGGAAACCGGCGCCAGCGGCCCCGACGGTGGCGTCGACCTGATAGCCCGCAAGGACGGCGAGAAATACCTGGTGCAGTGCAAGCACTGGCGTGCCTTGCAGGTGGGCGTGCCTGTGGTGCGCGAACTGTATGGGGCGATGGCGGCGGAGGGGGCCGTGGGCGGTTTCGTGGTCACCAGTGGCCGCTTCACCGAACCGGCACGCGAGTTCGCCAGCGGTCGCAACCTGAAGCTGGTGGACGGCATGCGGCTCAAGCGCTGGATCGCCGCAGCCAACAAGGGCGCGCAAGCGGCACCGGCACAGCCTGCGGCCGCGCCCGATGTACCGACGCCGCCGCCCGTCCAACCTGCCCAGGCAGCGCCGTCGTGCCCCTTCTGTCAAAAGCCCATGGTCACTCGGATTGCGCGTAGCGGCCGCAACGCCGGCGGTGAGTTCTGGGGGTGTGCCGATTATCCGAAATGCCGTGGCATCCGCCCCTTGTTCACCAACGCCCCCGGACACCGGCAGCGCTGATCCCGGCAACAGCGTCAGGCGTTGCTGACCCGTGCCGGCTGGCGGGCTGGGGCGCCATCGAAGCCAGACTTCAGGTTTTCATGCAGCGCAGTGGCCACCTCTTCGGCGCGAATCGGCAGCACTGACAGCAACGTGTCGCTCAAACCGTGGCTTGACTGGCTGAACCCCTGGATGAACACCGGCGCCTTGAGGCGCGGATCGGCCTGCACCCGGTACTCGCGGTTTACCTGGTACTCGTCCAGGTACTCGGCCAGCGGCGCCAGAATCTGCTGATGGGAAATACGCTCGTAGCCGGTGGCAAGGATGATGGCATCGTAACGCTGGACTTCGGTATCGCCCGTTGCCAGGTCACGCAGCACCAACTCGATGCCCTCGGCGCCGGCCTTGGCCGATTCGATGGCCCGACGGCACAGGAAGCCATGACGGGGCTGGCCCGAGACTTTCTGGCGATAAAAGATCGAGTAGATGCGCTCCACCAGATTCAGGTCCACCACCGAGTAATTGGTGTTGTGGTACTCATTGATCAGGCGTTCACGCTCCGGCTCCGCCTGGTTGAACACCAGGTCGGTGTACTGCGGCGAAAAGATTTCGTTGACGAAGGGGCTGTCATCGGCCGGCTTCAGCACCGCGGCACGCAGCACCATGTCCACCTGTACCGATGGGAAGCTGTCGTTGAGGTCGATGAACGCCTCCGCCGCGCTTTGGCCACCGCCGATCACGGCAATGCGCATGGGCTGCCCTTGGCTGCACGGCTGAGTGCTCATGCGTTCCAGGTAGCGTGAATGATGGAATACCCGGGCGTCGTCCTTCAGGGGCCGGAACACCTCGGGGATACGCGGCGTACCGCCGGTGCTCAGTACCACGGATCGGGTATGACGCACCTGCTCGCGCCCTTGCGCATCCTCGGACAGCACGCGCAGTTGCTCAATGCTGCCGTTGCTGAGGATCGGTTCAACCGCCAGCACGTTCTCGCCATAGGCCGATTGCTCGGTGAAATGCCCGGCCACCCAGCGCAGGTAGTCGTTGTATTCCATCCGGCAGGGGTAGAACGTGCCCAGGTTGATGAAGTCCACCAGGCGGCCATGCTGGTGCAGATAATTGACGAAGCTGTACGGGCTGGTGGGGTTGCGCAGCGTCACCAGATCCTTGAGGAACGAAATCTGCAACTCGCTCTGCGCCACCAGGGTGTTGCCATGCCAGCGGTAATCCTGCTGGCGATCCAGGAACAATGCATCCAGGTGCCGTCCACGCTTGACTGCCAATTCTTCCAGGGCGACGGCCAGGGCGATGTTGGAAGGGCCGAAGCCGATGCCGAGCACATCCAGTGGGGCCGTTGTAGATACCGATTGAGTCATCTCGCCTATACCTTTCGATCCATTAGTCGATTCATGCGACTGCCGCCCCGGCCCCTGTTTCAGTGGCTCGCAAAGGCCCGGCGCATCGCCCAGAAGCTGCGTCCTCATGGAACGCTTACCAAAGGTGACGAGAGGGTCTGTAGGAAATTTAACTTCATGAAGTAAGGCAATTCGCGGGCGCACGGCAAGTTGCTAATAATTATCGTTTTAATTTATCGTGCTGTTTTTCCTCTCCACGCTCGCCCCGGGAGCCCCATGTTCGAACTCGATGACGTCGGTTTCAGCCTGCCTGAACGCACCTTGCTGCACCCTGTCGCGTTGACGGTCGAGCATGGCCACATGGTCGGGCTGATCGGCCATAACGGTTCGGGCAAATCCACCCTGCTCAAGCTGCTGGCGCGCCAGCACACCGCGACCTGCGGCCAGATCCGCCTCGACGGCAAACCCCTGGACCGTTGGGGGCAGCGCGATTTTGCCCGGCAAGTCGCCTACCTGCCCCAGCAGTTGCCGGCCGCCGACGGCCTGACCGCCCGCGAATTGGTGCGCTATGGCCGCTACCCCTGGCACGGCGCGCTGGGGCGTTTTGGCAGCGAAGACCACGAACAGGTCGAACGGGCCATGGAGCTCACCCATACGCGGGTGTTCGCCGACCGTCTGGTGGACAGCCTGTCGGGCGGCGAACGGCAACGGGTGTGGCTCGCCATGCTGCTGGCGCAGAACAGCCGGTACTTGCTGCTGGACGAACCTATCTCGGCACTGGACATTGCCCATCAGGTGGAAGTGCTGGCCCTGGTGCGCGAACTCAGCCAGCAACTGGACCTGGGCGTGCTGCTGGTGCTGCACGGCATCGACATGGCGGCACGCTATTGTGACCGCTTCATTGCCTTGCACGGCGGCCGGCTGCTGGCCACCGGCACGCCCACGCAGCTGATGCAGGCAGACATGCTGCAAGCCATCTACGGTATTCCCATGGGCGTGATGGCGCACCCCGAAGGGGGCGCGCCCATCAGCTACCTGCGCTGATCAGCGCGCCGGGTCCAGCAACGCGGTACGCACTGCGCCCAGGCACAGATAAGCCCCCCACTGAGTGTGCACGTGGACGCCATCGACATTTGCTGCAATGTCGCTGTCCACGTCGATCACCCGCACCTTGGCACCCTGGCGCGCAAACGCGGCGCTGGCGAGCTCGGCGTTCTTGAACTCCACCACGGCGTCGCGGCCTGCGCCACACAGTACGGTGGGGGTCACCGGCTTCCAGTCCAGCAGGTCGTTGTGCGCCAAGGCCCGGCGCAAGGGGTTGTGCGCATTGGCGATGAAGTCCTGGGTAAACGCCGGCTGGCGCAGCCGGTCCAGGGGCAGGCTGTTGTGGCCGGCCAGCTCGAAGATCCCTTGGGGGCCGGGCAAAAGGCTTTCCACCGTAGCGGCATACGGCTGCTGGAACAGGTCCTGCGGTTGTTTGTAGATATCGCCGTAAACCTTCTCCATGCTCACCGTGGCGTAAGCGAACAGGTAGGGCGCCAGCGCGTTGGCCCCCTGCGCCGTGGTGCCGGACCAGCCATCGATGAAGGTCTGCTGCAAGGCGTAGGGGCCGGACATGGGCGCACTCGCCACCAGGTCGAACTCCTTCGCATACCCCTGCTCGATCGCTCGCTGGGCCGCCATGGCCGCGTGCCCGCCCTGTGAATAACCCGCCAGCATCACCTTGCCGGAAAAGTGCGCGCCCAGCTTCGCCCCGCTCAGCCGCGCTGCGCGCAACGCATCAATGATGGCGCTGGCTTCAGTGTCGCTGTGCAGGTAAGGGTGGAAGGGGTAGTCGGACTTGCCCAGGCCCAGGTAGTCGGTGGCGGAGACCACATAGCCCTGGCTGGCGAAAAAACTCATCAAGGGGCTGTTGCCGTTGGCCAGCAACAACTCGGCCTGGGCCGAATCACGCCGGGTCTCGGTGCCCCTGGCCCAGCCAAGCAACGGTGCGGGGCCTTCGCAGCCAGGACCTTCGGGCAACAGCAGCATCTGCGAGGCCTTGGCGGGCTCGTGGTGCACCCCTTCGGTGGCATACACCACCTCCACCAGCCGCACATCGCAACGCGGCGTGCCGACGAACGCCTTGCGCGGCCCGATGCCCTTTTCGATCTCGGCCCGCGAGTAATGCTTGAGCGTGGTCACGCTCAGCGGCGTGCCCCTGGCGGGCTCCGCCTGGGCCTGGGGCATCAGACTGGCTGCGCCCCACCCCATTGCAACCAGTACTGCCAGTTTCTTGAAACGCATCTGATTTCCTTGGTACAGCCCCGTTCCCGACGCGTGGCACGGCGGCTCACAAGCCAGCCAACGAGGGCGATTGACGAAGTGACGTACGCACTTGGAGGACGAAATACGCAGCGATCGATTTAGTGATCAATTTTTTTTGCGCTCGTTCGTCCTATAAGGATGACCCACGTACAGGCGCCTCCCGGCGTCCATGCAAAAAGGATTGCCACGATGTCCATGCATCCACGCAGCACGCTCGCCGAACTTCTGAGCCTTCTCAAGCCCATGCGCGGCATCCTGCTTCTGTCCATTGTCCTGGGGATATTGGGTGGCCTGAGCATCACCGGCCTGCTGGCCACCATCAACACCAGCCTGCACAGCAGCGAAGCGGGCAACATGGGCCTGCTGCTGGCCTTCGCCGGCCTGTGCGCCGTGGCGCTGGTGGGTTCCATCCTGTCGGACATCGGCACCAACTACGTCGGGCAGCACGTGATTGCCCGCCTGCGTGTCGACCTGGGCAGCCGTATTCTGTCGGCGCCCATCGACCAGCTGGAAAGCTACCGCAGCCACCGCCTGACGCCGGTACTGACCCACGATGTCGACACCATCAGCGACTTCGCCTTTGTGCTGGCACCACTGGCGGTCTCGCTGAGCGTGACCCTGGGCTGCCTGGCCTACCTGGCCAACCTGTCATTGCCCATGTTCCTCACCACCGTGGTAGCCGTACTGATAGGCAGCGCCGTGCAGTACCTGGCGCGGGTACGCGGCATCAAGGGTTTCTTCGAAGCCCGCGAACACGAAGACGAACTGCAGAAACAATACCGGGCCATCTCCGAGGGCGCCAAGGAACTGCGCATTAACCGGGGCCGCCGCCTGCGTCTGTTCGAGGACAAACTCAAGGGCACTACCCAGCGTATCTGCGACATCCAGGTGCGTTCGATCAAGCTGTTCGTGGTGGCCAAGGGGTTCGGGTCGACGTTGTTCTTCATCGTCATCGGCGTAGCCCTGGGCTACCAGACCCTGTGGCCAAGCACCGACAGGGCGACACTGAGCGGGTTCATTCTGGTGTTGCTGTACATGAAAGGCCCGCTCGAGCACCTGATCGGCACCCTGCCCATCGTCAGCCGTGCCCAGGTGGCCTTCAAGCGCATTGCCGACCTGTCCGCCCAGTTCTCCTCACCCGAGCCCCACCTGATGCTGGCCGATACCCGCCCGGTGCAAACCAGCATCGACAGCCTGGAACTGCGCGACGTGCGCTACACCTACCCACAGCAACCCGGTACACCGCCGTTCGTGCTGGGCCCGGTGAACCTGACGGTGAAGCGCGGCGAGATCCTATTCATCGTTGGCGAGAACGGCTGCGGCAAGACCACGCTGATCAAGCTGCTGTTGGGCCTTTACGTCCCGCAGCAGGGTGCGATCCTGCTGGATGGTCAAGCGGTCACACCACAGACCTGCGATGACTACCGGCAACTGTTCACGACCATTTTTTCCGACTATTTCCTGTTCGACGACCTGGTGCAGGCCGACGAAGAAATCCCCCAGGACGCCGAGCAATACCTGCAACGCCTGGAAATATCCCACAAGGTCAATATCAAGGAAGGCAAGTTCTCCACCACTGACCTGTCCACCGGGCAGCGCAAGCGCCTGGCCCTGCTGCAGGCCTGGACCGAAAAACGCCCGGTGCTGGTATTTGACGAGTGGGCAGCCGACCAGGACCCGACCTTCCGGCGCATTTTCTATAACGAGTTGCTGCCCAGCCTCAAGGCGCTGGGCAAGACCATCATCGTGATCTCCCATGATGACCGCTATTTCGACTGTGCCGACCACTTGCTCAAACTCGAGGCCGGCAAGGTGCTCGACGAACTGACTGCCGCCTGACCCATGCCCGGACCAGCCCTGTACAGGCCCGCCCTTGGCCGACGCCGTTGCCTGCTCGGCCTGGCGGGCCTCGCCCTGTATCCCTGGTTGCCTGCCTTCGCCAACCCATCCCCGCTGGTGACGCTGGACTGGAGCATTGCCCAGACCCTGCTGGCACTCGGCGCCCCGCTGGCCGCCATGGCCGAAATCGACCGCTACCGGCACCTGGTGCGAGTACCGGCCCTGCCCGCCTCGGTGCTCGAACTGGGCCTGCGCCAGGAACCGAACCTGGAACTGCTGGCACAACTGGCTCCCGGGCAGATTTTCATCAACAGCTATCAGAATGCCCTGCGCGAACGCCTGCAGGCGATTGCGCCGGTGCAGGCCTTCTCGTTCGCCAGCCCGCAGGGGCATCCCCTGGAGCAGGCCGCGCTCACCACCCGCCAGATCGCCCAGGCGGTGGGGCGCGACGCCAAGGCGCAGGTGTGCATCGACCAGCTCGAAGCGCAACTGCAGCAGTCTCGCCAGGCCTTGCAGGGCCTGCACGACCGCCCCCTGTATGTGATCAGCCTGGTGGACAACCGCCGGGCCATGGTATTCGGGCACCGCAGCCTGTTCCAGGATGTGCTGGACCGCTTGGGCCTGCGCAATGCCTGGAGCGGCGAAACCAACACCTGGGGCTACGCCACCATTGGCCTGGAGCGCCTGGCCGATACCCCGCAGGCCAGCCTGGTGTACTTCAACAGTGCGCCGGGGCTGCAGGACAGCCTGCCGGACAACCCCATCTGGAACCGCCTGGATTTCGTGCGCCAGCGGCGACTGGTGCAATTGCCCGAGGTGCTGTTTTTCGGCGCGCTGCCTGCTGCCGGCGAGTTCGCCCGGCTGCTGACCGAGCGTCTGCCGGAGACCCAACATGCATGAGCTCCCCGCCCCCCGCCCCCGTCACCTGTTCTGGCCGGTGCTGCTGGCGGCGCTGATCGCTGCGGCACTGACCCTGGCCGGATTCGCACGGCAACTGCCCGGTGCCCTCTGGCTGCAGGCCGTGCTGGCCCCCGATGCCCAGGACATGCGCCAGCTGATTCTGCATTTCAGCGTACTGCCGCGCATCGTCACTGCCTGGCTGTGCGGCTACGCACTGGCCCTGGCCGGCACCGTGCTGCAACAGGCGCTACGCAACCCCTTGGCCGAGCCGGGCACCCTGGGCATCGCCTCGGGCGCGCAATTGGCGTTGGTGCTGTGCAGCCTGTTCGCCCCCGGCCTGTTGAGCTGGGGCCGGGAATGGCCGGCCCTGGCCGGTGCGCTGCTGGCCGCGGGCCTGGTGATTGGCCTCGCCGCACGCCAGGCATTCTCGCCCATTGCCCTGATTCTCGGCGGCCTGGTGATCAGCCTGTGCTTCGGCGCCTTTGGCGCAGCCATGACCCTGTTCAACCACGACTACCTCATGGGCCTGTTCATATGGGGCAGCGGCTCGCTGGGCCAACTGGACTGGAGCGCGGTGCGGTTCATGACGCCCTACGTTGTGTTCGCCACGCTCGCCCTGGCCCTGCTGGCTCGCCCCCTGGCCTTGCTGGGGCTGGAAGACAGCGGTGCGAAAAGCCTGGGGCTCAACGCCAACCGGGTGCGGATTGTCGCCGTGCTGCTGGCGGTCTTGCTGAGCGCAGTCACCGTGGCTGCGGTCGGGGTGATCAGCTTTGTCGGCCTGGCGGCGCCAACCCTGGCCCGCCTGCTGGGTGCCCGGCGCCTGCAATCACGGTTGATCTGGGCGCCGTTGATTGGCGCCGTGCTGCTGTGGCTCACCGACCAGATTGTGCTGCGCTACCCCATGGGCTATCGGGAAATTCCAACCGGCATTGCCACGGCGCTGTTGGGTGCCCCCCTGCTGATCTGGCTGCTGCCGCAACTGCGGCCGTCGCGCCAGTTGCCGGTGGCGCGCACTGCGGCGTTCAGGCCGCTGGCCAAGCCACGGGCCTGGATGGGGCTGGGCTGCCTTCTGCTGGCCAGCCTGATCGGCGTCGCCCTGTTTGTGGGCCAGGGCCCGGCCGGTTGGCAATGGGCCGACAACAGCCAGTGGCAAGGCCTGCTGGCCCTGCGCGCGCCACGGGTGTGCGCGGCCGTGGCGGCCGGGGTGATGCTGGCGCTGGCCGGACTGTACATCCAGCGCCTGACCGGCAACCCCATGGCCAGCCCCGAGGTACTGGGCATCAGCGAGGGCGCCGCCATGGCGGTGATTGCCCTGACCTTCCTGGTGAGTGCACCGGAGCGCGGCACACAGTTGCTGGTCGGCGCGCTCGGCGCCTTGTTGATGATGGCGGTGCTGTTTGCCCTGAACGTGCGTGCGCATTTTGTCCCCGAACGGGTGCTGCTCAGCGGCATCGCCATTACCACGGTGTTCAGCGTGGTGGTGACGGTGCTGCTGTCCAGCGGCGACCCGCGCATGGTCGGGCTGCTGAGCTGGATGTCCGGTTCCACTTATCAGGTCAGCGCTGCCGAAGCCGTCCTGGCCGTGGCCTGCTGCCTGGTGCTGGCCAGCCTGACCCCGCTGTTGCTGCGGTGGCTGGAGCTGCTGCCCATGGGCTCGCCCACTGCCCAGGCCTTGGGCGTCAATATCGGCCTTGCACGTGTGTGCGTGTTGGTGATGGTGGCGCTGTTGAGCGCTGCCGCCACCCTGATTATCGGCCCGCTGAGTTTCGTGGGCCTGATGGCGCCGCATATCGCCCGCCTGCTGGGCTTGCGCAGTGCCGCACAGCAGGCGCTGGGCGCCATGCTGGTGGGCGCGCTGATCATGGTCATCGCCGACTGGCTGGGGCGCAACCTGATCTACCCGTTCCAGATTCCTGCCGGGCTGTTCGCCACCTGCATCGGTTGCCCTTATTTCATTTGGCTGATGCGCAAGGCATGAGCCGCCCGCCGCTGCCCGCCACCGCCGAGCAACGCCTGCAGGCCCTGCAGGACGATGCGCGGCTGCCGGCCCTGCATCGCTTTTCACTGGACCCTCACCAGGCCACCCTGCGCGCCAGCCAATTGCTGGACGACGCCACGCTGACCCACCTGCTGGGCCTGTACAGCCAACGGTTCCCCGGATGTGACCGGCGGGCGATTGTTTCACTGTGGAGCAAAGGCTATTTCGAGGCGTTGTTCCCGCCCTTGCTGGCCAGCTGCCTGGCCTTGGAGCTGCAACTGCCGATTGCCCTCGACCGCCTGGGGCTGGCGGTCAATGAACGCGGCACGCCGGTGTTGATCGTCCTGGAAAGCGCGGGCCGGATCATGGACAGCGCCGGGCAGGCACCGCTGCAGATCTGCGCCCTGTTCCACGACAACCTGCAGCCGTTCATCGAGCAGGTCGCCCGCTTTGGCCGGGTGTCGGCCAGGGCCCTGTGGGGCAATGTGGCCGCCTACCTGGCCTGGGCGCTGGGCCTGCTGGTGCAGCACCAGTGGATCAGCCCGGCGCGTGCGCTGGAGCTGCGTGCGCTGTTCAGCGCCCCGCAACTGCCCGATGGCAGCGTCAACCCGCTGCACAGTGCCTACCAGTTCGACACCGCTGACGGCCAGCCACGGCGCAGGGTGTGCTGCCTGCGCTATCAGCTGCCCGACCTGCCCTACTGCGCCGACTGCCCATTGACGTGTCGCCCGCCACGCCCTGCCCGCCGGGGCTGAAGCGCCCCTCAAAAAAACACAAAAAAATTTTCAGGTTTAATCCAGCAATTACGTCTCATTACTAATAACTAAAAATCTGCCACCTTCAACACTGGATAAAAAGCATGATCAACACCCTTGTGTCGCACCCGACCCTGCTCGCCCGGATAGTGCGCCAGCGCTGGCAGCCACTGGCTGCCGGCGCGATCTCCCTGGCGCTGATGTGCACACAGGTGCAGGCGGCACCGGTGGCCGTCAACATCAGCGCCCAACCCATGGCCGGTGCGTTGATGGCCCTGGGCCAACAGAGCGGACTGCAAGTGCTGTACCGCAGTGACCTGATCAAGGGCCTGAGGGCGCCAGCCGTGCAGGGTGAGATGGAGCCGGCCCAGGCGTTGCAGATGCTGCTCAACGGCACGGGGGTGAACTTCACCATCAGCAATGGCAGTGTCACCCTTTACCGCGCCGCCGACGAAGCCCTGACCCTGCCCAACACCAATGTGCAGAGCGTCCAGGTGCAAAGCATCACCGGCCCCATCGAGGGCATCGTCGCCAACCGCTCCGCCGTGGGCACCAAGACCGACACCGCGATCAACGAGGTCCCCCAGTCCATCTCGGTCATCACCCGCGACGAAATGGACAAACGCGGCGTGCAGGACTTCAACTCCGCCGTGGCCTACACCCCCGGTATTCGCGCCATCGACTACGTGGGCGGCCAAGGCGCACCCGACATCTACATGCGCGGCTTTCGCTCGTTCAACCTGTTTGGCATCTACAAGGACGGCCTGCGCACCGGTTTCAACCAGTACGACACTGATTTCGAAACCTTTGGCCTTGAGCGCATCGATGTAATCAAGGGCCCCGCCTCGGTGCTGTACGGCCAGATGGCCCCCGGCGGCATGGTCAACCTGACCAGCAAGCGGCCCACCGACGAGCCGATCCACGAAGTGCAGATCCAGGGCGGCAACTATGACCGCAAGCAGGGTGCCGTTGACTTGGGTGGGCGGCTGGATGACGACGGCAAACTGACCTACCGTTTCGTGGCCCTCAAGCGCGACAGTGGCACCCAGGTCGACCACTCGCCCGACAACCGCACTTACGTGGCGCCGTCGCTGACCTGGAAACCGGACGAGGACACCACCTTCACCGTGCTTGCCAGCTACATGAAGACCCGCGAAGGCGGTGCCGAACAGAGCTTTCCGGTCAACGGCACCCTGCACAACACCGCCCTGGGCCATGTGCCTTCCAGCACCTACCTGGGCGATCCCCATGTCAGTAAATACGAGGTGGAGAACACCTCGATCGGCTACCTGTTCGAACGCCAGCTGAGCGAGAACTGGAAGTTCAACCAGAACTTCCGCTACATGGAAGCCGACGTCGACTACATCAGCAACGGTGCGCGCAACAGCGGCCAGCTGGGCACCGATGGCCGCACCTACACCTTCGGCTACCAGAAGCGGCCGAAGAAAACCGACACCTTCCTGCTCGACAACAACCTGCAAGGCCACTTCAACACCGGCCCGGTCAGCCACGACGTGATGGTTGGCATCGACTACGGCCACTATTCGGGCCGCGAATCGCGCACCGGCTCCAACAACCAGACAGTCGACATCTACAACCCGGTGTACAACAGCACGGTGGTGTGGAACAGCGCCAAGTCCACCGACGGCAAAAGCGTGATCGTGCAGAAAGGCCTGTACGTGCAGGATCAACTGGCCCTGGACAACTGGCGCCTGACCATCGGCGGCCGCAACGACTGGCTGTCGGACCGTGAATACGATTACCTGGCCAACGCCCACAGCACCCAGTACGACCACAAGTTCACCGGCCGCGTGGGCCTGGCGTACCTGTTCGACAACGGCATCACGCCCTACGCCAGCTACAGCACCTCATTCCAGCCTACGTCCGGCACAGCCCAGGATGGCAGCACCTTCAAGCCGACCGAGGGTGAGCAATACGAGCTGGGCATCAAATATGCCCCGCCAGGGAGCAACAGTTTCATCACCGCGTCGGTGTATGACCTGACCCAGAAGAACGTCACCACCACCGACCCGACCAACGCCAGCTTCCAGGTGCAGACCGGCGAGCAGCGCTCGCGCGGGCTGGAGCTGGAAGGCAAGGCCGAGCTCACCAAAGGGCTGGACCTGATTGCGTCGTACGCCTACACCGATGCCGAAGTCACCAAGGCCAACACCGTGGGCACCGGCGCCACCGCCTACAGCCTCAAGGGCAATGTGCCGATTTCCGTGGCCAGGAACACCGCTTCGCTGTGGCTGGACTACACCCTGCAATCAGGGCCGCTGGAAGGCCTGGGCCTGGGTGCCGGCCAGCGTTACGTGGGCTCCTCCTATAACGCCAAGAATACCGTCAAGGTGCCGGGCTACAGCCTGACGGACGCCTCGGTGCGCTATGACCTGGGCCACGTGAGCGAAGACCTCAAGGGCGCCTCGGTGGATGTGTCGGTGAACAACCTGTTCGACAAGACGTATTTCACCCCCGGCTTCTATGAGAACACCGTGTTCTACGGCACCCGCCGTACAGTGATCGGCAGCCTGACCTACAAGTGGTAATACAGCAGTAGCCGAAAGGCCCCGTGCGGTCCGCCGCACGGGGCTTTTTTGTGTGTGGGCCAGGCTACTTGAACGCCTGGGCCAGCGCCTGGGCAATCAAGACCTGGGCCTGTTCGGCTTCATCCACCAACGCGCCCATTCGCACAAAGTCGTGGGTCATGCCCGGGTACACCTGGCACTGCACCGCGATGCCGCTGGCCTGCGCTTTGCGGGCGTAGGCCAACGCCTGGTCGTACAGGGGGTCGTGATCACCGATCAGCATCAGCATGGGCGCCACCTGCGTGGGCACGCTCCCCAGCAACGGCGAGAAGCGCGGGTCCAGGCGGTCTTCCAACCGAGTCTGATAGTGCTGGTAAAACCACTCCAGGGTGCGGGCCTCCAACAAGAATCCCGAGGCGAAACGCTGCATGGATTCGCCCTGATCGGTTGCGTCGGTGACCGGATAGATCAGCACCTGCAATCTTGGCTGCACGTCGGCCAACGCCGGGTTGGCCGCCAGCCGGTTGGCCAGCACGGTGGCCAGGCTGCCCCCCACGCTATCCCCTCCCAGGGCGATGCGCGAAGGGTCCAGGCCATGTTCGGCGCCGTTGGCCAACAGCCAGCGCAACGCCTGCAATGCATCATCGCAGGCTGCCGGAAAGCGATGCTCCGGCGCGCGCCGGTAGGCCACGGCCAACACCGCGCACCCAGCGCCGCGGGCCAGGTTGTGGCACAGGGAGTCATGGGAATCCAGACTGCCCACCACGTATCCGCCGCCGTGGAAGTACAGCAACGTGGGCTGCGGCGTGCCGTCGGTACCGCCCAGGTACAGGCGGCCCGGCAAATCGTCGCCCAGGTTCAGGGCCTGCACCGGCACTGGTTCGTCGGGGCCAAGGTCCAATTGTCGCGACGTCTGCTCAAACTCATGACGCGCCTGCGCGGGGCTCAAGTCGGCCATGGACTGCACCTTGCCTTGCGCCCGACCTGACTGGGCCAGTTCAAGGAATGCCGCGATTTCCGGGTTCAACTGCATACCACTCTCCCTCAAAGACAGGTTCAACGGGCACTCTCCAGCGAGTGTCCCAGCAGGCCTTGCAACGCCTCGAGCAGCGAGGCGTTGTGCATCACCTCGAAATGCCCGCAGGCCAACGGCGCCTGGCCCACGGCCTGTTGCCCCAACTGGCTGTTCAAGCGCTGCGCGTCGGCCTCGCGGCGGCCAATCCACCAGCACAACGGCACCGCCTGCACCGCAGGGCAGGCCGGCAAGCGGCGCGACAAATGCTTGAGCTGCCGCGCCACGCAGAACACCTGGGTCAACTCCTCACAGCCCAGGCGCGCCGCGAAGCTGTGCGGGTCAGCCCCTTCATCCAGGAAAGCATGCACGCTGGCACTCACGGCCTCGCGGCTTTCCGCGCCCGGCGGCACCGGCGGCACCGTACGCTCGCCGGCCATCAGCCCGAGAAACTCGCGCAGGTCATGGCGCCAATCGTCGATCGTGCTCGCGGCCTGCGGGTTGGGCACGTAACCGTCGATCAACCCCAGCAACTCCACGCGTTGGCCCATGCCCTCAAGCTCGGCGGCCATCAGCGTGGCGAGGGTGGCCCCCAGAGACCAGCCCAGCAGCAGGTAAGGCCCCTGCGGTTGCACCCCGCGTACCGCCTGCACATAGTCACGGGCCATCTGCTCCAGCGAGTCATCCTGCCAGCCGGGTTCGAGCAACATGCGTGACTGAATCCCGTACACCCGTCGCTGGCCATCAAGCCGGCGAGCCAGCGGCTCGTAGTCGAACACGGTGCCGAACCCGGCATGCACACAGAACACGGCCGGGGCATCGCCGGCGGCACTGTTCATGCTCAACAGCAGTTGCGGGGCATCGCTGCCCGCCTCCTGCGGCAGCAACTGGGCGATGGTCGGCTTCTGCATCAGTTCGCGCAGCTTGAGGCTGAACCCCAGGCCCTTGAGGGACCGGCTGCGGGCCACTACCTGAAGGCTGAGGATGGAGTCACCGCCCAATTCGAAGAAGTTGTCATCCAGCCCGACCTGTTCGACTTGCAGCACGTTTTGCCAAATCTCGGCCAGGGCTTTTTCCAGCGCAGTCCGGGGCGCGCGGTAGCCCTGCTGCGCCGTACCCGGGGTGACGGCCGGCAACGCCTGGCGATCGAGTTTGCCATTGGGCATCAGCGGCAACCGCGCCAGCACGCACCACTGGGCGGGCACCATGTAGTCGGGCAGTGCCGTCGCCAGCTGGACGCGCAGGCTGGCCAGCGCCGCTGCCTCATCCGCCTGGCCGGGCGCGAGCACCACGTAGGCCAGCAACTGTTTGCCGCTGGCCGCCGCTGTGGCTACCACCACGGCTTCGCGCACCTGGGGCTGCGCCCGCAGGCACGCTTCCGCCTCACCCAGCTCGATGCGGAAACCACGGACCTTCACCTGGTGGTCGATACGCCCCAGGTAATCGATCAGGCCATCCTCACGCTGGCGCACCAGGTCACCGGTGCGGTACAGCCGTGCGCCCACACTGAAGGGGTCGGCCACGAACCGCTCGGCCGTCAGCCCCGGACGTTGATGGTAACCACGTGCCAGGCAATGGCCACCGATGTAAAGCTCGCCGGCAACGCCAGTGGGCACCGGGTTCAGGTGCCCGTCCAGCACATGCAGCGAGCGCTCGCCCACCGCCGTGCCGATAGGGGCGTAGCTGGCCTGGCACGCCATATCGGCATCCGCCTTCCACAGCAGCGGGGTAATCACGGTTTCAGTGGGCCCGTAGCCATTGATGATGAACTGCGGGCGCAAGGCCGCCTTGGCGCGTTCGAAGCTGGCCTGGGGCACCGCTTCGCCACCGAAGCAGTAAACCCGTACAGGTGGAGGATTGCCGTCGCGCTCGGCCTCCTCGGTCAACTGCTGCAGGTACACCGGCGGGAAAGCGGCCACGGTCACCTGGTACTCCTGCAGGGCCTGGTAGGTACGCTCGGCGGTCCACAGTTCATCGTCGCGCACCACCAGGCTGGCGCCGTGGCTGAGCGCCGTCAGCCAGCGCTCCTGGGCGCCGTCGAAGGCGAAGGACATGAACAGCAGTTCGCGGTCCCCGGCGCTCATTTCATAGCGCTCGCCAATGGCCGCGCAATGGGCCGCCAGGGCCCCGTGCGCCACGGCCACGCCCTTGGGCTGCCCGGTGGAGCCGGAGGTGTAGATCAGGTACGCCAGGTCGTCGGGGTGCACGGCCGTGTGCATGGGCTCGGCGACGGCCTGGCCCATGTCCAGCCGGTCCAGCAGCAGCCGCAGCCCGGTGGCCGGCACCGGTACGTTGTCCTGCAATTGGCTGTGGGTAATCAGCAGCGCAACGGCGGCGTCTTCCAGCAGGTACTGCAAGCGCTCACGCGGGTAGCCGGTGTCCAGGGGCACGTAGGCGTGGCCGGCCTTGAGCACGGCCAGCATCGCCACGATCATCTGCTCGCTGCGCGGCAGTGCCAGGGCAATGTGACTGCGCTGCGCAAGCGGCAGGCTGCTCAAGTGTCGAGCCAGGCGGTTGGCCTGATCGTCAAGTTGGGCAAAGGTCAATTGCCGCCCCTGGCACAGCACGGCCACGGACTGCGGCTGGCTGGCGGCCTTTTCGGCGATGCGCTGATGCAACGGCGCCAGGCCAGGCATCGGCGCCAATGCCTGCGGCGTTAGCAGCGGCACAAGCGCCACCTGCCCCAGCGGTCGCGTGGCGTCCTGGGCCAGGGACAGCAGCAGGTGCTCCATGTGCCCGCGCAGGCGTTCGGCATGTTCGGTCTCGAACTTGTCCCGCAGGTACAGGTATTCGATTTCCAGGGTCAGGCCGACGCTGACCGCCAAGTCCATGGCGAAATGCGTGACATCGATTTTGCTCGGCTTCTCGAACCGCAGGCCGTGCTCGGTACGCGCCTGGAAGGCGCGGTCCACCGGGTAGTTTTCAAACACGATGATGCTGTCGAACAATGCCTGGCCTCCCAGCCCTGCCAAGCGTTGCACCTGTGAAAGCGGCGTGTGTTCGTGTTCGCGCAGTGCCAGGTTGTAGGCCTGCAGCTCGCGCAGCCATTCTCCGATCGGTTGCCCGCTGCGGGGCGTCTGGATCACCGGCAGGGTATTGATGAACAACCCCAGCATTTCCTCCGAGCCGGGCAAGCCCGCCGGCCGCCCCGAGACCGTAGCGCCGAACGCCAGCGTACGCTGGCCGGTATAGGCCTGCAGCAACAGCGTCCACGCCGCCTGCACCAAGGTGTTCAACGTTACCCGCTGGGCTTGGGCGAAGGCTTGCAACTGTTGCGTGGCACTGGCGTCCAGGCGTGTGTAAGTCACCCCATGGCCGCTGCCCGGCTGGGTGCAGGGCAAGCTTTGGGCCAGCAGGGTCGGCTCATCCAGCGCCTGCAGCCGCTCGCGCCAGAAGCTGTCGCTCAAGCCCTGATCCTGCTGCCCCAGCCAGGCCAGGTAGTCGCGGTAGCGCCCGGTCACCCTGGGCAGCGTATCGCCCAGGTAGGCCTGCATCATTTCACTGATCAGGCGCGCGCTGCTCCAGCCATCCATGAGGATGTGGTGGCTGGTCCAGATCAAATGGTGGGTGTGCTCACTGGTGCGCACCAGCACAAGCCTCAACAACGGCGCCTGCTGCAGGTCGAAGCCCTTGATGCGCTCCGCCTGGGCCAGTTGCAGCAGTTCCGGTTCGAGGTTTGCCGGGGCCTTGCCTCGCCAATCCAGCTCGCTGACCGGCACCTCGACGTGCTGGCGAACCACCTGCAACGGTGCTTTCAATTCATCCTGCCACAGGAAGCCGGTGCGCAGGATGGCATGGCGGCCAATCACCTGGCCCCAGGCCGCGCGGAAGCGCGCAAGGTCAATGCCGTGCACACGCACGTTGACCTGGTTGACGTACAAACCCGATGCCGGCGCGTTGACCGAGTGGAACAGCAAGCCCTGTTGCATGGGCGCCAGCGGATAAATGTCCTCCACCGTGCGCGGTACCAGCGCCAAGCGATCCAATTGGCCCTGATCCAGGCCCGCCAACGGGAAGTCGGCAGGCGTGAGGCCGCCCGCCTCGGGGGCGCAGCAATGCTGGATCACCGCGTCCAGCTCTTGCAGGTAATCATCGGCCACGCCCTGGAGGGTGGCGTGCTCGAATTGCTCGCTGCTGTAGATCCAGTTGAAGCTCAGCTGGCCATCGTGGACGTGGCTGTTGATGGTCAGCCAGTTGCTCATGGGCGCGTCTGCACTCTGGTTGGCGCCGGTGCCCTCGCTGGCCGGGGCCAGCAGACCATCGGCGGCAAAGCTGCTGTCCAACTGCCCCAGGTAGTTGAAGGTGACGCGCGGCACCGGCAGCCCGGCCAACTGGCTGACCACCTGGGCGTCCGCCAGATAGCGCAGCACGCCAAAGCCCAGCCCCTTGCCCGGCACGGCGCGCAATTGCTCCTTGATGGCCTTGATGGAGCCGTCCAGCGTATCGGCGGGGGTCAGTTGCACGGGGAACAGGCTGGTGAACCAGCCCACGCTGCGGCTCAGGTCCAGGGTGTCGTCCAGCGGCTCGCGGCCATGGCCCTCCAGCTGCACCAGGCACGAGTCGCCCTGGGTCCAGCGGCACAAGGTGCGGGCCAGGGCGGTCAGCAGCAGGTCGTTGATCTGGGTGCGGTAGGCAGCGGGCGCCTGCTTGAGCAGGCGCGTGGTACGGTCACGGTCCAGGCTGACGCTCAAGGTGCACGCACTGGCGTTGCTTGGTTCACGGTCCGGCATCGCACAGGGCAACGGTTGCACCGCATCACTGCCCTGCGCCAGCCAGAATGGCAGTTGCCCGTGCAGCGCCGGCGACGTCGCCAGGGCCTCAAGGCAGTTGGCCCATTGCTGCAGCGAGGCAGTTTTTGCCGGCAGCACATGCGCAGCGCCCGCTTCATACAGGCCCTGCAAGTCTTCCAGCAGTACCCGCCACGACACCCCGTCCACCACCAGGTGGTGAATCACCAGCAACAAGCGCTGGCTGCCATCGGCCATGTCCACCAGCAATACCCGCAACAGCGGCCCCTGGGCCAGGTCCAGGCTGCGCTGAGCTTCGTCACACAAGGCCCGCAGGGCCTGCTCGTCGCGGGCCCTGCGGTAACCGATCACGGTACTGGCCGGCGGGGCCTCGGCGAACTCGCCTTGCCACTGACCTTGCACCTGGTGGAAGCGCAGACGCAAGGCGTCGTGCTGTCGGATCAGGGCATCCACGGCCTGTTCCAGGCGCTGCGGCACCAAGGGCTGGCGGCTGGCGAGCAGCACCGACTGGTTCCAGTGATGGGCGTGGGGGATTTGACGCTCGAAGAACCGACGCGCCACCGGCAGCAGGTTCAGGGTGCCGCGCGGCCCCTGGTGTTGCACCGTGGCGGCTGCGCCGACGGCATCGCCGATGCTGGCCGCCAGTTGTTCGATGGTCTGCATTTCGAAGATCTGCCGCGAGCTGAGTTTCAGGCCGCGGCGACGCGCCCGGGCAATGATCTGCAGGCTGAGGATCGAATCGCCGCCCAACTCGAAGAAGTTCTCGTTGACGCCCACTGCCGGCACTTTGAGCACATCGGCCCAGACTTCGGCCAGCAGCTGCTCCTGCGGCGTGCGGGGCGCCAGGCGCTCCCCCGCGGCCTGCTCGATGACCGGCAAGGCCTTGCGGTCGAGCTTGCCGTTGGCGGTCAGCGGCATGGCTGGCAGCGCCATCCAGCGCGAAGGCACCATGTAGTCCGGCAGCCGTTCGGCCGCCAGGGCGCGGACCGCCTCCACGGCCCCGTCGGCGGCCAGCACCAGGTAAGCCACCAGTTGCGGCGCCTGGCCGCTTTCCTCGAGTACAACCACGGCATCGCGCACACCGGCCAGCCCTTTGAGGGTGACGGTGATGTCGCCGGTTTCGATGCGATAACCGCGCAATTTGATCTGCTCATCGCCGCGGCCGAAAAACTCCAGTGCGCCGTCCAGACGCTGGCGAACCCGGTCGCCCGTGCGATACAGGCGCTCGCCCTGCCCGAAGGGGTTGGCCAGGAAACGTTCCGCGCTGTGCCCCGGCGCCCCGCGGTAGCCGTTGGCCAGGGTCGGGCCGGCCACGTAAAGCTCGCCGATGGCCCCGGACGGCAGCGCGTTGAGCTGGTCATCCAGCACGTACACATGGGCTTGCCCCAACGGCACACCCAGCGGCACGCGCACGTCATGGGGCTGTTGCGGGTGCACCTGGGTGGCCAGCACACCGACCGTGGTTTCGCTCGGCCCGTAGTGGTTGTACAGGCGGCAACCGGGCTTGAGGCTGGCGGCCAGCTCCAGCAATGGCCAGTCGCAGGCCTCGCCGCCCAGTATCAGCGCATGGGCCGGCAGCACATCCGCCGGGCTGGCCGCTTGCAACAACGCCCGCAGGTGGCTGGGGACAATCTTCAGCACGCCCACCTGATGCTCGGCCATATAGTGGGCGAATGTGTCAGGGTCACGCACTTGCTCATCGCTGAGCAGGTGCAGCGTGCGCCCACTGCACAGGGCCCCGAACAACACCGTATGGCCCAGGTCGGCGGCGACGGTGGAGACCATGGCCATGCTGGCGTCGGCCGGCATTTGCACCCGCGCCAGCAACCCCGTCACGTACTGGTACAGCGCGCCGTGGCTGATGTCCACGCCCTTGGGCGCACCTGTGGAACCGGAGGTGTAGATCAAGTACGCACTGCTGGCGGCTGGCAGGCTGCACGGCGTGTACCGGGCATCCCCGGCCCGCAGGCTGGCGATGTCCTGGCAGGGGGTGTCGGCCAGCGGCTCCGTCTGGCGCCCGATCAGCAGCGGTGCGCCGCTTTGCCTCAAGACCGCAGCCAAACGCTGCATCGGTGTCGAAGGCTCCAGCGGTACATAGCTCAGGCCGGCCTTGAGTACGCCCAGCAGGGCAACCACCCAGTCGCAGCTGCGTTCCAACAGCAGTGCCACCGGCGTACCCAATGGCCAGCCATGGGCCTGCAACCGCAAAGCCACCTGGTCACTGGCCTGATCCAGCCGGGCGAAGGTCAATGCTTCGCGCTCATCCCGAATGGCCAGGGTCTGGGGCGTGCGCGCCACCGCCTCGGCAAAGTACTGCAGTACGGTGGCCTGCGGTGCGGGGGCCGGCGCGGGCGTGGCCGGTTGCGGCGCCAGCAGGCGCACTTCCCCGACACGCTGCTGGGCGCCGCGCGCCATGCCGTGCAGCAGGTAGGTCAATTGCTCGATGATCTGCCCCGCCGCCGCATCACTGAAGTGCTCGCAATGCCAGGCCAGCAGCAAGCCCAGGCAGCTGCCAGGTTCCACCATCAGGCTGAGCGGGTAATTGGAGCGGCCCGCAGTGCCCGAACCGCCCTCGCCACGCTCCAGCGACGGCAACAGGTTGATGCTCAAGGCTTGCTCAGGGCCTTGCACGGCTTCGGCCAAGGGGAAGTTCTCGAACACCAGAATGCTGTCGAACAGGCCCTTGCCTTCGTCATTGCCGGTGAGTTTGAGGATGTCCTGAAGCGCGCTGTGCTCATGCTCGCGGGTCAACAAGGCCTGCGCCTGGATGCCCTTGAGCCATTCGCCCAGGGGCTGATCGTCCAGCACGGCCACGCGCGCCGGCAACGTGTTGATGAACAGGCCGACAATGTTCTCGACGCCATCGTGCTCGGGTGAACGGCCTGACAAGGTGGTGCCGAAAATCACTTCGTCCTGCCCGGCAAACCGCGCCAGCAGCAACGCCCAAGCCCCCTGCACCAGGGTATTGAGCGTGACCCCGGCCTGCCGGCATACCGCATTCAACTGGTGGGTGGTGGCCTGGTCCAGGTCAAAGGCGCGTTCGCCATAGCGGCCGGCCAGCGCCACCTCGCGGGCCTGGTAGGGCAACGGCGTGGGCCGTACGGACTGGGGGAATACCCCGCGCCAGTAGGCCTCGGTGCGGGCCTGGTCGTGGCGCGCCTGCAGCCAGGTCAGGTAGTTGACGTAGTCGGTGCCGCCCTGTGCGGCCAGCTCCTGGCCCGCCGCCAGCGCACGGTAGGCCACCAGCGTGTCGCGCAGGGCCAGGCCCAGGCCCCAGCCGTCCAGGCTGATATGGTGATAGCTCCACACCAGCCAATGCTCGTCGGGGCCGACCTTCACCAGGTTGAACGACAGGTCCGCCGCCTGGCGGAAGGCGAAACCTGCCGCGCGTTTATCCGCCAGTAGCTGGCGCAGGCGTGCCCACTGCTCATCGCGGCTGCACGCGCTCCAGTCCAGGGTCGGCAAGCCAACCGGAACCTGCTTGAAGACGATCTGCACCGGGACGTCCACTTCTTCCCACCGATAATCGGCGCGCAGGGCCTGGTGGCGATCCACCGTGTGCTGCAGGGCCTGGTGGAAGGCCGCCACCTGAAGGTCGCCGCGCAGGCTGAATACCTGCTGGTAGTGGTAGGGGTCCTGGTTACCGCATTTGAGTGCATACGCCAGGATGCCCTTCTGCACCGACGTGATGGGCGCTACCACCTGGATATTGGCTTTGTGGCGAGGATTGACGGCAGTCATAGGGAATTCCATAAGTCGTTAAAATTCGCTGAGCAGTTCATCGAGGGCGTCCTGGTCAAGGTCAACGCCCACGACATCCGAAGGGGTAAGGGCACCGGCGTCGGCCCCCAGGCAATGGCCGATGACGGCCATCAGTTCCTGGCTGTACTCATCCGCCAGGGCCTGGATGACCTGGGGCTGCAGCACCTGGTCACTGAAGCTCCAGTGCACAGCCAGTTGCCCGTCCATCACCTGGCCGTTGAGGTTCAGCCAGTTGCTCAGTGGCGTGTCGGCGGCCTGGCTGAGACCACTGCTTTCCTCGGCCGGGGCGAACCGGCCGGTGGCCTGCAACCCGGCGTCGACCTGGCCCAGGTAGTTGAAGGTGACCCGGGGTTCGCCCAGTGTTGCCAGCGCCTGGCGGGTGGCGTCATCGCCCAGATAGCGCAGCACGCCAAAGCCCACGCCCTTGTCCGGCGCACCGCGCAGTTGCTCCTTGATGGTCTTGATGGTGCTGGCCATGTCGGCAGCCGGCGTGAGCCGTTGCGGGTAAGCGCTGGTGAACCAGCCCAGGGTGCGGGTCAGGTCGAGGTCGGCGAACAATTCTTCGCGGCCGTGGCCTTCCAGCAATACCTGGGTGGCCGCCTGCCCGGTCCAGCGGCACAGCACGCGGGCCAGCGCACTGAGCAGCAGATCGTTGACCTGGCTGCGGTACGCGGCTGGCGCCTGTTGCAACAACTGCCGGGTGTGCTCAGCGTCCAGGCGGCTGACCACTGTCCGGGCGTGGCGGCTGGCGTGGCTACCCGCCGGGTTGCTGCCCGGCAGCGGCTGGTCGGCGCCCTGCAATTGCGCCTGCCAGTAGTGCAATTGGGCCTGGGCCGCAGCGCTGCCCGCGTGGGCATGCAGGTGTTCGGCCCAACGCTGGAACGCACTGGTCTTGACGGGCAAGCGCAGCGCCTGCCCGGCCTCGAGCTGCTGGCAGAGCTGGTGCAGGTCCTCCAGCAGCACGCGCCACGAGACACCGTCTACCACCAGGTGATGAATCACCAGCAGCAGGCGCTGGCTGCCGTCGGCCATGTCCACCAGCAAGGCACGCCACAACGGGCCGTGCTGCAGGTCGAGGCTGGCCTGGGCCGCATCGCAGTGGTGTTGCAGTTCGGCGCTGTCGGCGGCCCGGCGGTGCCACACGACGGCGTCGGGCTGGGCGTCCCGGTAATGCCCGCCGGCGCTGTCGAACACCAGCCGCAGCACGTCGTGATGAGCCTGCAGGGCCTGCACCGCACGGCTTAGAACGTCCACGCCCAAAGGCTGGCGCACCTGTAGCAGCACAGCCTGGTTCCAATGGTGCGGCGCGGCCAGGTCACGGCCCAGGAACCAGCACTGGATCGGGGTAAGCCGTTGCTCACCTGTCACCGGCCCTTGGGGGCTGGCCTGGCCATCATCAATCTTCGCCACACGCGCCAGCGAGTGCACGGTAGGGTGTTCGAACACATCCTTGGGCGTCAGGCGCAACCCGGCCTGGCGGGCCCGGCCTACCACCTGGATGGAGATGATCGAGTCGCCGCCCAGTTCGAAGAAATTATCATGCACGCCAATATCGACCTGGCCGAGCGCCGCCTGCCACACCTGCAACAGGGTCTGCTCGACGGCGTTGGCCGCCGCGACGGCCACCGCCTGTTCGCGACGCTCCAGCTGCATGGCCGGCAGCGCCTTGCGATCAACCTTGCCATTGGGGGTCAATGGCAAGGTCGCCAGCACCATGATGTGCGTGGGTATCATGTAGGCCGGCAGGCGCTTGCGCAGGTGGTCCTTGAGGCTGTCGACACTGACCGCGGCATTGCCGCCGGCCACATACGCCACCAACTGCTGGCTGCCCGCGATCTGTTGCGCCTGGACCAGTGCCGCGCTGACCTGGGGGTGGGCCAGCAAGCCCGCCTCGATCTCGCCCAGTTCGATGCGAAGGCCGCGTATTTTCACCTGGTGGTCGATACGCCCTACGTATTCCAGCTCGCCCGAACCGTTGCAGCGCACCAGGTCGCCGGTGCGGTACATGCGCCGCCCGCCTCCGGCAAACGGATCGGCGACAAAACGCTCCGCCGTCAGTGCCGGCTTGCCCAGGTAGCCACGGGCCAGGCCTGCGCCCCCCAGGTACAACTCGCCGACAACCCCTGCCGGCACCAGGGCGCCCACGGGGTCCAGGATATAGGCATGGGTACCGGGCAGCGGGTAGCCAATGCTGGCGCGCCCCTTGGCCTGGCGACGGCAGACCGTGGAGTAGGTGGTGTCCTCCGAAGGGCCGTAAAGATCGTAGACGTGCTCGATGTGCGGCAGCCCGTACAAGTCATCCACCAGGCTTTGCTGCAAGGCCTCACCCGCCAGGTTGACGATGCGCACCGAAGGCGGAATCTGCCCGGCACGCAGCAGCGCTGCAATCGCCGAGGGCACGGTGTTGATCAGGCGTACCTGGTGGCGGGCAGGCAAGTCCGCCAGCGCCAGCGCATTGTCTGCCAGCACCAGGTAACCGCCACTGGCCAACGTGACAAAACACTCCCACACCGACAGGTCAAAGCATACCGAGGTACTGGCCAGCACGCCCTGCAGGTCGGCAGCCGTGTAGGTGCCCTGTGCCCAGCTGATCAGGGCACTGACATTGCGCTGCTCGATGGCCACGCCCTTGGGCTGGCCGGTGGAACCCGAGGTATAGATGACGTAGGCCAGGTCCTGGGGCGCCCCGATGGGCTGCGGGTTGCTGGAGGGATACCCGAGCACCTCCTCGTCCAGATACAGCAGGCGCACGGGTGCGTCCGCAGGCAGGTCCGGCGACAGCGACGGCAGGGTGATCAGCAGGCTGGCACGGCTGTCGCCGAGCATGTAGGCCTGACGGTCACGCGGGTAGTCAGGGTCGATGGGCACGTAGGCGCCCCCGGCCTTGAGCACGGCCAGCATGGCCACCGGCAGCAGCTGGGTGCGCGGCAGTGCAATGCCGACCAGGACGCCCGGCCCCACGCCCATCTGCCGCAGTTTGTGTGCAAGGGGATTGGCCTGCTGGTTCAACTGCCGGTAGCTCAGCTGCTGGTGACCGTCGATCAGCGCCAACGCGTCGGGGGTACGCGCTACCTGCGCCTCAAACCACTGGGCCAGGCCGAGCACCGGCGCATCCAGCTCACCTGAGCGTCGGCCCGCCGCCAGCACCGCGGCCTGCTCGTGATCATCCAGCAGGCTGAGGTTGCCCAGTGCCGCCTGGGGCTGCGCCATGAACGCCAGCAGCAGCTGGCGCAAATGGTCCGCCACACGGGCCACCCCCTGTGCGTTGAATGCACGGCGCTGGTATTTGAACTGCAGGCTCAACGGGCCCGCCGCCGTCACCACCAGCGTCAGGGGATAGTTAGTCTGCTCCTGCGCCTGCACGGCGCCGAAGCTCAGCCCCTGGGGCGCCCCCGCCTGCAGGGCTTCGCTCACCGGGTAGTTTTCGAACACCAGCAGGGTGTCGAACAACGGTTCGCCATTGTGCCCGGCCCAGCGCTGCACATCCGCCAGGGCCGTATGCTCATGGTCACGCAGCGCCAGGCCCGCGGCCTGAACGCTGTGCAGCCACTGGGCCACGCTGTACTGCGGGGCGGGCTGCAGAATCATCGGCAAGGTATTGATGAACAGCCCCAACTGCTGCTCGATGCCGGGCAACTGCGCCGGCCGCCCCGATACCGTGGCGCCAAACGCCACGCCTGGCTGGCCGTTGTAGCGCTGCAACAGCAAGGCCCAGGCCGCCTGTACCAGCGTATTCAAGGTGGTTTTCTGCTGGCGGGCGAAGTCCCCAAGCTGTCGGCTCACGCTGGCGTCCAACACCAGGTGGTGCTCGCCATGGCCGTCCTGGTCACTGCCCTTGCCAAGCACGGCGGCCAGGTGAGTGGGATCGCCCAGTTCGCCCAGGCGTGCCTGCCAGAATGCCTGGCTCAGCCCGGCATCACGCTGCTGCAGCCAGCCCAGGTAATCCCGGTAGCTACCCAGGCCAGGCGCCAGGGGCTGGCCGGCGTAGCGTTGCAATACTTCACCCAGCAGTTGCGAATTGCTCCAGCCATCGAGCAGCAAGTGGTGGCTGGTAAACATCAGGTGATGGCGCTGCTCTGCCGTGCGCACCAGGGTCAGGCGCAGCAGCGGCGCCTGATCCAGCGCAAAGCCGCTGGCCTGGTCCGCCTGGGCCAGGTGCGCAAGCCGGGCGGTCGGGTCGGCGTCGGCGTCGGCGCGCCAATCCTCGACGCTGATCGCCAGCGGCGCCTGCCGGTGAATGATTTGCAGGGGCCGGGCCAGGCCTTCCCAATGGAAGCCGGCACGCAGCACAGGGTGGCGGTCGACCGTGGCCTGCCAGGCCGCGCAGAACCGCTCCACGTCCAGGCCATCGACGTCCACGCGCATCTGGTTGACGTAGGCGGCGGTGTGCGGTTCGTACAGGCAATGGAACAACATGCCCTGCTGCAAGGCCGTCAGCGGGTAGATGTCCTCGATGTCCGCCGCCGCTACGGTCAGGGCCTCCAGTTCATCCTGGCCCAGGTCACGCTGGGTGAAATCGCTCGGGGTGACGCCCGCCTCGCCCACGCACAGGCAATGCTCGACCAGCTCCGTCAGTTCGTCGGTAAAGGCGTCGGCCAGCGCCTGAATGGTGTCAACGTGAAAACGCTCGGCGCTGAAGGTCCAGGTCAGGCTCAGGCAACCGTCGTACACCTGGCCATCGATACCCAGGTCACTGGTCAGCGGCGCCAGGGCATCGACGTCACTGCCACGCGGTTCACTGGCCGGCAGCCATGCCGCATCGGCCTGGAAGCTGGCATCGAACTGGCCCAGGTAATTGAAGGTGATGCGCGGTTGGGGCAGCGCCGCCAGCACGCTCGCCTCGCCACTGAGGTAGCGCAGCACACCATAGCCCATGCCTTTGTCAGGGACGCCGCGCAGTTGCTCCTTGATGGCCTTGATCGATTCCGCCAGCTCGCTGCGCGGGGTCAGGTGCACCGGGTAGACACTGGTGAACCAGCCAAGGGTACGGCTCAGGTCGGCATCGGCCACGGATTCCTCGCGGCCATGGCCTTCCAGTTGCAGCAACACCGATGGCTGGCCGGTCCAGCGCACCAGCACCCTCGCCAACGCCGTCAGCAGCAGATCGTTGATCTGCGTGCGGTAGCTGGCAGGGGCTTGCTGCATCAGTTGCCGGGTGCGCGAGCGATCGAGCACGGTGCGCAGCCGCGTCGCCTGGCCGTGCAAGGTCTGCACTGGCTGGCCATCCTCGGGTAGCGCCACGCTGGCACCGGCCAACTGGGCCTGCCAGTAGTCAAGCTGGGCCAGCAGTTGCGGGCTGCGCGCATAGTCCGACAAGCCCCGTGCCCAGTGCTGCAATGACGTGGTGCGGGCGGGCAGGCGCGGTGTCTGACCTTGGCTGGCCTGCTCCCAGGCACTGTGGAGGTCTTCAAGCAAAATGCGCCACGAGACGCCATCGATCACCAGGTGATGCACCACCAGCAACAGGCGCTGCTCGCCATCGGGCAAAGTCATCAACACCGCACGCATCAGCGCGCCACTGGCCAGGTCCAGGCTGGCCTGGGCTTGGGCACAGAGCGGCGCCAAGGCCTGGAGCGATGGCAACGCCCGCACCCACAGCGGGTCCGCCACCTCGCCGAGGGGCAGGTACACACCCTGACGCTCATCGAAAGCCAGGCGCAGCCCGTCGTGGTGGGCCAGCACTGCCTGCAATGCCACCTGCAACGTGTCGGCGGCCAGCGACTGGCGCGGTTGCAGCAGCAGGGACTGATTCCAGTGGTTGGCATTGCTCAGCTCAAGCGCCATGAACCAGTGCTGCACCGGCGTCAACGGCACCTCGCCATGGGCCGGAGCCTGGTCGACCGACACCGATGTCTCGGCCCGCGTTACTGCCGCCAGCGCCGCCAGGGTCTGCTGCTGGAACACGTCCTTGGGGCTCAGTTGCAGGCCGCCCTGGCGGGCGCGGCTGACCACCTGGATGGCGACGATGGAATCGCCCCCCAGCTGGAAGAAGTTGTCATCGCGCCCTACCCGTTCCACGCCCAACAGGCCTTGCCAAATCTGCGCCAGGGCCTGTTCGACCGGGCCCTGGGGCGCCAGATAGGCCCCTTGCAGTTGCGTGATATCCGGGGCCGGCAACGCCTTCCTGTCCACCTTGCCGTTGGGCGTCAGGGGCAGGTGGTGCAGCAGCACCAGGTGGGTCGGCACCATATAGTCGGGCAGCACGTCGCGCAGCCAGGCTTTGATCGCCGGCATCAAGGCCGCTTCATCGTCCGCCTGGGCAGTCACGGTGACGTAGCCCACCAGTTGCTTGCCCGCCACGGCCTCCCGGGCCACCACCACGGCTTCGCGTACCTGGGGATGTTGTTGCAGGCGTGCTTCGATCTCGCCCAGCTCAATGCGGAAGCCGCGGATTTTCACTTGCTGATCGATACGGCCGATGTACTCGATGACGCCGTCCTCGCGCTGGCGCACCAGGTCGCCGGAGCGGTACAGCCGCCCCCCACCGCCAAACGGGTCGGCGACGAAGCGCTCGGCCGTCAGGGCCGGCCGCTGATGGTAGCCGCGCGCAAGCCCTTCGCCGCCCAGGTACAGCTCGCCGACGGCGCCCAGTGGCACCGGATTGAGTTCAGTGTCCAGCACCCAGGCGCTGCGCTGTCCGACCAGGCTGCCGATGGGCGCATACGCCGCCCCGCAGCGGTCAGCGGGGCCGGCCTTCCAGATCAGCGGCGTGACCACTGTTTCGGTAGGCCCATAGCCGTTGATGATGAACTGCGGGCGCAGTACGCGCTTGACCTGTTCGAAAGCGGCCTCGGGCACGGCATCACCGCCAAAGCAGTAAATGCGTACCGGCGGCGGGTTGCCCATGCGCTCGGCATGCTCGGCCAGCTGCTGCAAGTACACCGGCGGGAACGCGACGACACTGACACGGTGCTGATGCAGGGCTGCGTAGGTCTGCTCAGGCGTCCACAGCTCATCGTCACGCAACAACAGGCTGCCGCCGTGGGTGAGGGTCGTCAGCCAGCGCTCATGCGCACCATCGAAGGCGAACGACATGAAGTGCAGCTCGCAGTCTGCTTCACTCATCTCGTAGCGCAGGCCGATGGCCGCGCAGTGCATGGCCAGGGGCCCGTGCGCCACGGCCACGCCCTTGGGCTGGCCGGTGGAGCCGGAGGTGTAGATCAGGTACGCCAGGTTCCCGGGTTCGCACGCCACGTCCGGGCTGTGCCCGGGCTGGGCGTGCAGGTCCAGCCCAGCCATGTCCAGCACGGGCAAGTGCGCGGGCACCGGCAGATCGGCCAGCACGGCGGTGTCGCTGATCAGCAGCGCCACACCGGCATCGTCCATCAGGTAAGCCAGGCGTTCAGCTGGGTAGCTGGCGTCAAGCGGTACATAGGCGCCGCCGGCCTTGAGCACTGCCAACAGCGCCACCAGCAACTCGGGCGAGCGCGGCAGGGCCACGCCCACCCGCACTTCGGCGCCGATACCCAGCCCCCTCAGGTGCCAGGCCAGTTGATTGGCGCGGGTATCAAGTTCAGCGAAGCTGGTGCGCCACCCCTGGCAGATCACCGCAGTGGCCTGGGGCTGGCGCTGGGCATGGGCGGCGATTTTGCGATGCACCGGCACATAGGCCACGGCCGGGGTCTGCGGGCCGTTCCAGGCCCTCTGTCGCAGCAACTCGCCGGTGTCGACCAGCGACAGGTCGGCCAGCGGCCGTTGCTGATCCTCCACGATCTGCCCCAGCAGGGTTTCGAAGTGGCCGCGCAGGCGCTGCATGCGCGGCTCATCGAACAAGTCGGTGGCGTAGCTCAAGGTGGCGAACACGTTGCCCGCAGCGTCCTCGGCAGTGTCCAGCGCCACATCGAACTTGGCCACCGGGGCGCCCACGGCCAGCACCTGCGCCGTGACCCCGGTCAACCCTTGCAGGCTGCCCAGCTCACGGCGCTGGTGGTTGTACATCACCTGGAACAACGGGTTGTAGCTGAGGCTGCGCGGCAGGTCGAGCCCCTCGAGCAACTGCTCGAAGGGCAGGTCCTGGTGCGCCTGGGCTTGCAGGGTAGTGGTTTTCACCTGGGCCAGCAGGTGCGCGAAGCTGGCCTGGCTGTCCAGCTGGCTGCGCAGCACCTGGGTGTTGACGAAGAAGCCGATCAGGCCTTCGGTTTCCAGCCGGTTACGGTTGGCCACCGGTACGCCGACGCGGATGTCGGCCTGGCCGCTGTAGCGGTGCAGCAGCACCTTGAAAGCGGCCAGCAGCACCATGAACAGCGTGGCATTGTGGCGCCGGGCAACAGCGTGCAGCCCCTGGCACATGGCAGGGGGCAGGCTGAATTCCAGGCTCGCGCCGCGCAAGCTTTGCTCGGCGGGACGCAAGCGATCGGACGGCAGTTCCAGGGGTGGGTGTTCCTGCCCCAGCGCCTCGCGCCAGTAGGCCAGCTGGTGCTGGGCTTCGCCCGCTTCCAGCAGGCTTTTCTGCCACACCGCATAGTCAACGTACTGGATCGGCAACGGCGCCAGGCCCGCCTGGGGGCCGCTACTGAACTGGCCGTACAGTGCAACCAATTCACTGATCAGCACCTTCATCGACCAACCGTCGGCGACGATGTGGTGCATGCACAGGCTCAGCACATGCTGCTGTTGCCCCGTCTGCAACAGGGTGGCGCGCAGCAGCGGGCCATGGTGCAGGTCGAACGGTGCCAGCGCATCGGCGCGCAGAATGTCCTGCACCTGTGCAGGCTCGCAACGGCGCTGCTGCAGCGTGAAGCCCGACTCGGCCTGCACACGTTGATAAGGCTGCAGGTCGTCCTGGCTGAAGGTGGTCCGCAACGCGGCATGGCGGTCGATCAACGCGGCGAATGCCTGGGCCAGCGCCGACGGGTCAAGGGCACCGTCCAGTTGCACCGCCGAGGCGATGTTGTAGGCGCCGCTGTCGGGCTGCATCTGCCACAGCACCCACATGCGTCGCTGGGCGAACGACAGCGGGGTCTGCCGGTCACCGGCCAGGCCATCGGGAATCGGATACAAACTGAAGTCCACGCCACGCTCGCGCAGGCTGCGCCAGAAGATCTGCTGTTTCTCACGGGGCAGACCGATGAAACGCCGGACCAATTGCTGGGACTCTTGTGTGCTCATTCCGATTCTTTTCTATCGCTGACGGCGCAAGCGCCGGCATGGGTTGATGTTTCGCCGTGACAGGTCGCCAGGCGCCCACGTGGCTCATTAATCAGATGACGAAGGGTGTGGCGGTTTCTTTAGCGAGGCATTGGCTGAAGTCCGGCGGCGCGGCGCCGCCGGACAGGCCAGTGAGGGGCGGGGGTCAGGCCTGTTCGAGGCTGGCCAGCAGGTCGTCGATCATCGCCGCATCGCCGCCGCTGGCCCGTGGGGCCGTGCTGGTTTCGATGTGGCTGGCCAGGTCGGCCAGGGTGGCGCAGTCGAACAGCTGCGCCAGGCTCAGGCGCACGTGCAGGGTTTGCTGGATACGCGACAGGGCCTGGGTCAACAGCAGGGAGTGGCCACCCAGTTCGAAGAAATCATCGTCCAGGCCGATGCGCTCCACCCCCAGCAACGAGGCCCAGATGCTCGCCAACTGGCGCTGCAGTTCGGTGTGTGGCGCACGGTACTGACGCGCCTGCACCTGGGGCAGCGGCAAGCCCTTGCGGTCCAGCTTGCCGCTGGGCGTAAGCGGCAGCGCAGGCAGCACCTGCCAATGGCTGGGCACCATGGAGTCCGGCAACGACTGCCGCAGGTACTGGCGCAACGTGGCGGGCAAGTCGCCGCCATGCTTGGCGTCGGCCAGCACCAGGTAAGCCACCAGTTGCGGACCACTGCCACCCTGGTGGGCGATCACCACGGCTTCATCGACAAGGACATGCTCGCCCAGCCGCGCCTCGATCTCGCCCAGCTCGATGCGCACCCCGCGGATTTTCACCTGATGATCAACCCGCCCCACGTACTCCAGCACACCGGCCTCGGTGTAGCGGGCCAGGTCGCCACTTCGGTAAAGGCGGCTGCCATCGGCGGCAAACGGGTCGGCCATAAAGCGCTCCGCGCTCAGCGAAGGCCGCTGGTGGTAGCCGCGCCCCACGCCAGTGCCGGCGATCAGCAGTTCGCCCACCGCACCGGGCGGCAAGAGGTTGAACTGACTGTCCACGATGTACAGCCGGGTGTTGTCCACGGCGATGCCGGTGGGCACCTCGCCGTCAGTGCCCTGCCAGGTATGCCAGGCCACCACGTCGGTGCACTCGGTGGGGCCATAGCTGTTGTGCACCTGGGGCGGGGTGGGCAAGTGCGCCAGATGCCCACGCAGTTGGGCGCCGTGTATCGGCTCGCCCCCCAGGAACACGTGGCGCAGGCTGCCCAGCTGGGCGGCCGTGCCCATGTCGAGCAACGGGTAAAACATGCTGGGGGTACAGTTGAGCGCCGTGATGCCTTGGCCGGCGATGTGCTCCAGCAACGCCAGCGGCTGGTAACCGGCGGCCGCCATGTGCACCTGCCCACCGCAGAGCAGGGGCGCGTAGAGGTTTTTCTGGGTCAGGTCGAACGCCGGCGATGTCATCACCAGGAAGCGGTCGGCCGCGCCCAGATCAAACTGCCCGCCGTACCAGTGCAGCAAATTGGCAAAGCCTGCGCGCGTGACGCCCGCGCCCTTGGGCTGGCCGGTGGAGCCCGAGGTGTAGATCACGTACAGCAAGGCCTCAGGGCCGGCCAGGGGTGGCAGATCGTGACTGTCCAGCACGGCCAGTGCAGGTTCGTCGCGGTCCAGGCACAGCACCTCGACGCCCTGCACGGGCAGGCGCGGGGCCAGGCTGCTCTGGCTGATCACCAGCCGCGCACCGCTGTCTTCCAGCATGTAGGCCAGCCGTTCGGCGGGGTAATCGGGGTCCAGCGGCACATAGGCGCCCCCCGCCTTGATCACCGCCAGCAGGGCCACCAGCAGCGCCGAGGACCGCTCAAGTGCCACGCCTACCAGCACGCCGGGCGCCACGCCGCGGCGACGCAACTCACGCGCCAGGCGATTGGCCCGGGCGTTGAGCGCGGCATAACTGAGGGTCTCGCTGGCGCAGGCGACGGCGATGGCGTGCGGGCTGCGGGCCACTTGCGCCTGCACCCCCAGGCTCAGGCACGGCAGGGGCAACGGCCGCGCTGGCGGGTTGAAACCCAGCACCTGCGCCTGGGCGCGGCGGTCGAGCAACTGCAGATTGCCCAGCGCCGCGTCGGGCGCCTCCAGCATCTGGTCCAGCACGTGCAACAGCTGCGCCTGCAACGCCTGTATGCGCGGTTCGTCGAAGGCCTCACGGCGATAGCCGAAGACAATCTCCAGGGTGCTGCCGGCGTGCACCGTCAAGGTCAACGGGTAATGGCTGGTCTCGCGATTGTGCACCTGGGTCAGGCGCAGGTCAGCCGTGCTGCGCTCACGCAGGGCCTGGTCCACCGGGTAATTCTCGAACACGATCAGGCTGTCGAACAGCGCCTGGCCACCCTGCCCGGCCCAGCTCTGCAGTTGGTACAACGGCGTGTGCTGGTGCTCGCGCACCGCCAGGTTGCTGTCCTGCAGGCCGCGCAGCCAGTCGCCCACGGCGGCCGACGGCGGCACCGCGCAAATCAGTGGCAGGGTATTGATGAACAACCCCAGCATCTGCTGCGCGCCTTCCAGCTCGTGCGGGCGGCCAGCCACCGTGGTGCCCACGCAGACCGTGTGCTGAGCGCTGTAGCGCTGCAACAGCACCAGCCAGGCACCTTGCACCAGCGTGTTGAGCGTGACGCCACAGGCCTTGGCGAACGCCTGCATGCCGGCGCTGCGTGCATGGCCCAGTGTGCAGGGATGCTGGGCAAAACCTTCGCCCCGCAGGCTTTGGCCCACGGCGGCGGCCAGCAGTGTGGGCGCTTCGAGGTTGCCCAGGTAGTGGCGCCAGAACGTTTCGCTCACGGCTGCGTCCTGACGTTGTAGCCAGGCCAGGTAATGCCTGAAGGGCGCTGCCACCTGGGCAGGCGCGTGCCCCTGGTAACGTTGCAGCACCTCATTGACCAACTGGGCGCTGCTCCAGCCGTCCATCAGGATGTGGTGGCTGGTCCAGATCAGCTGATGGGTGCCCTGCCCCACGTCCACCAGCAGCAGCCGTTGCAGCGGCGGGCACGCCAGGTCGAAACCCTTGTCGCGCTCGGTTTGCGCCAGCGCCTCCAGGGCCGCGGGAGTGACGTCGCGGTTTGACCAGTCAAGCACCTGGAAGGGTACCGCCACCGCCGCCAACACGATCTGGGCCGGCTCGGCCAGCACCTCGTCGCTGCTGACGAATGCCGTGCGCAGGGCCGGGTGCCGAGCGATGGCTTGCTGCCAGGCCGAGGCCAGGCGTGCGGGGTCGAGCCCCTCAATGCGCAGGGTCAGCTGGTTGACATACAACCCCTGCCCTGGCGCCTGCAAGGCGTGGAACAGCATGCCCTGTTGCATGGGGGACAGCGGGTAGATGTCCTCGATATCGCCGTGGCGACTGCGCAATGCCTCCCACTGCGCCGGTTGCAGCGCAACCAGCGGCGCATCGAGGTCCAGCCCGGCATCGGCCAGTACCGGTCGGGCGACCGCCGCCATGGCGGCCAGGGTCTGGTGCTGGAACACTTGCTTGGGTGTCAGGGCCAGGCCGGCGTCACGGGCCTGGCTGACCATCTGGATGGACAGGATGGAATCGCCGCCCAGTTCGAAGAAATTGTCATTGCCCCCTACCCTGTCGACACTCAGCAACCGCTGCCATATCGCCGCCAGGCTGTGTTGGCTTGCCCCCTGAGGTTCAACGTACGCGGCCTCGCGCAGCGCCATGTCCGGCGCCGGCAGCGCCAGACGGTCAAGTTTGCCGTTGGGGGTCAGCGGCATGTGGGCCAGGAACACGAAATAGGCCGGCATCATGTGCTCCGGCAGGCAGGCTTGCAGGTGCTGGCGCAGCGGCGTCACCTGCTCGTCGCGGGCGCACAGGTAGGCGACCAGTTGCTTGCCCTGAGCCCCATCGCGGGCAATCACCGCCGCCTCGCGCACGCCCGCCACTTCCCGCAACCGCGCCTCGATTTCACCCAGTTCGATGCGGAAGCCACGCACCTTGACCTGGTGGTCCACCCGCTCCAGGTACTGCAAGCGGCCATCCGCGCGCAACCGTACGCGGTCCCCGGTGCGGTACAGACGGCCTCCCGGTTCACCGAACGGGTCCGCGACAAAGCGCTCGGCCGTCAGCCCCGGGCGGCGCAGGTAGCCACGGGCCAGCCCGCGACCACCAATGTACAGCTCGCCGGCAACACCGGGTGGCTGTCGGTTGAGTTCATCGTCCAGCACGTAAAGCTGGGTGTTGTCCAACGGCCGGCCCAGCCAGGCCTGGTCCGAATCCAGTGCCTGCACCGCCGACCAGATGGTGGTTTCGGTGGGGCCGTAGAGGTTCCACACGCTGCTGCCACAGGCCAGCAAACGGGCGGCCAGGTCGCTGTCCAACGCCTCGCCACCGCACAACAGCCGGCGCCCGGCCAGCGCGGCACTGCCATTGCCGGCCAACAGCATGCGCCACGTCGACGGCGTGGCCTGAATCAGGCTGACATCGTGGTGACGCACTTGCGCCAGCAGGCGCTGAGGATCGCGCGCGCAGTCGCGGTCCACCAGTACCAGGCGGGCGCCGTTGAGCAATGGCAGGTACAGCTCCAGGGCCGCGATGTCGAACGACAATGACGTCAGGCCCAGCACTCGGTCACTGGCACTGATGCCTGGCGCGCGGGCCATGCTGGAGAGGAAATTCACCACCGCGGCGTGGCTGATGGCCACGCCCTTGGGCTTGCCGGTGGAGCCAGACGTGTAGATGCAGTAGGCCAGAGTCTGCGTGCCCTGCGCCGCTGCGGGAGGGCTGTCGGGCAAGGCCGCCAAGCTCGCCTGGTCACGGTCCAGGCACAGCACGCGGGCCTTGCCCGGGGCCAGGTGCTGCACCACCTCATGCTGGCTGACCAGCCAGCCGGCGCGGCAATCATCGAGCATGTACGCCAGCCGCTCCGCCGGGTAATCGGGGTCCAGCGGCACATAGGCGCCGCCGGCCTTGAGAATACCCAACAGGCCCACCAGCAATTCCAGCGAACGCGGCACGGCAATCGCCACCAGTGCATCGGGGCCCACGCCCCAGGCCCGCAATTGATGCGCGACCTGATTGGCCCGCCGGTCCAGTTCGGCGTAGGTGTAGTGCCGTTCGCCACACACCACCGCGCAGGCCTGGGGCGTGCGTGCGGCCTGGGCTTCGAACAGATGGTGCAGGCAGGCATCGGGGAACGCCCGTTCGGTGCGATTGAAGTCGTCGAGCCAGGCGGGCGTAGCTGCCACCCCCAATTCACCCACCCGCCCCTCAGGCTGGGCAGCGATCTGTTCCAGCAGGGCCAGGTAACGGTCCGCCATGCCCTGCACGGTGGCGGTGTCGAACAGTGCCACGGGGTAGGTGAACAGCGCGCGCAGGCCGCCCTGGTCGTCCTCCTCGGTGTCCAGCGCCAGGTCGAAACGGGCGCTGCGCTGAACCTGGACGAAAGGCTCGGCGGTAAGGCCGGGCAGCCGTTCGAGCGCCCCCAGGTGACGCTGTTGGTGGTTGAACATTACCTGGAACAGTGGCGTGCGGTTCAAGCTCCGCTGCCCTTGCAGTGCATCCACCAATTGCTCGAACGGCAGGTCCTGCCAGCTTTGCGCCTGCACGCCGGTTTCCGCCACCTGGGCCAATGCACTCAGAAACGTCTGGCGCGGGTCCAGGCGGCAGCGCATCACCTGGGTGTTGACGAACAGCCCCAGCAGGTTCTGCACTTCCTGACGCTGGCGGTTGGCAATGGGCACGCCCACCAGCAGGTCACGCTGGCCGCTGTGGCGCCACAGCAACAGGTTGAACGCGGTCAGCAGCACGCTGAACAGGCTGACTTGGCCTGCGCGCGCAACCGCCCGCAGGCCTTCGGCCAACCCCGCCGCAATCGACAACGGCACGCTGGCCCCCTCCAGAGTGGGGTGCAGCGCGCGGGGGTGGTCTAGGGGTAGCTCCAGCACGCCGTCATGCCCGGCCAACTGCTGGCGCCAGTAGTCCAACTGCCGTTGCCCCTCGCCGGCGCGCAGCAGGTTGCGCTGCCATAGCGCGTAATCCTTGTACTGCACCGCCAGTGTCGGCACATCGGCTGCCCCGCCGTAGAGGGCGGCAAACTCGTTGATCAGCAGGTTCAGCGACCAGCCATCGGCGACGATGTGATGCAAGGTCAGCAGCAGGACATGGTCGTCATCGGCCAAGCGTATCAACCCTACCCGCAGCAGCGGCCCGCAGGCGAGGTCGAACGGGCGCCGGGCCTCTTGCTCCACCAGGTTCTGCGCCCGCGACAGGCGCTGATCGTCATCCAGCCAGGTCAGGTCATGCAACGTCACCGGCACCGCCGCCGGCGGATCGATGCACTGCCGGGCCTGGCCATCGGTGGCGGGGAAGCGGGTGCGCAACGCCTCGTGGCGGCGCACCACGGCGGTGAACGCTTGCTCTACCCGGTCAATCGCCAGGGCGCCGCGCAGGCGCAGGTTGCTGGCAATGTTGTAGGCGGGGCTGTCCGGCTCCAGTTGCCAGAGGAACCACAGCCGCTGCTGGGCGTGGGACAGCGGCAAGTCCTCACTGCGCGGCGAGGCGACAATGGGCAGCTTGCCCAGGGCAATCCCCTTGGCGCCCAGTTGGCGCAGGAACGCCTGTTGTTTTTCGTCACTCAGGGCGCTGGCGCGCCGGGCGATGTCTTGCAGGGCCTGAGCCTGCTGCGCCAGGGATGTGGTCATTCGCTTTGCTCCAGCTCGGCCAGCATCGCGGCCATGCTATCAAGGTCACCGCCAAGGTCGGCGGCGGCCAGTTCTTCTTCCACCAGAACGGCCAGGGCCGCCAGGCTGCCGGCTTCGAATACCCAGCGCAGGGGCACCTCGATCAGCAGCGCCTGGCGAATGTCGGCGGCCATGCGCGTGGCCAGCAGCGAGTGCCCGCCCAACGCAAAAAAGTCGTCACCCAACCCTACCCGCTCGACGTTGAGCAAGCGCTGCCAGATGTCCGCCAACTGCTGTTGCACGGCGGTGGCTGGCGCCTGGTACTGCACCTCGCTGTGCCACTGCGGCGCGGGCAGCGCCTTGCGGTCCAGCTTGCCGTTGGCACTCAGGGGTAGCCGTGCCAAGGCCACGAACAGCCCCGGCAACATGTACTCGGGCAAGTGCTGGCGCAGGTGGCGACGCCATTCGCCACCCAGGCCATCCGCCGCCAGGCCGGTGGCCACGTAGGCCACCAGTTGCTGCCCGGCAGGGCTGTGCACGGCCAGCACCACGGCGTCGTCGACACCGGGGCAGCGACGCAATTGCGCCTCGATTTCACCCAGCTCGATGCGCTGGCCGCGCAACTTGACCTGATGATCACAGCGACCGGCGTACTCGATGGCACCGTCGGCGCGGTAGCGCGCCAGGTCGCCGGTACGGTACAGGCGCGACCCCGCCGGCCCGAACGGGTTGGCCACGAAGCGTTCGGCGGTCAGGCCCGGGCGCCCACGATAGCCGCGGGCCAGGTTGTGGCCACCGATGTACAGCTCGCCAATGACGTTCAGCGGCAGGGGCTGCAGTGCGGCGTCCAGCACGTACAGCTGGGTGTTATCGATGGCACGACCGATGGGCACGCTGTCGCGCCCTTCGTCGTGGCAGGTCCAGTGACTGACGTCGATGGCCGCCTCGGTGGGCCCATACAGGTTGTACAGGCCGGCGTGGGGCAGGCGTGTCAGAACCTGCTGTTGCAGCTGTGCCGGCAGCGCTTCGCCACTGCAGACGATACGCTTGAGGCTGGGTAGCGGCGGCGACGGCTCGGCGGCCATGAAGGCTTGCAGCATCGACGGCACGAAATGCAGCGTGGTGACGCCGTAGTCGCGGATACGCTGCGCCAGGCAGATGGGGTCCTGGTGTTCGCCCGGACCGGCCAGGGCAAGGCGCGCGCCGAACATCAGCGGCCAGAAGAATTCCCACAATGACACGTCGAAACTGAACGGCGTTTTCTGCAGCACGCAGTCATCGGCCCCCAGCGGGTAAGCACTTTGCATCCACGCCAGACGGTTGGCGAGGGCGCCGTGGCTGTTACCTGCGCCCTTGGGCTGCCCGGTGGAGCCGGACGTGTAGATCACGTAGGCCAGTTGTGCAGGGTCGAGCGCCGGGGTGGGTGCCTGCGCCGACTCGTGTTCGCACGGCTGGGCCAGGTCCACCACGCGCACCCCGTCAGGCAGCGCCAGCCCATCCAACAAGGCGGGTTGCGCCAGCAGCAGTTCGATGCCGCTGTCGGCCACCATGTAGCCCAGGCGTTGCGCCGGATAGTCCGGATCCAGCGGCAGGTAAGCCGCCCCGGCCTTGAGGATCGCCAACAGGCCCACCACCAGGTCGAGCGAACGATGGGCGGCGATGCCCACCACCACTTCCGGCCCGGCGCCAAGGCGCATCAGGTGATGGCCCAGGCGGTTGGCACGCGCCTCCAGCTCGCCGTAGCTCATGCGCGCTTCGCCCATGACCAGCGCGGTGGCCTGAGGGTTGCCGGCTGCCTGCCGGGCGATGGCATGGTGCACGTACAACGGCTGCGGGGCGGCCCGCTCGGGGCCGCAGGACAGGGCCAGCAAGCGCTGGCGCTGCGCCGGATCCGCCAATTGGAAGTCATCCAGCGCCTGGCCGGGGCGGCTGACGATCTGGTTCAGCAGGTGGATGAAATGGCCGGCCAGGCGCTCGATGCTCTGGGCTTCGAACAGGTCCTGGGCATAGCCGAAGCTCAAGCGCAGGCCACCTTCCGCGCATTCTTCACTGTTGAGCATCAGGTCGAACTGAGTGCTCCGGGTGCCTTGCTCCAGCACCTGGATGTCCAGGCCATTGATGCCGTGCAGCGCCTGGGAACGCAACCGGGTGTGGTTGTACATCACCTGGAACAGCGGGTTATGGCTCAGGCTGCGCTGCGGGTTGATGGCCTCCACCAGTTGCTCGAATGACAGGTCCTGGTGTTCCTGGGCGGCCAGCACCCCAGCCTTGACCTGCGCCAACAGTTGCTCGAACGATTGCTGGCCGCTCAGTTGGCTGCGAAGTACCTGGGTGTTGACGAAGAACCCCAGCAGGTTTTCAAACTCGACCCGATTGCGGTTGGCCACCGGCACCCCGACGCGCAGGTCGGCCTGGCCACTGTAGCGGTACAGCAGCACCTGGAAGGCGGCCAGCATCACCATGAACAGGCTGTCGCCGCGACCCTGGGCCAGGCCGCGCAAGCCATCGGCCAACGTGGGTGCCAACTGCACCTGGTGCCGGGCACCGCGAAAGCTCTGCTGCGGCGGCCGTGGATGGTCGCCGGGCAGTTGCAGCACAGGTTGTTCGCCCTCCAGCGTCTGGCGCCAATACTGCAACTGGCGCTGCTGATCGGCACTGCCAAGCCATGCCTGCTGCCAGGCGACGAAGTCCTGGTACTGCAAGGCCAGCGGCGGCAGTTGCGGCGCCTGACCCTGGCTGAACCGGGCGTAGCAGTGGCTGAACTCCTCGGTCAGCAGGTTCATGGTCCAGCCGTCGGCGACTATGTGGTGCACGACCATTGACAGCACATGCTCCTGCTCGCCGAGCACCAGCAACTTGAGCCGCAGCAGCGGGCCGCTGGCCAGGTCGAAGCAGGTGCCGGCGTGAGCCTGCAAGCTGTCCGACAGGTGCTGGGGGGCCTCCACGGTCTGCAACTCAAGGACGGGCTCGTAGGGCTTGCCGATGTACTGGCGAACGCTGCCTTCCACTTCCCGGAACGTGGTGCGCAACCCTTCGTGGCGCGCCACCAGGTAGGCGAATGCCTGGACCAGCGCCTGGCGGTCGAGCGGGCCGCGCAGGTGGATGGCGGCCGCGATGTTGTAGGCGCTGCTGTGCGGCACCAGCTTCCAGAGGAACCACAGGCGCTGCTGGCCCAGTGACAACGGGCCCTGCTGACGGTCGCCCGCATGCGGCATGAGCGTGGTGACGGCGGGGGCTGGCGCCACGCTGTCGCCAAACAACAGCGCCAACTGTTCTACGGTCTGCTTTTCGAATAACTGCTTGGGGGACAGCTTGAAGCCCAGTTTGCGCGAACGGGCGATGATCTGCAGGCTGAGAATCGAGTCACCACCCAGTTCGAAGAAGTTGTCCCTTACCCCCACTCGCGGCACCTTGAGCACCTGCGCCCACACGTCAGCCAACTGCCGTTCCACGTCATTGCGCGGTTCGATGAATTGCCCCTGGGCCTGCTCCGGTGCCGGCAGCGCCCGACGATCGAGCTTGCCGTTGGCGGTCAGCGGCATGGCGTCCAGGCGCTGCCAGTGGCTGGGTAATTGATAGTCCGACAGTTGTCCCTGCACGGCCTGCTGCACGCTGGCCAGCGAGGTCTGGCTGTCCAGCACGCACCAGGCCGCCAACTGCTGCGTGCCGGTGCTGCCCGGGCATGCCAACACCACCGCATCGAGCACGCCGGGCACGGCCTTGATCGCCAGCGCCACTTCGTTGAGCTCGACGCGGTAGCCGCGAATTTTCACCTGGTCGTCATTACGCCCCAGGAACTCCAGGCGCCCGTCGCGGCGGTAACGCACGCGGTCGCCCGTGCGGTAGAGGCGTTGGCCATTGCCGGCAGGGTCGGCGATAAAACGTTCTGCGCTCAACCCGGGCTGGCCCAGGTACCCTTGCGCCAACCCGGCGCCGCCCAGGTAGAGCTCGCCCATGGCGTTGACCGGTACCGGGTTGAGATCGCCATCCAGCACCCTGGCCCAGGTGTTGGCCAGCGGCAGGCCCAGCAACGCCGTGGCGCTATTGGCCAGCCTGGCCCCCACCTCACCCACCAATACGCCGACGGTGGTTTCGCTGGGGCCATAGTGATTGATCAGGCGGCACCCCGGCGCCAGCCGGCGGATGTGTTCCACCAGGTCCCAGTCGCACGCCTCGCCGCCAGTGATCAGCGCATGCTGCGGCAGCACTGCAGGGTTGTCAGCGGCCTGCAACAGGCCTCGCAAATGGCTGGGGACAATCTTGAGCACGCCCACCTGGTGGCTGGCCATGTACTGCGCGAAGGCCTCGGCGTCGGCGCACTGCTCGTCGCTGAGCAGGTGCAGCCTGCGGCCGCTGCACAGGGCACCGAACAGCACCGTGTGGCCCAGGTCGGCGGCTACGCTGGAGACCATTGCCATGCTGGCGTAGGGGGCAAGCGCCGTGCTTTCCAGCAGGCCCTGCACGTAGTTGTTCAACGCCCGGTGGCTGACCACCACTCCTTTGGGCTGGCCGGTGGAGCCGGAGGTGAAGATCACGTAGGCGGGCATCTCCGGGTGCACGGCCGCGCCGGGCACGTGACCTGTGCATTGCCGCCACTCAGGCTGGTGCAGGTCGATCACCTGCAGGCCGTCGACGGCGGCCAGGTGGGCGTCTGCGGTAACCAGCCAGCGCGCCTTGCTCTGGGCGGTGACCTGCGCCAGCCGCTGCGCAGGTACCTGCGGGTCGAGGGGCACGTAGGCGGCACCGCTCTTGAGTACCCCCAGCAGGCCAACCACCCACAGCGGCGAACGCGGGGCGGCAAGCAACACATACTCCCCTGCCCTTACACCTTGGCGTTGCAGGTACACCGCCAGGCTATTGGCCTGGGCGTCAACTTCGGCGAAGCTCAAGGCCTGGTTCCCCGCCTGCACGGCCACGGCCTGGGGCTGACGATCGCAGTGCTGTTGCCACGCGTGCAGTACGCTGGTGGCGGAAAAGTCACGGGCCGGGCCTGCGAGGCCAGCATGGCTGGGCTGCTGCTCGGCCACCGACCACAGCGGAACGGCAGGCCGGTGCACCAGGTCACCCAGCAAGGCGACGAATTCGCAGGCCAGGGTGTCGATGCTGCCGGCATCGAACAGGTCGCGGGCATAGGTGAAAGCGCCCTGCACCCCGGTGGCCGTGTCGGTCAGGTCCAGCGCCAGGTCGAAATGCGCACCCAGGTGCTGGCTGGGCCAACGGGTCATGCTCAGGCCTTGCGGCGCGGGCAGGCTGGACACATCGAAGCCGTAGTTGAACTTCACCTGGAACAGCGGGTTATAGCTCAGGCTGCGCTCGGGCTGCAGGGCCTCCACCAGACGTTCGAAAGGCAAGTCCTGATTGGCCTGCGACGCCACGGAGGCCTGATGAACCTGCTGCACCAGCTGGCGGAAGCTCTCGCGGCTGTCCAGGCGTGTGCGCAGTACCAGCGTGTTGACGAAGAAGCCCACCACGCCTTCGGTTTCCAGGCGATTGCGGTTGGCCACGGGCACGCCGATGCGCAGGTCATGCTGGCCGCTGTAGCGGTACAACAGCAGGTTAAAGGCGGCCAGCAATACTACGAACAGGGTCACGTCCTCGGCCTTGGCCAGCGCTTTCAAACGCTGGCTCAGGTCCTGGTCCAGGGCAAGGTCGAGGCTGGCACCACGGGCACTGAGCTGGGCCGGACGCGGGCGGTCCAGGGGCAGTTGCAGCGGTGGGTGTTCATCGCCCAGTTGCTGGCGCCAGTAAGCCAGTTGCCGATCGCTTTCGCCGGCATCCAGCCATTCGCGCTGCCAGTGGGCGTAATCGGCGTACTGGATCGGCAGTGGCGCCAGCTCGGCCTGCACCCCGGCCTTGAAGCCGTCATACACCTGCGCGAACTCCTTGAGGAACAGGTCTACCGACCAGCCATCGGCGATGATGTGATGCAAGGAGACCAGCAGCAGATGGTCGTGCGCGTCCAGGCGCAGCAGCTGCAGGCGCAGCAGCGGTCCACGGCGCAGGTCAAACGGTGCCAGGGCCTCGCGCTCGGCAAGCTCGCCGGCCTGACGCAGGGCGTCGTCCTGCGCCAGGTGACTGAGGTCGACCCTCGCCACCGGCACCGTCAACTGCGGGTGGATAACCTGCACATCGGTATCGCCACGGTGGTCAAAGGTGGTCCGCAGCGCCTCATGGCGCGCCACCAAGTGATCGAACGTGCGCTGTACCAGCGCCGTGTCCAGCGGGCCTTGCACGCGCAGGGCACCGGGGATGTTGTAGGCGCTGCCATCAGGGTCCATCTGCCAGAGGAACCACAGCCGTTGCTGGGCAAACGACAACCCCAACGGCTGCTCGCGGTCCAGCGCCGGGATGGGCAGTTGCGCATGCAGGTCGATGCCTTTCTTGGCCAGCATGGCGATCAGCGCCTTGCGCTGGGTGGGCGTCAGGCCCTTGAGCGAATCCAGTAATGCGTTCATGAAATCATCCCTTGAGCGGTGTTACCGGCCAACAGCTGTAGATCTTCCTCGCTGAGCCCTTGCAGGGCGGCCAGGGCTGCGGCCACTTCGGCGTTGAGGTGTTCGCTGGACAGCCGCTGGCCGCCCAGTTGTTCCACCACCTCCACCAGTGCGCCCAGGTGGCGGGTTTCGAACAGGCTGCGTACCGACAACTTGATCTGCAGCTCTTGATTGATCCGCGACACCACCTGGGTGGCCAGCAATGAGTGCCCGCCCAGATCGAAGAAGTTGTCCTCCAGCCCCACGCGCTTGGCCCCAAGCACTTCCTGCCAGATGGCGGCCACGGCCTGCTGCAGCTCGGTCTGGGGGGCGCGGTAGTGGGCATTGCCGGGTTGCGACAGGCTGTCATGCCCGGCCAGCACCTGGCGGTCGAGCTTGCCGTTGCTGGTCAGCGGCAGGGCGTCGAGCACCACGATCTGGGCCGGCAGCATGTGCGCAGGCAGGCTTTGCTTGAGCTGCTCGCGCAGCACCACCGGCAGTTGCTGGCGACGGCGCGCCATCAACGGGTTACTGCTGTGGGTCAGCCAGGGGCGATGCTGGGCATGCGGCTTCTTGATGATGGCCTGGTCCACCGGGTAGGTGTCCCGGCAATGCGGATCGATCAGCAAGGCATCGAAATGCCCTGGCACGCCTTGCTCACTCCAGTGCAGGCGCACTTCGTAATCGTGGGCCTGGCCCAGGTCGCAGAACGCCTGGGGATCACTGTCGGGCAATGGCAAGGCAAGCAGTTGTTCACGCAGCTGCCCGGCGGTGACGCCTTCAGCGGCGCGGTCGATGTGGTGCCAGGCTTGCAGGTCACGCGCCAGCCGCGGGTTGGCCAGCCCATGCAAGCGCACGGCCGGCGGCCGCTGGTGGGCCAGCAGCGTACGCAGTTCGTCCAAGGCCTGGTCACCGGCACGCCAGGCCAGCAAGTCGGCGTTTTCATCCGCCACCGCGTGGCCCACGCGCAGGACGGCGTCGTAACGGTAGGCGCTGAGTTCGTTGTGCCAGGCGCCACGACGCAGTTGCAGGCTGATGCCGGCCACCCCTTCGAGCTGTTCGGCCAACTGGGTGAAAAACGCCGGCGCCAGCAGCAATTCGTTGTCTTCGGCCATGGCCTTGAGCACCCGGCTCTTGAGCTGCCTGAGCGACAGCTGCGCGGGCGCCCGGGCCAGCTCCAACGAGGCATGGAACAACGGCAACAGCCCCAGGTGGCGCACATCGCCAACAAAAATGTGGCCCCCGGGCGCCACCGCCATCACGGCGTTTTTCAACACCTGCACCAGGTAGTCGACATCGGGGAAATACTGCGCCACCGAGTTGATCACCACCGTGTCGAAGCTGCCCGGCGCGATGCCCGTGAAGTCCGTGGCCTGGCGGTGCTGCAACTGCACGTGGTGCAAGGTGGGTTGGGTGTTGGCCCAGGCCCCCAGCTCGGCGATGGCCGAGGCGGAGAAGTCGCACCCCTGGTACACCTCGCACACGGGCGCCAGATGCTGGGTCAGCAAACCCACGCCGCAGCCCACCTCCAGCAGGCGCTTGGGCTTGAGCGCAAGGATGCGCTGCACCGTGGTGTCCAGCCACTCCTGCATCTGTTCATGGGGAATTGGCTGGTCGTGATAGCTGTCGTTCCAGCCCGTGAAGCTGGGGCCACGAATGTCCTGGGGCAGGTCATAGGTGGCATCGAATACCGTTTGCCACTGGTCCAGCAAGGCACTTTCCGTGCTGGCCTGCTCATCGGCCAGGCGGCGCGTGTCGGGCACCACATAGGCTTGCAGGCGCTTGTCGCCGCTGCCATCGTCACCCACCAGCACCACCGCATCCCGCACTTGGGGGGCCTGACGCAGACACGCCTCGATCTCGCCCAGCTCGATGCGGAACCCACGCACCTTGACCTGATGGTCGGCACGCCCCAGGTACTCCACCGCGCCATCGGCCAGGTAGCGGGCCAGATCACCGCTGCGATACAGACGGCTGCCCGGCACGCCGAAGGGGTTGGCAACAAAGCGCTCGGCGCTCAGGCCGGGGCGGCGCCAGTAACCCCGCGCCAGCCCTGCCCCGCCGATGTACAACTCACCAGCCACGCCCGGCGGCACGGGATTCATCTGGTCGTCCAGGAAATACCATTGCAGATCGGCCAGTGGCTGGCCAATGGGGCTGCCGGCACGGCCGAGGTCGGCCTGGCTCAGCAGGCGATAGGTCACATGCACGGTGGTTTCGGTAATGCCATACATGTTGACCAGGCGCACCTGCTGGTCACCAAAATGACTGAACCAGGGCGCCAGCGTTCCCACCTCCAGGGCCTCACCGCCGAAGATCACATGGCGCAGGCTGAGCGCTTGCGCAGGCGCTGCCACGGCGAACGGGATCAACTGGCGGAAGGCCGAAGGCGTCTGGTTGAGCACGGTGACGCCCTCGTCGCACAGCAGGCGGTAGAACGCCTGGGGCTCGCGGCTGGTGAGGTACGGCACGATCACCAGGCGCCCACCCTGGGTCAGCGCACCGAATATCTCCCAGACCGAGAAGTCGAAGGCGCAGGAGTGGAATAGCGTCCAGACCTCGCTGGGGCCAAACCGGAAGTCGCGTTGGCTGGCTTGCAGCAGGCGGGCCACGTTGGCATGGGTGACCGGCACGCCCTTGGGGTTGCCGGTGGAGCCGGAGGTGTAAATGCAATACGCCAGGTCATCGGCGCCGGGGCCGCTTTCCAGGTTGTCTTCGCTGGCGCCTGCGAAGGTGGCGGCGTCGTCCAGGCAAATCACTTCCAGGCCTGGCACCAGCGCCAATTGGCCTACCAGCTCACGCTGGGTCAGCAGCAGGTCGATGCCGCTGTCCTGCTGCATGTGGGTCAGGCGCTGGGCGGGATAGGCAGGGTCCAGCGGCAGGTAGGCGCCCCCCGCCTTCAGGATGGCCAGCAGCCCCACGATCAGGTCGAAGGAGCGCTCGGCGGCAATGCCCACCAACACCTGCGGGCCCACTCCGCGGCTGCGCAGCACATGGGCGACGCGGTTGGCACGGGCGTTGAGCTGGGCATAGCTGAGGCGCTCGGTACCGCTGCTCAAGGCCACAGCCTGCGGAGCGCGGGCGGCCTGCCGTTCGAACAGGCGGTGCAGGCACTCGAGGTCGGGAAACTGCTGGCCCGGCGGGTTCCAGCGCAGCAACAACGCTTGTTGCTCGGCGTCCGTCATCAGCGGCAGTTGCTTGACCGGGGTGGCGGGCTGGTCGACGGCCGCCTGCAACAGCACGCACCATTGCCGGGCCATGCGCTGGATCGTGGTGGCATCGAACAGGTCGGCGCTGTAGCTGAAGCCCGCCGCCAGGCCGTCGCCGTTTTCGGTGGTGTGCAGGATCAGGTCGAACTGGCTGGCCTGCTGGCTGTGCGTCACCTGTTCCAAGGCCAGGCCGGGCAGTGTCTGGAAGGCATCCAGGTGCTGCCATTGATGATCGTAGGCCACCTGGAACAGCGGGTTGTACCCCAGTTCCCGGCCCGGCTGCAGCACCTCCACCAGACGCTCGAACGGCAGGTCTTGATGGGCCTGGGCCTGCAGCGCCACCTCACGGACCTGGGCCAGGAAGTCGAGGAAGCCGGGGTTGCCGGCCAGGTCGACGCGCAGCACCAGCATGTTGACGAAGAAGCCGATCAGCCCTTCGGTCTCTACCCGGTTGCGGTTGGCCACGGTGCTGCCGACACGGATATCGTCCTGGCCACTGTGCCGGGACAACAGCACCTGGAAGCTGGCGAGCAGCACCATTGGCAAGGTCAGGTGGCAGCGCTGGTCCAGGGCCTTGAGTGAAGCGGTCAGGGCCGCTGGCAGTTGCACCTGCACCTGCCCGCCTCGGCCGCTGGGGCTCGCTGGCCGCGGCCGGTCGGCGGGCAGTGCCAGCAACGGTTGCTCATGCCCCAGGCGCTGCACCCAGTAGGCCAACTGCCGGGCGCTGTCGGTGCCCGCCAGCCACTGCTGTTGCCAGGCCGCAAAGTCGGCGTATTGAATGGCCAGCGGTTGCAGCCCTGGCATCTGCTCGCACGTGGCTGCACGGTAGAGCTCGGCAAGCTCGCCGCTGAGAATGTTCATGGACCAGCCATCGGCGACGATGTGCTGGATACTCAGCAACAGCCGGTAGCGTTGATCATCGAGCAACAACAGGCGGGCACGCAGCAACGGCCCGTTTTCCAGGTCGAACGGCGCCTGCGCCTCATTGTCCGCCCAGTGTTGCAAGGCCTGCTCGAGGGCCTCGCCCGTCAACCCGCGCAGGTCGCTGACCGGCAACGCCACCGGGGTGACGGCTGCCACCTGTTGCTGCAAGCCAGCGTGCGATTCGATGAACCGGCTGCGCAGCACTTCATGGCGCGAGACCAGCGCTGTCAATGCCTGGCCCAGGCTGCCGACGTCCAGCAGGCCGCGCAAATGCAGCGCGCCGGAAATGGTATAGGCACTGTTTTCCGGGGCCAGCTTCCACATGAACCACATGCGCTGCTGCGCGGGCGACAGCGGCCGCGCGGCATCGGCGCGCAGACGCGCAATCGCCGTGCCCGGCGTAGGTGCAGGTGCGAAAGGTGGCAGGCGAGCGACAAAGGCCCCCAGGGTTGGCGCTTCGAACAGCTCGGCCAATGCCACGTCCACGCCCAGGCGCTCACGCAGACGGGCCATGACTTGCACCGCGCTGATGGAGTTGCCGCCCAGGGCGAAGAAGTGCGCATCGACATCGGCAGGCGCCTGCCCCAGCACTTCACCCCACAATGCCGCAACCTGCCGTTGACGCTCATCCAGCCCCTGTGCGGGCGCCTGCCTCGCCACGGGGGCGTGGCCGGCCACATGAACGTGATAGCTGTCCAGGGTGCCCGCCTGCCATTGCGAGTAACAGGCCGAGCGTTGCAGCTTGCCGCTGGAGGTTTTCGGCAAGGCGCCAGGCTCCAGCAGGATCACCAGTGCCGGGGACTGCTGGCAGACTTCGCCAACGCATTCGCTGATGGCCTGAACCAGCGCCTCGGCCGCCAGCAGCTTGCGCACCCCGCGGCCGATTTCCACGGCTATGCCGATGGCTTCGGCGCCATCGTGCTGCAGCGCAAAGGCGGCGATACGCCCTTTGCGCAGCACATCCAGGGACGCCTCCAGATGGCTTTCGATGTCTTGCGGGTACAGGTTCTGACCCCGAATGATCAGCATGTCCTTCAAGCGCCCGGTCACGAACACTTCGCCCTGGTGCATGAACGCCAGGTCGCCGGTACGCAACCAGGCAACGCCATCGCGCATCACGAACGTGCGGGCGGTGGCCTCGGGATTGTTCCAGTAGCCACGGGCAATGCTGGGGCCGCTGGCCCACAATTCACCCACCTGCCCTTCGGGCACCGGTTGCAGGTTGGCCGGATCGACCAATAGGATGGCGTGACCGGGCTGGCCGTACCCACAGCTGATCAGCGTCAGGTCGTTGCCCGGTTCGAAACGGTTGGCCGCCAGCGCGGCGCCCGAGCCACGCACCTGACCAATGCCCTGCCCGGGCCGGCCGCCGGCGACAAACAGCGTGGCCTCGGCCAGGCCATAGCTGGCGAAGTAGGCAGATGACACAAAACCCTGTTCGGCGAACTGCTGGGCAAAGCGCTCAAGGGTCTCGGCGCGGATCGGCTCCGAACCCGAATACGCCACCCGCCAATGGCTCAGATCCAGACCGTGACGCGCTGCATCGCTGATGCGCTCACTGCACAGCCGGTAGGCAAAGTCCGGCCCGCCGCTGATGGTGCCGCGGTAACGATCGATCGCCTCCAGCCAGCGCACCGGGCGCTCGAGGAAGTACTTGGGCGACATCAGCACGCAGGGCACACCGCTGTAGATAGGTTGCAGCAGGCCCCCAATCAGCCCCATGTCGTGGAACAGGGGCAGCCAGCTGACGATCACGTCGCCCTCGCCAATGGCAAATCCATGACGGATCAATTGTTCGTTGGCCAGCAGGTTGCCGTGGCTGACCTCGACGCCCTTGGGCGCCGACGTGGAGCCGGAGGTGTACTGCAGAAAAGCGATATCGGTGGGCAACGGCAGGCGCTGTTGCCAGTCATCGGCCAGGTCGGTCTCAAGCGTGTCCACTGCCACGCAGTGCACATGGCGCCCGGCGCATACCGGCGCCAGGGTGGTCAGCAGGGCCTGTTCACTGAGGATCACGCTGGGGGCCGCATCGCCAAGGATGGATTGCAGGCGCAGCAGGTGCTGGTCGCGCGTCGACTCCGGCGGGTAGGCCGGCACGGCAATCACGCCCGCGTACAGGCAACCGAAGAACGCGGCCACGTAATCACCGCCACTGGGCAACAGCAGCAGCGCCCGATCGCCTGGCTGCGCCTGCCCGGCCAGGCTGGCAGCGATGGCCCGCGCACGGCGGTCGAGCGCCTGGTAAGTCAAGGACGTCTCACCGCTGTCGGCAAGAAAACGCAAGGCCACTGTATGCGGGGACTCACTGGCACGCAGCAGCAAAATCTCGACCAGCGTGGCAGCGGCATCGATACGGGAATTCATGGCATCACCTGTAATGACGCAGGTGTCGCCGGGACACCTGCGGGGTTGAGTCTGGGGAGGAGGACCCGCGAGGGTCAGTCAGCGCGGTGTGCACCGGCCATGGCGACCACCACCTTGCGCGGGCCGCTGAAAGGGGCCCGCGCATGGGCGGCGAGCATGTTGTCGAGCATCAGCACGTCACCGCCCAGCCAGGGGAAACTGACTTTGTGGCTGTCGAGCACGTCGCGTACTTGCGCCAGCAGGTCTTCTTCCAGCGGCGTACCGTCGGCGTAATAGACGTTGCGAGGCAGGTCCTGCTCGTCGACGATGTCCAGCAGGGTCTCGCGCACTTCGGCCTGCAGGTTGGAGATGTGGAACAGATGCGCCTGGTTGAACCACACCGCCTCGCCGGTCACCGGGTGCCGCGCCGTGACCTGGCACACTTGGCGGGTGCGCAACTCACCGTCGGCCTTCCACTGGCACTGGATGCCACGCGCCCGGCAATAGGCCTCCACCGTGCCGCGGTCATCGGTGTTGAAGACGTCCTCCCAGGCCACGTCCAGGCCGTTGCCGTAGTTGCGCACATACATCAGCCCTTTGTGCTCCCACCGGGTACGAATGGCCTCGGGCATGGCGCGGTAGATTTCACGGCTATCGGCGATGGGCGTTTCACCGCCCTGCTGCGCGGCGATCATGCTGTAGAACCAGATGCGCCGAGGCCACTCGTTGGTGTAGGCCTGCTCGTTGTGCAGCGGGATGTGCTGGTGCTGGGGGTATTCGGTGGAGGTGTAGACCCCGGCCGTGACATTGCTGCGCGGCGTGGAGCCGAATTCGTAACTGAGCAACGGGTCACCGAAGCCGGCGGCGAACTGGCGGAACTGCTCGGCACCGTCCAGGGCGAAACCGCGGAACAGCAGGCCGCCACTGCGCAGCAGGTGCTCATCGACCAGGGGACGCAACTGCTCCAGGGCGTCGAACAGGTTGAGGCCCGGCTCCGGGGCCTGGACCAGCAGCGGCAGGGTGCCCTGGACACCGGGCATGGGACGAATATCGAGCGTCAGTACGGCACTCATGGGGCAGGCTCTCCAGCAAGGCAGCGACGGGTGACGGGGAATCAGTGGGCCAGGGCGTCCTGCTCCATCTTCTGACGCAGGCTGAGGGGGCGCATGTCGGTCCATACCTGCTCGATGTACGCCAGGCATTCGGGCTTCAGCCCCTGGGTGCCGGTTTCACGCCAGCCTTGAGGCACGGTCTTGTAGGCCGGCCACAGGGAGTACTGTTCTTCGTGGTTGATCAGAACCTTGAACACTGTGTCTTCACGATCGAATGCCATTTCACACCTCTTTCAGATTGATACGGCGCACCCGGTGGTGGCCTTTCAAGTACGACGAAATACGTTTGAAAATAATTAGCACTACTCAAGCGTCAGGCGGCACGCCCAGTTTTCCGGCGACGCAGGCCAGCACCGCAGGCGTCTGCTCATGGATGAAGAAATGCCCGCCATCGAACAGGTCCAGCGAGCAGCCCCCGCGGGTTTCCAGGCCCCAGGCGTCCAGGTCCTCGCGCGTGGCGCTGTCCTGGTGGCCGGCCAATACGTGGATCGGGCAATCCAGCGGCGGGCGAGCCAAGGGGCGATAGTGAGCGCACAGGGCAAAATCGGCGCGCAGCACCGGCAAGGTCAGGGCCATCAATTCCGCATTGGCCAGCAGTTCGGGCGGGGTGCCGTTGAGGTCGCGCAACTCGGCCAGCAGTTGCTCGTCGCTTTGCAACCGGGCAAAACGCTGGGTGTCGCGACGGGTAGGCGCGGCCGTGCCGCTGGCAAACAGCCTGGTTGGCGCAGCGCAGCCACGGGCCCGCAATGCGTGCGCCACTTCATGCGCCAGCAACGCCCCCAGGCTATGCCCGAACAGGGCGTAGGGCACACCCAGCTGGCCGGCCAGCTCGCTGGCCAGTTGACGGCCCAGGGCCTGAAGGTCAGTGGCCAGCGGCTGCCCGAAACGACGACCGCGTCCGGGCAATTCGACGGGGATTACTTCAATGGCGGCAGGCAGGCTGTGCCGCCAACGGCTGTACACCATGGCGCTGGCGCCCGAGTACGGCAGGCAAAACAGCCGCAGATCGCGGGATTTCCACATGATTTCCACCCTTTTCCAAGTCACGTTCCTGGACGAACGGCAAGGGGGGAAAATTTAGTCAGCGCATGATGGCGTCATGAAATCGTCAAAGTTTCATGAAATAAACAATTTGATAAAAGTTCTCAATCGCATTAGCTTTACGTTTTTCTTGTGTGGTCTACCGCATAGGTTTCTGCCCCATGTTGAAAACAATCGAACTAGAGCCAAGGCCGGCGCTGCACCAGCTTTTCGTGACGCATCGCCAGCGTTTCATCAACGCAGCCACCCGCATTCTCGGGTGCAGGGCGTCGGCAGAAGATGTCGTCCAGGACGCATTCGTGAAGATGAATGACACCGCCGGTGCAGGCATTGAGTCACAAAGTGGATACCTGATGCGCGTGGTGCGCAACCTGGCGATTGACCACTACCGGCGCCAAGCGCTGGAAAAACGCTACAAGTGCAGCGAAGAAGAGGGCCTGTCGGTGACGGCGGTGCCGGGTGCCAGCCCCGAGACGCTGCATGAGGACCGCCAGGCCCTGGACAAGTTGGCGCTGGCCATGCAGGAGCTGCCGTCGCGCACCCGCTACGCATTCGAGCAGTACCGCCTGGTTGGCCGGTCGCAGAAAGACATCGCTCAGGAGCTGGGCGTGTCACCCACGCTGGTGAACTTCATGATCCGCGATGCGCTGGTGCATTGCCGCAAAACCCTCAGGCCCCAGAGCTGAGCATTGCGTCGACGGCGCGGGGAAATTCTGCGCGCAAGGCATCGCTGAGCCATTGCTGGAACCACTGTACATCGGCGGACAACTGCCCTGTGGGCGTCAGCAGTTGATAACTCTCCAACGCCACTTCCACACCGATGGCGCGCACCAGGGTGCCGGCCTGTAATTCGTCACGCACCAGCACCTCGTTGGCCAGGGCGATGCCCTGCCCTGCTTCGGCCACGGACAGCGCGTGGTCATTGCTGACATAGAGCACATCGGAGGACAACTGCGCGTCGATGCCCAGCGCCTTGAACCACATGTTCCACCATTCGCCATCGTCAAAATGGATCAGGTCGAGTTTCATCAGGTCCTGGGCCCGGCGAATGGGCTTGATGCTGGCCAGGTACTTGGGCGTGCACACTGGGAACACCCGCGGGCAGATCAGCGTCGCCCGGCTGTTGGCGTACTGCCCCGGCATGCCATAGGCAATGCCCAGGTCGGCGGTGCGGCCGTCCACTTCAGTGAAGGTTGAATTGGGTTCGATGGCCACCTTCAGGCCTGGCCGCAACTTGCGCAGGGTGTCGATCTGCGGCGTCAGCCAGCGCTTGGCCAGGCCCGGCACCACCATAATCCGCAGCCAGCGTTCGGTGGCGTGGGGTTGCAGCGCCTCACCGGCGTCGATGATCTGCTGCAAGGCGCGGGAGATCTTCTGGTGGTAACTGCGCCCTGCCGGCGTCAGCATCACACCACGGGAGGTGCGCTCGAACAGCTGCACCCCCAGCCACTCCTCCAGCAACTTGACGTGGCGGCCCACCGCCGGCTGGGTCACGTGCAGGGCCTTGGAGGCTTCCACGTAGCTGCCCAGGCGGGCGGCGGCGTCGAAGGCGCGAAGGGCGTTGAGCGGGGGCAGGCGAAGGTTGGGCATGGCAAACCTGGCTGTTAATTTTTTTAACAGCTTCGATGTTAAAATTGATCTGTCGCCTGCGCAATCCCCGCCTGATAATCCGGCCATCGCACCGTTTCGCCTACAGGGGATTGCCATGCATCACACGTCCATCAACGAACTGGTACTGCTTGCCGCCCATGAACTTGCGGAGAAAATCCGCCTGCGCCAGGTGTCCTGCCGCGAAGTGATGCAGGCCTACCTGGCCCACATCGAGCGCTTCAATCCAGTGGTCAACGCCCTGATCAGCCTGCAACCGGCCGACGCCCTGCTGGCCCAGGCCGACGAGCGCGACGCGCAACTGGCACGCGGCGAGTACCTGGGCTGGATGCACGGCCTGCCCCACGCCATCAAGGACCTGTCGCTGACCAAGGGCATCCCCACCACCCTGGGCTCGCCGCTGTTTCGCGATTACCTGCCCGAACGCGACGGCATCATGGTGGGGCGCATCAAGGCTGCCGGCGCGATCATCATCGGCAAGACCAACACCCCGGAATTTGGCCTGGGCTCGCAAAGCTACAACCCCCTGTTCGGCGCCACCGGCTGTGCCTTCGACCCGGACAAGACCGCCGGTGGCAGCAGCGGTGGCGCGGCGGCCGCCCTGGCCCTGCACCTGGTGCCGGTGGCCGACGGCAGCGACATGATGGGCTCGTTGCGCAACCCCGCCGCGTTCAACAACATCATCGGCTTTCGCCCTTCCCAAGGCCGCGTGCCCTTCGACGACGCCAGCGACCTGTTCTTCGACCAGCTGGGCTACGAAGGCCCCATGGGTCGCAACGTGCGCGACACCGCCCTGCTGCTGTCGGTGCAGGCCGGCCACGACCCGCGGGCGCCGCTGTCGCTGGCCGGTGACGGCAGCGAATTCACCGCGCCGCTGGCCCGTGAGTTCAAGGGCACGCGCCTGGGCTGGCTGGGCGATTTCGCTGGCTACCTGCCGATGGAAAACGGCGTCACCGCCCTCTGCGAAAAAGCCCTGGGCGACTTCCAGGCCCTGGGCTGCAGCGTGGAAAACGCCGAGTTGGGTTTCAGCCCCGGACGCCTGTGGGACTGCTGGCGCACCCTGCGCCACTGGACCATCGCCGGCAACCTGGGCAAGGCTTATCAAGATCCCACCAAGCGCGAGATGCTTAAGCCCGAGGCCCAATGGGAAGTGCAAAACGGCCTGAGCCTGAGCGCCAGCGACATCCACCAGGCCGCCGTCACCCGCACCGACTGGTACCGCGCCATAAGCAAACTGTTCGAGCGCTACGACTACCTGCTGCTGCCCAGCGCCCAGGTCTTCCCCTTCGACAAGCGCCAGCACTGGCCCAGCGAAGTCGCTGGCCGCAGCATGGACACCTACCACCGCTGGATGGAAGTGGTCATCCCCGGCACCCTCAGCGGCTGCCCGGTGGCCAATGTGCAGGTGGGGTTCAATGGGCAGGGGTTGCCCATGGGCATGCAGATCATCGGGCCGCATCAGGCGGACTTTGCGGTGCTGCAGTTGGCGCATGTGTATGAGCAGGTGAGCCGGTGGTTTGCGCGGGTGCCGGCGCCGGTGTTGGCGCGATAGAGAAGTCGCGCCATTTCACCTCTGTAGCCGCTACCGCCAGGCTGCGCTGGCCACCCTATTCACTGGAGATCTACAGCGGAGCCAAGGGCCAGCGCAGCCTGACGGCAGCGGCTACGGGCATTGCCGACCTGGAATAAGAAAGGCCCGCATCACGCGGGCCTTTTCACAGGTCAGGCTTTCTTCGTGTTGGGCAACAGGATTGTCAATATGCCGAACAGCGGCAGGAACGAGCACAGGCCGTACACGTACTCGATGCCGCGAATGTCCGCCAGGTGCCCCAGCAACGCCGCGCCGATGCCGCCAAAGCCGAACATCAGGCCAAAGAACACGCCGGCGATCATGCCGACGTTGCCCGGCACCAGTTCCTGCGCGTACACCACGATGGCCGAGAAGGCCGAGGCCAGGATGAAGCCGATGATCACGCTGAGCACGCTGGTCCAGAACAGGTCCACGTAAGGCAGTGCCAGGGTGAACGGCGCCACGCCCAGGATCGAGAACCAGATCACCGCCTTGCGGCCGATCTTGTCGCCGATTGGCCCGCCAAAGAAGGTCCCCGCCGCCACCGCGCCCAGGAACAGGAACAGGTGCAGCTGCGAACTGGCCACCGACAGCTGGAATTTCTCGATCAGGTAGAAGGTGAAGTAGCTGGTGAAGCTGGCCATGTAGAAGTACTTGGAGAACACCAGCAGGCCCAGCACCACCAGCGCGGCCGTAACCCGGCGCTTGGACAGCCCGTGGGTGGCCTGGCCGCCCTTCTTGGCCTTGAACAGGTTCAGGTGTTCCTTGTACCAGCGGCTGAGCATCCAGGTCACGCCCAGGGCAAACAGCGCGAAAATCCCGAACAGCGCCACGTTACCCTGACCGAACGGAATGATCAGCGCCGCCGCCAGCAGCGGCCCGAACGCCGAGCCGGCGTTGCCGCCCACCTGGAAGGTCGACTGCGCCAGCCCGTAGCGCCCACCGGACGCCAGGCGCGCGATACGCGAGGTCTCCGGGTGGAAGGTCGACGAACCGATGCCCACCAGCGCCGACGCCACCAGAATCATCGGGAAGCTGCCGACAAAGGCCAGCATCACGATGCCGATCAGCGTACAGATGGTGCCCAGCGGCAACAGGTTAGGCTTGGGGTTGCGGTCGGTATAGAAGCCCACCCACGGCTGCAGCAGCGACGCGGTGATCTGGAACGTCAGGGTAATCAGGCCGATCTGGGTGAAGCTCAGGCCATAGCTGGCCTTGAGCATGGGGTAAATCGACGGCAGTACCGACTGGATAAGGTCATTGATCAAATGCGCCAGCGCACAGGCGCCGATGATCCGCATCACCAGCGGACTGGTCTGGGCAGCCGCGGCCGCGGGGGGCGAGCTGGTTTGAACGTTACTGATGGCCATCAAGCAATCTTCCGGACAACGGGTAGGAACGCTGTTCAGCGTGCCGCGAACAAGTGCACGACCAGCGCGAGGGATCCTAATGTGCCATTTTTCGGGGCAGGATTGCTAACAATGAAACAATTTATGTCACGTAGCCGCTGCCGCCAGGCTGCGCTGGCCGGTGCAGGCGCCTTGGAATGTGGGGTGTACATGCGGTCCAGCGCAGCCTGTCGGCAGCGGCTACGGAGGTATTTGCCATAACCTTTTGATCGCACGTAAAAAAATTTGAAAAAGATGCTTGACGCATCTTCGTTCTGAGGGAATAATGCGCGCCATCTTGGCTACATAGCTCAGTTGGTTAGAGCATAGCATTCATAATGCTGGGGTCCGGGGTTCAAGTCCCTGTGTAGCCACCAAGTACGAAAAAGAGCTTACCGAAAGGTAGGCTCTTTTTTTTTGCGCTCGGAAAAGTCCTACAGCCATTTGGGGTTGGGCTGATATAAGCTGATCACAGACGGACGTATTCTGGTGGCTGTCATTCTCAAGCAGGAGCCAGGATCGCGGGTTCGCCCACGATGCGCAGCCAATCATGGATCACATTCCTCATTGCGAGTCACCTCGACCACTTTCCAGGGAGGTCTTCGTGAACACCTCCAACTCGAAAGCTCAACATCGATATCCCCTTGCGCGGAGCCGCGCGATTGTCATTGACCCCGACCGAAACTTCGGCAGACCCATCCTTTCAGCTAGCGGAATTGATACAGGGTTGCTCTACCACGCCTATTTGGCGGAAGACAAAGACCGCAAGCGAATCGCTGTGCTTTACGAAATCCCGGTGACTGACGTGGACGCTGTCATAGCGTTTGAGGGTGGGGGCACAGCTTGAAGTTTTTGCTCGATCACAACTTACCTCCAGCCTTGGCAAAAGCGCTCAATGAACTCTCGAAAGGGGAAGGACATTCTGTTTACCCACTTGCAGAGCGATTCGCACGAACCACCAGTGACGTAACCTGGCTCGCGACACTCAAAGCAGAAGGCGACTGGGTAGTTATATCCCAAGACCGTTTCACAAAAAGCGAGGCAGAGCGCCAAGCGTTTCGACGCTCAGGGATGCCCATTTTCTGCCTGGCACGGCAGTGGTCAGTAGAAAGCTACTGGAGCAAGGCCCATAACCTGGTTCGCTGGTGGCCCGCCATCCTCAAGCAATCATCACTCATCAAAGGCGGAGCTGCTTTCAAGATCAGCTGGCGCTTCTCTCCACCTGGTAAATTCGAACAGCTGAAGATTTGAAGGCATCTAGAGCGAACCCAGCGACCAGCTCAGCCTGACGGCAGCGGCTTGTGACACAACTTGTCTCAGTGCGGTGGTTCGTGATCTTTGGGAAATGTCCTACCATTCCTTCGGCCGTTTCCGATTGTTTGAGCAAGCTGGCGCTTCTAGCCTTTCACCGTCATTGGGAATCAATGACCGGGTCATTAGCAGCCCCGTATCACTGGCAGACATATCCACCAGGAAACTGGCTATTCGCACGTTTCATGGCGGCTGTGCGCGGGGCACTTTCGAGTGCGCCGGGTTGCCAGTCTACCGGTCTGCTAACCCGCGCTCAGCTGCCACCCTTCGTTTAGCAGCGATGGCGGTAGCTCCAACAGACTGGAGATTTGCCATGAATAAAATCGTCCCCGATCCACCTCTACCACCACTCGATCCCTACCCTACCGCCCCCGACGACACCTTCTTCACCGCCCACACCGAAGTCGGCAACCGAACCTACGATGAACTGCACCTGTTCACCGTGCGCGAAGGCCTCAACATCGACAACGCCCTGATGCACGCCAGCGAACTATTGGCCTGCACCTCGACCACCGCCTACGAAAACGCCGACAACTTCACCGGCCCCCAACGCAGCCAGGCCATGACCCTCTACCACTTGGTGAACATGGCCAAGGCACTGGTGGACGCCTCGCTGGAAAGCCGTGACAGGCAAGGCAAACGGCTGAGTCGATAGGGAGACGGCATTACCTTGGGAAAGGTCCTACCCCTTTCTCAGGGTAAGCCGATAGGCAGCCTTAGCGCGAAAGCCTATCTTGGCGACATATTCACCACCTTTCCGGAACCCCCATGCACAGCGCCTTTGACGTCGCTCAATATTTCCTGGCACAGACCAGCGAGGATGCAGGCGATCTTGTCTCCAACCTCAAACTGCAGAAGCTCGTCTACTACGCGCAAGGTTTTAGCCTTGCCCTACATGGCAGCCCATTGTTCGAAGAGCCCATAGAAGCCTGGCTGCACGGCCCGGTAGTACCAACGCTGTACCAACGCTACAAGTCCTTCGGCTCTGGGCACATCCCCCATCCGGAAGGTTTCGACCTCGACTGTTTTTCGCCACCTGAACGTGAGCTGCTGGACGAGGTTTACGAATTCTACGGCCAGTACTCTGCCTGGCGACTGAGGCAACTGACCCATGACGAAACTCCATGGAAAGAGAGCTATCAGAGCGGCAGCAATCAGGTCATCAGCCAAAGCCTCATGACCCGCTTCTTCAGGACTCAAATCGTTCAGTGAGGGACTATGGCTAAAAGGATGCGATCCGCGCCAGTGAGGCAGAGCAAGTTGATCCACCCAACGCATGTTTCGACAGAGCGCAGCCCCGAGCAGTTACCACCTATTTTTGCCCTTGAAAACCTCCAGAAAAGCCATTGTATTTCCGCCATTCGCGATCGCTCCGAACGCGGGCTGTTTCTGGATGCGCTATTTACTCTCAGTCGGATGACCTGGGCACAAATCAACTCGGCCCCTAGGCACGGCCTGGGCACAGAACGAATGCCCGCCTGCCAGATAAAGGCACGGTTACCGACCTGCGTTACTGCAGACGTAAATCTTCTCGTTTTCCGCTGGAACGGAAAACTCCCTTTTATTGGGTATCGAGATGGGCGGGTGCTGCAAGTGTTGTGGATCGAGCAACAGTTCGGTGAGCTATACAATCACGGCTAACACGCCCGCGCCCTGCCACATTCCCGCCGCATAACCGTCACAATCCACTGCTAGCCTCCCCGCCTGTAATTTTTTGTTACGCCTTATCAGGGATGCCGTAATGAGCGACAAGACTGACGACACGCAACAGCCAACCTCCCCCCTGCTGCCCGACACCAGCCGCCGCCGTTTTCTCGGTGGCGTGGCTGTGCTGGGCGTGGGTGCCGCGACGCTGACGGCCTGTGGCAGCACCAATGACCAAAGCGGCAAGGCCGACGAGCATCCGCTGTCGCCCACCGAGCTGGACAAGGCGCTGGCCGACAATGTGAAGACCGTGGTGGTGATCTACGCCGAAAACCGCAGCTTCAACAACCTGTTCGGCAATTTCCCTGGCGTGGAGAAGCCGCTGTCGTCGCTCAAGCCTGAGGAGTATCAGCAGCGCGACCGTGACGACAGCCTGCTTAAGACCCTGCCACCGGCGTGGGGCGGCACCCTGCAGGTCGGCCCGCAGACGGTGGATGGCGTGACCTATGCCGCCGGCGTGCAGTACCAGGAGAACCTGCCCAATGCGCCGTTCGCGCTGAAGGGGCCGAACAAGGAAGACCTGCCGCTGAACGTGATCACCCGCGACCTGTGGCACGTGTTCTACCAGAACCAGATGCAGATCAACGGCGGCAAGAACGACAAGTTCGTGGCCTGGGCGGATTCCGGCGGCCTGACCATGGGCTATTACGACCAGACGCAATATTCCCTGCGCCTGTGGGACGTGGCCCGTGAGTTCGTGCTGTGCGACAACTTCTTCCAGGGTGCCTTTGGTGGTTCGTTCCTGAACCACCAGTACCTGATCAGTGCCACCGCGCCGTTCTACCCCAACGCCAGCACCTCGGCGGCCAAGGAGCAGATCGCCACGCTGCAGAGCGATGACCCGCTGGACACGCGCTTGAAGCCGCTGGACAAGACCCCGGCCAGCGCCATGACCGGCGCCCCGGCGTTCGGCCCCAGCGCCATCACCCCGGACGGGTTCGCCGTGAACACCATGGCGCCGCCCTACTGGCCCACCTGGATCCGCGACCCCGAGCGCCCCGACTATTCCAAGCCGGACCTGGCCAGTGTGCTGGTACCCCAGAGCCACGAGCATATCGGCGACAAGCTGAGCAAGAAGAACATCGACTGGGCCTGGTACGCCGGCGCCTGGCAGGCCACCTTGGACGAGTTCAAGGACTCGGGCGGCATTCCGAAAATTCCCAATTTCCAGTACCACCACCAGCCGTTCAACTACTTCAAGCAGCAAGGCCCGGAAAACCCGGCCGAGCGTCAGAAGCGTCTGCGCGACGGCGGCCTGGGTGATGAGCTGAGCACCAACACCTTCTTCGCCGATGCGGCGGCGGGCAAGCTGCCGGCGGTGACCTTCTACAAGCCCCAGGGCAACCTCAACATGCACGCCGGTTACGCCGACGTGGCCGCGGGCGACCGCCATATCGCCACGGCGCTGAAGGTGCTGCGCAACAGCCCGCAGTGGAAGAACATGGTGGTGGTGGTGACGGTGGACGAGAACGGCGGCTGGTGGGACCACGTGGCGCCGCCCAAGGGCGATCGCTTCGGCCCGGGCACGCGTATTCCGGCACTGGTGGTGTCGCCGTTTGCGCGCAAGGGGACGGTGGATCATACGGTGTATGACACCGCCTCGATCCTGCGGTTGATCACCCGGGTGTTCAAGCTGGAGACGCTGGATGGTCTCAAGCAGCGTGATGACGCCATGAAGGCGCGCGGGCAGAAGCCGATGGGCGATCTGACCAACGCCCTGAAGTTCTAACCTGCCTGGACACTGCTACAAGCTCTTGTGGGAGTGGGCTCTGCCCACGAAAAGAACACCGCGGTATGTCAGAAACTCCGCGTGCCCTTTTTCGCGGGTAGAACCCGCTCCCACAGGAATGGTGTAGCAGCTGCCGGAGGCTGCGTCGCAGGCGCCGCGGCGGATCAGCCAGTGCGCGGTGCCTATGACGCGGCCTGGCGGCCGCTGCTACAGGTACCATGGCATCTCCCACTGTGGACGGTTGTGGCTACGCAGGCTCCGGGGTCAGCTCTACCACTTCGGCTTTTTTGATCACCGCATACACCACCGCCGTCACCGCCGCACCCGCCACAATCGCCAGCAGATACAACAACGCATGGTTGATCGCATTCGGGATCAACATCACGAACAGCCCGCCATGGGGCGCCATCAGTTTGCAGCCGAAGTACATCGACAGCGCACCGGTCAACGCACCACCGGCAATGCTGGCCGGGATCACCCGCAGCGGGTCCTTGGCGGCGAACGGAATCGCGCCTTCGGAAATGAAGCACAGCCCCAGCACCAACGCCGCCTTGCCCGCCTCACGCTCGCTCTGGGCAAACTTGCGACGTGCCAGGAAGGTGGCGATGCCCAGGCCGATCGGCGGCACCATGCCGGCCGCCATGGTGGCGGCCATGGGCGCGTAGCTCTGGGAGGCCAGCAGGCCCACCGAGAACGCATAGGCCGCCTTGTTGATCGGCCCGCCCAGGTCCACGCACATCATGCCGCCCAACAGCACGCCCAGCAGAATGGCGTTGGTGGTGCCCATGCTGTCCAGGAAGTGCGTCAGCGCTTCGAGCATGCCGGCCACCGGCTTGCCCACCACGTAGATCATCACCAGGCCGGTAAACAGGCTGGCCAGCAGCGGAATGATCAGGATCGGCTTCAGTGCTTCAAGGCTTGTGGGCAACCGCGCGTAACGGTTGATCGCCTTAGCGGCGTAACCGGCGATGAAGCCGGCGACGATGCCGCCAATAAAACCTGCGCCCAGGGTGCTGGCCAGCAGGCCACCGATCATGCCCGGCGCCAGGCCAGGGCGATCAGCGATGGAATAGGCGATATAGCCCGCCAGCAACGGCACCATCAACTTGAAGGCACTGTCGCCACCGATCTGCATCAAGGCGGCGGCCAGGGTGCCCGGCTCCTTGAACGCGGTAATGCCGAAGACGAACGACAAGGCGATCATCAGGCCGCCCGCTACTACCATGGGCAGCATGTACGAGACGCCGGTCAGCAGGTGCTTATACGCACCGGTCTTCTCTTGCTTGGCTGGCGCACTACCGCTATTCCCGGACGCAGCCGACTCTGGCTTGGCTTCCGCCAGCGCCTTGTCGAGGATCGACTTGGCCTGCTTGAGCGCCACACCAGTGCCGCAGCGATAAATGCGCTTGCCGGCGAAACGCTCGGTGGCGACATCGATGTCGGCAGCCAGCAGCACCACGTCGGCTTCCTGAATGGCGGCAGCGCTGAGTGGATTGCGCGCGCCTACCGAACCCTGGGTTTCCACCTGCAAGTCATAACCCATCTGCTTGGCAGCGGTCTGCAGGGCTTCGGCGGCCATGAAGGTATGCGCCACGCCCGTGGGGCAGGCAGTAATCGCCACCAGACGCGGGGCGCGCTCGCTGGCAACCACCGGCGCAGGCGCGCTGGCCTCAAACACCTTGGCCTGCTCGGCGGCCTGACGCAGGAAGCCATCGGCATCCTGCAAGGCCGCTGCCGGCGTGCTCTGGAACAGGCGCTTGCCGACGAAGCGGCTCAAGTCGATGGGGCCGGTGTTGACCACCAGCACCCAATCGGCAGCCTCGATGGCAGCAGCAGTCAGCCGGTTCTCCGGGCGCTGCGGGTCGTGCACTTCAACGCTGGTGCTCCAGCCCTGGCGCTGGGCCACGGCGTCCAGCAACCGGGCGCTGAGCACACTGGAAACGCGGCCGCTGGGGCAGGCCGTGACAATGGCAAGTTTCATCGCATTCCCTCTTATTGTTCTGTCAGCGTGCGTACACAGACGCCGCTTTCGAGCCGCGCCAGCAAGGCGTGGTCACTGATACCGAAACCGATCTGGCTGACCGCCATGGCGGCAATGGCCGTGGCGGTGCACAGGGCCTGCTCGCGCGCAGAGCCGCTGAGCAGGCCGTGGACCATGCCCGCCAACAGCGAGTCGCCCGCCCCCACGGTGCTGGCCACATCGACCGTGGGTGGCAGCGCCTGCAACGTCGGCTGGCCGCTGAACCAGAGCACGCCTTGGGCGCCTTGGGAGATCACCACGTTCTCGATGCCCTGGGCCTGCAGACGCTTGGCCACTGCTGCCTGTTCTGCCAGCGTGTCGACGCGCTCGCCCAGCACTTCGCTCAGTTCATCGGTGTTGGGCTTGATCAGCCAGGGCTGAGTGGCCAAGCCGCCGCGCAGGGCGGCACCGCTGGTGTCCAGGGCCACTTTGAGGCCCATGGCCACCAGGCGCTCCAGAAGGGCCTGAAACCATTGGACGCTGATGCCGCGCGGCAGGCTACCGGCGACCACCACGGCGTCATGGCCGGGGGCGGTCTGTTCCAGGCGCGCCAGCAGGGCGGCCTGGGCGTCGTCGTCGACAAAGGCTCCCGGGCCATTGAGGTCGGTGATGCGCCCGCCGCTCTCGGCCAGCTTGATGTTGCTGCGGGTCTCGCCCGGCACGCGGATGAACTGGTCATCGAAGCCGCGCGCCTTGAACAGCGCCTCAAACGGCAGCGCGTTGTCCTCACCGAGAAAACCGCTGACGGTCAGCTGATGCCCCAGGTCAGCCAGCACCTGGGCCACGTTGACGCCCTTGCCGGCCGCGTGGCTGTGCATGGCCGTGCTGCGGTTGACGTCGCCCACCAGCAGGCTGTTGAGCTCCACCGTCAGGTCCAGCGCCGGGTTCAGGGTCAGGGTCAGAATCTTGGCCATCAGTGTTTCTCCACCAGGGCGCGCACTTCAGTGGCGCTGCCCAGGCCCAGCGCGGTTTGCGCCAGGCCCTGTGCTTGGCTCAGGGTGAGTTCGCGCACCCCGGCTTTTACCTCGGCAATGCTGCGCGCCGAGACACTCAATTCATCCACGCCCAGCCCCACCAGCAACGGCACGGCCACCGGGTCTGCTGCCAACTCGCCGCAGATGCCTACCCACTTGCCATGGGCATGGGCGGCCCGCACGGTGATGTCGATCAGTTGCAGCACCGCCGGGTGCAGGCCATCGGCCTGGGCCGACAAGGTCGGGTGGCCGCGGTCGATGGCCAGGGTGTACTGGGTCAGGTCGTTGGTGCCGACGCTGAAGAAGTCCACCTCGCGAGCCAGCACCGGCGCCAGCAGGGCGGCCGACGGCACTTCGATCATGATGCCCAGTTGCAGGTCGGCCACCGGGATTTCCAGGCGCAGACGCTCGGTCATGTCGCGGGCCTGACGCCACTCTTCGACACTGCCGACCATGGGGAACATGATGCGCAGCGGACGGTTGTCGGCGGCGCGCAGCAGGGCGCGCAGCTGGCTTTCCATCACGTCGGGGCGTTGCAGGGTCAGACGGATGCCGCGCACGCCCAGGAAGGGGTTTTCTTCCTTGGCGATCGGCCAGTAGCTCAGCGGTTTGTCACCGCCCACGTCCAGGGTACGCACCACCAGCGGGCGACCGGCCAGGCCGTCGAGCACGCGGCGGTATTCGGCTTCCTGGACGGCTTCGTCAGGAGCCTGCGAGTGGGCCATGAAAATCAGCTCGGTACGCAGTAGGCCGACGCCTTCGGCGCCCTGCTCCACCGCCGCCTTGACGCCCGCGCTTTCGCCGATGTTGGCGAACACTTCCACGGCATGGCCGTCACGGGTAACCGCGGTTTCCAGGCGACGGGCGTTGGCCGCTTCCTGGCGCTGGGCCCGCTGCTCGCGCTCTTCGATAGCGCGTTGGCGCACGTCATCGCTGGGGTCGACGATCAACTGGCCGCGCTGGCCGTCCAGCAGCAGCGGGCAACCGGGCTTGAGCAACAACACCGCTTCACCAGCGCCGACAATGGCCGGAATGCCCAGGGCACGGGCGACGATGGCGCTGTGGGCAGTGGCGCCGCCACGGGCCGTGAGGATACCGGCCACGCGGGCGGGGTCCAGGCGCGCTACGTCGGACGGGCCGACTTCATCCATCACCAGGATGTAGGGCTGGTTGGGCTCCTCGACACTGTCCACACCGCACAGCTGCGCCAGTACGCGGCGACCAATGTCGCGCAAGTCGGCGGCGCGCTCGGCCAGCAGCGCATCGGCCAGGCTTTCCTGTTGCACGGCGGCGGCTTCGATTACGCCAATCCAGGCGGCCGGGGCGCTTTCGCCCTGCTTCAAGCGGCTAGTCACCTCATCGGTCAGCGCCGGGTCGTCGAGCATCTCCTGGTGGGTGACGAAGATCTCGCGGATGGCCTTGGCCTGGGCGCGGCGGATCAACCCTTCAATGTCGTCGCGCACCTGCACCAGTGCGTCTTGCAGGCGCTGGTGCTCGATGTCGTGGGACTCGCCCCGCAGCGGGTAGTCGAATGCCTGCGGCACCTGCACATGGGCCGGGCCCATGGCGATGCCCGGGGCGGCGGCGATGCCGTTGATCTGCTGGCCGGCCACGGGGGCCTGGACCTTGGCGGTAATGACCGGTGTTTCTTCCACCTGGACAACGACGGTTTCGACCACGGCCGGCAACGGCTCGATTTCTTCGCCCAAACCTTCCGCCACCGCGGCCAGCAACGCCGGCAGCGCATCGTTGGCAATGCCTGGCTCGACGATGAATTCCAGCACCTGGCCACGGCGTGCGCCCAGGCTCAGCAGCTTGCTCAGGCTCTTGGCCGACACGGCTGGCTCGTGGCTGTCCACCAGGCGCAGACGAATTTCGCCGTCGAAACTCTTGGCCAGTTGCGCCAGCTCCTTGGCCGGGCGGGCATGCAGGCCATGGGCATTGGCCAGGCCAATGCGCGCACTGGGCCAGTCGGCTGGTACTTCGCCGCCCAGCACTTCCAGCACGGCACGGGTGCTGGTGGCACGGCCCAGTTCCTGGCCGCGCCCTTCGATCAGCAGCGCACACAGACGCTCCAGCAAGGCCTGATGGGCCTCACCCAGGCTGGCCAGGCAGAACAACCCGGTCAGCGGCTGGCCCAGGTAGCGCAGCGGCTGCTGCGGCGTAACGAAAGCCAGGCCGGGCTTCTTCACGGTCTGCTCGCTGTGCAGCCACCACAGGCCATCGCCCAGCGGCAGCGCCTCGACCTGTTGCAGCACGGCAGCAAAACCATTGCTCACGCAATCGGCCTGGCGCAGCAGACGGGCGCCACGCCATACCAGTTCTTCGAAGTCTTCGGCGGCCACGCTGAGGCTGATCATCTGCGCGTCCAGCGCCAACTCTTGCGGCGCGCCCTGCAACAGTTTCAGCAACGCTTCGGGGGAGCCCGCACGGCGCAAGGCCTGGCCCAGGTCGGTTTCGCCCAGGGCGCGGGTCAGCAGTTGCAGCAGCCGCAGGTGTTCATCGGACTTGGCGGCGATGCCGATGGCCAGGTACACGATCTGGCCATCGCCCCAGTCCACGCCATCGGGGAACTGCAGCAGGCGCACCCCGGTGGCAAACACCAGGTCGCGGGTTTCGGGGGTGCCGTGGGGGATGGCGATGCCCTGGCCCAGGAAGGTCGAACCCTGCGCCTCTCGGGCTTGCAGGCCGGCCAGGTAACCCTCGGCCACCAGGCCGTCGGCAACCAGTTTTTCGGCGAGCAATTGCAGGGCGGCGGGTTTATCCACAGCACTCTGGCCCATGGATATCTGCTCTATAGTGAGCTCGAGCATGCCAATCTCCTTTACGGCATCCGCTGGATGCAGAAGTCTTGTTTTAAGGGTTCAGCATAGGGCTGAAATCATGCTGCGGTCAGCCCCGGGCTGGTCGACGTCATTCAGTTCACACTGCGGGGAAAATTAGCTGACCACCCCGACAGATTTTTTTCGGCAGAAAAACATGTGAGCTGAATCGTTTAACCTAGAATGACAGGCACGTTACCCGATAATCTTCAGGCATTGAAGCCCAACCTGTCGGCGGCGCTGCGACCATGGTCGCGTGCCACAACCGGAAAAGATCGTGAAAAATGCTCGGCAGCGCCTGGCCACACGGTGCAGCGCTGCGCATAACAAGGAATACTCGGTTGAAACTCAGTGATATTGCCCGCCTGGCCGGTGTGTCGGTGACCACCGCCAGCTACGTCATCAACGGCAAGGCGCAACAGCAGCGCATCAGCAAGGCTACCGTGGAGCGTGTCCAGGCGGTGGTGGAGGCGCACGGCTTCACGCCCAACCCCCAGGCCGCCGGTTTGCGCAGCCGCCATACGCGCACCTTGGGCTTCATCCTGCCGGACCTGGAAAACCCCAGTTATGCGCGCATCGCCAAGCGCCTGGAAAAGCGCGCCCGCGAGCACGGCTACCAATTGTTGATCGCCAGTTCCGACGACGAGCCGGCCAGCGAGCTGCAACTGCAGCAGCTGTTCAAGGCCCGGCGCTGCGATGCGCTGTTCGTCGCCAGTTGCCTGCCGGCCAGCGACACCAGCTACCTGGAATTGCAGAACAAGGGCCTGCCGATCATCGCCATCGACCGCGAGATGGACAGCAGCCAATTCTGCTCGGTGGTCAGCGACGACCGTCACGCCGCCCTGCAACTGACCAGCAGCGTGCTGCGCCCCGCGCCGAAAGACATCGCCCTGATCGGCGCCCGCCCCGAGCTGAGCATCAGCCGTGAACGCGCCGCCGGTTTCCATCAGGCGGTGGAAGGCTTCAAGGGCAAGGTACTGGTGTCCGAAGGCGAGTCCTTCAGCCGTGAGTGCGGCCGCCAGTCGATGCTGCAACTGCTGGAGCAACTGGGCCATCTGCCGGAAGCACTGGTCACCACCTCCTACGTCCTGTTGCAGGGCGTATTCGATGTGCTGCAAGGCCATCAGGACGAATTCCCCTCGCTGCACCTGGCCACCTTCGGTGACACGCAGTTGCTGGATTTCCTGCCCCTGCCGATCAACGCCATGGGCCAGCAGCACGATCTGATTGCCAGCAAGGCCCTGGAGCTGGCACTGGCCGCCGTGGAGCGCAACGAGTACCAGCCTGGCGTGCACGCCATCGCCCGTACCTTCAAGCAGCGCATCCACGAGGCCTGAGCCATGGGGCTGATCGACACCCACACGCACCTGGACTTCCCGGACTTCGACGTCGATCGCCCTGCCCTGCTGGACAATGCGCGCGCCCTGGGCGTGCAGCGCATGGTGGTGCTGGGCGTGCACCAGGCCAACTGGCAGCGGGTGTGGGACCTGGTGCAAAGCGATGATCAGTTGTATGCGGCCCTGGGGCTGCATCCGGTTTATCTCGACGAGCACAAGCCGGAGCACCTGGTAGCGTTGCGTACCTGGCTGGAGCGCTTGGCGGGTCATCGGCAACTGTGCGCCGTGGGCGAGTTTGGCCTGGACTATTTCCTCGAGGACCTGGACCGCGAGCGTCAGCAGACGCTGTTCGAGGCGCAGCTGGCGCTGGCAGCCGAGTTTGAACTGCCGGTGCTGCTGCATGTACGCCGCAGCCATGCGCAGACCATCGCCACGCTCAAGCGCTTCAAGCTCAAGCGCGGTGGGATCATTCATGCGTTTGCCGGCAGTTATGAAGAGGCGCGCGAGTACCTGAAGCTGGGGTTCAAGCTGGGGTTGGGCGGCGCGGCAACCTGGCCGCAGGCGGTGAAACTGCGCAAGACGGTGGCGCGGTTGCCGTTGGAGGCAGTGGTGCTGGAGACCGATTCACCGGATATGGCGCCGGTGATGTTTGCGGGGGTGCGCAATAGTCCGGAGCATTTGCCGCAGATTGCGCTGGCGTTGGCTGAGGTGATGGGGGTGGAGGTGTCGGCGTTGAGTGAAGCCAGCACGGCAAATGCCTGCCAACTGTTCAACTGGGACCTGTAGCCGCAGCTACAGGACCGCGTCGTCTGCATCGCGGCCAAGGCCGGCTCCTACCACGGACGGGGTAGGAGCCGACCTTGGTCGCGATGCACGCGACGCCATTTCAAGACAGTTGCTGCTACAGATTGGCTAGAACAACACCGTCCACAACGCGATAACGGCGTACCACAGCACCGCCGAACGCAGCAGCAACTCCCACAGGCTATCCAGGCTGGCGACGCCCGCCTCACCCGCTGCCGATTCCGGCAACTCCCCTGCCACACGCCCCACATCGGCAATCAGCTTCTTGGCGCCAATTCCCCAGTGCAGCAGCTCGTGCAACATCACCTTGCCCACCGCGACAAAATTGCCCACCAGGGCAAAGCTGGCGGCCAACACCCGCACCGGCAACCAATCGAAGGCATGGCGAATGCTGCCCGCGCGAGCAATAACACCCGGGTTCTTCGAATTAGCGATGGCCAGCGCCAGCAGTCGATACACCAACGCCGCCACCGGCCCCAGCAGCACATACCAGAAGATCACCGCAAAGAAGCTCTGGTACGCCTGCCACAGCAGATGGTTCTGCACCTTGGCCAGCAGGCTGGCTTCGTCATCGCCGGTCAGGTTGAGGTCACGTTCGGCCACGTGCACCGCCGCCTGCTCGTCGCCACGGCGCCAGGCATCGCGGAACGGGCCGATCGACGCCTTGATATCGCCCCGGCCGAGAGCGTAGATCACCACCCACAGGTGGATCGGGAAGGCCAGCAAGCCATAGGCCACCGGCTTCAACGCCAGCAGCACCACACCCAGCAGCACGGCCGGCAGCAGAATCCACAACGCCAGGATCAGCGCCGGCTCCTTGGCCAGCCGCGGCTTGGCTTCCAGGCGGGCCAGCTCGGCCAGCCAGCCCTTGTCGCGCTGCAGTCGATGGCGCAGGGCGGAAAATTTCTCGACCCACAGCACCAGCACCAATACCAGAAAACTCATTGTTCGCCCTCGTCGGCCACGAGACTGGCGCGGTAACGCGCCCAGTCGAAATGCGGCCCTGGATCGGTCTTGCGCACCGGCGCGATGTCGCTGTGCCCGCAGATGCGCGATGGGGTGATGCCCGGGTACTGCGCCAGCAACTGACGGGTCAGGGTGGTCAATGCCCGGTATTGCGCGTCGGTGAACGGCTCGAAGTCAGTGCCTTCAAGCTCGATGCCGATGGAGAAGTCATTGCACGTCTCGCGCCCTTCGAAACAGGACACGCCAGCGTGCCACGCCCGCTCAAGACAAGAGACGAACTGCGTCAATTCACCGTCACGCTCAATCAAAAAGTGCGCCGACACCCGCAGCTCGGCAATGGTCTCGAAGAAGGGGTGGGCACCGGTGTCCAGCTGGTTCTGGAAGAACTGCTGCACCCGCCCGGTCTTGAATTGCCCGGGGGGCAGGCTGATGTTGTGGATCACCAGCAGGGAAATCTCGCCCTCGGGCCGCTGATTGAAATTGGGCGAGGGGCAATGTTGCGCGCCCTGGCACCAGCCAGTGGCGGAATCGATGTTCATCAGGGTTCCTTGGCAACACACGTCGATGGCCCAGTATGCCGCGCCAGGACGCTGCTGGGCAGCCTGGGGCCGCGAAGAATTATTTCCCTTTGCGTTGGCGCAGATTGGTAACAACCGAGTCCAGCGCGCGGTCGAACAACAGGGCATCATCAAGGATGCGCACCGATCCGCGACGGAACTCCACCGCCAGGCCCATGCGCGTCTTTTCCAGCACCTTCATGCCGGTGCGGTTGACGAACACATACTTGCCGGTGGCCTCGATAATTGCCGTCAGCTTGCAGCGCAGGCGGTTGTCATCCTCTTCCTTGATCTCGACCCAACTGCCGGGGCGCAGTTTATCCACCTGCAGCAAGCCCGGATCGTCGGCAGGCAGGCGCACCAGCGGCTCGCTGTCGCCAGCATCGCCATGACCGGCCAGCACGATCTCTTCCACCACCGCCACCAGTGCCGGCGGCTGCTGGCCTTCGGCAAGTTGCGCGGGCTGATGGGCGTCGCGCTTGAGTGCCTGCACGTGCAGCACTTCCAGCTGACTGAAAAATTCGCTGGTGGCGAAGGGATCGAACGCCGAGCTGGTGAGGCCGTCGCGCAACGACTTGAGCAAGCCAGGCACCACTTCCAGCAGACGCTGGTGGGCATCGGGCTCGTCATGGGGCTCCACGCTCCAGATCAGGTCGTCCATGGTGGCCAGGCCTTCCTGCCACTGCGGCGAACCATCGCCGTGCTTGAGGCAAGTCAGCAGCAATACCTTGCTCCAGGCCTCCTCCAGCAGACGCACCACCACCTGCGGCAACAGCTTGCCCAGCAGCCGGCGGTTGAGCTCTTCCTGCACCCGATGGCGGGCCAGTTCCGCCTTGGCGCGGCCTTCCTCGGCGTCGCGGGTGCGCTGCTCAAGCAGCTCGCTGCGGCGCCGTTCGTCGGCAGTGAAGGCCAGGAAATCGGCCAACAACTCGGAGAAAATCGCCGGGTCGTCGACAAAGTCATTGAGCAAGCGTTGCACGATCTGCTCGATGCGCAGGTACAGGCTGTCACGCTGGTAATCGTCGCGATTGCCCCAGCCCATGGCCGCCGAGGCGATCTCGTTGAGCAGGCGACGGGCCGGGTGGCTGCCACGGCTGAAGAAGCTCTTGTCCAGCACCGCTACCTTGAGCATCGGGATCTGCAGGCGGCCGATCAGGGCCTTCAGCGAATCCGGCAGGATACGGTCGTCGAGTATGAATTCGAACAGCATGGCGATCAGGTTGATGACGTCCTCGTCCATCACCCCGATCACCCGGAACTTGCCGCTCTTGACGCTGACGCGGGTCAGCAACTGTTCCAGCTGGTGGCGCAGGTCGTAGTCGTCCTGGGCAGCCTGGGACGATGGCACGTACTGCTGCAGGTGCGACAGCAGGCGCATCAGGTCGTTGGTCGAGATGGGCTGGGCTTCGTTGCTCGTTTCCAGCTTTGGCGCGACGCTGCCGCGCAACTGGTGCAGCAATTCCTGCAGGGCGCCAAAGACTTCCTGCACGTTTTCATCAAGATGGACGGCGCCCGCCGGGGTATTGCCGGTCTGGTCCTCGCGGCGGTTGCTCGGCCGTGGCGGCGTGCGATCGGCACTGCGACGCGCGGGGGCGGCCTTGAGTTCAGGCAGCACGCCGGTGGCGATTAGCAGCTGGTTGGCCTCGACATACAGCTGATCGCAGTCGCTGAGCACGTACTTTTCGAACAGCTTGAGCACGATCAGCTTGACCTTGATCTCCACGCCCAGATTGCGCCCAGCCTCCAGGAAATAGTCACACAGCATCGCCGGCCCCAGCGGGTTGCTGGAATCGTCCAGGCGCTTGAGCACCAGCGAATTGAGCCGCGCCGTCAATTGGCCAAGGGCCAGGCCATCACGCGACAGCACCTTGCCCACCATGGCGTCCAGGGCCACAGTGCGCTCCAGGTCATCGTTGGCCACCAGCTCCAGCTTGTCGTAATTGACCGGCTGGGTGATCACCGGCTCGGCGATTTCATACTGGCCAATGGCGACGAAGGCTTCGTAGAGGCGCTCCAGAAAACCGCGCTCGATACTCTTGCGCTTGAGACGCAGGTCGCGCATGGCTTCGAAAAAGGTGTTCTGTTCGGCGTTGTTGCAGGCCCGGTCGGCCATTTCGAACAAGGTGTCGTCGGCATTGTCGAACAGCGCCTGCAGCCCTTGCTTGAGCTGCTGCGCGGCCTTGTCGCGCACTTGCAGGAGGACAACGGGCAGGCGTGCCAAGGGCGTCTGATTGGCTTGATCAGCAGCCGCCTTGTTCAAGGGCACGACTTTCCCATCGTTGTGCATCCCGTTCTCCTGAAAGAATGAGGCCTGGTGTGTCGCTAGTATGCAGGTTCCCGGCACGCGCCCACAGGGCTCTGCGCAACGCCTTTGTAAGCAACCGCATTCAGAACGACAACAATCCCGACCAACGTCAAAGACATGACGCCAAATACAAGGCGCTCATTATCTGCAAAACCTGAGTACAGCGCTAGGGTGGCTGAACGAGTTATTTGCAACCCGATGCGAAGTGGACAACAAAAGCAGGTAAAAGCTCCCTGTACGCGCCGCTATTTTGCCATCCCACGCCATTGGACCGCGCAGCGTTCGCAAAGCTTCGCGCCAAGGCATCGCTGCCCTATAATCCGGCCACTTTGCCTGTGGAGCCTGCTATGCCGAATCTACGCCTCGCCGACCTGACTGCCGAGATCGAAGCCAACGTGCGCCGTGCGTTGCTTGAAGACATTGGCAGCGGCGACATCACCGCCCAGCTGATCCCGGCCGAGCGCCTGGCAAAAGCCACCATCATTACCCGCCAGGATTGCGTGGTGGCCGGCACCGCCTGGGTAGACGCGGTGTTCCGTCAGCTTGACCCACGCGTGGCCGTGCATTGGCAGGTCGTCGACGGCCAGCGCGCCACCGCCAACCAGGCCCTGTTCCACCTTGAAGGCCCGGCCCGCTCGCTGCTGAGCGGCGAGCGCACCGCGCTCAACTTCCTGCAGATGCTGTCCGCCGTGGCCACCCAGGCCCAGGCGCTGGCCGACAAGGTGGCCGACACCCAGGTCAAGCTGCTCGACACCCGCAAGACCCTGCCCGGCCTGCGCCTGGCGCAGAAGTACGCGGTCACCTGCGGCGGTTGCCACAACCACCGCATCGGCCTGTACGACGCCTTCCTGATCAAGGAAAACCACATTGCCGCCAGCGGCGGCATTGCCCAGGCCATCAGCGCCGCGCACCGCATCGCCCCCGGCAAGCCGGTGGAGATCGAAGTCGAAAGCCTGAGCGAACTCAAGGAAGCCCTGGCCGCCGGCGCCGACATCATCATGCTCGACGAACTCAGCCACGACGACATGCGCGAAGCCGTGCGCCTGAACGCCGGCCAGGCGAAACTGGAAGCCAGCGGCGGCATCAACGAAACCACCTTGCTGCCCATTGCCCAGACCGGTGTGGACTACATCTCCATCGGCGCAATGACCAAGGACGTCAAGGCCATCGACCTGTCGATGCGCCTGAGTCTGTGACACCACACCCCACGAGATGAACGAAGGTATTGGAGTACTCGCTGTGACGAACACGCTCAACCCCGGGGCCGACAAGGTCTACATCATCCGCATCGACGGCACCCGCCTGGGGCCTTTCCAGACCAGCGTCGAACCCAACAAGGCGCTGATCTACGAAGTGACCCTCAACGCCGGCGCCGGCGACACCCTGGAACACCACCGTGAAAACGGTCAGGTGGACAAATACCTGATCACCAACACCCACTTCCAGCCACAGATGACAAGCGTAGCGGCGCACTACACCGTGCGGTGGCGTCAGGAAGGCTGACACTGCGTGTGATTCCGTAGCCGCTGCCGCAGGCTGCGCTGGCCCTCATGTTCACTGGAGATCTCCAGCGAGGCGTGGGGCCAGCGCAGCCTACGGCAGCGGCTACAGGGTTACGGCTTAAGCGGCAACTCACCCACCTGCGGCCGCGCAAACAGATACCCCTGCATCAACTCGATCCCCAGCCCCAGCAGCGCATCGCGCTCCCCTGCCGTCTCAACTCCCTCGGCCAACAAAGTAATCCCCAGCCGCTGCGCCACCAGCACGATCCCCGCCACAATCGCCTCGCGCACCGGGTCGGTGTCGATAGTGCACGTCAACGCCATGTCCAGCTTCAGCACCTGCGGCTGAAACGTCGCCAACAGATTCAACCCCGAGTAGCCCGAGCCAAAGTCATCGATCGCCGTGGTAAACCCCTGCCGCTCGTACGCCTTGAAGATCGACTTCAAGTGCTCCGGGTCTTCGACCTTCTCGCCCTCCGTCACCTCGAACATCAAGCGCTCCAGCGGGAACGCCGACGCCTTGGCCGCCTCCAGCGTGGCGCGGATGCACGTCTCGGCCCGGTACACGGCGTTGGGCAGGAAGTTGATGCTCAGTTTGCAATCGGGGATGTCAGGCAAGCCCAGCCCTGCTGCCAATTCGATGGCCTTGACCCGGCACGCCTGGTCGAAGCGGTAGCGGTTGGTGTCGTTGACCTGGGCCAGCACGCTGGCGGCGGATTCGCCATTGAGGCCGCGAACCAGGGCTTCGTAGGCGTACAACGTGCCGGTGCGCGCGTTGAGGATGGGTTGGAAGGCCATGGTGAAGGCGAAGTCCAGGGCTTCCAGGTTGCGGCATTGGGCGCAGGTGGCGGGTTCGAAGGGTTGGGGGAAGAGGGTTTGGATCATGGGGCCTCCCGGGGAGGTAGATCGGGTAGAAGACAAGATTGAATACCAGCACATGGCCAGCATGACATCTGACTGCGAAAGAGCACGGAAAATTTCGTAACGGTGGTGATATGCGTTGCCTATCAGCGCGGATGAGCCGAGGGTTAGCCGATTTTCCCGCAAGATCGACCGCGGTGCCATTGATCGATAACCGACTTAACCGCCATAGCCGACATCGGCGGCGCGTCTACGCTGGAATAAAGCTCCGCAACAGGGCTATTTCCAACATAGGCGAACAATCATGAAAATACTCTGCCCGGCGGCACTGCTCATTCTGATGGCAGGCTGCGCCGCGCCGCACAGCGGCCCCGCCAACGATGCCCACGCCCCTGCTCCGGCCAGCGCCGTGGAACTCAAGGGTGACGCAATTCGCTCCGCCCTGGTCGGCCGGCAACTAAGCAGCGTAACCGCAGACGGCAAGCCCTTTACTGAAACCTACAGCCCGGATGGGATCGCGACCATAACCATCAGCGGCAGCGCGGCGCAGAAGGGTAGCTGGCAGATCAATGAGGGGGTGATGTGTGTGAATTACGCGGCGTATGGACAGGAGTGCAATACGATCAAGGCGGATGATCAGTGGGTGTGGTTGATCGATAGTACCAAGATGACTACTAATAACCGGTTTTCGCGGCATTGAGTGGGGTGTGAGGCGATAGGGGATGGTGCCGGGGATAGGAATCGAACCTACGACCTTCGCGTTACGAGTGCGCTGCTCTACCGACTGAGCTACACCGGCGGTTATAGCGCCAAACTACCACCTGTCCATGATCCAATCAACCGATGCTAAGGAAGGTGAGCGCCATCAAATTCCTGGGCAACTGAGCGGAGTCATGGCTACAGGCGCGTCTGTAGTACATCGCCAGCCCGAAGCTGTGGTGAGTGTCCAAGTGATAACCTTTCCTGATACCGAGGACGGTGCATTGGTCAACGTGCAGGTGATAGTTCCCCCTCCCGAACTGACGGTAGCCGACGCAGTTATGCTGCTGCAGGTATTAGTGGTAGTTACCCCGCCAATGGCCGTTGGGGTGGATACATCATCCCCGTTGCTCAAGCTGTTTTGGAGGCCGGCCTTCAATACAGAGGTTTCAGTAATGCCCGCCACGACTGCGGAACGGGACTGAAATTTTTGATAGGCCGGAAACGCTATAGCTGCGAGTAGCCCAGTGATAGCCAGGGAAATCATTAATTCAACTAAAGTAAAACCGTTTACCAGCTTCATAATGCCCACCTGAATACAAAAGCCCGCAAAGCGCGGGCTTATAGTCGCAACTTGCTATCAGTTGGCTGCAGCGGTGTTAGTGCATCCCTTAGGCGTGTAGGTCGAAGCGATCGAGCTGTTTACCGCACAAGTCCAAACACCCGCAGTGGTGCGAGTCAGGGTAATTACGCCTCCTGCCACTTGCGTTGGCGGAGTTAGCAGGGTGCAGCCGATGGTGCCGGCGGTCGAGGAGGCGGACAGCGTGCAGTTCGTGGTGGTGCCGCTTGCTGCGCCAATTGATGTCGCGTCACTGAAAGCGGTGCCGGTAGACATCGCATCTTCGAAGCCTGCTTTCAACGAAGATACTTCTGCCAAACCAGCAGTCACTTTAGCCTTGGCCTGGTAACGGGAGTACGCAGGCAGTGCGATAGCGGCCAGGATGCCAATGATCGCTACCACGATCATCAGTTCGATCAACGTAAAACCTTTCTGTGCTTTCATGTCATCCACTCTCCGAACGTTAAGGGCCATACGACCTGCAAGTATCTGAGCAATGCCCGTGCCAACGACTGCCGTGGAGACTTACAAGAGGTTTCTCGCGAATTCCGACATCCCCCACCGCCCTGCAGGGAAAGAAACTGACATTTATTGTCACTATGTGTAACCCGATTTGGCACCTCCTCCTGACTAGGCTATAAATCACGGATTAGATGTGTACGGTGCCGAGATGAATGATATTGCCCTGACAGGTTTGGCTAAGCATTTGGTCCAGGCTGAATTGCTCACTGACAAAAGCGCACAGCAAGCGCATCAGCAAGCGCAACGCAACAGAACCCCTTTTGTACATTTCCTGGTACAAAATAAACTGGTCAAAAGCCGCGAAGTCGCTGAAATCGCCTGCGAACAGTTCGGCGTGTCCTTCCTGGATTTGAGTACGTTAGACAGGGAATCTCAACCCAAGGGACTGGTAAGTGAAAAGCTGGTCCGCCAGCACCATGCACTGCCTCTATGGCGAAGGGGCAATAAGCTATTTGTCGGGGTGTCGGATCCCACCAACCACCAAGCCATCACGGATATTCAATTCAGCACCGGCCTAACCACGGAAGCCATCCTGGTCGAAGACGACAAGCTGATGGATGCTATCGAGAAATATTTCGACAATGGCAGCACTGGCCTGGAAGGTATGGCCGATGTCGATCTTGATGACCTGGATGTCCAAGTCATGGACACCAACCATGACGAGCCTGTCGCCCAAGAATCTGACGATGCGCCGGTCGTGCGGTTTGTCAACAAGATGCTCTTGGACGCGATTCGCGGCGGCGCCTCGGATTTGCATTTTGAAACCCTACGAAAAAATTTATCGGGTGCGGGTTCGTACCGACGGCATCCTGCGCGAAGTTGCGAAACCGCCAATAAATCTGGCAGGTCGCATAGCTGCGAGGTTAAAGGTGATGGCCAGCCTGGACATTTCCGAGCGGCGCAAGCCGCAGGATGGGCGGATAAAAATGCGGCTGTCAAAAAACAAAGCCATCGACTTCCGTGTGAATACGCTGCCCACCCTTTGGGGCGAGAAAATCGTCATGCGGATCCTTGACCCCTCCAGCGCGCAGATGGGCATTGATGCATTGGGTTACGAGCCCAATCAGAAAGAGTTGTACCTACAGGCACTTCGCCAACCCCAGGGCATGATTTTAGTGACCGGTCCTACTGGCTCGGGTAAAACCGTATCGCTGTACACTGGCCTGAACATACTCAATACCGTAGATATCAACATCTCCACGGCGGAAGACCCTGTCGAGATCAACATGGAAGGTATCAACCAGGTCAACGTCAACCCCCGCCAGGGACTGGACTTCGCGCAAGCCCTACGCTCATTTCTTCGACAAGACCCTGACGTGATCATGGTGGGTGAGATTCGCGACCTGGAAACTGCAGAGATTGCCATCAAGGCCGCCCAGACCGGCCACTTGGTACTCTCCACCTTACACACCAACAGCGCTGCAGAAACCCTTACCCGCCTGCAAAACATGGGTGTTGCGGGCTTCAATATCGCTACCTCCGTGAACCTGATCATTGCCCAACGACTCGCCAGGAAGCTCTGCCCCCTCTGCAAACGCCCCGCTCAGATCCCGAACGAAACTTTGCTGCGCGAAGGTTTTCCCGAGGAACGCGTGGGAACTTTTCAGGTATTCGAGCCCGTTGGGTGCGATCAATGCAACGGGGGGTACAAAGGTCGCCAGGGCATATATGAAGTGGTCAAGAATACCCAAGCGTTGCAACGCCTGATCATGGGTGACTGCAACTCCATCGAGATTTCCACGCAAATGCGAAAAGATGGCTTCAATGACCTGCGTACTTCCGGACTGGAAAAAGTCATGCAGGGCATCACCAGTCTCGAGGAAGTCAACCGGGTCACCAAGGATTAATCAATGGCTGGCAAAGCAGCAAAGATAACTCAGTTCGACTGGGAAGGGAGCGATCGCAAAGGCACCGCAGTCAAGGGCGAGATGGGCGCCATGTCGGCTGCACTGGTCCGGGCGCAGCTGCGCAAGCAAGGCATCAACCCGACCAAGGTGCGCAAGAAAGGCACGGCGCTGTTCAGCAAGGGCAAGCGCATCAAGCCTATGGACATCGCTTTATTTACCCGGCAAATGGCAACCATGATGCGCGCTGGCGTTCCGCTCCTGCAGTCATTCGACATTATCGGCGAAGGCTTTGACAACCCGAACATGCGCAAACTGGTATATGACCTCAAACAACAGGTCGCTGCCGGTAACAGTTTCGCTGTTGCATTGCGCGGCAAGCCGCAGTATTTCGACGACCTTTACTGCAACCTCGTAGATGCTGGCGAGCAAGCAGGTGCACTTGAAACGCTGCTGGATCGTGTAGCCACATACAAAGAGAAGACCGAAGCGCTCAAAGCCAAGATTAAAAAAGCGATGGCTTATCCAATAGCCGTCGTCGTCGTTGCGTTTATCGTCTCGGCGATTCTATTGATCAAAGTGGTGCCGCAGTTCCAATCGGTATTTCAAGGGCTCGGTGCGGAGCTTCCAGCCTTCACGCAGATGGTGATCAATCTTTCCGAGCTGCTGCAGGAGTACTGGCTAATTTTCCTGGCAGGCATTGTCGGCGCGGTGTTCGCCTTCCGATACGCTCACAAGAGCAGCCAGCGTTTCCGTGACGCGTTAGACAGGGCTTCACTGAAAATCCCCATCATTGGCGGCATTTTATACAAGTCATCGGTCGCGCGTTACGCGCGCACTCTTTCCACGACCTTCGCCGCAGGCGTGCCTCTGGTCGAAGCCCTTGACTCTGTGGCAGGCGCGACCGGCAATGTCGTGTTCAAGACCGCCGTCAACCGTATCAAGGTGGACGTATCTACCGGCATGCAACTCAACGTCTCCATGCGGTCCACTGGCGTGTTCCCCACCATGGCCATCCAGATGACGGCCATTGGCGAGGAGTCGGGGTCTTTAGATGACATGCTCGGGAAAGTCGCAAGCTACTTCGAAGCTGAGGTAGACAATATGGTCGACGGCCTGACTAGCCTGCTGGAGCCGATGATCATGGCATTTCTGGGCGTTATCGTGGGTGGCTTGGTCATTGCCATGTACCTTCCCATATTCCAACTTGGCAACGCGATTTAATCATGCCCCTATCCGAATACCTGGCCACCGCCCCCGTGGCCTTCACCCTCTGCGCCCTGATCCTAGGCCTCGTAGTAGGCAGCTTCCTAAACGTCATCATCCACCGCCTCCCGAAAATGATGGAACGCGACTGGAAAGCCCAAGCCCGCGATATCCTCGGCCTACCCGCCGAGCCCGAAGGCCCACGCTACAACCTGATGCTCCCCGCCTCCGCCTGCCCGCACTGCCAGCACAAGATCCGCGCCTGGGAAAACATCCCGGTGGTCAGCTGGCTGGCCCTCAAAGGCCAGTGCAGCCAGTGCAAAGCCCCCATCAGCAAACGCTACCCACTGGTGGAACTGGCCAGCGGCCTGCTGAGCGCCTTCGTGGCCTGGCATTTCGGCTTCGGCTGGGCGGCCGGCGCAATGATGCTGCTGACCTGGGGCCTGCTGGCGATGAGCATGATCGATGCCGATCACCAATTGCTGCCCGATGCACTGGTGCTGCCGCTGCTGTGGCTGGGGCTGATCCTCAATGCCTACGGCGTGTTCGCCAGCCTCACCGATGCCCTGTGGGGCGCCGTGGCCGGTTATCTGGCGCTGTGGCTGGTGTTCTGGGTGTTCAAGCTGGTCACTGGCAAGGAAGGCATGGGCCACGGCGACTTCAAGTTGCTGGCGATGCTGGGTGCCTGGGGTGGCTGGCAGGTGTTGCCGTTGACCATCCTGTTGTCGTCGCTGGTGGGGGCGGTTCTGGGCGTGATCATGCTGCGGTTGCGTAATGCCTCGCACAGCACGCCGATCCCGTTCGGGCCTTATCTGGCCATTGCGGGGTGGATCGCTTTGCTGTGGGGTGGTCAAATAACGGCTTCTTACATGCAGTTCGCTGGTTTCTGATGACTACAGCTTCTTCGACACCCTGGATTCTGGGCCTTACCGGCGGTATCGGCAGCGGCAAGAGTGCCGCCGCCGAGCGCTTTGCCGAACTGGGCATGCACGTGGTGGATGCCGATCAGGCAGCCCGCTGGGTGGTTGAGCCCGGGCGCCCTGCCTTGGCGGAGATTGCCCGGCATTTTGGCGCGGGGGTGTTGCAGGCGGATGGTTCGCTGGACCGCGCCGCGTTGCGCCAGCTGATTTTCAAGGATGCCGAGCAGCGGCGCTGGCTGGAAGGGCTGCTGCACCCGCTGATCGCCACCGAGATTGCCGAGGCGCTGGCCAAGGGCACGTCGCCCTATGCGGTGTTTGTCTCGCCGTTGATGGTGGAGTCGGGGCAGTACCGACTGGCCCAACGCCTGCTGGTGATCGATGCGCCGCAGGCGCTGCAGATCGAGCGCACCTTGCGGCGTGACAACACCAGCCTTGAGCAGGTGCAGGCGATTCTCAAGGCCCAGGCCACCCGCGAGGAGCGCCTGCGCCATGCTGATGATGTGCTGGTCAATGACGGCGACCTGGCGACGTTGCGCGCCGAAGTCGAGCGGCTGCATGATTTTTACCTGACGTTGACTGGAGGCCAATCATGAGCCAACCCCTGACCGTACAATGCCCCACCTGCGGCGCGCCCGTGGAGTGGAACGCGGCCACGCCGACCCGGCCTTTTTGTTCTGATCGTTGCAAGTTGATTGACCTGGGGGCGTGGGCGGCTGAAGAGCACAAGATTCCGGTGGGGCCGGATGCCGAGGATGAAATGTTTTCCGGCGACTTGCCCCACAGCGAGCACTGATTCTGTAGCCGCTGCCGCCAGGCTGCGCTGGCCCCGTGCCCCACTGGCGATTTTCAGGGTTCACACCGGCCAGCGCAGCCTGGCGGCAGCGGCTACGGGTTCACTCGTCTTTCCAGGGGGCTGCCAGGTAACGGGTGCGGTTGAAGGTTTCCAGCCACTCGGGGCAGAACACTACCAGCGCCGTGACGATCACCCCGTTGATGAACGCCTCGGGGAAGATCACCAACCACAAGTACCCCACGAAATCCCAGATCCACTCCGGCAGCGCGAAGCGCCCGTCCAGCCACAACAACCCAAGCCCGGCAAACACGCACAGCAACGCCGCCAGGGCCGCCGGGAAAAAGCCTGAACAGAAGATGTAAACGAAGGGATTCTTCGGCTGCGCCCGCTCCACGGCCAGCGCACAGAGTTCAGTGACCAGCACGGGCAGCCCGATCAGCAACACGCCATTGATGCCCGCCGCCAGCAAGTCCTGACGCCCAAGCAACACCAGACCCATCTGCGCCACCAGCCCGCCCAGCATCGCCAACGGCCAATCCAGCAGCAGGGTCACGGCGGTCATGCCGATGAAGTGATAGGACACGCCGGTGTCAAAGTCGCGACGCACCAGCCACAGCACAAACAGCGCCAGCACGGTGCCAAACAACAGATGCTGACGACGGCTGTCGGTGAACAGCTCCACCCACGGCGCCCGCCACGCGGCCCAGCCCAGCACCGGTATATACAGGCACCAGCCGACGCTAAGCGTCGCGCCGGACAGCACCTGCGCGCTGATCATTTTTTCGCCTGTTCCAACGCCGCCTTCAACGCAGCGGCGTCGGTGAATTCATGCTGGGCCACCAGGCGTTGGTGATCCAGTTCCAGCCACAGCACCGAGTCATCGGCCACGTTGTAGGCCGGGGCGATGCGGCCCTCTCGATCGAGCACCACGCGGTAGTCATAAGAGCGCATGGACGGCAGCGCGAACATTTTGGCGATCAGTGTCGGCATGCGCTGGATGTCCGCAAGGAATACCGCCTGGCGCCCCTCCAGGTAACCCTTGGGCTGGCCTTGCAGCGCCGCATTGACCAGCTTGGCGCCGCCCATGTCGCGGGCCACCAGCAAAATGCGTGCATCTTCGTTGAGGCTGTAGGGTGCATCGAACTGGTCCAACAGCGTCCAGGCGGGTAACCGCTCACCCACTTCCAGGGCCATGGCCCAACAGGGCAGCAGGCTGAGCAGCAACAGGGTCCAGAACTTCATGGGCACGTTCCTCTGGCAGATTGGCTTGTTGGCAGTTTACACCCCCACCTGTGACACGGCGCGTGCAAGTCATTCACGGCAAAGCGCAATTTGAGCGCTAAGCTTGTGTGCATGGATGATTCAGATTACTTGCGCCTGCTTACCATCCAGGCCGAACAAGCCAATGCGTTCCTGTCCAATGCCCGCAAATGGGAGCGCGAGCGTTGGGTCTGCCAGCGCCTGCTGCAAGGGCTGAACATCCCCTACCGCAACGAGGAGTTCAACCCGGCGAGCCAGGAACCTCCCGACGTACTGTTTCGCGATGCCTGCTTCGAGGTGTTCTTTGTGCTGGACGAAGGGCGCCGGCTCAACGACGAATGGCGCGAGGAACTGCAGCGCCGTCGCAGCGCCTTCTCCCTGGCCCAGCTGGTACGCCGCGAGGCCCGGCCCAAGCGCATCGGCGCCCCGGAACTGCTGCAGCGCCTGGCGCCAACGTTGCGCAAGAAGTCGCACAACTATAAAGAGCGCGGGCTGGACCTGGGCGAGCTGGACATCATCGCCTTCGCCAGCCTGAAGCGCGAAGTGCTGGACCTCAACAGCCATTTCCCGCCGCCCACCGAATACCTGCGCCAGGGCTGGCGCTCGTTGTCGCTGGTGGGGCCTACGTTTGCCAGGGTGCTGTTCGCCCACCCCGATGCGCCGGATTTCCTGCGCAGCAACCTGGGGCGCAGCATTGTGTTCGATGTAGGCATCAGCCTCTGACCGCAGGACAATATCCCTGTAGCCGCGGCTGCGCTGGCCCCCGAGTACACCCGGGACCTTCCCTGCGCATGATAGGGCCAGGGCAGCCTGGCGGCAGCGGCTACGGAAGTTAGCGCCCACCGGCGCAACTGTATTGCTTTCGTTGTGGAACACTGTACTTTTCCCACAGTCAGAAGCGTCTACCTTACGAGGTCACGATGAGCAGCCGTCTGAATCCCGAAGATCAGCAACGCGTGGATGAATACCTGCAACTGCCCCAGCACAAAGTCGAGCGCCGGCCCTTCCGGCCGTGGATGCTCCTGGTGCTGACGGTGGCCGTGACCGTAGGACTTGGCCTGTTGAGCCGCCTGATCAGTTACCTGGTGCTTTGAGCTGCCTTGCGCTCGCCCTTCCCACTGACCCACAGAATTCCGTAAACCTTATGAGTACTTTGAATGACACATCGTATCGTGATTGTCGGCGGCGGCGCCGGCGGCCTGGAGTTGGCGACCCGCCTGGGTAAAACCCTGGGCAAGCGTGGCACTGCCAGCGTGACCCTGGTGGACGCCAACCTGACGCACATCTGGAAACCACTGCTGCACGAAGTGGCCGCCGGCTCCCTGAACTCCTCGGAAGACGAGCTGAACTACGTGGCCCAGGCCAAGTGGAACCATTTCGAATTCCAGCTGGGGCGCATGAGCGGTCTGGACCGTGCTGCCAAGCAGATCCAACTGGCCGCCACCATCGATGAGAATGGCCTGGAGCTGCTGCCTGCACGCACCCTGGCGTATGACAGCCTGGTGATTTCGGTGGGCAGTACCACCAACGACTTCGGCACCCTGGGCGCGGCGCAGAACTGCCTGTTCCTGGACACCCGCAAGCAGGCCGAGCGCTTCCACCAGCAACTGCTCAATCACTACCTGCGCGCCCACGCCCACACCGACCTGGACAGCCAGATCAGCGTGGCCATCGTTGGCGCCGGCGCCACCGGCGTGGAACTGGCGGCCGAGCTGCACCACGCCGCCCACGAGCTGGCCGCCTACGGCCTGGACAAGATCAAGCCTGAGAACATGCGCATCACCTTGATCGAAGCAGGTCCCCGTGTGCTGCCAGCCCTGCCCGAGCGTATCGGCGGCCCGGTGCACAAGACCCTGGAAAAGCTCGGCGTCACTGTGCTGACCAATGCTTCGGTCAGCGAAGTGAGCCCCGACAGCCTGAAGACGGCCGACGGCACCGTCATCCCGGCCAGCCTCAAAGTGTGGGCGGCAGGTATCCGTGCGCCAGCGTTCCTCAAGGACATCGACGGCCTGGAAACCAACCGCATCAACCAGCTGCAAGTGCTGCCGACCCTGCAGACCACGCGCGACGAGAACATCTTCGCCTTCGGTGACTGCGCGGCCTGCCCGCAGAAAGGCACCGACCGCAACGTCCCACCGCGCGCCCAAGCAGCTCACCAGCAAGCCTCGCTGCTGGCCAAGTCGCTGAAGCTGCGCATCGAGGGCAAGGAGCTGCCGGAATATACCTACAAGGATTACGGCTCGCTGATCTCGCTGTCCAAGTTCTCCGCCGTGGGCAACCTGATGGGTAACCTGACCGGCAGCGTGATGCTGGAAGGATGGCTGGCGCGCATGTTCTATGTGTCGCTGTACCGCATGCACCAGATGGCGCTGTATGGCACGTTCAAAACCATGATGTTGATGCTGGGCAGCCGAATTGGCCGCGGCACCGAACCGCGCCTGAAACTGCACTAACCCCACCCCAACCTGCGGCCGCCACTACCCTGTAGCAGCGGCCGCAGGCCGCGTTACTCCCCCCGCGTATTGCCTGACACCCTCGCGTTTGCCCCGACGCAGCTTTCGGCAGCTGCTACAGGACGGCGTCGCCTGCATCGCGGCCAAGGCCGGCTCCTACCACGTACTGCGTAGGAGCCGACCTTGGTCGCGATGCAGACGACGCCGTTTCAAGGCAGCTGCCATCTTATTTGCGACAGGCTGTGCTTTACCGGCGACCCAGTGCTTGCTATACCTGTATATACAGGCTTATATAGCTCCACTCTCAACCTGACATCAGGACACCGCCATGCCCGCCACCCTGCACATCCTGCCCGGCCATTTCGACCTCGATCAACTGCGCGCCATCTATCAGCACCAGGCTCCCTTCGAGCTCGACGCGTCGGCCAGGGATGTAGTGGCGGCCAGCGCCAACACTGTCAGCCAGATCATCGCCAATGAACGCACCGTGTACGGCATCAACACCGGTTTCGGCCTGCTGGCCCGCACGTCGATCGCCACCGACAAATTGGCAAAGCTGCAGCGCAACCTGCTGCTGTCCCACTGCACCGGCACCGGCCCGCTGCTGGACGACGCCAGCGTCGGCCTGATCATGGCGCTGAAAGTGGCCTCGCTGGCCCGCGGTTTTTCCGGTGTGCGCTGGGAACTGATCGAGGCGCTGCGCAGCCTGTATACCGCCAAAGTGTTCCCGTGCATTCCGTCCCAAGGCTCAGTAGGCGCCTCGGGTGACCTCGCGCCCCTGGCCCATATGTCGGCAGTGCTGATCGGCGTCGGCCGCGTGCGCCATGAAGGCCGCGACATGGACGCCGTGGAAGGCCTGGCTATCGCCGGGATGAAGCCGCTGGAACTGGGCCCAAAAGAAGGCCTGGCGCTGATCAACGGCACTCAGGTGTCCACCGCCCTGGCCCTGCGCGGCCTGTTCGCCGCCGAAAAGCTGTTCAGCGCCGCCGTGGTCGCCGGCAGCCTGACCGTGGAAGCCCTGAAAGGCTCCGCCGTACCGTTCGACCCGCGCATCCAGGCCGTGCGCGGCCAGCCGGGGCAAATCGCGGCGGCCGCCTATTACCGTGATCTGCTAGGCACCACCAGCGAGATCCGCCAGTCCCACGCCGACTGCAAACGCGTACAAGACCCCTACTCCCTGCGCTGCCAGCCTCAAGTAATGGGCGCCTGCCTAGACCATATGCGCTTCGCCGCCGGCGTGTTCCTGCGCGAAGCCAACGCCGTTTCCGACAACCCGCTGGTATTCAGCGCCGACGGTGACGTGTTGTCGGGTGGCAACTTCCACGCAGAACCGGTGGCCATGGCCGCTGACGTGCTGGCCCTGGCCATTTCGGAAATCGGCGCGCTGTCGGAACGCCGTACTGCGCAACTGGTGGACCCAGCCCTGTCCGGCCTACCCGCCTTCCTGGTACGCGAAGGCGGCCTGAACTCCGGTTTCATGATCGCCCAGGTCACCGCCGCCGCCCTGGCCTCGGAAAACAAGACCCTGGCCCACCCGGCGTCCATCGACAGCCTGCCCACGTCCGCCAATCAGGAAGACCACGTATCCATGGCCACCTTCGCCGCGCGCCGCCTGCTGGACATGGCCGGCAACAGCAGCGCCGTGGTCGCCATCGAATTGCTGGGCGCAGCCCAGGGCATCGACCTGCTGGCCCCGCTGAAAACCTCGCCGAAATTGACCGAGGTGATGACTTTCATCCGCGAGGGCGTGGCCCATTACGATGAAGACCGTTACTTCGCTCCCGACATCGCCGCTGCCCGTAGCTGGGTCGAAGACGGTGTATTCAGCCGCTGGCTGGCGTTCGGCGAGCTGTACGAGGCATGAGTACCCGCCCCGCCCAGGCGCTGTATCAGACAGCCAAGGATTTTGTGCTGAACAAGGTCCACGCCGGGCATTGGAAGCCCGGCGATCTGATTGCCTCGGAAAACCAGCTGGTGCAAACCCTTGGCATGTCGCGCATGACCGTCAACCGCGCCCTGCGCGAGCTGGCCGAGGAAGGCCGGCTGGTGCGGGTCAATGGCGTGGGCACCTTCGTGGCCGAGCACAAGCCGCAGTCCAACCTGATGCGCATCAGCAACATTGGCGATGAAATCGTCGCCCGCGGCCATCGGTATGAATGCCGCATGCTGCACATGGGGCGTGAAGCGGCGTCCATGGGCGTTGCGGCGGCCATGGGGCTGGCTACCGGTGCGTCGGTGTTTCATCTGTTGTGCGTACATCTGGAGGAAGGCGTGCCGGTGCAATTGGAGGATCGCTACGTCAACCCGGAGCTGATTCCGAAGTTGCTGGAGCAGGAGTTTGGCGCCCAATTGCAGCCCGCGAGCTATTTGCTGCAGGTGATTCGGCCGGATGAGATGGAGCATATCGTCGAGGCCGGGCACCCCCGCGAGGAAGAAGCCAGGTTGTTGCAGATGGAGACCGATGAGGCGTGCCTGGTGTTGTTGCGGCGCACGTGGAGTGCGGAGCGGGCGGTGACGTATGTACGGTTGGTGCATCCGTCTTCGCGGTATCGATTGGGGAGCCGAATGACCGTAAAACCCTGACACCTGCCGAATCCGCTGCCGTGAGGCTGCGCTGGCCCTACGCATCGCTGGAGATCTTCAGTGCTCACGCAGGCCAGCGCAGCCTGGCGGCAGCGGCTACGGGTTGGGGTCGGATTGATCAGGTTTTTTGTCAGGCATAAAAAAAGGCGTCCACGAGGGACGCCTTTTTTCTGAAGATGGTCGGGGTAAGGGGATTCGAACTCCTGACATCCTGCTCCCAAAGCAGGCGCGCTACCGGACTGCGCTATACCCCGGTACAAAAAAGGCACCCAGAAGGCGCCTTTTTTGATGCCTACCGACGTTACTCGGTAGGTCTTTTTAAGATCTGACCCAGCGAACTGGAATCAAAAATGGTGGGTCGTGTGGGACTCGAACCTACGACCAATTGGTTAAAAGCCAACTGCTCTACCAACTGAGCTAACGACCCAAAAATGGTCGGGGTAAGGGGATTCGAACTCCTGACATCCTGCTCCCAAAGCAGGCGCGCTACCGGACTGCGCTATACCCCGATATGAAATTTGGCTCCGTGACCAGGACTCGAACCTGGGACCCAATGATTAACAGTCATTTGCTCTACCGACTGAGCTATCACGGAACTATCAATTTCAGATGCAACAATTTCAGTACTGCAAGTTTCGAAGCTGTATCACTACCGCCTTGAACTCTTCAGCTTTCCCGCATCGCTGCGTTAGTGCCCCTGAGGCGCGCTATTCTACATCCTTCAAAACCCTTGTCAACCCCTAATTTTCATTCAACTTACTGAATTTCAAACTATTTTTCAGACCCCGGTGTTGCTGGTGTCTGTGGGTTGCCGTTACAGCGAGGCGAACTTTACTCAACCTTTTTGAGAAATGCAAATAGAAACATGCATTTAGCTCAAACTTTTTTTCAATACCCCGATTTCTCGGGGCTAGAACCCTGTAGCCGCTGCCGAAGGCTGCGCTGGCCCCTGAGTACACCCGTGAAACATCTGGTGTATGAAGGGGCCAGCGCAGCCTGGCGGCAGCGGCTACAGGGACTCAACTATCAGGCGAAGACGATTTCGTCGTCGGCCACGCTGGCAGTCACGGTGGTGCCCGGCAGGAATTGCCCGGACAGGATCAGTTGCGCCAACGGGTTCTCGATCCAACGCTGGATCGCACGCTTGAGCGGCCGTGCGCCATACACCGGGTCGTAACCAACGGCAATCAGCTTGTCCAACGCCTCATCGCTCAGCACCAGGCTCAGGTCCCGCTCGGCCAGTCGGCTGCGCAGGCGGCCCAGCTGAATCTGCGTGATACCGGCAATCTGGTCACGAGCCAGGGCGTCGAACACCACCACTTCGTCGATACGGTTAATGAACTCCGGCCGGAAGTGCGAGCTCACCGCATCCATTACCGCCGCCCGCTGGGCCTCGCGGTCGCCCACCAGTTCCTGGATCTGCGTGGACCCCAGGTTGGAGGTCATCACGATCACCGTATTGCGGAAGTCCACGGTGCGGCCCTGGTTGTCGGTCAGGCGACCGTCGTCCAGCACTTGCAGCAGCACGTTGAACACATCCGGGTGCGCCTTCTCTACCTCGTCCAGCAGCACCACCGAGTACGGCTTGCGGCGCACGGCTTCGGTCAGGTAGCCACCCTCTTCATAACCGACGTAGCCCGGAGGCGCGCCGATCAGGCGAGCCACGGAGTGTTTCTCCATGAACTCGGACATGTCGATGCGCACCATCGCCTCTTCAGTATCAAAGAGGAACTCGGCCAACGCCTTGCACAGTTCGGTCTTGCCCACGCCGGTAGGGCCCAGGAACATGAACGAACCGCTGGGGCGATTCGGGTCTGCCAGGCCGGCACGCGAACGGCGCACGGCGTTGGACACGGCCACCACGGCCTCGTCCTGGCCGATCACGCGTTGGTGCAGCAGGCTTTCCATTTTCAACAGCTTCTCGCGCTCGCCTTCGAGCATTTTCGAGACGGGGATGCCGGTCCACTTCGAGACCACTTCGGCAATCTCTTCCTCGGTGACCTTGCTGCGCAGCAACTGGTTGTCGCTCTTGCCGTGCTGGTCGACCATCTGCAGGCTGCGCTCCAGGTCCGGGATCACCCCATACTGCAGCTCGGCCATGCGGTTGAGGTCGCCACGGCGACGGGCCGCTTCCAGTTCCTGGCGCGACTGTTCGATTTTCTGCTGGATCTGCGCCGAGCCCTGTACCTCGGCCTTTTCCGAGGTCCAGATTTCTTCCAGATCCGCGTACTCGCGTTCCAGGCGGGTGATCTCCTCAGTCAGCTTCTCCAGGCGCTTGATGGCCGCCTCGTCGTCTTCCTTCTTGAGGGCCTGGGATTCGACCTTCAGTTGAATCAGGCGACGCTCCAGGCGGTCGAGCACTTCGGGCTTGGAGTCGATCTCCATGCGGATGCGGCTGGCGGCCTCGTCGATCAGGTCGATGGCCTTGTCCGGCAGCTGGCGATCGGTGATGTAGCGATGGCTGAGCTTGGCCGCGGCAATGATCGCGCCGTCGGTGATGGCCACCTTGTGGTGCACTTCATAGCGCTCTTTCAGGCCGCGCAGGATGGCGATGGTGTCTTCCTCGCTCGGCTCATCCACCAGTACCTTTTGGAAACGCCGCTCAAGGGCCGCGTCCTTCTCTATATATTGGCGGTACTCGTTTAGGGTGGTGGCGCCCACGCAGTGCAGCTCGCCACGGGCCAGGGCCGGCTTGAGCATGTTGCCGGCGTCCATGGAGCCCTCGCCCTTGCCGGCGCCGACCATGGTGTGCAGTTCGTCGATAAACAGAATGACCTGGCCGTCCTGTTTCGACAGGTCGTTGAGCACGCCTTTGAGGCGCTCTTCGAACTCACCGCGGAACTTGGCGCCCGCAATCAGCGCGCCCATGTCCAGGGACAACAGGCGCTTGCCGCGCAAGCCGTCCGGCACTTCGCCGTTGATGATGCGCTGGGCCAGGCCCTCGGCAATGGCGGTTTTACCCACGCCAGGTTCGCCGATCAGCACGGGGTTGTTCTTGGTGCGGCGTTGCAACACCTGGATGGTGCGGCGGATTTCGTCGTCACGGCCGATCACCGGGTCCAGCTTGCCTTCTTCGGCACGCTTGGTCAGGTCGACGGTGTATTTTTCCAGAGTCTTGCGCGTGTCTTCGGCGTTGGCGTCATTCACCGCATCGCCGCCGCGCAGGTTGTTGATGGCGTTTTCCAGGGCTTTCTTGCTCACGCCCTGCCCCAGCAACAACTTGCCCAGCTTGCTGTTCTCGTCCATGGCCGCCAGCAGCACCAGCTCGCTGGAGATGAACTGGTCGCCCTTCTGCTGCGCCAGGCGGTCGGCCTGGTTGAGCAGGCGTGCCAGGTCCTGGGACATATTGACGTCGCCAGTGGGGTTCTGGATTTTCGGCAAGCGGTCGAGTTCTTTGCTCAATTCCTTGCGCAGGCTGTTTACATCAAAGCCGGTCTGCATCAGCAAGGGCTTGATGGAGCCGCCCTGCTGATCGAGCAACGCCTGCATCAAATGCGCAGGCTCGATGGCCGGATGGTCCATGCCAACGGCCAGGGATTGGGAATCGGAGAGCGCCAACTGTAGCTTGCTGGTCAAACGGTCTATACGCATGAGTCACCTTCCTATAGGGGCAGGCCGGAGCGATGGACACACCTGATGACGAAAAACCTGCCTGAGATACCGATATAGATGGGGGGGATTGTTCAAGATTCAAGCGGCAGGGGCTTGACCCACATCAATAAGGCGAGCCCCGTAGCCGCTACCGCCAGGCTGCGCTGGCCCCGTGCCCCACTGAAGATTTTCAGGGTTCACACGGGCCAGCGCAGCCTGGCGGCAGCGGCTACAGGTGCTGTGGTCAGGCGTTATCGAGCCAGATCAACGAAGCAAAGCGCCCCGTCTGCGGCGCACGCCGGTAAGAGAAGTAGCGTAGATCCTCGATGGTGCATTCACCACCGCCATACACGGCCGTGATGCCCACCGCCGCCAGGCGCAGGCGCGCCAGGGCATAGATGTCGGCCAGGTACTTGCCAGGCAGGGCGCCCGGCACGAACGCCTCGGCGGTCTGCGGGTGGCTGGCCATGAAGATGTCACGCACCTCGGCGCCCACCTCGAAATTGCGCGGGCCGATGGCCGGGCCCAGCCATACCAGAATGTCGCTGGCCGGTACGCCAAGGCTTTCAACCGTGGCTTCCAGCACCCCGCCCGCCAGCCCGCGCCAGCCGGCGTGGGCGGCTGCCACACGGGTGCCGGCGCGGTCGCAGAACAGCGCTGGCAGGCAGTCGGCGGTCATCACCGTGCAGGCAATGCCCGGCATCGACGTCCAGCTGGCGTCGGCCTCGGCGATCACTGCCGGGTCGGCATGGGCCACGGTGATGCCGTGTACCTGCTTGAGCCATGCGGGTTGGATGCCGAACGCCTCGGTCAGGCGCCGACGATTCTCGGCGACCGCAGCCGGGCTGTCGCCCACGTGGTCACCCAGATTGAAAGACTCGAAAGGCGCGGCGCTGACGCCGCCCTCTCGCGTGGTGACGCAGGCCTTCACAGTGGCCGGTGCCGGCCAATCGGGAAAAATCAGGTCCTGCATCACGGTACTCACCCGATGAACGCCTCGCGGTCCTGCTTGAGCAGCGACAACAGCCAGACGAAATCGTCAGGCAGTGGCGATTCCCAGCTCATCCGCTCACCGGTGGTCGGGTGTTCCAGCTCCAGGAAGCGTGCATGCAGCGCCTGGCGCGGGAAGGTCTTCAGCGCTTCGACCATGCTGGGGTTGGCAGCTGGCGGAATACGGAAGCGGCCACCGTAGGCCTGGTCACCCACCAACGGGAAGTTAATGTGCGACATGTGCACACGGATCTGGTGGGTACGACCGGTTTCCAGCTTCACCCGCACGTGGGTGTGGGAACGGAAACGCTCCAGCACGCGGTAATGGCTGACGGCCTGCTTGCCACCTTCCATCACCGCCATGCGCTGGCGCTGCTGGCCGTGGCGACCGATGGGGGCGTTGATCTTGCCCCCGGCGGTCACCACGCCAATCACGATGCACTCATAAATCCGACTGACGGTACGGCTTTGCAGCTGGGCAACCAGTTTGGTCTGCGCCTGGATGGTCTTGGCGACCACCATCAGGCCAGTGGTGTCCTTGTCCAGGCGGTGCACGATACCGGCGCGCGGGACATTGATAATGTCCGGCACGTGGTGCAGCAGGGCGTTGAGCAGGGTGCCATCGGCGTGGCCGGCAGCCGGGTGCACCACCAGGCCCGCAGGCTTGTTGATGACCAGGATGTCGTCGTCTTCGTAGACGATGTCCAGCTCGATGTCCTGGGCGATCCACTCGCCCTGGGCTTCCTGTTCGGCGGTAAGGGCCAGGATGGCGCCGCCGTGAACGATGTCACGCGGGCGCAGCACGTCACCGTCCACGGTGAGGCGGCCTTCTTTGATCCAGGCGGATAGGCGCGAGCGCGAGTGCTCGGCGAACAATTGTGCGGCGACTTGATCGAGGCGTTGGCCGCCCAAATCGGACGGCACCTCTGCGCTAAGTTGTATGATCTCGGACATGCTCGGACTGTGCGGCGGCACAGCCTTTGGTTTCGGCTGCACGCTTGTGGTTAAATACGGCGTCTTTTGCCCCGAGGCTTCCACGGGGCGCTCATCATAACAGGACGGTCACGCCCAAGACAGCGGCCGTCATAGGGACGCAAGCCGCCATGCAAGTGAAACACCTGCTGCTGATCGCCATCCTCGGACTCACGGCCGCCTGTTCGTCGAAGAAGGAAGTTGTCGACGAAAACCTGAGCGAAACCGAGCTGTACCAGCAGGCGCAGGCCGATCTGGACAACCACAGCTACACCAGCGCCACCGCCAAGCTCAAGGCTCTGGACTCGCGCTATCCGTTCGGGCGCTACGCCGACCAGGCCCAGCTCGAGCTGATCTACGCCAACTACAAGAACTCCGAGCCTGAAGCGGCCAAGTCGGCTGCCGAACGCTTTATCCGCCTGCACCCGCAGCACCCGAACGTGGACTACGCCTACTACCTCAAGGGCCTGACCTCGTTCGACCAGGACCGCGGCCTGCTGGCGCGCTTCCTGCCGCTGGACATGACCAAGCGTGACCCGGGCGCTGCCCGCGACTCCTACAACGAGTTCGCCCAGCTGACCGCCCGCTACCCCAACAGCCGCTACGCGCCGGACGCCAAGCAGCGCATGATCTACCTGCGCAACCTGCTGGCGGCCTACGAGATCCACGTGGCCGACTACTACCTGACCCGTCAGGCCTACGTCGCCGCCGCCAACCGTGGCCGCTACGTGGTGGAAAACTTCCAGGAAACGCCGTCCGTCGGCGACGGCCTGGCCGTGATGGTCGAGGCCTATCAGCGCCTGGGCATGGACGACCTGGCTGCCACCAGCCTGGAAACCCTGAAGCTCAACTACCCCAACCACCCGCAACTGGTGGACGGCCAGTTCGTGGCCCAGCAGAAGGAAGCGGACAACCGCTCCTGGCTGACCAAGGCTACCCTGGGCCTGGTAGGCACCAGCGCGCCGCTGCCGCCGGGTGAAACCCGCGCCAACCAGGAACTGACCAAACAGTTCCAGGATGACAAGGACGCGATCCCGCACGACCTGCTGCCAAAAGAGCAAGGCGGCACCGCCGACGAGCCGGCCCAGCCTGTAGACGACGCACCGAAGAAAAAGCGTGGCTTCTTCAGCTACATGACCTTCGGCCTGTTCGACTAAGCAGCGCTGCACTCAAAAAAGAGACCTTCGGGTCTCTTTTTTTGTATCCGCAAAAAAATATTCTGCCGCCTCCATCTGTAGCCGCTGCCGCCAGGCTGCGCTGGCCCGGTGCCCCACTGGAGATTTTCAGTATTCATGCGTGCCAGCGCAGCCTGGCGGCAGCGGCTACGGGGCTCTTGCGCAATTAGCCATCAAAAAGATATCACCGCCGATACCCATCGCCGCTTGTCCCCCAGCCCTGCCCGCTCCTACACTGCCGCATCTCTTCCTGTCTGAGCTGTTGACCATGATTCGCCTGATTTTCTGGATCGCCATCGTCTTTGCCGTGCTGTGGCTATGGCGCAAGATCAAGCCCGCCCCACAGCGCCCAGGCCGCCCCGGCGAGGCGCAACCGCTGCTGATGGTGCGCTGCGCCCACTGCGGTGTGCACCTGCCGCAAAATCGCGCCATCGGCACCGGCAATCAGTGGTACTGCAGCCAGGCTCATCTGAACGAGGGCCCGGCCCCACGTGAGCGCTGAGACCTTCCTGCCCGGCGGCCCCCAGGCGCGGCGGATGCTGCGCCTGTATCACCTGTACCGTCTGACCATCGGCATCACCCTGATCCTGCTGATCTCCAGCGACCTGGACGACAAGCTGCTGGAACTGGCCAACGGCGCCTGGTTCCGCACCGGCAGCTGGGCCTACCTGCTGCTGAACATTGCTGCCGTGATCCTGCTGGAAAAACTGCGCCCGCCAGGCCACGTGTTCGCCTTGGCGCTGTTCGACATCCTGATGCTGTCGGGGCTGTTCTATGCCGGCGGCGGCACGCCCAGCGGCATCGGCAACCTGATGATCGCCTCGGTGGCCATGAGCAATCTGCTGCTGCGTGGGCGCAATGGCCTGTTGATTGCCGCGCTGGGCAGCATCGGCATCATCTACCTGACCTTCTACCTCAACTTCCTGCGTCCCAATAACGTCACCAATTATGTGCAGGCCAGCACCCTGGGGGTGCTGTGCTTCGCCGTGGCGCTGATGGTGCAGGCCCTGACGCGCCTGCTGCGGGTCAGTGAAAACCTGGCCGAACAGCGCGCCAGCGATGTCACCAACCTGGAAGAGCTGAACGCGCTGATTCTGCAGCGCATGCGCACCGGCATCCTGGTGCTGGACACCGTCAACCGCGTGCAACTGGCCAACGAAGGGGCGCTGAAACTGATCGGCCAGTACCAGCTCAATGGCCAACTGATCGCCGCCTATTCGCCGGAATTGATCGAGCGCCTGCTGCAATGGCGCACCAACCCTACCTTGCGCCTGCGCAGCCTGAAGTTCGAGCCCACCGGCCCCTCGGTGCAGCCCAGCTTCATCGCCCTGCGGCGCGGCGAGCAACAGCAGACCTTGGTGTTTCTCGAAGACCTGTCGCAGATCGCCCAGCAGGCCCAGCAGCTCAAGCTGGCGGCACTGGGCCGCCTAACCGCCGGCATCGCCCACGAAATCCGCAACCCGCTGGGCGCCATCAGCCACGCTGGCCAACTGTTGCAAGAGTCCGAAAGCCTGGACCCGGCCGACCTGCGCCTGACCGAGATCATCAAGGATCAGTCCAAGCGCATGAACCTGATCATCGAGAACGTGCTGCAACTGTCCCGCAGGCGCCAGGCCGAGCCCGAGTTGCTGGACCTGACGGTGTTCATGCAGCGCTTCCTGGACGATTTCCGCGCCACTGCCACACCGCGCCAGGCCTTGCACCTGTACGTCACCGACGGCCCCATCGAAACACGCATGGACCCCAACCACCTGACCCAGGTGCTGACCAACCTGGTGGAAAACGGCCTGCGCTACAGCGCCCACAGCCATGGCCAAGCCCAGGTGTGGTTGAACCTGTTCATCGAACCGACCAACGGCTTGCCTATTCTTGACGTTTTGGATGATGGCCCCGGGTTTTCAGCCGATCAACTGCAACACATCTTCGAACCTTTCTTCACCACCGAGACCAAAGGAACAGGATTGGGCCTCTACATTTCCCGTGAACTGTGCGAAAGCAACCAGGCACACCTAGACTACAAACCACGTGAACGCGGCGGCAGCTGCCTGCGCATCACGTTCGCCCATGCACGGAAGCTGAGTTGAACATGAGCCAACGGCAAAGAATCCTGATCGTCGACGATGAACCGGATATCCGCGAACTCCTGGAAATCACCCTGGGCCGGATGAAGCTCGACACCCGCAGCGCCAAGAACGTCAAAGAAGGCCGCGAACTGCTGGCCAGCGAGCCTTTCGACTTGTGCTTGACCGACATGCGTCTGCCCGACGGCACAGGCCTTGAGCTGGTGCAGCACATTCAGCAACGTTTCCCGCAACTGCCCGTGGCGATGATCACCGCCTATGGCAGCCTGGACACCGCCATCAATGCCCTGAAGGCCGGCGCGTTCGACTTCCTGACCAAGCCTGTGGACCTGACGCGCTTGCGCGAACTGGTGGGCACCGCCCTGCGCCTGCAAGGCCCTGCCGACAAAGCGCCGAGCATTGACGATCGCCTGCTGGGCGACTCGCCGCCCATGCTGGCCATGCGCAAACAGATCAGCCGCCTGGCCCGCAGCCAGGCGCCGGTGTACATCAGCGGCGAATCGGGCAGCGGCAAGGAATTGGTCGCCCGCCTGATCCACGAACAGGGGCCACGCGCCGAGCTGCCGTTCGTGCCGGTCAACTGCGGGGCCATCCCCTCGGAGCTGATGGAAAGCGAATTCTTCGGCCACCGCAAAGGCAGCTTCACCGGCGCGGTGGAAGACAAGCCGGGGCTGTTCCAGGCGGCCAACGGCGGCACGCTGTTCCTCGACGAAGTGGCTGACCTGCCGCTGGCCATGCAGGTCAAACTGCTGCGCGCCATCCAGGAAAAGGCCATCCGCAGCATCGGCGGCCAGAGTGAAGTGGTCGTGGATGTACGCATCCTGTGCGCCACGCACAAAGACCTGAATGCCGAGGTGGCGGCCGGGCGTTTCCGCCAGGACCTTTACTACCGCCTCAACGTGATCGAACTGCGCGTGCCGTCGTTGCGCGAGCGCCGTGAAGATATCGCCATGCTGGCTGCCAAGGTACTCAAGCGTTTGGCCCACGGCAGCGGCCTGCCCCCGGCGCAATTGAGCGCGGCTGCGCTGGAAACCCTGAAAGGCTACCGCTTCCCGGGCAACGTACGCGAACTGGAGAACATGCTGGAACGCGCCTACACGCTGTGTGAAAACGAGCGCATCGAGGCCAGCGATCTGCGCTTGACCGAGTCTGCGCCCACTGCTGAAAACGGGCTGCCGGACCTGACCAATGTGGATAACCTGGAAGACTTCCTGGAAACCATCGAGCGCAAGCTGATTTTGCAGGCCCTTGAAGAAACCCGCTGGAACCGTACCGCGGCGGCGCAGCGGTTGAGCCTGTCGTTCAGGTCGATGCGTTATCGCCTGAAGAAGTTGGGGTTGGAGTAACCAGCACTACGCCCCTGTAGCCGCTGCCGAAGGCTGCGCTGGCCCTGTACCTGGCTGGAGATCTCAAGCGGTCATAAGGGCCAGCGCAGCCTGGCGGCAGCGGCTACAGAGCTAAGCCAACCGACCGGTAGAGCTATAGGGCGCAGGATCAATGATCGGCTCACGCCCCAGCATCAGATCAGCAAACAACTGACACGACGCCGGCGCCAGCACCAACCCATTGCGGTAATGCCCGCAGTTGAGCCACAACCCTTCAAACCCCTCCAGCGCCCCGATAAACGGAATCCCCTCGGGCGACCCAGGCCGCAGCCCCGCCCAATGCTTGACCGGGGTGGCGCCCGCCAGCGCTGGCAATAACTCTACCGCTGACGCCTTCAGGCTTTCCAGCGCACTGACGGTAGGCGTCTTGTCATACCCTTCATGCTCCAGCGTACTGCCCACCAGGATATGCCCATCACGCCGCGGAATCGCATAACGCCCCTTGGCCAGCACCATGCTGGGCAGAAAATCAGCCTCGCACTTGAACAGAATCATCTGCCCCTTCACCGGCTCCACCGGCAAACGCACACCCAGGCTCTCCAGCAAGTCGCCGCTCCAGGCACCCGCGGTCAACACCACCTGGTCAGCCCGCAGTTCGCCTTGCTCGGTATCCACACCCACCACAGCCTTGCCATCACGCAAGAACCCACGCACCTCACAGTGCTCGCGCACGGTGACATTGCCACACGCCTGCAATGCTGCCTTCAACGACTTCACCAGACGCGGGTTGCGCACGTTGGCCACGTCAGCCATGTACACCGCGCTGCGGTAACCGCCACCCAGCACCGGCACATCGTCGTAGGCGGCCGAGATATCGACCTTGCTCAGCGGGCGGTTCAGGCGTGCGGCCCAGGCCAGGGCTTCTTCCTCGTCGGGCAGGTCCAGCCAATACAGGCCGGTGGTGTGCACCTCGGGGTCAATACCAGTGTCGGCGAACAGGCGCGCGCCCAGTTGCGGGTAGAAATCCTGGGACCAGTGCGCCAGCGCGGTTACAGCGGCGCTGTAGCGCCACGGGTACAGCGGCGAGACGATGCCGCCGCCGGCCCAGGAGGATTCCTGGCCTACGCCTGAGCGGTCCAGCAAGGTGATGCGGCCCACGTGGGGGGCGAGGTTGAGGGCGGTCAGCAGGCCGATGACGCCGCCGCCGATGATGATGAGTTCTTGTTGTGTGGGCATGCTTGATCCAGGTTCAGATTGAGGCGGCCATCAGCGGCCCCAGCAGGTCGCAACGGTACCGGCGCTGGTGCGCGCACCGGTGTTGTCCAGCGTTAATGTGCCACAGCTATCGGCCGCCATCATGCTGCTCGCCACCGGTACCGCGCTAAGGGTGTAGGTAGTGGCGGCGCGATTTGTGAAGCTGACGGTGTACCAGGCATTGCTCGCCGGCGGCGTGAACGTGGTGGCGCCATCCAGATAAGATCCGGTTTTCGAGTAGAAGCGCTCCAGGTTCTGAGCGGTCTCCGACAGCAACTCGGCAATTTCCAGTCGGTGAGTCTTCCTCACATGGTTGATATACGACGGATAGGCAATCGCCGCCAGGATGCCGACAATCGCCACCACCACCATCAATTCGATCAAGGTGAAACCGCGTGTGGTCTTGCGCATGTTCAGTTCCTTCTATTGGATTTGCCGCCACAGAATCCGCCCGGGAGTCGTCGTGCCCCCCGCCTCCACCAGGTTGGTGAGGGTGCCGCTGGAGTCGTTGACGAGCTTGCGTTGGCTGGCCGTTGTGGTGGACGTGGCGGCCACACTGATGATGGAGTTCAGGTTGGGAATGCCGGTGGAAATGTACAGTCCGGCTACCCGCGTGTCAGTACTCGTCACTTTGCCATCGGCGTCGGTGTCCAGCACCGGATAGCTCAGCAGACTGCCGTTGAGGGCATCGAGCTCGATCACGTAACCACTGCCTTGGCTGGAGCATGGGTCGGTAGTATCGATGTCAGCCGTGGTGAACACGATCCGCCCGGTGGTATAGGCCGCCTGGTAGATGACGCGGTTCCCCGTCAACAGGGTGCCGTAGACCAGCGGTATGTACCAGCCCTTGAGCGAGGTGTAGTTGGTGGTGTTGGCCGAGGTGGTCAGGTACTGGCTGGTGCCCGAAGTGTAGGTGCCCGTGATCGACTGCGACTGCAGATTGGAAACCGTGTAGTTGCCCGTCGCGTTGTCGGCGTCCCACACCGCGTAGAACGATTGATTGTCAGTGGTGGTCTTGTCGGCCGTTTCCATCAGTTTGCCGGTACCGAAATACACCATCTTGCCGCTGGTGCTGTTGGTGATCAGCAACGGTTGCGCTGTGATGGGCTGGGTCGACCCGCCGGGGGCGGTGAACAACGGGTTGCCGGAAAACGCCACTGCCCAACTGGCGGTTGCCGTGCTGCTCAGGTCGAACTTCCACATATGCCCCAGCAGGTCGCCGCCGTAGGCAGCCTGCACCACATTGGAGGCGTTGACCTTGAGTTTGACCGAGGACAGGCCGTTGCTGCCGTTGCTGCTCTCGGCCACGATTTCCTTGATCAGTGCGCCCGTGGCCAGGTTGACCACGAACAAAGAGGCGACGCCCTTGGTGCTGCCGTAACCATTGGCAATGAACGCCGCCCAGGTGCCATCGGGCAGGCGTGCCACTTCCGGCTTGGAATAGGCGTAGCCGAGGTTGGCAAACGTGGTGGCCGTATCCGGACGCAACTCCCACAACGCCTTGGGCGTGTTGCTCTTGGTGGTGCCATCGAACAATTGCACCGCGGTATAGGCTTTGCCCGCCCCGCCCGTACCCGTCAGCGCGATGGTTTTCCACAGCGTACCGACCTGCGCGTCGTACACAGCGACCTGCCCGTCGTTGAGGAAGGTGTGCGAGGTGCCATTGATGTAATTGGTGTCGCTGACCTTGTACAGCGACGCCAGCGCCGTGGAGGGCATATAGGCATAACTGCGCACGCCACTGGTGTTCAGTACGTTGAAATAGCCTTCGTTGTCGTTGACCAGCAGGCGCGGCGTCATGTTGGCGGCCTTGACCGCCAGATACGCCGTGTAGGTCGAATCGTTGGTCAGGTCCGAGGCGGTCTGGTCGGTCGCGCTCGCCAGTGTCAGCGGTGAGTTGATGATGTCGCCCAGCTGAACCGTGCGCGTGCGCAAACCGGTGATGTTGGTGCCCTGGCTCCAGTTCACCAGGTTGATGCCGGTGATACCGGTGGGCAGGTTGGCGTTGAGCACCGTCTGCTGCGCCGGGGAGTAATTGGCATACGCCATGGTGATCGGCAGGCCCGTCGTGGTGTTGAACGACTCGAAGCTAGTGCCTGCGGTGCCGATGGCCATCGTGGTGTTGGTGGTCCAGCTGGCGGTCGAGCTCACCACGCCAGCGGTACTGATGGAATAGGCATTGATCACACCACGCCAGTCAGCCGGGTCGTACAGGGTTTGGTAATACACCGTGGTGGACGACAGGGTCGAGGAGTTGGTGGCACCCGCGCCACCAGAACCGGCCTTGGAGGTAATGTCGCTGAGCGCCGAGGACAGCGCCGTGGTCAGACTCGCACTGTCGATGGCCTGGTAGTACTTGCCGTGGCCATAGCTGGCCGCGTCGGACAGCATTTGGTTGGACGCGGTGAAGCCCACGGTGTAGGTAAACATGTTCTGCTTGGGGAAGTCGGCGGCGTCCCAGCTCTTGCTGGCTGCGTCGGTGCTGGTGGTGGAAGCAGCGCGCATGTCGATGTCATAAGCGAACTTGGCGATGTCATCCAGGTACAGCGTGTCGCCCTCGCTGTCGCCATTGAGGTCGTCACCGTCGTTGTTCACGCCATCCCAGTTAGGAAGCTTGCTGCCACCCAAGGGGTCGTTGGTGGGGAACGTGCGGTCGTAGGTGGGCAGGCCGTCGGTGATCACCACGCCGAAGTTTTTCTGGCAGCGGTACTGGATGGGGCTGGTGTAGGTGGACGGCGTGGAGTTGTAGTACGGGGTCATGCCGCGCATGTAGCGGGTGATCTCGTAATAGGTTTCGGCCAGAGGCGTGTTGGCCACGGCGGCCAGGCCGTTGATCGAGCTGAGCAGGTTGTTGTAGTTGGTGGTGGCCTGGCTAGTGGACGTCGTAGTCGCCGTAGTTGGGCCGGTGACGGCCTGAAGGTCGCTGATGGAACGGGCGATGTATCCGCCCGGACCGCGATCGAAGGTCGTCGGCGAGTTGAAGGTGGCCAAGCCAATGCGCAGGTTCCGGTTGGCGGTTACCAGGGCGGCGGACACGGTACGCGCCACGTTGATGCGGTAGTCGTTGGGAACATTGCCCGTGGTGAAGTCAGTGTTGGAGCCGTTGGCCAGCTTGATCAGGTAGGCCAGATAGGCCGCCGAGTAACGGGTGTCCTTGCCGCCCACCGGGTCCGGCAGCTTCAGGCACAAGGGCGTCGACGTGCCTTTATAGAAACTGTAATAGCCGCTGCCGGAACAACCTGAGGTGGAAAGAGAAGACAGCAGGATGTTGGTGTCGCTCATGTCCAGCGTGGTGCCACGGCTGCAATTGCTGGTGGTACAGGTATAAACCTGCGCCCAGGTTGCATTCGGATCGAATGCCGTGGCCCAGATGATGCTGTTCATACTGCCCGAGTCGTCCACCAGCAGCATGACGTTGGGCGTCACCGCCGCCGCACTCAGCAAGGGTGAGCTGGACGGCGAAAACGCTGCGTGGGCAGGTACGCCGATATAGAACGCCAGCAACAGCCCCCACACCAGGCTCACCCAGCGCGGCAAGCTCCTTTTGCTATTTTGCATAGACGCTCTCCAGCACGGTGCGCGGGTTGGTCAAAGGCGTGGCAGCGGTAAAGCCGATGGCCGTGATGCGGTACAGCGAGGGGCTGCCGGTGCCATTGGGGTTCACCGGGTCGGCGGTGACACCCAGGTATTGCACGCCATAGAACCCGGTGGAGCCTACGGCCACCCAGTTGATGCCAGCGGTGCCGGAAGTGCCCGCCGCGACCACTGCGTTGTAGTCGGTGGCCGGTGGCGGCGCGCAGCCCGCAGTACCGGAGCACTGGGTCAGGCTGTAGGTGCTGGCCGACACCGCGTTTTCACCTGCCCTCAAGGCCATCTCGGCGGACTCGAAGGTGGTGGTGCGGGTCTGCACGCTGCCGGCCATCTTTTCCTGCATCGTGGCGTTCTGCATGGACGAGATGCCGATCATGGTGATGAGCAGCAGCATCACCAGCGCAACCAGCAGCACCATGCCGCCCTGGCGTCGCGGGCCTGGGGCGCAGGCGATGTGTCGTACATTGTTCATCGACCTCTCCTCACGGCAGACGGTTGCGGATGCCCGCAACTGCGCTGAATACCTGATCCTTCACCCGACCATTGGGATCGGTCAGCGTCAGGCTGATGCGCACGCTGCGCACCATGCCCAGGGACGTGGTGGCCGGGGTCGCGTTGTAGGAGGTGATCGGCGTACTCAAGCTGGTATCGGCCGCCATTCCGAACAGCAGTGTGATGGCCGAGACATTGTTCAGCAGCACCGACTGGGTGGTACCGGTGGTGGTCAGCAGTTGCTTGGTAGTTGCGTTGTAGGTGTAGATCACCCGGCGGATCGGCAACGCGATCTGCCCGGTAGCCGCTGTTTTCGCCCCTGCGGAAACGGTCGAGGTGGTCAAGCAGTCAGTCAGGATGGTCCAGGTTGGCGTGGTGCCGTTGGCGCCCACGTCGCCAGTGACCAGGGTCAGGGTGTTGGTGGCCGAAACGAAGTTGATCGGGTACAGCACCGAGGCCACCCAGTCGGTGGCCGTCGCGTCCGGGGTCACGGTGTTCACGCAACCGAACATGCCCACCATGCGGATTTCCTGCAGCATGCGGCTCAGCGCATAGCGGGCATCTTCCTGCATCGCCGCCGAAGCGTTCTGGGCCAGGTAGGTATTCTTCGCGGAGACGAATATCTGCGTGACGCCCAACAGAATGATCACGCCCAACAGCATCGCTACCATCAGTTCGATCAGGCCCAAACCGGCTGAATGCTTTCTCATTGGGTGGCCGTCCCGTCGTTGAAGGCCCGGGAGACGAGCGTGAAGGTCTGGGTGGGGGAACCGCTGCGATCGGCGACGATCGCCCCGACTCCATTCAAGGTGCTTGCTGCACGCTTGTCATCCCAGCTGATAGTGATAGTGATCACGTTGCTGGCAATGACGATGGAGCCGGTAGCAGCACTGCCCAACTGATTGACTATGTTGTACTTGAAGTCGTACCAGTCCAGCGAGCGCGGGTTGCTGGTGTCATTGGTGGCCGTCGACGTGCTCGTAGATGCCAGGCTGTAATTGACCGTGTTATTGGCACGAATACGATCAAGCATGTCGTACGCGATGAAGCTGGCCTGGGTACGCAAGGCCGAACTGTCGGTGTACTTCAGCGCATTGAGCTGGATCGCCGCAGCCCCCAGCAAGCCGATGGCCATGACCAGCAGCGCCACCAGCACTTCGATAAGGGAGAAGCCCTTCTGGGCAGGTTTCAGGCTCATGAGCAGGTCCCACTCAACACCACCCGGCCATTGAGGCATATCCCCAGGTTACGGGTGATGGTGCCTTGGGTGTAGGTCAAGGTAAGGGCAGCCGCCGGGTAGTTCAGGGCGCCCAGGTTATTGAACTCAATGTACGCGGCAGTCGTGCTGAAGCTCAGTGCAGAGTTGCTGCTCATGGCCGGAATGACCCGCAAGGTGGTGCCAGCCGAGCTCATGGCCACGTTAAGGGCGCCTGTCCAGACGCCGGGCGTCGCCGGGGTGATGCGCACATTCAAACCACGATCTATCGCTTCAACGCGTGCATAGGTCAGGGCCCGGTAGAAATCCCCGGTTTCACTGTCAGCGCGATTACTGGCGATCAGTCGAGTGAACGCAGGTGCAGCGATAGCGGCCATGATCGCCAGTATCGCGACGGTCACAATCATCTCCACCATGGTAAATCCGTTACGTCTTGAATCCATCTGCCCCACCCCTCCCCAATGCGCCGGACTATAAACCACCACTACCTGCGCCAAAGCACGGCACAGGATATACGGTTGTTCCAGAGGGATCAGCGTCCATCTGTACAAACTCGTTTCCAATTCGCCACGCAAGGAGCGCCGGCATGCACCAACAGGGTTTCAACCTTTTGCAATTGATGATGGCCGTCACCATCGCCGCGGTGCTGATGCACCTCGCCCTGCCCACCTTCCACAGCATGATCCAGGCCCAGCGCCGCCACATCGCCGCCCATGAACTGCTGACCGGCCTGCGCGCTGCGCGCACCGAGGCCGTGCTGGGCAGCCGCGATGTGTTGCTGCATGCGTTGGACGGTGACTGGAGCAATGGCTGGCGGATCATCGCCGACCACAGCGGCAAGGGCGCTGAAGATGCCAGCAACCCGGTGCTGCGGGTCAATCAGGGGGATTCGCGGCTGACGGTCAAGGGCAATGGCCCGGTACGCCAGCAGGTGCGCTTCACCCCGCAGGGGTGGGCATTGCAGGACAGCGGGGCGTTTCAGGCGGGTACCGTGCATGTCTGCGACGGTGCGACAGGGGAAAGTCACTATCAGGTGGTCGTGGCCAAGACCGGCCGCGTGCGCCTGGCAAACGAAAGGGCCCATGAGGCCCTTTGTTCACCGCAGCAGCGATCAGATCGCCTTGACGCGTAGTTCCTTGGGCATCGAGAACGTAATGTTCTCCGGCCGCCCGTCCAGCTCTTCGGCACCGGTGGCGCCCCAGGCATGCAGTTGCGCGATCACGCCGCGCACCAGCACTTCGGGGGCCGACGCGCCGGCAGTGATGCCGATGCGTTGCACGCCGTCGAACCAGGATTGCTGCATGTCCTCGGCACCATCGATCAGGTACGCGGGGGTGGCCATGCGCTCGGCCAGTTCGCGCAGGCGGTTGGAGTTGGAGCTGTTGGGGCTGCCCACTACCAATACCACGTCGCACTCGTCGGCCAGTTGCTTGACCGCGTCCTGGCGGTTTTGCGTGGCGTAGCAGATGTCATCCTTGCGCGGGCCGCCGATGTTCGGGAAGCGCGAGCGCAGCGCATCGATGACGCGACTGGTGTCGTCCATCGACAGGGTGGTCTGGGTCACGAAGGCCAGGTTGTCGGGGTTGCGCACCTGCAGGCTGGCAACGTCCTTCTCGTCCTCCACCAGGTAGATCGAACCACCGGTGCTGGCGTCGTACTGGCCCATGGTGCCTTCCACTTCCGGGTGGCCGGCGTGGCCGATCAGGATGCATTCGCGGGCGTCGCGGCTGTAGCGCGCCACCTCGATGTGCACCTTGGTCACCAGTGGGCAGGTGGCGTCGAACACTTTCAGGCCACGGCCAGCCGCTTCCTGGCGCACGGCCTGGGAAACGCCGTGGGCGCTGAAGATGACGATGACGTCGTCCGGCACCTGATCCAGTTCTTCGACGAAGATGGCGCCGCGGTTGCGCAGGTCTTCGACCACGAACTTGTTGTGCACCACTTCGTGACGCACGTAGATCGGCGGGCCGAAGACTTCCAGGGCGCGGTTGACGATTTCGATCGCCCGGTCCACGCCGGCGCAGAAGCCACGGGGGTTGGCGAGTTTGATTTGCATGCTAGGCCTCGTGTCAGCGCGCAGGCGTCAGGCTCAAAGAGCCTTGACGTCGATGATGTCCACTTCGAAGTTCAGGGTCTTGCCGGCCAGCGGGTGGTTGAAGTCGACGGTCACTTGCGCATCGTCGAACGCCTTCACTACACCTGGCAGCTCAGTATTGGCCGCGTCGTTGAAAATCACCAGCAGCCCTTCCGACAGCTCCATGTCCTGGAACTGCGAGCGTGGCATGATCTGCACGTTCTGTGGGTTGGGCTGACCGAAGGCGTTCTCCGGCGGGACCACCACGGTGCGCTTGTCACCGGCCTTGAAGCCGAAGATGGCGGCCTCGAAGCCTGGCAGCAGGTTGCCGTCGCCCACCTTGAACACGGCCGGGGCCTTGTCGAAGGTGCTGTCGACGGTGTCACCGTTTTCCAGGTGCAAGGCGAAGTGCAGGGTGACTTCGGTGTTTTGAGCGATACGCTGCTCAGTCATTGACCGCTTCTCCGGTTTTCTTGCTCTTGAACATGTCCAGGGCCAGCATCACGGCGCCCACGGTAATAGCGCTGTCGGCCAGGTTGAACGCCGGGAAGTACCAGCGGTTCTGCCAGTGCACCAGCACGAAATCGATGACGTGGCCCAGCGCGATGCGGTCGTACAGGTTGCCCAGCGCGCCGCCCAGCACCAGCACCAGCGCTACCGCCAGCCAGTTCTCGTTGCGGCCCAGGCGCTTGAGCCACACCAGCAGCACGGCGCTGACCACCACGGCAATCAGGGCGAACAACCAGCGCTGCCAGCCCGAGCTGTCAGCCAGGAAGCTGAAAGCGGCGCCGGTGTTATAGGCCAGTGTCCAGCTGAAGTAGCCAGGGATGACCACCATCTGCTGGTACAGGCTCAGGTTGCTCTGGAAGTAGAACTTGCTGGCCTGGTCGAGGACCAGGACCAGCACGCTCAGCCAGAGCCAGCCCAGGCGCCCGAAGCGCCCGGCATCGGCCTTAGGCATAGTGACGCACCTCGCCCGCACCGCTGATGTTGTCCACGCAACGGCCGCAGATTTCCGGATGCTCGGCGTTCACGCCGATGTCATCGCGGAAGTGCCAGCAGCGGGCACACTTGGTGTAGCCGGACTTGACCACTTTCAGCTTCAGGCCCGCCACTTCGGTGACCACGGCATCCGCCGGGGCATCGACGAACGGCGCCACGCTGGCCTTGGAGGTGATCAGCACGAAGCGCAGCTCGTTGCCCAGCTTGGCCAGGTCGGCGCTGACGGTTTCGTCGGCGTACAGGGTGACTTCGGCCTGCAGGTTGCCACCGATGGCTTTCGCCGCGCGCTGGTTCTCCAGCTCCTTGTTGACCGCGGTCTTCACCGCCATCACGCCTTCCCAGTATTCGCGACCCAGTTCGAAGCCTTCCGGCAGCTCGGTCAGGCCCTGGTACCAGGTGTTGAGCATGACCGATTCGTTGCGCTCGCCCGGCAGGTACTGCCACAGCTCGTCGGCGGTGAACGCCAGGATCGGTGCGATCCAGCGCACCAGCGCTTCGGAGATGTGGAACAGCGCGGTCTGGCACGAACGGCGTGCGGTGCTGTTGGCGCCGGTGGTGTACTGGCGGTCCTTGATGATGTCCAGATAGAAACCACCCAGCTCCTGCACGCAGAAGTTGTGGATCTTGGAGTACACGTTCCAGAAGCGGTATTCGCCGTAGTGCTCTTCCAGCTCGCGCTGCAGCAGCAGGGCGCGGTCGACGGCCCAGCGGTCCAGGGCGATCATTTCATCGGCTGGCAGCAGGTCGGTGGCCGGGTTGAAGCCCGACAGGTTCGACAGCAGGAAGCGCGCGGTGTTACGGATACGGCGGTAGGCGTCGGCGCTGCGCTGCAGGATGGTGTCCGACACGGCCATTTCGCCCGAGTAGTCGGTGGCCGATACCCACAGGCGCATGATGTCGGCGCCCAGGGTGTCGTTGACCTTCTGCGGGGCAATGACGTTGCCCAGCGACTTGGACATCTTGCGGCCGTTCTCGTCCACGGTGAAGCCGTGGGTCAGCAGCTCGCGGTACGGCGCATGGTTGTCGATGGCGCAGCCGGTCAGCAGGGACGAATGGAACCAGCCACGGTGCTGGTCGCTGCCTTCCAGGTACAGGTCGGCACGCGGGCCGGTCTCGTGGCCCATCGGGTGCGAGCCACGCAGCACGTGCCAGTGAGTGGTACCGGAGTCGAACCACACGTCCAGGGTGTCGCTGATCTTGTCGTACTGGGCCGCTTCGGCGCCCAGCAGCTCAGTGGCGTCCAGCTTGAACCAGGCTTCGATGCCTTCGACTTCAACGCGCTTGGCCACTTCTTCCATCAGTTCGACGGTGCGTGGGTGCAGCTCGCCGCTTTCCTTGTTCAGGAAGAACGGGATCGGCACGCCCCAGTTGCGCTGACGCGAGATGCACCAGTCCGGGCGGTTGGCGATCATGGAGTGCAGGCGCGCCTGGCCCCAGGCCGGAACGAACTTGGTCTCTTCGATGGCTTTCACCGCGCGGTTGCGCAGGGTGGCACCGTCGGTAGGCTGCTTGTCCATGCCCACGAACCACTGCGCGGTGGCACGGTAGATCAGCGGGGTCTTGTGGCGCCAGCAGTGCATGTAGCTGTGGCTGATGGTTTCGGTGTTCATCAGCGCGCCGACTTCGGCCAGCTTGGCGATGATGTTCGGGTTGGCCTTCCAGATGAACTGGCCACCGAAGAACTCCAGCGAATCCACGTACACGCCGTTGCTTTGCACCGGGTTGAGGATGTCATCGTTGACCATGCCGTACTTCTTGCAGGTCACGAAGTCGTCTTCACCGTAGGCAGGCGCGGAGTGAACCACGCCGGTGCCGGCGCCCAGTTCCACGTACTCGGCCAGGTAGACCGGCGAGGTGCGGTGGTAGAACGGGTGCTGGAAGTGGATGTTTTCCAGGGCCGAGCCCTTGGTGGTGGCAATGGTGTTGCCGGTCAGGCCGTAGCGGCTCAGGCAGGCTTCGACCAGCTCTTCAGCCAGGACCAGCAGGCGGTCACCGACGTCCACCAGGGCGTAGGTGAAATCCGGGTGCACGTTGAGTGCCTGGTTGGCCGGGATGGTCCACGCGGTGGTGGTCCAGATGACGATGGCGGCAGTCTTTTCCAGGCCCGGCAGGCCGAAGGCGTCGGCCAGGCTCTGCTGGTCGGCGACGTTGAAGGCCACGTCGATGGTGTCGGATTTCTTGTCCTGGTATTCCACTTCCGCCTCGGCCAGGGCCGAACCGCAGTCAAAGCACCAGTTCACCGGCTTGAGGCCCTTGAACACGAAACCGTTCTTGACCATTTCGGCCAGGGCGCGGATTTCACCGGCCTCGTTGCCAAAGCTCATGGTCTTGTAGGGGTTGGCCCAGTCACCCAGCACACCCAGGCGGATGAACTCGGCCTTCTGGCCCTCGATCTGCTCGCTGGCGTAGGCGCGGCACAGTTCGCGGGTCTTGTCGGCGCCCAGGTTCTTGCCGTGGGTGACTTCCACCTTGTGTTCGATCGGCAGGCCATGGCAGTCCCAGCCCGGCACGTACGGCGCATCGAAGCCGGCCAGGGTCTTGGAACGGATGATCATGTCCTTGAGGATCTTGTTGACCGCATGACCGATGTGAATGCTGCCGTTGGCGTACGGAGGGCCGTCGTGCAGCACGAACTTTGGACGATCCTTGCCAATTTCACGCAGCTTCTGGTACAGGCCAATGCTGTCCCAGCGCTGCAGAGTTTGCGGCTCGCGCTGGGGCAGGCCGGCCTTCATTGGGAAGGCGGTGTCCGGAAGGTTTAGCGTGGCTTTGTAGTCGGTCATTTCAGGCTCTTGGGTTAGCAGTTGGCCGATGCTCAAGGGCATAGGCTCGGGCGGCGGCGACATCCGCATCGATCGCCGACTTCAGCGCCTCAAGGGAGGCGAAACGCTGCTCATCACGCAGCTTGTGGTGGAATACCACCGTCAAACGCCGGCCATAGAGGTCACCGGCAAAGTCCAGCAAATGTACTTCCAGGTGGGCACTGCCATCACCTGCAACGGTTGGCCGCACGCCTATGTTGGCGACTCCCGGCCATAGCGTGCCGTCGATTTCGGCGCTTACCTGGTACACCCCGGTAAACGGCACGCGACGGCGCTTGAGCTGCACGTTGGCCGTTGGCCAGCCCAGTTGGCGGGCCAGCTTCTGACCGTGCAGCACCCGCCCGGCAATGCGGTACGGGCGGCCGAGCAGTTGCTCGGCCAGGGAAAAATCGGCGGCGGCCAGGGCCTTGCGCACCTGCGTGCTGCTGACGCGCACGCCATTGAGCTCGACGGTTTGCGCCGCTTCAACGGTGAAGCCCTGGACCACGCCCGCCTGCATCAGGAAGTCGAAGTCGCCCAGGCGGTCGCAGCCGAAGCGGAAATCATCACCCACTTCCAGGTGCTGCACACCCAGACCATCGACCAATATGGTGTCGACGAACTCGGCGGCGCTGAGCTTGCACAGGCGCTGGTTGAAGGCCAGGCACAGCACGCGGTCCACGCCCTCCTCGGCCAGCAGCGCCAGCTTGTCGCGCAGGCGCGCGAGGCGGGCCGGGGCGGTCTCGGGGGCAAAGTATTCGCGCGGCTGGGGCTCGAAAATCACCACGCAGCTGGGCACGCCCAACTCCCGGGCACGCTCGCGCAGCCGCGCCAGGATAGCCTGGTGGCCACGGTGAACACCGTCAAAGTTGCCAATAGTGGCGACACAGCCCCGATGTTGGGGCCGCAGGTTGTGGAGGCCTCGAACCAGCTGCATAACGCGCTTCTTGCTCATAAAGTGGCCGATTATAACCACACACGGGCGCTGGCGACAGGCGCCACCGCCACAGGCAGGTCACATAACCGGAAAACCGACGCCTGGCTTTACGCCAGCCCGCGCCGGGCAAAGTCGCGCAGTCGGAAACCGAAGGCGAACAGCACACCGAAATACACTACCACGCCTGTCAATACCAAAGCGCCCAGGCGCAGGAAGCGCGCCAGCATCTGGCCGTCCGACCAGGCGGGCATATAGTGCAGCATGCCCAGCAGCACCGCCGCCATGGCGATCACCGCCAGCAACAGTTTGACAAAGAACTTCATCCAGCCCGGCTGGGGCTGGAACATGTCCTGCTTGCGCAGCTGCCAATACAGCAGGCCGGCGTTCAGGCACGCCCCGCCACTGATCGCCAGGGCCAGGCCGGCATGGGCCAGGGAGCCGATGAACGCCAGGTTCATCAATTGCGTGGCCGCCAGGGTGAACACGGCGATCTTTACCGGGGTGCGGATGTTCTGCTGGGCATAGAAGCCTGGGGCCAGCACCTTGATCAGGATGATGCCCAGCAGGCCGACGGCGTAGGCGATCAGGGCGCGCTGGGTCATGGAAGCGTCAAAGGCATCGAATTTGCCGTATTGGAACAGCGCCACGGTCAGCGGCTCGGCCAACAGCGCCAGGGCCACCGCGCACGGCAACACCAGGATAAAGCACAGGCGCAGGCCCCAATCGAGGATGCGCGAATACTCGTGGCGGTCTTTATTGGCGTAGGTCTTGGCCAGGGTGGGTAGCAGGATGGTGCCCAAGGCCACGCCCAGCACGCCGGAGGGCAGCTCCATCAAGCGGTCGGCGTAATACATCCACGACACGGAGCCTGCGGCCAGATAAGACGCGAAGATGGTGTTGATGATCAGCGAGATCTGGCTCACCGACACACCGAGAATCGCCGGCCCCATCTGTTTCATCACGCGCAGCGCGCCGGTGTCGCGCCAGCTGAAACGCGGCAGCACCAGCATGCCGATCTTTTTCAGGTGCGGCAGTTGGTATAGCAGCTGCGCCAGACCACCGGCCAGCACGCCCCAGGCCAGCACCATGATCGGCGGGTTGAAGTACGGTGTCAGGAACAGCGCGAAAATAATTTGCGCGATATTCAGCAGCGTCGGCGTGAAGGCCGGCACCGAAAATCGGTTCCAGGTATTGAGGATGGCGCCCACGAACGACGACAGCGAAATCAGCAATATGTAGGGGAACGTCACCCGCAGCAGGTCAGCGGTAAGATGAAATTTTTCCGGCGTGTCGGCAAAACCCGGCGCCGTGGCCCAGATGACGAACGGCGCGGCGATCATCCCTGCCACCGTCACCAACGCCAATACCAGGGTGAGCATGCCCGCCACATAGGCGATGAAGGTGCGCGTGGCCTCCTCCCCCTGCTGGTTCTTGTACTCGGCCAGAATCGGCACGAAGGCCTGTGAAAACGCGCCTTCGGCAAAGATACGCCGCAGCAGGTTGGGCAGTTTGAAGGCAATGAAGAAGGCGTCGGTGGCCATGCCGGCACCGAAAATGCGGGCGATCAGGGTGTCGCGCACAAAGCCCAGCACCCGCGAGATCATGGTGATGGAGCTGACCGCGAACAATGACTTGAGAAGATTCATCGAAAGAATTTTTGCCTTCTGGACAAAGAGCAGCGCGAGAATGCGCCCAACTGTGCGATACTCCGCGCCGCATCAGCAGGCAGAGCCAAAAAACGCGAGTTTACAGGTCATGCGTCAGAAGTGAATCACTCACTCTGGTTAACGACCACTCAGCGGAACGTCTCAAGCACCCTTGACAACAGATTCAGTCATCGGCATGATTCGCGGCCTATTTTGTTTGCTATTTAAAAAGTCTTTCGAGGAGCTCGACGGTGGCCAACTCACCTTCCGCCAAAAAACGTGCAAAACAGGCTGAGAAGCGTCGCAGCCACAACGCCAGCCTGCGTTCCATGGTCCGCACCTACATCAAGAATGTAGTCAAAGCCATTGACGCAAAAGACGCCGAAAAAGCACAAGCTGCTTACGTTCTGGCTGTGCCAGTTATCGACCGTATGGCCGATAAAGGCATCATCCACAAGAACAAGGCTGCTCGCCATAAAGGCCGTCTGAATGGCCACATCAAAGCACTGGTTCAGGCTGCCGCCTAAGCTTATTGCTTGATGTACCAAAAAACCGACCTCAGGGTCGGTTTTTTGTTGCCCGTAATAAATGCCCCGTAGCCGCTGCCGCCAGGCTGCGCTGGCCCGTGTGAACCCTGGGAATCTGCAGCGAGGCACAGGGCCCGCGCAGCCTGGCGGCAGCGGCTACACGCCGCGCCTCAGAATGAGATCAGGCCCTGGGACACGGCAATACCGATGGCATGGCCACGGTTGCTGGACCCCAGCTTATGCCCGGCATTGGCAATGTGAAAGTCCACCGTGCGCTCGGCACAGCCAATGATGCGACCAATCTCCCAACTGGTCTTGCCCATGCTCGCCCACCCCAGGCATTCAGCCTCCTTCAAGGTCAGGCACGAGGTAGGCGCCTGCTCGATCGCCATGCGCCGCTGCAAGCCTTCGATCAGGTAGGGCACCATCATGAACAGCAACCCCAGATCATCATCACTGGCCACCAAGCCATCGCCGATCGGGTGGGCAACACTCAGCGAGCCAGAGAGGGTCTTGCCGCGCAGCGGGATACTGACGCCCGCACGCATGCCATGCAGCCCCATCGCCTCCCAGTACTCTTTGGTGCGCCCCCGCGCCCGCCGCTGCGCGCGCTCCCAGAACAACGGCTTGAGGTGCTGTCGGCAATGCCGGGTAATGGGATCAATTTCCTGGTACGCCTCGCGCTCGTAATGCTCAAGCCAACTTCGGGGGAAGTTGGTCAACGGCCGTCCGAACTCCGTGTTTTTGACCCCGGAAAATGACATGGAGTAATAACGGTAGCTCATGCGCTTCAATATGCTGCGCAAGCGTAATTCCCATCCGCGCTGATGAGCACGCCCCGCCAATAAGGCAAAGTCCGCCAACAGTGAACTTTCCAACAAACGAACACCGTCGACCGACTGATTCAATACCCGGCTTTTAATCATAGTCCTGCACTCAATAAACGTTTCAACCATTACAAGAGGGACAGCGCTATCCCTCTGCTTGCAGAACCCTCGGCCTGCGGGGCTCTGCGTGTCGCGCCGGCGTGCGACCGGGCGGGACACTACGCACGCACCGAAAACGTGTCAATGCGCCGAAACACTTTCATCGGTCAGGGAAAAACTGCCTTGGCAACGACTGAAAAATGGATCCCAACCAATTACCGGAACACTCGGAAACATCTACAGACCGCCTATATCAAGGGGCCTATGGACGACACTGCATTAATTATTTGAAAAGCACTCATACACCCCCATAGCAACTTTATGCGACGCCTGATAACTGTAACTTCCACAAGGAAACAAACACCCTGCAATTCCATGAGCCATTTGATTACCAGCCATACGCAAGAGGGAATAAACTTCCCGGCAACTTTTCAAACGCATAAAAAAACGGCGAGCCAGGCTCGCCGTTTCTTTTGAACATACCGCACCGCCGCTAAGGCTTGGCCCACGGCAGGATTGGAATGGCAGTGACCGCATTCTGCGGGCTACCCTCGATCACGCGATCGCTATACACCAAGTACACCAGGGTGTTGCGCTTCTTGTCGAAAAAGCGCACCACCTGCATGGTCTTGAACACCAGCGAGGTGCGCTCCTTGAACACCTCCTCGCCATCCTTCATGTCCGCTGGCAGCTGGATAGGCCCCACCTGACGACAGGCGATCGATGCTTCCGCGCGATCCTCGGCCAGGCCCAGCCCGCCCTTGATGCCGCCCGTCTTGGCGCGCGACAGGTAGCAGGTCACGCCCGGCACCTTGGGATCATCGAAAGCCTCCACCACAATACGGTCATTGGGGCCGACGAACTTGAACACCGTCGACACCTGACCGATTTCCTCGGCCGAGGCCAACAACGGCAGGGCCAGCAACAGCCCGACAATTCCTTTGATCACGCGCATGGTGAATCCTCAGACCAGAATGAGATTGTCGCGGTGCACCAGCTCAGGCTCGGCAATGTAGCCCAACAGGCTTTCGATGACCTCGGAGGACTGACCGATGATCTTCTGCGCCTCCGCTGCACTGTAGTTGGCCAGGCCGCGGGCGACTTCACGCCCATCGGGCGCCAGGCACACCACCATCTCGCCGCGACGGAACGCACCCTGCACGCCCTTCACCCCTACCGGCAGCAGGCTCTTGTGGCCTTCCAGCAGCGCCTGGACGGCGCCGGCATCCAGGGTCAGGGTGCCACGGGTTTGCAGGTGGCCAGCCAGCCACTGCTTGCGCGCCGCCAGCATGCCGCGCTCAGGCGACAGCAGGGTACCCAGGCGCTCGCCCGCCTTGAGGCGATCCAGCACGCGCTCCAGGCGACCGCCGACGATAATGGTGTGAGCGCCGGAACGTGCCGCCAGGCGCGCTGCACGCAGTTTGGTCTGCATGCCGCCGCGCCCCAGGGCACCACCGGTACCGCCCGCCACCGCATCCAGCGCCGGATCATCGGCACGGGCTTCGTAGATCAGCTGGGCATCGGGGTTGTTGCGCGGGTCGGCGTCGAACATGCCGTCGCGATCGGTGAGGATCACCAGCAGGTCGGCCTCCACCAGGTTGGCCACCAGCGCCGCCAGGGTGTCGTTGTCGCCGAAACGGATCTCGTCGGTGACCACGGTGTCGTTCTCGTTGATCACCGGGATCACCCCCAGCTGCACCAGGGTGCGCAGGGTGCTGCGGGCGTTGAGGTAGCGCTTGCGGTCAGACAGGTCGTCGTGGGTCAGCAGGATCTGCGCGGTGTGCCGGCCGTGCTCGGCAAAGCTCGACTCCCAGGCCTGCACCAGCCCCATCTGGCCGATGGCGGCGGCCGCCTGCAGCTCGTGCATGCCACTGGGTCGCTTGGCCCAGCCCAGACGGCTCATGCCGGCCGCCACGGCGCCCGAAGACACCAGCACCAGCTCGACACCCGCCTCATGCAAGGCCACCATCTGCTCGACCCACACGCCCATGGCGGCACGATCCAACCCCTTGCCGTCAGCTGTCAGCAACGCGCTGCCGATTTTCACGACCCAGCGCTGCGCACCCGTCACCTTGCTCCGCATGTTCTTCCAACCTATGCCCGGGAGAAATAATTCGTAGAAACCAAAACGCCGCTCCCTGGAGGGGAGCGGCGCTGTAGTTTACTACGGACTTGCAACCTACACACCGTAGCCGCTGCCGCCAGGCTGCGCTGGCCCTGTGCACCACTGAGAATCCCCAGGGTTCACACCGGCCAGCGCAGCCTGCGGCAGCGGCTACAGCAAAGTCAGTCGCGTACGTAGATGATTTCCGGACCGTCTTCAGCGTCCTCTTCATCCCAGAAGCTGTCATCTTCGCCGATGTCATGCACGCTTTTCACGCCAGTGCGGCGCAGGGTACGGGCATCGTCCAGCGCCTGCAGCTGGGCACGCGCCTCGTCTTCGATGCGCTGATCCAGGTCACGCAGCTCGGCCGCGTAGGCCGGGTCGTTGGCCAGGCGGTCGGCGCGGTCTTCCATGTAGCGCATCAGGTCGCGGGTCAGGCGCTCGGTGCCCTCTTTGGCGATGGCCGAGATCACGTAGACCGGACCTTCCCACTCCAGGCGGTCAACGATTTCCTTGACGCGCGCTTCGTGCTCTTCTTCCAGGATCTGGTCGCACTTGTTCAGTACCAGCCAGCGCTCACGCTCCACCAGCGACGGGCTGAACTTGGTCAGCTCGTTGACGATGACTTCAGCGGCATCGGCCGGATTGGTCTCGTCCAGCGGCGCCATGTCCACCAGGTGCAGCAGCACACGGGTACGAGCCAAGTGCTTGAGGAAGCGGATACCCAGGCCGGCACCGTCGGAAGCGCCTTCGATCAGCCCCGGAATGTCGGCGATGACGAAGCTCTTCCAACGGTCGACGCTGACCACGCCCAGGTTCGGCACCAGGGTGGTGAACGGGTAGTCGGCAACTTTCGGCTTGGCGGCCGATACCGAGCGGATGAAGGTGCTCTTGCCGGCGTTCGGCAAGCCCAGCAGGCCGACGTCGGCCAGCACTTTCATTTCCAGCTTCAGGTCGCGCTGCTCGCCCGGCTTGCCCGGCGTGGTCTGACGCGGCGCACGGTTGGTGCTGGACTTGAAGCGGGTGTTACCCAGGCCGTGCCAGCCGCCATGGGCAACCAGCAAGCGCTGACCGGCCTTGACCAGGTCACCGATGATTTCCTGGGTAGCCGCGTCGATCACGGTGGTGCCGACCGGCACGCGCAGCTCCAGGTCTTCACCCTTCTTGCCGGTGCAGTCGGTGCTACCGCCGTTCGAACCGCGCTCGGCGTCGAAGTGACGGGTGTAACGGTAATCCACCAGGGTGTTGAGGTTTTCGTCGGCGATCATGTAGATCGAGCCGCCGTCACCACCGTCACCGCCGTTGGGGCCACCATTTTCAATAAACTTTTCCCGGCGGAAGCTCATGCAGCCATTGCCGCCGTCGCCTGCTTTTACCCGGATGGATACTTCATCAACAAATTTCATGAAAAACGCCTCTCGCCTTACGGACGAGCCAAAAGAAGCAAAGACATAAGGCTCTTGCAAAAATGAGCGCGGCGGACCCCATCAACGATACTCGCGCCAGCGGCCCATGCAAACCTTTGCAAGAGACTCACCCCACAAACGAAAAAGCCCCGTCGCGAGACAGGGCTTTCCAAGCGAATTCGCGATTAGGCCGCGACTACGCTCACGTAACGACGACCGAAGGCGCCTTTAACTTCGAACTTGATCACGCCTTCGACTTTAGCGAACAGAGTGTGATCTTTACCCATGCCAACGCCGTAGCCAGCGTGGAATTGGGTGCCGCGCTGACGCACGATGATGTTGCCTGCTTTGATAGCCTGGCCGCCATACATCTTCACGCCAAGGCGTTTGGCTTCTGAGTCGCGACCGTTACGGGTACTACCACCAGCTTTTTTGTGTGCCATGAGTCAATTCTCCTAGTGAGGAATTAGGCTGAAATTAAGCCTGAATACCGGTGATTTTGATCTCGGTGTACCACTGGCGGTGGCCCATGCGCTTCATGTGGTGCTTACGACGACGGAACTTGATGATACGAACCTTGTCGTGACGACCTTGGGAGATCACTTCAGCAACAACGGTAGCGCCAGCAACAACTGGAGCGCCGATGTTGACGTCGTCGCCATTGGCGACCAGCAGAACGCGATCAAAGGTAACGGATTCGCCAGTGGCGACTTCCAGTTTCTCGATCTTCAGGTACTCACCCGGGGCGACTTTGTACTGCTTGCCACCGGTAACAATTACTGCGTAAGACATGGTATTTCTCCGATAATCCTGCTCACCCAGCTCTTTATAAGTAGAGTGTCGGCTGGCATGGCTGCATGGGGTGGAACGACCCAAATGCAATTGCGTAAGGCAGGTGCTGCCCAGGAAGTTCAGGGTGCGCGATTGTACGCAAGCCCCGCCCGCCTTGCAATAGGCCGTCCATCGCGCCTTGACAGGGCCGGACCTGCGACCTAGCATGCCGCGCATCCCTTCTGGAGCACCTGTCGCTGATGCAACCCCAAGCTTTCTACCGCGCGGTGGCGGACGATTTCAACGCCGTCGACGTCATCATCAAGAAGCAACTGACTTCGCGCGTACCGCTGGTGTCGAAAATCGGCGACTACATCACGTCGGCCGGGGGCAAGCGACTGCGTCCTTTATTGGTGCTGCTGTGTGGCAAGGCCCTGGGCCGCGAAGGCGACGACCTGCGCCTGCTGGCCGCCACCATCGAATTCCTGCACACCGCCACCCTGCTGCATGACGACGTGGTCGACATGTCCGGCATGCGCCGTGGCCGCTCCACCGCCAACGCCATGTGGGGCAACGCCCCCAGCGTGCTGGTGGGTGACTTCCTGTACTCGCGCTCGTTCGAGATGATGGTCGAACTGGGTTCGATGCCGGTGATGCGCATCCTGTCCCAGGCCACGCGCGTGATCGCCGAGGGCGAAGTGCTGCAATTGTCCAAGGTTCGCGACGCCAGCACCACCGAAGAAGTGTATATGGAAGTGATTCGCGGCAAGACCGCGATGCTGTTCGAAGCCTCCACCCACAGCGCCGCGGCGCTGGCCGAGGCCTCGCCTGAGCAGGCTGAAGCCCTGCGCACCTTCGGCGACCACCTGGGCGTGGCCTTCCAACTGGTCGACGACCTGCTGGACTACAAGGGCGACGCCGAGACCCTAGGCAAGAACGTGGGTGACGACCTGGCCGAAGGCAAGCCTACCCTGCCGCTGATCTACACCATGCGCGAAGGCACGGCCGAACAGGCAGCCCTGGTGCGCAAGGCGATCCAGAAAGGCGGTATCGAAGACCTGGAAAGCATCCGCGCCGCCGTGGAAAGCTCTGGGGCGCTGGACTACACCGCCAACCTGGCCCGCGACTACGTGAAGCGCGCCATCGCCTGCCTCGACGCCCTGCCGCCAAGCGAATACCGCGATGCGCTGGTTGAACTGAGCGAATTCGCCGTAGCCCGCACGCACTAGATCGCGGCGCCTCGTTCCCGGGCAGAGCCCGGTCCTACACCGATCGCGGCAGTTGAATCAATGACATCAAGCTTTTAGCCTTTGGGGGCGCAGCAGGGAGACCTGCGGTGCCTCCAAGGGCTAATAGCTTTGCCTCCCTGACACTACTGCCGCGACCGGTGTAGGACCGGGCTCTGCCCGGGAACCAGACAACGCGATTAAAAACCCTATACAATGCGCGCCTTTATTTTGCCCGCACCGAGGATCCCGCGTGAGCACTCTGCCTGCCTGCCCCAAATGCAACTCCGAATACACCTACGAGGACGGCACCCAGCTGGTATGCCCCGAGTGCGCCCACGAGTGGTCGGCCGGCGGCGAAGCCGAAGCTGCCAGCGATGACGCGGTGAAAAAGGATGCCGTGGGCAACGTGCTGCAGGACGGCGACACCATCACCGTGATCAAGGACCTCAAGGTCAAGGGCACCTCCCTGGTGGTCAAGGTGGGCACCAAGGTCAAGAACATCCGCCTGTGCGACGGCGATCACGACATCGACTGCAAGATCGACGGCATCGGCCCGATGAAGCTGAAGTCCGAATTCGTCCGCAAGGTCTGACCTGACGAATGGTTGCGAGGCTGCCCGCTGCGGCCTCCGCCCCCCTCCTCTACCCCCGCTCGAGAAAATACCCGCGATAGAGCCTTGCTATTCTTTGAATAAGAATTATTCTCATTGAAACGCTTTCAAGGAGAACTATCATGACTTATCTCATCGACGCCTGGCTGGACCGGCCACAGCCCTACCTGCGCATCCTGCATCGCGAGACGGGGGAAGTGTGTGCGGTACTGGAGCAAGAAGCACTGGATGAACTGCGCGACCAGGGCGACCTGGACTTGTCGGGGTTGAACTCCAGCGAGCCGATCGTGCTCAAGGAGCTGGTGCGAAACCTGTTTCTGTTCTGCTATGCCCGAGCGTTGCGCCCAGTAAGCAGCCTGCATTGAATCGCAATCGTAGCCGCTGCCGCCAGGCTGCGCTGGCCCTGAGCCTCGCTGAAAATCTCCAGTGTACTCGGGGACCAGCGCAGCCTACGGCAGCGGCTACAGAGTCTTACAGTACGTCCAGCAGCTCTACGTCGAACACCAGCACGCTGTGCGGCGGGATGCTGCCAACGCCCTGGGCACCGTAGGCCAGTTCGCTAGGCACGTACAGACGCCATTTGCTGCCGGCGTTCATCAGTTGCAGTGCTTCAGTCCAGCCAGCGATCACGCCGCCTACCGGGAATTCAGCCGGTTGGCCACGCTCGTACGAGCTGTCGAACACGGTGCCGTCGATCAGGGTGCCGTGGTAGTGGGTGCGCACGCTGTCTTCACGCGAAGGCTTGGCGCCTTCACCGGCGGTCAGCACTTCGAACTGCAGGCCCGAAGCCAGGGTGGTGATGCCTTCACGCTTGGCGTTTTCAGCCAGGAACGCCAGGCCAGCGCCAGCGGCCGCTTCGGCCTTGGCAGCCGCTTCGGCTTGCATCACTTCACGGATCACCTTGAAGCTGGCAGACAGGTCGTCCTGGCTGACACGGCTGGCTTGGCCGTTGAAAGCGTCGGTCAGGCCGGCCAGGATCGCGTCCAGGCTGACACCCGGTGGCGGGTTGTCGCGCAGCTGGTCGCCCAGCTGACGGCCAATGCCGTAGCTGACGCGGGTTTCGTCTGTGGACAGGTTTACTTCGGACATCTTCGTGCTCCGCTGCAGGGCCCGGCAGCCGGCAACCATGACGTCACCTGCCTCCCCGGGCCCAAACCAAAAGGGCAAGCAGACTAGCACACTGAAATGGCCAGTCCAGCCTGCCCGGGCCGTCAGTGGCGGGAGCGAAAGGAGATAGGAACGCGCAGGTCCTCTTCGGCACTGGCACCCAGGCCGCACATTTCGTCGTGCACCGAACCGTGGATCAGGTGGAACGGCACCACGGGCAATGTGTGCAACAGGTCGCGGGCATGCTCCACCGAGCGCAAGTGCATGGCGTGCCCGCTCGCATCGTTGAGCGGGTGGGCCTTGCCATGCATGCGCGCTTCAAGCAGGTAGATGCCGCCTTCGAGCGAGATCAGGTTGAGCTCGTCGATCAGGCCGGCATTGGCGTGGGTGGTCAGTTCCTGAAAATTCATGACTGCACCTCAAATGATTTGTCTGGATACCGCTGCTCATTTTTCATACAGCGCCAGACAAAGCACAAGGCGGCCATCACACCGCCTGTCCGATACCGGTCAAATCAGTGCTTGGTCAGCTTGTCCAGGTATCCCATGGCGAACGCCGACACCACGAAGGTCATGTGGATGATCACGTACCACATCAGGTATTGCGGCTCGATGTTGCGCGCGTCCATGAACATGCGCAGCAGGTGGATGGAGGAGATGGCCACGATGGAGGCCGCCACCTTCATCTTCAGCGAGCTGGAGTCCATCTTGCCCAGCCAGCTGAGCTTTTCCTCGCCCTCGTCCACGTCCAGTTGCGAGACGAAGTTCTCGTAGCCCGAGAGCATCACCATCACCAGCAGGCCGCCCACCAAGGCCATGTCGATCATCGACAGCAACACCAGAATCAGGTCGGCTTCACCCATGGAAAACACGTTGGGGATGACGTGGAAGACTTCCTGGAAGAACTTCAACGCCAGCGCCAGCAGGCCCAGCGACAGGCCCACGTAGATGGGCGCCAGCAGCCAGCGCGAGGCGTACATGGTTTTTTCGATAAAGCGTTCCATTGAAAACGGCACCTGGGCGGTAAAATCGGGGAGCCGATTATACCTGCGCAAATGCCATTCCTGCCCCCCTGCGACCTGTAGCCGCGTGGGAGCGGGCTCTGCCCGCGAAAGGGCCACTGCAGTTCGTCAGGCGGATCGCGTTAGCCTTTTCGCGGGCAGAGCCCACTCCCACAACCAATAGTGGTCAGGAGGAACAGCGGTGACATCGCTCCCCATTGATCTTGCGCAGTTGCGCCTGCAAGTGCAGCGACCAGATCTGCGGGTCTCCCGCCACCTGGTAACCATGCAGCGTAAGGCTGTCGACAATGGCTTCCATCACCGACTCGGCCACCGTGGGGCCCGGGAAGGGGCCTTGGGATTTGATGGCGGAAGGCTGTTCGCCGGCCATGCCGGCGGCAAAAAGCAGAGTCCACATCCCGGTATCACCGGCCAGTGGGCGTATGCTGCATTCGATTCGGGTCACCAGACCCAGGCATTGGCGAGTAAGGCTGAGGTTGCGCGGCATGGCGTCGCTCCTCGGTAAAGCTTTTGCTTCAACCTTCGCTGGAAGGCTGTTTCAATCCTGCGACCCGTGGCTATCCTTGCCCTGAGGATAGAAGAAAACCTGCGCTGGCAAAATGCGACTGCGCGGTCAGGCGCCGAATGGTCATTCGGCGCCCTTCCGGGTTCAGGCTGGCTTGACCTGGGCCAGTTCGGCCTCGGCGTGCTCTTTCTCCGCTTCCTTGAGGTCTTCCTCGCTGATCATCTCGGCGATCTCGCGCAGGCGCTCCACGACGCGGGCGTTGACGCTGCCCTCGGGGAACTCACCGTTGGCGTCCGGCGAGCCGGCGTCCTCGCCCACCAGCAGGCTCAGAGCCTCGTCGGCCTGGCGCACGGCGTACACGTGGAACTGCCCGTCACGCACGGCCTGCAGCACCTTCTCGTCGAGCATCAGGGTGGCGACGTTGGCGTAGGGGATGATCGCCCCCTGCTCGCCCGTCAGGCCACGGGCCTCGCATAGGCGGAAGAAGCCTTCGATCTTCTCGTTGACCCCGCCCACCGCCTGCACTTCACCGAACTGGTTGATGGAACCGGTGATGGCGAAGCACTGCTTGAGCGGTGTGCGCGACAAGGCCGAGATCAGTGTGCACGCCTCGCCCAGCGACGCACTGTCGCCGTCCACGTAACCGTAGGACTGCTCCAGGGCGATGCTCGCCGAGATCGCCAACGGGAATTCCTGGGCGTAACGGCTGCCCAGGTACCCGGTCAGAATCATCACGCCCTTGGAGTGGATCGGCTGGCCCAGATTGACCTCGCGCTCGATGTCGACGATGCCGCTGCCACCCGGGTACACCGTGGCAGAGATACGCGCCGGCACGCCGAACGCCGAATCACCCACTTCCAGTACCGTCAGGCCGTTGCACTTGCCCACGGCGGCGCCATCGGTGTCGATCAGGATGATGCCCGCCAGCATGTCGTCGAGAATCCGCGCCGACACCCGCCCGGTGCGGGTGGCCTTGGCCCTCAGCGCGCGGTCGATGTGGCCGGCGTCAGTCATCTCGTCGTTGGCCAGGTGGCGAATGAAATCGGCCTCGCTGACCAGCTGGAACAGGTCGCCAATGCGCGCCGACAGGCGCCCCTGGTGCTCAGCCAGACGCGCGCTGTAGGTGGCCAGGCGCGCCACCGCATCGGCGGTCAGCGGCGCCATGCCCTCCTCCGAAGTGCGGGTCTTGAGCAACTGGGCGAACTGCTCCAGGCTCTCGTCGACCATGGGGATGTCTTCGTCGAAGTCCACCAGCACCCGGAACATCTCCTGGAAGTCCGGATCGGCGTCCTGCAGCGCGTAGTACAACTGGCGCGAACCGATGATCACCACTTTGACCTGCAGCGGGATCATCTGCGGCGTCAGGGTGACGGTCGCCAGGCGACCGTACTCGCCCAGCGGCGATTCCATCTTCAGCTTGCGCGATTGCAGGGCGCGTTTCAGCGCGTCCCACACAAAGGGTTCGCCCAGCATCTTCTCGGCTTCCAAAATCAGGAAACCGCCATTGGCGCGGTGCAGGGCACCGGGGCGCAACTGCCGGTAAGTGGTGTACAGGGCGCCCTGGTCGGTGCTGTATTCGATGCGGCCGAACAGGTTGTCGTAGGTAGGGTGCGGCTCGAACACCATCGGTGCGCCACCGTTGCCCGGATGGCCCACCACCAGGCTCGGCGCGTACTGCTCTTCAAGCAGTTTACGCGCCTGGGCGTCGGTCTTGCTGTCGTCCACCAGTTGCTCGACCACGGTCTTGAGCAAGTACACCTGCATGGCCTGCAGGTAAGCGCAGACGGCGGCGTTTTCCGCGTACTTCTCCGACAACGGCGCCAGCAGCGGTTGCAGGGCCAGGGTGATGGTCTCTTCGTTCAGCTGGCGCAGCTGGTTGCCGGACTCGCGCTTCCACTGCGGCAGGCTGGCCAGTTCTTCGTTGAGGCGCTCCTCAAGGTCCGAGATATCCTGGTGAAAGCGATCACGGTCGGCTTCGGGCAACTGGGCGAATTCGGCTTCATCCAGCGCCTTGCCGTCGAGCATCGGCGTGAAGGCGATGTTGCTGCTGTCGCGGTACAGGGCCACGTCCTTTTCCAGCGACAGGCGCTCGATCACGTCCAGGGCGCGGTCGTAGCGCTGGTTGAAGGCGCGGTCGATGGCGCTTTTTTTCTGTTGGTAGGACGGGTGCTCGAACACCGCCGGGAAGGTCGACAGCAGGTTGTCGATCAGCCCGCCGATGTCGGTCATGAAAGTGGTCGCGCTGCCCGCTGGCAGCTCCAGCGCGCGGGGTTCGCGGGGCTCGTCGAAATTGTTGACGTACACCCAGTCCGCCGGCGTCTTCAGGCGCTTGCCTTCGGCCTTGAGGTAGCGTTTGACGAACGAGAAACGGCCAGTGCCGGGCTCGCCCATCACGAATACGTTGTAGCCGGGGCGTGGCATGGCCACGCCGAATTGCAGCGCCTCTACGGCGCGTTCCTGGCCAAGCACACCGCGAAAGGGCTCCAGATCATTGGTGGTGGAGAAGCTGAACTGTTCAGCGGAAAACGGACGGGTCAGCGCTTCTGGCGCAAGACGCAAGCTGGCAGCAACAGGATCAGGCATCGGGCATCCTTACTTCGGCGGGGCAGATGACGGCATTCTGGCGCCGATAAGCGCCGCGCTGCAAGCGGCTTCCACCTGTAGCACCAACTGTCTGTGTGGGAGCGGGCTCTGCCCGCGAATGGGACGCTGCGGTGCATCTGAACCCATGCGGTGTGGCCTTCGCGGGTAGAACCCGCTCCCACAGCAGCAGAGCCTGCCCCCAGCAACACAGGGCACTTGAAATAGTCAGTTTTTCAGTGGAACTGTGAAACCCCGCCTAAACTCCAAACTGCGTCCTGGAGCCAGGCAGTCCCAGGCAATCCTGAACCTTTGGTTTTGCACCTTACAAAGAGAACAAAGCTATGAAACGGATTCTTCTGGGTACGCTGTTCACCGTTGTCTCGCTCAACGCCATGGCCCAGGCCCCTGGCGGTCCGGACTGCGGTTGGGGGAACATGCTGTTCGCAGGCCAACGCGGCACGCCGGCACACTTCCTGGCTTCCACCACCAACGGCACTTCGGGCAACGCCACCTTCGGCATGACCTCGGGCACCAACGGTTGCTCCACCAACGCGGCACTGACCTACGGCGGCAAGTCGTGGATCGCCATGAACGGCATGATGAACGAACTCTCCGAAGACATGGCCAAGGGTCAGGGCGAAGCGCTGACCACCTACGCCGTGGTACTGGGCGTGGCGCCACAGGATCGTGCCTACTTCGAATCCGTCACCCACCAGCACTTCCAGGACATCTTCACCACCGCCAACGTGACGGCGGACGATGTTCACGCCAACACCCTGCAGGTACTCAAAAGCGACCCACGCCTGGCCAAGTACGCGGCCGAGGCCTAAGCTCGAACCGCCCGCCCCTCGGGGCGGGATTTCCACGCCACTGCGGCACGCCTTTTCGTCCCTCTGACTTAGTTGCCAAAGATGCTCAAACGCCTCGCTTACCTGGCGCTCTGTGTCTGCGCCCCGCTGCATGCCGCACCTCACGTGGATCCATCCCGAATCACAGCCCTGGCGGCCGACCCGTACTGGATCGCCCTGGGCCACTACACACCGGCCAAATTCGGCGGCTGGCGCAGCTACGTCGATGACCGGCGGTTCTTCCTGGCGGCCGACGGTGCCCATCACCCGGACCAGGAACTGGCGGCCACAGTCGACGCGCTCTACGCGCCTGCCGCCAAAGGCGACCAGCACGCCCAATGCGTGTTCCCCGCCCGTACCCGCTGGCTGCGCCAGCAACTGAATCTGCAGGAATTACCCGCGCCCGACTGTGGTGACTTCCACAAGTGGTACAAGGAAATCTCGCCGCACCACACCGTGCTGGTGTTCCCCGCCGCCTACCTCAACAGCCCGTCGTCCATGTTCGGCCACACCCTGCTGCGCATCGACCAGGCCGAAGCGCGGCAGGACAAGACCTCGCTGCTCAGCTACGCGATCAATTTCGGCGCCTACATTGAAGGCAATGACAACAGCATCCTCTATGCCTGGAAAGGCCTGGCCGGCGGCTACCCGGGCATGTTCTCGCTGGTACCCTACCAGCAGAAACTGGCCGAATACCGCAGCCTGGAAAACCGCGACCTGTGGGAGTACCACCTCAATCTCACGCCCGAGGAAACCGGGCGCATGGTGGAGCATGTGTGGGAGCTCAAGCAGGTCCGCTTCGACTATTTCTTCTTCGACGAAAACTGCTCGTACCGCTTGCTGGAACTGCTGCAAGTGGCGCGCCCCAGCCTGCAACTGACCGGGCAATTTCCGCTGACGGCCATCCCCACCGACACGGTGAAAGCGGTGAAGCAGGCCGGCATGGTCGGCGAGATCGACTACCGCCCTTCGCGCGAACGTGAACTGCTGGCCCGCGCCAAACCGCTGAGCGCCGATGAGCAGCAATGGGTGCTGAAGGTGGCCGAGGACACCAATCAACTGCAAAACCCCACCTACAAGGCCTTGGCCGCCGACCGCCGCGCGTTGATCCAGGATGCGGCTTACCGACTGGAGCGCTACCGCGCCACTGCCCAGGAGCGTGACCCGGCGCGCACCCAGCGCAGCTTCCAACTGCTGCGGGCCATCAGCCAGAACCCGCCCCCGGAGCTGAACGTTGCGCGCCCGGGCCTGCCCGAAGACGGCCACGATTCGCGCACCTGGCAAGTGGGCGTAGGCAACCGCGACGGCAAGAACTTCGCCGAGTACGGGCTGCGCATGGCCTACCACGACCTCAACGACAACAGCGAAGGCTTCCCGCTGGGCGCGCAGATCGAAATCCTCAACATGAAACTGCGCCAGTACGCGGGCAACCGCTGGCAGGTACAGCGCCTGGACCTGGCCACCATCCGCTCCATGACCCCGCGCAACGAACTGCTGCAACCCTGGTCCTGGCAGGTCACCGGTGGCCTTGAGCGGGTGTTGGGCAAACACGGCGACGAGAACCTGGTCAGCCACGTCAACGGCGGCGCCGGCGGCACCTGGCAGCTGGGCGACAACACCCTGGCGTTCGCCCTGGGCACGGTGCGGGTGGAGCACAACAACGACTTCTCGGCCCTGGTCTCCCCCGCCGCCGGTTTCGACAGCGGCCTGCTGTGGAAAAACCGTCTGGGCAACCTGCGCCTTGAAGCCCAGGGCGACTACTTCCTCAACGGCGAGGTACGACGCACCCTGAGCCTGAACCAGCAATGGGAGCTGTCACGCAACCTTGGGCTGCGCCTGAGCGCCCAGCGCGACTTCAGCGAGCTTACCGGGCCGCGCAACGAGGTGATGCTGTCGCTCCAGTGGTATCACTACTGACAATTCCATCACACGGCCTTGACGCAGCGCCAACCAAATCGAACCTAGACTTGGCTCATGGGTCCACCGTTTGACCGTCGCAGTTTCCAGACGGGAGCGGTGGGCATGAAACGGGAGTCGGATCATGTGGCGCTGTGTGGTGGTGATGATGGTGGTGGCGCTGGCGGGATGCCAGTCAACCCATGAACAGATGATCAGCCAGGGGTACCCGCCGGGTTACGCCGACGGGTTCAAGGATGGCTGCGGCAGCGGGCGGGAAGCGGCTGGCGTGAATGGGTTCTTCCGCAAGGACGTGCCGCGCTATCTGAAAGAAAAGGTGTACGCCACCGGCTGGGACGACGGCTTCCGCCAATGCCAGGCCAGCGCGGCCAGCCAGCCTAACCAGAGCGACTGGAGCGTGCAGCACGGCGACGACCGCGAGCGGGCGTGGCAGCAACAAAAAACTCAGGGCGAAGGCCGGGCCTATCACCCCTGACCCCGTAGCCGCTGCCGCAGGCTGCGCTGGCCCTGTGCCTCACTGGATATCTTCAGGGTTCACGCCGGCCAGCGCAGCCTGGCGGCAGCGGCTACAGAATCAGGAGCGTGACATGAGTCGAGCGTTCGTCAACGAAGACCATGCCCAGGTCAGCCAGGCCGCCGAGCGGCGCGTCAGCGACCAACCCAATTACGTCACCCCCAGGGGCCTGGAATTGCTGCAGGCACGCCTGCGCGCTTTGCAGGGCGGCGATAACGAGCCGCAGCGGCTTGCCGACCTGCATTACTTCAGCCAACGCGTGCAGAGCGCCCAGGTGGTCATGCCCACTGACAACGGGAAAGTGCAGATCGGTAGTTGGGTGAGCTTTGCCGATGAAAACGGCAACGAACAACGGGTATGCCTGGTAGGCGAGGATGAGGCGGATGCGGCGCAAGGGCTGATCAACTGGGGTTCGCCGCTGGGGCGGGCGTTGATGGGTGCCCGGCAGGGCGATGAAGTGGTGTGGAAACGACCGGTGGGGGATATGCCCATCGAGATCGTCGCCATCGAATGCTTAGCCCCGTAGCCGCTGCCGCCAGGCTGCGCTGGCCCTGTGCCGCGCTGGAGATTTCAGGGTACATGCGGGCCAGCGCAGCCTGGCGGCAGCGGCTACGGGTTTTCGCCCGGCCATGAAAAACGGGGCCCGAAGGCCCCGTTCCTGTATTACGCCAGTTTCTTGTGGCGTACCCGATGCGGCTGGGCCGCTGCGTCGCCGAGGCGCTTTTTGCGGTCGGCTTCGTATTCGGTGTAGTTGCCTTCGAAGAACACCGCCTGCGAATCATCCTCGTACGCCAGGATGTGGGTCGCAACACGGTCCAGGAACCACCGATCGTGAGAGATCACAATGGCGGCGCCAGGGAAGTCCAGCAGGGCTTCTTCCAGCGAACGCAGGGTTTCCACGTCGAGGTCGTTGGACGGTTCGTCGAGCAGCAGGACGTTGCCGCCCTCCTTCAGGGTCAGGGCCAGGTGCAGACGGCCACGCTCACCACCGGACAGGTCCTTGACGAACTTCTGCTGGTCGCCGCCCTTGAAGTTGAAACGGCCGACGTAGGTACGCGACGGGATCTCGTAGTTGCCGATGCGGATGTTGTCCGAACCGTCGGAGATCTGCTGGAACACAGTCTTGCTGCCGTCCAGGTCGTCACGGCTCTGGTCCACGCAGGCCAGTTGCACGGTTTCACCGATTTCGATGCTGCCCGAGTCCGGCTGTTCCTTGCCCATCAGCATGCGGAACAAGGTCGACTTACCGGCACCGTTACCGCCGATCACGCCGACGATGGCGCCCTTCGGCATGGCGAACGACAGGTTATCGATCAGCACGCGGTCGCCGTAGCCCTTGGTGACGTTCTTGAATTCGATGACCTTGTCACCCAGGCGCGGACCGGCCGGGATGTAGATCTCGTTGGTTTCCGAACGCTTCTGGAATTCCTGCGACTGCATTTCCTCGAAGCGCTGCAGACGAGCCTTGGATTTCGACTGGCGGGCCTTGGCGCCTTTGCGCACCCACTCCAGCTCTTCCTTCATGGCCTTTTCATGGGCCGACTGCTGCTTGGATTCCTGGGCCAGACGGTCGGACTTGGCTTCCAGCCAACCCGAGTAGTTGCCCTCGTACGGGATACCGGCGCCGCGGTCCAGTTCCAGGATCCAGCCTGCCACGTTGTCCAGGAAGTAACGGTCGTGCGTGATCGCAACCACGGTACCCGGGAAGTCGTGCAGGAAGTGCTCCAGCCAGGCGACGGAATCGGCGTCCAGGTGGTTGGTCGGTTCGTCGAGCAGCAGCATGTCGGGGGCCGACAGCAGCAGGCGGCACAGGGCCACGCGGCGCTTTTCACCACCGGACAGGTGTTCTACCTTGGCGTCCCAGGCCGGCAGGCGCAGGGCGTCGGCCGCCACTTCCAGCTGGCGCTCAAGGTTGTGACCGTCGCTGGCTTGCAGGATGGCTTCGAGCTTGGCCTGTTCGGCGGCCAATTTGTCGAAGTCGGCATCCGGATCGGCATAAGCGGCATACACTTCATCCAGACGCGCCTGGGCGTCCTTGATGACGCTGACCGCTTCTTCCACCACTTCACGCACGGTCTTGGCCGGGTCAAGTTGTGGTTCCTGCGGCAGATAACCCACGTTGAGTTCGGGCATCGGGCGCGCTTCGCCGTCGAATTCCTTGTCAACGCCGGCCATGATTTTCAGCAGGGTGGATTTACCCGAGCCGTTGAGGCCCAGCACGCCGATCTTGGCGCCGGGGAAGAACGACAAGGAGATGTTTTTGAGGATTTCCCGCTTCGGCGGCACAACTTTGCTCAGCCGATGCATGGTGTAGACGTATTGGGCCATGAGTAACCTGGTGACAGTAGACAGATGAAGAATCCGCGAGAAGGCCAAAGCTACCGGAATGCGCGAAGCAGGGCAAACCGCCCGCAACCAGTAGTGGCACGTAGCCATAAAACAAGGCATGCTAGCCGCCCTTCGGGCGTACGGCTTATAGTGCGCGCTGTTTTCGGCCCCGCCCCTGTTTGCAGAGGGTTTTCGCGGCCTTCACCAGCCACATGCCACAGCCAGCCAGACCGCAGGATCACAGTTTGACCAACCTCAATCAGCCGTCTTCCCTGCGCTCCCCGGCCACTGCGTCCGGCGAACCGACGCGCGGTACGTTAAAGAGTGCCCTGGCGCTACTGGCGCTGCTGCTATTGACGCTGCTGGTCTGGCAGCTGGTTGACCAATTCAAGCACAGCGTTGCCGACCAGCGGCAGCGCACGGTGGAGTACACCGCCGTGCTGGGCGAGCACCTGGGGCTGAACATGGCCCTGGAAGGGCAGCAAGCCTTGTACCGCCTGACCGCCGGCGATGTGCAGACGCCTCAGGCGGTGCAAGCCCTGATGAGCCCGCGGTTGCCCGCCCTGCAAAGCGTGGCGCGCCTGGACAGCCAGGGCAACGTGTTGGCCGACAGCGCCGGCACGGGCCCGGCCCAGGACCTGGCCGGCCTGATCAAGCGCAGCCTGGGCCAGCACTTTCATTTCAGCCAAAGCCAGGACGGCCGCCAAGTGTACCTGCTGGTCAGCGCCAGCGAGCGCCCGGTGGATGGCTACTGGTTGCTGCGCCTGGACACCTCCATCTATTCCAGCCTGACCCACCGAGTGGACCCCACCGCCCTGCCCCGCTGGCTGCTGGAAAGTCGCGAGCCCAACTTGGTACTGCGGCGTGACCCGCGCAGCACCGAGCAAGGCCTGGCCCTGAGCGCCCGCGAGCAGGCCCAGAGCGTCACCACCGTGCCGCTGCCCAATACCGACTGGCAACTGCGCACCCTGTTCGACCAGCACGAAACCGAGCTGCAACTGCTGCCCGCGTTGATCGGCAAGTTCCTGCTGCTGGGTGCCTGCTCGCTGTTGCCACTGGTGGCCCTGTTCAACCTGCGTCGCCGCCAGCGCTTGCTGCATGAAGGCCGCCGTCGCTACCACGACATATTCGAAGGCACCGGCGTTGCCCTGTGTGTACTCGACCTGCGGCCCCTGCAGGACCAACTGGCCGCCGCCCAGGTTGGCAACCCGGCCGAACTGGACGCATGGCTGGCCGCGCACCCGAACCAACGCGAGCAATTGCTGCAGCAACTGCGGGTGACCGAAGTCAACCAGATGGCCCTGGGCCTGCTCAATGTCACCGACAGCCATGGCGCCTGGCAACGCCTGTTCGGCCTTGACCGCCTGGACGGCGCCAGCATGGGCCGGCAATTGCTGGACACCCTGCTCAGCGACCAACAGGAACTGGAAACCGAAATCCGCATCGCCGACCGCCTGGGCCAGGACCAGTACCTGTGGCTGACCTTGCGCCTGCCGCACGCCACCGGCGACTACGGCTCGGTGATCCTGAGCATCAACGACGTCACCAGCCGCAAAAGCGTCGAGCTGTCGCTGGTGGAACGCGAGGGCTTCTGGTCGGACGTGGTGCGCACCGTGCCCGACCACCTGTACGTGCAGGACGTGCTGAGCCAGCGCATGATCTACAGCAACCACCATCTGGGCCAGACCTTGGGCTTCAGCAAGGCCGAGCTGGCGCAGATGGGCGAATACTTCTGGGAGATCCTGCTGCACCCCGAAGACGCCAGCGACTACCAGCGCATGCGCCTGGCCCGCCGCCAGGACGCCGAGCTGCAACTGCTGCAATGCCAACTGCGCTTCAAGCACAAGGACGGCCGCTGGCTGCGCTTCGACATCCGCGAACAGGCCCTGGCCCGCGACAGCGACGGCCGGGTGACGCGCATCATCGGCGTGGCCAAGGACGTCACCGAGCAGATCGAGGCCAGCGAATCCCTGCGTGACAGCGAACAGCGCTACCGCATGCTGGCTGAAAGCATCAGCGACGTGATCTTCTCCACCGACAGTAAGTTGGCCCTCAACTACGTCAGCCCCTCGGTACAGGCGGTACTGGGCTACGACGTGCCGTGGGTGTTCGACAACGGCTGGCAATCGACCATCGCCAACCCGCAGCAACTGACCGGCATCTACCAGTTGATCGAGCAGGTCAGCCAGGTGCTGGACAAGCCCGAGGAACTGGCCGCCCTGCGCAGCCAGCTGACCACGCAACTGTTCGTGCTCGACTGCCTGCGCGCCGACGGCCGCAAGATCCCCATCGAACTGCGCCTGGTGCTGGTGTGGGACGACCACGGTACCTTCGAAGGCATCCTGGGCGTGGCCCGCGACATCAGCCAGCAGCGCCGCGCCGAGAAAGACCTGCGCATGGCCGCCACGGTATTCGAGCACTCCACTTCCGCCATCCTGATCACCGACCCGGCCGGCTACATCGTGCAGGCCAACGAGGCCTTCAGCCGCGTCAGCGGCTACGAAGTGGCGCAGGTGCTGGACCAGTTGCCCACCATGCTCACCGTCGACGAGCAGCAGCAGGCGCACCTGAGCTACGTGGTCAAGCAACTGCACAGCCGCGGCAGCTGGGAGGGCGAGGTGTGGCTCAGGCGCCGCAGCGGCGAGCACTACCCGGCCTGGGTGGGCATCACCGCCGTGCTGGACGATGAAGGTGACCTGGCCAGCTACGTGTGCTTCTTCAGCGACATCAGCGAGCGCAAGGCCAGCGAACAACGCATCCACCGCCTGGCCTACTACGACGCGCTCACCCACCTGCCCAACCGCACGCTGTTCCAGGACCGCCTGTACAACGCCCTGCAGCAGGCCGAGCGGCAGAAGTCGTGGGTAGTGCTGATGTTCCTCGACCTGGACCGTTTCAAGCCGATCAACGACTCCCTGGGCCACGCCGCCGGCGACCGCATGCTCAAGGAAATGGCCATCCGCCTGCTGGCCTGCGTCGACGACGAAGACACCGTGGCGCGCATGGGCGGCGACGAGTTCACCCTGCTGCTGCAACCGCGCAACACCCGCGAGGCCGCGCTCAACCGCGCCATCCACGTGGCCGAGCAGATCCTGGCCAGCCTGGTGAAGCCGTTCGTGCTGGAAAACCGCGAGTTCTTCGTCACCGCCAGTATCGGCATCGCCCTGAGCCCTCAGGACGGCAGCGAGCTGAGCCAGCTGATGAAGAACGCCGACACGGCCATGTACCACGCCAAGGAACGCGGCAAGAACAACTTCCAGTTCTACCAGGCCGACATGAACGCCAGCGCCCTGGAGCGCCTGGAGCTGGAAAGCGACCTGCGTCATGCCCTGGAGCAGAACGAGTTCGTGCTGTACTACCAGCCGCAGTTCAGCGGCGACGGCAAGCGCCTGACCGGTGCCGAAGCGCTGCTGCGCTGGCGCCACCCGCGCCGCGGCCTGGTGCCGCCGGGCGACTTTATCCCGGTGCTTGAAGAGCTGGGGCTGGTGGTGGACGTGGGCGACTGGGTGCTGACCGAGGCCTGCCGCCAGCTGCGCGCCTGGCACCAGGCCAAGGTGCGGGTGCCCAAGGTGTCGGTGAACATCTCGGCGCGGCAGTTCTCCGACGGCCAACTGGGCACGCGCATCGCCAACATCCTCAAGGAAACCGGCCTGCCGCCGGCGTGCCTGGAGCTGGAGCTGACCGAAAGTATCCTGATGCGTGAAGTCAACGAAGCCATGCAGATCCTCGACAGCCTGAAGTTTTTGGGCCTGAGCATTGCGGTGGACGACTTCGGCACCGGCTATTCGTCGCTCAACTACCTCAAGCAGTTCCCCATCGATGTGCTGAAGATCGACCGCACCTTCGTCGACGGCCTGCCCGAAGGCGAGCAGGACGCGCAGATCGCCCGCGCCATCATCGCCATGGCCCACAGCCTCAACCTGGCGGTGATCGCCGAGGGCGTGGAAACCCATGAGCAGCTGGACTTTTTGCGTGAGCATGGTTGCGACGAGGTGCAGGGCTACCTGTTTGGCCGGCCGATGCAGGCCAGCCGCTTCGAGGCGCAGTTCAGCAATGACGCCCTGTTCATGTTCGACTGAGCATCGCGTCGCGTCGTTCGCGGGCAGAGCCCGCTCCCACAGGTACGGGGGCACCGCAGATTTGTGTGGGAGCGGGCTCTGCCCGCGAAGGGCGCACCACCGCTGCCCCTGCATGAACACCACTCGTCAACGCAATGACTGCCTTTCATATGCCAGATAAAACGCGATGGGGTAGAATGCGCGCCTGATCACCTTTTTCCAGCACGATCCTTGAGGACCGCCATGTTCAGCCGTGATTTGACCCTTGCCAAGTTCGACGCCGATCTCTTTGCCGCCATGGAGCAAGAAGCTCAGCGCCAGGAAGAGCACATCGAGCTGATCGCCTCGGAGAACTACACCAGCCCAGCCGTCATGGAAGCCCAAGGCTCGGTACTGACCAACAAGTACGCCGAAGGCTACCCAGGCAAGCGCTACTACGGTGGCTGCGAGTACGTCGACGTGGTTGAGCAACTGGCCATCGACCGCGCCAAAGAGCTGTTCGGCGCCGATTACGCCAACGTTCAACCGCACGCCGGTTCCCAGGCCAACGCCGCTGTTTACCTGGCCCTGCTGCAGGCTGGCGACACCATCCTGGGCATGAGCCTGGCCCACGGCGGTCACCTGACCCACGGCGCCAGCGTTTCCTCGTCGGGCAAGCTGTACAACGCTGTCCAGTACGGCATCGACGCCAACGGTCTGATCGACTACGACGAAGTCGAGCGCCTGGCTGTTGAACACAAGCCGAAAATGGTCGTGGCCGGTTTCTCCGCCTACTCGCAAGTGCTGGACTTCGCCCGCTTCCGCGAAATCGCCGACAAGGTGGGTGCCTACCTGTTCGTCGACATGGCCCACGTGGCCGGTCTGGTCGCCGCTGGCGTCTACCCTAACCCTGTGCCTTTCGCCGACGTGGTCACCACCACTACCCACAAGACCCTGCGCGGTCCACGTGGCGGCCTGATCCTGGCACGCGCCAACGCCGACATCGAGAAGAAGCTGAACTCCGCGGTATTCCCAGGCGCCCAGGGCGGCCCACTGGAGCACGTCATCGCCGCCAAGGCCGTGTGCTTCAAGGAAGCGCTGCAGCCTGAGTTCAAGGCTTACCAGCAACAAGTGGTCAAGAACGCCCAGGCCATGGCCAGCGTGTTCATCGAGCGCGGCTTCGACGTGGTGTCGGGCGGTACTCAGAACCACCTGTTCCTGCTGTCGCTGATCAAGCAGGAAATCTCCGGTAAAGACGCCGACGCAGCCCTGGGCAAAGCGTTCATCACCGTGAACAAGAACTCGGTGCCTAACGACCCACGCTCCCCATTCGTCACCTCGGGCCTGCGCTTCGGCACCCCGGCCGTGACCACTCGTGGCTTCAAGGAAGCAGAGTGCAAGGAACTGGCTGGCTGGATCTGCGACATCCTGGCAGACCTGAACAACGAAGCGGTGATCGACGCCGTTCGCGAGAAGGTCAAGGCCATCTGCGCCAAGCTGCCGGTTTACGGCAACTGATAGCGTGATGATGTGAAAAAGCCCGGCTCAGTGAGCCGGGCTTTTTTTTGTCTGCACGACACTCGTAGCCGCTGCCGCCAGGCTGCGCTGGCCCGCGTGAACCCTGAAGATCTCCAGTGAGGCCTAGGGCCAGCGCAGCCTGGCGGCAGCGGCTACGGGTTAGCGCACCATCACGATTCGGCCGGCGCTGGTGGTGGCGCCGGCGCCCGGGGTCTGCTGCAAATAGCCCAGCAATGCATCAAGGTCAATCAGGCGGGTGTCCACCCGCTGGGTGCCTTGCTTGAACACGCCAAAGCGGTCCCCACCGTCAGCCAGAAAACTGTTCATCACCACGCGGTAGCTCTTGCTCGCCTGCACAGGCTTGCCATCCAACATCAGGCTGCCCGGCACCACCTTGTCCCCACTCTGACGGGTGTGGTCCCAGCGATAGCTGAACCCATGGGAAACCTGCAACGGGTTGAAGTCATCCGCCTGCCACTGCTGGTTGAGCAACTGCTGCAACTGCGCCCCCGTGAGGCTCATCAACACCAACGTGTTGTTGAAGGGCTGCACACTGGCGACCTGGGCGTAAGTGAGCTGGGTCTGCCCCGGCGACAGGATCAACTGGTTGCGGATACCGCCCTGGTTGGTGAAGGCGATCTGCGCACCCAGCTTGCGGGTCATGGCCAATTGGGCGTCGGTGATCAGATCCCCCAGCGGCGACTCACCGTTGATATCGGCCGCAGCGGTGATCTTAGGGGCGCCAGGCGTGCCCACCGGGCGCAGCAGCACAGTGTTGCTGCGCGCTTCCACGGCTTGCTGCAACGCCGCCATCTTCGCATCGGGCGGGTATTTAGCCGGGTCTGCCAGCAGGTTCTGCGCCTGGATGGCGGTAACCTGGTGGGTACCGGGCGTCACTTCCAGCGTCAGATGGGTGAGCAGGTGACCGTAGGAACTGCCCTGGGTCACCAGCAGTTTACCCACCTTGCACAGGTAGCCCTGATGCGAGTGGGCCGAGATCAGCACGTCCACGGCAGGGTCCAGACGCTGGGCCACGTCTACGATATCGCCCTGCAAGTGCGAGCAGTCGGCCTTGTCGTAAGGCTCCGGTGTGTCGCCGCCCTGATGCACCACCGCGACGATGGCGTTGACGCCCTGGGCCTTGAGCTCGGGGATCACCGCATTGACCGCGTCAGCTTCATCCGTCGCCTTCAACCCCTGCATACCCTTGGCACTGACCACCTTGGCCACGTCCCGCAATACCGCCCCTACGAACGCCACCTTCACCCCGTGCACGGTTTCAATGCGGTAAGCGGGCAGCAACGGCCTGCCCGTGTCAGTATCGATCAGGTTGGCCGCCAGGTAGGGAAAGCCGCCACCGGGGAAATTGGCCTGGAATTGGCAGGCTTTATCCGGCCGTGGTGATTGGCAGCCGCCGCTCATCTGGCGCAGGAACTCGGCCTTGCCGTTATCCAGCTCATGGTTGCCGATGGTGCTGAATTTCAGGCCCATGCCGCGCAGCGCCAGCAAGGTCGGTTCATCCGCCCACATGGCCGACAAGGGCGGGCTGGCCCCGACCAGATCACCGGCGCCGATAAACAGCAATTGCGGGTCCTGGGCACGCAGCTGGTCAAGCATGCCGCCGAGTGTGGCAATACCACCGGCCTCCACCCGCTGCACCTGCCCATTGCCATCCTTGTACGCATAGCGGTTGGCCTGCAGGTAGCCATGCAGGTCATTAATGGCAACGATATTCACCGCCACCGGTTTGGGCGGTGCCGACACACAGCCGCTCAGGGCCAGCGCCAGCGCGGTGGCTTTCAACACTCGATGCATTGCACTCTCCTTAGTACAGAACCGTCATTTCGTGCCCGGATGGGGCGTGGGGTAATCGCGGTTGATGTCCACCGGGCTGGCATACGGGCCATCCCACAACTGCGCATGCAGTTGCTCGATACGCGCGGCCATGGCCGGGTTGCGCATCACCACTTCCAGGTTGCGCGACTTGTCCAGGTAGCCGCCCAGCCAGTTGCTGGTGCCGACCCAGGCCACCTGCCCGTCAACTTCCAGGGTCTTGGTATGGATCACCCGAGCATACGGGATGAAGCCCTGCGACGCCTGGGGCAAGGTGACGATACGCACCTGCACGTTGGGCAGTATCGCCAGGCTTTTCAGGTAGGCCAGTTCCGGCGGCGCGGTGTTCCAGTCCGAGACCATCAGTTTCACCAGCACACCGCGCGCCGCAGCAGCGCGCAGGGCGTTGTCGATCACGGCGTAGTACGGCCGGGTGTTGTCGGGGCCATAGGACAGCGGTGCGTAATCCAGCAATTGCACGCGGATCTCTTTCTTCGCTTCCGCCAGCAGGCGCGGCAGTTCCTGCTCCGAATCGCCGACGCCGGGCGGGTTGTAGCGGGCGGGGCTGGCGACCAGATAGTTACTCGTGCGCGGCGCGGGCTGGCCTGCGGCTGGCAGGGGCACGGGCTGGCCCTGGCTCAAGGCCTGTTCGGCGTGCCAGTCCTGATCGAAGATGGCCTGCACCTGGGCGGCCATCGGCGCGTCGCTGATCAGCAGACCGGTTTCGTGAATATGCTCCAGCGAGCGCCAGTCGAAGTTCTGGCTGCCGACGAACGCCCGCACGCCGTCCACCACCATGAACTTGGCGTGGATGATGCCGTTGCCGGTCAACTTGGCGTACGGCAGCACCGCAATGCTCAGGTTGGGGATAGCCCGCAGACGCGCCAGGGTGGCCGGGTCGGACAGTTTCTGACCTTTGTCTTCCAGCAGGAAGCGGATCTTGACCCCGCGCTTGCCGGCGGCTTCCAGATGCTGCAGCACCTGCTCCATCACCGAGCCTGGGTGGTCGACCGCATAGAACTGTTCGATGTCGATGCTGTGCCGGGCGCCGTCGAACAGCTGCATCCACACCGGGCCCGGGCTGCGCAGGTCGGGGGTGGCCAGGGTGGTGTCGACGGGGGCGGTGTGGATCAGTTCGAAGCCGGGGATGGCGAAGTCGGCGTGGGCCTGGGGGATTGCAAACAGCAGCGCGAGTGCGCCCAGGTAGTGCTTGAACATGGTGACTCCCAGTTATCGATATACCTGTGGGACCGGGCGAAGCTCGGGAAAAAGGCGCTGCGGTGTAGCAGTTGAAGCCAAGCGCGCCCTTCCCGAGCTTCGCTCGGTCCCACAAGTCCCGCAGGTCCAACAGTTGGCTCACCAGAAATTATGCGGTGCGGTAGCGGGTGGCCTCGGGTTCCAGCAGGTCGCTTTCAGCCACGGTGCGCGCCCCCATGGCGGCGCGGATCAGCAGCATTTTCAGCTGCTCATTGATGCGCTCCTGGCGGTCCTGGAACAGGTTGTGGAAGACGATGCAGAACAGCGCGATGGCAATGCCCAAACCCGTGGCATACAAGGCCGTGCCGATACCGGCCGAGATCTGCCCCGGGTCCGACACACCGGCGCTGGCCAGGGCCTTGAAGGTGTCGATGATGCCCAGGATGGTACCCAGCAGCCCCAGCAGCGGCGCCGCCGTGGTGATGGTCTCGATGATCCACAGGCTGCGCGCCAACGGTGCACGGGTGTGCAGGTACTGGCTGTCGATCACATCGTCCAGGTCCTTGCGGGTGCCGATCGAGGCTTTCTGCTTGAGTACTGCGGTCACCATCTCCAGCGGCAGGCTGTTGCGCGCCGTCAGTTCGGCTGGCAGTTCACGCGGCGCGGCGTTGCCGGACATGGCGGCCAGCAGGCGCGCGGCCTGCTTGCGCACGTAGGCGAAATACACCGAGCGCTCGATGATGATGAACACGGCGATCGCCAGGGCGCCGTACATCACATAGAACGTGATGTCGTGCATGAGGTTGGTATTCATGAGGTCTGCTCCACAGGGTCGAAATCAGAAATTGGCTTCCAGCGCCACGGTCACCGTGCGCTCCACGCCGACGATGTAGGCCGGGTCGCCGTCGCGGTAGCCGCCGTAGGTGGCCGAGTTGGTCTTCACCGTGTACACGCCGTCCAGGTACTTCTTGTCGAACAGGTTGTCGACGTTCAGGCGCAGGGTGGCGTCCTTGAAGAAGCGATGGTCCACCGGCAGGTGCACACCGGCGCCCAGGTTGAACACTGTGCGGCCGGGGATGCTTTCGTCGTTGGTCAGGTCGCCGTAGATCTTGCTGGTGTACTTGCCGCCGAAGGTGCCGTAGTAGTGGCCGTCGTCGTAGCCGATGTTGGCGGCCAGCATGTTGCGCGGCACGTTGGCGAACTGTTTGCCAGCGGTGGGCAGGGTCACCGCCACGCCGTTGTTGTAGGCCGTCATGTCGTCCTTCTGCTCGGCCTTGGTGTAGGTGTACGAGGTGTAGTAGTTGAAGTTGTGCGGCAGCAGGCCGCTCCAGGCCAGCTCCAGGCCGGAGTTGTCCACCTGGCCCACGTTGATGTCGGCGTAGTCGCCGTTTTCATCCTTGGACGACACCTGGCGGTTCTCGAACTTCATGTAGAACAGGCTGGCCGACAGGCTCATGTTGGGCTGCTGGTAGCGCCAGCCCAGCTCGTGGTTCCAGCTGGTCTCGGGCTTGAGGTCGATGGAAGTTTCGTTGGCGTCGTACAGCACGTAGTTCTGCGGGATGCGCATGTTGCGCGACAGGCTGTAGAACAGCTGGTTGTCTTCGTTGAGCTGATACTTGATGCCGATGTTGGGCAGGAACTTGTTGTAAGTCTGCTCGCGCTTTTCCTCCGCTTCAGTGAGGCTGCCCAGGTTGTGGCCCTTGCGCTCCACGTTCATGAACGACAGGCCGCCGATCAGCGTCCAGTCCGGGGTCAGGTACCAAGTGTCCTGGGCCCAGACCTTCTGCGCCGGGGTCTCGGTGTAGCGGTTGCGGCCCTGCACCTTGTTGCCGTTGGCGTCCACCACGTAGTCGCTGTCGGCCCAGATATCATCCGGCTTGCCGGCGGAATTGATGCTGACGAAGGGTTGGGTCTGACGCTGGCGGGCGTCTTCGAACCAGTAGCCGAATTGCAGGCTGTGGTCGCCCAGGTCCCAGTTCAGTTTGGTGGTGATGCCGGGGCGCCAGGTCTGGGTCAGCGAGGAGCGGTAATACACGCCGCTGTTGCTGGTGCCGTCGGCGTTGTACTGGGCTGCCGTGGACAGGTTGCTCAGGTCATACACGCCGCTGGTGCTGGAGCCGCTGTTTAGCGCGTAGCTGGAACTGCCCACGCCACCGCCGTTGCCGTAGTAGTAATACGGGATCACCGACAGCGACAGGTTGTCGGCCAGCTTGAAGTTGGTGTTGAGCACCGCGGTGAAGGTTTCGAACGGGTTCAGCGCCAGGCCGTAGTAGCTGGTGATCTTGCCGCTGCTGTTCTTGGCGGCCACCGACGGGTACGGGTCGTAGTCACGGCCGTACTGGGTGAACTGCGACTTGGTCAGCTGGCTGTAGCTGTTGTTTTCCTGCTTGTGGTACTTGAGGATCAGGTTGGCGGTGTTGCCGTCGCCGGCGTCGAAGAAGCTGTTCCACTCCACCTTGTCAGCCCGCACGGCGCCGTCACCGCGCCATTTCTGGCCTTCCTCGTGGGACATCGACAGCCAGTTGCTCAGGCCGTTGACCTCGCCGGTGTTGACCCGTGCAAAGGTCTTGTAGGTGCTGTTGCTGCCCACGGTCTGCTTGACGAACACCCCGGTTTCCTTGGTGGGGCGGATCGTGACGATGCCGATGTTGCCGCCGCTGGAGCCGATGTGCGGGCCGTCGGACTCGGACGCGCCCTGGGTGACGAAAATCTGGTCGATGTTTTCCGGGTCGCCCAGCAGGTTGGAGTACAGCGCATAGTTGCCCGAGTCGTTGATGGGCATGCCGTCCACCGACATGCCCACCTGGTCGGAGTTCATGCCACGCATGGTGAACTTGAAGCCCGACAGGCCGGTGCTGTCTTCACTGGCGATGTTCAGGCCCGGCACGTACTTGAGCTTGTCGATGGCGTTGCCGGTGGCGGTCTGCTTGTCCAGGGCTTCCTTGGTCACGGTGGAGCGCGACTTGGGCGCCTCCTCCTGCACCATGTAACCGGCACCGACACTGGCCTTGCCCTCCACGCCAATGGTGCCCACGTCCGAATCACTGGTGTCGGCGTAGGCGGCGCCGTGGGCCATGCCGGCAGCGATCACGGCCAGCCGAATCTTGCTATACCTCATTGCTTGCTCCTTTGCGCTCGGTGCTTATTGCACGCTGTAGTTAAAAGTGGCGGTAAAACGCTGTTGGCTGCGCCCGCCAAAGGCTTGCTCGGGGAACGGCTTGACTTGCTTGATGCGTCGCAGGCTGGTGCTGGCCGCGCGGTTGAGCAGCATGCTCGAGGCCTGGGTCTGGATGCCGGAGTCCAGGACGTTGCCGGCCCGGTCCACCAACAGCCACACCACCACCTCACCCGTGGGGCGTTCCAGCGCCGCCTGGCGGCTGGTGGGGTATTGCTTGAAGCGGTCGATATCGCCGCGCAGGCCCTGCAGGTAGCCGCCTTCCAGGGCCTGGCTGTCGACCTTGGGCGGCGCGGGTGCAGGTGCTGGGGCCGGTGGCGCTGCAGCGACGGCAGGGGCTGGGGATGCCGTAGGTGCGGTGACGGGCTGAGCCTTCGGCGCCGCCTTGGCCACCGGTTTGGCGGTGGGTTTGGGCGGCACCGGCTTAGGCGGCACGGGCTTGGGCACCGGCTTGGGCGGTGGTGGCAGGGCCGCTTCCTCGTCTTCCACCACGGGCGGTGGCGGCGGTGTTTCCACCACCGGCTGGGGCGGTTGCTCAGGCTCGGGCTCCACCAGCGCCAGCTCAACGGCCGCCTCGTCGTAGGTAGGCTCGATTTTCAACGGCGCGGTGCGTACGCCGATCAGGATGATCACCAGCGCCGCCAGCGCCGGTGCCCCGCCCAGCCATTGGCGGGCGCGGTACAGGGCGTACAGGCTCATGATTTGCGCGTGGCGATGGACACGGACGTGAAACCACCGCCGCGCAGGGTGTCCATCACCTCCACCAGGCGCGCCACCTCCACGCCCTTGTCGCTGTTGACGATGATGGTGGTCTTGGCGTCCGGCTGTTGCGCCGCCTTGAGTGCCGGCACCAGGCCGTCGAGGGTCATGGCCTGGCCATCGAGCTGCAGCTGGCCGTCGATGCCCAGGGTCAGGATCGCCTTGTTCTGCGGCTTGAGCTGCTGGGCGTGGGCGGCGCTGGGCAGTTGCGTTTTCATGCCCAGCGCCGGAATCACGTTCAGGCTTACCAGCACGAAAAACACCAGCAAAAACATCATCACATCGATCATCGGGATCAGTTCGATGTGCGCCTTGCGCTTCTTTGGCTCGTCCCAGGTTCTCATGGGGCCCCCTCCGGTAAAGTTAGGGGCGCCAAGCTAGCAGCCGAAAATGACTGAGGGGTTACCTGTTTTTGACCGGTTGGCGGCAAGCGCAAGTCAGTCAGATGAAGCTTTAACTGTTCATTTTCTGTTCACCAAAATGCAACAGGGAGGATTCAGGATCCATGTTTTTTTGACCGAGGAGACAGGCTTTTCATGACCGCCCCCAGCCGTATCGACCTGCCCCGGCGCCGCCTGATCACCGCCGTCGGCGCGGGCATGGCACTGTCTATCCTGAGCCCTTTCGCCCGTAGCAGCGGTATCGAACAGCCCTTCACCCTGGGCGTGGCCAGTGGCGACCCGCTGCCGGATGGTTTCGTTATCTGGACCCGCCTGGCGCCCCAGCATCAGGTATTGAGCAGGCCGGTGGCGGTCCGTTGGATGGTGGCCAGCGACGCGGCCATGACCCGCATTGTGCGCAGCGGCCATGTGCAGGCCGACGCCCGCCTTGCCCACTCGGTGCATGTAGAAGTGACAGGCCTGCAACCGGCCCGGCCCTACTGGTACCGCTTCGAGGCGCTGGGCGAACAGAGCGCCATCGGCCGGGCGATCACCGCGCCGGTGCAGATGGCCGCAGCGCTGAACATGGGCTTTGTCTCGTGCTCGCACTGGGAGCGCGGCTACTTCAGCGCCTACCGTCACCTGGCGGCAGAAAACCCCGACCTGGTGTTTTTCCTCGGCGATTACATCTACGAAAACTCCTACCCGGCCAGCAGCGGCAAGGTGGTGCGCGCCCACGCCATCCCCGAGGCCCGCGACCTGGACGGCTACCGCAACCGTTACACCCAGTACAAACGCGACCCCGACCTGCAGACGCTGCACGCCAGCGCACCCTGCGTGGTCACCTGGGACGACCACGAAGTGCAGAACGACTACGCCAACCGCTGGTCCCAGGACGCCGGCGTCGATCGGCAAGCGTTCCTCAAGCGCCGCGCCGCGGCCTACCAGGCCTTCTACGAACACATGCCGCTGCGCCGCAGCAGCCTGCCCCACGGCCCGGACATGCGCGTGTACCGCCGCCTGGAGTGGGGTCCACTGGCGCGCATCCATGTGCTGGACGGCCGCCAATACCGCACCGAACAACCCTGCGTGCTGCCCGACGGCCGCCACGGCGGCCACGTGGCCACCTGCACCGCCCTCAGCGACCCGCAGCGCACCATGCTCGGCTGGGAGCAGGAGAAGTGGCTGCGCGACGGCCTGCGCCAGTCCCGGGCCGGCTGGAACATCGTCGCCCAGGACCTGCTGATGGCGCCGCTGGACCAGCAAGACCCGCACACCCACGAATGGGGCCACTGGACCGATGGCTGGGACGGCTACGAAGCCACCCGCGACCGGGTGCTGGCCAACGTGCAACAGAGCGGCGCGCGCAACCCCGTGTTCTTTGGCGGCGATATCCACTCGTTCTGGACCACCGACCTGAAGGTGGGGGCCGAGGTGGTAGCCACGGAATTCGTGGGCACCTCGGTGACGTCTGATGGGCCACCGTACGAGGCGTTCAAGGCTGTACTACCGCGCAATCCGCATGTGCGGTTTTTTGATAGCCGGCCGCGCGGGTATGTGTCGGTGAGCGTGGATGCGCGGCGTATGGAGACGCGGTTTCAGGCGCTGTCCGATTGCCGTGACCCGGCGGCTACGGTGTCGACCTTGAAACGCTTTGTAGTCGAGGATGGCCGGCCTGGCGCGCAAGAGGGTTGATGCACCCAACCGGACTACCGCGTCGATGCCATCGCGAGCAAGCTTTGCTCCCACAGTGTTGAGCCGAATACAGGTGTAGGGCTCAACACTGTGGGAGCAAAGCTTGCTCGCGATGAGGCCAGTGAACATCACACAAGACCAGAGCGAACACGGATTTACGGTTAGCTTAGGTCAGTGCCTGGAAGCCTTCACGGATCTTGGCTTCCGGCAGATCATCGGCAATAAACACCATCACACTCTCGCGCACCTCACCCTCGGCCCACTCGGTGTCCCAGTCAAAGCCATACAGCTTCAACACGCCCTGGAACACCAGGCGGCGATCCTCACCTGCAATATTCAGCACGCCCTTGTAGCGCAACAACTGCCGCCCATGCTCCTCCAGCAACTGGTTCATGAAGTCGCTGAGGCGATCAATGTCCAGCGGCTTTTCGGTACGCAGCACCATGCTGCTGATACGGTCCAGGCTGTCGGCCGCCACCACCGGGCGCAGGTTTAGGCTGCCATTGAGGTTGAAACCGCGCACATCCAGCAACTCGGCCAGATCGATCTGGCCATGCTCCACCACCCGCACCGGGGCGCGGCGGTTGATGCGCGTCAGGCGCTGGCTCAGCGCTTCAAAGGCCTCGGCGCTGACCAGATCGGTCTTGCTCACCAACAGCCGGTCAGCGAAGCCCACCTGGGCCTGGGCGATGGTCTGGGCCAGGTGCACCTCGGCATTGGCGGCGTCCACCAGGGTGATGATGCCGTCGAGGATATAGCGCTCGCGCAGCTCCTCGTCGATGAAAAACGTCTGCGCCACGGGGGCAGGGTCGGCCAGGCCGGTGCACTCGATCACCAGGCGGTCAAACGCAATCTCGCCGCTGTCCAGACGTTCCAGCAGCAGGTACAGCGCCTTGGTCAGGTCGGTGTGGATGGTGCAGCACACACAACCGTTGGCCAGGGTCATGACCTGCACGGGGGCATCGCCCAGCAGCTGCGTGTCGATGCCCGCGTCGCTGAATTCGTTCTCGATGACGGCGATTTTCAGGCCGTGCTCGGCCTTGAGCAGGTGGCGCAGCAAGGTGGTCTTGCCAGCGCCCAGGAAGCCGCTGAGGATGGTGACGGGGATGGGGGAAGACAAATTACATTCTCCAGCATTTTCGGGGGGCTGAATGTGGGAGCGGGCTCTGCCCGCGAAGCAGGCACCGCGCACTGTCTGACGCTGCGCGGTGCCTGCTTCGCGGGCAGAGCCCGCTCCTACAAAAGACAATCATGCCCAGTTGCTGTCCGCAGGCATGATCGTTAAATCAACAACACTTCGGCCCGCCCTTGCCGCCGTAGCGGGCCTCCTGGCGTTCGCGGAAGAACGCCTCGTAGTCCATCACCGGCTTGTCCGGGTGTTTGGTCTGCATGTGCTCGACGTAGTTGTCATAGTCGGGCATGCCCACCATCAGGCGCGCAGCCTGCCCCAGGTATTTGCCCAGCCGGCTCAGGTCATTGAACATGTCTGCCTACCTCTGTGATCAAGCGCCGGGCACCGCCTGGAAAGGCGATTCCTTGTCGGTACGTTCCTTTTTGCCCCAGGCCGCGATGCTGACCTTGATGGCAAACAGCAGGATCGAAAACACCACCAGCAGGAACAACCCGGTCAGCGCCGCGTTGGTGTACGCGTTGAAGATCACGTGCTGCATCTGATTGATGTCCTTGGCCGGGGCAATGATCTGCCCGGCGTCCAGCGCGGTGCTGTACTTCTTGGCCAAAGCCAGGAAGCCCACCGCCGGGTTGGCGTCGAACAGCTTGATGAAGCCGGCCGTGGTGGTGCAGATCAGCAGCCACACCGCCGGAATCAGCGGCACCCAGATGTAGCGCTGGCGCTTCATCTTGATCAGCACGACCACGCCCAGCATCAGCGCGATACCGGCCAGCATCTGGTTGGAGATACCGAACAGCGGCCACAGGGTGTTGATGCCGCCCAGCGGGTCGACCACGCCCTGATACAGCAGCCAGCCCCACAGCGCCACGCAACCGGCGGTGCCGATGATGTTGGCCACCCACGACTCGGTACGCTTGAGCGAAGGCACGAACGAACCCAGCAAGTCCTGCAGCATGAAGCGCCCGGCACGGGTACCGGCGTCTACGGCGGTGAGGATAAACAGCGCCTCGAACAGGATCGCAAAGTGGTACCAGAACGCCATGGTGTTCTCACCCGGCAGCACCTGGTGCAGGATCTGCGCGATACCCACCGCCAGGGTCGGCGCGCCACCGGCGCGGGCCAGGATGGTGGTTTCGCCAATGTCGTGGGCCACGGCCTGCAGGGCATCCGGGGTAATCGCAAAGCCCCAGTTGCTGACCGCCGTTGCCACGGCCACCACATCGGTACCCACCACGGCGGGCGGGCTGTTCATGGCGAAGTACACGCCCGGCTCGATCACCGAGGCCGCGACCATGGCCATGATCGCCACGAACGACTCCATCAGCATGCCGCCGTAACCGATGTAACGGGCGTTGGTTTCATTATCCAGCAGCTTGGGCGTGGTGCCCGAAGAGATCAGCGCATGGAAGCCCGACACCGCGCCACAGGCAATGGTGATGAACAGGAACGGGAACAGGCCGCCCTTCCATACCGGCCCGGTGCCGTCGATGAACTGGGTCAGGGCCGGCATTTTCAGCTCTGGCATGGTCACCAGGATGCCGATGGCCAGGGCCACGATGGTGCCGATCTTCAGGAACGTCGACAGGTAGTCACGCGGTGCCAGCACCAGCCACACCGGCAGCACCGCAGCCACGAAGCCGTAGCCAATCAGCATCCAGGTAATCTGAATACCGGTGAAGGTAAACACCTTGGCCCACGCCGGATCAGCAGCAATCTGGCCCCCCAGCCAGATCGAGGCCAGCAGCAGAACCACGCCCACCACCGAAATCTCGCCAATGCGGCCCGGGCGGATGTAACGCATGTACACGCCCATGAACATCGCGATCGGGATGGTCGCCATCACCGTGAACATGCCCCACGGGCTGTCCGCCAGGGCCTTGACCACGATCAGCGCCAGCACCGCAAGGATGATGATCATGATCAGGAAGCAGCCAAACAGGGCGATGGTACCGGGGATGCGGCCCATCTCCTCGCGCACCATGTCACCCAGCGAGCGACCGTTGCGGCGGGTGGACATGAACAGCACCAGGAAGTCCTGCACCGCACCGGCCAGCACCACGCCGGCAATCAGCCACAGCGTGCCGGGCAAATAGCCCATCTGCGCGGCCAGCACCGGGCCCACCAGCGGCCCTGCGCCAGCGATGGCGGCAAAGTGGTGACCAAAAAGGATGTGTTTGTTGGTCGGCACATAGTCCAACCCGTCATTGTTGAGCACCGCCGGCGTGGCCCGGCGCGGGTCCAGCTGCATCACGGTATTGGCGATGAAGAGGCTGTAGTAACGATAGGCAACCAGATAGATAGCCACCGCCGCCACCACAATCCACAGTGCGTTGATCGGCTCGCCGCGGCGCAAGGCCACGACACCGAGCGCGCACGCTCCCAGTACTGCCACGATCAGCCATGGCAGATGGCGGAGCGGACTATTGTTGTTGTTCATTTTTTTTATTCCAACCAAGTGGATACGAAAGTCAGCCCTGCGAGTCTAGCGAGACTGTCGGGAAAGACCACCCCCAACATTGGTCTAGAGCCCTCATTTACAGGACGACCATCATTTTTATCCGCCCTTGAACGCCACTTGGCAAGCACCAGCAGACCAGTGAACACACAGCCAAAATACCGGTCGCAATAAGTAAGCCCCCCGCACAGGACCTACCCCATGCCCAAGGCCCCTTTTCCACCGCCGCTGCTGTACCTGACCTTCATTGCCGTGGCCATCGCCCTGAGCTACGCCCTGCCCCTGCCCGTGCCCGACACCAGTTGGACCCGCGCCACCGGCGTGGCCCTGATTCTCATCGGCCAGGGCCTGTCGTTCTGGGCCATGCTGCGCTTCAAACGCCAGGCCACCACCGCCAGCAACTTTGACGCCCCGGACGAACTGTTGCAAAGCGGCCCCTTCGCCCTGTCACGCAACCCGGTCAACCTGGGCGACACCCTGTCGTACGTCGGCATTGGCGTGATGCTCAGCAGCGTCTGGCCGTGGCTGCTGCTGCCCGCCCTGATCACCATCATGAACCGCGCCGTCATCCGTCCCGACGAAGCGCAGCTCGAACACCTGTTTGGCGACACCTATCGTCAATATTGTCGACGGGTTCGAAGATGGCTCTAAGACACTAGGCTATAGTCAGTGGACTCGCAGAGGGCCGCAGCCATGACCGATAACCACGACGAGCGCCGCCGTTTCAAGCGCGTGTCATTCGACGCCAAGACCCAGATCACCCAAGGCAACCGCACCTGGTCGGTGAAACTCATCGACCTGTCGCTACGCGGCGCCCTTATCCACAAGCCGGAAGACTGGGTGGTGGACCCCAAGCAGCACTTTCTGATCAACATCCACCTCACCGACCTGATCGAAGTGCAGATGGATGCCGAGCTGCGCCATGAAGAGCATGGGCACCTGGGGTTTGCGTGCCTGCATATCGGGTTGGAGGATATTGGGCACTTGCGGCGGATCATTGAGTTGAATCTGGGGGACATGGAGGAGTTGGAGCGGGAGTTGGGGGCGTTGGTGGAGGTTTGAGGGGGAAGCTGCTCCCGGGACTGTAGCCGCTGCCGCCAGGCTGCGCTGGCTCTCGTTTACGCTGAATACCCCCAGCGCAAACTTTGGGTGGGCAGCAGCCTCAGAATTTGGCACGAATGCCATCCAGGACCGTGAAGATCCCTCGCCCTTCGGCCAAGTCTATTTCAAGCCCATGGAAGACCGCCTCCCACCCCGCCAGCGTCTCAAGCGTCTGATCAATGTAATCATCAACCTTGAGATAGCGGTATTCTTTGCATAGCTCCCTTAACAGGGCGCGCGTCGGCTTGCCTTTACCAGCAAACGAAGTGGAGTGCTCACCCATCCCTTCGGAAAACGTTACGTCATAGGCCGGCGCCATGACCCAACCATCGCCGCTGCGAAGGAAAGCAAAGTTCTTGCTGTGATCGTCGTAGTTATGGGCAAGCGCGTTGAAAACCATCAAGCGTGCCATTTTCTCAACTTCCCCCGCCCTGCCTGTCAGCATCTGGGTGAGCTTGAGCATGTCGCTGTAATCAATCGATGGCATCCGAAAATCGGCATACGTCAAGGCAGCCACCGTCATCATGTGGACTTTGGCGTCCCCTTCCCTGTCGAACCTGCGGGTGGCAAATACACGCTCCATCCCCCCCTTGGCCAATGGAACATCGATCAAACGAGATACCGCCATATTCACACCGGCATCACGCGCCATCTGTGCGTAGGCATGCTCTATCGCTCCAGTTTCAGGTGATTCGTCCAATGCCCTGAACTTGATTATCCAATGTTCAAAGCCAGGGGCCAGTGGCTCGAACGCGGAGGTCCCATGGGCGCAGTCGGCGGACAGTGCAACGATTGCCTTCGGCCTGGCTCCCCCTGGAGAACCGCCAGCCAGGCGTAAATCCTGAAGCACCTGCTCGGTCTGCCCGGTCTGAACCTGCACACTGGCTTCATACAACTGAGCCAGGCTGATCTCGCCACTTAAATCTACTGTCTCGGATTGTGGCTGGTACTCCAATGCCCCCATTCCTCGGTCACCCAGATACGCGAGCCGGTCCAGCGGTGTGAGCGTCAGAGAAGTCCCAACCCCGAAAGTGCTGTTGAAAAACTTGTCCATCAACAACAACCCCCATCCATCGGGGAGCGAATCGGCAAATGGCCCATGCAAGCCGCGAAATACGTTGTCCGACGCCAACTGCGGCGCGTCGTCAAATTTCATGGTGAGCGGTGATAAATTGAAACCGTGGGCTAACCAGTCACGCGCATAGGTAAAATAGAGGCCCGCACCCTCTTGCCAGCGAAGTTCGCCGACGTTGTGCCCCCCCTTTACAACCCGAAGCGCTGTAGTAGGGGTAAACACCTTCCGAGCATTGACCGAACTCATCGAGTACCCCGCTGGCGCCCAGCGCTTTTCAACTCCGCCAATGAGCGTGGCGGCACGGCCTTGAACAACCCTGCGACCTGCCCTACTTCATCCAACGCCAACGCAACAAGAATCAGTGCTTCAAGCGAAATGGACCCATTGACCTCCAACCGCTTAATCGAGCTTTCGGAGACCCCTGCCCGCTCCGCCAACGACTTGCGGGACAAGTTCTTCGCCAAACGTAGCTGTTTGACGTTAGCGCCCACGTTGCGAGCAATCTCTGCGGGTGTGGCGAGCAAGTGCAAAAGCGCCATAAAAAAACCTCAAAAACAAAAGGTCATATATGACCAATTATAGCAAATATCCAACCATAACAGCTCATTTATGACCCATTATAGGTGGTACATCATCCTGCCAATGATGCTAAAAACAAGATAAGCGTATTCAAAATCGTGAAGCATTCGGAGAATAGATTCTTCGAAACGCTCAAACCAGCCATCCGGACAAAACCGGAAGCCTCCTACAAACCGTAGGGAAACCTTCCCACTGGATATCCCATCACCCAGCCCACCCGGCAGGAAGCCCCATGAGCAACAGCCCCCTCAACGACCTCAGCAAATTCCTCAGCTACGTCCTGCGCCACGAGCCCCAAGCCATCGGCCTCACCCTGGACAGCGAAGGTTGGGCCGACCTCGACCAACTCATCCGCGGCGCAGCCACGCAGGGCCGCACCCTGAGCCGAGACCAGATCCACGCCGTAGTCGACACCAGCGACAAGAAACGCTTCGCCCTGTCCAGCGACGGCCAGCGCATACGCGCCGTGCAAGGCCACTCCACCACCAGCGTCAACCTGCAGCTAGAAGCACAAGAGCCACCAACCGTTCTCTACCACGGCACCGCCACCCGCTTTCTGGATTCCATCCGCGAACAAGGCCTGATCGCCGGCGCGCGCCACCACGTGCACCTGGCTGAAGACACCACTACGGCAACGGCCGTGGGGCAGCGCTATGGCAAGCCTGTGCTGCTGCGCATCGAGACACAGGCGATGCGGCAGCAGGGCTTCACGTTCTTTCGGGCGGAGAATGGGGTGTGGTTGGTGGAACGCGTGCCTGCGCAATTTCTCGGGCTGGACACGGAAAAGGCGGAACCAAGCCAAGGCTGACGGGTTATGGAAATGCACCGCCAGTTTCTCCGCGCATCCCCCACCCCAAGCAAGTTCTGTAGCCGCTGCCGCCAGGCTGCGCTGGCCAGCAGTCCCGCAGCCCATACTAAGCGAGCACCTGCGTCCGGAACAATGAACGCGCTCCCCCATCTTTGCGGCAGGTCTACCTCCCCCCTCTCACCTTTTGTTTCTAAACGTTTTAGCCCCTTGCGCCCAAACCTCGCGACCACGATCATCGCTTGCCGGAATAATTATCGTGGGTACATTAACTGTGCGATTTCCGTACGATCCAGGAAAGAGCGCACCTAACCTGGCAGAGCGTGGAATATCGTTTGAGAGCGCCCAGGAATTCGATTGGTCAACTGCCCAGGTGCTGCAGGATCTCAGGTTCGACTACGGCGAACCGCGTTACCAGGCAATTGGGTTTATCCACACACGTTTGCACGTGCTGATCTTCACACCGCGCGATAACACGGTGCACGTCATCAGCCTCCGCAAGGCAAACAAACGAGAGGTTCGAGGCTATGCACAAGCCCAGCAAATCTGACCACCCAGATGCAGTCAGCCCTGAATGGTCCGACGCCGACTTCGCGCAGTCCAGGCCCGCTAGTGAAGTGCTTCCTGAGCTGTTTGGGGCGCTGCAAGCACGCGAGATGCTGAAACCCAAGCGCGGCCAGCCGAAAGCCGAGGTGTGCAAGGAGCACGTGAACCTTCGGCTGGATGCGGCTGTGCTGGAGGCATTTCGGGCGTCAGGGCCGGGGTGGCAGACCCGGGTCAATGCCGCGTTGGCAGACTGGCTTAAGGATCACTCTCCAGTGGATCTGGTGCGCTGACGCTTTCATCCAATGCAAGAGCGGCCAGAATCAGTGCTTCGAGCAGAATGGACCGAGAAGCCCTGAAACTTTGATTTGGCTAGCTGTAACTGCAGAGAGGGCGCTTGTTTTGCGTAAGGGCCCACTCATGAACCGAGAAGGGCGACGCTGCCGCGCCCCTCTCTGCTACGGCCCAAGAGTGATCTAGGCACCGCTTCAGCTCAGTGGGCAGGTCAGGCTTGAAGTATCCAAGCCAATACCTCGCCCGGGGTATGCCGGTCGCCCTGTTCACCACAGAAAGACCGACATGCGCATGAGCATCAGCGGCCTTGAGCTTCAATGCCCTCCGCCACAGCGTCCACCAAGGCACGCGCACTCGACATCAGCTCAAGCGTCGCCCACACCAGGCCTGTATCGCCATCACCGTTGTCAGTCAGCTCATAAGCGGTCGCATAGGCACACTTGAGGAGATGGGAGGCATGAACCAACGCATCCCCGACTTGTACGCCAGCGCAGACATTAAACATTGGTCGCTCGAAACCATCGCTCTGCCCAAAGGGTTTCGGGAGCGTGACCGAACCAGCACCGCCGCAGCGTGGCAATGAAGAGAACAGGGTTGTATCGATATCCATCAGTAAAGCTCCATGAGAAAGAGAGCCTTGATCTGGGCGGCCTGTCAAAACCGGCTACTCCATGGGGAGCGGCGGTGGATAGCGTAGGGATCACCGTCCTCAATCGCAAGCGAATAGGGGCGGGCCTAAGGAAATCGGAAACGTCCTACATCGCCTGCATCAACCTCGAGAGGTCTGCTGGCAAGCCGACCTTCTGCAGATACTCAAGAAAATAGACTTCTGCGCCAAGGGCCGCCTTCATTGCTCGATAGCACGGGGGCGCACCTGGCGTACATCAAGTGAACCACTTACGCGGAAGGCTCAAATTTAACACGCCCTGCGACGCTCGGAAAATCAGCAGGCAATAAATGGGTAATTATTTTTCTGGAAAGCAACATAACGAGAAACTCAACACAACCCACTGGATAAATCTCCTCCGTACCCTGATCAACGCTATGCACACCTACCCTCCAACTGTCGGGGTCACCGCAGACTATCCACACCAGCGTTTCGCCATTGTCCGTAACCGCCCAGGGTAGAAAACTTTTCTCCTCAGGAAAACGGGATCTAAAGTACTCCCCTCCAAACTCAGACTTCATCGACTCATAAGCGTTAACGAAGTAGAGAGCCTGATCAAAATTTAGATTATCATTCTTACTCAGTGGGTCAAGCACCCATAAAAAACCATCGATACACCCACCACAAATTGCATCTATCATCATTTTATAATCAGACGGCAGTTTGCGGGTTATACGGCACTCCACAGCGTTCCAGTCAACCGGCACTCGCAATGGCGGGTTTACGAGTATTAGAAGATCTTTTAGCTGTTCAAGCATCATTCATTGCCGCCTTGACAGTTGAAATCACCCCAACTCTACCTAAACTTCCGGCACAGCCCTCTGGTAGTTAGCGGCGCCAAACAGATTAATCCAAAAAACATACCTACTCACCCTTTCCCTCAAAATACTCTAGAACTGTTACAACCAGCTGCAACTATTTCGAACCAAATATCAATGATTGAAACTTGTCTTAACCTCACCACCTCGCACATATGTCATAGTAAAAGATCTCCAGCCTTCTCCTCGCGCCACAAAATTTCTATGCAGGGTACGTACCAAACGATATAGAATAGCCCCATTAAAATCAGTTTCGGCATCATAAAAACTGCCACCATTTATTTCAACACGCAAAGTCTCCTCGGTATACCCCTCAGCCACTTCTACTTCGTAACGAAAACTATCATATCCATTAACGATCCCGGCCTCAATCAAGGAGAATATCTCATGCGCTATTTTTAGGTCTTCAGAGACTGCCATACACTTCACCTTTATAAACTCAACTATTCCAACATTAAATTTTAGCGACCAAAACAACTCAAATATGCCAACCCATTAATTATCTAACAACAGACACAGCCAAGCAAACCACCCTAAGTTACAGACATGACCACCCACCAACTGCTCGATAACCTGTAATACAATTTCATTACCGCGATTATTCCCAGACTCCAACGTAATCATGACAGGGAAGTCGTCATACACCAGCCTCATATTTTCCCCGGACACGCAGACCTCCCAAATCCTGAAATCAACGGCATCAACTTTACCACCGATACTCCAGATAGAAATCCGATGATTTTATTTGCATAATCAGGAAACCCATCCCAACCTACGGACGAGGTCAATTCAACGCGCAGCCAACCGAGCTTATTCATCTCAGCGACCAAATCCAAATGGTCAATAAACTTAACCATCCTCACCTCAAAATGTGATGTAGATCTAGCGACTTTCCAAGCGCCTCCTGAAGCAGTTCATTATAAACTTCCAAAACACTGTCATCCTTGTCGACACTTTACCATGACCATCGCTGAGTAAGCCCAAGCTTATGAAAACGTCGCTTGGAGTTTGAAAATAAGAGCCCATCTTTCCAGAATCAAACGCTTCAGCTGAAGCCCCTTAGGACACGACTCAAAAACGGGAGTCCTTCAGCATAGCCATCATAGTCACGAAAATATTCAGCCCATACTTCTCCAGCCCCGCGCCTCACCAATTGCACCATTGAACTCAGAATATGGTGCGTGTCCGTAGTTTACTTTCGCAACAATCTCTGGCTCGGCTTGATTAATCGCTCCTGCACCGAAGCTCTCGTCGTAAGCGGCAGCTTTTCCGGTACCTACAACACTTTTTTCTCCAGAAACCAAACCGGATGCAGTGTCTTTTGCACCATCAGATATCCTGCGTCAATATATTTACAAACATTTCAAATGCCTGAGAAATATATTCTTCCTCTTCTGGAGAAAGCAACACATTCATAACCTGATCATCAAGAGCACAGTCATATATATCAATACCTACCCAACCTTCAGACCAAAACTCGACAGCCCCCAACTTGTTAAAACCTTCCAGCTCTATCCTTTCAAGGTCTCCAAAATCCCCATCAGCAAATGATGAGCACTCTAGAGAGAACCCCTTCAAATGTGGTTTTACGCATTCATGAAACCAAGAGCAATCCATAAGACCTCTTACTTCTTATCTAGAATTTCAACCACCTCGAGATCAGAGAGACTTCCACATTCATTAAACATAGTCAGAAAGTGTGACTTATCAAAATCCTTCCTTCCTTCACAGGAATCCGTCCAGTCTCTGACAATCTCAATCATTGCTTCAACCTCGCACCTAGAAGCTCAGCAATTGCTCCCGAGAAGCTCACCAGGGGTCGCGGACGCCCCCCTAGCTTTGAACTGATCCCAGTGACTTCAACCGTTCAACTTTTTTAATTCGTCAAGCACAGCCCCGTCAAAAAACCCAACCCAGTTCAAATAATCACGATAAATGTGCCAAAATTCTTCTGTATAAAAAACCGTAAAAATCAGCCGCATAATGAATTAACTCCCCAGATGGCAGCCGTTGCAGTATTGGGTATTCCCCTTCAAAAACCGAAGAACAATCAAACATAAACAACTCACCAAAATCCGTTTCACTTATGAGCAGTTTAGACTTGTCCCACCCGGCCTTCCGCCCTACGATATGGTGATACACAATGTCCCCGCCACAGACAACGTTAAAATCCATGCCATATATACTGTAAATCTCCTCGGAGCCTATTTCCCCGCCACCATAATTTTTCAAAAACCAAAGATAGGACGGAGGCAGCGACCATCCTAATATGCTCTCCGCTTTCGCGACCCAATTGTCACCCACATAATCATTCGTGCACCCGAACTTTACGACCTCTGGATGCCCGGCTATCAGATGCCCTATCCTCTCGCTCCGAATTTCCATCAAATCAACCCCTCAAAGCACCGGGTTCTTCTACTAATTTCCAACACAGCAACTCTAGCTCCCCCATCACGCCTGCTCTCTGCCTGTAACCGATCAGCCCCCCTTTCTAGACTCTGTACGAAATGCATCCCAGCTCACCCATGCTGCGTTGAAAACAGGCTCGGAATGCTCATTTACAATACGTAAGCTCCGCTTCCTCGCCTGTTTTCGCCTTGCCTGGCCTTCGCTGGAATACATTTCATACAGACCCTAGGACACGACCTATACAAAAACAACACCTTCACTTTCGGCAACCTGAGGGGCAACTTCCCCAGAGACGAAAATATCGTCGCCCAAGTTCATAATCACCAACCGCCCGCCTGATTCAAAGCCCATTAATATACCTATAAACTCACCCTGGACTTCCGAATATACCTGACTTATTTCGACGACCTTTTCCCCTACCACGGCAGAAACAACAGTATTATCTTCGAGCACGTAGCGTTTAAATTTTCCGTAAACGCCCAGATCGCACTCTGAAGCGTCCCCCAATTCGAAACTCAAGGAGGCACCGTCTTTCGCGCACTTAACACTAACCACACCAATCGAGTCAAACACCAGTTCCAATACTTGTGGCTGGCCATCACACTTTCCGCCAACCATGTGATATATCGCAAGAATCGATTGGAGAGTTTTTCCATAAAAACGAAAAAACTCAAACTTAAGTATTTCACCAGATATCATCTCAACTTACCTTCCAGCCCACTTTTAACGGCGCAGGGCCGCTGTCGACAGTGCCAGATCAAATTGCAGCATTTCTACAGATCAAAGCAACCAGCTCATTTTTCAACCATTGCTCATGCACATGGGCAACGTGATCATAGTTCGAGGCAGAGTGGTATTGATTCTGCGGCAAAGTCATCGCACCAAGAATCATCAACAGTGGAGCATCAGCAGGCCATTCCCAGCCCGACCAAAACTCAGATAATTTTATCAACCCATAGAGCGGGTCCGAGCTTAGGTTTGCTAGCAGTTCCTCCAATGCGGCCGCTCGCCATATTCTCTTGGCTCGTTGCATTATCGGAAATATCGGAAAAACAATGCCCAACCGGAGTCCATGGGAATTCTTGGGTGGCATAAGGACCATTGAGCCTCTCTGACTCTGAATACACAGGTATTGTTTCTCCATCAGCCCCAACAACTTGTTTATTCGGAAGTTGGCATACTTTATTTCCGCTACCTTGACCCTTCGTACTATTCCCAATACGCGCTTCAATAGAACATAGCTCGGATCGGTATGATTGTGGTTAATCTAGACCAGGCAGTTTCTTTGCTCACTCTAGTTGAACAAGAACAGTCCCAACTCGCAAAGCTTAATCTGTAACTACTTTATAAAATCGATCACGGAGATAACCTCCGTAAAATCAATGCCCCCGACTCCGTCACTGCAGCGAAGCTCCAGACCTCCACTCTCAACGGGGTGAACAACAATCCCGGAGTTCCCGACCCAAGCTTGGACCAACCCATCAACCTCCCATACATTCCAAATTTTCAATATACATCCACGATTTGCAACAACCTTGAAATTGCATATATCGGGACTTGTATTTGACCACAGCACGACATCAGAGTGAGCCTCGCCTTCGATCTCGACTTTACCTTTCGCCACCTTCAACTTCAACCCCGAAAGCGGCATGGCTTTTGCCCGAATGCGCCTAAGGCTAAACTCGTGAACACCTTTGTCCAACGGGAACAGGACAATAGGCACGACAACTTCACCCTGATAATAAATTGGCGCCCCCATGTTTTTTTGAAATACAGCAGACAGTGTCTCATTCATTTTTCATATAGGTATGCGTATGGGTATCGGAAAGATATTCCGCAGGCTTTTCTTGGTTTCCATATCCTTGATTAGTGTAGTCCTTTCTTTTAACCTGCCGACCATACTGGTCGTACTAGATCACAGATTCCTCCAGTTTACCAGTCGCGGCGTTGTACCTCACCCGTGTCACACTCCCTATTCCAAGGATCGTCTTATGCGGTTTCTTCCGGTAAGCACCTCGTCTGGAAACGCCCCTTCCGTTGCAGAAACTTTCGTCCCGCCCGTCGCAGCTGTACCTGCTACTTCTTTTGAACCAAATAGCCTTCCAGCCATCTAAAATCTTCTGCATAAGCTCAACACGATTTCTGCAGTAACATTAGTTGCACCCCAGCTATTCCCCTTCGACAATAACTCGAACAGCAAAAAGCGGCGTTTGAATGCTGGACACAACCCCACCACTGCTTTAGAAGCACTTACTCGCATACAAACATCAAATGAAAAGGTCTATTTTCTTCCAGCCAAAACTCATTGACCTCCAACCATGAGGTCACGAGACGACCGAGTGCAAGTGGATTCCTTCCCCACGCTAAATTTGCGTCTCGAAGAATTAACAACACTCCACTTGGAGCTAACCACCCTAAATCGCCGAGACAGTCATTCAAAGCATCCCAATTACTTCCAAAACATTCAGGAAAGCTCAGCGCCTTAGATACCACGCCAAACAGGTCCTGTTCACTCAACACTCCAGCCAATGTTGCCTCATTACGCTGGACCCTGCTTGAAATCAAAGAATCTAGCTCTTGGAGGCAACCAAAATGCACTGATACTGCCGAAGGCTTTTCAAATGCATCAACCAACATAACATTACCTCTTTACAGGATCGATCTGAATAAAACTCTTGTAGTGATCATCAGTATAGTACACTTTCCCCGTTCCTTGATCGGTGATTACCCTACGTGCCGCCCGATAGTTGACACCAGGAGTATCTACCGTGTATTCCAAATATCTCCCACTCGGCAAAATACCTTCTTTGTTCTTGAAGACTGTTCCATCCTGCCTATAAGGGAACGGACCACCTGCCTGTATACGATTAAGTGTTTTATTGACTTCTACAAGACGATCGGGATCACGAAAAGGTAACGCCCTGCTAGGTGGCGCTGCGCTTTCTCCACTAGCCTTCCCTGCCGTACCGAGGGAAATTGCAAGCTGAGCAGTTAGTTTTATTAGTGTACCTATAGCTCCAGCGCTGGTGCTGCCTAGCTCCGAAGCAATCGTCTGCCCTGCTTCTAAGTTGCTGTTGACAATTTGCCCGACGGCCGCTGCTGCACCTACTGAGCCATTGGCGCGAAGTTGGCTTGTAAGTACCAATAGTCTCTCATCGTCGCCAACCAAACGCTTTGATATTTCTGCGCACTCTCCTGGCGAACTCTGACAAAGAGATGAAAGCTCTTCATTCCTTCTCACGTCTAGTTCAGCGTACCGCGCCCTAACGGCTCTCTTACCCTCCTCAGTCGGCTGCTTATCAATCTCAGCCAACATCTGTTCCACTTCCTCGTGATACAGATAATTGAACGTTGTCGCCTTCTGCGCGACTTGAGCCCCAGTGTTCAGATCCCCATCCACCGCCGCCGCCGCAACCAACCCAGTCAACTGCGAAAGCATCAACTGAAGATCCCGGTTATCCCCAGCGACCTCAGCCATCTGATTGATCAGCGCTTCATTCAATCCAGCAGCAACTGCTCCCGTTTTGAAATCACTCCCCGTCGCTTCCGCCAGCAGGCCACCCATGATCGCGTGCGCCGCAATCTTCTCGATGCTGCCATTAGGGAACTTGACGTAGTCGCCAACGAAGTTGAAGCCCGTGGCCATAGCCACGTTGCCGGCCTCACCCGCTAGCGCGGATCCGAAATTCTTGCCGAAGCTTCCACCATCGATCGCCGTCGAGATCCCGCTACTGATGGCTGCTCGCCCAACAGCACGCGTAGCGGTATCAACAGCTGAGCTCCACCGCAGGATATCCTTGGATGAGTTAGTAACTGCCAAGGTAGAACTGGTGGTAGGCGCGACGCCTTGGACGCCGCTAGCGCCCGCTGCTGCGGTACCGCCTTGGGCCGAGCCACGCTAATTAACGTACTAAACTATCCACCTCACCTCAAAATCAACTAGCTGAGCCTGAACCCCTGCCTCATGCTCGAACCAGTAGTCAAACCCTTCAACATCGCTTTTCTTCAAGTAAAGATAATACCCGCCAGTTTCGCCATCACGGTCGTCCGCAACAACAATTTCCCAGCCAGAATATTCGCCAGTGACAACAACACCCTTCCGAACGATAGACATATGCATATCCTAGTCCGCATAGGGAACATGGTTGTTAGAAATATATTTTCCAGTCACAGGATCTTTAACTCCGAAATGTACATGTGGAACCCCCGGAGCGTGTGCTCCTGATATAGATCCTGAATCGATACGGAACTCCTTGGTGCCATCAGCGCTGTGAAACACCCCTGAGCCGGGCTTACCGATTTCCCTGTACCCGGAACCGAGATATTTTTGCCCTGCTGATAGAGCCTCATCGGTTGTGAGCGTCATAGAGCTCGTGAAATTTTTCTTACCAGATAGAGTTTCATTGATAACTTGATCTACACGCTGCCCAGCACCTGCTTCCAGTTGAATCTGCTTTTCAGCATTAACAAAGGTTTTCCAGTTCTTAGTAGGACCAGCTAGTGCAGTCCGTGAAATATCAGTAGCTTTTGCACCATAGCCAATACGCGGTTCGGCGTTAACATCATTTGATAACGCTGTCTCTCTTTTGGCATCAGCAATCCTTTTTTCCGCCGCCACCAATTCGGCAAGGTTACCCCCTGCCTTTGGCTTCAGTCCATTGCTGGTCTCAAAATAGAAGCTACCATTAGGTGCCAGAACCTCTACGTTACCAGTCCGGGTATTGATGACCCGACGATAACCTACCGGTAACCCACCGGTCTCATTGAAAGCTGCCCCTACTGTTCCGCCATCACGGTAGCCTACAGGCAGAATAGAGCTCTCAACAGACAACGCCCCCCTCTTGACAATGTCGCCTTCAATCTTGGCGGCAATCTGTGCCGCCTTCCCAATCCGATTCGCCGGAATCATGTCCAGGATCAGACCAGCCTCATCCTTCGCCCTGACCGCTGCACTGGCCGCCGCATCCCCCTGAAGCGAGTACAGCGCCTCCAACACTTTCGTGTTGTTATGTTCCTCCCAATAACTGTTCCAGGCCTGATCAGTCGAAACCGCAGCCACCAGCCCATTTGCAATGCCGGAAGACGTGCCAACGAAATTATTGGTCAGGCCTTTCGCAAGCGACCAGTAATTGCCAGCTGCCTCCGTGACCGCATCCTTGTAGCCCTGGGCCGTGCCTGAGAGCGAGCCGGACACGCCTTGATAGGCGTTACCGGAATAGTTGAGATTTTTCTCGTAGAACCGGTAATCGTCCTGGCTGCCGAGACCAAACCCCGGGTTGAGGTACTCCGAGTTGATCAGCTTGTCTTGATACTGGTCACCATGCAGAAACTGGTAACGCTGTACCAGGAAGAGCACTTCGTCTGGTGTGTACTGCTGCTCGGCTTGTCCTACAGATGGGAACCCGTTGATGAGCAGTGGCGTGTCGTATTCACTGCCTAGCGGCGCCAACGCGATGCCAAGGTATTTCAGCGTGGTGTCATCCGGCGCAGCATCTTTACCGCCGATAACTTCGTGCCAGCCTGCGTCAAGGTAATATGCCAACGCTCTGGCAAGGCGTTTCTCTGCCTCCGCGTCACTGATACCAGCCTCTTTGGCCAGCTCAGACGCCTGCGTTTTAAGCAGCGCGATTTCCTTGGGGTGCAACTGCCGGTTGTATTGATCTACCGCCGAGCCGGCCTGGGCACCTGCGATCTGGCCGGCCGTGGATTGCCCTGTGGCCCCAGTGGCACCAGCCCCCACGCCAGCAGCAATGATGGAGGCCAGGGCGTTCCTTTGAGTCTCATCGGTGACCCCGCTTGCTTTAAGCGCGTCGTCGACCAGCGGCATGATGCTGGCCGATGCAGCGGCGCCAACTGCGCCGGCCAGGGGGTTGCCGCCAGATAATCCCTGCAACGCGCCGGCCAAGGTGTGCATTAACGTGCGTGCAGAACCACCTTCGGCCCAAGCCGCACGGCTGGCGTCGTCCGTAGCGGAGAGCTCCTGCCGATTGGCAAAGTCGCCAATGGCCTTGTACGTATCCGCTGCCGTGGTGTTGGCCAGTATCCCGACATTCGTCGTGGTGCCAGCCCCGCCCAGTGCTGCGGCGATGACACCGGTGGCGACATCCGCCAGCAAGCGTTTATCGCCACCCAACGCCCAGTCGTTGGCCTCTTTGATTGCGGCATTGGCAGCAGCCACTTCTTCCGGTGTGGAAGCTTTACGGGCTTGTTCTTGCGCATCCTTACGCTTGGCGGCTGCGACGGTTTCAACCGCGCTCTGTCCCAGTTGTACCGTGCTCTGGATCAGGTCGATACGCTCTTGCATCGCCTTCAGGTCGGGTCGATCCAGCTGTTCGTTGGCGTGAGCAGTGTCGCGATTGAGGCCGACAAGATCGTTGGCCCCTTCTGGATTACGAACGGTGATGGAACCTTCGCTGATTGCGCTGCGGGTATCACTGGTACCGTTGTCGGTCAGCATGAGCGGCACACTGCCGCCCACCCCGCTTTCATTGCCGTTGTAGGAAAGGCTAATCCCAGCCGCAGAGCTTTTGACTTCGCTCTTGTTCTTGATATCGCTGACAACCAACCGATCAGTATCAAGGCGGTTTTTGTCCGGCGTAGCCTCGCTGGCGATGACAGCACCATCCAGGCGGGTAGTCCCGCCTACATGAATGTCGTAGCCACCCGTGCCAGCGAACAGCCCCGTCTGCTCCGTGACCGCAGCGTAATCAGACTTGGTGTTGCTTGCTGCCAGGTTGCCGCTGGCGGTAACCGTGGCCCCATAGCAGAACGGCGGTACACAGATGCTGCCGCCAAAGCCACCGCTGGTTTGTTTGTTCTTGCTGTCTGACTCGTCCTGGCGAGACGCGATATTGAGGTTGCCGCCAATGTCAGCATTGATGCTGTCTGCACGTACCTGCGCACCCGCCAGCGTAGTGTCCCGGCCGCTGCGCACTGTCAACTGAGAGGTGTCGACGGTCGTGTTGACCTGGGTTACTTCACTGCCAGTCCCCAAGCCTTTCGCCGCCTGAGCGCCCAGGTCGAGGGTAAAGCCATTCTGCGAGCCGATGTTGAAACTGGCGCCAATGGCCAGCTTGCTGTGGGTGTCGTGATTGCTCCATTCCTGGGTGTTCTGCTGGCTTTCCAGGTTGATGTTGTTCTTGGCCAGCAGCAGCGTCTGCTCAGCCTTGAGCTGACTGCCGAGGATGTCGATGTCACCCTTCGCGTCCGCCTGGTCGCCGGTTGCGATGACGGACAGATTGCCGCCACTGGTCACCGTCGACGATTTGGCCGTCTGGCTTTCGTAATCGCTGGTGCTTTTGCTATGGGTGGACGCCAGTTCAGTGCCGATCTTGATCAGCGAACCGCCACTGTTGGCTGGCCGACCGTCGGACTCGTTGGCCGCGCCGGCGCTGGAGTTGCCCACGGCGTTATAGAGCGACAGTGCCGCCTGCGCGCCCTTTACTGCGGCCAGTCGCTTGTCGTCAGCCTGGCGGGCAGCCTGGACGTCGTTGCGGATACTCTTGACGGTATCGATGACCGTACCGCCAATTACCCTGCCCACGGCAAGGCTGCTGGAGGTATCGACGCTGCTTTGCTTGCCGGTCTCCATACCTGCCGCGATGCGCACATCGGCACCGGTCAGGGTCATGTCCTTGGTGCTGACAAGATCGCTGCCAACCACGCTCAGCGTTCGCCCCGCACTGAGGTTGAGGTCGCCTGCGCTTGAGCCAATAGTGCTACCGGTCAAGGTGGTTTCGCTGGCGTTGCCGGTATGTTTCTGACTGCCGATGGACAGGTGAAGGTTGCCGGTGATGTCATCGAGCCCGCCCATGTTGGCGGTGGCGATGCCCGTCAGGTCACGGCTTTTTTCCTTGTGATACTCCGTGCGCTGGAAGGTATTTTCGGCGGCGTCCACGGTCAGGTCACGCCCGGCCAGCACGTTGATATCGTCGGTGCTAACCAGCGAGGAACCAGTGATAGCCGCATCCCGTCCGGCCGTCACATTCACCGTGTCGCCAGAGACCAGGCTGCCTGCGGCACTGGTCTGGTTTTCGTTGACCTTGTCCTTGACCTTGCTGGCCTTGAGGCCGCCCCAGCTGCTTTTGCTGCTGCTCTTCTCGTGGCGGGCAGTGGTGGTGTCTTCACCGGCAACGATCGCCACGTCGTTGACCGCTTGCAGGCGTACATCGCCTTTGTCGGCCGACACTTCACTGCCTCTGATCAGCAAGTCTTGCCCGGAAACGACCGTAGTGCCCTGCCCGCTGGTGACGGCGCTGCCAGCGTTGGTGGTGTTGGTGACCAGGTCCAGCTGGCTTTTCTTGCTGGTACGGCTCTTCTTGGTCATGTCGTAAAGGGTGGAAGTGCTGTTCTCCCCCGCCAGTACGCTTACTTGTTTGCCGGCATACAGGTACGCCTCGTCGCCAGCGGTAATCTTGCTGGCAACCAGAGTCATGGTATTGGTGGCTACGGCGACAACGTTACCGCCCGCGCTCAACTCACCCGCTTGCTGCTGGGTCTGGTTGTTTTCCCGGGTGACGCGTTTGTGCCCGCTTTTGCTGAACGAGTGCACGTCCTGTACATCGCCCGCCGACAGCAGATTGATGTCGCGGCTGGCGGTGGCCTGCAGGTCTTTCTCGGCGTTGGCTTTACTGGCGACGACATTCAGGTCTCGGCCTGCATCCAGGGCCAGGTTGCCTTTGGCGGTCACCGTGGAAGCGAGGTTATCCACAACGTGGGTGATACTGGAGTTGTGGCCGCCGTTGTGGGATTCGTGCTTCTCGCTGACGTCCTGTACCGCGCGCAAGTTGATATCGTGCCCGGCTTGCAGGTTGGCATTACCCTCGGAACTGATCGCCCCAAGGTTGGTGAGATCCTGGCCAGCGGTAGCATTCAGGGCATTGCCCGCCGTTATCCGCCCCCCCTCATCCGTAACAGTGCGCATCCCCGCCCCATCACGCACCGCAATCGCCGTACGGTCATTGACGATGTCGCCCTTGAGCGTAACCAGATCAACCTGCCCAGCACGAATATCCCCCGCCAGCGCATTGCGGATACTGTCCTGCGCCAACAGGCTCAAGCGCTGATTGGCCTCCGCGACCCCGCCGTTGTAGACGCTCCCGCCTACGCTCGCACTCAGGTCATTGCTGGCACTCAGGGTGCCCACGTTGATCAGGTCATTGCCCGCCATCAGTTTCAGGTCGCGGCCCTGAATCAGCGCGCCGCCATTGACGTTGCGGCTGTCGGCCTGGGCCAGGTACAGCACTGGCACCAGTACGCTCTGGCCGTCGATGACGCGGTTTTCCATCCACACGATGTCGTGGGTCAGGGCGGCGACCTGCTGGGCGCTCAGGCCCACGCCCACGCTGAGGTTGAGCGCGCTCTTGCTGGCCAGGGCGTTGTCCATCAGATAGCGGTACTGGTCGTAGTCGCTGGTCAGGCTGGCGGCCAGGAAGCGCTGGCCGGTGCGCGCGACCACGGCGTCGCTGATCAGGCGGGTTTCGTAGCGGCCGTCGCCCAGGCGGCGGGCGGACTCGTCGCTGCTGTAGCCCAGCTGGCCCAGCAGGTAGTCCGAGCTCATGAATTTGCTCGGGTCGGTGAGGTTGGGGTTGGTCTCGATCAGGTAGTGGCTTTGCGGGTTCTGGCTGGGTACGAACAGGCCGTACTCGCCCTGGGGCAGGCGGAAGCTGCTGGAGGCGGTGGGGTCTACGGCGGCGAAGGGCACGCCGCTGAAGTCCACGGGGGTGAAGCTGACGCGCACCGTGCCGTCGGGGTCGATGTGTTCGACGCGCTCCACGTCCTTGGCATCTGCCAGGGTGCCCTCTGTGTGCTCGGGGCTGAGCTGGATTTCGACGGCGCTTACTTTCAGCGTGTCTTCGGTTTGCAGCTGGCCGGTGAGTTGTGCCTGGGTCTGTTCCAGCAACTCGCCGTTCTGCACGCTGTGGGTGACGTTGAGCGCCACGGTGCCGCCCGATTGAATCGTGCTGCTGTAGTTGTGGGTGGCGTCGGGGGTCCAGGTGGTGACGTCGCTTTGCTGCTGGAAGCGGCTGTCGCTGGAACGGGCGATCAGTTCGTTGAAGCGTGCTTCGTCGAAGTTGCCGGCGGCGACGGCGGCGTTGAACGCCGGGACGTCGATGTATTGCATCTGGTCCCAGTAGCCGGTGCCGATGCGCTCGGGCGTGCCGATGACGATGACCTGGCTGCCGCTGCGCGCCGAGGATGCCTGGTTGAGCAAGGTGTCGGCGTTGATGGTCAGGTCGCCGTTGGCGGCCATCAGGCTGTAGCGGTTCTGTACGTCGCTGGCGTTGAGCACCATGCCCTGGCCGGCGATCAGGCGGGCCATGGGCGAGTCCGCCAGTACGGTTTCGTCCAGAGTCTTGGTGATGGTGATGGTGCCGCGCTTGAACGAGTCGTGGCCGCCGCAGTGCTGGCCGCAACGCCATTCAAGGGTGCCGCTGGTCACGGCCTTGGCCAGTTCGAACTGGGCCTTGGCGTTTTCGATGCTGACGGCATTGAGGTCGATGGCGCCGTGGGCCTGGATGCTGCCGGAGAGGTTGCTGAAGGCGCTGGCGCGGCCACCGTCATAGCCGGCGAAGCTGAAGCCGCCCTGGCTGTACAGCTCGCCGTAGGTGTTGCTGAAGCGGTCGGCGCGCAGGGTCATGTCGCCGGGGCTGAACATCAGGGTGTCGGGACTGTTGATGATGGCGCCCAGGGCCTTGAGGCTGAGGGTGCCGGTGCTGCTGCCCAGGGTGCCGTTGTTGGTGATGCTGTTGGCACTGATGCTGAGGTTTTGGCCGGCGATCAGGCGCCCGCCGTTGGTGAAGTCACCGGGCAGGACCAGGGTGGTGTCGCCCACGCTGGCCAAGGTGCCGCCCAGCTGGCTGAAGGTGGTGGCCTGTACGCTGAGGTCGCGTTGGCTGGACAGCCGGCCGCGGTTGACCAGGCTGCCGGACAACCCCATGGCCAGGCTGTGACCGCTGGCCAGGTCGCCGGCGTTGTCCAGGCTGGCGACGTTCAGGGTCAGTGCGCCGGCGCTGGCCAGACGGTCGCCCGCCAGCAGAGTCAGGTTGCCAGCGCTGGTCAGGCTGAAGGCACCGTCGAACTGGGCGCGGCCCACGCTGTGTACATTGCCCAGGCGCCAATCGGCGCTACCGGTACCGGTGATGGTGCCCTGGCTGCCGTCCAGGGTGGCGGCTTGCAGGTAAAAGGCCTGGCTGTAGAGCTGCAGGGTGCCGCTGTTGGTCAGCGTGCCGCCCAAGGTGAACTGGCTGAGGTCGCCGCCCAGGGCGCGCAGGCGGCCGCTGTTGCTGACGTTGCCACCGCTGAGGGTCAGGCTGCCGGCGGACTCGATCAGGCCCTGGTTGTCGAGGGTATCGGCCAGGTTGAGGGTGAGGTTGGCGCCGCTGATTTCGCCGCCCGCGCCGTTGTCCAGGCGCTGGCCATCGAGGGTCAGCTCGCCGTTGGCGAAGAGTTTACCGGCGCGGTTGCTGAGGTGTGCCACAGTCAGTTTGAGCTTGCCCACCAGACTGGACAGCATCCCGGCGCGGGTGTCGTCGGCGCTGTTGTCGAGGGTGCCGGCGGTGATGTCCAGGCTGTCGGCCACGGCCGTACCGCCCTGGTTCTGCAGGGTGCCGTCGCCCAGCGCCAGGATGAGGTCGCCGCCATTGGCGCGCAGCAGGCCCTGCTGGTTGAGCACGGTGCTGGCGGTGATCAGCAAACCGTCGGCGCCAGCAATGATCTGGCCGCCCTGGCGGTTGTCGATCTGGGCGCCATTGATGTCGATGCGCTTGCCGCCCAGGCTGCCGTTGCGGTTGTCCAGCTGGGTGAAGCCTTGCAGCCACAGGGCCTGGTCGTCGGCATCGATGACGCCGGTGGTGTTGTCGAGCACGCCGCTGATGGCCAGGCGCACAGTGCCGCCGTTGCCCAGTACGGCGCCCTTGGCGCTGTTGTTCAGGGTGGTGGCGGTGAGGGTGACGGCCTTGCCGCTGATGACACCGCCCTGGTTGTCGAGGGTGGGCGCGGTGATGCGCAGGTCGGCGTCGCTCTGGATGCGCCCGCCGCTGTTGGCCAGGCTGTCGAGGATCAGGCGCACGCCGCCAATGCCGCCGACGATCAGGCCGGCGTCACGGTTGTCGAGCTGGCCGGCGGTGAGGTCGAGGGTGTCGAACAGCAGGCTGCCGGCGCGGTTGTCGAACGCCACGCCGGGGTTGTTGAACACCAGCGCCTGGCCTTGCAGCTTGCCGCCGCGGTTGTCCACGCTGGCGGCTTGCAGGCTGAACAGGGTCTTGGCCAGGGCGCGACCGGCCTGGTTGTTGAAGCGCTGGGCCAGGCGCAGGTCGAGGCTGCCTGCCGTGGCGATGATCTGCCCACCGGCGCTGTTGTCCAGGCTGTCGGCGGTCACGCTGACGCTGGCAGCGCTGAGGGTACCGGCGCTGTTATTCACCGTGCCGGCGTTGACGTCCAGCGCTGTGCCAGCCTCGATACGGCCGCCCTGGTTGTCCAGCAGCGCGCTGGCTTTCACCGTGGCGTCGCCGGTGCTGGCGGAGAGGATGCCGCTGCGGTTGTCCAGTTGCCCGACATCGAGGTCGAGGCGGTCGGCCAGCAGGGTGCCGGCGCGGTTGTCGAAGGTGCTGGCGGCTACCTTGAACTGGCCACCCACCACTTCCAGGCGGCCGGCGCGGTTGTCCAGGCTGGTCAGGCTGAGGTCGACGTTCTGCCCGGCGCCGAAGCGGATCAGGCCGCCCAGGTTGGCGAGTGCCGGGGTGTTGAGGTTGAGGCTGGTTTCCCCGCGCAGGCGCGCCGTGCTGCCGTTGTTGGTGAGCTGGGCGCTGTGCAGGGTGACGTCGCGGCCCTGGATGACGCCGCCGTCGTTGCGCAGGCTTTGGGTGCCGCGCGCGTCGAGCGTGCGGCTGGCGATCACGCTGCCAGTGTTGACGATGTCGGCGGCGCGCAGGGTGACGTCGCCCTGGCTATTGCGGGTGTTGTCGGCATTGACGCCGGCTTCGATCACACCGGGGTTGTTCAGGCGGCCATCGGCGCTGAGGGTGATGCTGTCGCGGGCGGTCAGGCTTTGGCGGTTGTCGAGGTTGCCCGCACTGTGCAGCTCAATGCGCGTGCCACCGTATACCGGGCCCTGCGCGTCGATCTGGGCAGCGTTGGCCACCACCGCGCCGTTGGCGCTGACATTGGCCATGGTCAACTTGCCGTTGGCGTCGATCTGCACGTCGCCGGCGCTGGCGGCCAGGTCGCCGGCCAGGCGCACGCCCACGCCTTTCTCGGTGCCCACCAGTTTTACCGCGCCCACGTACATGCCGCCCAGGGCGGCGCTGTCGATGGCCAGTTGCGGTTTGTCCGAGCCGTCATCGGCGCGTGGCGTGGCCTGCAGGGTGTCGGCGTTGACGTCGTTGCGGCCGGTGACCACGGTGAGGTTCTTGGCGTACAGCTTGGCGTTGAGCTTGGTGGAGCGAGTGATCAGCTCGAACTGGTCGACATTGGCGGCGTTGAGGTCGGCGCCTTCGATGGCGATGTCGCCGCCGTCCACTTGCAGACGGTCCAGCCGGCCACTGCCGTCCAGCACCGGCTTGCCGGTGGTCAGCGTGGCGCGCGGGGTGTTGATGAAGCCGCAGCCGTTGCAGGTGATGCCGTAGGGGTTGGCGACGATCACCCGCGCGGCCTGGCCGGCCACTTCGGTGTAGCCCTGCAACTGGCTGCGGTTGTTGCCGGTCACCTCGTTGAGGATGGTGGTGGCGGCCTTGCCGTTGAGGTTGGCGTTGCCCAGGATGATGCCGCCCAGTTGCGTGGCCTGGGTGCGGCCGGTGGCGTTGTTGAGGATCACGCCCTGGCTGCCGACGTTGTAGTCCTGGAACTGGTTGTGCGACAGGCCGCTGGCGTTGGGCGCAGCAATGTTGACCACCGGCACGCCGTTGCCCGCCGCCCCCAGGGTGGTGCCCGGGCCGCTGACCACGATGCCCTCGGCCTGGGCCCACAGCGGTTGCCAGAACATGACGTTGGCCAGCAGGAAGGCCAGCGCACGTTTGGGCATGCCCCAGAAACGTTCACGGGGCTGAAGGGTGGCCGAAGGCTGGCGGGCCAGGAAGGCAAGGTGACGGGCGTCCATGTCGTGTACTCGTGCAGCGAAATTCAGAGGAAGAGGTTGAGGCTGAAATAGATCGGCGTTTCGCGGTCGGCGATGGCGCCGGGGCGTTCCAGCGAGTGGGCGACGGTGACGCTGGCGCCCAGGTAGCGGCCGCGGGCGAACAGCTCCACGGCGTTGCCGCTGAGGCGGCCGTGCTGGTCGCCACTGCCCCGGCCATGGCTGAGCACGCCTTGGTCGTAGGCCAGGGCCATGCCGTATTCGGTCAGGGCCGGGCGCAGCAGGTCCCAGTCCAGCGGGCGGGTCCAGCGCACTTCGTTGCGCCAGTAGCCGCCGCTGTCGCCAGCCAGGTACTGGTCTTTGAAGCCGCGCACCGATGACAGGCCGCCGACGCTCATGCGTTGGGAACTGAACAACTGGTCCTTGCTGTGCTGCCCGGTGGCCAGGCTGCTGAAGGTGAAGCGCTCGCCCCACAGCTGGAAGGGGTGCAGGTAGCTGGCGGTCGCGGTGTATTTGCGGTAGCGCGGGGATGGGCCTGTGCTTCCCAGGTCGCCCTGGGCACCGAAGGCGCCGATGCCTTTCTGGGTGCCGAGGTCGATGTTGAGGAGGGCGTTGCCCACGCGGCGGCCGTGGTTGATGCCGTAACTGGCTTCGGTGAGGGTGTTGCTGCTGCCGATGATCCGCGCCTGGTCGTTGTAGTTGTTGGTGGCCAGGCGCGTGAGGCCGACGTTGACCGAGGTCTTGCTCAGGGCATCGCGGTACACCACGCGCTCGGCGCGCAGTTGGTGGGTTTGGCTGTCGCCTTTTTGCTTGAAGATTTTCTGGTTCGGGGGCACGACCTGTGAGCGATAGGCGCTCTGGCTGTAGCTGTAATTGAAAGTCCACCACCCCCACGGCAGGTTGTAGTTGAGCATCTCGTTGTGCGAGCCGTGGGCCGAGTCGCTGACCGCATCGTGCCCGGCGCGCAGCATCAACTCGTCGGCCAGGCCCAACGGGCTGTCCCACTCAAGCCCGGTGTTCCACTGCTGCTCACCGGTGCTGCGCTGGCCGTCGTTAGTGCGGCCCAGGGAGGCGCGCCAGGGCTTTTGCGGGCTGTTGGTGACCAGCACGTCGCTGCCGCCCACGGCCTGGCCGGGGCTGAGTTCCATGCGGGCCTGGTGGGAGGGCAGGCGGTTGAGCTGGTCGACCATCTGCTCGATCTGGCGCAGGTCCAGCACCTCGCCGGCGCGCCCCGGGAAGGTCATGGCCAGCTCACGTTGGCTGATGCCGCTGTCGGGCGCACCCTTGAGGCTTTCCAGACGCCCTTCCACCACTTGCACCACCAGCGTACCGCTGCTCAGATCCTGGGGCGGCAGGTAGGCGCGGCTGGTCACCAGGCCGCGCTCCAGATAATGGTTGGTGATGGCCTTGAGCACATCGTTTAGCTGCGCCACGGCCAGGCATTGGCCGAGGAAGGGCTGCACCAGCTTTTCCCGCTCGGTGGCGGACAGGTGATCGGCGCCCTTGAGCTCGATGCGGGTGATGGGGAAACAGCGGTTGTCCGAAGGCGCCGAGAGGCTGTCCTGGGGGGCGACCTTGCCGGGCAGGTTCTTGAGGTCTTCGAGACGCCGCTGCTGATCTTCCAGCAGGCGATTCTGGCGCTCGCGGATCAGGTCCTGATCGCCTTGGGCAGGCATCGATACAGGTGCGGCGTGGGCGGTAATGGGCAGGTAGCAGATGCTGAGAAACAGACAGAACCAGGCCGGGATCCGTGGTCTGGGAATGGACATTGAATCGATCCTTGAAGCGTCGGGGTGCAAAAAGAGCGGCGATACTAGGCGCCTGCTGCCCGAACGTCAATTTCTGGATACAATTTCGTATAATCCAAGATATTAACGTTAGAAGGCGCCTAAAATCGGCGATAATCAAGAAGATACAGATTAAATAGAAAAAACCAGTACAGATTAAAAAGGGATCTATTCCGCTTTCTCGGCATATTAAAACCGACGAACGGCACACGCTCCCTTTTTGTTTGTGGGACCGGGCGAAGCTCGGGAAGCGGCCACCCTGGATTACCGAGTCGTTCGCTTCCCGAGCTTCGCCCGGTCCCACATGAGCAGGGCAGAAGGCGTTTTATTCGAACAACGCATCCAACGCCTGTTCCAGCCGCGTCACCCCAATCACCTGCAACCCGGCTGGCGACTCCTTCGGCGCATTGCCCTTGGGCACGATGGCGCGCTTGAAGCCGTGCTTGGCGGCTTCCTTCAGGCGCTCCTGGCCACTGGGCACCGGGCGCACTTCACCCGACAGCCCTACTTCGCCAAACACCAGCAAGTCATGGGGCAACGGCCGGTTGCGCAGGCTGGACATGATGGCTGCCAGCAGCGCCAGGTCGGAGGCGGTTTCCAGCACCTTCACGCCACCCACCACGTTGAGGAACACGTCCTGGTCGTGGGTGGGAATGCCGCCGTGGCGGTGCAGTACCGCCAGCAGCATGGACAGGCGGTTCTGGTCCAGGCCCAGGGTGACGCGGCGCGGGTTGGCCATGTGGCTGTCGTCGACCAGGGCCTGTACTTCCACCAGCATCGGCCGCGTGCCTTCCCAGGTGGCCATGACCACGCTGCCGGGCACTTCTTCCTGGGCGCGGGTGAGGAAGATGGCCGAGGGGTTGGAGACTTCCTTCAGGCCCTTGTCGGTCATGCCAAACACGCCCAGTTCGTTGACGGCGCCGAAGCGGTTTTTCACGGCACGCAGCAGGCGCAGGCGGCCGTCGGATTCGCCTTCGAAATACAGCACGGTGTCCACCATGTGTTCCAGCACGCGCGGGCCGGCCAGGGCGCCTTCCTTGGTCACGTGGCCCACCAGGAAGATCGCCGTGCCGCTCTGCTTGGCGTAGCGCACCAGCAGGGCGGCGCTTTCGCGTACCTGGGAGACGCCGCCGGGGGCGGACTGCAGGGCCTCGGTGAAGATGGTCTGGATGGAGTCGATGACCATCACCTTGGGCTGTTCGACGCGGGCGGTGGCGATGATGGTTTCGATGCAGGTTTCGGTCATCACCCGCAGTTTGTCCTGGGGCAGGCCCAGGCGGCGGGCGCGCATGGCCACCTGCTGTTGCGATTCCTCGCCGGTGACGTACAGCGCCGGCATGCGCGCGGCGATGTTGCACAGGGTCTGCAGCAGGATGGTGGATTTGCCGATGCCGGGGTCGCCGCCGATCAGCACCACCGAGCCGTCCACCAGGCCGCCGCCCAGCACGCGGTCAAGTTCGGTGGAGGCGGTGGTGAAGCGCGGGATTTCCTCGACGCTGACTTCGGCCAGGGTCTTGATCTGCGCCTGCTGGCCGGCCCAGCCGGTGCGGCCGCTGGGGGGCGCGGCGGCGCCGGCTTCGATCATGGTTTCGGTCAGGGTGTTCCAGGCGCCGCACTCGCCGCACTGGCCTGCCCATTTGGGGAAGGTGGCGCCGCATTCGGTGCAGCCGTACAAGCGCTTGGCCTTGGCCATGGTGGAACCCCCTGTATATAAAAACAGTCATCATACCGGAACATTCTTGTAGCCGCTGCCGCCAGGCTGCGCTGGCCCCTGAGTGCACTGCAGATTTCGAGCGTGAACAAGGGCCAGCGCAGCCTGGCGGCAGCGGCTACAGGATTGGATCAAACTTCTGACGCGATGGCCGGTCATTGTTACCAGGTGTTGGGCATGACGCGAATTGGTGTCTTACACTGCCTGCAACCATTCATTTGTCACGAGGGATATCGAAACATGGGCGTACTAACTGAGTTCAAGGCCTTCGCGGTCAAAGGCAACGTGGTCGACATGGCCGTGGGTATCATCATCGGCGCCGCCTTCGGCAAGATTGTGTCGTCGTTCGTGGGTGATGTGGTGATGCCGCCGCTGGGGCTGTTGATTGGCGGGGTGGACTTCAGTGACCTGGCGGTGGTGCTGCGTGAAGCGCAGGGGACCGCGCCGGCGGTGGTGCTGGCGTATGGCAAGTTCATTCAGACGGTGATCGACTTCCTGATTGTGGCCTTTGCCATCTTCATGGGCGTAAAGGCTATCAACCGCCTCAAGCGCGAAGAAGCCAAGGCCCCTACCCTGCCGCCTACGCCGACCAAGGAAGAGCTGCTGCTGGGTGAGATTCGCGATTTGTTGAAAGAGCAGAATGCTCGTCCGTAGACCGCAGTGTCCGTGACGCCGCCTTCGGCAGCTGCTACAAAATACCGTGTAGCAGCGGCCGCCAGGCCGCGTCAGCGGCAACGCGGTTACCAGTAATTCTCTACCGCAATCTGCCCCGGCTTGCGGGTCAGTGCCAGGCGCATGTCTCGGCCCTTTAGCACCTGCCGGGTGTCGTCGATCATCTGCGGGTTGCCGCAGATCATCACCCGCGAATCAGCCGGCGTCAGCGCACAACCCGCCGCCCGTTCCAACTCGCCGTTGTCGATCAGCGTGGTGATGCGCCCACCCAGCGCCCCCGGGTATGGCTCGCGGGTAACCGTGGGGATGTACTGGAATTTGTGCGCGTACTCGGCCAGGTATTCACGCCCGGTCAGTTCGGCAATCAAAGGCTGGTACGCCAGTTCACGACCTTCGCGGGCGCTGTACACCAGGATGATGCGCTCGAATTTCTCCCACACCTCGAAGTCCTGCAGTATCGACAGGAACGGCGCCACGCCCGTGCCCGTAGCCAACAGCCACAGGTCACGGCCATCGGTGAAACGGTCAGGGGTGAGGTAACCGAATGCCTGGCGGTCGACCAGCAAGGTATCGCCTTCGCGCAGCCGGCTCAGTTCGCTGGTGAACTCGCCGCCCGGTACCACGATGGAGAAGAACTCCAGAAACTCGTCGTGGGGCGACGACACCATCGAATAAGCCCGCCATGCCACCGAGCCATCGGCCTTGGTCACGCCCAGGCGGGCGAACTGCCCGGCGCGAAACCGAAACCCGGGATCGCGGGTGGTGCGCAGGGTAAACAGGCTTGGGGTCAGTGGCTGCACCTCCAGCAGGGTCTGGCGGGTGAAATTCTCGGCACTGGCGGTCATGGTGGTCTCCACGAAAACAATGCCTAAGTGTCCTGCAATCGGCCGCGTAATAACACCTGCGAGATGTAATGGCATTTACAAGCTGAGCCTGCAAAATCAATTCGTTTTACCGACGACTTACAGCTTTTTTTCCGCCATCTGCGCCTAGAATCAAACCAGCATCTGTTTTGGATCCTGGATCTCATCTGTGATGGAGGGCGTTCGAATGAAGTACTGGCGTAAGGCGCAACTGTGCGAGTTGCAAGCGATGACCGATGACGACGAGATCCTGGAAGCGGCCTATCGATCGGCGCGTACGCTGGGTTTCGATTACCTGGGATTTGCCACCGCCCCCGACTTCACCGGCCCTCGTTCCCACATGGAAGGCGTGAGCAACATGCCCACCGCATGGTGCGACCGCTATCGACAACAGGGTTATGTAAACAGCGATCCCACGGTCAGGCATTGCCTGCAGTCGGTGGTGCCGCTGCTGTGGTCCGATCAGGTGTTCGCCCGCGCGCCCGCCCTGCGTAATGATGCCTGGGCGCATGGCATGCGGCATGGCGTGAGCCTGGCCATCCATGACACCGGCGGGCGCATGAGCATGGTGTCGTTGATCCGCCGTGAATTGCCGGTGACCGCCGATGAGTTCTGTCTCAAGGCCGGCGACTGCCTGTTGCTGAGCAACCTGCTGCATGAGCACCTGGGCGGCCACCTGTTCAAGTCCCTGGACGGCTCACCGGCGCACCTGTCCACCCGCGAGCTGGAGATGCTGCGCTGGTCAGCGCAAGGCAAGACGGCGGGCGATATCGGCATTATCCTGAGCCTGTCCGAGCGCACGGTGAACTTCCACATCAACAACGCCGTGCGAAAATTGGGCACCAGCAACAAGATCACCGCCGTCGTCCATGCGGCCCAGGCCGGCATGCTGTAGCCACCACCCCTGCATAAATCTGCAAATAAACGTAGAATTCCCGGCCCGGAGCGCCACAAGGCGGCTCCCCGCTGCGAGTTTGGTGTCGCCGAGACTTGCGTATCATAAAGCTGCCCATCCTGAGTCTCTGCCCCATGCCCGTGCTGACCACACCCTTTGCCCAACTCGACCTGATCCGCCAGCCTGACCAGCCCAACGAACCGCTGCAGGCGTTCGACGCGGCGGATGAGTACCTGCTCAGCCATTTGGCCGAACAGCAGTTGCCCGCCAACACGCGGGTGCTGGTGCTCAACGACAGCTTCGGCGCCCTGGCCATCAGCCTGCAGGGCCAGTTCGATCTGGTCACCAGCGGTGATTCGTTCCTGGGCAGCCAGGCGCTGGAAAAGAACCTGGTGCGCAACGGTCGCCCGTTCGACGCCATTACCGTGCTGCCCGCCAGCCAGCGCTGGGAGGGCCTGTTCGACCGCGTGCTGATCCGCGTGCCCAAGACCCTGGCCCTGCTGGAAGAACAACTGATTCGCCTGCAAGGCCATCTGGCGCCTGGTGCCCAGGTGGTGGCTTCGGCCATGGTCAAGCACCTGCCGCGCGCGGCGGGTGATCTGTTGGACAAGTACATCGGCCCGGTCAGCGCCTCGCTGGCCGTGAAGAAAGCGCGCCTGCTGATCGCCAGCGCCGAAACGCGCCCGGCCTTCACGTCGCCCTACCCTAGCCGCTACCGTCTGGAGCAGCCGGCCCTGGAACTGCTCAACCACGCCAACGTGTTCTGCCGCGAAGGTTTGGACATCGGTACCCGCGCCTTCCTGCCGCACCTGCCTACCGGCCTTGGCGCCGCGCGGGTGGCGGACCTGGGTTGCGGCAATGGCGTGCTGGGCATTGTCAGCGCCCTGCAGAACCCACAGGCTGAATTCACCCTGGTGGACGAGTCGTACATGGCGGTGCAATCGGCGGCCGAGAACTGGCAGGCGGCGCTGGGCGAACGTGCCGTGACCGTGCGCGCCGGCGATGGCCTGGCCGGGCAGGCACCGCAGTCGCTGGACGTGGTGCTGTGCAACCCGCCGTTCCACCAAGCCCAGGTGGTGGGTGACTTTTTGGCCTGGCGCATGTTCCAGCAGGCTCGGGAGGCGTTGGTGGTGGGTGGGGCTTTGTATATCGTGGGTAACCGGCACTTGGGCTATCACAGCAAGTTGGCGCGGTTGTTCCGTGGGGTTGAACAAGTAGCCTCCACGCCGAAATTCGTCATCCTCAAAGCCCGCAAATAATCGGTAGCCGCTGCCGCCAGGCTGCGCTGGCCCTTCGCCTTGCTGGAGATCTCCAGGGTTCACGCGGGCCAGCGCAGCCTGGCGGCAGCGGCTACGACATTATCGCCAGGCAAAAAAAACCCTCCGAAGAGGGTTTGAAAACCGCTGCCTGTGCAAAACAGCGGGTGGGATGAGACGGTAATTTCAGTGCGATTTCATGCCCGCGGCGGTCATGAACATGCGCAGCAACTCGGCAACGATGCCCAGGGCGACGATGCTGCCTGCCCAGATCACCAGCAACCAGCCCACGCGCTTCCACCAGGGGGTGTTGGTGGCCGGGTCGGGTTCGTGTTCCTTGATGCTCATGTCAAAATCCTCCAAACGTCGCCGAAATCGGTGACGGCGTCTGTGGGAGCGGGCTCTGCCCGCGAAAAGAACACAGCGTACTCACTGTGATAACGCATTGCCCTTTTCGCGGGTAGAACCCGCTCCCACAGCCAGTACCGTCACACAGCACTATCAGTGGTAGCCATCCTCTGGTTTCACCTTGCCGCGGAACACGTAGTAGCTCCAGAAGGTGTACACCAGGATGAACGGAATGATGAACAGCGTGCCCACCAGGATGAAGCCCTGGCTTTGCGGCGGCGAAGCAGCATCCCAGATCGACACGGCTGGCGGGATGATGTTCGGCCACAGGCTGATGCCCAGCCCGCTGTAACCCAGGAAGATCAGGATCAGGGTCATGATGAACGGCATGTAGTGGGCGCGTTGCGACACCGATTTCAGCAGCGCGTACACCGACAGCAGTACCAGCAGCGGCACCGGCATGAACCACAGCAGGTTAGGCATGCTGAACCAGCGGCTGGCGATGTCGGCGTGGGTCAGCGGCGTCCAGATACTGACGATACCGGTCACCAGCAGCAGTACCAGGGTCAGCGGCTTGGCCAGCTTGTGCATGGCTTCCTGCAGGCTGCCTTCGGTCTTCATGATCAGCCAGGTGCAACCCAGCAGGGCGTAGGCCACGATCAGCGCCAGGCCACAGAACACGCTGAACGGCGTCAGCCAGTCCAGGCCACCACCGGCGTAGGCACGGTTGACCACCGGGATGCCGTCGATGTAGGCGCCCAGGGCCACGCCCTGGAAGAAGGTGGCAACCAGGGAACCGCCGATGAAGGCCTTGTCCCAGATGTGGCGCTTGTTGTCGCGGGCCTTGAAGCGGAACTCGAAGGCCACGCCGCGGAAGATCAGGCCAATCAGCATGAAGATCAGCGGCAGGTACAGGGCTTCCAGCACCACCGAGTAGGCCAGCGGGAAGGCGCCGAACAGCGCCGCGCCGCCCAGCACCAGCCAGGTTTCGTTGCCGTCCCATACCGGGGCGACGGTGTTCATCATCACGTCACGGTCCGACTCGCCCTTCAGGAACGGGAAGAGAATCCCGATGCCCAGGTCGAAACCGTCCATGATCACGTACATCATCACGCCGAAGATAATGATGATTGCCCAAATCAGTGGCAGATCAATACCCATGACTCAGTTCCCCTTGTTCAGGCTGTCGACGGTGCCTTCTTCGGTGCCTTCATGGGCAGCGGAGAGGGGACGTGCAGGCGTGCGGTTCTGGCCAGGACCACCGTGGGTAGCTTCGGCGCCTTCGTGGGTTTTCGGACCCTTGCGCACCAGGCGCATCATGTAGCCGAAACCGGTACCGAACAGCGAGAAGTAGACCACCACGAACAGCACCAGGGTGATGCTCATCTGGGTAGCGCTGTGGTTGGACACAGCGTCCGTGGTGCGCATCAGGCCGTAGACCACCCACGGCTGACGGCCGATCTCGGTGGTGAACCAGCCGGCCAGCAGCGCGATCAGGCCCGATGGCCCCATGCACATGGCCAAGGTCAGGAACAGACGGTTGGTGTACAACCCGCCGCGCCAGCGCAGCCAGGCACTCCACAGGCCCACGCCGATCATCAGCATGCCCAGGCCGGCCATGATGCGGAACGACCAGAACACGATCAGCGAGTTCGGACGGTCTTCAGGCGGGAACGACTTGAGCGCCGGGATCTGCTTGTCCAGGCTGTGGGTCAGGATCAGGCTGCCCAGGTACGGCACTTCGATGGCGTACTTGGTTTTCTCTTCCTTCATGTCGGGGATGCCGAACAGGATCAGCGGGGTCGGCTCGTTGCCGACGTTTTCCCAGTGGCCCTCGATGGCGGCGATCTTGGCCGGCTGGTGCTCCAGGGTGTTCAGACCGTGGGCGTCACCGACGAAGGCCTGGATAGGCGCGACGATCAGTGCCATCCACATGGCCATGGAGAACATCTTGCGGATGGCAGCGTTGTCGCGGCCACGCAGCAGGTGCCAGGCAGCCGAGGCGCCGACGAAGAACGCGGTGGCGACGAAGGCGGCGATGGCCATGTGCGCCAGGCGGAACGGGAACGAGGGGTTGAAGATCACCGCCAGCCAATCCACCGGGATCACGCGACCGTCGACGATCTCGTAGCCCTGCGGGGTCTGCATCCAGCTGTTGGAAGCCAGGATCCAGAAGGTGGAGATCAGCGTGCCCACGGCCACCATGACGGTGGAGAAGTAGTGCAGGCCACGGCCCACACGGTTCCAGCCGAACAGCATGACGCCGAGGAAACCGGCTTCCAGGAAGAACGCCGTCAGCACTTCATACGTCAACAGCGGGCCGGTGACCGCGCCTGCGAAGTCGGTGAAACGGCTCCAGTTGGTGCCGAACTCGTAAGCCATGACCAGGCCCGAGACCACGCCCATACCGAAGTTGACGGCGAAAATTTTCGACCAGAAATGGTACAGGTCGCGGTAGGTGTCGTCCTTGGTCTTGAGCCACAGGCCTTCGAGCACAGCCAGGAAACTGGCCAGGCCGATGGTGATGGCAGGGAACAGGATGTGGAACGATACCGTAAACGCGAACTGCATTCGGGCGAGATCTAGAGCCTCTAAGCCGAACATATGGTTTCCTCTATCAGATGATTCATCTGCGTGTGCCGGGGACGCCCCCGTCAAACCGCGCCGATGGCCCTCACGGTTAATGAGTGCGGCGCGCGAAAAGTGTTCTGGGTGTGCAAGTGCAGCAGTGACCAGCGGTCAGCACACCGTGCCGAAGCAAAGTGTGTTGATCTGGATCAATTACCAGTGAAAGAGTAGACCCAATCTGTCCATATAACCGCGTGGTCGATTGTCACGCGGCAGGTTGCCTCACCCTGCTAAAGCAGGGCTTGCAGCGATTTTCGGGGATCGGGCGAGAGGATGGTGGCGAACGTCATCGACCTGTTTTTACGTAACCTGGCGTTACAAAGTAATGATAATCTCGCGCATTCCGCTCGCGAGGTCGCCCTGTCCCATGTCCAGTTCCACTGTACTGCTGCTGCGCCGTCACCGTCCTTTCATGTCCTTCTGGCTGGCGCGGGTGTTTACCGCCAGCGGTTTCCAGATGCTGACCGTGGCCATCGGCTGGCATTTGTACCAACTGACGGGCAGCGTGCTGGACCTGGGCCTGGTGGGTTTGGTGGAATTCACCCCGCGTGTGCTGTTCATGCTGCACACCGGCCACGTGGCCGACCGCTACGACCGCCGCAAGGTGGCCGCGCTGTGCCAGGCCGCCCAGGCCCTGATTGCCATGGCCCTGGTGATTGGCAGCAGCACCGACAACGTCAGCCGCGACATGATCTTTGTGCTGGCCTTCCTGCTGGGCGCCGCCCGGGCGTTTGAAATGCCCACCACCCAGGCCCTGTTGCCCAATATCGTCCCCGCCGAGCTGTTCCCGCGTGCGGTGGCGGCCTCGGCGTCGGCCATGCAGACCGCCACCATCGTCGCACCGGCCTTGGGTGGCTTCCTTTATGCCTTTGGCAGCGTCTGGGTGTATGGACCCACGGTGGTGCTGTACGTGATCGCGCTGTCGCTGATGCTCAGCCTGCCTGCGCGCCAGACCCCGCTGAACAAGGGCAAGGCCACCCTGCAATCGTTGCTGGCGGGTATCAACTTCATTCGCAGCCGCCCGGATATCCTCGGCGCCATCTCCCTGGACCTGTTTGCCGTGCTGCTGGGCGGCGCCACCGCGCTGCTGCCGGTGTTTGCCCGCGACATCCTGCTGACCGGCCCCTGGGGCCTGGGCCTGCTGCGTTCGGCGCCAGCGGTGGGGGCGTTGCTGATGTCGTTCTGGCTGGCGCGCTTCCCCATCGAGCGCAAGGTGGGGCGCATCATGTTTACCGGCGTGGGCGTGTTTGGCGTGGCCACCATTGCCTTCGGGCTGTCCACCTCGTTCTGGTTCAGCCTGGCGACCCTGGCGGTGCTGGGGGCGGCGGACATGATCAGCATGGTGATTCGCGGGGCATTTGTGCAGCTGGAGACCCCGGATGAGATGCGCGGCAGGGTGAGTGCCGTGAATGGGCTATTTATCGGGGCTTCGAACCAGCTGGGCGAGTTCGAGTCGGGGCTGACGGCGCATTGGTTTGGCACGGTGCCGGCGGTGGTGCTGGGTGGCGTGGGCACGCTGGCGATTACCGGGATCTGGATCAAGCTGTTCCCTACCCTGGCCAAGCGCGATCATATGCATAACCGCCAAGCCTGACCCTGCGTAGCCGCTGCCGCAGGCTGCGCTGGCCCTATGCACCACCGGATATCTGCAGTGCATATCAGGGCCAGCGCAGCCTAACGGCAGCGGCTACAGATCTGCAGTGCATATCGGGGGCGGCGCAGCTTGGCGGCGGCGGTTACAAGAATTCACCGGCAGGCAGCCATGCTGGTATGATGCGCGGCTTTTTTCGGCCCCCGCGCGAGCTTGTGCTTTGCTTGAGGGGTCAATTCATTCACGGCGCCGGGGCGCGCCACGGGGATCAGGCATGCTGGAAAGGCTGTTTCAACTAAAAGCACACAACACCAACGTGCGTACCGAGATACTGGCGGGCATCACCACGTTCCTGGCCATGGCCTACATCCTGTTCGTCAACCCGAGCATCCTCGGCGAGACCGGCATGGACAAGGGCGCGGTGTTCGTCGCCACCTGCCTGGCTGCCGCCATCGGCTCCACCGTGATGGGCCTGATCGCCAACTACCCGATCGCCCTGGCGCCGGGCATGGGCCTGAACGCCTTCTTCACCTACACCGTGGTGCTGCACATGGGTTACACCTGGCAGACCGCGCTGGGTTCGGTGTTCATCTCGGCGGTGCTGTTCTTCCTGCTGTCGATCTTTCGTATCCGCGAATGGATCGTCAACAGCATCCCCCTGCCCCTGCGTTCGGCCATTGCGGCCGGTATCGGCCTGTTCCTGGCGCTGATCGCCCTGCACAACGCCGGTATCGTGGTCGGCAACCCGGCCACCCTGGTGGGCCTGGGCGACCTGAAGCAGCCTGCGCCTATCCTGGCCACCCTGGGCTTCGTGCTGATCGTGGGCCTGGAAGCCCTGAAAGTGCGCGGCGCGGTGCTGATCGGCATTCTGGCGGTGACCGTCGTCTCGATCCTGATGGGCTTCAGCCCGTTCGGCGGCGTCACCTCGATGCCCCCTTCGCTGGCCCCGACCTTCCTGCAACTGGACATCAAGGGCGCACTGAACGTGGGCCTGGTCAGCGTGATCTTCGCCTTCCTGTTCGTTGACCTGTTCGACAACTCCGGCACCCTGATTGGCGTGGCCAAGCGCGCCGGCCTGATGGGCAAGGACGGCCACATGCCGAAAATGGGCCGTGCCCTGATCGCCGACAGCACCGCGGCCATGGCCGGTTCGCTGCTGGGCACCTCGACCACCACCAGCTACATCGAGTCGGCGGCAGGCGTGAGCGCCGGTGGCCGTACCGGCCTGACTGCCATCGTGGTGGCCCTGCTGTTCATCCTGGCCTTGTTCTTCGCCCCGCTGGCGGGCAGCGTGCCGGCCTTCGCCACCGCCCCTGCCCTGTTGTTCGTGGCCGTGCTGATGATGTCGGGCCTGGCGGAAATCAACTGGGACGACATCACCGAGGCCGCGCCCGTGGTGGTCACCGCCCTGGCCATGCCGTTCACCTACTCGATCGCCAACGGCATTGCCTTCGGTTTCATTTCCTGGACACTGATCAAGCTGCTGTCGGGCCGCACCCGTGACCTGAACCCGGCGCTGATCATTCTGTCGATCCTGTTCGTCATCAAGCTGGGCTGGTTCAACGCATGAGTACGGTAGTGAACCCGGCGGGCTACAGCCGCCAACTGGACGAGAAAACGGCGCGCCTGCGTGAGCTGCTGGCGCCGTTCGATGCCCCGGAACCGGCGGTGTTCGATTCGCCGCGCGAGCACTACCGCCTGCGCGCCGAGTTCCGCCTGTGGCGCCAGGACGGCCAGCGTCACTACGCCATGTTTGCCCCGGGCGAGAAGCACACGGCCATCCTGATCGAGGAATTCCCGATCGCCAGCCTGCGCATCAATGAACTGATGCCCAAGCTGAAAGCCGCCTGGCAGGCCAACGAGGCGCTGAGCAACAAGCTGTTCCAGGTGGAGTTCCTGACCACCCTGGCCGGCGATGCCATGGTTACCCTGTGCTATCACCGCCCACTGGACGAGCACTGGCAGGTGGCCGCCGAGCAACTGGCCGCCGACCTGGGCATTAGCCTGATCGGCCGTTCCAAGGGCAAACGCGTGGTGATTGGCCGCGACTTCGCTGTGGAAAAGCTGGACGTGGCGGGCCGTGTGTTCAGTTATCAACAGCCCGAAGGCGCGTTCACCCAGCCCAACGGCACGGTGAACCAGAAGATGCTGACTTGGGCGTATGAAGTCCTGGGCCAGCGTGAAGATGACTTGCTGGAACTGTACTGCGGCAACGGCAACTTCACCCTGCCCCTGGCCACCCGCGTGCGCAAGGTGCTGGCCACCGAGATCAGCAAGACCTCGGTGAACGCCGCGCTGAACAACCTGGCCGACAACGCTGTGGATAACGTCACCCTGGTGCGCCTGAGCGCCGAGGAGCTGACCGAAGCGCTGAACGAAGTGCGTCCGTTCCGTCGTCTGCAGGGCGTGGACCTGAAGAGCTACGAGTTCGGCAGCGTGTTCGTCGACCCGCCGCGTGCGGGCATGGACCCGGATACCTGCGAATTGACCCGTCGCTTCGACAACATCCTGTACATCTCCTGCAACCCGGAGACGCTGGCGGCCAACATCGCCCAGTTGCACGATACGCACCGGATCGAGCGTTGTGCGTTGTTTGACCAGTTCCCGTATACCCATCACATGGAATCGGGTGTGCTGCTGGTTCGCCGCTAAGGCACGCAAACCTCACAGGCTAACCATTGTGGGAGCGGGCTCTGCCCGCGAAAAGACCGCCGCGTAGTTTCAGATAAATCGCGGTGTGCTTTTCGCGGGCAGAGCCCGCTCCCACAAATGGGCGCTGTGAACTAAAACGCGAAGCACGAACAGCCAAACGCCCCCCAGAACCCCTGAAAATCACTGACCGGCACGCTCGACTGCCGCGCCCTGTCGTGGCTGTGGGCATGCACACCGCACGGGCCGCTGCACTGATGCACCTGCTGCAACACCGGCGACTGCGGCCGCCAATGGCCCGGCACGATGGCCACCGGCGACCAGTCCGGGGTTACCGGCAAAGTCGCTGGCGCCAGCTTGTCGAACTCACCCGCCGCGTGCACCACTTTGCCGTCCACCACGGTCAACAATGATTCGATCCACTTGATCGCCTCTTCCTCGACGCTGAAATAGTCCGCCGACAAGGCCACCAGGTCCGCCAACTGCCCGACCTTGATCTGGCCCTTCTTGCCCTGCTCGGATGAAAACCAGGCACTGCCATGGGTGTACAGTTCCAGCGCCGTGTCACGTTCAAGGCCCTGTGGATAAAGCTCCAGCCCGCCCACGGTCTTGCCGCTGACCATCCAGTACAGCGAGGTCCACGGGTTGTAGCTCGACACCCGGGTGGCATCGGTGCCCGCGCCCACCGGCACGCCCTCGGCCAACATGCGCTGGATAGGCGGGGTCTGTTCGCCGGCTTTCTTGCCGTAGCGGTCGACGAAGTATTCGCCCTGGAAGGCCATGCGGTCCTGGATGGCGATGCCGCCGCCCAAAGCCTTCACCCGTTCGATGTTCTTCGGCGTGATGGTCTCGGCGTGGTCGAAGAACCAGGGCAGGCCGTTGAAGGGGATATCGCGATCAACCTTCTCGAACACATCCAGCATCCGCGAGATGGATTCGTCATAGGTGGCGTGCAGGCGGAACGGCCAGCGCTGCTCCACCAGGTGGCGCACCACCGGCTCCAGGTCCTGCTCCATGGTGGCGGGCAGGTCCGGGCGCGGTTCCAGGAAGTCCTCGAAGTCAGCGGCCGAGAACACCAGCATCTCGCCGGCACCGTTGTTGCGCAAAAAGTCGTTGCCCTGCCCGTAGCGGGTGCTGGCGGTCCAGTGCTGGAAGTCGGCCAGCTCTTCCTTGGGCTTCTGGGTGAACAGGTTGTAGGCGATGCGTACGGTCAGCTGGTCCTTGGCGGCCAGCTCGTTGATTACCTCGTAGTCATCGGGGAAGTTCTGGAAACCGCCCCCGGCGTCGATGGCGCTGGTGACGCCCAGGCGATTGAGCTCACGCATGAACTGGCGGGTGGAGTTGACCTGGTATTCCAGCGGCAGTTTCGGGCCTTTGCTGAGGGTGGAATACAAAATCATCGCGTTGGGGCGCGCCACCAGCATGCCGGTGGGGTTGCCCTGGGCATCGCGCTGAATCTCGCCACCCGGCGGGTTGGGCGTGTTGCGGTCATAGCCCACCACGCGCAAGGCAGCGCGGTTGAGCAAGGCGCGGTCATACAGGTGCAGCACGAACACCGGGGTGTCGGGCGCGGCCTTGTTCAGCTCTTCCAGGGTGGGCATGCGCTTTTCGGCGAACTGGAACTCGTTCCAGCCACCCACCACGCGTACCCACTGCGGCGCTGGGGTGCGCAGGGCCTGCTCCTTGAGCATGGCCAGGGCATCGACCAGCGAGGGCACGCCTTCCCAGCGCAGTTCCAAGTTGTAGTTCAAGCCACCGCGGATCAGGTGCAGGTGCGAGTCGTTGAGCCCGGGGATCACCGTGCGCCCGCGCAGGTCGATGACCTGGGTGGCGCTGCCGCGCAGGGCCATGGCTTCGGCGTCGGTGCCTACCGCGACAAACTTGCCGTCCTTGATGGCCACGGCGCTGGCCTTGGGCTTGGCGCGGTCGACGGTGTGCAGGCGGCCGTTGTGCAGGATCAGATCAGCGATGACGGGGGTGTTCATGACAGGGTTCCTTGTTGTCCGGGTTCAACGGGCTTGCAGCCAGCCGCTCAGCCAGCGGGTGGCCCGCGGCATGAAGACGTAGACCACCAGCAGCACGACGCTCAGGGTGATCACGGTATTGGCCGGGGCATAGCCGCCCAGCCAGGGAATCAGGTTGAAGATCGGGCCCCACAGCAGCGGCACGATGAAGCTCAGCGGCAGAATGACCATGAAGGTCACGCAGGCCTGCTTCCAGCGCGGCGGCTGGGCAGCGCCGGCGTCCACCGGGGTGAACCAGAACTCGCGGTCGTTGTTGATTTCCAGCTGGTCGCCGTCGGCCAGCATGGGCTTGGCTTCTTCCACCAAGCGCAGACGGTCACTGGAGTCGAGCCAGGTTTGCAGCTGTTCGGTGCTGGCAAAGCGCAGCACGCTGGTGAACAGTTGCAGGCCCTCGCTCTGGCCGCGCATGACATCGATGCCCAGATGGCCGGGGTAGCTGCGGGCAGTGCCGATGATGCGGCGCAGCCATTCTTCGTAAGCCGGTTCGCGGCCTTTGCTGACGCGGTGGCGAACCAGCAGGGTGACTACGCCATCTGCCATTTCGATGTTCATGCCTGACTCCTTTCACACGGATGCGGTAAGGCGAACCGGGGCCTTGCGGTCCCGGGCGCTGAGCTTAGTTGACCTGACGCTGGGGGGCCTTGTGGACCATGGTGTAGGCGTAGTCCACGCCCATGCCGTAGGCGCCGCTGTGCTCGCGCACCAGGCCCATGACCGCGTCGTAGGTGTCCTTGTGGGCCCAGTCGCGCTGGAATTCGAGCAGCACTTGCTGCCAGGTCACCGGTACCGCGCCCGCCTGAATCATGCGCTGCACCGACATGTCGTGGGCTTCCTGGGTGGTGCCGCCGCTGGCGTCAGTCACGATGTACACCTCATAGCCTTCGGCCATGGCTTCCAGCGCCGGGAAGGTCAGGCACACTTCGGTCCACAGGGCGGCGATGATCAGCTTCTTGCGGCCGGTGGCCTTGACCGCTTCCACGAACTTGGCGTCTTCCCAGCTGTTCATCGAGGTGCGCTCGATGGGCTTCTGGCCTGGGTTGACACCCAGCAGCTCCGGCCAGATGAAACCGCTGAAGCTTTCGGTTTCCACCGAGGTGTAGATGGTCGGCACGTTGAAGATCTTGGCGGCCTTGGCCAGGCCCACGGTGTTGTTCTTCAGGGTCTGACGGTCGATGGACTGCACGCCGAAGGCCATTTGAGGCTGGTGGTCGATCAGGATCAGGGCGGCGTTGGTTGGGTTCAGCAGTTCGCGGATGGACATGGTGTATTCCTTTTCAGATGTCGAGTATTCGGGTTTGAGGTGGCGGACGCTGGTGCCCGTCTTGGGGGGCTGTGTGCGTCCGGCTTGGTGCTAATGTATGCGCGTGCAATATCTGAGACAATTCCCTAGAATTGAGAATCATTGATTCCAATTTGGGGACACCGATGGACCGTATCGACGCCATGCGCGCGTTTGTCACCACCGTCAACGAAAACGGCTTCGCCGCAGCGGCCCGTGCGATGGACGTGCCGCGCTCGAAAATCAGCAAGCAGATACAGGCGCTGGAAGAGGATCTGGGCGTGCAATTGCTGCAGCGCACCACCCGCAGCCTGCACCTGACCGAGGCGGGCGCCGAGTACTACGAAGCGGTGCGTGAAGTGCTGGCCTCGGTGGACGAGGCCGAGCAGCGTGCGCGCAGTGGGTTGGGCGAGGCGCGTGGGGTGTTGCGGGTGAACGCCCCGATGTCGTTCGGGCTATGCAAGCTGGGGCCGCTGGTGCCGCTGTTTCATGAACAGCACCCGCAGATCGAGCTGCAACTGGTGCTCAGCGACCAGCAGGTGGACCCGGTGCGCGGCGGGTTCGACGTGACCATCCGCATCGCCAGCCTGGGCGACTCCAGCATGGTGGCCAAGCAACTGGCCCCGGCGCCGCGGGTGCTGGTGGCCTCGCCGGCCTACCTGGAGCGCCATGGCACGCCGCAGGAACCGCGAGACCTGATCGCGCACAAATGCCTGAACTATGGCTACCTGCAGAGTGGCGTCAGCCTGCAATTGAGCAACGGCCGCGACACCCAGCGGGTGCACGTGACCGGGCCTTTGCACGCCAACAATGGCGACCTGCTGGCCACCGCGGCCGAGGGCGGCATGGGCATTGCGCTGTTGCCGGCGTTCATTGTCGAACAGGCCCTGGCCGAGGGGCGCCTGGTGGCGGTGATGTGCGAATGGCAGGCGCCGCCGATCAGCATCAACGCCGTGTACCCGTCGGCGCGACGGGTGCCGCAGAAGACCCGGGCGTTTATCGAATTCATGGTGGCGCATTTGGCGCCGTAGTAGGAGCCGACCTTGGTCGCGATGCAGGCACCGGGGTGTCAGATAGGGCCTCATCGCGCGCAAGGGCTGGGCGCCCCCCGTTCTCCCGCAGTGTTAAGACGGCACACCACTGTGGGACCGGGCGAAGCTCGGGAAGGGGCCCGCTAGGTTATCCGCGTTGCCTGTTTCCCGAGCTTCGCCCGGTCCCACAGAGCGGAAATGGCTGAGGCCCTGAAAACTCGCTGGCAACCCAGCTCCCACAAGGCGGTTGCTGCTGTGTAGCCGCTGCCGTCAGGCTGCGCTGGCCGGTGTGAACGCTGAGAATCTCCAGTGAGGCCCAGGGCCAGCGCAGCCTGGTGGCAGCGGCTACGGGTTGGGGCGTCAACGAAAATGGTTGGCTACCTGGCGCAGGCCGTCTTCGTCGAAGGTGCCGGCGGTGGCCATGCCGTAGGCCGCGTTGTGATGGCGGCGCAGGTTATTGAGTTCCAAGATTGTGGGACCGGGCGAAGCTCGGGAAGCAGACGACTCGATAATCCTGCTGCCCCCTTCCCGAGCTTCGCCCGGTCCCACAGAGCGGAAATGGCTGTTGTGCCCCTAAGAGCTCGCTGGCAAGCCAGCTCCCACAAGGCCGTTGCTGCTGTGTAGCCGCTGCCGTCAGGCTGCGCTGGCCGGTGTGAACACTCAAAATCTCCAGTGAGGCTCAGGGCCAGCGCAGCCTGGCGGCAGCGGCTACGGGTTGAGGTGTCAGCGAAAATGGTTGGCTACCTGGCGCAGGCCGTCTTCGTCGAAGGTGCCAGCGGTGGCCTGCAGGTCTACCCAGGCCAGCAGCCAGGCATGCTGCGCTTCGCGTAGCTCCAACCGTGCGCGGTACAGTTGCTGTTCTGCATCCAGCACGTCGAGGTTGATGCGTTCGCCACCCAGCAGGCTTTTGCGCGTGGCGTGCAGTTGCGCTTCGGCGCTGGCGGCGGCCAGGCCGTAGGTCGCCACCCGCGCCTGGCCGCTGCGCGCCGCGTTGTAATGGCGGCGCAGGTTGTCGAGGGTGGTGACGATCTGGCCGTCCAGTTCATGCCGCGCCTGGGACAGACGGCTGCCCGCCTGGCGGGTCGCTGCGCTGACGCCGCCGCCGGCAAACAGCGGTACGCTGACTTGCAGGCCGATGCTGTGGGTGTCGAAGGCCTGCTGGTAGGTGTTTTCCGATTCCGATTGTGACTGTCTGCTGCTGGCGTAAAGACTGACCTTGGGCAGATGACCGGCGCGCTGGCGCTGTACTTCCTGTTCTGCCACCGCCAAACCCTGCTGCCGCGCCGCCAATTGATGGTTGCGCTGCAAGGCCAGGCGCTGCCAGCTGTCGAAGTCGGCGGGTGTCAGGGACGGCAACGCGAATCCTTCTGCCAGCGGTTGCAACTGCGATAGGGCCACCCGCTGCCCGATTACACCCTGCAACGCGCGTGCAGCCACATCCTGGGCGTCCAGGGCCTCGATCTCTTCGGCCACCGCCAGATTGAGCCGCGCCTGGGTTTCCAGTACATCGGTGTGGGTACCCGCGCCGCCCGTCAGCAGCCGCTGATTCAGCGCCAGGCGCTCGCCCAGGGCATGCTTGCGCTCACGAACCAACTGCGCCCGCCGGGCCGCGAGCAAGGCGTTGCTGTACAGACGCACGACCTTGGCCAGCAATACGTGTTGCTCACCCTTCCATTGCCGTCGCGCCATGTCCGCCTGGACGTTGCCTTGCCGATAGCGGGCCAGGGCATCGAAGTCCAGCAACGGTTGTTGCAGGCTCAAGGTGGCGGCATGGCTTCGGTAATCGCGATCCTGGCGCTGCGCCCCTTGGCTCACCTCCGACTGGTTGCGTGAGGTGTTGTAGCTCCAGTTCAGGGTGGGCAGCAAGGCAGCTCGGCCAATGGCCTTCTGCTCAAGCCCCGCGTCGCGGGCGGCGGTGGCGGCCTGCCAGGCGGGGTCATTGCGTTGCGCCAACTGGTAGGCGTCGAACAGGCTCAGGGCCTGGGCGCCGGGGGCCAGGCAGATCAGTAGATAAGCTATCCGTGCGTTCATCATTCCTCCACCAGCGCCAGGCGGCTGCGGTCACGCAGGGGTTTGAGCAGATAATTGAGCAACGAGCGCTCACCCGTGCGGATGAACGCCTGCACCGGCATGCCCGGTTGCAGGGTCAGACCGGCCAGCTGCGCCTGGCCGCTGACCTCGGCACGCAGCAGGTAGTACGGCTCCCCCGTGCGCTCGTCCTGCTGGCGATCGGCGCCCACCAGGGTCACCCTGCCGGACACGCGCGGCGTGGTGCTCTGGTTGAAAGCCGGGAACAGCAACTCTACCGGCAAACCGATGCGCACCTTGTCGACCGTCTCCACGGCAAGCCGCGCTTCCACCTGCAAGGGTTTGCCGCGTGGCACGATGTCGAGCAGCACTTGGCCGGGCTTGACCACTTCGCCCAAGGTGCTGACCTGCAAGCCGCTGACTCGCCCGGCCACCGGCGCCAGCAAGGTACTGGCGGCCAATTCGCGCTCGGCCACGGCCAGACGGTGGCGCAGGTCCTCAGCCTGTTGGCGGGTATCGGCCAACTGGCTGGTAGCGTCGCGGCGGAAGGTTTCTTCGAGCTGACCGTAACGCACTTGCTGTTCTTCGACCTGACGACGTAGCAAGCCAATGCGCCCGTGGCTCTCGTCTATCGCTACCCCCAGTTGAGTCAGCTGCCGGCTGAACTCCAACGCACGGTGTTGGCTGACGAAGCCTTCGCTGGCCAAGCCCTGCAGGCTGTCGACCTGGCCTTGCAGGCTGCGTTGCTGCTGTCGCTGGCCTGACAGCGCCGCTTCCAGACCCTTGAGTTGCGCCTGGCTGCCGAGCAGGCTGGCCTTGAGCGCCTGGCGTTCACTCAGCAGGCTGCCGGCGCGGCGCTCGAAAAGTTGCTGCTGCAAAGCCCGCACAGCCGGCTCCAGGTTCGCCGGGAACTGGGGTGTTTCACCGTTTTGTTCGGCGCTCAACCGCGCCATCTGCGCTTCGGCCGCCTGCCACTGTTGACGCAGGTTGCGTACCTGGCTCTGCAGGATCGGTTGCTGCAGCCGCATCAATGCCTGGCCGGCCTCCACCGGCTGACCGTCACTGACCAGGATGCTTTCCACCACCCCGCCGCTGGCGTGTTGCACCGTCTGCCGCTGGCCCACCACGGTGAGATGCCCGGCCACCGCCACGCCCTGGTCCAGCGGCGCCCACATGGCCCAGGCGAAAAAGCCCCCCAGGCCCAGCAGCAACAAGGTCCAGCCCAGGCGTGCCGCTGCTCGCTCATTCGGTATCGGGCTCATGCCGCCACCTCCTGCTGGGCCAGCACCGACGCGGCAGGGCCAAAACGATGCAGTTGGCCGTCACGCAGGATCAGCAGGTGATCGACGCGGCTCAGCACATTGGCCCGGTGGGTCATTAGGATCACTGTGCGCTGCAATGCCTTGAGCTGGTCGATAGCCGCCAGCAATGCGTGCTCCCCCGCTTCGTCAAGGTTGGCGTTGGGCTCATCCAGCACAATCAGCGCCGGTAGCCCATACAGTGCGCGGGCCAGCGCGATACGTTGTTTCTGCCCACCGGACAGCCCCGCCCCGCCCTCGCCCAGACGGGTGTCATAGCCTTGGGGCCATTGCAGCACAAGCTCGTGCACACCGGCCAAGGCAGCGGCGGCCAGCACCTTGTCGCCGTCGGCGGGGCCGAAACGGGCGATGTTTTCCGCGACCGTACCAGCGAACAGCTGAATATCCTGGGGCAGGTAGCCGATCTGTGGTCCGAGTTGGCGCGGCGGCCATTGGGCAAGCTCGGCGCTGTCCAGACGCACCTGGCCAGCGCTGGGTTTCCAAACCCCCACCAGCACTCGCGCCAGGGTCGACTTGCCGCTGCCCGACGGGCCGATCACCCCCAGCACGCTACCCGCTGGCAGGCTGAACGCCAGCCCCTGCAACGTCGGCTGGCTGCGACCAGGAGGCCCGGCGTCTACACCTTGCAACACCAAGGTGCCTTTGGGCGCAGGCAGGCGCAGCGGATCAAGCGCTGGCGGATGGTCATTGAGCAGTTGCCCCAACCGCATGTAAGCGTCGCGAGCCGGGCCCCATTGCTTCCACGCCCCGATCAGTTGATCGATGGGCCCCAGCACCCGCCCCATCAGGATGGAGCCAGCGATCATCATCCCGGGACTGATCTGCTGGTTCACTGCAAGCCACGCGCCCAGTCCCAGTACCAGCGACTGCAAGGCCAGGCGGATGCCCTTGGACCAGGCGCCCACCGCCGCCGACCGCTCACTGGCCAGCCCATGCACCGCCAGAAAGCCTTGCTGCTGCACCTGCCAGCGCCCGCGCAAGGCGTCGAGCATGCCCATGGCCTGCACCGCCTCGGCGTTTGCCAGGTGCGCGGTGGCCTGCTGGGCCGCCACCTGCGCCAACTGCCCGGCCTGCGCCTGATGGCCACCGCACAGCCGCTCGTTGAGCCACGCCAACAGCACCAGCAGCACTGCACCGCCTAGCGCCAGGCCGCCCAGCGCCGGGTGAAACAGAAACATCACCCACAGAAACAGCGGAAACCACGGCGCGTCGAACAAGGCGAACAACGCCGTGCCGCTGGCGAACTGCCGCAGGCTGGCCAGGTCGTGCAAGGCCAGCCCCGCCGCGCCCTGCCCCTCGCGCAACTGCGCGGCATGGGCAGCGTCGTGCACCCGCCCCTGCAACGACAGCTCCAGGCGCGCGCCCAGGCGAATCACCAGCAAACCGCGCAACCACTCAAGCGCCCCCATCAGCGCCAGCACGCCAAGGATCATCAGCGTCAGCATCAGCAGCGTCATCTCGTTGCCAGAAGCCAGCACCCGGTCATACACCTGCAACATGTACAGGGCGGGCGCCAGCATCAGCAGGTTGACCACCGCCGAAAACACGCCGATGTCCACCAGCGAACGCCGGGCAGCCGCCAGCGCACTGCGCAATTCATTGCCAGAGCGGATCATTCAGGGATTTCCTTGCAAAGATATCCACAGGAGCCCGCCGAGCGGCGTTGACGGAATGCCCGGCGTTCCCCACAATTCAAGAGCGCCATGACCTCGGCCTAGAGAACCTCGGGTCACAGCGCTGTTTCAGCGAAGCGGGTGGGAGAGAAATCTTCCACTCGCTTTTTTATGCCTGCGGTTTAGGCAGCGAAGGCCCAGTCCCACCAGGATTGGTCAGCGCTGGCCAGTACCAGGTTCGGCATGGCCACGGGTGCTGCCACGGGGGCTGCGGCTGCGACCTGGTCGAAGGTTGCGGCGGTGGACAGGTTGTACTCCGCGAGGAGTTTGTTGAGGGTGGCTTCCAGAGGGTCGGCGTTGCCTTTCATCAGGCCGTAGACGACTTCGTGGACGGGGTTGCCTTCACGGCCGGCGCCTTCGGGGGCGGAGAGGTTTAGGCCGTTGAAGGAGACGTTGTTTTCAGCAAGAGTAAAGTCTACGCCTTTACCACCACTTAGTTTCTGTCCCAGTTGGACATTGTCCAGCTCACCCCAGAGGTAATGATTCATGTTGGGGCTCACCGCACCAAACATCTTGAATACGTAGTTCAGGCCATCAGCAGTATCGCTCTCAGCAATCATCGCGTAGTTCGAGGTTTTACTTGCGGTGGCGTATTGATCGCCGGTGGTGGGAGGGAGAATCATGCTGGAGGTATTAAACCCTCCAGTTGCCCCTGCACCATGCCCGGCGGTTACGAAGCCGGCCTCCCAACCTTGCAGGTAGTCGCTGATTTTGGAAGCACCCAACTCTGGTTTGTAGCTAACAGAAATGCTCATTACAGTACCTCTGGTACATTCGACGGATAAAGCCGTCACTTCTTCGCCCGACAAGGGCAAAACTTGTTGTTCTTTCAAGTCAAACAGTCAAAACGTGTATTGCAGCGTGCCCGTCAATGTCCGGCCACGCGCTATTGCCAGGTTCTCGAAATCGGCTTTAGGCACAAAGTACGCTTCATCCGTTGCATTCTCCAATGCCAAAAAGACAGTAAGATCCTTGGTCGCCGCATAACTTCCGTACAGGTCATAGGCCACATAAGAAGGCCAAGCGGCAAGATCCCATCTTACCTTCTTAGCACCTTTATCCAAGTCATTGCCAAATCCGGCGCTATATCTGGTGCGTACACCCACATCCAGCTTTTTATCGAAGAAGCGGGCACCCAGCGTTAGAGAGCCACGATCTGCGGGCGTATAGGTAGCACTCCCAACAATATAATTACACTTGGTATTTTTATTAGCTTGATGGTCATCCGACCATATATCCAGATCTGGATTACCTGGGATTGCTGTCCACTTCGTGGCGCCGCCCATATAATTTTCAAGACCGCAAAACTTGTTTTGCCCAATCATTCTCGTGTAAGTGAACCCAGCATAAACCCGTTCAACATCGTAATCAACCCGATACTCAACCCCGCGATACCTGACTTGTTTCAGGTTATTAACATTCGCAAGATTTGAATAACTCCTATAGATGTCAGAACGCGGCGGAACTGCTCCCAGCATCATGAACATCATCTTATCGATCCGCGTATCGAAGTAGTTGACTTTCATCGCCAAGCGGTCATCAGTAAACAGCACTGCGCGTTTGAATACATTGATCCCCAACTCCCAGTTTTCCGAGGACTCAGGTTGCAACGTGGGATTGGGAAATAATAAAGCGCTCCCTCCGCCCGCATGCGGGCTGCCCGACATAAATACCTCACTTACGCTAGGTGGTCGCCAGCCTCTCCCCCAACTGCCATAGATCTGTGCCCACTCGAGCCCAGGCTTGATACCTATGCCGAAGTTTGGTGACCAGCGCCCCCCCTTGAGATCAACGTTGTAACGATGCTCAACCGGGCGTTTTATGAATTCATGGATGCCCACCGGTGGAAACTCGTAAATGGTCGAGTGCGCTTCCCCGTAAACTCGGTACTGGTCATGACGCAGGCCCGCGTCGACGGTGAGCCAGTCACCGTATTCGTACTGCAACCTGTTGAAGATGGCTGCCATGCTCCGATTGCCGTGAGGGGTCGCGCCAATGATGATTGGCGTTGTATCCTGATTTTCTGCCGGCACGTAGCCAGTCTTTGGCTTAAAGCTGTCGTGGAATACTTCACCGCCCACGGTCCATCGGGAAACACCCGCTACGCCATGATCAAAGCGAGCGGTATTTTCAGCCTGCAACCCCCACGTCACGGTCTGATACTGCGAGTCGAAAGGGGCAATGTAATTGCCGGAGTCTTTTGACGCAGCCTTCCCGGCGCTCCAACGATCCAGCTGAGTGTTGACGAAATACAGCTTTGCTTTAGCGTCGATCAACGGGTCTTCGGGCTGGTAGCTGTAGTCCAATGCGTAGTTCTGGACGTTCATTTTGTCCCTGGCAATCCGTCGATAGCCAAGAAAGGTCGGGCCTAGATTCGGCCCTGCCGTCCCACCATCCGCACTGGTACGCAAATAGCTAGCCTGCAACCGCTGATCATTAGGCAAATTCAAACCAAACTTCACCATCTGCGAACGATTTGCACCATCCATAAAATCCACATCCGCCGCCAACCAATCATGAAACGTCTGCGGCCATAAATCGCGAAACCCCAACTGCTCCCCCAACCGCCGATCATTGTTATTCCCCGCCCGATAATCCCCAAACCTTCGCTCACTCACCCCCAGCAATATATCCCCACGCTCATCCCCCACCGCAAACAACCCACTGCCATTGAAGTGCGTGCCATTCCCCAACTTGCCAATCCCATGCCCCACCCGCACTCGCCCACCAACATCCTTGCCATCCTCAAGAAAGTCCCGCGCCTCAAACGTGCGGAAGGTGGCGATGCCTCCCAACACCCCCGCCCCGCCCTGACCCGCCTGGGTGCCTTTTTCGATGTCGATGCCGGCGACCATCTCCGGGTCTACCAGGATGACGCCGTTGCGCTGCTGGTGGCCGCTGACGTTGAAGTTCTGGCGCATGCCGTCGATGTTCATGTTGACCCGGCCGTAGTCCTGGATGCCGCGGATGTTGATCGACAGGCCGGGATCGCGCTGGTTGACGGCGGTGTAGACGCCGGTGGTTTCCTCGAGCATGTCGGCGGCGTGGCGCGGGGGGCGGTTGTCGATCATTTGGCGGCTGATGTGCGACACGGCGCGGGGCTGCTGGTAGACCCAGTCGCCGGGCTTGGTCGATTCGGCTTCGGCGCTGATGTCGATCATGTCCAGTTCGATGGCGCCGCCATCGCTGGCGCCTGGGCGGGGCATCAGGGTGATCAGCCCTTCTTCGTTGCGGCGGTGGATCAACGGGTGGCCCTGGAGCAGTAGCTCAAGCGCGGCGTCCGGGGTGTAGCTGCCCTTCACGGGGGTGCTGCGCAGGCCTGCCAGCAGGCGGTTGTCGTATAGCAGGATCAGGCCAGTGCGTTGGGTGAATTGCTCGATGGCCTGTTGCAGGGGCTGGGCGGGGATATCGAAGAGGGTGGTGCGTGGCTGGCCGGCGGCGCTGCGCCGTTGTTCGTCGGCGTACGCCAGCCCTTCCCCGGCCAGCAGCACGAACACGCCCATGTGGATGGCAAGGGCCAGCCGCCGGGTGACCGGGGCTGCCTTGCGTTGGATGACAGTCATTGAGCTTCCCTTGTTGGCAGATTCTTGTGATGAGAATGGATCTCGGTAGCAAGACGCCTGACAGGGGGAAACTCAGTAAATTATTTTTCGATGGCTGGGCGTAGCCGCTGCCGTAGGCTGCGCTGGCCCTGTGCCTCACTGGGGATCTGTTGTGAACTCATGGGCCAGCGCAGCCTGGCGGCAGCGGCTACGAGTGTGACTGGTATCGCGCGGTGGCCGAATCGCGACCAAGGTCGGCTGCTACAAGGCCAAGGCGGACCAGGTTTGGCGGGCGAAGGCCAGGGCTTCGGCGTGGCGCGGGTCCTGGGCCAGCCAGTTGGCCAGTTCGGCTTTCTCGATCAGGTTGAGTTCGCCAGCATCCTGACGCACCACCCACTGGGCAGCGGCTTCGATCAGGTCTGGGGGTAATGGCTGTTGGTTCACGGCAGGGCTCGACGATGCGTTGTGGGCCTACTATGCCATTCACGCCCTACACTTGTCGTAGGGCATTTCCCACAGAGTCACTGCAAACGCTGCATGATCATTGCCAGGCCCTTTGCCAGATGCTTCTGCACGGAGCTGTCGGAAATTTCCAGTTTACTGGCGACCTCGGCATGGGTCAGGCCTTCCAGGCGGTTGAGTCGCAGCACTTCGCGGGTGCGGGGCGGTAGCTGTGCGATGGCGTCGCGCAGGGCCTGGCGCTGTTGCTGGGCCATGGCGGCAAGCTCGATGCAGGCGGCGGGGTCTTCCACCGTCACCAGGGCCTCGGGAGGCACCGCGTGGGTGTTGCGCCGGGCTTGCTGGCGCAGGTGGTCCACCAGCAGATTGCGGGCGATGCGGTAGAGGTAACCGGCCGAGTACTGCAGCTTGCCCAGACGCTGTTGTTCGGCCAGGCGCAAAAAGCTTTCCTGCACCAGGTCTGCCGCCAGTTGCGGGTCGCCCAGCCGCCTTGCCAGGTAGCCGCGCAAGGCGCGGGCGTGGCCCAGGAACAGGCCCGTGAGTTCCATATCCGACAAACCGATTCCCTGGAAAAAGTGACGCATGAAGGCGGCATCTTAGGGCTTATCGAGAAACATTATCAAATGTAACACCATGTTGAACGGCCGCCTCCGATCGATCGAGCTGACCGGCGATACAAATTAATTTGACCAAATTAACCGGTTAGTACAATTTATGTACACCTCGCTCCACAGTCTCACACCAAAAATAACAAGGGAGAGTCTCCATGAGCCGTACCGTACTGGTGCTCAACGGCCCGAACCTCAATATGCTGGGTACTCGTGAACCTGCCACTTATGGCCACGAAACCCTCGCCGACGTCTCTGCCCTGTGTGCTCGCACTGCCGAAGAACACGACCTTGTGGTCGAGTTTCGCCAGAGCAACCACGAAGGCGAAGCCATCGACTGGATTCACCAGGCCCGCGGTCGCTGCGCAGCGATCGTGATCAATCCAGGTGCCTGGACCCATACCTCCATTGCCATTCGCGATGCACTGACCGCCAGCGACCTGCCGGTGATCGAAGTGCACATCAGCAACGTGCACGCGCGCGAAACGTTCCGCCACCACAGCTACATCTCCGGCATGGCCGTGGCTGTGCTGTGCGGCTTTGGCACCCATGGTTATCGGTTGGCGCTTGAACACGTCAGCCACCTGTTGAACAAGAAAGGTTAACTCGCATGTCCCAGAACAATAAAACCAGCGTACTGGCCGGCCTGATTGGCGCTGGCATCCAGGCTTCCCGCACCCCTGCCCTGCACGAGCGCGAAGGCGCCGCCCAAGGCCTGGGTTACCTGTACCGCCTGATCGACCTGGACCAGCTCAAGCTCGACACCAGCCACCTGGAAGAACTGCTGACCGCCGCCCAGCGCATGGCCTACACCGGCCTGAACATCACCTTCCCGTGCAAGCAGGCGATCATCCCGCTGCTCGATGACCTGTCGCCGGAAGCCCGTGGCATTGGCGCGGTGAATACCGTGGTGCTCAAGGACGGCAAGCGCGTCGGCCACAACACCGACTGCCTGGGCTTTGCCGAAGGCTTCCGCCGTGGCATGGAAGGCGCTGCGCGTGAGCGCGTGGTGCAGATGGGTGCCGGTGGCGCAGGTGCGGCCGTGGCGCACGCGCTGCTGATCGAAGGCGTGCAGCAGCTGACCATTTTCGACGTGGACGCCAGCCGTGCACAGGACCTGGCCGACAACCTGAACCAGCACTTCCCGGGCAACCGCGCCCGCGCCGGCAGCGACCTGGCCGTGGCCATGAACGAAGCCGACGGCATGGTCAACACCACGCCGATGGGCATGGCCAAGCTGCCCGGCATGCCGGTGCCGGCCGAGCTGCTGCGCAAGGATTTGTGGGTAGCCGAGATTGTCTACTTCCCGCTGGAAACCGAACTGCTGCGCACTGCCCGTGCATTGGGCGCTCGCACGCTGGATGGCGGCACCATGGCAGTGTTCCAGGCAGTGAAGGCGTTTGAGCTGTTCAGCGATATCGTGCCGGATGCGGATCGCATGACGGCGCATTTCAACAGCATGTAATCCCGCCCGACGTCACCCACCTGTGGGACCGGGCGAAGCTCGGGAAGAGGACAGCACGACCACCGCGGCGATCGCTTCCCGAGCTTCGCCCGGTCCCACAGAGGTAGCTGCAACCCTGCATCACAACACCGGACGCAGCAGCGCCTGGGCTTCGTAGAGCGCCGGCAGGTAGCGTTGCTGCATGGCCTGGGTGCTTAACCGGGCCACCTGGGTGGTGATCGACAACGTCGCCTTCAGCTCGCCCTTGCGGTCCCGCAGGGGCACGCTCAATACCGCCATGCCCACCTCGAATTCCTGATCCACGCAGCAGAAGCCCTGTTCGCGTACCCGCGCCAGTTCGTCCTCCAGTGCCGCCATTGTGGTCTTGGTATAGGGCGTCAGCGCGCGCAACTCCACACGCTGCAGATAGGCTTGCAACTCATCTGCCGCCAGCGCCGCCAGCCACACCCGCCCGCTCGCCGTGCAGTACAGCGGCAAGCGCGAACCCGGCCGGATCGATAGCGATGACACGTGACTGTAGCGGCTGCGCACCACGTGAATGATGTCGTCATCATCGCGCACGCCCACCGACACATGCTCCTGAGTGGTTCGCGCCACCTGCTCGACGATCGGCCGCAGCATGCGCGGCAGTTGCGCCGAATCGACATACGCCTGGCCGATGCGCAGCGCCTTGGCGGTCAGCCAGTACTGGCGGCCATCGGTCTCCACGAAACGCTCCTGCACCAGCGTCAGCAGAAAACGCCGCGCCGCGCTTTGGGTCAGGCCCGACAGCGTCGCCGCCAGCGGCACAGTCAGGCGTGGATGCTCCTCGCTGAACAACTGCATCAGCGCCAGGCCTTTTTGCAGGCCTACGATCAGGTCGCGGTCATGGATGGTGGGTTGTTTCATCAAAACCCCGAGCGGTAATTATCGACGATGACTGCGATTATCGCAGTGCCCCCGCGAATAACAACCAAAAGCGCCGACAGCCGCGTTGTCGCCTCTACCCCCTCGCCGCACCATGGACCGACAACAACAGACAACGGTCCAGGAGATCGACATGATTCGCGGCTCGACGCAGCTGGTGGCCATTCTCGGCACGCCCATCGCCCAGGTTAAATCCCCGGAAAACTTCAACCGCTGGTTCGCCGACAACGACCGCGACATCGCCATGCTGCCCATCGACCTGGGGGCCCAGGCGCTGCCGGCCTTCATCGACACCCTGCGCGGCTGGAACAACCTGCGCGGGTGCGTGGTGACCGTGCCCTACAAGCAGGCCGTGGCGCCGCTGCTGGACGCGCTGACCGACCGCGCCGCCGCATTGGGCATGACCAACGTGATCCGCCGCGAGGCCGACGGCCGCCTGGTGGGCGACCATCTGGACGGTACCGGCTTCCTCAAAGCGGCAGCGGCCCATGATTTCCACCCCGCCGGCAAGCGTGCCCTGGTGGTGGGTGCTGGCGGCGTAGGCGCGGCAATTGCCTACGCACTGGCGGAACAAGGCGTACAGCACCTGACGCTGGTGGACGTGCGCCAGGCGCAGGTCGAAGCCCTGCAAGGCGTGCTGCTCAAGGCCTTCCCAAGCCTGGACGTGCAGGCCACCTACACTGACCTGAGCACCTTCGACCTGGTGGTCAACGCCACGCCCGTGGGCATGGGCGACACGGGGCAGATGTCGCTGCCCGGCGCACAGGTAGCCACCTTGCGACCGCACACGCTGGTCGCCGACGTGGTGACCTCGCCGCAGATCACGCCCCTGCTGGCCCAGGCCAAGGCGCAAGGCTGCCGCATTCAGACCGGCCCGGAAATGGCTCGGGCGCAGATGGGCAACCTGGGCGCCTTCATGGGCGTGACCCCGGAAGACGCCTGAGGAGCCGGCCATGAACGCACCCGTACCTTCACCGGGCTGGACCCATGACTTCGATCTGGTGGTGCTGGGCAGTGGCGCCGCCGGATTTGCCGCAGCGACGACGGCGGCCTGCCGCGGCCTGAGCGTGCTGCTGGTGGAAAAGGCCGACACCTTCGGCGGCACGTCAGCCATCTCGGGCGGTGCCGTGTGGGTCTATGGCACCGACCAGGCCAGCGCGACGGGCGTCACCGACAGCGCCGACGCCGTGCGCACCTACCTCAAGACCACCATCGGCCGCGGCTACCGCGCCGAGCTGATCGACGCCTACATCGACCGTGGCGCCGAGGCGTTGCGTTATCTGCAAAGCCACAGCGAGTTGAAATATGCCCTGCGGCCCTTCTCGCCCGATTACTACCCCGACTTACCGGGCGCCACCGACACCGGGCGGGCGCTGGAGATGGTCGAGTACGACGGCCGTCGCCTGGGCGCAGCGTTCAAGCACCTGCGCAAACCACCGGCAGGGATGCTGCTGTTCGGCGGCATGATGGTCAACCGCGTGGATATCCAGCACTTCCTCAGCTTCCGCCGCTCGCCGCGCTCGCTGTGGCACTGCCTGAAGCTGATGGCGCGCTACGGCCGTGATCGCCTGAGCCACGACCGGGGCACTCGCCTGACCGTCGGCAATGCCTTGATCGCCCGGCTAGCCACCACGGCGTTCGCTAAAGGCGTGCAGCTGTGGCTGAACGCCCAGACGCAATCGCTGGTGATCGACAACGGTGTGGTGACCGGGCTGACGATTCGCCACGAAGGCCAGAGCCTGCGGGTGCAGGCCCGTGGCGGCGTGGTGTGCGCGGGCGGTGGCTTTGCCGCCGCAGCCGATGCCGGGCAGCGCCGCCCGGCCACCGGCAGCGGCCACCTGAGCATGTCACCGCCCAGCAATAACGGCGACAGCCTGGCCCTGGCCAAGGCCGTCGGCGCACAGCTTGGCGAGGGACTGGCGGCAGATTTCTTCTGGGCGCCGGTGTCGCAATTGCGCCGTGCCAATGGCGAGTTCGAGCGCTTCCCGCACCTGGTCACCGACCGCGCCAAGCCGGGCATCATCGCGGTAAACCGCGCCGGGCAACGCTTCGTCAACGAGTCCAACTCGTACCACTGCTTCGTGCAGGCCATGCAGGCCGAAGGCAATGCACCGTGCTGGCTGATCGCCGATGCCCAGGCGCTGAACGCCTACGGCATGGGCCTGGCGCGGCCCAAGCCGGTGGATAACAGCGCGCTCGTCGAGGGCGGCTACTTACTGCGCGCCGACAGCCCGGAACAACTGGCACACCTGATCGGCGTTGATCCCAAGGGCCTGGCCGCTACGTTGCGCCAGCACAACGCCGACGCCCTGGCCGGCACCGACAGCCAGTTCGCCAAGGGCGGCAACAGCTACAACCGCTCCCTGGGCGACCCGCACCACCGCCCCAACCCCTGCCTGGCGCCGCTGACCCGGGCGCCGTTCTACGCCATCCGCATCGAGACCGGCGACCTGGGCTCGGCACGCGGGCTGGTCACCGACGCCAACGCCAACGTGCTCGACCAGCAAGGCCAGCCAATCCCCGGCCTGTACGCCGCCGGCAATGACATGAACTCGATCATGGACGGCACCTACCCCGGCCCCGGCATCACCATCGGCCCGGGCCTGACCTTCGGCTACATCGCCGCTACCCACGTCGCCGAGCGCTTGCGCAGCGGCACCCCCACCCAACAAGAGGCTTGATCCCATGTTCTATGAATTGCGCACCTACACCCTCAAACCCACCAAGCTGGCCGACTGGCTGGCGCTGTACCAGAGCGATGCCCTGGCCGTGCAGACCGAACACCTGGGCCAGTTGATCGGCTTCTTCACCACCGAGATCGGCGACGTCAACCAGGTAGTGCATATCTGGGCCTGGGAGAGCCTGGACGACCGCATGGCCCGCCGCACGGCGATGGCGGCAGACAGCCGCTGGATGGAGTTCAGCCGCAAGAACAAGGAGCTGGATGCGGTGATGAAGCTGGAGTCGCGGATGATGCGGCCTACGGCGTTTTCCCCGCTTAAATAACGCGGCGCCTGCATCGCGAGCAAGCTCGGCTCCTACAACGGATGTGAGCGCTGCGTAGGAGCCGACCTTGGTCGCGATGCAGGCAATGCGATACCCCGATACTACGAAAATAAAGGGCGACCATGAGCGCTTCCGATTTGTACGACTGCGATGTTCTGGTCATTGGTTCGGGCGCCTCGGGGCTGGCCGCTGCCGTGACTGCCGCCCACCAGGGCCTGAAAGTAATCGTCGCTGAAAAACATCATCAACTGGGCGGCACCAGTGCCTGGTCCGGCGGCTGGTTGTGGGTGCCGGGCAACCCGCTCGCGGTAGCCAACGGGCAGGTGGAAACACCCGGCGCTGTGGAGAACTATCTGCGCCACGAATTGCACACCGACGTGCTCGACGAGCGCCTGCAGACCTACCTGCAACAGGCGCCGCAGATGGTCGAGTTTTTCCAGCATCACACTCAAGTGCAGTTCTATTCCGGCAGCCGTATGCCCGACATGCACGCCTCCCCTGGCGCCGCCAGCGGCGGTCGATCATTGTGTGCCCAACCCTTCGACGGTCGCCTGCTGGGGCCGTGGCTGCACCGGCTGCGGCCACCGCTGGACCTGATCAGCCTGGGCGGCATGGGCATCGCTGGTGGCGTGGACCTGGCGCATTTCTTCAATGCCACGCGTTCGCTGCGTTCGGCGGTTTACGTGGCGGGGCGGTTGCTGCGGCATTGGCGTGATCGCGTGGTGCATGGGCGTGGAATGCACCTGGTGAACGGCAATGCGCTGGTCGCGCGGTTGCTGCGCAGTGCCTTGGATGTGGGGGTGGAACTGCGCACTGGGGCCGCTGCGCATGGCTTGCTGTACGAAGGCGCGCGGGTCGTGGGGGCGCAGTTGTCCACAGGGCAGGTTCGGGCGCGCCGGGGGGTGGTGTTGGCGGCGGGTGGGTTTGCTCATGATCGGGAGCGGATGGCCGCGCTGTTCGGGCATGACAATCATTTGTCGGCGGCGCCTGTGGAAAACTCCGGGGATGGGTTGCGGTTTGGGGAGCAGGCGGGTGGGGTTGTGGCCAGGCTGGTTCATGCGGCGGCTTGGGCGCCTGTGTCTAAAGTAGTCCGTGGCGCTGCCTTCCCGAGCTTCGCTCGGTCCCACATGGATCGCAGTACTCCTGTGGGACCGGGCGAAGCTCGGGAAGCAGGCGCCGCATTCCCCCACCTGATGGACCGCGCCAAACCCGGCTTCATCGCCGTGCTGGACAACGGCCAGCGCTTCACCAACGAAGCCGACTCCTACCACGATTTCATGCAAGCGCTGTTCGCCGCCCTGCCCGAGAACCGTCAGCCCCACTGCTGGCTGATCTGCGACCACCGCGCCCAGCGCCGCTACGGCCTGGGCGCCGCACGACCGTTCCCGTTTCCCAATTGGGGCCTGCAACGCCAGGGCTACCTGCGCAAGGGTCGCACGCTGACGCAATTGGCCGAACGCTGCGGCATCGACGCCGCACAATTGCAGCGCACTGTGGATAACTTCAACAGGGGCGCCAAGGCAGGGCGGGACGATGAGTTCCAGCGCGGCGCATCCGCCTACAACCGCGCCCAGGGCGAGGCGCTGCACGCACCCAACCCGTCACTGGGCGAGCTGCGCACGGGGCCGTATTACGCGGTAAAGCTGGAACCCGGCAGCCTGGGCACCTTCGCCGGGCTGGCCACGGACAGCCAGGCTCGGGTACTGGATACCCAAGGCCAGGTCATCAGCGGGCTTTATGCGGTGGGCAACGACATGGCCAGCCTGATGGGCGGCCATTACCCCAGCGGTGGCATCACCCTGGGGCCGGCGTTGACCTTCGGTTACCTGGCAGGCCTGAGCCTGGCGCAGGACACCCTCAGGGCTTCAGGAAGCGCAGCACCGTCTCCACGATCATCTCGCGATGACGCACCTTGTGCTGCTCGTCACTGAAGTCGATCTGGAAGATTTCGCCAAAGGTGTGCTTGTTGGACACGCGGTAGAAGCAGAACGAACTGATCAGCAGGTGCACGTCCAGCGCGTCCAGGCCCTGGCGGAACAGGCCGCTTGCAGCGCCACGCTCCAGCACTTCGTCGAGGGCATGCAGCACGGTCTTGTTCATCGCGCGAATCGCCGAGGATTGCTTGATGTACTCGCCTTTGTGCATGTTTTCGTTACAGACGATGCGCACGAAGTCGACGTTGCGATCGTGGTGGTCGAAGGTGAATTCCACCAGGCGGCGGATGCCTTCGCACGGCGCCAGCTCGCCCAGGTGCAGGTCCACCTCGGTGCTGCGGATGTCGCCGTAGAGTTTTTCCAGTACTTCGACGTACAGCTGTTCCTTGCTGCCGAAGTAGTAATAGATCATGCGTTTGGAGGTTTGCGTGCGCTCGGCAATGGCGTCTACCCGGGCACCGGCAAGGCCCTGCTGAACGAACTCGGCGATTGCCGCCTGCAGGATGTTCTCGCGGGTTTTCTCGGGGTTGTTCTTGCGGCTCTTGCGTGGTGCGGCTTCAGCGGTATCCACGGAGCGTTCTGTCATTGTTGTCATTCTGGGCTCACGGCCATCGTTAAACAGCGGCAATTATGGAGCGGCCAGCGCGGCGAAGGAAGCCTGCAAGCCCCGGTATACAACCAAAGGCTTGCAGTTCCCTACAAATGGTTACAATTTGGCGTGACGAACACCCTTGCTGCGCGCCTTGGCCATGGCTGCCAGGCGCACCGCCACGTTTGCCGCCCCATAGCCGGCATAACCATTGCGACGCTGGATGATTTCGAAGAAGAAGCGGTCTTCGAAGGGTTCGGTGTACACGTGGAACAGCTCGCCGCCGTTGGCGTCACGGTCGTAGAGCACGTTGTAGTAGGCCAGCTCGCTGAGGAACTCGTCGTCGAAGTCGAAGCGCGCGGCCAGGTCGTCGTAGTAGTTGAGCGGGATGTCCAGCAGCGCCAGGCCCGCTTCCTTGGCCTTGGTGACGGCGGCGAAGATGTCGTCGCAGTCAAAGGCGATGTGGTGCACACCCGAGCCACGGTAGGTGGACAGCGCGTGGGAGATGGCCGTGTTGCGGTTCTCCGAGATGTTCAGCGGCAGGCGGATGGAGCTGTCGCGGCTGCGGATGGCGCGGCTTTTCACCAGGCCGTACGGGTCGGGCAGCACCACTTCGTCGTCGGCGGTGAAGTCCAGCAGGCTCTTGTAGAACAGCGTCCAGTTGTCCAGGTTGTCTGGTGGCAGCGCCATGGCCATGTGGTCGATGCGCTTGAGGCCCAGGGCGCTCGGCTTGACGTCCTGGATGCTGAAGTCGGTGTCGTAGATGGTGCGGCCCTGGTCATCCTGGTCCACCAGGTAGATCAGGCTGCCATCGGGGGCGCGCACAGCGGCCAGTTCACGCTCGTTGGGGCCTACCAGGCCACGGAACGGCTGGCCTTTGTAGGCTACGGCACGCTCCAGCGCCTTGGCGCTGTCTTTTACGCGGATGGCGGTGGCGCACAGCGACGGGCCGTGGGACTCGAAGAAGTTGTGGGCGAACGAGTACGGCTCGGAGTTGAGGATCAGGTTGATGTCGCCCTGACGCATCAGGCTCACGGCCTTGGACTTGTGCTGGCCGGCCTTGGCGAAGCCCAGTTGCTCCAGCCAGCTGCCCAGTTTGGCACCCTGGGCCTCGTCGACGGCGAATTCCAGGAACTCGACGCCATCGTACTGATCGGCCTCGGGCGGCGAGAACAGGATGTCCAGGTTCGGTACCGGCGCTGCTTCCTTCTCCAGCAGCTTGCGGGTTTTTTCCTCAAGGTACAGCAGCGAACGCAGGCCGTCGGCGGCGTTGGCGCGCGGCGGCGCGGCGCGGAAGCCGTCGTTGAAGATTTCCAGCGACAGCGGGCCGGTGTAGCCGGACTTGATGATCGGTGCCAGGAAGCCTGGCAGGTCGAATTCGCCCTGGCCCGGGAAGCAGCGGAAGTGGCGGCTCCACTCCAGCACGTCCATGTTCAGGATCGGCGCGTCGGCCATCTGCACGAAGAAGATCTTGTCGCCGGGGATGTCGGCGATGGCGGCCGGGTCGCCCTTGAGCGACAGGGTGTGGAAGCTGTCCAGCAGCACGCCCAGGTTGGGGTGGTCGGCGGCTTTGACGATGTCCCAGACCTGCTGGTAGGTGTTGACGTGCTTGCCCCACGCCAGGGCTTCATAGCCGATGCGCAGGTCGCGCTTGCCGGCGTGTTCGGCCAGCAGGTGCAGGTCGTCGATCAGGATCTGGCGGTCGCCCACCGAGTCGGCCGAAGCGTTGCTGCACACCAGCACCAGGTCGGTGCCCAGTTCCTGCATCAGGTCGAACTTGCGCTCGGCGCGTTCGATGTTGCGCGCCAGGCGGTCGCGGCGGCAGCCTTCGAAGTCACGGAACGGCTGGAACAGGGTGATGGCGATGCCCAGATCGGCGCACATCTGGCGGATCTCACGGGGGCTGCCGTCGTAGTACAGCAAATCGTTTTCGAAAATCTCGACGCCGTCGAAACCGGCCGCAGCGATGGCTTCGAGTTTTTCCGGCAGGGTACCGCTCAGGGAGACGGTGGCAATCGAACGATGCATGGTTCAGCTCCATGGGGCTGCTGCGCGGGCACTTGAACGGTGCGTACTTCGGCAGCTAACCGGTGTCCGCTGCGAGGTGTCAGGTGCACCTGCGGCGGGTTGAAAGAATTCTTGGATAGTAATTTATACCGCAATTCGGGCGCGTACGAACCAGTTAGTTTTGTGTGCGATTATCGACCGAAAAGCGGCCGGTTCAATTGACGATTTTTCGACCAATCGCCAACATCCCCACCCCTCATTGAAGTCTGTCAGGCGGCCAAAAGCCAACCGGCAAATGAATCTGAAGTTCTCATACCCAGAGAATTCCAGAGAGCGCTACTCCATAAAAATTTCAAGAATCGGGTAACTACCATGCAAGCTGTAAATGTTCTTGCGTCTCGCCATGCCAGCATGGGCGAGAAAATCCGCGGCGCCATGGCCGTCGGAAAGACCCGCTGGGGCATGCTCGCCCTGGTGTTCTTCGCCACCACCCTGAACTACATCGACCGTGCCGCCCTGGGCGTCATGCAGCCTATCCTGGCCAAGGAAATGAGCTGGACGGCGATGGACTACGCCAACATCAACTTCTGGTTCCAGGTGGGCTACGCCATCGGCTTCGTGCTGCAAGGCCGACTGATCGACAAGGTGGGCGTGAAACGCGTGTTCTTCTGCGCGGTGCTGCTGTGGAGCCTGGCTACCGGCCTGCACGGCCTGGCCACCTCGGCGGTGGGCTTCATGGTATGCCGGTTCATCCTGGGCCTGACCGAGGCCGCCAACTACCCGGCCTGCGTGAAGACCACCCGCCTGTGGTTCCCGGCCGGCGAACGCGCCGTGGCCACCGGCATCTTCAACGCCGGCACCAACGTGGGCGCCATGATTACCCCGGTGATGCTGCCGCTGATCCTGACCGTGTGGGGCTGGCAGGCCGCGTTCGTGTGCATGGCGTTCCTGGGCCTGACCTGGGTGGTGTTCTGGGGCCTGAAATACTACAACCCCGAAGATCACCCGCGGGTGAAACAGAGCGAACTGGACTACGTGCAGGGCGAGCCCGAGCCTGACCAGAAGGCCGTGCCGTTCCACAAAATCCTGCGCATGCGCGGCACCTGGGCCTTCGCCCTGGCCTACTCGATCACCGCCCCGGTGTTCTGGTTCTACCTGTACTGGCTGCCGCCGTTCCTGAACCAGCAATACCAGTTGGGCATCAACGTGACCCAGATGGGCATCCCGCTGATCATCATTTACCTGAGCGCCGACTTTGGCAGCGTGGGCGGCGGCATCCTGTCGTCGTTCCTGATTGGCCGTGGCGTATCGCCGGTCAAGGCACGCCTGACCTCGATGCTGCTGTTCGCCCTGTGCATCATTGCCGTGGTGGGCGCGGCCGGCACCAGCAACCTGTGGGTGGCGGTACTGGCGATCTCCCTGGCGATTGCCGCGCACCAGGCGTGGACGGCGAACATCTGGGCGGTGGTGATGGACTACACGCCCAAGCACATGATGAGTACGGTGTTTGGCTTTGGCGGCATGTGCGCGGCGATCGGGGGCATGTTCATGACCCAGATCGTGGGTTACATCCTGACCGTGACGAACAACAACTATCACGTGTTGTTCATGATCATCCCGGGGATGTATTTCATTGCCCTGACGTGGTTGTACCTGATGGCGCCGCGCAAGGTGCCGGTGGTGGATTGAGTCACTGACGCGCGTAGCCGCTGCCGCGAGGCTGCGCTGGGCCCATGCCTCGCTGAAGATCTTCAGCGTACTCGGGGGCCAGCGCAGCCTGGCGGCAGCGGCTACAACATGTCTAGCTGAACAACTCGGACGCCGGGCTGGCGCTGGACAGCTCTTCGGTAGCAGCCAGCAACAACACCGACAACTCCTGCAACCGCGCCTCACTCAACCGCGCCGTCGGCCCCGCCACGCTCAACACCCCCACCACCCCGCCATCCAGCGGGCGACGCACCACGGCCGCAATCGCCGACGTACCCACCGCCGAGCTCTCGATCACCAACGCATAACCCCGCCCCCGCGCCTGCTCCAGGTAGCGCAGCAAGTGTTCATTCGAGGTCGGCGCATTGGGCCCGAAGTCCGCACGGTCGGCGATGCCCTGCTGCTCCACCAGCACCAGCGCCTGCTCATCACTCATACTGGCCAGCCAGGCATGGCCGGATGCGGTGTAGAACAACGGCGCGTCCTGGCCCATTTCCGGATCGTAGCGAAGCCCCGAGCGGGCGCCCTGGGCCTTGGCGATCCAGGTCTGGCGGTCGCCATCGATCACGCCCAGGCGCACCAGCTCACCGGTCTCCTGCGCCAGGCGGTCGAGGATCGGCTGGACGATGTCGGCACCGCTGCTGGCCAGGTAGCGGAAACCCATGGCCACCAGCTTGGTGGACAGGTGGTAGCGGCTGTTGTCCGGGTTCTGCCGCACGTAGCCCAGGCGCATCAGTTCGCCCAGCATGCGGTGGGTGGCGCTTTTGGGGATGTCCAGTTGCTCGGCCAGGCTTTGCATGGGCAAGCCGCGGGGGTCGCTGGTGAGGCTTTCCAGAAGGCTGAAAGCACGTTCGATCTGACTGCCGGCCATGGTCATGGTCCTGGTGAAAGTGTGGCGATAGTAGCCATGGGCGGGCGAAGTGCAACCATTGTCCGATCTTCGCCCAACTTTGCCGCCCCACCCCTTGGCCGGGCGGGAAACGCGGCCATAGAATGTGGAACCTGATTCCAAAATACTACAGAATCCGTCACCACACACGAATGCAGGGAGATCGAGCATGCAGAGCATCACCAACCGTCACGGGCTGAACATGCCCAAGCTGGGCCTGGGCACCTGGCCCATGGTGGGCGAGGAATGCACCGCCGCGGTGATTCAGGGGCTGGACGTGGGCTACCGCCACATCGACACCGCCGCCGGCTACAACAACGAAGACGCGGTGGGCAAAGCCCTGGTGCAGTCCTCGGTGCCGCGCGAGCAGATCCATGTCACCAGCAAGGTGTGGTGGGACAAACTGGCTCCGGCCGACATGCGCCAGTCGTTCGACAACACCCTGAAGGCGCTGCAAAGCGACTACATCGACCTGTTCATGATCCACTGGCCGACCAAGGACTGGGACCTGGAACGCACCATCGAGACCCTGGTGTCGTTCAAGGAAGACGGCCGTGCGCGCAACATCGGCGTGGCCAACTTCCCGCTGCCGCTGCTGACCCGTGTGCTGGAAGAACTGGGCGCACCGCTGTCGGTGCTGCAGGTTGAATACCACGTCACCCTGGACCAGAGCCCGCTGCTGCAACTGGCGCGCAAGCACGACATGGCGCTGACGGCTTATAGCCCGCTGCTGCGCAACCGTGTGTCGGACATTCCTGAACTGCAAGCTATCGCCAAGAAGCACGGCGTGCTGCCGACCCAGGTGGCGCTGAAATGGCTGCTGGATCAGGACGGTGTGGCGGCGATTCCAAAGGCGGCCAGCAAGGCCAATCAGCTGAGCAACCTGGCGTCGCTGCAGGTGCCGCTGGATGATGAAGATCGCCGGATCATTGCGGCGTTGCCCAAGGATCAGCGGCTGGTAAGCCCGCCCTTCGCCCCGCAGTGGGACTGACGAACAACCCGTAGCCGCTGCCGAAGGCTGCGCTGGCCCTGTGCATCACTGAAAATCTTCAGGGTTCACACAGGCCAGCGCAGCCTGGCGGCAGCGGCTACAGGCATAAAAAAACCGCCTTGAAGGGCGGTTTTTTGTGGCTGCATTCAGGCTTAGAAGTCGAAGAACACTGTCTCGCCTTCACCCTGGATGCGGATGTCAAAACGGTAGGCCGTCTTGCCATTCACTTCGCAACGGGTGGCGATCAGGGTCTCGCGACGGGCCGGCTGCTCGATCAGGTTCAGCACCGGGTCCTTGGCGTTGGCCTCGGCTTCGTCGCTGAAGTACAGGCGGGTTTGCAGGTGGATGTTGATGCCACGGGCAAACAGGCTGACGTTGATGTGCGGTGCCATCGGCACGCCAGCGGCGTTCTTGACCACGCCCGGCTTGATGGTGTGCAGGTCCCACTCACCGCCGTCGAAGGTGGTGGCGGTGCGGCCGAAGCTGTTGAACGGCTTCTCCAGGTTGTAGTCCGTGTCGTAGTGGCCGTTGGCGTCAGCCTGCCAGAACTCCAGGAACGAATCGCGCACCTTGTGGCCGTTGCCGTCGTAGACATCGCCCAGCAGGATGATGTGCTCGCCAGGCGCGCCAGGCTTGGCCATCTGGTTCCAGATTTCTTCGTCGCGCGGCGGGTTGCCGGCAGCGGACAGGGCCAGGCCGATGTGCACGTACGGGCCGGCGGTCTGCGAAGGTGTTTCCTTGAGCAGGGTAATAGGCATGGTGGCGCTCTCCTCAGCAGTTTTCGAAGTGGGTCTTGCGCTGGCCGCGCAGCACGATGTCGAAGCGATATGCCAGGCAATCCATCGGGTTTGCGTGGTTCATATCCAGCTTGGCGATCAGGCTTTGCACCGCTTCCGGGTCGGCGATCGATTTGACGATCGGGCACATCGGGATCAGCGGGTCACCTTCGAAGTACAGCTGGGTGATCAGGCGCGTGGAGATCGACGGGCCGCTGATGGACACGTGGATGTGCGCAGGACGCCAGTCGTTGGGGCCGTTGCGCCATGGGTACGGGCCCGGCTTGATGGTGCGGAAGTTGAAGTAACCTTCGCTGTCGGTGACCATGCGGCCGACACCACCGAAGTTGGGGTCCAGCGGCGCCAGGTAGCGGTCGTTCTTGTGGCGATAACGGCCGCCGGCGTTGGCCTGCCAGATTTCCACCAGGGTGTGCGGGATCGGCTTGCCGTACTGGTCGCACACGCGGCCGGCCAGGATGATGCGCTCACCGATCGGCAGGCCACCGTTGTTGAAGTTCAACAACAGGTCGTTGTCGTACTTGCCGAATTTGAGGTGCGAGAAATCAGGGCCGGTGGACTCGCTGACCGACTGCGGGATGCTGACCAGCGCCTGGCGCGGGGAGCGTGCCACGGAGGTCTTGTAGTCGGGGGTCAGGGCCTTGGGGTGCCAGTTACGATCACGGATAACGAAGCGACTGGTGTCTTGGGAAGACATGCCGTTCTCCTATTATTTGATTTATTGGGTCCTGCGGACAGGCTTCGGACTAGTCTCAATGAAAAACACTACAACGAAAATTGAATAGTGCGGTCACATACATAACCAAATGGTTATCCGAAGTCCTGTCGTGGAGGGTATGCGCCATGTTGTGGAAAAAAGGTCGTCGCAGTGACAACGTGGTTGACGCACGGGATGACGGTTCCGCTGCAGGCGGCGGAGGCGGCGGCCTGCGCATTGGCGGCAAGGGCCTGAGCCTGACGGCCGTGGTGCTGATCGTAGGCTTCGGCCTGCTGACCGGCCAGGACCCGATGCAGATTCTCGGACAACTGACCGGGCAACTGAGCCAGCCACAGACCGCCCCGGTAGACACCCGCGACCGCCCTGCCCCGCCCGCCAACGACGAACAGGCGGAATTTGTCCGCGCCGTGCTGGGCGACACCGAAGACACCTGGCGCGAAGTGTTCCAGCAAGGCGGCCGCCAGTATCAGGACCCCAAGCTGGTGCTGTTCCGCGGCCAGGTCAACTCGGCCTGCGGTTTTGCCACCTCGGCCACCGGCCCCTTCTATTGCCCAGGGGACAAGCAGGTGTACCTGGACATGGACTTCTTCAAGGAAATGGCCCAGCGCTTTCAGGCCGCCGGCGAGTTCGCCGAGGCTTATGTGATTGCCCATGAAGTGGGCCACCACGTGCAGAACCTGTTGGGGATACCGGCCAAAGTGCAGGCGGCACGCCAACGCGGCGCAGCCATGGAAGGCGCGAACGGTTTATCGGTGAGGCAGGAATTGCAGGCCGATTGCCTGGCGGGGGTGTGGGCCTACCATGCGCAGCAGCGGCTGCACTGGCTGGAACCCGGCGACGTGGAGTCGGCGCTGAACGCCGCCAATGCCATTGGCGACGATCGCTTGCAGCAACAGAGCCAGGGACGCGTGGTCCCCGACTCGTTCACCCATGGCACTTCAGCCCAGCGCGTGCGCTGGTTCAAGACCGGGTTCGCACAAGGTCAGATCAACCAGTGCGATACCTTTGCGGCGAAGGCGCTGTGATCAGAATGCAGCCTTGATCTGCACACCGGCCATCAGGGCGTTCTGGGTGTTGGTGCCGTAGAAGGCGCCTGGCTCTTTGATGTACTGCACGTCAGGACGCACGGTCAGCCACTTGGTGACCTGGGCGGTGTAGCTCAGCTCGATCAGCTGCTCGCCGCTGTCCAGGTTGTCGATGTCATCGGCCGCAACGGCGGTGGAAGCAGCGGCGATCTGGTTGTCGCGGGTGCGCTCGTTGAGCACTGCACGGCCGTAGGCCAGGCCGATGGCGTCGTCAGGACGGCTGTCGAACGGTTTGTGCAGCACGATGCCAGCCGAGTACCAGTGACGGAACGGCGATGTGGCGGCGTCGGTCTGGGTAGCCTGGCCAAACACGTGCAGGTTGCGCTTGGGGTCGGTTTCCGAACGCCATACAGCCTGGTCGGCCAGCACGTAGGCACCCGAACGACCGGCGGCGGTGCCGCTGCCGTTGATGCGCGCGGTGTCGGAGGTGTCGTAGTACCAGCCGAACTTGTACTGACCGTCGTAGGTGCCACCACGGGTGTAGATCGCTTCGATCGGCATGATGGTGCCGGTGTAGTGATCCGGGCTCATGCGCAGCGCGTACTTGGACTCGCTGTTGGTGATCGGGTTGACCTCGAACGCGGCGGTCTGGATAGCCCACTCGTCGTTGATCTTGTATTTGAGCATGCCGCCCCAGTGGCCGGTCGGGGCGTTGGTCCAGCCGCTGCCACCGGACATCGACAACGGGTGGGCGCAGAAGCCGGCGTTGACGAAGTTGGTGAGGATGCTCATGCCGCCGAAATCGTTACCCATCGGCATGAAGCCGACTTTCATGTCCAGGTCCGGGGTAAAGATGGTGCGCTCGTAGCTGAACTCGCTGATGCGGGTGTACTGGCCACCGTAGATTTCCTGCACTGGCAGGCGGTTGCCGACCAGGTCGGCCGAGGCGCTGTTGCCGCGACGGTCGGTGACGGTCACTTGCACGACGCCGCCGTTATCCACACCCAGAATCTTGCTGAGGTCGAAGCGTGCGCCCAGGCGCAGTTGCTGGGCGTAGCGTGCACCATGGCTTTCACCACCGTGGACAGTGCCGAAGGTTTCGGACACGTAGTCGCCGGTCAGCTTGACGCCTTTCTGTTCCAATTCGGTGCGGGTGCCGCCCCAGTTGCCGGTCATGGTGGAGTCATCGGCCAGGGCCATGCCCGGGGCCGAGACAGCCAGGGAGCCCAACGACAGGCCGGCCACCAGGCCCGAAGTCTTGATGCAACGCGAGGATTTGATCAGCATGATTCTCTACGATTTCGATTGATTCAGGGGGGGTATCGGCAGGCAGGTGCATTACGCCCAATACAGAGGGTGCATCATAATGACGCACCCCGAGGGGATTAAGACCAATGGTAACAAAATTGTATTGCGGAATTTAAGAAAATGATCGGAATAGTTAGTTTAGTTTCATTTTGAGGTGTGCGAAGGTCGTGCGGGGCGCGGTGTGGGTTGTCGCAGGAGAAATCGCGTTGCCTGTATCGCGGCCAAGGCCGGCTCCTACCACGATCGGCGTAGGAGCCGGCCTTGGCCGCGATGAGGTCAGTGAAGAGTTGTGATCAAGTCAGGTATTGGCGAGGTTGAGCAGGTCGGCGCAGGTCGGTGCGTGCCAGTCGGCAAGCTCAGGCCAGGGGTTGTCGGGCAGGTTCACCAGCACGGTGTGGGCCCCCGCCGCCCGACCGCAATCCAGGTCGAAACGGTAGTCACCCACCATCACCATCTGCGCCGGCGCCACGCCCCAGGCGTCGGCCAGCTTCAGCAGGCCATCGGGGTCGGGCTTGGGCAGCGCATTGTCACGCCCCAGCACATCCTGCACCGCGAAGCAGTCGGCGATGCCGATGGCTTGCAGGGTGATGTGCGCCAGCTCCTGCGCATTGCGCGTCAGGATGCCGAGGGTGTGGCCACGTTCGGCCAGGCTGCGAACCAGTTCCACCGCGCCGTCGGCCGCGCGTGAAGCCACGGCCAACTCGCGCTCGTGCGCAAGCAACCAGGCATGCTTGGCGGCGGCCACCTCGGCCGGCAAGGTGGCCAGGTGGGTGAGGATGTCGTCCTCGGGCGGGATTTCCAGGGCCACGCGGATGGCCGCGAAATCATGCACCGCCACCGTCAGGGTGCCGTCCATGTCGAACACCCAGTGGCGGATATCACGCAGGCTCATGCCCAGTCCTTGCGGTGGCGAATCAGGCCTTCCTGGGCCGAGGACGCCACCAGCTGGCCGGCGCGGTTGTACACGCTGCCGCGGCAGAAGCCGCGGGCATTGCCGGCCCACGGGCTGTCCATGGCGTACAGCAGCCAGTCATCGGCGCGCAGGTCGCCGTGGAACCACAGGGCGTGGTCAAGGCTGGCCAGTTGCATATCCTTGTGCCACACCGACTTGCCGTGGGGCAGCAGGGAGGTGGTCAGCAGGCCGAAGTCCGAGGCGTAGGCCATGATGTATTTGTGCAGCGCCGGGATGTCCGGCAGCGTGCCGTCGGCGCGGAACCACACATACTTCACCGGATCGCCCGGCACCGGGTTGTAGGGGTCGCGCTCGGTCACCGGGCGCACTTCGATCGGCTTGGGGCACAGCAGTTTGTCGCGAATGTGCTCGGGCAGCAGGTGCGCCACTTTCTGGGTCAGCTCAAGCTCGGTGGGCAGGTTTTCCGGGCCCACCACGGCGGGCAGCGCGGCCTGGTGCTCGTAGCCCTGCTCGTCGTACTGGAACGAGGCGCTGCAGGTGAAGATCTGCTGGCCCTTCTGCACCGCGGTGACCCGGCGGGTGCTGAAGCTGCCGCCGTCGCGCACCTTGTCGACCATGTACACCACCGGCAACTGGGCGTCGCCGGGGCGCAGGAAATAACCATGCAGCGAATGCACGTGGCGGGCATCCTCGACGGTCTGGCTGGCCGCCGACAGCGACTGGCCCAGCACCTGGCCACCGAACAACTGGCGGAAGCCCAGGTCCTGGCTGCGCCCGCGGAACAGGTTTTCCTCGATCGGCTCAAGGGTCAACAGGTCGACCAGATCGTCCAACACATGGCTCATTCGAACTCTCCAAAAAACAGAAACAGTGCCCGTGAGACGAGACAGTAGTGGCAAATGATACAGCGTTTGAGCACGCCTACCCCAGTGCCACGACATGGGTCTAGCCGTGCAGCGTTTCCCGCCATTGGTCACGATTGATACGGTAGAGCACGTGGCGCTGCAATTCATGACCGGGCGGCAGCCGTGGATGATCGAAATCGTCGCCAGGGTCGCGCTGCATGCCAATGGCCTGCATCACCTTTTCCGACGGCAGATTGCACTGGGCGGTGAATGCCACCACTTCCTCCAGGCCCAACTGGCCGAAGGCGGCGCGCAGGCTGGTCCACGCCGCCTCGCTGGCAAAGCCCAGGCCCCAATGGCGGCGTGCCAGGCGCCAGCCGATTTCCACGGCCGGGGTGAAGGGCGCGTCGAAGCTTACGGTGTTGAGGCCGGTAAAACCGATGAAGGCGCCGGTGTCCTTGCGCTCCAGCGCCCACAGGCCGAAGCCGAATTCGTTGAAATGGCCACGGATGCGGCCAATCAGGGCGGCGCTTTCCAGGCGGCTGAGCAGCTCGGGGAAATAGCGCATTACCTGCGGGTCGGCCGACATCGCGGCGAACTCCGGCAGGTCGTCGTCGCGCCACTGGCGCAGCACCAGGCGTGCGCTTTCCAGCTCCAGGATCGGCTTCATTGATCGAGTCCCCCATGCAGTCCTTGAAGTTTAACGTGCCGATGGCAAGAATCGGACACCCACCGGACCCGAATTGCTCATGCCGCTGCCACTGATTTACCACGACGACTACAGCCCGCCCTTCCCCGCCGAGCATCGCTTCCCCATGGACAAGTTCCGGCTGCTGCGCGACCACCTGGTGGACAGCGGCCTGGTGCGCGACGCCGACCTGCTGCGCCCGCCTCTGTGCCCGGCCGACACCCTGGCGCTGGCCCATGACCGCGACTACATCGAACGCTTCATGAGCGGCCAGCTGGCGCGCGAAGATCAGCGGCGCCTGGGGCTGCCGTGGAGCGAAGCCTTGGCGCGGCGCACCGTGCGCGCCGTCGGCGGCTCGCTGCTGGCCGCCGAGCAGGCGTTGCAGCATGGCCTGGCCTGCCACCTGGCGGGCGGCACCCACCATGCCCACTACGATCATCCGGCAGGCTTCTGCATCTTCAATGACCTGGCCATCATCAGCCACCAGCTGCTGGCCAGCGGCCGGGTCAACCGTGTGCTGATCTTCGACTGCGACGTGCACCAGGGCGACGGCACGGCGCGGATCCTGGCCAATACGCCGGACGCCATCACTGTGTCGCTGCACTGCGAAAAAAACTTTCCCGCGCGCAAGGCCGACAGCGACTGGGACATCCCCTTGCCCATGGGCATGGGCGACGCCGACTACCTGCAGGTGGTGGACGACACACTGAACTACCTGCTGCCGCTGTATCAGCCAGACCTGGTGCTGTACGACGCCGGCGTCGATGTGCACAAGGACGATGCCCTGGGTTACCTGCAACTGACCGACGCCGGGGTGTCGGCACGCGATGAGCGCGTGATGCGCCACTGCCTGGGCCGCGACATCCCGGTGATGGGCGTGATCGGCGGCGGTTACAGCAAGGATCGACCTGCCTTGGCCCGTCGCCATGGCCTGCTGCATCACAGCGCGCAACGGGTGTGGACAGATCTGGGGCTGTGACTTACCCACATCGCCTGTGGAACCGCCTGTGGATAACCTGCGGGAAAGCTCTGCCACGCCAGTAACGGCGTGGCCTGCAGCCGGTTGTACGTTTTTTATCCACCGGCGATGAGATACAATGGACGGCTTATTTCGCCCCGTGTAGCCATCCATGTCCGATTCCCGCCCCGCCCCCGCCCACCACATCGCAATCATCGGCGGCGGCCCTGCCGGTTTGATGGCGGCCGAAGTGCTCAGCCAGGCCGGCGCCCGCGTCGAGGTGTTCGACGCCATGCCGTCGGTCGGCCGCAAGTTCCTGCTGGCCGGGGTGGGCGGCATGAACATCACCCACTCCGAGCCCTACCCGGCCTTCGTCGGCCGTTATGCCGAGCGCCAGGCTGAAGTGGCTGCGCTGCTGGAAGGCTTTAATGCCGATGACCTGTGCCAGTGGATTCACGGTTTGGGCATCGACACGTTCATCGGCACCTCCGGCCGCGTGTTCCCCACCGACATGAAAGCCGCCCCGCTGCTGCGCGCCTGGCTCAAGCGCCTGCGCGAACAGGGTGTGGTTATCCACACCCGGCATCGCTGGCAGGGTTGGAACGCGGACGGGAGCCTGTGCATAACCCATTCCGGGGGTGAGATCGCGCTCAACCCAGACGCCACGCTGCTGGCGTTGGGCGGCGCCAGTTGGGCGCGGTTGGGGTCGGACGGCGCCTGGCTGCCATGGTTGCAGGCGCGCGGTGTGGATACAGCACCGTTGCAGGCGGCCAACTGCGGTTTCGAAGTGGCGGCCTGGAGCCAACTGCTGCGCGACAAGTTTGCCGGGGCACCGTTGAAGAACGTGGCCATGCACCTGGCCGACGGGGCGCCGCGCCTGGGTGAGGCGATCGTCACCGCAGGCGGTATCGAAGGCAGCCTGGTGTATGCGCTGTCGGCGCAGATTCGCGAGCAGATCAATGCGACGGGCCAATCAACGGTCTATCTCGATCTGCTGCCCAACAAGGCTGTGGATAAAGTCGCCGCGGCGCTGAGCAAGCCGCGTGGGTCGCGCTCCATGGCCAAGCATCTGCACAGCGCCCTGGGCATTGATGGGGTGAAGGCGGCGTTGCTGCGTGAGTTGACCGACAAGGCCACGTTCGATGATCCACAGGCCCTGGCCCGGGCGATCAAGGCGCTGCCGATTGTGCTGGTGCGGCCACGGCCGCTGGATGAGGCGATCAGTACCGCGGGTGGGGTGCGCTTCGAAGGGCTGGATGACGGGTTGATGCTGAAGGCGGTGCCGGGGGTGTTCTGCGCCGGCGAGATGCTGGATTGGGAGGCGCCTACGGGCGGGTATCTGCTGACGGCCTGCTTCGCCAGTGGGCGCCGCGCCGCAGAGGGCGCGTTGGGGTGGCTGGCCACTGGATGATGGTGCCGGTGCTGGCCTCATCGCGAGCAAGCTTTGCTCCCACAGTGTTAAGGCAAGCACCGATGTAGGGCTTTACATTGTGGGAGCAAGCTTTGCTCTCACAGTGTTAAGGCAAGCACCGATGTTGGGCTTTACATTGTGGGAGCAAGCTTTGCTCTCACAGTGTTAGGGCAAGCACCGATGTTGGGCTTTACATTGTGGGAGCAAGCTTTGCTTCCACAGTGTTAGGGCAAGCACCGATGTTGGGCTTTACATTGTGGGAGCAAAGCTTGCTCGCGAGAGGCCAGTAGCCCCTGCGCCTGAATCAGGGTTTACGCTTGCGTGGGCCGGTGTTGAACACCGGCACCTTGCGCACCGGCCGCGGCGCTGGAGCCACGTTTTCGGTCGGGGTGTCGCCGCTGTCCATCCATTTGCCCAGCGTTTTCTTGCCGCCGCTGACCTTGGGCTTCTTCGGCTTTTTCGGCTTCTTCAGCACGTCGCCGCTGGCGTTGGTTTCCGGCACACGGTGATCAGGCTCGAAACCGGCTTCGTCGACACGCTTGAGGGTCTGGCGGGTCAGCACTTCAATGGCCGACAGCAGCTGCACTTCATCAGCGCACACCAACGAGATCGCCTCACCGGTCTGGCCAGCACGGCCGGTACGACCGATGCGGTGCACGTAGTCTTCAGCCACGATCGGCAGGTCGAAGTTGACCACGGTTGGCAGGTCATCAATGTCCAGGCCGCGAGCAGCAACGTCGGTGGCCACCAGGATCTGTACTTCGCTGGCCTTGAAGCGATCCAGGGCGCGCTGGCGGGTAGCCTGGGGCTTGTCGCCGTGGATGCCGTCGGCGTTGATACCCAGGCCCTGCAGGCGCTCGACCAGTGCGTCAACACCGTTGCGGGTCTTGGCGAACACCAGGGTCTGCTGCCACTTGTGGCGCTTCATCAGGTGGATGAACAGCTCCGGCTTGCGCTTCTTGTCCACCGTGACCACCCACTGCTTGACCGAGGCCGCAGCGACGTTGCGCGGGCTGACTTCGATGCTCAGCGGGTTGTTGAGCATCTGCCCGGCCAGCAGGCGGATGGCGTCGGAGAAGGTGGCGGAGAACAGCAGGGTCTGGCGCTTCTTGGGCAGGGCGGCGTAGATGTCACGCAGCTCTTCGGCGAAGCCCAGGTCGAGCATGCGGTCGGCTTCGTCCAGCACCAGGGTTTCCAGCTGGCTGAACTTGACTGCGTTCTGGCGGTAGAGGTCCAGCAGACGGCCGGGGGTGGCCACCAGCAGGTCGACGCCCTTGCGCAGCTTCATCATCTGCGGGTTGATGCTGACGCCGCCGTATACCGCGTAGGTGCTCAGCGGCAGGTGCTGGCCGTATTCCTGGATGTTGGCGTGCACCTGCTCGGCCAGTTCGCGGGTCGGCACCAGCACCAGTGCGCGCACCGAGTTGCTGGCCACTTTCGGGCCTTCCATGGTCAGGCGTTGCAGCATCGGCAGGGCGAAGCCGGCGGTCTTGCCGGTGCCGGTCTGGGCGGCGGCCATCAGGTCGCGGCCGGCCAGCACGGCCGGAATGGCCTGGGCCTGGACTGGCGTCGGGGTCTGGTAGCCGAGGGTTTCCAGGGCGCGCAGCAGGGGTTCAATCAGGCCAAGGGTGGCGAATGTCATGGGGGTACCGTCAGGTGAAGTTCTGCAATGGGGGGCAGTTTACCTTGTTGGCGGCGGTTGCTGCTCACCAGCGCGATCAATAGATCAAAGCCGAACCTGTAGCCGCTGCCGAAGGCTGCGCTGGCCCTCTGCCTCACTGGAGATCTTCAGTGTCTGCAAGGGCCAGCGCAGCCTGGCGGCAGCGGCTACGCTGGGTGCGGGTTAGCCGCGATGTTTGCGCAGGGCGTCGCCGATCTTGGCGGCGGGGACTTTCTGCAAGGTGCAGAACAGTTCGTGCGAAACGTTGGGCAGGCCGTGGGTGGTGCGCAATTGACCCGCCAGGTGCTGGATCAGGTTGGCCGCCATCTCGGCGTCGGCCATAGCCCGGTGGGCGGTGCCTGTGTTTGGCAGGCCGGCCCATTGGGTCAGGGTGCCCAGTTTATGGTTGGGCGCCGCCGGCATCAGGCGGCGGGCCAGCAGCATCGAGCAGGCAAAGCGCTGGCGGCGCTCGCGGCGCAGCAGGCCCAGTTCGAAATCCCAGAACCGCTGGTCGAACGAAGCGTTGTGCGCCAACAGTGGCGTGTCACCGACAAAATCAGCCACTTCGTTCATCACCTGGGCCGCAGGCGGCGCTGCGCGCACCATGGCCGTGCTGATGCCGGTCAGGCTGGTGACGAAGGCCGGCACCGCAACGCCGCCGTTCATCAGGCTCTGGTAACGGTCCACGATCTGCCCGCGTTCGAGCATCACCACGGCGATTTCGGTGGCACGGCAGTAGGCCCCCGGCGAGATGCCGGTGGTTTCAAAGTCGATGACAGCAATACGTTCCACTACAACTCCAGGGTATTCAGTTCTTGAGCAGCAACGCGCCTTCGATGGGCACGTAGCGGCTGGCGGCGCGGATCAGCGAATTGGCGGTCAGCCCAGGCACACCGTAGGCCACGGCCTGCACGCCGTGCTTGCTGATGATGCGTTCGAGCAGCATGTCGAAGTCGCCATCACCGGAGGCCAGCACCACTTCGTCGACGTGATCGGCGGCGTCCATGATGTCCAGGGTGATGCCCACGTCCCAGTCGCCCTTGGCCGAGCCGTCGCTGCGCTGGATGTAGGGCTTGAGCTTTACCGTGAACCCCAGGTTGCGCAGGATCTGCTGGAACTGCTGCTGCTTGCTGTCACCGCGATCGATGGCATAGGCGTAGGCCTCGACGATCTGGCCATGCTTGCTGATGTCGGCCCACAGGGCGGCATAGTTGAAATGGCAGCCGTAAGCCTGGCGCACGGTGTAATAGAGGTTTTGTACATCGGCGAACACCGCGATTCTTTTCACCGCACATCCTCGTGGCGCCAAAGCGCTCGACCTTGATCAGGCCGTCAGTATGCCAGTTGCGACGCGGGTGCTGGGAATTGTCTGGCGAAATGGCCCGCCGGGTGGTGGCGGGCCATTGGCCGAGGGGGGGATCAGACGAAGGTATCGTCGTCGTCGAAGAAGCTGCCGCCGCTGTCATCGTTGAAGTCGGTGTCGGCGAAGCCACTGTTGTCGTTGTTGCCCCACGCGTCGTTATTGGCGAAACGCTCGGGTTCGCCACCCCAACCGCCCTGGTCCTGCACCGGTGCTGGCTCTTGCAGCACTTCGACAATTTCCTGGGGCTGGTTGTTGTGGTGGAACAGGCTGCTGATGCCCTCGGCCAGCATCACACCACCGGCCACGCCGGCTGCGGTCTGCAGTGCACCACGCATGAAGCCGCCGCCGGCCGGGGCCGCCGCCTGTTGTGGCGGTGGTGGGGGCGCGTACTGGGGCTGTTGCGGTGGCTGCTGATACTGATTGGCAGGCTCGCGCCAGCCGCCGGACGACTGCGGTGCCGGGGCAGGTGCCGCCGGGCGCGAGCTGCCGCCGAAGATGCTGGACAGAAAACCACCGCTGGCCTGGGGCTGTTGCTGGGAAGCGGCAGCAGCCTGGGCCTGGGCTTGGGCCAGGTCCGATTGCAATTGTTTGACCTGCTCGTCCATGCGCTTGAGGGCCGCTTCCTGCACCAGGATGGCCTGGGCCATGTAGTAAGGCACTGCCGGTTGCGCGGCCACATGTTCCTTGATCCGCTCGAACGCCTGGGCGTCGCGTGGGGCTGCTCCCGTTTCGGCTTGCTTGAGCCGGGTAAACAGACCATCGATCAGGGTTTGCTCTTCGCTGTTCATGGCGACCTCGTTAGATTGCCGGTAAAAATGTCGGCCCGGCCCGGTATGGGCGGCCTGTGTACAAAATGGGGCACGGCCATGACGGTTTCAATGGCGGCACCGCATGAAACTTCCTTCAGGCAGCCATCGGTGACGGCGGTTGGAGCGGCTGGGCGCATCGGCTAAAGTGTCGGCCTGCTTTTACATGTGCGATACCGACTGATGAACCCGCTGACCGTCTTGCGTGACTCCCTGTATTTTTTCCGCCGCAACCTGCTGGCCATCGCCCAACTGTGCCTGCCGCTGGTGGTGCTGGAAGCCCTGGGCGCACAAATGGTGCAACAGGCCGTGGGCCCCGATGCCTCGCCTATGTATGACATCGCCGTGGGGCTGCTGTTCTACCCGCTGTACACCGGCGCGCTGATCCTGTTCCTGGACGCCCGCAGCAAAGGCCTGCAACCGCTCAAGCGCAACCTGCTGGCGGCCACCCTGCGCATGTGGCCGTATTTCGCCCTGCTGGCGGCGACCAGCACCGTGCTGATCATGCTGGGCCTGTCGCTGTTCATGCTGCCGGGGCTATATGTGCTGGTGAAACTGGTGTTCTCCGAATACCTGCTGGTATTGCGCGGCCTGACGCCCATGTCGGCCATGCGCGAGAGCTTCCAGCTGACCCAGGGGCATTTCGTGCGCATCCTCACCTGCCTGCTGGGGGCGATGCTGCCACTGGGCGCCATCGAGCTGGCCAGCGCCATGGTATGGCCGGAGCCCAGCCACTGGCAGCAACTGCTGCTGGACAGCGTCAACGGCTTCCTGCAGCTGTTCACCAGTGTGGTGCTGTACCGCCTGTTCATGCTGCGCGTGGACGACACCGGCCAGGCCTGAGGCTTGGGCGCGACGAGCGGCTCGGTTATGCTGCGGTGATACCGCAAAGCCATAAGCCGAGCCCATGACCCGATTGCTGCGCATTTCCCTGCTGGTACTACTGGCCCTGGCACTGCTGGCGGGGCTGCTGGTCTACACCCTCACCTGGCGCCCCCAGCCCCGCGAAAAGCTTGCGCAGACCTGCCGTGCGCAGGCCCCGCAACTGGTGCCCGGCCAGGCCGTGAAGGTGATGACCTGGAACGTGCAGCACCTGGCCGGCAAGCAATACGTGTTCTGGTACGACCTGCCCGACGGCAGCGGCCCGGACGAGCGCGCCACCCGCGAAGACCTGGCCTACAACCTTGATGAAGTGACCCGGGTGATCCGCGACGAGCAGCCCGACGTGCTGCTGTTGCAGGAACTGGACGACAACGCCAAGGCCAGCGACTACCAGGACCAGCTGGCGTTGCTGCGTGCCCGCATCGTCGACCTGTACCCGTGCGGCGTCGAAGCGTTCGACTGGAAGGCCGACTTTATCCCCAACCCGCATATTCTCGGCAGTGTTGGCCGCAAGTTGGCCACGCTTAGTCGCTATCAAATCGTGCAGGCCGAACGTCAGCAATTGCCACGCCGCGAAGGGCACTGGCTGACGGCGCCCTTCGATCCGCATCGCGCGCTGCTGACCAGCTACCTGCCAATTCAGGGCGGCGGGCAACTGGCGGTGCTCAATACTCATCTGGATGACTACGCACCTGACGAAGATACCCAGGCGCGGCAGATTCAGGCGATTCTCAAGCGTATCGACCGCATGGAGAGCCATGGCACGCCGTGGTTGCTGGGCGGGGATTTCAATGCCCTGCCGCTGGGGCAGGCGATGCGTTTGCCGCCGGCGCAGCGGGCGGCCTATCCCGCCGACAGCGACCTGCATCTGCTGTGGGATCGTTACCCCATGATTCCGGACAACACCGAGGCCAGTGGCGAGGATCGTGCGGACTGGTTTACCCACTACCCCAACGACCCGGCGATAGCGGCGCCGGATCGCACGCTGGATTACCTGTTCCATAGCCCCAAGCTCAAGCGCATCGAGGCACGGGTGCGCCAGGAGGATACCGAGGAGATCTCGGATCACCTGCCGCTGACGGCGCGGGTGCTGCTGCCGCCGCCAACGGTCCCGTAGCCACAACTTTCTTCTGTGGGAGCGGGTTCTACCCGCGAAGGCCATCCCGCGGAATGGCTGACGAACCGCGTGGTTCTTTTCGCGGGTAGAACCCGCTCCCACGAAGGGTCATTTGCGGGGTTTGATGCGCGCGGTGGCTTCGGCGATCAGGGGGTCGTCCGGCCAGTAGTGTTTGGGGTAGCGGCCTTTGAGGTCCTTCTTAACTTCGGCATAGGTGGTGCGCCAGAAGTTGGCCAGGTCCTGGGTCACCTGCACCGGGCGGCGCGCCGGGGACAGCAGGTGCAGCAATACTTGCTGGCGGCCATTGGCGATACGCGGGGTTTCAGCCAGGCCAAACAGCTCCTGCAATCGTACGGCCAGGATCGGCGGATGCTCGCTGTAATCCAGCCGCACATTGCTGCCCGACGGCACCGTCAGGTGCTGCGGGGCCCATTCGTCCAGGCGCTGCGGCAGCGGCCAGGGCAAGGCGTTGCGCAGGATGGAGGACAGGTCCAGGTTGCCGAAGTGGCTCAGGCGCGTGACCTTGCCCAGATACGGTTCCAACCAATCTTCCAGCGTGGCCAGCAGGGCAGCATCGCTGACGTCCGGCCATTCGCTGCTGGTACCCTTGGCCAGGTCCAGCTGGCGCAGCAGGTTGACCCGCGCCTGCCATTGGCGCAGTTCCGGGGTCCAGGGCAGCAGTTCCAGCCCTTTGCGCCGCACCAGCCCGGCCAGCGCCCGGGCGCGTGCGGCATCGTCCAGGCCGGGCAGTGGCTCGCGGCTGAGTACCAGTTCGCCCACCTTGCGCTGGCGTTCGGCGCGCAGCACGCCTTCGCGCTCATCCCACTCCAGCTGATCGACCTGGCGCACCTGCTCGGCCAGCACGCCGTCGAACAGGTGCGCATCGAAATCAGTGGCCAGGTAGATGCGCTCTTCACGCTGACCCTGGCGGCTGCCGAGGTCGGCGATGACAATCCATTCATGCTTCATCAGCGCGTCCGGCTCGCCGAACTGCGCAGCGCGGCCGTTGGCTAGGCGGTATTCGCCGCCACCGGCACGGCGTTGCTGGGCAACCCGGTCGGGGTAGGCCAACGCCAGCAAGGCGCCGAGCCAGCGGGGATGATCGGCATCGCCGACCGGCTCACTTGCAGCCCCTTTCAGATAGCCACGGTATTGCCGTGCCAGTTGTCTCACCCGCTGCACCCCGCCCTGACTGCCTCGGCCGCCGCGCTGCTCGCCGGACAACAGGCCCAGACGACTGTGCAAGTCGGCACCTGCACCACGGACGATGTCACGTTCGCCCAGCAAGGCGGCCACGTCACAGGCCAGGTCAGCCAGCCCCAGCGCCTGCCCGCGCAACAACAGATGGGCGATGCGCGGATGCGCCGGTAGCTGGGCCATGGCCTGACCGTGCTCGGTGAGGCTGACCGCCGTTGGCTCGGCGAGCGCGCCCAGGCGTACCAGCAGGTCCAGCGCCTGGCTGTAGGCGGCAGCAGGCGGCAGGTCGAGCCAGCTCAACTGCGCCGGGGTGACGCCCCAGCGGTTCAATTGCAGGGCAAGGCCGGCAAGGTCGGCCTGCAGGATTTCGGCAGCACCGTACGCCGCCAGTTGCTCGTGCTGCGCTTCGGACCACAGGCGATAACACACACCCGGCTCCAGCCGCCCTGCCCGGCCGGCGCGCTGGGTGGCGCTGGCGCGGGAGATGCGCTGGGTGTCCAGGCGGGTCATGCCGCTGCCCGGGTCGAAACGCGGCACCCGCGCCAGGCCCGCGTCGATGACCACGCGCACGCCGTCGATGGTCAGGCTGGTCTCGGCGATATTGGTGGCCATTACCACCTTGCGCTTGCCGGGCGGTGCCGGATCGATGGCGGCGCGCTGGGCGTTAAGGTCCAGTTCGCCGTGCAATGGGCACAGCAGCACGTTGCCGCCCTCGCCCAGGGCATCGCTGAGTTGCTGGTGCACGCGGCGGATTTCGGCCTGACCGGGCAGGAACACCAGCAGGCTGCCGGTCTCGTCGTTGAGCGCTTCGAGCACGGTATTGACCACCCGCGGCTCGATAAACTCGCCGGGCTGGAACGGCCGACCCCAGCGCATCGCCACCGGGAACATGCGCCCTTCGCTGCGCACCACCGGCGCGTCGTCGAGCATGGCTGCCAGGCGCTCTCCCTCCAGGGTCGCGGACATCAGCAGGATCTTCAGCGGCGGATCGTCACGCAGCAACTCGCGGCCGTTGAGGCTCAGGGCCAGCGCCAGGTCGGCGTCCAGGCTGCGCTCATGGAATTCGTCGAAGATCAGCAGCCCCACGCCATCCAGCGCCGGATCATCCTGCAGCCGACGCGTGAGAATGCCTTCGGTGACCACTTCGATGCGGGTCTTGGGCCCCACGCGGCTTTCCAGGCGGATGCGATAACCCACGGTTTCACCGACCTTTTCCCCCAGCTCGCTGGCCAGGCGCTCGGCGGCCGCGCGGGCGGCCAGGCGCCGCGGTTCCAGCATCAGGATGGTCTGGCCGGCCAGCCAGGGTTCATCCAGCAGCGCCAGCGGCACACGGGTGGTTTTACCGGCGCCGGGCGGCGCTTCGAGGACGGCTTCGTGGCGTTCGCTCAGCGCTTCGCGTAGCGCAGGCAGAACGACATCAATTGGCAATGAAATCATGGTGGCTCCCAAGCAAGCCGACGAGTATAACGGCGAACCAGAGCTGCATAATCATGGTCTTAATTACAGCGACCCGGTACGGTTGCATTTACCTTTTCGGAGATTCCCATGCGTATTCCTTCGCGTTTGATTGGCGGCGTCCTGGTCGGCGCCCTGCTCACCCAGGTAACGGCCTGCGGCAGCCTCTTTTACCCTGAGCGTCGCGGCCAGATCGAAGGCCGCATCGACCCGGTGATTGCCATCGCCGACGCCGTCGGGCTGCTGTTCTACATCATCCCCGGCCTGATCGCGTTCGGTGTCGACTTTGCCACCGGCGCCATCTACTTCCCCCATGGCAAGACCGCCCAGGTCGCGCCGGAAAAACTGCGCGAAGCCGTGGGCGTCGACGGCAAGGTGGACCGCGCCAAGCTGGAAGCCATCCTGCACAATGAACTGGGTCGCAGCCTGCCCCTGAACGACCCGCGCCTGATCGAGAGCCGTGGCAGCGTCGAACAGCTGGCCATGTACGGCCTCAAGCCCGCCGCATAAGCACAGGCCCCCATGACCACATCCGCTCGCCACATCAAGCTGCTGCGCCTGGCCACCCGGGCGTCGCTGGCCACGGCCACGATCCTGATCATTGCCAAGGCCATCGCCTGGTGGTTGAGCGGTTCGGTCAGCCTGCTGGCCGGCCTCACCGACTCGGTGCTGGACGGTGCCACCTCGTTCCTCAACCTGCTGGCCGTGCACTACGCCCTGCGGCCCGCCGATGAGGATCATCGCTACGGGCACGGCAAGGCCGAGGCCATGGCGGGCATGGCCCAGGCGCTGTTCATTGGTTTCAGTGCCGTGCTGATCGCCTACCAGGCCATCGAACGTCTGCAAAACCCGCAGCCGCTGGGGCAGGCCGGGGTGGGTATCGCGGTGATGGTGCTGTCGCTGGTGCTGACCGCAGGCCTGTTGGCCATTCAGTTCAAGGTGATCCGCGAAACCGGCTCCACCGCCATCCGCGCCGACTCGCTGCATTACCGCTCGGACATGATGCTCAACGGCAGCATCCTGGTGGCGTTGCTGCTGGCGCAGTTCGGCTTCGGGCAGATGGACGCCTACTTTGGCCTGGGAATTTCGCTGTACATCCTCTGGAGCGCAGTGCAGATCGCCCGGGAAAGCTCGGCCATCCTGATGGATCAGGAGTTGCCGGTGGATGTCAGTGAGCAGATGCTGCAACTGGCCTGCGCAGTGCCTGGCGTGCTGGGTGCCCATGACCTGCGCACGCGAGTGTCGGGCAACCATTGGTTCGTGCAGTTGCACCTGGAATTACCGGGGGACCTGACCCTGACCGCCGCCCATGACCTGTGCGAACAGGCCGAGGCGGCGATCATGGCGCAGTACCCGAAGGCCGAAGTGCTGGTGCACGCCGACCCCGAAGACGTGGTGCGGGCCGGCAAGCCCCACACGCCTCAATTCACCCTGTAACCCCGGGTGCTCAGGCACGACGCCAAGGCGTTGCGGTAGCTGTACACCACCGCAGGGTCGGGGGCGTAGGTGGCGTTGGCCGGGTCGAAGCCGGTCTGTTGCACGGCAATTCGGTAGCACTCGTACTTGTCTTGCTGGATCTGCTCGGGGCTTTGCCCGTAGGCCGGGTAGACGGCTACGTCATATGGGTCGGCTGCTGGCTGCGGCTGCTCCACCTGGGCAACGGGCGGGTTCACCACTTCATATTCCTGGGAGCTATCCAGCCACTGGTAATAGCTGCCGGCGGCGAGGAAAAGCAACGAGCCGCCAATCCACACTTCGCTGGCGTAGTCGGGCAGATAGCGGGTGCGAATGCCGCGTGGCGGCGCCACCACGATGTAGCGCGGGCCCTCGGGACGGTACCAATAACCGCCTGAGTAGAAGTAGTCACCGCCACGGTACGGCACGCGGTAGGACTGGCCGGGGAAGCGATCCACAAATTGCCCCGGACGGTACTGCGGGCCGGGGCCCCAGCCATTGCCACGGCCATCCGGACGGCCGGGCCAGCGGCGGTCGTCACGACGATCGCGGTTGGGCATGTCGGCATAGTTGCCACGAATCGGTTGCTGGGTCTGGCGCACTTCGTCAGGGCGGGGGCGAATCGGCGGTTGTTCGACCTGCTGTTGGCGTGGCTCCTGGTGGAACTGATATTGCCCGCTTTGCTGCGGCGCACGCGGTTGCTCCTGATGGAACTGCGTGGGGGTGTCGCGCTGCTGGTGGAACTGCGGCTGGGCGTTTTGCGGGCGAGCGTTGCCCGGTTGCTGATCGCGGTTGAAGTTCTGCTGGTGGAACTGGTACTGGCCGCTTTGCTGCTGCGGGCGTTGTTGCTGCTGTTGTTGCTGCGGCTGCGGACGGTTTTCATGCTGACCACCACCGCGTTGCTGCCCTGGCGGGCCCCGATGATCATCCTGCGGCCCCGGGCCTTCGGCCAGGACCTGAGCGCTCGCGCTCACGCAGAGTAAACCAACACCTGCCAAATGCCAGATGCGCGACTTCATGCTGTTCCTCACGGGGGGATTGGGGCGTATAGATGAGACTGGAAAAACCGGGTTCGGTTCTTCAAGTCTATCAGTCTGTATGGGAAGGGTATCGGCGGGGACATGTTTTTCATGCGCGGGTATTTTTTGGCGCACAAATAAAGAAGGGGAGACCCGTCGGCCTCCCCTTGAGTATCTTCCGTCCTGCTCGACGCTTGTGGCGTCGGCTCACCTCACGCCGTCTTCTGGACAGTGTGTAACCCGGGGGCCAGCACGTCCCCTGTGGGGGCGGTGGCCGCAACCTGCCTGCTTGGGTCTGGTTGCAGTGGACTCGTGTCCGGGTAGTGATTCTGGTTAAAAGAATACGGCGAAGCCGGCGGCACAGGATTGCTAAGATTGCTGATGAAAACATCACTTGCGCAATTTTTGCCTTCAGATGGATAATTTGCAGCAATATTAAAGATCAAGGGCTGATCCATGAGCAAGCTGGACCGTTATGACCTGAGCATTCTGGCTGAATTGCAGCGCGATGCCCGTATCTCCAACCAGGAACTGGCCGAGCGCATCGGCCTGTCGCCCTCGCCCTGCTCGCGCCGGGTCAAGCAGTTGGAAGACGACGGCTACATCACCCGCCAAGTGGCCCTGCTGGACCGCAAGATGCTGGGCCTGAGCCTGACCGCCTACGTACATATCGGCATGGATCGCCACACCCCCGAGCGTTTCGAAAACTTCGAGGCCGCCGTGCGCGCCCTGCCCCAGGTGCTGGAATGCAGCCTGGTGACCGGCATGGAGGCGGACTACCAACTCAAGGTGGTGGTACCGGACATGGACCACTACCAGAAACTGCTGCTGGGCCACCTGACCCGCATCGACGGCGTGACCAGCGTGCGTTCAAGCTTTGTGCTGAACCAGGTGCTGGCCAGCACTGAACTGCCCCTGACCCACCTGCGCAACTAGGAGGCGCCACCATGGACCCGGCGGTATTTGAAGATTGGATGATGACCATCCTGGTGACCGTGTTGATCGGGTTCATGGGGTTTATCGTCTGGGACCTGGCGAAGAAGTCCAAGGCGGGGCGGTTTGGCACGATTATTCTGTTTGCGGTGTTGGGGCTGGGGATACTGGCGTTTGCGATCAAGAGTGTGGTGATTGCGGTTATCGAATCCCACTAGGTTTTAGCCCCTGGGTGTTGCTGATGGCCTCATCGCGAGCAAGCTTTGCTCCCAAAGTGTAAAGGCTTGCATCTGTGGCTGGCTCGACACTGTGGGAGCAACCGGGGTCGCGCTCGACCTTGCTCGCGATACAGGCGCCGCGCAATTAAAGCCTGGCCGGGACTTCGCGGTATTTGCCTTGCTCCAGGCCATCCAGCGCCCAGTCGCCGATGCGCACGCGCACCAGGCGCAAGGTGGGCAGGCCCACCGCGGCCGTCATGCGCCGCACCTGGCGGTTGCGACCTTCCTTGATGACGAGCTCCAGCCAATGAGTGGGCACGCTCTTGCGAAAGCGCACGGGCGGGTCGCGCGGCCACAGGTCCGGTTCTTCCAATAGCCGCGCCTGCGCCGGCAGGGTCATGCCGTCGTTGAGCTCCACCCCCTGACGCAAACGCTGCAGATGCTCCTCGGTCGGCTCGCCCTCTACCTGCACCCAGTAGGTTTTCGCCAGCTTGTGCTTGGGGTCGGCGATGCGTGCCTGCAACTGGCCGTCGTTGGTCAGCAGCAACAGGCCTTCGCTATCACGGTCCAGTCGCCCGGCCGGGTAGATGCCGGGGATGTCGATGAAATCCTTGAGGGTGGCGCGCCCTTCCCCGTCGCTGAACTGGGTCAGCACGTCGAAAGGCTTGTTGAACAGGATCAGCCGCGGCTCGGCCGGCGGCGCCTTGGCCACGCGCCGTGGCTGCCCGGGTTTGGCAAAGGGTTTGGCGCCCGGGCGGCGGGCATTGGTGCGGGGTGGCAAAGACATGGAGGCAACATTTCAAGGCAGCTGGGGCGACTATGCTAGTGGCCCCGGCCGCTTTGGGCAAACCTCAACGGAACGGCGGTTCGTCGAAGCTGCGCAGTTTGCGCGAGTGCAGGGAGTTGAGTTGCGTGCGCAACAGGTCCAGGGCCGCGATGCCGATGTTCAGGTGCTGGCTGACCGCGCGGTTGTAGAACGCGTTGGCCGAACCCGGCAGCTTGATCTCGCTGTGCAGCGGCTTGTCGGACACGCACAGCAAGGTGCCGTACGGCACACGCAGGCGATAGCCCTGGGCGGCGATGGTGCCGCTTTCCATGTCCACTGCCACGGCGCGCGACAGGTTGATCAGCGGCCGTTCCTGGGCCCAGCGCAGCTCCCAGTTGCGGTCGTCGTAGGTCAGCACGGTGCCGGTGCGCAGGCGCTTTTTCAGCTCGTCGCCACGCTCGCCAGTGACCTGGGCAGCCGCCTCTTGCAAGGCCATCTGCACCTCGGCCAGGGCAGGGATGGGGATGTTTGGCGGCAGCACGCGGTCGAGGATGCCGTCTTGGCGCATGTAGGCGTGGGCCAGTACGTAGTCACCGATGGTCTGCGACTGGCGCAGGCCGCCGCAGTGGCCGATCATCAGCCAGCAGTGCGGGCGCAGCACGGCCAGATGGTCGGTGATGTTCTTGGCGTTGGACGGGCCCACGCCGATGTTGACCAGGGTCACGCCGTCGCCGTCGGCGGCGATCAGGTGATAGGCCGGCATCTGGTAGCGGTGCCACACCACGCTGTCCACCAGGGCCTGGGCCTGTTCGCTGGCCATGCCCTTCTCGATCACCACGTTGCCGGGCATCACCATACGCACGAAGCGCGGCTCGTTCTGCAACTGCTCCAGGCCGTGGGTGACGAACTGGTCGACGTAGCGGTGATAGTTGGTGAGCAGAATCCACGGCTGCACATGGCGCCAGTCGCTGCCGGTGTAGTGGATCAGGCGGCGCAGGGAGAAGTCCACACGGGCGGCGTCGAACAGCGCCAGCGGCATTGGATCGGCCGCGGCCCAGTCGTACAGGCCGTCGGCCACGCCGTCGGTGGCGGCGGACAGGTCGGTGCTGGGGAACACGCGGGCCAGGGCGGCGGCGGTGACGCCACTGCCGGCCAGCTCATCGCCCTGCTCCACCACGTAGGGGTACGGGATGTTCTGCTCGCTGACGCCCACTTCCACGGTGACCGAGAAGTCGCGCATCAACGGCTTGAGCTGGTCCAGCAGGTAGGTGCGGAAGGCGGCGGGCTGGGTCACGGTGACCGAGTAAGTGCCCGGCGACTGTACCTTGGCGTAGGCGCGGGTGATGGGCGGGACTTCGCCGCTGTAGGTGTAGGTGACGCGCAGTTCCGGGTAGCGGAACAGGTCGCGCTGGGCAGCGTCGGGCTCGCTGCGGTCCTTGAGGTATTGCTTGAGCGCCTGGCTCAGGGCCTGAGTGGCCCGTTCGTGCAGTTCAGCCAGACGATCGACGGCTTGTTCGGCGGTTTCGACAACTACAAAGGCTTCGGCGGTTCGAGTCACGGTGCGCTTCCTGTCTGATATCGCAGGCCTCCATCTTGCCTGTAACAACGCCTAAAGGCACGCGTTGTACCTGTAGCCGCTGCCGCCAGGCTGCGCTGGGCCTGAGCCACACTCAACAGCTCCAGTGCACATCAGGGCCAGCGCAGCTTGGCGGCAGCGGCTACTGGGGATAGGGGGTTGATCGCTGGACCAGGGCCTGCACGTCGAGGCCGCGCGGCAGCGCGCCGTAGACGCGGCCGCTGCCACTCAAACGGCTGGCGATGAAGGCATCGCTGACTACAGCATTGCCTGCTTCCAGGAGCAGCTTGGCCTGCACCGCCAGCGCGATATCTTCAGTGAGCTGCCGGGCCCGGTACTGGATGTCACCGGTGTCCTGGAACGCCGCCTTCAACCCATCGATGTGCGCCGCCAGCCGCCGATCACCATGACCATCGCCCAGTTCGGCGAACAGCGCATCCAGCACACCCGGTTCCTTGGACAAGGCCCGCAGCACGTCCAGGCACTGCACATTGCCCGAACCTTCCCACGTGGAGTTGACCGGCGCCTCGCGGTACAGCCGCGGCAGGATGCTGTCCTCGACATAACCGGCGCCGCCCATGCACTCGGCGGCTTCGTTGATCATGGCCGGGGCGCGCTTGCAGATCCAATATTTGCCCACCGCCGTCATCAGGCGGGCGAACTTGGCTTGCTGATCGTCATGCAGATGGTCCAGCGCCTGGCCCATGCGTAGGCTCAAGGCCAAGGCTGCTTCGCTTTCCAGGGCCAAATCGGCCAGTACGTTCTGCATCAACGGCTGATCGGCCAGCACCCGGCCGCCCACTTGCCGCCAGGCGCAGTGGTGGGCCGCCTGGGTCAGGGCCTGGCGCATCAGGGCGCTGGAGCCGACCATGCAGTCGAAGCGGGTCATGGCCACCATCTCGATGATGGTCGGCACCCCGCGCCCCTCCTCGCCGATCATCCACGCCAGTGCGCCACGAAACTCCACTTCGCTGGAGGCATTGGAGCAGTTGCCCAGCTTGTTTTTCAGGCGCTGGATGTAGAACTCATTGCGGGTGTCATCAGGGCGATGGCGCGGCAGCAGAAAGCAACTCAGGCCCTTGTCGGTCTGCGCCAGGGTCAGGAAGGCGTCGCACATGGGCGCCGAGCAGAACCATTTGTGGCCCACCAGTTCATAAGCCTGCCCCGGCCCGGGCGTGCCCACGGCAAAGGCACGAGTGGTGTTGGCGCGCACGTCGGTGCCGCCCTGCTTCTCGGTCATGGCCATGCCCAGGGTGACCCCTGCCTTGTGCGCCATGCCGACGTTGCGCGGGTCGTACTCGGTGGCCAGCACTTTGGGCAGCCACTGTTCGGCCAGGTCGGGCTGCAGGCGCAGGGCGGGCACGCTGGCGAATGTCATGGTCAGCGGGCAGCCGCTGCCGGCCTCGGCCTGGGTGTGCAGGTAGGTCATGCCGGCACGGGCCACGTGGGCGCCAGGGCGAGGATCGGTCCAGGGCAGCGACGGCAGGCCGTGCTCGACGGCAGCGCGCATCAGTTCGTGGTAGGCGGGATGAAACTCCACCAGATCGATGCGATGGCCAAATCGGTCATGGCTGCTGAACACGGGTTTGTTCTGGTTGGCCAGGAAGCCTGCCGCCATCAGCGGGCCGCCGGCCAGCGCGCCGTAGGCATCGATGCGCGACTCGGCCCAGCCACCGCCACTGCGCCGCACCCAGTCCTGCAACGGCAGGTCGATTCGCCACAGATTGACGCCGTCCAGCGCGGGCGGCTGATTGGTGACTTCGTGGGTTTCGGCGAACTGATGCAGGTTCATCGCAGGCTCCTGGGGACAGGTTCATGCCCCAGTGAACCATGCCCCCCACCTGCATCAAAGTGACATATCGGCCTAAATGTCGGCGCTTTCGCCCTGCGCCTTGACCAGCAACCAGCGGTGCAGTGCGGTCTGCAGGTCTTCGAAGCGCACGGGACGATTCAGGCATTCCGTCATCCCGGCTTCCAGGCAGCGCTCGCGCTCGTGGCGATGGGCGACCACCGCCAGCACTGGCAGACGCGCGCAACCGGGCAGCTCGCGCAGGCGGCGACAGGTGGCGAAGGCGTCGGTCAACGGCGTCTGGCAGTCCAGCAACACCGCGTCGAAGCGTTCACGGTGCAGCAGTTCCAGCGCGGTGATGCCGTCATCGGCGGTGCGTACCCGGTAACCCAGTTTCAGCAGCATGCCGCGGATCACCAACTGGTTGATGCTGTTGTCATCCACCAGCAGCACAGTGCAGTCATGGGGCGCACGCTGCATGCTCTGCGGGTTGGGGCGCAGGCCCGAAGGCGTGACGCCAGCGTGGTGCACTAGGCCCAGTTGCACCGTCAGCTCAAACCAGCTGCCATGCCCGAGCTCGGAATGATGGTGGATTTCGCCGCCCATCAGGTCCGCCAACTGACGGCAGATCGCCAGGCCGATGCCCAGGCCGCCGTACTCGCGGGTCATGGAGCCGTCGACCTGGAAAAAGCGTTGGTACAGGGTGGCGTCGGCCAATTGGTTGAAGCCGATACCGGTGTCGGTAACCCGGAACGTCAGCGCCAGGCTATCGGCGGTGCGGGCACCGACGCGCACGCGCAGGCCGACTGCGCCCTGGCGGGTGAATTTGATGGCGTTGTCCAGCAGGCAGCCCAGGCACAACGCGAGCTTTTTCGAGTCGCCCTGCAGGCGCTCGGGCAGGTCGCTGTCGGTTTCCACCGAGAACGCCAGGTGCTTGGCCTGGGCGGCGCGTGAGTACTGCATCTGCAGGCTGTCCAGCAGGGCCTGCACGCCGAACGGCTCGTGGCGCGGGTACAGTCTGCCGGCCTGCAGTTCGGTGAGGATCAGCATGTCATCGACCATGCGCATCATGTCCCGCGCCGAGCCCGAGGCGGTTTGCTGATACTGCGCCAGCTCCGCGTCCATGGGCACGGTCTGCATCAGTTCCAGCGAACCGATCACGCCATTCATCGGCGTGCGCAGTTCGTGGGTGACGGTGGCCAGGAACTCGTCTTTCAAGCGGTTGCTGTTGGCCAGTTGCTGGTTGAGCAGCTCCAGCTTCTGCCCGGCCTCCAGCAGTACGCGGGCCTGTTGCTCGCGCATGGAATTGATGCGGTCGGCCAGCGCCAGCGACAGTAGGCCCACTTCCAGGGCGGAGCCGATCTGGCTGGCGTACATGGTGATGAACACGTTGGGCAGGTAGCCCAGCACCATCAGGGTATTGATGATGCCGCCGGCCAGGAAGGCGGTCCAGGCAATGATGAAGTAGCGCGCCAGGCGCAGGCCACGCCACCAGGCAATCAGGCCGGCACTGAAGACCACTACCGTGAACACCAGCGCCAGCGCCGTGGCCAGGCGCAGGGCCAGGCCGTAGGTGGAGGTCAGCGACAGCATCATCGTGACCAGGCCCCAGCCCATCAACCCCATCAGCAGACGGTCCAGCCAGCGGCTGTGTTCGGCGGTCTGCAGGAAGCTGCGGGCAAACTGGCAACCGAACAGGGCGGCCGAGCCGATCAGGAAGGGTGTGGCAGCATTGGCCCACCACGGGCTCTCGGGCCAGAAATACTGCACGCCGGCGCCGTTGACCGACACCTGGTACATGCCGAACGAGGCGATGTAGAGGATGTAGTAAAGGTAGCTGCGATCACGCACGCTGAGGTAGATGAACAGGTTGTACACCAGCATCCCCAGCAGCACGCCATAGATCAGACCCAGCACGTACAGGCGCGTGGGCTGGTCTTCGATGTAGGCGTCATAAGACCACAGGTTCAGCGGCGCCTGCACCGAGCCTTCGCTGTGGATGCGCAGGTAGACGGTCTTTTGCTGATTGGCCGGGAACGGGATGGCGAACACATAGTTGTTCTGCTTGATCTGGCGCACCGAGTACGGCAGCTCGTCGCCCGTGCTCTGGGACAGGCGGAACCTGCCAGTGCTGTCGGGCAGGAACAGCTCGATGCTGTCCATCGGCGGGTAAGCCAGCTCCAGCAGCCAATTGCCGACGGCCTCCGGGTCTTTCGGGGTGAAGCGCAGATCAACGCGCAGCCAGAACACCGAACGCGAATAGCCGGCGTTGAGCACGGCTTCGCCTTGCCGATGAAATTTATCGGCAAAGGCCGCGGAGGTCACCTGCTCGATGCTGGCATTGCCTTCGACGTCTTCATACACCTGCATCACGTGCCCCAGGGGAAGGGTCCGCGTGGTCTCGTCAAAATCGAGCGCGCAGGCCAGCAGCGGTAGCCAGCCCACCAGTAAAATCAGGAAATAGCGCATACAGCCCCAGCGTAGCCTGTCCGAGCGCGTCAGGAAGCCCCCATTCCCTTTGAGACGACGTCGTCCGGCAGTGCCTGTTATCGGTTTCGGAGCACTCTAGCATAGCTTCTTGCCACCAGTGCACCGCCCGTTAAAAAATGTAACAGAGGCTCTAAATCAGCGCTCCCAGCGAATGTAGCAAAATCGTACAAATGCGCTGCGGGAAAAAATCCATCTGCCCCGGCAAACCCCGCAAAAGCGATTGGTGGTAAGCTCGCGCACCATGAATATCTATAGCTCCCGCCCCGTTGTCCTCTGTCTCTCCGGCCACGACCCCAGTGGCGGCGCCGGCCTGCAGGCAGATATCGAAGCCCTGATTGCCCAAGGTTGTCACGCCGCCCCCGCGGTGACCGCCCTGACCGTTCAGGACACCGTCAATGTCACCGACTTCCGCGTGCTGGATCGCGAGTGGGTATTGGCCCAGGCCAATGCCGTGCTCAACGATTCAGACGTGGCGGCGGTCAAGCTGGGCATGCTCGGCTCGCTGGAAATGGTCGACACTGTGGTCGAACTGCTCAGCCAGCACCCGCACCTGCCGATGGTCTGCGACCCCGTGCTGCGTGCCGGCGGCGGCGGACGCCTGGGCAAGGACGAGGTGGGCTACGCCATGCGCGAACGCCTGCTGCCCCTGGCCATCATTGCCACCCCCAACCTGCCCGAAGCGCGCATCCTGGCCGAACTGCCCGAAGGCACTGCCGACGAGTGCGCGGAAAAACTGCTGCCCTACGTGCGTAACCTGCTGATCACCGGCGGCCACGGCGATGAAGTGGAAATCCACAACCGCCTGTATAGCCGCGACGGCCGCCGCCAGACCTTCACCTGCCAGCGCCTGCCGGGCAGCTATCATGGTTCGGGTTGCACCCTGGCCAGCACCCTCGCCGGCCGCCTGGCCCTGGGCGAGCAACTGGACAGCGCGGTGCAGTCGGCGCTCAATTACACATGGCGCACCCTGCGTGACGCCGAACAGCTGGGCAAGGGCCAATACGTACCCCGCCGCCTGCCGCTGGACTTCTGCTCGTAACGCCACGCCATTTAGAGGTGCGCTTGATGAAACTACGTGGCCTTTACGCCATTACCGACAGCCAACTGTTGGCCGGCAAGTTCCTTGATTACGTCAAGGCGGCCCTGGACGGCGGCATCGTGCTGTTGCAATACCGCGACAAAAGCAGTGACGAGGCCCGCCGCCTGCGCGAGGCCGAAGCCCTGCGCAAGGTGTGCGAACCGTACAAGACCCAGCTGATCATCAACGATGACGCCGAGCTGGCCGCCAAGCTGGGCGTGGGTGTGCACCTGGGCCAGACCGACGGCCCGCTGACCCCGGCCCGCGCGCTGCTGGGCCGCAACGCCATCATCGGTTCCACCTGCCACGGCCAGTTGCCGCTGGCCGAGCAGGCTGCTCGCGAGGGCGCCAGCTACGTGGCCTTCGGTGCGTTCTTCGATTCCAGCACCAAGCCCGATGCCGGCCTGGTACCGCTGGACACCCTCAGCCAGGCCCGCGCCCAGTTGAAGCTGCCGATCTGCGCGATTGGCGGCATCACCCTGGACAACGCCCCACGACTACTGGAACAGGGCGCCGACCTGCTCGCCGTGGTCAATGCCCTGTTTGGCGCCGACACCGCCCAGGACGTGACCCGCCGTGCCCGCGCCTTCAATGCCCTGTTCGAATCCGCCTGATTAAAAGAGACGACTGCCATGTCCCGCTCCGAAACCCTGTTTGCCAACGCCCAGAAACACATCCCCGGCGGCGTCAACTCGCCCGTCCGTGCCTTCAAGAGCGTGGGCGGTACGCCGCTGTTCTTCAAGCACGCGGCCGGCGCCTACGTCACTGACGAAGACGACAAGCGCTATGTCGACTACGTGGGCTCCTGGGGCCCGATGATTCTGGGCCACAGCCACCCTGACGTGCTGGACGCGGTGCGCAAGCAACTGGAGCACGGCCTGTCCTACGGCGCGCCAACCGAGATGGAAACCCAGATGGCCGACCTGGTCTGCTCGCTGGTACCGTCCATGGAAATGGTGCGCATGGTCAGCTCGGGCACCGAAGCCACCATGAGCGCCATTCGCCTGGCCCGTGGCTTCACTGGCCGCGACAGCATCATCAAGTTCGAAGGCTGCTACCACGGCCACTCCGACAGCCTGCTGGTGAAAGCCGGTTCCGGCGCCCTGACCCTGGGCGTGCCAAGCTCGCCGGGCGTGCCCGCAGCGTTTGCCAAGCACACCCTGACCCTGCCGTTCAACGACCTGGCCGCCGTGGCCGAAATGCTCGGTGAAGTGGGCCAGGAAGTGGCCTGCATCATCGTCGAGCCGGTGGCTGGCAACATGAACTGCGTCCCCCCGGCGCCTGGCTACCTGCAAGGCCTGCGCGAGCTGTGCGACCAGCACGGCGTGGTGCTGATCTTCGACGAAGTGATGACCGGCTTCCGCGTGGCCCTGGGCGGCGCCCAGGCCTACTACGGCGTTACCCCGGACCTGAGCACCTTCGGCAAGATCATCGGCGGCGGCATGCCGGTGGGCTGCTTCGGCGGCAAGCGTGAAATCATGTCGCACATCGCCCCCCTGGGCCCGGTCTACCAGGCCGGCACGCTGTCGGGCAACCCGCTGGCCATGGCCGCCGGCCTGACCACCCTGAACCTGATCAGCCGCCCGGGCTTCCACGACGAGCTGAGCGACTACACCTCGCGCCTGCTCGACGGCCTGCAACAGCGCGCCGACGCTGCCGGCATCCCGTTCGTGACCACCCAGGCGGGCGGCATGTTCGGTCTGTACTTCAGCGGTGCCGATGACATTGTCACCTTTGAAGACGTGATGACCAGCGACGCCGAGCGCTTCAAGCGCTTCTTCCACCTGATGCTGGAAGGCGGCGTGTACCTGGCGCCTAGCGCGTTCGAGGCGGGCTTCACCTCCATTGCCCATGGCGATGCGGAACTGAAGATCACCCTGGACGCGGCCGAGCGCGCTTTCGCGGCCCTCAAGTAACCACCGCACCCGTAGCCGCTGCCGCAGGCTGCGCTGGCCCTTTCATCCGCAGGTGATTCCTGGGTTGAAACACAGGGCCAGCGCAGCCTGTCGGCAGCGGCTACAGTGGTCCATGTGGCCCGCAGAGCAGAAAAACGAGTAAAGACTTTGTAAGGACGGCCCGGCTTATTTCATAATGTGCCACCAGTCCATTGTTCTGGCCGGGTCCGCCCGTTTCCTGTTGAGGTAAGTCGATCCCCATGAACCGCACCGGCCGCGCCCTTGCCCTGGGCTGCCTGTTGCTTCTTCAGCCTCTGCTGGCATCTGCCGGCGGCAATTCGTTGTTGATCCCGGCGATGGGTCGCTGCACCCTCAACACACAGCCGCAGGACCTGCCACAGGCCCTGGCTGCCTGCCAGAAAGCCGCCAAGTCCGGTGATGCCCAGGCGCAGTACGAGCTGGGGCAGTTCTACTACGATGGCAAAGCCACCCCTCGCGACCTGAACCAGGCGCTCAATTACTTCGAGCAGGCTTCGCTGCAAGGCCATGCCGATGCGCAATACCATCTGGGCATGATGTTCTTCCACGGCGAAGGCGTGGCCGCCAACAATGTGCAGGCCTACATCGTGCTGAAGATGGCCGCGGTCAATGGCCAGGAAGATGCGCTGGACAGCGCTGACGAAGTGGCCGCGCAGATGCCGCGCGACCAGCTGGAAATGGCGACCCAGGTGCTGGGCCAGATTTTCCGCAAATACCTGCTGGAATTGCAGACCGCTGATGGGCGTTCGCCCTTCTCGCCGCTGCCTTGAGTCCAAGGCTGGCGACGCCGCTCTAACAGGCCATGGCACGTTGCAACAAATGTAGGACCGGGTTCTACCCGGGAAGCGCCGCGCGGGCGGCGCTCGATCTCAAGGGCGATAGAAAAACATCGCCTGGCACCTAGTGGCTGTGACGCGACCTCCAGCCGAACCCTCGAAGAACACCCGAAGTGCCTGTCGTGAAACTGCATCAGGGCTTAAAGGTGCATGCCTTGGTTTTTCTATCGCCTTTGAGATCGCGCGCCGCCCGCGCGGCGCTTCCCGAGCTTCGCCCGGTCCCACATCTGTTTCGGGCCAGTTATGTCTGTGGGATCACCTGGTCCGCCTTGGGTTTTACTTCTCCGGCATCGGCATCGGGAACGGCATCACGTTGCTCACGCCGCGCGCTTCGCTGATTTTCGGCGTGCCCAGGCGTTCCACTTCGTCAATGCGCACGATGGAGTGCATGGGCACGAAGCTGCGTACCACACCTTCGAACTGGGCCTTGAGCTTTTCTTCGCTCGGGTCCACGACCACTTGGGTGCGCTCGCCAAAGACGAATTCCTCGATTTCCAGGAAACCCCACAGATCGCTCTGGAAGATCTGCTTGGCGTACATCTCGAAGACCTGGCCCTGGCTGAGGAAAATCACTTTGTAGATTGGAGCTTCGCGTTTGGTCATCTTGGGTGGGTATACAGTCGGGGGAGGTAAAGAGGGCGAAAACTATAGCATAGGCGCCGGGCAGGCAATGCTAGGAAGGTCGACCGTTGGCCCCTATAATGTGCGGTTCTTTGAATGACCTGATGAGCTCGCATGGCCAAGAAGCTTTACATCGAAACTCACGGTTGCCAGATGAACGAGTACGACAGCTCGCGCATGGTCGACCTGCTGGGTGAACATCAAGCCCTGGAAGTCACTGCCCGCGCAGAAGACGCCGACGTCATCTTGCTCAACACCTGCTCCATCCGCGAGCGGGCCCAGGACCGCGTGTACTCGCAACTGGGCCGCTGGCGCGAACTGAAACTGGCCAACCCGGACATGGTGATTGCCGTGGGTGGCTGCGTGGCCAGCCAGGAAGGCGAAGCCATCCGCGACCGCGCGCCCTACGTGGACGTGGTGTTCGGCCCGCAAACCCTGCACCGCCTGCCGGAAATGATCGACGCGGCGCGGGTCACCAAGCTGCCCCAGGTGGACATCTCGTTCCCCGAGATCGAGAAGTTCGACCACCTGCCCGAGCCGCGCATCGACGGCCCCACCGCCTACGTGTCGGTGATGGAAGGCTGCAGCAAGTACTGCACCTTCTGCGTGGTGCCCTACACCCGTGGCGAGGAAGTCAGCCGACCGTTCGACGACGTGATCGCCGAGGTGTTCCACCTGGCCGAGAACGGCGTGCGCGAAGTGACCCTGCTGGGCCAGAACGTCAACGGTTACCGCGGCCTGACCCACGATGGCCGCCTGGCCGACCTGGCCGAGCTGATCCGCGTGGTGGCCGCTGTCGACGGCATCGACCGCATCCGCTACACCACCTCGCACCCGCTGGAGTTCTCCGACAGCCTGATCCAGGCCCACGCCGAGGTACCGGAGCTGGTCAAGCACCTGCACCTGCCCGTGCAGTCGGGCTCGGACCGTGTGCTGGCGGCCATGAAGCGCAACCACACGGTGCTGGAATACAAGTCCAAGCTGCGCAAGCTCAAGGCTGCCGTGCCGGGCATCTGCATCAGTTCGGACTTCATCGTCGGCTTCCCGGGGGAGACCGAGAAAGACTTCGAGCAGACCATGAAGCTGGTGGCTGACGTGGGCTTCGACTTCTCCTACTCGTTCGTCTACAGCCAGCGCCCGGGCACCCCGGCCGCCGATCTGGCCGACGACACCCCTGAAGCGTTGAAGAAACAGCGCCTGGAGGCCCTGCAACATCGCCTCAACCAGCAGGGTTTCGAGATCAGCCGACAGATGGTGGGTACCACCCAGCGGATTCTGGTCACCGACTACTCGCGCAAGGACCCGGGCGAGCTGCAGGGCCGTACCGAGAACAACCGCATCGTCAACTTCGCCTGCCTGGACGCCAAGCTGATCGGCCAGTTCGTCGACGTGCACATCGGCGAAGCCCGCCCGCACTCGCTGCGCGGCACGCTGATCTGACCCAGCGCGTTCCCCTGTAGCAGCTGCCGCAGGCGGCGTCCGCAGGCGCTGCGGTGTCGCGGCCGGACGCCGCCTTCGGCAGCTGCTACAGGGAACGTGCCAGGGCGTAGATGACCACTGGCCCACTGGGGCCTTTCGCCGGTGGCCCACTGGGGTTATCCTTGAAACCATCTCAATTGCCGTCGGGCGGCTAAAAACGACCTTGAACGCACCCATAGAACCTCATCGCTTTATCCTCGAGCCCTTCGAGGCTCGCCGTTTCGCCAACCTGTGCGGGCAGTTCGACGAACACCTGCGCCTGATCGAACAACGTCTCGACATCGAGATCCGCAACCGCGGCAATCAGTTCGAGCTCATTGGCGAACCTGCCCACACCACCTCCGCCGAAAACCTGCTGCGTCGCCTGTACCGCGAAACCAAGGGCACCGAGCTGTCGCCGGACCTGGTGCACCTGTACCTGCAGGAATCGGCCATCGAAGAGCTGGACAACCCTGCCAACAACGAAGTGCCGGTGTCGTTGCGCACGCGCAAGGGCATGATTCGCCCGCGCGGGCTGAACCAGCAGCGCTACGTGAAGGAGATCCTGGGCAACGACATCAACTTCGGCATCGGCCCGGCCGGTACCGGCAAGACCTACCTGGCCGTGGCCTGTGCAGTGGATGCACTGGAGCGCGAACAGGTGCGTCGCATCCTGCTGGTGCGCCCGGCGGTGGAAGCCGGTGAAAAGCTGGGCTTTTTGCCCGGCGACCTGGCCCAGAAGATCGACCCGTACCTGCGCCCGCTCTACGACGCGCTGTACGAGATGCTGGGTTTCGAACACGTGGCCAAGCTCATCGAGCGTCAGGTGATCGAGATTGCACCATTGGCCTACATGCGCGGTCGTACGTTGAACAACAGCTTCATCATCCTCGACGAAAGCCAGAACACCACCGTTGAACAGATGAAGATGTTCCTGACCCGTATCGGTTTCGGCTCCACCGCCGTGATCACCGGCGACATCACCCAGGTCGACCTGCCCAAGGGCACCAAGTCGGGGTTGTCCCATGTGATCGACGTGCTGGACGGCGTGCCGGGCATCAGCTTCACCCATTTCAAGCCCAAGGACGTGGTACGCCACCCCCTGGTACAGCGCATCGTCGAAGCCTACGAGCGCTTCGATGCCCGCACGGTCGACAAGGACAGCGCACGCAATGGTTGAACTGGACCTGCAGGTTGCCACCAATGACCCGGTGCCCAGCGAGACGCTCTTCCAGCAATGGTGCGAGACGGCGCTGGGCATGCGCAAGGGTGATTCGGAGCTGACCATCCGCCTGGTGGACGTGCCCGAAGGGCGCGAGCTCAATCACACCTACCGTCATAAAGATTACGCCACCAACGTCTTATCCTTTCCGGCAGACGTGCCTGACGACATGCTCGACATCCCCCTGCTAGGCGATCTGGTGATCTGCGTGGCGGTGGTGGAGCGCGAAGCGGCCGAACAGGGCAAATCGCTGGAAGCGCACTGGGCGCACCTGGTCATTCACGGCTGCCTGCACCTGCTTGGTTTCGACCATGAAGAGGACGAGGAAGCCGAGGAAATGGAAGGCCTGGAACGAGAGTTGCTTGCCAAACTGGGTCATCCTGACCCGTATGCAGACGACGATGAACACTAATTTCCACCACCGAAACAGCAAGGATCACGAGAAAAGGGCCATGAGCGAAGATCGATCGAGCAACGGGCAGAAGTCATGGCTGGGTAAAATCACCCAGGCTTTTGCCCATGAGCCGAAAAACCGCCAGGAGCTGCTGGAGCTGCTGCGCGAAGCCCACCAGAACAAGCTGCTCGACAGCGAAGCGCTGACCATTGTCGAAGGCGCCATCCAGGTTGCCGACCTGCAAGTGCGTGACATCATGGTCCCGCGTTCGCAGATGATCAGCATCAAGTCGACCCAGACCCCTCGCGAATTCCTGCCTGCGGTGATCGACGCCGCCCACTCTCGCTATCCGGTCATCGGCGACAGCCATGACGACGTGATCGGCGTGCTGCTGGCCAAGGACCTGCTGCCCCTGATCCTTCAGGAGAACGGCGCCGGTTTCAACATCAAGGATCTGCTGCGCCCGGCCACCTTCGTGCCCGAGTCCAAGCGCCTGAACGTGTTGCTGCGCGAGTTCCGCGCCAACCACAACCACATGGCCATCGTCATCGACGAATACGGCGGCGTGGCGGGCCTGGTGACCATCGAAGACGTGCTGGAACAGATCGTCGGTGACATCGAAGACGAGCACGACGTGGAAGAGGACAGCTACATCAAGCCTCTGCCCAGCGGTGACTTCCTGATCAAGGCGCTGACGCCGATCGAGAACTTCAACGAGTTCTTCGACAGCGAATTCTCCGACGATGAGTTCGACACCGTCGGCGGCCTGGTGATGAGCGCCTTTGGCCACCTGCCCAAACGCAACGAGACCACGGAAATCGGCGCTTACCGTTTCCGCATTCTCAATGCCGACAGCCGCCGGATACATTTGCTGCGCCTGACCCCCATTTCCCGCTGAAAACGCATTAAGGATCGAGATGCGCTGGATCACCCGCCCCGGCTGGCCCGGTAACCTGCTGGCCGTGGCGGCCGGTGCCCTGACTCCCCTGGCGCTGGCGCCTTTCGACATCTGGCCATTGTCGCTGTTGTCGCTGGCGCTGCTGTACCTGGGCCTGCGCGGGCTCAGCCCGCGCCAGGCGTTCATGCGTGGCTGGGCCTACGGCTTCGGTCTGTTCGGCGCCGGCACCAGCTGGATCTACGTCAGCATCCACAACTTCGGCGGTGCCTCGGTGCTGCTGGCCGGCTTCCTGATGCTGCTGTTCAGCATTGCCGTGGCGCTGTTCTTCGCCCTGCCCACCTGGCTGTGGGCACGCTGGATTCGCCGCAACGAAGCGCCACTGGCCGACGCCTTGGCGTTCGGCGCGCTGTGGGTGGCCCAGGAGGCTTTCCGCGGCTGGTTCCTGACCGGTTTCCCGTGGCTGTACGCCGGTTACAGCCAGCTCGACGGCCCGTTGGCCGGCCTGGCGCCGGTGGGCGGCATGTGGCTGATTTCCTTCGTGCTGGCAATGACCGCGGCGCTGCTGTGCAACCTGCACCGCCTGCGCCAGCGCACGTCCTTCCTGATCGCCGGTATTGTGTTGCTGCTCGCCCCCTGGGGCATCGGCATGGCGCTCAAACATCACGCCTGGACGGAGCCTTTGGGCCAGCCGCTGAGCGTGGCGGCGGTGCAAGGCAACATCGAGCAGGAAATGAAGTGGGACCCGGCCCAGGTGGATGCCCAGTTGGCGCTGTACCGCGACATGACCTTCACGGCGAAGAAGACCGACCTGATCATCTGGCCGGAAACCGCCGTACCGGTGCTGATGGACAACGCCCAGGGCTACCTGGACATGATGGGCAACTTCGCCAGCAGCCGTAATTCGGCGCTGATCACCGGGGTGCCGATCCGCCAGATCGTGCGTCACGAGAAGCAGTACTACAACGGCATCACCGTGGTGGGCCAGGGTGACGGTACGTACCTGAAGCAGAAACTGGTGCCCTTTGGCGAGTACGTGCCGCTGCAGGACCTGCTGCGCGGGTTGATCACCTTCTTCGACCTGCCCATGTCGGACTTCGCCCGGGGGCCGGCCGATCAGGCGTTGCTGCAGGCCAAGGGTTATCAGATCGCGCCGTTCATCTGCTACGAAGTGGTGTACCCGGAGTTCGCGGCAGGCGAGGCAGCGCGCGCGGACCTGTTGCTGACGATCAGCAACGACACCTGGTTCGGCACCTCCATCGGCCCGCTGCAACACTTGCAGATGGCGCAGATGCGCGCACTGGAAGCGGGGCGCTGGATGATTCGGGCGACCAACAATGGCGTGACGGCGCTGATCAACCCGTTTGGGCAGATCACCGAGCAGATTCCGCAGTTCCAGAAGGGGATCATGTACGGCGAGGTGGTGCCGATGCACAACCTGACGCCTTACCTGCAATGGCGCTCGTGGCCGTTGATCATTCTGTGCCTGGGGTTGTTTGGCTGGGCGCTGCTGGCCAGCCGGATTGCCAGGACTGTATAGCCTGTAGCCGCTGCCGCCAGGCTGCGCTGGCCCTTTTCTACACTGGAGATCTCCAGTGGGCATCAGGGCCAGCGCAGCCTTCGGCAGCGGCTACAGGTCAGCGGTAGAACAGCCGGTAACCGACCAACCCCACCGCCTCATTCAACAACTGCCCGCTCTGCCAGAACGCCTTCCCCTCCGGCATCCACCCGCCAAACGCGCGCGCATTGTCGATGCCCAGGAACCCCACCGGGGCACTCACCACCTCCAGCCCCGCATGCTCGAAACTCCAGCGCGCCCGTGGCATATGCCACGCCTGGGTCACCACGACCACACGATGGATACCCGCTGCCTTCAATATCTCTGCGCTCATGGTGGCGTTTTCCCACGTGGTGCGGCTGGCGCCCTCCTGCCATTGGGTCGCCACGCCGAAATCGTCACGCAACGAAGTGGCCATGATGTACGCCTCACTCGGCGGTGTGCCGTAGTGCAAGCCGCCCGACGTCAGCACCGGCAACCCCGACGCCTTGGCCAGCCGCGCCGCATAGCGCACGCGCTCGAGGTTCACGCCGGTGGGCTGGTCTTCGCCGCCCCAGGCCGGATCGCCACGCTCGCGGCCCGCGCCCAATATCACAATGGCGTCGGCACGCTGGGCCAGTTGCGACCATTGATCAAAGGTCAGCGCCGGCTCCTGCTCCAGCGCATGGGCCGACCCCTGCACCACCTTGGGCAAGCTCATCAGCCACAGCCCACCCAGCCCCAGCACGAAGAACACACCCGCCAGGCGCGGCCGCGAACGGCGCAGCCACCACGCCAGCAGCAGGCACAGGAAAAGAACGCCAGGTGGCAGGATCAATTGTTTGATGAAGTAACGAAAAGGCATCGAGCATCTCCCAGGATGCTCGAAGCCTAAGGGTAATGGCGCAAGGGCTCAATCTGTATGTAGCGCAGGATGCAGCGTCGGGGGTGTGGGTGCATGGGCATCACCTCCCGATCTATTTGAAATGCACTGACCTGGCTTTGTTCACAGGCTTCCTCGAAGCCTTGTCTTTGATCCACACTACATTGTTGTTGCTGGCGGCCGGCAGCGGTTCCTTGCGGTCGCGAACCACGGCACCAGCGTGCACGCCCACGGGCATCGAATCCAGATAGGCGTTGATAAGTTCCACCTCGGCACGGCTCAGGCCGCGCAACTCCAGCTCGTCAGGCGCTTCGTTGCGCAACCGAACCGACGTCCTGGCAACGTCCAGGGCCAGCCCCAGGCGATCGATCAAACGTTCAAACAGCTCCGGTTTCAAACCTTCCACATGTGACTCAACCATCCGTTCACCTCATTGAAGATAAAACACACTCCCCATTGATGAGCTTAGCGGTGCAAGCGAATCCAGCCCGCCGCTGCGACCAACGGCCAGTATCTGCGGGGCTTTGCTGGCATTCGGGCGACGGTTGCGGGCACTGTTTGATGCAATCAGGGTTTCCCTCCTTTGAGCGGGGTCATGTATGCTACGGCGTTTCAAGATCGCCACCGGATTGCCGGGTGCAGCGGATGTCGCGCTGCCTGGATAAGGTCACCCATTTCTCAGCGCAAAGTAGCCATGCACGAACTCTATCAGCCCCGCGAAATCGAAGCCGCCGCCCAGTCGTTCTGGGATGAGCAAAAGTCCTTTGAAGTAAGTGAGCAGCCAGGCAAGGAGACCTTCTACTGCCTGTCGATGTTCCCCTACCCCAGCGGCAAGCTACACATGGGGCACGTGCGCAACTACACCATTGGCGACGTGATCTCGCGCTACCACCGCATGCAGGGCAAGAACGTCCTGCAACCCATGGGGTGGGACGCCTTCGGCATGCCGGCAGAAAACGCCGCCATGAAGAACAAGGTCGCGCCGGCCAAGTGGACCTACGAAAACATCGCCTACATGAAAACCCAGCTCAAGAGCCTGGGCCTGGCGATCGACTGGTCGCGCGAAGTCACCACCTGCAAGCCCGACTACTACCGTTGGGAGCAGTGGCTGTTCACCCGCCTGTTCGAAAAAGGCGTGATCTACCGCAAGAACGGTACCGTGAACTGGGACCCGGTCGACCAGACCGTACTGGCCAACGAGCAAGTCATCGACGGCCGTGGCTGGCGTTCGGGCGCGCTGATCGAGAAGCGCGAAATCCCGATGTACTACTTCGCGATCACCGCTTACGCCGAGGAGCTGCTGGAAAGCCTGGACGAACTGGACGGCTGGCCTGAGCAGGTCAAGACCATGCAGCGCAACTGGATTGGCAAATCCCGCGGCATGGAAGTGCAGTTCCCCTACCACCAGGCATCGATCGGCGAAGCGGGCACCCTCAAGGTGTTCACCACTCGTCCCGACACCCTGATGGGCGCCACCTACGTGGCCGTGGCCGCCGAGCACCCGCTGGCCACCCTGGCGGCGCAAGGCAATCCTGAGCTGCAAGCGTTCATCAACGAATGCAAAAGCGGCAGCGTCGCCGAAGCCGACGTCGCCACCCAGGAAAAGAAAGGCATGCCGACGGCGCTGTTCGTCGAGCACCCACTGACTGGCGAAAAACTGCCGGTGTGGGTCGCCAACTACGTGCTGATGCACTACGGCGACGGCGCGGTCATGGCCGTGCCTGCGCACGACGAGCGTGACTTCGAGTTCGCCACCAAATACAGCCTGCCGATCAAGTCGGTAGTGCGCACCAGCGCCGGTGACACCAACCCTGCCCCATGGCAGGAGGCCTACGGCGAGCACGGTACCCTGATCAATTCCGGCGAGTTCGACGGCCTGGACTTCGCCGGCGCCTTCGACGCCATCGAAGTGGCACTGATCAAGAAAGAACTGGGCAAATCGCGTACCCAGTTCCGCCTGCGCGACTGGGGCATCAGCCGCCAGCGCTACTGGGGCTGCCCGATCCCGATCATCCATTGCGACACCTGCGGTGACGTACCGGTGCCGGAAGACCAACTGCCGGTCAAACTGCCGGAAGACGTGGTGCCGGACGGTGCTGGCTCGCCCCTGGCACGCATGCCCGAGTTCTACGAGTGCACCTGCCCTAAATGCGGCGCGGCGGCCAAGCGTGAAACCGACACCATGGACACCTTCGTGGAGTCGTCGTGGTACTACGCCCGCTACGCCTCGCCACAATACGACCAGGGCATGGTCGACCCGGCTGCGGCCAACCACTGGCTGCCGGTTGACCAGTACATCGGTGGTATCGAACACGCCATCCTGCACCTGCTGTACGCACGCTTCTTCCACAAGCTGATGCGCGACGAAGGCCTGGTCAGCTCCAACGAGCCGTTCAAGAACCTGCTGACCCAGGGCATGGTGGTCGCCGAGACCTACTACCGCCTGGAAGATAACGGCGGCAAGACCTGGTTCAACCCGGCTGACGTGGAGCTTGAGCGCGACAGCAAGGCCAAGGTCATCAGCGCCAAGCTGATCAGCGACGGCCTGCCAGTGGAAATCGGCGGCACCGAGAAGATGTCGAAGTCGAAAAACAATGGCGTCGACCCGCAGTCCATGATCGATCAGTACGGTGCCGACACCTGCCGTCTGTTCATGATGTTCGCCTCGCCGCCTGACATGAGCCTGGAATGGTCCGACTCCGGCGTCGAAGGTTCGCACCGCTTCATGCGCCGTGTATGGCGCCTGGCCCAGGCCCACGTGGCCCAGGGCTTGCCGGCAGCACTGGACGTTGCCAGCCTGAACGATGAGCAGAAGGCGATCCGCCGCGCCACGCACCTGGCCATCCGCCAGGCCAGCCAGGATATTGGCCAGCACCACAAGTTCAACACCGCCATCGCCCAGGTGATGACCCTGATGAACGTGCTGGAGAAAGCCCCGCTGGCCACCGAGCAGGACCGTGCCCTGGTCCAGGAAGGCCTGGAAACCGTAGCCCTGCTGCTGGCCCCGATCACCCCGCACATCTGCCACGAACTGTGGAATGCGCTGGGCCACGCCGGCGCCGTCATTGACGCCGCCTGGCCAGTACTGGACGAAAGCGCCCTGGTGCAGGACAGCCTGACCCTGGTCATCCAGGTCAATGGCAAGCTGCGCGGCCAGATCGAGATGCCGGCCAGCGCCAGCCGCGAAGAAATCGAAGCAGCAGCCCGGGTCAACGAAAACGTGTTGCGCTTCATCGACGGCCTGACGATCCGCAAGGTCATCGTCGTGCCTGGCAAACTGGTCAATATCGTCGCCAGCTGATCGGATCAGCGCGCCCGGGCAACCGGGCGCCCTATACAGAGTCGGCCTACAAGGTTTCTAGGGAGCATCAAGATGATCAAACGCAATCTACTGGTTATGGGCCTGGCCATGCTGCTGGGCGCCTGCGGTTTCCAGTTGCGCGGCACCGGCACCAACGAAATGGCTCTCAAAGAGCTGAACGTGACCGCCCGCGATGCCTACGGCCCTACCGTCACCCAACTGCGCAAGCAGATCCAGGCTGCCGGTGTGAAAGTCTATGACGGCGCACCGTACAAGCTGGTGTTGAGCCGCGAGCAGGAAGACCAGCGTTCGGCCAGCTACACCAGCGGTACGCGTTCGGCTGAGTACGAGCTGACCACCACCCTGAGCTACGACATTGTCGGCCACAACAACCTCAACCTGATCAGCGACAAGATCATTGTCGACAAGACCTACACCCAGGATGGCAACAACCTGGCAGGTTCCGACCAGGTGGCCCTGCAGACCCGCGAAGAAATCCGTCGCGAGCTGGTACAGCGCCTGATGTTGCGCCTGGAGCAGGTCAAGCCTGAGCAACTGGCAAAACTGCAGGCTGACGCCGACGCCAAGGCCAAGGCCCTGGAAGAGCAGGAAGCCGAGGCCCAGCGCATTCGTGACGCGACGCCTCAGCAGTCGCCGATTCAGATCCCTTCGAAGTAAAAGAGGAACGGGGCGCTCAGGCGCCCCTTCTTTCATCACCATGAAACTGACCCCCGCCCAGCTCAACAAGCACCTGCAAGGCAGCCTCGCGCCGATCTACGTGATCAGCGGCGATGACCCGCTGCTGTGCCAGGAAGCCGCCGACGCCGTGCGCGCCGCAGCCCGCCAACAAGGTTTCGACGAACGCCAGGTATTCAGCGCCGACGCCAGCTTCGACTGGGGCACCCTGCTGCAGGCCGGCGCCAGCCTGTCGCTGTTTGCCCAGCGCCGCCTGCTGGAACTGCGCCTGCCCTCGGGCAAGCCCGGTGACAAGGGCGCCGCGGCCTTGATCGAATACTGCGCCCGCCCTGCCGAAGACACCCTGCTGCTGATCAGCCTGCCCAAGCTGGATGGCAGCGCGCAGAAGACCAAGTGGGGCAAGGCCCTGATCGAGGGCCCGCAGACCCAGTTCGTGCAGATCTGGCCGGTGGATGCCAACCAGTTGCCGCAATGGATTCGCCAGCGCCTGTCCCAGGCCGGCCTGGCGGCCCAGCAGGATGCGGTGGAGCTGATTGCCGCGCGGGTGGAAGGCAACCTGCTGGCGGCCGCCCAGGAAATCGAAAAGCTCAAGCTGCTGGCCGAGAACAACCAGGTCACCCTGGAGACCGTGCAATCGGCGGTGGCCGACAGCGCGCGTTTCGACGTGTTCGGTCTGGTGGACGCCGTGCTCAATGGTGAAGCGGCCCACGCGTTGCGCATGCTCGAAGGGCTGCGTGGCGAGGGCGTGGAGCCGCCGGTGATCCTGTGGGCACTGGCGCGCGAGCTGCGCACCCTGGCCAATATCTCGCTGCAGTACAGCCAGGGCACGCCGCTGGACAAAGCCTTCAGCAGCGCCAAGCCACCGGTGTGGGACAAGCGCAAACCGCTGATGAGCAAGGCCCTGCAACGCCACTCGGCCAAGCGCTGGGGCGAGTTGCTGCAGGATGCCCAGCACATCGATGCGCAGATCAAGGGGCAGGCGCAAGGGTCGGTGTGGATCAGCCTGTCGCGGTTGTCGTTGTTGATGGCGGGGCAGCGGTTGGTGCTTCCGGCCCAGTAGCCGTCGCCCCCATCGCGACCAAGGTCGGCTCCTACGCTGACCGTGGTAGGAGCCGACCTTGGTCGCGATGCAGGCGACGCGGTTTCGAGGTATTGCGCTGGAGCACAGCAAGCGTATCATCGCGGCTCCAACCCAGGAGACCCGCCATGAGCAAAAAGCGCCCCAACAAGGCCAAGTCCATCATCGCCCAGCCCCTGTTCCGCAGCCGCCAGGAACGACCCACCAAGGGCAAGGGCAGCTACAAACGCGAAGCCTTCCAGTCGAAAAACTGGGAGGCTTCTCCTTTTCTGGCCGCCTGAAACCACCGTTCACCACGAACTTCCCCGCGCATCGCCCCTCGCCCCCCGCTCTCGTGATATGGTCCGCATCTGACTTGAAATACCTGGACCTGTGAATGTCTCTTCGTCGTCTCCAGCGTGTGCAAATGCGTCATCTGCTCGCTGCTTCCACCCTCGTTCTGCTGGGCGCCTGTGCTGAAAAGCCTACGGTTGCCGCCGATGCCCTGCCCGTCCCCGCGCAAAAAACCTCGCCCGCTGCCCCGCTGACTACTGCGGCGCCCGTGGATGCCGATGGCGTGATGCTGCCGGCCGAGACCTTTGCCCAGTGGGAGGACGGTTTCCGCCAGCAAGCGCTGCAGGCAGGCATTCGCCCTGATCTGTTCGATCGTGCGTTTGCCGGGGTTACCCCCGACCCTAGCGTGGTCAAGGCTGACCGCAGCCAACCGGAATTCACCCGGCCAGTATGGGAGTACCTGGACGGCGCCATCTCGCCGGTGCGCGTGCGCAAGGGCCAGGCACTGCTGAGCCAGTACGCCGACGCCTTGCAGCGCATCGAGCAACGCTATGGCGTGGATCGCCAGGCGCTGGTGGCGGTATGGGGCATGGAAAGCAGCTTCGGCCAGTTCCAGGGCGACAAATCGGTGATTCGTTCGCTCGCCACCCTGGCCTATGAGGGCCGTCGCCAGAGCTTCGCCCAGGACCAATTGATCGCGGCGTTGCAGATTCTGCAAAACGGCGATATCCAGCCCGAGGCCATGCTGGGCTCGTGGTCGGGCGCCATGGGCCAGACCCAGTTCATCCCCACCACCTACAACTCCCACGCCGTGGACTTCGACGGTGACGGGCGTCGCGACATCTGGAACAGCGCCCCGGATGCACTGGCCTCCACGGCCCACTACCTGCAAAGCTCGGGCTGGCAGCGTGGCCAGCCATGGGGCTTTGAGGTGCAACTGGCGCCGGGCTTTGACTACGCCCAGGCCGATGGTGCGCTGCGCAAGTCGGTGGCTGAATGGATACAGATGGGCGTCAAGATCACCCCGGGCACGCGCCTGCCGGCTGGCAGCGAGCAGTTGTCCGCGTCCCTGCTGTTGCCAGCGGGCTATCGCGGCCCAGCGTTCCTGGTGCTGGACAACTTCCGGGCGATCCTGAAGTACAACAACTCGTCGTCGTATGCGCTGGCGGTGAGCCTGTTGTCGCAACGCTTTGATGGCGGTGGTTACGTGATGGGCGACTGGCCCCGTGATGACCTGCCGCTGAGCCGCACCGAGCGGGTGGAACTGCAGACGTTGTTGACGGCCAAGGGTTACGAGGCCGGTACGCCGGACGGCATCATTGGTGCCAATACCCGCAAGTCGATTCGCCTGGCCCAGCAGGCGCTGGGGTGGCCGGCGGATGGGTATGCCAACCATAAGTTGCTGGATAGTCTGCGCGGCCAATAACCCGTAGCCGCTGCCGTCAGGCTGCGCTGGCCCTTGCGTACACTGGAGATTTTCAGCGGGGCACAGGGCCAGCGCAGCCTGGCGGCAGCGGCTACAGGGTTAACGCACTACATCCTGCTCCAGCATCAACGTCTTCTGCCCCGCATCCAGGCGCACCTGGGTGTTCAGCGGCAGGGTCAGGTTGGGGTCGCAGTGCCCGCTGCGCCAGCCGGCCAGTACGGGAATGCCCATCGGCCCAAACACTTCCTTGAGCAACGGCGTCAGCCGCGGCACATCCAGCCCCGCGAAATCCCCCACCAATACCCCGCGAAGGCCCTTGAAACGCCCTGCAAGGCGCAAGTGGGTCAGCAGGCGATCAACCCTGTACAAGGGCTCGCCGACGTCCTCAATGAACAGTATGGCGCCGTCCAGGTCGATCTCGTAATCAGTGGCCAACGTGGCGCAGATCATTGACAGGTTGCCGCCCGTCAGGCGGCCACTGGCAACGCCGTGCTCGATGCAGGTCAATGGATGCGCCACCGGGTGCGCCAGCAGGTCGCCCTTGCGTAACTGCCCGCGCAACAGACGACGCATGGAGTCTTCGGTGGGCGCCTGACGGTTGGCCAGCAGGTCGGAGGTCAGCATCGGCCCGTGGAAACTGACAAAGTTGCAGTGGCGCGCAAACGCCAGATGCAGCGCGGTCAGGTCGCTGTAGCCGATGAAGGGTTTGACGTGGCGGCCGATCAGGTCGTAGTCGATGCGGTCCAGCAGCCGTGGCGTGCCGTAGCCGCCACGCAGGCAGATGATGGCGTCGATCTCGGGGTCGGCGAAGGCGTCGTGCAGGTCTTTGAGACGTACATCGTCGCTGCCGGCCAGATAGCCCTGGTGTTGCAACACACCGGGGTAGACCTTGAGCCTGTGGCCACGGCTGCTCACCCAGCGCTCGGCCGCCTTGACGTCGAAGTCCTTGGGACCGGCAGGGGCGATCAGGGCGATGTTGGCTTCGGTGGGCACCCGACGCGGCAAAGTGGCAGCGTCGACAACGGGCGTGTGTTTCATTCGATGGGCTCCTTGCATGGATCGATAACCCCTACTGTAGAGGGTTCCCCATGACAGAACAGCATAGCCTTGTAACTGCATGCCTCGCAAAAACAACAATGCCGGCCGTGGTTGCATCAACCATCGTCCGGCATCGGTGTCGCAGGCGTGGATCAGAGCTTGATCTTGGCCTCGTGCGCTTGCTGGTCAGCGTGGTACGAAGAACGCACCAGCGGGCCGGAAGCCACGTTCTTGAAGCCCATCTTGTAGCCTTCCTCGGCGAACCAGGCGAAGGTGTCCGGGTGCACGAAACGCTGCACCGGCAAGTGGCTGCGCGACGGTTGCAGGTACTGGCCCAGGGTCAGCATGTCGATGTTGTGCTCGCGCATGCGATGCATCACTTCGATCACTTCTTCGTCGGTCTCGCCCAGGCCCAGCATCAGACCGGACTTGGTAGGCACGTGCGGCACCAGTTCCTTGAACTTCTGCAGCAGGGTCAGCGACCACTGGTAGTCCGAACCCGGACGCGCAGCCTTGTACAGGCGTGGCACGGTTTCCAGGTTGTGGTTGAACACATCCGGCGGCTCGGCGGCAGTGATTGCCAAGGCAACGTCCATGCGGCCGCGGTAGTCCGGCACCAGGGTTTCCAGTTGCACGCCCGGCGACAGCTTGCGGATTTCACGCAGGCAGTCGGCAAAGTGCTGGGCACCGCCGTCGCGCAGGTCGTCGCGGTCCACCGAGGTGATCACCACGTACTTGAGGCGCAGGTCGGCGATGGCCACCGCCAGGTTCATCGGCTCGTCGGCGTCCAGTGCTTTCGGACGGCCGTGGCCGACGTCGCAGAACGGGCAGCGACGGGTGCAGATGTCACCCATGATCATGAAGGTGGCGGTACCGCCGGAGAAGCACTCGCCCAGGTTCGGGCAGGACGCTTCTTCGCAGACGCTGTGCAGCTTGTGCTTGCGCAGCAGTTGCTTGATACGGTCGACTTCAGGCGAAACCGGGATGCGCACGCGGATCCAGTCGGGTTTCTTCGGCAGTTCGTCGGTGGGGATGATCTTCACCGGAATACGCGCAACCTTCTCGGCACCACGCAGCTTCACGCCAGCTTCGACTTTTGGCCGGGGCGGCGTCACGTTGGTCACCGGGATGATGGTTTGCACGGATTCAGCTGTGTCTTGCGCGGTAGTCATATCAATCGATTCCGCCCGTCAGGGTCGTCTGCTCAGCGTAGTCGAGGTGCTTGACGAGCTGCGCGCGCAGCCGGGCACCAACCTCGGCATATTCAATCTGTTCTGCATGATCGCACAGCTGGGTCATCGCCAGCCCGGCATATCCGCAGGGGTTGATACGGCGGAACGGCGCAAGGTCCATGTCCACGTTCAAGGCCAGGCCATGAAAGGAACAACCATTGCGTATCCGCAGGCCCAGCGAGGCGATTTTCGCGCCCTGGACATACACACCCGGGGCATCGGCCTTGGCCGCCGCCGGTACACCATACTCGTCCAGCAGCGCGACGAGGGTCTGTTCGATGCGCGTGACCAGGTCACGCACGCCGTAGCCCAGGCGTCGCACGTCCAGCAACAGATACGCCACCAGCTGGCCAGGGCCGTGGTAGGTCACCTGACCGCCGCGATCCACCTGCACCACCGGGATATCGCCGGGCACCAGCAGGTGCTCGGCCTTGCCCGCCTGGCCCTGGGTGAATACCGAGGGGTGCTGTACCAGCCACACCTCGTCACCCGTGGCCGGGGTACGCTGGTCGGTGAAACGCTGCATCGCGTGCCAGACCGGCTCGTAGGCCATCAGGCCCAGCTCGCGAAAGCCCAGGCATTGCGGCATCAGAGCACCATTTTCACGACGCCGGTGGCACGCAGCTCACTGTTGATGTCGTACAGCTGCTCCTGGCTGGTGGCCAGGATGTGCAATTGCAGCGTGGTGTAGTTGCCGTTGCTGCTTTGGCGCTCGGCGGTTTTCTCGTGCTCGATGGTGGCATGGCTGGCCACGATCGCGATCACTTTGTCTTTGAAGCCCACGCCGGTATCACCGATCACTTTGATCGGATAATCGGCGCAGGGGAATTCGATCTTAGGAGCCTTGACTTCGGTGTCTGTCATAGCAGTAACGGCCTCGCAAGCCGTGAAGACGGACAAACCCCCTGGCTGCACGGCGCGGCCAGGGGGCATGCTGTTCACGTAATCAGTTGAACAAGCCGTAGAAGAATAGACGAATGCTATCCCACATGCGGCGGATGAAGCCACCTTCCTCGACGCCGTCAAGGGCGATCAGGTCGGCGCTGTGGACAACCTGGTCACCATTCTTGACTTCCACTTTACCGATCACGTCGCCCTTGGCGATTGGCGCGGTCAGTTGCGGTTTCATGGTCATGGTGGCGGTCAGGCCTTTGAGCTGGCCTTTTGGCAGGGTCATGGTCAGGTCGTCGGCCAGGCCGGCGCGCACTTCATGAGTAGCGCCTTTCCATACCGGCGCCTTGGCCAGTTCGGTGCCCTTCTGGTAGAAGGTCTGGGTTTCGAAGAAGCGGAAACCGTAGGTCAGCAGCTTCTGGGTTTCAGCAGCACGCGCAGCTTCGCTGGTGGTACCGAACACGACCGCGATCAGGCGCATGCCATCACGTACGGCCGAGGCCGCCATGCAGTAGCCGGCTTCTTCGGTGTGGCCGGTTTTCAGACCGTCGACGGTCTTGTCGCGCCACAGCAGCAGGTTGCGGTTAGGCTGCTTGATGTTGTTCCAGAAGAACTCTTTCTGCGAGTAGATCGCGTAGTGGGCCGGGTCGATGTTGATGATCGCGCGGGCCAGCTTGGCGATGTCGTGCGGGGTGGAGTAGTGATCCGGGTTCGGCAGCCCGGTAGGGTTCATGAAGTGGCTGTTCTCCATGCCCAGGTCGCCGGCGGTCTTGTTCATCATGTCGGCGAAAGCGTCTTCGCTGCCGGCGATGTGCTCGGACAGGGCCACGGTGGCGTCGTTGCCCGACTGGATGATGATGCCGTGCAGCAGGTCGCTGACCGACACTTGCGAGCCGACCTTGAGGAACATCCGCGAACCACCGGTGCGCCAGGCGTTCTCGCTGACGGTCACCGGATCGTTCTCACCGATCTGGCCGCGCTTGATCTCCAGGGTGGCGATGTAGGCGCTCATCAGTTTGGTCAGGCTGGCTGGCGGCAGACGCTGATCGCCGTTGCTGTCCACCAGGACTTGCCCGCTGGATGCTTCCATCAGTACGTAGGCCTTGGCAGCCAGTTGCGGCGCCGCAGGCGTCATTTGCTCGGCCGACATGGCAACTGGGGCGATCAGCAGCAGTACAGGCAGGCACAGGCGTTTGGCAAAGGTGGTGATGTTCATCCGTCTCTCGAAATTGCTAATGGGCACATGCCCTCTCGGGCAAAATCTGGTTGTCGGGGCACACTGCCCCGGGTGTCGCTTGACCTTCTGCGGGCCTTTGTCTTAAACGATTGTCGACGGCCACAAGGCACAGTCGACAAGCGGGTTCCGACCTGTTGCCAGGCCGGGGAAATCATTCGGCGGTGACCACGCTCGGCGAGCCCAGGTTGGCCAGGCGCACGCTGTCCTGGGTCTGCTGCACTTCACCCGGCGTGCCGATCGGCCCCATCCGCACTCGATACAGTGTCTGCTGGTTGCGCACTATCGAGCTGACGAACACCGGGGCCCTCACCATCGAGCTCAGCTTGGACCTCAGCAGCTCCGCAGCGTCCGGATTGGCGAACGCTCCCACCTGGAGAAACTGGCCAGAGACTGGAACAGAAGCGTTTTTTTTTGCGTCGATCTGCGCAGGCAGGACGGCGGCGGCATGCTGTTGCGGCGGCGGCGTCCATTGCTCGATGGTACCCGCCGAGGCGGTGATGACCGGCTTCTGGGGCGCTTGCGCGACCTGCGGCTGATCCAGCATCAGCGGCGCCGGACGGCCACGCTGGGCCCAGTACTGGGCCGGGTCGATACCCTCGACCTTGACCCGCGCGGTGCCGATTTCGGCATAGCCCAGCTTCTTGGCTGCGGCGTACGACAGGTCGATGATGCGGTCGGAGTAGAACGGACCGCGGTCGTTGACCCGCAGGATCACGCTGCGGTTGTTGTCCAGGTTGGTGACGCGCACGTAGCTGGGCAACGGCAGGGTCTTGTGCGCGGCACTCATGCCGTACAGGTCATAGACCTCGCCATTGGCGGTGTTCTGGCCGTGGAACTTGGTGCCGTACCACGACGCCGTGCCCGTGGCCGCATAGTGGCTGGCATCGGTGAGCGGGAAGTAGGTCTTGCCCAGCACGGTATACGGGTTGGCCTTGTAGGGGCCGGTGTGCAGCGTCGGCACCGCGTCTGGGATGCGCGAGACATCGACGTCCCACCACGGCGCGCCGTCCTTGTGGGCCCGGTTGATGTCCAGGCCAGGCTGCGAACGCACGGCATAGCCGCCGCTTTGCGGGGCACGGCTGGTCGACGAACAGCTGGCGACCAGCAGGGCGAGGGCTGCGTAGCCCATCAGCTTCAGTGGTGTGCGAATCGGCATTGTCCGCATTACTTGACGCCCCGTGCTTGGACCAGTGCTTGCGACAGTTGATAGACCGCCATGGCATACATGGCGCTGCGATTATAGCGAGTGATGGTGTAGAAGTTGCCCAACCCCATCCAATATTCCGGACCGAACTCACCGTCGAAGCGGAAAGCAGTCACGGGCATATCGTCGCGCAGCGCATCATGACTCGACCAGCCCAGTGCTCGCAACTGTCCGACGTTCTTTACCGGATCAATGCCCGGGCTCAGGCCTTCGTCCACGTGCTCGCCGCGCACCGAGGCACGGCTTACCACCGGCTGGCCCATGACCCAGCCATGCTGCTTGAAGTAGTTGGCGACACTGCCGATGGCGTCATCGGGGTCACTCCAGATGTTGATGTGGCCATCGCCGTCGAAATCCACCGCATAGGCGCGGAAGCTGCTGGGCATGAACTGCGGCAGGCCCATGGCGCCGGCATAGGAACCCTTGATGCTGAGCGGGTCAACCTGCTCTTCACGCGACAGCAGCAGGAATTCGCGCAGCTCCTTGCGGAAGAAGTCGGCACGCGGCGGATAATCGAACGCCAGGGTGGAAAGTGCGTCGATCACCCGGTAGTTGCCGGTGTTTCTACCGAAAAACGTTTCGACACCAATGATAGACACGATTATCTGCGCCGGCACGCCGTATTCCTGCTCGGCGCGCTTGAGGGCGGCTTCATGCTGGCGCCAGAAGTCCACGCCACGGGCGATGCGCGCATCGGTGATGAACAGCGGGCGATAGTCCTTCCAGGGCTTGACGCGCTCGGCCGGCTTGGAAATGGCGTCGAGGATGGCCTGCTTGCGCTGCACTTCCTCGAACACGCCAATCACCTGTTCGCCGGCAAAGCCGTAGTCGCGGGTCATTTCACCGACGAACTGCGCCAGTTGCGGGGTGCCATCGTAATCGCCGGCCGTCGCCTGTTGCGACGACCCGAGGATGCCTACCAGGCCGACCCAGGGAATGCACCGAGCGGCCCAGTTGCATACTGCTTGCATGAAATTCTTCACCTTAATCAAACCTGCGCGATCCACTTGCGATGGGTATGGATCGACATCAAAACCCCAAACGCTGACATCAGCGTCACCAGCGAAGTTCCGCCGTAACTAATGAAGGGCAACGGCACGCCTACGACGGGCAACAGGCCGCTGACCATACCGATATTGACGAAAACGTAAACAAAAAACGTCATGGTCAGGCTGCCGGCCAGCAGCTTGCCGAACAGGGTCTGGGCCTGTGCGGTAATCACCAGGCCACGGCCGATCAGCGCCAGGTACAGCAGCAGCAAGGCGCAGATGCCCACCAGGCCGAACTCTTCACCCAGTACGGCGATGATGAAGTCGGTGTGGCTTTCAGGCAGGAAGTCCAGATGCGACTGGGTACCCAGCAGCCAGCCCTTGCCGAACACCCCGCCCGAACCGATGGCGGCCTTGGACTGGATGATGTTCCAGCCAGTGCCCAGCGGGTCGCTTTCGGGGTCGAGGAAGGTCAGGATCCGCTGCTTCTGGTAGTCGTGCATGATGAAAAACCACATGCCCACCGCCACCGGCACTGCCGCGGCAACCACGCTGATAATCCAGCGCCAGCGCAGGCCGGCCATGAAGAGTACAAATGTACCCGAGGCCAGAATCAGCAGCGAGGTGCCCAGGTCCGGCTGGCGGACGATGAGGATGAACGGGATGCCGATCAGCACCAGGCTGGCCCCCACGTGCTTGAGCGTGGGCGGCAGGGTGCGCTTGGCCAGGTACCAGGCGATGGTGGCCGGCATGATGATCTTCATGAATTCCGACGGCTGGAAGCGGATTACCCCCGGAATGTTGATCCAGCGCGTGGCGCCCATGGCGTTGTGCCCCATGACGTCCACCGCGACCAGCAGGATCACCCCCAGGCAATAGGCCAGCGGCACCCAGCGCGCCATGAAGCGGGGTTCAAGTTGCGCGATCAGCAGCATCGAGGCCAGGCCGATGCCGAACGAGGTGGCCTGCTTGATCAGCAGGTCCCAGCTTTTGCCGCTGGCCGAATACAACACGAACAGGCTGCCGGCGGCCAGGGTCAGCAGCAGGATCAGCAGCGGGCCGTCGATGTGGATGCGCTGCAGCAAGGTGGCGCGGCGGCGCATCACGTCCTCGCTGGAGAGCATGCGATCGAAATTACTCTTCACGTGCGGTGGTCTCCGTTGCGGTATTGCTGGCGTACTCGGGCTTGAGCTGGCCATCGGGGCCCAACAGCCAGGCGTCCATCACCTGGCGAACCACGGGGGCCGCGACACCGGAGCCGGACTCGCCGTTCTCCACCATCACCGCAACTACAATTTTGGGATTGTCAGCCGGCGCGAAACCCACGAACAGGGCGTGGTCGCGATGGCGTTCCTGAAGTTTGGAGCGGTCGTATTTCTCGCCCTGCTTGATGGCCACGACCTGGGCAGTGCCGCTTTTACCGGCAATGCGGTATTGGGCGCCCACCGAGGCCTTGCGGGCGGTACCACGGGCACCGTGCATCACTTGCTGCATGCCGTGGTTCACGCGGTCCCAGTCGTTGGGGTCGCGCAACACAATGTCTTCCATGGGGTTCTCGTCCACCGGCGGTTCACCTTCGATGGTGCGCGCCAGGTGCGGACGGTTCCACTTGCCCTTGTTGGCCACCAGCGCGGTGGCCTGGGCCAGTTGCAGCGGGGTGGCCTGCATGTAGCCCTGGCCAATCCCCAGAATCAGGGTTTCACCCGGGAACCACGCCTGGCGCCGGGTGATGCGTTTCCAGTCCCGCGACGGCATCAGCCCCGGGGACTCTTCGAACATGTCCAGCGAGACCTTCTGGCCGATACCGAAGCGGTTCAGGTAGCTGGACAGGCGATCGATACCCATCTTGTGGGCCAGATCGTAGAAGTAGGTGTCATTGGACCGCATGATCGCGGTATCCAGGTCTACCCAGCCATCGCCGCTGCGGTTCCAGTTGCGGTATTTGTGGTCAAAGTTGGGCAACTGGTAGTAACCAGGGTCGAACACCCGGGTACTGGCGGTGACCACACCGGTGTCCAGGCCGGCGATGGCCACGGCCGGCTTGATGGTCGAGCCTGGCGGGTACAGGCCGCGCAGCACGCGGTTGAACAGCGGGCGGTCGATGGAGTCCCGCAGCTCGGCATAGGCCTTGAAGCTGATGCCGGTGACGAACAGGTTGGGGTCGAAACTGGGTTGGCTGACCATGGCCAGCACTTCGCCGGTCCTTGGGTCGAGGGCCACGATGGCGCCACGACGCCCGCCCAGCGCGGCCTCGGCGGCCTCCTGCAACTGGATGTCGAGGCTCAGGACGATGTCCTTGCCGGGCACCGGGTCGGTACGCTTGAGCACGCGCAGCACGCGGCCACGGGCGTTGGTCTCGACTTCCTCGTAGCCCACCTGGCCGTGCAACTGCGGTTCGTAGAAGCGCTCGATGCCGGTCTTGCCGATGTGGTGGGTACCGCTGTAGGCCACGGGGTCGAGGGTTTTCAGCTCTTTTTCATTGATGCGCCCCATGTAGCCCACCGAGTGCGCGAAATGCGGCCCCTGCGGGTAATGGCGCACCAGTTGCGCCACCACTTCCACCCCGGGCAGGCGGAACTGGTTGACGGCAATTCGGGCGATCTGTTCTTCGCTGAGCTCGAACAGGATCGGGACCGGCTCGAACGGCCGGCGCCCCTGCTTCATGCGCTTTTCAAACAAGGCGCGGTCGTCAGGGGTCAGTTCCAGCACCTGGACGATGGTGTCCAGCACCTGCGCCCAGTCCCCCGCCCGCTCACGGGTCATGCTCAGGCTGAAACTGGGGCGGTTGTCGGCGATGATCACGCCATTGCGGTCATAGATCAGCCCACGTGACGGCGGCAGCGGCTGCACATGCACCCGGTTGTTTTCCGACAGCGTGGAGTGATACTCGTACTGAATGACCTGCAGGTAATACAGGCGTGCCACCAGCGCGCACACCATGACCATTACCACGATTGCCCCGACCACGACGCGGCCACGCACCAGGCGTGCATCTTTCTCGTGATCCTTGAGGCGAATCGGCTGGGACATGAAAGGCGGCTTATTTGTGGTAAGGGTGCCCGGACAGGACGGTCCAGGCGCGATACAGCTGCTCGCCGATCAGGATGCGTACCAGCGGGTGGGGCAAGGTCAGCGGCGACAGCGACCAGCGCTGATCGGCACGCGCGCACACTTCCGGCGCCAGCCCCTCGGGGCCACCGACCATGAAGTTGACGGTGCGCGAGTCCAGCCGCCACTTGTCCAGCTCCACCGCCAACTGCTCGGTGCTCCACGGCTTGCCGTGTACTTCGAGCGTGACAATGCGCTCACCCGGCTGCACCTTGGACAACATGGCTTCGCCTTCCTGACGGATGAAGCGCGCCACGTCGGCGTTCTTGCCACGGGTGTTGAGCGGTATTTCCACCAGATCAAGCGCAAGCTCGGACGGCAGACGCTTGGCGTATTCCTGCCAACCGTCTTCCACCCACTTCGGCATGCGCGAGCCGACCGCAATCAGACGCAGACGCATGGCCCGGCCTTATTCGTTGCCTGGGGTGTGATGCGCGCCGCTGGCGGCACGGCTTTGCTCGGCACCCTGCCACAGACGTTCCAGGTCGTAGAACTGACGGGCAGCGGCGGTCATCATGTGCACGATGACGTCGCCCAGGTCCAGCAGTACCCAGTCGCTTTCGCCCTTGCCTTCTTCACCCAGTGGCTGTGCGCCCTTGGCCTTCACGTTCTCGCGAACCTTGTCCAGCATGGCGTTGATCTGGCGGTTCGAAGTACCGGTAGCGATGACCATGTAGTCGGTCAGGCTGTGCTTGTCTTTCACGTCGATGACCAGGATGTCCTGGGCCTTGACGTCTTCCAGGGCGGCCTTGGCCAGTTCGACCAGCTCTTCGCCGGATACGCTGATTTTTTGCTTAGTCATATAAAACTCGTTCAGTTCAATTGGACGCACGGTACAGCCCGTGCGCCTCGATGTAGGCCAGTACCGCGTCAGGCACCAGGAAACGTACCGACTTCCCGCTGGCCAGCAGTTGACGGATCTGGGTGGCCGACACCGCCAGGGGTGTCTGCCAGACGAAAGTAATATTCCCGCCGGGCCCTTCAAGGGCCAACGGGTCGCTGACCGACCGCGCGGCCAGCAGGTTGCGCAAGGCATCCGGCGGCTCGCTGTCGGCGTCAGGCCGCTGCAATACCAGAATATGGCAGTGCTGCAGCAGTTCTTCCCAGCGATGCCAGGAAGGCAGGCCACAGAAGGCATCCCAGCCCAGCAGCAGAAACAGCTGGTCGTCAGCGGCGAGTTCCGCGCGCATCAGCTCCAGCGTATCAATGGTGTAGGACGGCTTGTCCCGTTGCAGCTCCCGGGCATCCACCGTCAGGGGCGCCACGCCCTGCACCGCGCATTGCACCATGGCCAGGCGGTCCTGCGGCGTCACCTGGGGGGTGTCGCGGTGCGGGGGCCGGGCATTGGGCGTCAGGCGCAACTCGTCCAGATGCAGGGCATCGGCCACTTCCAGCGCGCTGCGCAGGTGGCCGATGTGCACCGGGTCGAAGGTACCGCCCAGCACGCCGATACGGCGCGGCGCGGGCTTGTTGCCAGGCTGGCTCAGGTCACCCAAGTCAGGCTGGCTCCTGGCCGCGCAGTTGGCCGTCGCCGACCACAATGTATTTCTCGCAGGTCAGGCCTTCCAGGCCGACCGGACCGCGGGCGTGGATCTTGTCCGTGGAAATCCCGATCTCGGCACCCAGGCCATACTCGAAGCCATCGGCAAAGCAGGTCGGGGTGTTGATCATCACCGAGGCCGAGTCGACTTCGGCGGTGAAGCGCCGTGCTTCGGCCAGGTTCTCGGTGGCGATGGAATCGGTGTGGTGCGAACCGTAATGGTTGATGTGCTCGATGGCCTGGTCCAGGCCGTCGACCACGCGAATCGACAGGATCGCGGCCAGGTACTCGGTGTGCCAGTCTTCTTCGGTGGCCGGCAGTACCTGGATGATGTCGCGGGTGCGCTCGCAGCCACGCAGCTCCACGCCCTTCTCGGCGAACTGGGCAGCCATGGCCGGCAGGAAGTGGGCGGCAACGGCCGCGTCCACCAACAGGGTTTCCATGGCGCCACAGATACCGTAGCGGTAGGTCTTGGCGTTGAAGGCGATGCGCTGGGCCTTGGCCAGGTCGGCGTCGGCGGCGACGTAGATGTGGCAGATACCGTCCAGGTGCTTGATGACCGGCACCTTGGCGTCGCGGCTGACACGCTCGATCAGGCCACGGCCGCCACGTGGGACGATGATGTCCACGTATTCGGGCATGGTGATGAGCGCGCCCACAGCTTCGCGGTCGGTGGTTTCCACCACTTGCACCACGGCGGCCGGCAGGCCGGCTTCGGCCAGGCCGCGCTGCACGCAGGCAGCAATGGCACGGTTGGAATGGATGGCCTCGGAGCCGCCACGCAGGATGGTGGCGTTGCCGGACTTCAGGCACAGGCTGGCGGCATCGATGGTCACGTTGGGACGCGATTCGTAGATGATGCCGACAACGCCCAGCGGCACGCGCATCTTGCCCACTTGAATGCCCGATGGCCGGTAGCTCATGTCGCGGATCGCACCGACCGGGTCCGGCAGGCTGGCCACCTGGCGCAGGCCGACGATCATGCCGTCGATGCGCGCAGGGGTCAGCGCCAGGCGCTCGAGCATGGCCGGCTCCAGGCCGTTGGCCCGGCCAGCGGCCAGGTCCAGCTCGTTGGCGGCGGTCAGCTCGCTGCGGGCGCCGTCCAGGGCGTTGGCGGCAGCCTGCAGTGCGCGGTTTTTCTGCGCAGTGCTGGCGCGCGCGATCACGCGGGAGGCTTCGCGGGCGGCGCGACCCAGGCGGGTCATGTAGTCAAGAACGGACTCAGTCATGGTCTCTGTGGTCTTGGCAAAGAGGAAAGCGGCTGATTATAGCTGTCTCGAAGGTCCGCTGACAGCGGTGGCAGGCGGATGGTCGAAAACAGTCGGGCAAAGGGCAACGATTCAGCCGTGATTAAGCCACAGATGAATATTATCCTTGGGAGCTCATTCGTATCTTCCGGTAACCGTCCGATGCTGCCTGCCGCCCTGCCCTGGCCCGATGCTCGCCCCCTGCCCGACGCCTTTTTCGACCGCGACGCGCAGTTGCTGGCCCGCGAGCTGCTGGGCAAGGTGATCCGTCATCGCCAGGGGCCGTACTGGCTGTCGGCGCGCATCATCGAGACCGAGGCTTATTACTGCGCAGAAAAAGGCAGCCATGCTTCGCTGGGTTATACGGAGAAGCGCAAGGCGCTGTTTCTGGATGGCGGCCACATCTACATGTACTACGCCCGGGGCGGCGACTCGCTGAATTTCAGCGCCCAGGGTGCCGGCAACGCGGTGTTGATCAAGTCGGGGTACCCCTGGGTGGACCAGCACGCCGATGCCAATGCGCTGGCGCAGATGCAGATGAACAACCCCGACGCCAGCGGCCAGCCTCGGGCGCCGGAACGCTTGTGCGCAGGCCAGACACTGCTGTGCAGGGCGCTGGGCCTGAAGGTGCCGAACTGGGATGCCAAGCGCTTCGACCATGAGCAATTGTTTGTCGAGGACCTGGGAATCATCCCGAAACAAATTATTCAGACCACACGCCTGGGCATCCCCCATGGGCGCGACGAACATCTGCCGTACCGCTTCGTGGACGCCGAGCATGCCCGCCACTGCACAAGGAACCCCTTGCGCCGCGGGCAAGTCGAAGGTCGCGACTTTTTCATCCTGACGCAAGGAAACTGACACATGGGCCCATGGCTCGACGGGCTGACCGCCTGGTTAACCGCCCACCCACAATGGCTGGGGCTGGCGATCGTGCTGGTGGCTTGCACCGAATGCCTGGCGATTGTCGGGCTGATCGTGCCAGGCACCGTGATGCTGTTCGCCATTGCCGTGCTGGCGGGCAGCGGCAGCCTGTCCTTGGGTGAAACCCTGTTGCTGGGCTATATCGGCGGGCTGCTGGGCGATGCCTTGTCCTACTTCACCGGACGACATTTCCATCAGAACATTCGGCGCTTGCCAGGCCTGCGGCACCACCCCGAATGGATCGGCCGCGCCGAGGGCTATTTCCAGCGCTACGGCATAGCCAGCCTGCTGGTGGGCCGTTTCATCGGGCCGCTGCGCCCGATGCTGCCGATGGTAGCGGGCATGTTCGATATGCCGCTGCTGCGGTTTATCGGCGTGAGCCTGCTGGCCGGGGCTGGCTGGGCGGTGGTGTACCTGATGCCGGGCTGGGCCACTGGCGCCGCCCTGCGCCTGCCCTTGCCCGAAGGTTTCTGGGGCGAGGCCGGCGTGCTGGCGGCCGGTTTCGCGGTGTTGATCGGGCTAAGCATTCATTCCGCCTGGCGCGCCCGCCCGCACGGTACGCGGCTGGTCACGGGCATGTGCCTGGTGCTGCTGGCAGGCGTGTTCCTGGGCTGGCCGTACCTGGCGCATTTCGACCAGGGGATCATGACCCTGGTGCAGGAGCATCGCGGGCCGACCGGCAATGAAGTGGCGGTGATGCTGACCAAGATGGGCGATTTCCGCAGCCAGTTCGTCCTGGCGGGCGTGCTGTGCAGCTTGCTGCTGTTGCTGCGCCAGTGGCGCCCGGCCGTGTTCGCGCTCGGCACCCTGCTGTTCACCGCCTTGGGCAACACGCTGATGAAGCATGTCTTTGCGCGGGCGCGGCCCGAGGTACTGACCGATCCGTTGAGCAGCTTCAGCATGCCCAGCGGCCACAGTTCGGCGTCGTTCGCGCTGTTTCTGACCCTTGCCGTGCTGGCTGGGCGTGGCCAGCCCCCGCGTCTGCGCCTGACGTGGCTGTTGCTGGGGATTCTGCCGGCGGCCTTGATTGCGCTGTCGCGGGTGTACTTGGGCGCGCATTGGCCGACTGATGTGCTGGCCGGGACCCTGCTGGCGTGTTTTGTCTGCGCGGCCAGCCTGACCCTGAGCCAGTGGCGCCAGCCGCTGCCGGCGATGGCGCCGCGGGTGTGGTGGGTGGTGTTGCCGATTTTGCTGGCGGTACTGGCGTACTTCGCCACACGCGGGTTTGCGCATTCGCTGGAGCGGTACGCGTATTGAGCCCACTGTAGCCGCTGCCGAAGGCTGCGCTGGCCCCGCCCCACGCTGGACATCTCCAGGGTTCACCCCGGCCAGCGCAGCCTGCGGCAGCGGCTACGGGTCAGGCGAATGTAGCAGCGGCCGCCAGGCCGCGTCATTGACGACGCGGTATCAGGCGAACAGTTCGCCCTGCAGATCATCGAGCAGCACCTGGATCGCCGCCAACCGTTCGGCCGGTTCATCCAGCCCCAGCAGGTCGATCTTGTCCTGCTCGGGGAATGGCAGCAGATACCCCAACTGATTGGCCAACGACTGCCGCCCCGGCACGTTGCTGCCCATGTCCAGCGCCGCCACCATGGGGTGCTCGGCCAGGGCATGCAGCAAGGCCACCAGGTCGGCATCGTCTTCCTGCAACGGCTGGTCGCCCCGCTCGGCCAGCCAATCGACGTCGGCCACCAGCAACTGATCGCGCTGCAAAGCGGTACCGGTCACCCGAAAGCGCCGCACGCCCTCCACCCGGATACCCAGCAGGCCGTTGTCCTGCTGCTGGAAGTCGCGAATCACGGCTTCGCAGCCGATCATGGCGTGGCCGGTGGGCGCCGGGCCCACTTCCTGGCCTTCGAGGATGCAGACCACGCCAAACCCCACGCCCTGCTTCATGCAGCGGCCGATCATGTCCAGGTAGCGTGCCTCGAATATCTGCAAGTCGAGGATGCAGCCCGGGAACAGCACGGTGTTGAGCGGAAACAGCGGCAACGTCATAGTGGTTTCCTTAAACGAACAGGCTGACGGCCAGCGGCAGGAACACCGCGGTCGACACCCCCATCAGGCTCATCGCCAACGCAGCGAAAGCCCCACATTCCTCACCTTCCTGCAGCGCCACCGAGGTCCCGACCGCATGGGCAGTCATGCCCAGGGCCATGCCACGGGCTGCGGGGCTGTGCACGTTGAGCATGGACAACATTCCCGGCCCAAAGATCGCGCCGATCACCCCGGTGATCAACACAAACACCGCCGCCAGGGCCGCCACGCCGCCAATCTGTTCGGCCACCAGCATGGCGATGGGCGAGGTGACCGACTTGGGCGCCAGGGTCATCAGGATCATGTGCTCGGCGCCAAAACTCCACGCCAGCAGCAGCCCCAGGCTGGTGGCAAACACCCCGCCTATCACCAGCGTAGCCAAGACCGGCGCCAGCAATTGGCGAATGCGCCGCAGGTTCAGGTACAGCGGCACCGCCAGCGCCACGGTGGCCGGCCCCAGCAGGGTGCCGAGGATCTCGGTGCTCTTGCGGTACTCGCCGTAGCTGACGCCGGTGAACAGCAGCACCCCGATCACCAGCAGCATCGACACCAGCACCGGCTGCAGGAAAATCCAGCGCGTGCGCTCGTAACCCGCCAGCACCAATTGATAGGCGCCCAGGGTGATGCCGATGCCGAACAACGGGTGATGAATGACCGATTCGACGGCGCCGTGCCAATCCAGCAGCATCAATGATCACCCCGCCGCGCCAGCATTTTCTGCATCAGCCAGCCGGCCAGGGCCATGGACACCAGCACGGAAATGAACAACGTGCCGACGATGGCCCAGAAGTCGGCGGCGATGTCGCTGGCATAGGCCATCACGCCCACGGCCGGCGGCACCAGCAGCAACGGCAGGTAGCGCAGCAGGCTGCCGGAGGCTTCGCTCAATGGTTTGCCCACCTCGCCGCGCATCACCAGGAACCCCAGCAACAGCAGTAGCCCGATGATGGGCCCCGGCAGCATGGTCAGCACCAGACGGTTGAGGGCTGTGCCCAGTAATTGAAAAACGATCAGCCACGTCAAACCACGTAACAACATTTTTATCTCCGCCCCCGGCATCCTTGGCCATTATAAGCACGCAAGGTTGGCGCCTATAAACCGCCATTCGCCATAGCCATGGACGCTTGACCCGACAGCGGTGCCATGGTGATCTAAGTGAGCGCACGCCAACGCGCCCCATCAACAAGGAGAGTCACGATGCCCTTTGTACCTGTAGAAGAACTCAAGCAGTACGTAGGTAAGGAACTGGGGTATTCCCAATGGCTGAAAATCGATCAGGCCCGCATCAATCTGTTTGCCGAGGCTACCGGTGACTTCCAGTTCATCCACGTCGACCCGGTCAAGGCCGCCAAGACCCCGTTCGGCAGCACCATCGCCCATGGTTTCCTGTCACTGTCACTGATCCCCAAGCTGATGGAAGACCTGCTGGTCGTCCCCGAAGGCCTGAAGATGGTGGTCAACTACGGCCTGGATAGCGTGCGCTTCATCCAGCCGGTGAAGGTGGACTCCAATGTGCGCCTCAAGGTCGAACTCACCGAAGTGACCGAGAAGAAGCCCGGCCAGTGGCTGCTCAAGGCCACCGCCACGCTTGAAATCGAGGGTTCGGAGAAGCCTGCGTATATTGCTGAACCGTTGTCTCTCTGCTTCGTGTAATAACCGAACAGCGGGCAATGCCGCCGGTGGCTGTTTCACCGGGGGCATTGTGCGGCATACTCGCCGCCTTACTTGCCCGGATCCCGCCATGCGCCCACTCGTTCCCCTCGCCCTGACCTTATTGATCACCGCCTGCGGCGATGGCGAGTCCCTGTCCCCTCCCGACGCCCGCCTGCCCGATGGCGGCCGTTACCGTGGTGAGGTGGTCAATGGCCTGCTGCAGGGCCAGGGGCGGATCGACTACCCCAATGGCAGTTGGTACGCCGGCGCCTTCCTCAATGGCCAGTGGCATGGCGAGGGCGAATGGCACGGCAGCAACGGCGAGGTCTACCGGGGCGGCTTCCAGCAGGGCCTGTTCCACGGTCAAGGCAGTTTGAGCGCCAACGGCACCACGTACGTAGGCACCTTCAAGCTGGGCCGGCGCGACGGCGAAGGCACGCTCAAGGAGCCGGGCCAGACTTACCGCGGCGAGTTCAAGACCGACCAGTATTCGGGTGCCGGCCACCTGGAGCTGGATGACGGCAGCGACTACCAGGGCGTGTTCGCCCACGGCAAACCCAACGGCGAAGGGGTGCGCAGCGACGCCAGCGGCAATCAGTTCACCGGCAACTTCGTCAACGGCGAGCTGGAAGGCCATGGCACCTTCAGCAGTTCGGAGGGCGATCAGTACATCGGCGACTTCCATGCCAATCAATTGCACGGCCGCGGCCGCTACGAAAGCGCCGAGGGCGATGTGTGGATCGGCTCGTTCAAGGAAGGCGCACTGACCGGCGAAGGCGAAATGTTCGGCAGCGACGGCAGCCACTACAAGGGCCGCTTCGATGACTGGCACTTCTCCGGCCCCGGCAGCCTGACCCTGGCTGACGGCAGCAGTTACGCGGGCACCTTCAACAACGACACCTACGATGGCAAGGGCACGCTGATACACAAGGACGGCGCGGTGGAAAGCGGCCTGTGGACAAACGGCCAGCGCGTGCGCGACGCCCAGGGCAAGTTGCTGCCCGATAGCCTGGAACTGGGCCTGCTGAACCAGGGAGCCTTGCTGGACAAGGCCCTGGCGGCAGTGCCCAAGTCCACCGGCGGCGACATCCAGTTGTACAGCCTGACCTTGGCCGGTGATGGCAAGCAAAGCGTGTTCATGCGCGAGGCCGACTACGTCAACCATATGCTGGCCAGCCGCTTCGGCGCCGTGGGCCAGGTCAATCTGGTCAACCACCGTGACCACCTGGGTGACCGCCCCATGGCCACTCGCGAAACGTTGAGCCGCGCGGTGGAAACCATCGCCCAGCGCAGTGGCGCGGAAGACCTGGTGTTCATCTACCTGACCAGCCACGGCACCCACGAAAATGAACTGGTGCTGGACCAGCCGCGCCTGCAGCTGTCGGACCTAGAACCGGACGAACTCGCCAATGTGCTGGCGCCATTGAAAAACCGCGACAAGATCGTGGTCATCTCGGCCTGTTACTCAGGTGGTTTCATCCCCGCGCTGAAAGATGAGCATACACTGGTGATGACAGCCTCCCGTGCCGACCGCGTATCGTTCGGCTGCTCGGAGGAATCGGACTTCACCTACTTCGGTGATGCCCTGTTCGCCCAGGCCCTGAACGAGACCGATGACCTGCAACAAGCGTTCGAACTTGCTCGCAAGCACGTTGCCGAACGTGAGGAGGCAGACAGCTTCGAAGCCTCGGACCCACAAATCTGGGCACCCAAAGGCGTAGTTGCCCACTGGCAGCGTCTGCGCCAACAGCAGGCCAAGCGGGCGTTGCAGAGTGCGGCAGTGAGCGCGCAAGCAGCAAAAAGTGCAGGGAGCCACTAAGCTTGCTGTAACAGGGGAGAGACATCATGTACTTGACGCCGCAACACATCCTGCTTGCTGGAGCCACCGGTTTGACGGGCGAGCATTTGCTCGACCGGCTGCTCAATGAACCCACGGTGAACAGGGTGCTGGCGCCTACCCGCCGCCCCCTTGCCGAACACCCTCACCTGGAAAACCCGGTCGGCAAATTAGGTGATCTGCTGCCTGGCCTGGGTGGCCGCGTGGATGTGGCCTATTGCTGCCTGGGCAGCACCATCAAGCAGGCCGGCTCGCAGGAAGCCTTCCGCGAAATCGATCACGACCTGGTGGTGGCGTACGCCAAGCGCGCCCGCGAACTGGGTGCGCGCCATCTGCTGGTGATCAGCGCCATCGATGCCGACGACAAGTCGAAGATTTTCTACAACCGCGTGAAGGGCGAGACCGAGCGCGACCTCAAGGCCATGAACTGGCCACAGCTGACCATCGTGCGACCTTCCTTGCTGCTGGGCACCCGCGTGGAGCCGCGCTTGGGCGAGCAGTTGGTGGCGCCGATTGCCAAGTTGATTCCCGGCAAGTATCGCGGCATCGAGGCGTGCCAGCTGGCGCGGGCGCTGTGGCGGTTGGCGCTGGAGGAGCAGGATGGGATTCGGGTGGTGGAGTCCGATGAGTTAAGGCGGCTGGGTAAATAGCCCCCCCCGCCACCCTTGTGGGACCGGGCGAAGCTCGGGAACTAGCGCAGCAGGGGCTAGCGGTGCCCCCTTCCCGAGCTTCGCCCGGTCCCACAGGGGGGAGTCACAACCCGCCGTGGGCTTGTACGCCAAACCCGAGAACCGTCAGCGCCGACACCGGCAACAATAGCGTGTCCAGCAAGGTGCTGAACGGCAAGTCCACCCACGGCAGGGCCGGCGCCTCAACCCCGAACTTATCCACAGGGCAACAGCCGCCTTCAATTGCATACCAATCCAGCCGCGCCCCGGAATACACCACCGGCGCCCCAGGCTTGGCGGCATTGAGCGTGCTCACACTGGCACATCCACTCAATTGCAGCCCCGCCACAAGGCAAATCAGCGCCTTATTCATCGCCGCCCAGGTGATACTCGCCCCAACGCGGCAGCATGTCCTGGGGAATGTTGAGCAGGTTCAGCACCCGCGCCACCACAAAATCCACCAGGTCATCGATGGTTTGCGGCTGATGATAGAAACCTGGAGAGGCCGGCAGCATGATCGCGCCCATCTGCGACAGCTTGAGCATGTTTTCCAGGTGGATGGTGGAATACGGCGCCTCGCGGGGCACCAGGATCAGCTGGCGGCGCTCCTTGAGGGTGACGTCCGCCGCACGCTCGATCAGGTTGTTGCAGGCACCCGTGGCAATCGCCGACAGCGTGCCGGTGGAACAGGGCACCACCACCATCGCTGCCGGCGAGCCGGAGCCTGAGGCCACGGGCGACATCCAGTCTTCCTTGCCGTACACCCGAATCTGGTTTGCCGCAGCGCCGGTGTATTCAGTCAGGAAGGCCTGCATGGCCTGGGGCTTGGGTGGCAGCACGACATCGGTTTCCGTGGCCATCACCAATTGCGCGGCCTTGGAAATCAGGAAGTGCACTTCGCGGTCTTCGCGCACCAGGCAGTCGAGCAAGCGCAGGCCATACTGGGAGCCCGAAGCCCCCGTCATGGCCAGCGTGATACGTTCCGGGCCACTCATTTGAGCGCCTCGGCCAGCTTCAAGTGCAGGCCGCCGAAGCCGCCGTTGCTCATGATCACCACATGGGTACCAGGTTGGGCCTGGCTTTGGACCCGGGCGATGATCGCCTCCAGGGAATCGGCAACGATGGCCGGTACCGGGCATTGCGCGGCGGTGGCAGCCAGGTCCCAGCCCAGGTTTGGCGGGGCGTACCAGATCACTTGGTCGGCATCACGTACGCTTTCCGGCAGCCCGTCGCGGTGCGCGCCCAGCTTCATGGAGTTGGAGCGCGGCTCGATCACCGCGATCAGTGGCGCATCGCCGATGCGTTTACGCAGGCCATCCAGCGTGGTGGCGATCGCGGTCGGGTGGTGGGCGAAATCGTCATAAATCGTGACGCCCTGCACCTGGGCCACGGTTTCCATGCGGCGCTTGACGTTCTTGAACGCGCTCAGCGCTTGCACGCCCATGGCCGGCACCACGCCCACATGGCGGGCAGCGGCCAGGGTCGCCAAGGCGTTGGCGACGTTGTGCTGACCGGTCAAAGGCCAATTGACTGTGCCCTCGAGCTTGCCGTCGAACAGCACTTCAAAGCGCGAACCGTCTTCGCTCAACAGGCGGGCTTGCCATTGACCGCCGTCGCCGGTGGTCTGCACCGGGGTCCAGCAACCCATGTCGATGACGCGCTTGAGCGCCGGTTCCGTAGTGGGGTGGATCACCAGGCCTTCGCTGGGGATGGTACGAACCAGGTGGTGGAACTGGCGCTCGATGGCAGCCAGGTCGGGGAAGATATCCGCGTGGTCGAATTCCAGGTTGTTGAGGATGGCCGTGCGCGGGCGGTAGTGAACGAACTTGGAACGTTTGTCGAAGAAGGCACTGTCGTATTCATCCGCTTCCACCACGAAGAAGGGCGTATCGCCTAAACGCGCCGACACCGCGAAGTTCTGCGGCACACCGCCGATCAGGAAGCCCGGCGCCATGCCGGCGTGCTCCAGCACCCAGGCCAGCATGCTGCTGGTGGTGGTCTTGCCGTGGGTGCCGGCGACGGCCAATACCCAGCGGCCTTGCAGCACGTGGTCGGCGAGCCATTGCGGGCCCGATACGTAGGGCAGGCCCTTGTTCAGTACATATTCCACCGCCGGGTTACCCCGCGACAGGGCGTTGCCGATGACCACCAGGTCAGGCGCCGGGTCCAGTTGCGCGGCGTCATAGCCCTGGGTCAACTCGATGCCCTGGGCCTCCAGTTGAGTGCTCATGGGGGGATAGACGTTGGCGTCGGAACCGGTGACGTGGTGGCCGGACTCCTTGGCGAGTACCGCCAGCGAGCCCATGAACGTGCCGCAGATACCGAGAATGTGAATATGCATGATTGACCTCGCGAAACATCGAGGCAGGTTAACTTAGGGTAGGAAAAATCTCACGTGCTGATTGTGCCGCTACACCTTTGTAGGAGCCGGCCTTGGCCGCGATGGAGCCACCGCCGTTCCAAAGTCGATCCGCGTTGGCCGCATCGCGACCAAGGTCGGCTCCTACAAGACGTTCAGTTGGCGGCTGAGGCCATGTTTGCGCAACTTTCTATATAAGGTATTGCGGCTAACACCCAACTCTTGCGCCACATGGGTCATGTGCCAGCGCTGGCGCTCCAGCGCCCCGAGCAATGCCGTACGTTCGGCCTCGGCCAGCGGCTGCTCAGGCAAAGTGGCAGCAGGTGCCTGGTCACGCAGGTAACCGGGCAGGTCAGTGAAGGTCACCCGCCCGTCTTCGCTCAACGCCACCAAGGTGCGCAACACATTGCGCATCTGCCGCACGTTGCCCGGCCAGCCAAACGCCAGCAACGCTTCGCGTGCCCGGGTATCCAGTTGCACCAGTTCACCCCCTGCCTCCTGGTGCAGGATGAAATCCAGCAACGCTGGTTTGTCGGTTCGATCGCGCAACGCCGGCAGGTCAATTTCCAGCCCGTTGAGGCGGTAGTACAAATCTTCCCGGAAACTGCCGTCGCGTACCCGTTCCAGCAGGTTGCGGTGGGTGGCGCTGATGATGCGCACATCCACTGCCACGGCTTCGCCGCCCAGCGGTACCACCATGCGGTCTTCGAGCACGCGCAGCAAACGGGTCTGCAGTGCCAGGGGCATGTCGCCGATTTCGTCGAGCAACAGGGTGCCACCGTCCGCCTGCTGCAGCTTGCCGCGCATGCCTTCCTTGCGCGCCCCAGTAAAACTGCCGCCGCGATAACCGAACAACTCGCTTTCGATCAGGCTCTCGGGCAGCGAGGCACAGTTGAGCGCCACGAACGCCTTGCCCGCGCGCTGACTGGCCTGGTGCACGGCCTTGGCGAAGGCCTCCTTGCCCGAGCCGGTTTCGCCGTGGACCATCAGCGGCACGTCGCGTTCGAACACTTTAAGGGCCCGGCGAAAGTCCAGTTGCAGGCGCTCGTCACCCAGGCAGATATCCGCCGCTGGCAATACAGGCTGAGCCACCGGCACGGCAACGGCCAAGGCGCGCGGCCGGCCCTTGAGGCTGGCGAACAGCGAGCGACCATCACGGGTGCGCAACGGCCAGCTGGTACTGGCTTCGGTGGTGGCGCGGCCCAGCAATTCGCCCAAGGCGCAGTCGAAAAAGGCATCCACGGGCTGCCCCACCAGGGTGCCACGCCCACGCCCCAGCAGGTTCAGCGCACTCTGATTGACGGCCGCAATACGGCCCTGTTCGTCGAACGCCAGCAAGCCTTCGCTGAACATGCCCACCGACTCGGCCTGCAGATGGAAGCGCAGCAGCCACTGGTCCTCGAAATGACGCATGAAGTAGCAGCTCTCGATCATCTTCGCCGAGAGATTGACCAGGGTCATGGTGTGGAACTGGCTTTGACGGGAGGCATCAGCTCGCGCCGAAGATACGTCGAGCACCGCCAGCAGTTCGCCGCTGGGGTCGAACACGGGGCTGGCTGAACAGGTCAGGCCGGTATGCCGACCTCTGAAATGCTCGTCCTGATGAATGGTCAGGGCCTGGCGCTCGACCAGGCAGGTGCCAATGCCGTTGGTGCCCTCACAGGCCTCGCTCCAGTCGGCACCCAGCCACAGGCCGGCGCGCTCGAACACCTTGCGCTCGGTAGGCGCAGTGACACAGTTGAGGATGACGCCCCGGGCATCGGTCAGCAGCACCGCATGGCCGGCGCCGGACAGTTGCTGATGCAGGCTGGCCATTTCGCTGCCGGCGATCTGCAGCACTTGCTGCATGCGCGCGCGACTCTCGAGGATGCGCCCGTGCTCCAGCACGGTGGGGGCTACCGCCAGCGAGGGGTCGAGGTGGTAGTCCTCCAGGCAACGCAGCCAGGAGCGGGCGATGGACGGGTCGCTGGCCGGGCCGCGCGCAGGCTGCCCACCACGGGTGACGGTCAGCACTTGGTGCGCATGACGGCTGAGATGATCACTGTGCACTTTTTATTATTCTCCAGTGGAGTTCATCCCAAGCATCCTCCAGGCGCCCAGGCAATGCAATGCCACCTTCGACCCATGGGTCACCGCTGTGCCAACGATGGCACACAGTGTCACCCCGGCTGTCGCGAACCTGCCACGAAGCACGGCTAAAACGAGCCGTCAGATGGGCTGGAACCCGCCGTTTTGCTGGGTCTCAAGGCAGTGGCCCAACACTTGCTCTACGCTATTAAACGCCGCAAACGCGTCCTCCACCCAAAAGACAAGAATCAAGGAGAAACTCACCATGCGTTACGCACATCCTGGTACCGAAGGGGCTCTGGTCAACTTCAAGAGCCGCTATGGCAACTACATCGGCGGCGAATTCGTGGCACCGGTCAAGGGCCAGTACTTCACCAACACTTCGCCGGTCAATGGCCAGCCAATTGCCGAATTCCCCCGTTCCACTGCCGAAGACATCGACAAAGCCCTTGATGCCGCCCATGCCGCTGCCGACGCCTGGGGCAGCACCTCGGTGCAGGCCCGCTCACTGACCCTGCTGAAGATCGCCGACCGCATCGAACAACATCTGGAAACACTGGCCATCACCGAAACCTGGGACAACGGCAAGGCCGTTCGTGAAACCCTCAACGCCGACATCCCCCTGGCCGCCGACCATTTCCGCTACTTCGCCGGTTGCCTGCGGGCGCAGGAAGGCAGCGCTGCCGAGATCGACGGCAACACCGTGGCCTACCACATCCACGAGCCACTGGGCGTGGTCGGGCAGATCATCCCGTGGAACTTCCCGATCCTGATGGCAGCCTGGAAACTGGCCCCCGCACTGGCCGCTGGCAACTGCGTGGTGCTCAAGCCCGCCGAGCAGACCCCACTGGGCATCACTGTGCTGGTCGAGCTGATCGGCGACCTGCTGCCGCCTGGCGTGCTCAATATCGTTCAGGGTTTCGGCAAGGAAGCGGGCGAGGCGCTGGCCACCAGCAAGCGCATCGCCAAGATTGCCTTCACCGGCTCCACTCCGGTGGGCTCGCACATCATGAAGTGCGCGGCCGAGAACATCATCCCGTCCACCGTGGAGCTGGGCGGCAAATCGCCGAACATCTTCTTCGAAGACATCATGCAGGCCGAGCAGAGCTTTATCGAAAAAGCCGCTGAAGGCCTGGTACTGGCATTCTTCAACCAGGGTGAAGTGTGCACCTGCCCATCCCGGGCGTTGGTGCAGGAGTCGATCTACCCGGCCTTCATGAAAGAAGTGATGAAGAAGATCGAGCAGATCAAGCGTGGCGACCCGCTGGACACCGAGACCATGGTCGGCGCCCAGGCGTCCGAGCAACAGTTCGACAAGATTCTTTCGTACCTGGATATTGCCAAGAACGAAGGCGCCGAACTGTTGACCGGCGGCAGCGTGCAAAAACTGGAAGGTAACCTGTCGACCGGTTATTACATTCAGCCAACCCTGCTCAAGGGCAACAACAAGATGCGCGTGTTCCAGGAAGAAATCTTCGGCCCGGTGGTGAGTGTCACCACGTTCAAGGATGAAGCCGAAGCCCTGGCCATCGCCAACGACACCGAGTTCGGCCTGGGCGCCGGCGTGTGGACCCGTGACATCAACCGCGCCTACCGCATGGGCCGCGGCATCAAGGCCGGTCGCGTGTGGACCAACTGCTACCACCTGTACCCGGCCCACGCCGCGTTCGGCGGGTACAAAAAGTCCGGCGTTGGCCGTGAAACCCACAAAATGATGCTGGACCACTACCAGCAGACCAAGAACCTGCTGGTGAGCTACGACATCAACCCGCTCGGTTTCTTCTAAGCTGAAAACTGTGTCAGCCCGGTTGTGCTTGCATGACCGGGCTGATTCATTTCAGCGTCCGTTTGATTGCGTTTTCTAATTGTTTTAAGGCAGCATCGGATCGACGGCATGCCGTGGTATTGGTTGCCACCCCTTGTCCAGCACGCGAGGCCCGATATGCGAATTGTTCAAGCAACGCTGGAGCATCTGGACCTGATCGCTCCCTTGTTTGTGAAATACCGCGAGTTTTACGGCGAATTGCCCTACCCCGACTCCTCCCGCGCCTTCCTGGAAAAGCGTCTTCGACGCAAGGAATCGACGATTTACCTGGCCCTGCCAGACGACGATGACAACAAGCTGCTGGGCTTCTGCCAGCTCTACCCCAGTTTCTCCTCGCTATCGCTCAAGCGCGTGTGGATTCTCAACGACATCTACGTCGCCGAAGATGCCCGCCGCCAGTTGGTAGCCGACCACCTGATCCGCACCGCCAAGAAGATGGCCAAGGAAACCCAGGCCGTGCGCTTGCGTGTCTCCACCAGCGCCGACAACGAGGTGGCGCAGAAAACCTACGAGTCCATTGGTTTCCACCAGGACACCGAGTTCCTCAACTACGTGCTGCCCATCAACTCCGATTGAATTCCCCTGTAGCCGCTGCCGCGAGGCTGCGCGGGCCCTATCGCTCACTAGAGATATCCAGTGAGGCTGGGGGCCAGCGCAGCCTGGCGGCAGCGGCTACGGCATCTGCGCAAGATGAAACTGAAACGCCTGGCTACAAACTCGTGGGGCAATCCCGCCATCCGGTCGTATAATTCCGGCCCCTCAGGTTGTACGATTTGTTACCGAACAGCCTACCGTCCCTCAAGTCGCCCCAAAGCCCGTAGCGTCGGGCCCTGCACAGGTGTTGCACATGGATTTCAACCCGCTTGACCTGATCCTTCATCTGGATACGTATCTCGATCTGCTGGTGACCAATTACGGCCCCTGGATCTACGCGATCCTGTTCCTGGTCATCTTCTGTGAAACAGGTCTTGTGGTAACCCCCTTCCTGCCGGGCGATTCGCTGCTGTTCATCGCTGGCGCCGTGGCCGCTGGCGGCGGCATGGACCCATGGCTGATCGGCGCACTGCTGATGGCGGCCGCCATCCTGGGCGACAGCACCAACTATGTAATCGGTCGAACGGCCGGCGAGAAGCTGTTCAGCAACCCCAACTCGAAAATCTTCCGCCGCGATTACCTGCAGCAGACCCATGATTTCTACGAGCGCCATGGCGGCAAGACCGTGACCCTGGCGCGTTTCCTGCCCATCCTGCGTACCTTTGCACCGTTCGTGGCGGGCGTTGCCAAGATGTTCTACCCACGCTTCCTGGCGTTCAGCGTGGTCGGCACGGTGGTCTGGGTCGGCGGCCTGGTGACCCTGGGCTACTTCTTCGGCAACGTGCCGTTCATCAAGAAGAACCTGTCGCTGCTGGTGGTCGCCATCATCCTGCTGTCTCTGGTGCCCATGATCATCGGCGTACTGAAGAGCCGCATGGCCGGCAAGACCGCCAAGGCCTCGTCGCGCTGAGCATGTGGTCGCTGCGCGCCTGGCGCCGCCGTCGGGCGCTGGCTCGACACCCGCTTGATCCACTGATGTGGCAGCGGGTGCGACATAAGCTGGCGATCCTCGACGACATCAGCGCCGAGGAAGACCAGTGGCTGCAGGAGCACAGTGTGCTGTTCCTGCTGGACAAGCAGCTGACCAGCCTTGATGGCGTGCAGCTGGACGACGAGATACGTCTGCTGCTGGCCGCCCAGGCGCAATTGCCCTTGCTGCACCTGGGCGACCTGGACTGGTACGGCAACTTCCACGAAATCGTGCTCTACCCCGACGACTTTCTGAGCCCCCAGCGCCACCGCGACCCCAGCGGCGTGGAGCACAGCTGGGACGGCGAGCACAGTGGCGAAGCCTGGCAGCAGGGGCCGATCATCCTGGCCCTGCCCGGCGTGCTGGCCGGTGGCGGCTGGGAAGCCTACAACCTGGTCATCCACGAACTGGCGCACAAACTCGACATGCTCAACGGTGATGCCAACGGCCTGCCGCCACTGCACCGGGACATGCGGGTCAGCGACTGGGCAGCAGCCATGCAACAGGCCTACGACGATCTCAATCGACAGCTGGACCGCGACCCCGGCGCCGAGACGGCCATCGACCCTTACGCTGCGGAAAATCCCGCTGAGTTCTTTGCCGTCACCAGCGAGTATTTCTTCAGCGCCCCGGACCTGCTGCACCAGGCGTACCCTGCCGTTTACCAGCAGTTGAAAGCGTTCTACCGCCAGGACCCGCTTGTGCGGCTGCAAGGCCTGCAACTGAGCCACCCCGACTACCGGCACAGCCACCACGGCTGAGGCGGCAGTGGTCTGGCCATGCGTGGCAACGCGGGCAATATATGCAATAATCCCTGCCACTTTTTGGCCTAAACGGCCATTTTTACTGGCCTACAACGGGGGCAACGCCCAATGAGCTACAGCAAGATTCCGGCTGGCAAAGACCTGCCGAACGACATCTACGTCGCCATCGAGATTCCGGCCAACCACGCGCCGATCAAATACGAAATCGACAAGGACAGCGATACCCTGTTCGTCGATCGTTTCATGGCCACCCCTATGTTCTACCCGGCCAACTACGGTTTCATCCCCAACACCCTGGCTGACGATGGCGATCCCCTGGACGTGCTGGTTGTCACCCCGTACCCAGTGGCCCCAGGTTCGGTCATCCGTGCCCGTCCGGTCGGCATCCTGCACATGACCGACGACGGCGGCGGCGACGCCAAGGTTCTGGCCGTACCGCACGACAAGCTGTCGCAGCTGTACGTTGACGTGAAGGAATACACCGACCTGCCAGCCCTGCTGCTGGAGCAGATCAAGCACTTCTTCGAGAACTACAAAGATCTCGAAAAAGGTAAGTGGGTCAAGATCGAAGGCTGGGGCGACGCTGAAGCCGCCCGTGCTGAAATCACCAAGTCGGTTGCTGCCTTCAAAGGCTGAACCACCCGGTGACAAAAAAGCCCTGCCCAGTGCAGGGCTTTTTTATGTCTTCAGAAATGTCCTACAGCCTCCTGTCGCCAGGATCGGCAGACTGCCGGCGTCTCCCACAACCCGGAAACCACCATGATCAGCTCCGGTGATCGCCTCAAGACGCTGCTCCAGGAATGCCATCTCACGCCCTCGGATCTGGCGCTGCACCGCAAGGTGCTGCCCCAGCACGTCAACAACTGGATACGTCGCGGCGTACCCATCGCCCGCCTCGACGATATCGCTCAATTACTCTGCGTCCACACCCGCTGGCTGCGTACCGGCCTGGGGCCAAAATACCGATTTCCACCGCCCTTCCCACCTTGCGATCCACAGGACGAGTTTTTCGACCAGGACAACCTGGCCCCACACGGCAACCCCGCCACCCGCGCCGCCAGCACCGATCAGGATATTCTGCTGCCCTTCCATCGCCCCCTTAACCATCAGCTCATCGCCGATGAGCACCATCATCTGCGTCTGCCGATTGCGGCCTTCGATTCACTGGACATCAACCCTGACCAATGTGTGGCAGTGATCATGCCCGACACCGCCATGACACCGCGCATCCAGCCCGGCGCCGCACTAGCCATAGACCGCAGCCTTACTGCCCCTGTCGCCGGGCAGATCTACGCCTTGCTGCGTGAGGACAGGATTTGCGTGCGCACCCTGCATCCCATGGCGTGCGATGCCTTGAGACTGCGAGCAGACAACCTGGGTGAATACAGTGACGAGCTGGTGGGCGTGGATGATGCCGTCGAGGTTCTGGGGTGGGTGTTTTGGTGGTCAACCTTGCAGGCCCAGCGTCCGGATGGCCCGGAGGATGGGAACCAATGACATTTATGCTGGGCTTTTGGCTGGAATGCCGCTATTCTTTGCGCACCTTTTGGCTGGGGCGTTAAGCACCTGGCCACAGTCGAGCAGCAATCATCACTGCCTGGCTAACCGGTAACGCAAGATTACTGGTTCTTACATTTTTAGAAGGCGGTTTGGGTTTGCCAAAAACAAACCAGGACTGTCGACGAGAAGCCGGCCACAAGCCGGCTTTTTAATGCCTGAAAAATGGTGTCAGCCACCTGGATACGCCAGTTCAATCCAGCCGTCTTCCTCTCCCCCATAACCACAATAGTCTCGAGGCACGATCTCAAGGTCGTCCGCTATGCGTTCAATGACATGGCGCAATTCCAAACGCTGCAGCCAGCGTGCCGGAATCGCGGCAGCGCCGTATTCAATGCCCAGCAAATGCCCGGCAATCAACCCGGTGCTGTCACTGTCACCACTGTGATTGACGGCGCGAATGACACCGTCCTCCAGGCTATCGGCAGTCAGCGCGCACCATACACCGATGGCCAGGGCCTCCTCGGCAACCCATCCACCGCCCAGTTCGCCAATGCGCTCAGGCGTGGGATGGAAGCCTTCACGAACAAAGAACAGGACACGCTCCAGCAATTGGCGAATTTCGTCCATATCCGGTTTGTGCCCATGCTCGGCAAGGCTGTCGGTCACTGCCTTCTCCAGCCCCATCACTCGATCTGTCATGCGATGCAGGATGTCGGCGAACAAGCCAGCGGCCAGGTAGCCAGTGGGGTGACCATGAGTCAAACGACCAGCTTGGGCGGCGTATTCGAAGGCATTGGCGAAGAAGGCGCAAGGGGCACTGCGCATAAGGGCGCCGCACCCCTTGCTGTCGTTCTGTGCAGCGCTGCCCAGCTGCTTGCTGGCCTTGAGTGCGCTGATGCAGGTGGAACCGGGGGCACGGCGCGCCCATAGGGCTTTTTCGTCGATCAACCAGCCATCTTTGCTGACCGCAATACCGGGCTGTTCGTTTTGCGTGGTCAGCCAGCGCAGCAAGGCATGGTGGATGACGCTTGGGACGTGGCAGATGCCTCGGGAGCTGCCGCGGACATAAGCACGCAACAGGCCTTCGGCGGTGAACAGCATCATCTGGGTGTCGTCGGTGATTGCGCCGATGCGGCCGTAGGCCGGGGTAAAGTCGGCGATGCCCTGGTCGCCGTACTTGGCTTGTATCACGGGCCACTCGAGAAACTCCACCGGCGCGCCCAGGGCGTCGCCGACGGCGCCGCCCAGCAGGCAGCCTTTGATGCGTTCGAGTTTGTTCATGTGTGTTCCTTACACGGTTGCGTCCACGTCCCATTGTGCCGCATTTCTGTAGTCGCTGCCGTAGGCTGCGCTGGGCCTGGTGTGCGCTGGGGATCTTCAGTGAGGCTTGTGGCCAGCGCAGCCTGGCGGCAGCGGCTACGGCAAGGTGGTGCTACCCCCGCTGTGGGACCGGGCGAAGCTCGGGAAGGGAACGACTCGGTTACCCTGCTCCACAGGGTGGGGGGGGAATGGCGTGATATTTGAAGGGAAAAGTACACCTCGCCTTGGAACGCCTGTAGCCGCTGCCGCTAGGCTGCGCTGGCCCTGGTGTGCGCTGGAGATTTTCGGTGGGGCTTGGGGCCAGCGCAGCCTGGCGGCAGCGGCTACGATGCGATGCGATGCGATGCGATGAGGCCAGGACTGCTGTCCCTGAATTCCAGGCCATAAAGACAAAACCCCCACCTGCTTTCGCAGATGGGGGTTTCGGAATTTAATCTTGACGATGACCTACTCTCACATGGGGAAACCCCACACTACCATCGGCGATGCATCGTTTCACTGCTGAGTTCGGGATGGGATCAGGTGGTTCCAATGCTCTATGGTCGTCAAGAAATTCTGTAGCCAGGATGCCCTTTGGGTGGCATTCCAGCGAATCGGGTATGTGATGGTATTTGTGAATCAGCAAACTTTCGGTTCGTATCATCTTCACAACACCGCAATCTGGCTTCCGCTCAAATTGCTTGGGTGTTATATGGTCAAGCCTCACGGGCAATTAGTATTGGTTAGCTCAACGCCTCACAGCGCTTACACACCCAACCTATCAACGTCGTAGTCTTCGACGGCCCTTCAGGGAACTCAAGGTTCCAGTGAGATCTCATCTTGAGGCAAGTTTCCCGCTTAGATGCTTTCAGCGGTTATCTTTTCCGAACATAGCTACCCGGCAATGCCACTGGCGTGACAACCGGAACACCAGAGGTTCGTCCACTCCGGTCCTCTCGTACTAGGAGCAGCCCCTCTCAAATCTCAAACGTCCACGGCAGATAGGGACCGAACTGTCTCACGACGTTCTAAACCCAGCTCGCGTACCACTTTAAATGGCGAACAGCCATACCCTTGGGACCGGCTTCAGCCCCAGGATGTGATGAGCCGACATCGAGGTGCCAAACACCGCCGTCGATATGAACTCTTGGGCGGTATCAGCCTGTTATCCCCGGAGTACCTTTTATCCGTTGAGCGATGGCCCTTCCATACAGAACCACCGGATCACTAAGACCTACTTTCGTACCTGCTCGACGTGTCTGTCTCGCAGTCAAGCGCGCTTTTGCCTTTATACTCTACGACCGATTTCCGACCGGTCTGAGCGCACCTTCGTACTCCTCCGTTACTCTTTAGGAGGAGACCGCCCCAGTCAAACTACCCACCATACACTGTCCTCGATCCGGATAACGGACCTGAGTTAGAACCTCAAAGTTGCCAGGGTGGTATTTCAAGGATGGCTCCACGCGAACTGGCGTCCACGCTTCAAAGCCTCCCACCTATCCTACACAAGCAAATTCAAAGTCCAGTGCAAAGCTATAGTAAAGGTTCACGGGGTCTTTCCGTCTAGCCGCGGATACACTGCATCTTCACAGCGATTTCAATTTCACTGAGTCTCGGGTGGAGACAGCGCCGCCATCGTTACGCCATTCGTGCAGGTCGGAACTTACCCGACAAGGAATTTCGCTACCTTAGGACCGTTATAGTTACGGCCGCCGTTTACCGGGGCTTCGATCAAGAGCTTCGCGTTAGCTAACCCCATCAATTAACCTTCCGGCACCGGGCAGGCGTCACACCCTATACGTCCACTTTCGTGTTTGCAGAGTGCTGTGTTTTTAATAAACAGTCGCAGCGGCCTGGTATCTTCGACCGGCATGAGCTTACGGAGCAAGTCCTTCACCCTCACCGGCGCACCTTCTCCCGAAGTTACGGTGCCATTTTGCCTAGTTCCTTCACCCGAGTTCTCTCAAGCGCCTTGGTATTCTCTACCCAACCACCTGTGTCGGTTTGGGGTACGGTTCCTGGTTACCTGAAGCTTAGAAGCTTTTCTTGGAAGCATGGCATCAACCACTTCGTCGTCTAAAGACAACTCGTCATCAGCTCTCGGCCTTAAGATCCCGGATTTACCTAAGATCTCAGCCTACCACCTTAAACTTGGACAACCAACGCCAAGCTGGCCTAGCCTTCTCCGTCCCTCCATCGCAATAACCAGAAGTACAGGAATATTAACCTGTTTTCCATCGACTACGCTTTTCAGCCTCGCCTTAGGGACCGACTAACCCTGCGTCGATTAACGTTGCGCAGGAAACCTTGGTCTTTCGGCGTGGGTGTTTTTCACACCCATTGTCGTTACTCATGTCAGCATTCGCACTTCTGATACCTCCAGCAAGCTTCTCAACTCACCTTCACAGGCTTACAGAACGCTCCTCTACCGCATCATCATAAGATGATACCCGTAGCTTCGGTGCATGGTTTGAGCCCCGTTACATCTTCCGCGCAGGCCGACTCGACTAGTGAGCTATTACGCTTTCTTTAAAGGGTGGCTGCTTCTAAGCCAACCTCCTAGCTGTCTAAGCCTTCCCACATCGTTTCCCACTTAACCATGACTTTGGGACCTTAGCTGACGGTCTGGGTTGTTTCCCTTTTCACGACGGACGTTAGCACCCGCCGTGTGTCTCCCATGCTCGGCACTTGTAGGTATTCGGAGTTTGCATCGGTTTGGTAAGTCGGGATGACCCCCTAGCCGAAACAGTGCTCTACCCCCTACAGTGATACATGAGGCGCTACCTAAATAGCTTTCGAGGAGAACCAGCTATCTCCGAGCTTGATTAGCCTTTCACTCCGATCCACAGGTCATCCGCTAACTTTTCAACGGTAGTCGGTTCGGTCCTCCAGTTAGTGTTACCCAACCTTCAACCTGCCCATGGATAGATCGCCCGGTTTCGGGTCTATACCCAGCGACTAAACGCGCTATTAACACTCGCTTTCGCTACGCCTCCCCTATTCGGTTAAGCTCGCCACTGAATATAAGTCGCTGACCCATTATACAAAAGGTACGCAGTCACAGAACAAAGTCTGCTCCCACTGCTTGTACGCATACGGTTTCAGGATCTATTTCACTCCCCTCTCCGGGGTTCTTTTCGCCTTTCCCTCACGGTACTAGTTCACTATCGGTCAGTCAGTAGTATTTAGCCTTGGAGGATGGTCCCCCCATATTCAGACAAAGTTTCTCGTGCTCCGTCCTACTCGATTTCATTGATAAGAGATTTTCGCGTACAGGGCTATCACCCACTATGGCCGCACTTTCCAGAGCGTTCCGCTAATCTCAAATCAACTTAAGGGCTGGTCCCCGTTCGCTCGCCACTACTAAGGGAATCTCGGTTGATTTCTTTTCCTCAGGGTACTTAGATGTTTCAGTTCCCCTGGTTCGCCTCTTGCACCTATGTATTCAGTACAAGATAACCATCTTATGATGGCTGGGTTCCCCCATTCAGACATCTCCGGATCACAGTCTGTTTGCCGACTCCCCGAAGCTTTTCGCAGGCTACCACGTCTTTCATCGCCTCTGACTGCCAAGGCATCCACCGTATGCGCTTCTTCACTTGACCATATAACCCCAAGCAATCTGGTTATACTATGAAGACGACATTCGCCGAAAATTTGCAATTTGAATCACAAATTTTACCTTAGCCTGATCCGTTACCAGTGAAAGTAACGTTCAGTCTATCTTTCTATCACATACCCAAATTTTTAAAGAACGATCT